>NZ_DLHR01000007.1 GCF_002483315.1 Flavobacterium sp. UBA7663
AAAGCTTGAAGTTTTACCTAAAGAAATAATTAAACATTACCACGAACAAGGCACAGAACACAGTTACAAATAAAAAATATTTAACATTAACTTAAAATTTTAAAATCATGAAAGCACTCATTTTAACAGCTATTTTAGCAGTCTCTTTATTAGTTTCTTGTAATACTAAAACAAAAGAAACAGAAAACAACACTACAGAAGCTTCAGCCAATTCAACCGAGTTATTTGCCTGTCCAATGCACCCGGAAGTAACAGGAAAAAAAGGAGAAAAATGCTCCAAATGTGGTATGGAATTAACAGAACCGGTTACATCAAAAAAGATGGAAGATGTAAAATCAACCGAAACAAAAACCGATGTCACTACAGTAACTCAAGCAGACTATACAACAGATATTATTATTAGCTATATAAATCTTAAAAACAGATTAGTAAATGATGACAGTAAAGGTGCAGCAGATAAAGGAAAAGTACTATTAGCATCATTTGAAAGATTTGACACAAAAACATTAGATGCAAAACAGAAAAAGGAATATTTAGACATTGCTGAAGATGCAAAAGAGCACGCAGAACATATAGGTGACAACGCCGGGAAAATAGACCATCAAAGAGAACATTTTGCCACACTTAGTAAAGACATCAATGATTTAATTAAAATGTTTGGAACTAAACAAAAATTATATCAAGACCATTGCCCAATGTATGATGAGGGTAAAGGCGCTATTTGGATTAGCGAAACCAAAGAAATAAAAAATCCTTTCTATGGCTCACAGATGCTTACTTGTGGTAGTGTGAAAAAAACATTATAAAAATGAAAAGGAAATTAAAAAAAGTTGGATTCATACTTTTTTTGGTATTGATAGCAATACAATTCTATCAGCCTGCCCTAAATCAAAATTTGGGGCAAGATTATACAAATGATTTTCTTATCACAACTAATGCTCCAAAGAATATTTCAAAGTTAATTCAGTCATCCTGCTACGATTGCCACAGTAATAACACCAATTATTTATGGTACGACTATATTCAACCGGCTAGGATATTTGTAGAGTCACATATTAACGATGGAAAAAAAGAGTTAAATTTCAATGAGTTTGGCAGCTATTCTAATCGAAAGCAACAAAGTAAGTTAGAAGCGATAGGCAAACAAATTAAATCGGGTGAAATGCCATTAAGTTCATATACCCTGTTACATCATGATGCAATACTTACCGAAACGCAAAAACAAACGATAATCCAATGGATTGATGCAATCAATGAAGACAATAACACTTCAGAAAATTATTAATTATGGTAGAAAAACTAATTACATTATCTCTTAGAAACCGATATATTGTGTTGCTTGTGGCAGCCGGTTTGTTTGGTTGGGGGATATACAGTGTTCAGCAAAATCCTATTGATGCCATACCTGATTTATCAGAAAATCAGGTTATTGTTTTTACGGAATGGATGGGCAGAAGTCCTCAGGTAATTGAAGCCCAAGTAACCTACCCATTGGTTTCCAACTTGCAAGGAATTCCAAAAGTAAAAAACATTCGCGGGGCATCTATGTTTGGGATGAGTTTTGTCTACATTATTTTTGAAGATGATGTTGATGTCTATTGGGCAAGAACACGGGTTTTAGAAAGACTTAACTACGCACAACGATTATTACCCCAAAATGTAGTGCCTTCCTTAGGTCCTGATGGTACTGGTGTTGGCCACATTTTTTGGTACCATTTGGAAGCAAACGGAATGGATTTGGGAGAACAACGAGCATTACAAGATTGGTATGTGAAATTTGCACTGCAAACAGTTCCAGGGGTAGCAGAAGTAGCTTCATTTGGTGGTTTTGAAAAACAATACCAATTGGTTTTAGATCCATTAAAAATGCAATATTATAATGTAAGCATGATGGAAGTAATGAATGCGGTCAAGGCTAATAACAATGATGTTGGTGGGCGAAAGTTTGAAATGAGCAATATGTCATATATCATCAGAGGTTTAGGTTACTTAAAGAACACTAAAGATATAGAGGATATTTCAATTAAAAATTACAATTCTATTCCGGTAAAGGTAAAAGACATAGGTTCTGTCCAAATGGGCGGAGACTTACGCTTAGGGATTTTTGACCAAAACGGAACCGGCGAAGTAGTGGGCGGAATAGTAGTAATGCGTTACGGCGAAAATGCCGATGAAGTCATAAAAGCGGTTAAAGCAAAGATGAAAGAAGTTGAAAAAGGATTGCCTGAAGGGGTGAAATTTAAAACTTCTTATGACAGAAGTGAGTTGATAGAGAAAGCTATTGAATCTGTCAAAGGAACACTTATTGAAGAAATGATTGCCGTTTCTCTAGTCATCCTAATTTTTTTATTCCATTGGAGAAGTGCCCTCATAATCTTAATTCAACTTCCCATATCGGTCGCAATTGGCTTTATATTGCTTGAAGCTTTTGGTATTTCTTCTAATATTATGTCATTAACAGGTATTGCACTCGCAATTGGAGTTGTGGTCGATGATGGTATCGTAATGGTTGAAAATGCTTATAGGACAATCTCAGAGAGACAGGAAGAAATGGATAACAACAAATAAGCTGGTATTATGAGAGACAAAATTAAAAATTTATTTAAAAAGGAACATGATCCTTTATCCTCTGACGAGAAATTACAACTTATTGAAAAATCTTCAAAATTAGTAGGTCCGGGTGTTTTTTACTCAACACTAATCGTAATCGCTTCTTTTCTACCGGTCTTTTTACTTACTGGTATGGAAGGAAAGTTGTTTAGCCCGTTGGCTTGGACAAAATCATACATTCTGATTGTTGATGCTTTTTTAGCAATTACACTTACACCGGTTCTTATCAGTTTTTTATTGAAAGGTAAACTTCGTCCAGAGCGTAAAAACCCTATCAATAAAAGACTCGAAAGTATATACACCCCTATTTTGGTTTTTTGCATGAAATGGAGAAAAACAGTGCTAGGATTCAATGTAGTTGCTTTAATAATCGGTATACTTATGTTTACCCGCTTAGGTTCTGAATTTATGCCTCCTTTGGATGAAGGTTCAGTACTTTTCATGCCGGTTACATTACCCGATGTCTCTAATTCGGAAGTAAAAAGAATTTTACAGGTTCAGGACAAACTAATAAAATCAATTCCCGAAGTTGACCATGTATTGGGAAAAGCAGGAAGAGCCAATACTGCAACTGATAATAGCCCTATTAGTATGATTGAAACCATTATTCTATTAAAGCCTCAAAGCGAATGGAGAGAAGGTAAAACAAAGAATGACATTATAACTGAAATAAACAACAAACTCCAAATTCCGGGAGTGACTAACGGATTTACACAGCCTATCATTAATAGAATAAACATGCTATCCACCGGTATTCGAACAGATGTTGGAATTAAAGTGTATGGTGAAAGTTTGGATACCATTAATGCGCTATCTCAAAAAATCAAAAAGGCTCTCGAAGGTACTTCGGGTGTAAAAGATTTGTATGCGGAGCCAATAACCGGTGGGAGATACATTGATATTGAGGCAAAAAGGGAAATGTTGGGACGATATGGTCTTTCAATTGACGATATTAATGCAATAGTGGAAGCCGCTATAGGAGGAATGAAACTAACAACTACTATTGAAGGACGACAACGTTTCTCCGTAAATGCCCGATATGCACAAGAATATCGAAACAGTATTGATGCCCTAAAAAAATTGCAAGTTCAAACTATGCAGTATGGTCCAATACCATTAGAAACGGTTGCAGAAGTAAAAATAAGCGATGGACCACCTATGATAAATAGCGAAAACGCCATGCTTAGAGGAAGTGTTCTATTTAATGTTCGTGACCGAGACTTGGGTAGCACAGTAAAAGAAGCCCAGGAAAAATTAAATTCAATGATGTCTAAAATGCCTAAAGGATATTACATAGAATGGAGCGGCCAGTGGGAAAACCAGTTAAGAGCCAATAAAACGCTGAGCATGATTTTACCCATAGTGGTGATAATTATCTTCCTCATTTTATATTTTACCTACCACTCCATGAAAGAATCCTTGATTACAATGATAACAGTACCTTTTGCTTTAATTGGGGGTGTTTTTATGGTCTATTTTTATGGTATAAATTTATCTGTTGCAGTTGCAGTTGGTTTTATTGCCCTCTTCGGAA
Organism: Flavobacterium sp. UBA7663; assembly: GCF_002483315.1. Lineage (GTDB taxonomy): Bacteria > Bacteroidota > Bacteroidia > Flavobacteriales > Flavobacteriaceae > Flavobacterium. The sequence goes on from NZ_DLHR01000007.1 coordinate 4,145, forward strand.
TGGCAATTGAAACAGCTATGTTAATGACAATCTATTTAAATGAATCTATGAACAAAATGGTCGAAAAACATGGCAATAATTCACAAACAATTACAGAAGACATATTAAAACAATACATTATTGATGGCTCAGCAAAAAGATTGAGACCAAAATTAATGACGGTTTCTGTTTCTTTATTTGGTCTTATTCCGATACTTTGGGCAACAGGTACCGGTGCCGATGTAATGTTGCCTATAACAGTTCCTCTTATCGGTGGAACAATTACTTCAACAATTTATGTATTATTAGTAACTCCTATTGTTTTTGAAATGGTGAAACTTCACGAATTAAAAACTAAAGGCAAAATAGAACTTATAGATGTTAAAGAATAAATATAATATCGTTATAGGCTTTTTGATTTTAAGCTTTACAACTGCTAATGCACAGGTACTTTCGTTAGAAAATATTATGAGCACAATCAAAACCGATAATCCACAGTTAAAAATGTACGATGCTGATATCCAAAGTATGGATGCCGCTGCAAAAGGTGCTAAAAGCTGGATGGCACCTCAAGTAGAAACAGGTTTTTTTATGGCGCCCTATAATACTAAAATGTGGAAAGCAGATGATATGAGCCCGGGTATGGGCAGTTATATGATTGGAGTTTCACAGATGATTCCCAATGCAAAAAAGCAAAATGCCGAATATAAGTATATGAGTGCTATGTCTTCCGTTGAAAAAGAAAACAAAAATTACACTTTAAATCAGCTTTATGCCTTAGCCAAAACAAATTACTATCAATGGCTTATACTAAATAAAAAAGCCAAGGTGGCCAATGATAATTTACTACTATTAAACTACATGATAAAAAGCATGGAAATAAGGTATCAGTACAATATGGATAAACTCTCAACCTATTATAAAGCAAAATCTCAATACAATGAATTGGAAAGTATGATTATAATGCTTCAGAATGATATCTCACAAAAAAGAATTATGCTCAACACACTAATGTCAAGAGATAAAAATACCGTGTTTGAAATTGAAGAAACATTCGAACTAAAGGAATACAACACACAACTATTAGACACCACTTTAATTTCTAAAAACAGAAGCGATATAAATGCTATAACAAGAGCCATAGAAATAAACCAACTAAGAGTTGAAGCTGAAAAGTCAAAACTATTGCCCGAGTTTGGAATAAAATATGACCACATGTTTGCTTTTGGACAGCAGCCACAACAATTCTCACTGATGGGTATGATAACTATTCCTATGCCTTGGTCAACCAAAATGAACAAAGCCAACATTAGTAGTTTTCAAATTAAAAACGAAAGTCTTAATTGGCAAAAACAAATGATTTTAAATGAAACCGTTGGTATGATTTCGGGTATGTATACTGAACTATCAAACCTCAAAAAGCAATACACTATCTCCGAAAAGAGCATTATTCCATCATTGCGTAAAAATTATGACACCGCAGTATTAGCTTGGCAAAATAACACGGGGGATTTATTTGTTGTCTTAGATGCTTGGGAAGCTTTGAATATGGCTCAAATGGATGCACTAGACAAATTGTTGTCCATACTAAACACTCAGGTAGAAATCGAAAAACAACTCGAAATTAAATAATTATGAATAAATACATCAAATATGGTTTGATTTTAAGTGTAATAGCAATAATCGGTTTTACTATCTATTTCTTTACAGTTAAACCCAAAGATCATTCTGCAAGTTCACACCAAGCGATTGTCTATACTTGTTCGATGCACCCTCAAATCATTAGAGATAAACCGGGAAACTGCCCTATTTGCGGAATGACTTTAGTAAAAAAAGTAACCGACAATCATGCTAAAGAAGACCATAATCTTGAAAATGTTATAAAGCCTACAGATAACTTTATAGTGGGTAAGTTTCAAACAACGACAGCAGTAGATTCCATCTTAAGTGGTGAAATCAATCTTCCGGGTATTATCGCTTATGACCCAAATTCAGCCGTAAATATTGCAGCCAAAATAAGTGGCCGATTAGAAAAAATGTATGTGAATTTCAAATACCAACGGATTAATAAAGGACAAAGATTATTTGATTTATACAGTCCTGAACTTTTAACTGAACAGGAAAACTTTATTTATTTAATTACAAATGATAGCGAAAACCATTCAATCATTGAGGCATCTAAACAAAAACTATTGCTTTATGGCATGACTCAAAATCAAATTAGCGCTTTAACTAATTCCAAAAAAGCTAATCCAAAAATAGCTATTTACAGCCCTTCAAATGGGATAGTGATTGGAACAGAAACAATGGTTACGCAATCAAATTCCGGAATGCAAAACATGAACAATAGTACCGAAAGACTAGAGTTAAAAGAAGGAAACTATGTAAAAAAGGGAGAGGTTGTTTTTAAATTAGTAAATACAGATAAAGTTTGGGGAATATTCAATATCACACAAGAAAGCAGTAGTCTTATTAAAGTTAATCAAGCCATTAAAATAACGTCTGAACTCAATGGTGAGGAATCGATAGAAGCCAAAATTAATTTTATTGAAACACAATTTAATGCTGCCGACAGAACCAATAGAATTAGGGTTTATTTAAACAACAAAACACTCAATCTGCCAATAGGATTAAGATTGCAGGGTATCATAAAAACGAAATCAATTAGCGGTATTTGGGTGCAAAAAAAGGCATTGGTAAGTACCGGTAATAAAAAAATCGCTTTTATCAAACTTCAGAATGGTTTTAAGGCAACACCGGTAAAAACAGGATTTGAAATAAACGAGTATATTCAAATCATTACTGGTATTTCAGTAAAAGATACCATTGCAAAAAACGCACAGTATTTAATTGATAGCGAAAGCTTTATTAAAACGGAGTAAATATGAAAAAATCAAATAAAATAGGCATCCTTTTATTATTTGTGTTGGTACTTATGGCTTGCAATTCTAAAGAAAAACAAGACCATTCAATTACTGATAAAAAAGATCATTCCCAACATGATGAAAATAAAGAAGCAACTTTTTATACATGTTCTATGGATCCCCAGGTGAAAGAAGACAAACCGGGCAAGTGTCCTATTTGCCATATGGAATTAACACCAATAAAACAGGATGACAATGAGGTAAACCAAATAAGTTTAAGCAAACAACAAATACAACTTGGCAATATAAAAACTCAAGCTATTGAACAAACACAAAATAATGTCGAACAAAACTATACTGGTGTTTTAACATTTAACCAAGAAAATTCCAAAACTCTTTCTTCAAAAGCAATGGGTAGAATTGAAAAATTATATTTCAAATCTACGGGTGATTATATAGCTTTAAACCAACCTGTATATCAATTATACAGTGAAGATATTGCAATAGCAAAACAAGACTATTATACAGCCTTGAAACAACTTGAAATGCCCGGTGATTTTGGTAAAAACGCAAAAAACATTTTGAATGCAGCCAAACAAAAACTCTTGTTCTATGGTTTATCACGTACTCAAATTGAGAATATTAAAAGTAGTAAAGATGTTTCTCCATATACCACATTTTATACTACCCTTAGTGGTACAATTTCAGAAATAAGTGCCGTGGAAGGTAGTTATATCATGGAAGGCACTCCAATTATCAAAGTTACTGATTTAACGAAGCTTTGGCTTGAAACACAAGTTAATATCAACTATTTTAAAAGTATCCAAATGGGTCAAAATGCAATGATAACATTTGCCAATTTTCCCGATAAATTATTAAGTACCAAAGTGTCATTTATCAATCCGGAAATCAATCCGGAAACCCGTTTACTATTGATTCGATTTGAAATACCAAATCAAAATCTAATCTTAAAACCCGGAATGCAGGCTATCGCAAAGTTGAGTATTGCCGGAGGTAAAGGAATCTACATCCCAACCGATGCGGTAATCAGAGAAGAAAGCGCATCCTACATTTGGATAGAAAAAAAACTAGGTGTTTATGAAAATCTTATGGTAGAAACAGGAATCGAAACCAACGGACTCATAGAAATAAAAACAAAAATTGCCAATGGTCAAAAAGTGGTAATAACAGGAGCCTATGCAATTAATAGTGAATATAAATTCCGTAAAGGTTCTGACCCAATGGAAGGGATGAAAATGTAATTTAAAATAATAAGGATGAACAATTTTAACCAAATAATACAACAATACAAGAACGATACAGAAAGTGTTTATAATACTTGGTTTGTTGACAATGATCAAAGACTAAAAGCATTCCGAACAATACGCCGGGGTGTTTTGCAGGTTATTGATGATATAAAGAACAAATCATTCCCAAACGATTTCAAAAACAGTAGTCTAGAGTTTGTGTTGAATTGCATTGCAGAGCAAAAGCAAGTGTTTGTTGGCGTTTCACATCCTTTTTATTGGAAACCTAAATTGCGTATTCCTGATATTTACGAAAATCAAACGAATAAGATTGCTTTTGGCCAATTCTTGGAAAACTGCATCAATGCCAAAACAGAAGAACAAGTTGTAAAAGAGATTGTAAGGCTAGATGAACTCAAAATAAAAGGTCTTGGTCCGGCGGTTGCCAGTATTTTATATTTCATACATCCAACATGGTTTCCACCATTCAATACTGCCATTCTCAACGGATTTAATTTTTTATACAAAGACAAAAAAAAGCTCGGTAGCTGGACAGAATACCTAAAAATTCGTGAAACACTTCTCGAAACGAATAGCACTCATAAATCTGAATTATCTAATGATTTAGGAGCAATCGCAGGATTGTGTTTTGAAATTGGAACGCAAAAAATGCTCATTGGAAATGATGATTACTTGAGCGAAGAAGAGCGTCATAAATTTGAAAAAAACATAGTTAAACGGCAAAAGGAAATACAGGAAGAAAAGCAAGAAGAAAATCTGCATAGCGAAATGCAATACCATTTATTAAAAATCGGAGCTTCGTTAGGTTTTGATGTTACGCCTGCTAGTAATGACAAAAGCAAAGCTTTCAACGGGCAAAGTTTTTCTTTTATCTCTATGAATAAATTTCCTGAATTGCCTTGCGATAAAGACACACAAAATACCATTAAACTTATTGATGTGCTATGGTTTGAAAAAGGAACAAACAACATTATTGGCGCATTTGAAGTAGAAAAAAGCACCAGCATTTATTCGGGTATTTTACGTCTTTCCGACCTTTACTTTAGTATTTCTGACGGCGATGAAGTATTCTATATTATTATCCCCGACAGTCGTGAAAAAGATGTGATTCAACAACTAAATAGACCTGTCATAAAAAATTCAAAAATGATTATCAAATATATACTGTTTTCAGAATTGAGAACCAACTGTGACGCTATATGCAAATTTGGTTCAGACCATTCTATTATGGATAAAATAGCAAAATCAATTTAAAACCGATACAATGAAACTCTACATAAAAAATATGGTTTGTAGTCGCTGCAAAATGGCAGTGAAATCTGTATTTGAAAATATCGGGATTAATCTTCTCGCAGTTGAATTGGGTGAAGTTGAATTAAAAAATGACATTCCAGAAAGTCAAAAAAGCGAACTACTAAAAAATCTTCGTGCTTTTGGCTTTGATTTAATCGATGATAGGAAAAGTAAAACGATTGATAAGATTAAAACATTGATTATTGATTTGGTCCAAAATAAAAACAGTGATTTAAAAACAAACCTTTCCGAGTTTCTACTTCAAGAACTAAACCAAGACTATAATACCTTGAGCAATCTCTTTTCAGAAGTAGAAAACACAACAATTGAGAAGTATTTTATCAATCAAAAAATTGAGAAAGTAAAAGAGTTGATTGTGTATGATGAATTATCACTTAGTCAAATTGCCTACACATTAAATTACAGCAGCGTTTCGCACTTAAGTAACCAATTTAAAAAAGTAACTGGTTTTTCACCAACTTACTTCAAGAATTTAAAATCGATAAAAAGAAAACAAATAGAAGATCTATAAATCTTGCAAATCAAACCCAAAATTGTGCAACTCTAAAAAACATTAAGAAGGAAATTTGTATTAAAATAATATAAAAGATGATACATACTTATAACATTACCGGAATGACTTGTGATGGTTGTCGCGCCAAAGTCGAAAAAGCATTGAACACAATTGATGGTGTTGAAGCAAAAGTTTCATTAAACCCACCAATAGCAACGATAACGATGGAAAAACATATTCCAACGGAACAATTGCAACAAGCATTGACAGCCGTTGGAAAATATACCATAGCAATGGGCAATGACAAAATTCCACAACAAGTAGCAACGGATGCGGTTACTGAAAAATCGTGTTGCGCTGCCCATTCCCATAGCGATAAAAAAGAAATCAAAGTCCCCGCTAATGCCAATGGTAAATACTATTGTCCAATGCATTGCGAAGGAGAAAAAGTTTACGACAAACCAGGCGACTGTCCTGTGTGTGGAATGGATTTAGTCAAAGCACCTGAACTAACTGCAAACAAGACATTATATACATGTCCTATGCACCCCGAAGTTATTCAAGAAACTCTGGGTTCATGTCCTATTTGCGGAATGGATTTAGTGCCTATGAATCCTACTGATTCCGAAGACCAAAAAACCTATAAGGACCTGGTTAAGAAAATGAAAATCGCGGTTGTTTTTACGGTTCCCATTTTCGCCATCGCAATGATAGAAATGGCACATAACAATCCTTTATTTAAAATAATGGATGCTCCTAAATGGAATTGGGTACAATTACTGCTTTCGCTACCTGTTGTTTTTTATGCCTGTTGGATATTCTTTGTTCGCGCATGGAAATCAATAATTACTTGGAATTTGAATATGTTTACCCTTATCGGAATTGGAACAGGAGTAGCTTTTTTATTTAGCTTAGTTGGAATGTTTTTTCCCGACATTTTTCCTAGCGAATTCAAAACCGAACACGGTACAGTATTACTCTATTTTGAAGCAACAACGGTTATTCTAACTTTAGTTTTGTTAGGACAACTATTAGAAGCCAGAGCACACAGTCAAACTAGCGGAGCAATCAAAGAATTATTAAAACTAGCCCCAACCGAGGCCACTTTGGTTATTGATGGTGGTGATAAAGTAATCTCAATTCACGATATTAAAAAAGGCGATTTATTACGTGTAAAGCCCGGAGACAAAATACCAGTTGACGGAAAAATAACCGATGGCGAAAGCAGCATAGATGAAGCTATGATTACTGGTGAACCGATTCCGGTAGATAAAAAGAAAGGCGATAATGTAATTGCCGGAACAATAAACGGTAATAAATCATTTGTTATGGTAGCTGAAAAAGTGGGTTCAGAAACTTTGCTTTCACAAATCGTGCAAATGGTAAATGACGCTTCTCGTTCACGAGCGCCAATTCAGAAATTAGCAGATAGTATTTCCAAATACTTCGTGCCCATTGTAGTTATCATTTCTGTAATTACATTCTTCATTTGGGCAAAATTCGGTCCCGAACCGGCATTAGTATATGGTTTTATAAATGCCACAGCTGTATTAATTATTGCCTGTCCTTGTGCATTGGGTTTGGCAACGCCTATGTCAGTAATGGTAGGTGTTGGTAAAGGCGCACAATCAGGGGTTTTGATAAAAAATGCTGAAGCTCTGGAAAACATGAATAAGGTTAATGTTTTAATTACCGATAAAACAGGAACCATCACCGAAGGAAAACCATCTGTTGAAAAAATTTATGCTGCCAATAACAACGATGGTGATTTGTTACAGAGCATAGCTTCACTGAACCAATATAGTGAGCATCCATTAGCACAAGCCGTAGTCAATTATGGCAAAACAAAATCCATTTCTTTAATCGAAGTAAAAGATTTTGAAGCCGTTGCCGGTAAAGGAGTTACAGGAACAGTAACCAACAAAAAAGTGGCATTAGGAAATAAAAAGCTTATGGAACAAGTCAAAGCAACAGTTTCTGATGATTTAGAAAACAAAATCATAGCTGAACAAAAACTCGGAAAAACAGTGTCATACATAGCCATTGATGGTGTTGCTGTTGGTTTTGTGTCCATTTTCGATGCCATTAAAGAATCAAGCGCAGCAGCCATTAAAGAATTAATGAGCCAAGGTGTCGAAGTAATTATGCTAACCGGAGACAATGAAAACACTGCTAAAGCAGTTGCCGATGAATTGGGACTGGCATCATACAAAGCTGGATGCCTACCTGAAGACAAACTCAAGGAAATTAAAAAATTACAAGCAGAAGGTAAAATTGTGGCCATGGCTGGCGATGGTATAAATGATGCACCGGCATTGGCACAAGCCAATATAGGAATTGCAATGGGAACAGGAACAGACGTAGCCATCGAAAGTGCCAAAATCACTTTAGTAAAAGGCGATTTACAAGGCATTGTAAAAGCCAAAAACTTAAGCCATGCTGTGATGAAAAACATTAAGCAAAATTTATTTTTTGCCTTTTTCTATAACGTACTAGGTGTACCAATTGCAGCAGGAGTTTTATATCCGTTTTTCGGAATTTTATTATCTCCAATGATAGCAGCCTTAGCCATGTCTTTTAGTTCGGTATCGGTTATAGTAAATGCGTTGCGCTTGCGAAATTTAAAACTTTAAACAAATAATAATGAAAAAAATAGTTCTTATAATCATCATCTTTTCAATCGGATTTTTTGCGAATGCTCAAGTAAAAAAAGAAACACAACCAACTTTTTATACCTGTGTGATGCATCCCGAAATTCATTCGCCAAAACCCGCAAAATGCCAAAAATGCGGGATGGCATTAGTAAAAGAAAAAGCTAAACCGATAAAAAAAGCAGTTGTAAAAAAAACAGTCGCTACAAAAAAAGTAATTTCTGAAACAAAAAAAGAAGCTTCAAAACCAATAGAAGAAACTCCAAAAATTGTTGAAGTTCCAAAAGATATTCCTATTTCTGAAAGCAAACCTATAGTTAAGACAATAGCTAAAACAGTGAGATACGATTTATACGTTCGTGATACAATTGTAAATATAGGAAACAAACCCACCAGAGCAATTGCTGTAAACGGTCAAATTCCCATGCCAACCCTAACGTTTACTGAAGGAGATACAGCCGAAATTTATGTGCACAACGAATTAAAGGAAAGTACTTCATTGCATTGGCACGGCTTATTTTTACCCAATAAAGAAGACGGCGTTCCTTACCTAACCCAAATGCCAATTGAACCGGGTACAACACATAAATATACCTTTCCAGTTATCCAACACGGTACACATTGGTACCACAGTCATTCTGGTTTGCAAGAACAAATCGGAATGTACGGCTCAATGATTTTAAACAAAAAACCTGAAGACGAAACCTTCAGAAAAGGTATTGACGATTTGCCAACCATTCCGGTAATTTTAAGCGAATGGACCGATGTAAATCCAAATAACGTACACAGAATGCTTCACAATGCAACCGATTGGTTCGCCATACAAAAAGGAACTACCCAAAGTTATGCAGAAGCAATTAAGCAAGGTCATTTCAAAACAAAAATAGCAAACGAATGGAAACGAATGAATGCCATGGATGTAAGCGATGTGTACTATGATAAGTTTTTAATCAATGGTAAAAGTAATAGTCAATTATCCCAATTCAAAGGTGGCGATAAAGTACGATTACGCATTTCAAATGGTGGTGCATCAACTTATTTTTGGATGACCTATGCAGGTGGCAAAATTACGGTTGTTGCCAATGACGGTAACGATGTTGAACCTGTAGAAGTAGATCGATTATTAATTGCAGTTTCTGAAACCTACGATGTAATTGTTACCATTCCAGCAGACAAAACTTCGTATGAATTCCTTGTAACCCCAGAAGACAGAACTAAATCGGCATCACTTTATATTGGCGATGGTGTTAAGCAATTAATTTCACCAGTACCAAAATTAAAATATTTTGACGGAATGAAAATGATGAACGGAATGATGAAAATGAATGGCGATTTGGATGATATGGGAATGCAGATGTCCTACAATCAAATGGATATGAATGTGGTCATGTATCCAGAAATCACTGGAGAAGCAGCGTCAAAAAAAGATGATAAAATGAGAAACATGAAGATGAATGAAAGCGACTATAACAGTAACGAACTTTCAGATATCACTACTTTAAATTATGCTATGTTAAAGTCGCCAACAAAAACAACACTACCAAAAGATGCTCCACTAAAAGAATTGCGTTTTGAATTATCAGGAAATATGAACCGCTATGTTTGGAGTTTAGACAACAAAGTAGTTTCTGAAACCGATAAAATTTTAATCAAGAAAGGCGAAAATGTTAGGATTACATTATACAACGGTTCTATGATGCGCCATCCAATGCACTTGCACGGTCATGACTTTAGAATTTTGAACGGTCAAGGCGACTATGCACCACTAAAAAATATCATCGACATCATGCCAATGGAAACCGATATTATCGAATTCAATGCGAATGTAGAAGGCGATTGGTTTTTCCATTGCCATATTCTATATCACATGATGGCAGGAATGGGCAGGGTTTTTACCTATGAAAATCAAGCACCAAATCCGTTAATTCCAAATCCTAAACTAGCACAACGAAAACTATTTGGCGAAGACCGTAAATTTCACTTTATGGCTGAAAATGATTTTGCTACCAACGGAAACGATGGTATGGCAATGTTCAGCAATACACGTTGGAGTATTGGAACTGAATGGAGATTGGGCTACAACGATCATCACGGTTATGAGACAGAAACACATATCGGTAGATACATTGGCAAAATGCAATGGTTAATGCCATTCATTGGCTTTGATTGGCGTTACAGAGAAATGAAAGAAGGCGAAATGGAAAAAAATCTCTTCAACCAATCTAATACTAAAGACAACCGTTCCGTTTTTAGCGCAGGAGTAGAATACACATTACCAATGCTAGTAAAGGCACAAGCTGAGGTTTTTACAGATGGTAATGTTAGATTTCAATTGGAACGAATGGACATTCCGGTTTCCAAAAGAGTTCGTATGGATTTAATGTGGAATACCGATAAAGAATACATGGCTGGATTACGCTACATTATTAAAAGAAATTTGAGTGCCAGAACTCATTATGACAGTGATATGGGATTTGGTGTCGGTGTAAATTTGAATTATTAAAAAACCATCGCAATCGTAAAATAACACAAACTTTTAATACTCTTAATTTATTTATAAATAAAAAATCCTATTTTTACACTCGTGAAACTCTTAAACTACATATTATCAATCTATCTAGTGGTACTATCATGTTTGCCTTGTGCAGATATGGAAGTAAGTAGTGCAGCACACAAAGCTGTTGAGATTTCAGATAATCATGATGAAAAATCTCATAATCACGATAAAGAAAATGATTTATGTTCGCCTTTTTGCAACTGCAACTGTTGTGGCTCACAAATAGTGAGTTATTTTAAGATTACTACTTTTAGTTTTACACCAATTACAAAGAGTATAAAAACGCAATTACCTTCCTATACCTCTATATTTACTTCCAATTTCTTCGGAAGTATATGGCAACCACCTCAAATAGTATAATGATGCCCG
>NZ_DLHR01000022.1 GCF_002483315.1 Flavobacterium sp. UBA7663
TCTTTCTAAAGCAAATTCAGAGATATCCAAAACCCAAATATTTTGATATCCCTTTTCTAATAATGCATCAACCAAATTACTATCACCACCACCAATATCTATTATATTGGCTGTTTTTGAAAGGTTTAAGCTTTCTAAATAATTCATTGAAGTTTTCGGATATTTTTGCGTCCAACTTACTTCGCTAGGACTTTTGGTTGCAAATACATTTTCCCAATGTGATTTATTGTTTTCCATTTGTTTTACGCTTTACAACATCCATCTAAATTTTCATACGCTTTTGGATCTGCTTTAACTTCATCTGCATCATATCCTAATTTAGAAATTGCCATTTTTATAGTTTGTAAATCGGTTTTTTTAGGATTATAATATACTGTGAATGTCATTTTTTTATCATCTAGCTCATACATTTTTACTCCATTGATTTTTAGCATTTCGGTTTTAAATTTCAAGCCACAAGTTTCACATTCTTTACAATGGTCACAGTTTAAAGTAGTTTTTATAACTGATTTTTGGTTTGATTTTTGGGCCGAAACTGAGTTACTGGCAAAAAATAATACTGCTAAAAATAAGATTGATTTTAATACTGAATTTTTCATGATATTAATTTTTAAGTTAATTTATTATTGTTAATGGTCGTGTTCGCCACCACCTTTTGAAGATGCTAGTAAATAATAAGCACCTTTAATTACTATTTTAGCATCATTTTCGATTTCTGACATCAATTTTACTTCTGTATATCCTAAATCTGTTGTTCCTGGAGAAACTTCGATAGCTTTAAAATGGACTTCTTTCTGTTCGTGTTCTTTATTTTTTGAAACATCTTCATGGTGCTCTTCTTGTATGTAAATGTAATATTTATCGCCATCTTTAACAATTGCATCTTTTGGTAATGCTTGAACCGTTTGGTTGGTAATATTGATATTTGCAGCTACATACATGCCGGAAATTAAATCTTTAGCATCGCTTGGATTGATTTTGGCGTGAACAGCAACGGTTTTACTTTCGTTGGAAAATGATTTATTTATACCAAATATTTTTCCTTTTATCGATTTATTGGATTGGTTAGTAAGAACAAAATCGACTACTTGACCTATTGATATTTTACCTAAATCTTTTTCAAAAACATTCAAATCCAAATGCATTTGGCTGTTATCGACCACTTCAAAAAGTGTTACACCTGTTTCTGCAAATGCACCTTTGGTTATACTAATTTTACCAACATATCCACTTATAGGTGAAACAATAGGAATTAATGAAGTGTTTCCGTTTAAACTAACATTCAATGCTTGTAACTTGTTTTTTGCTGCCTGTGCTCTTGCTCTTTCTACAGCTAATTTTGATTTTACTTCTTGAAATGTTTTGCGAGGATTTACATTTTCATCGCTCAATGTTTTTTGACGATTATATTCCAGTTGCAAGTATTCAATGTTGGCAATAGCGGAGTTGTAATCTTCCTGCATTTCGGTAACTTCAAGGTTTTGGATGGATGCCAATGTTTTACCTTTTGCAACGTAAGTTCCTTCTAACACATAAATATCTTTAACAACACCGCCAATTAAGGTAGATATGTTAGCCATGTTTTGTGGCGGAACTGCTGTATAACCATTGGCTTTGATTACTGTGTTAAGGTTTTTCATTTCAATACTGCCTGTTTCGATGCCAATAGTTTTGAATTGTGCTTCGGTCAATGCCACTTCGGTTTCTGATTTTTCTTCTTCGTGGGTTTCTTCAGTTTTCTTTTCGCCACAAGATGTTAGAAGAAAGATGAAAGAAACAAGAAGCAAGACGTTGGTATTAATTCTTGTTCTTAAAATATTATTTATTTTTATATTTTTCATAAATAGAATATTAATTGTTGTTGAATGATGGGAATTGCAATTGAATAGCACTTTGATTGTAAGTATTAACGGCTTCTGCATTTTGCTTTTTAATGTCAATAGCTTGGTTTAAAAAACTAATGTATGACCAGTAACTCATATCACCATTGGCATAGCTTTTTTGAGCCGTTGTAATAATTTGTTCGGCATATTGCAATCCTTCGTTTTGGTAATATAACAGTGCTTTTTTCTGTTTTTCGAACTCATTTTGTAGTTCTTCTTTCTGTAATTTTAAAGTCAATTTGCTTTTATCTAATTCTAATTGCGATTGCGAAATACTAATTTCTGATGCTTTGGCTTTAGCTGTATTTGCACCACCAAATAAAGGAATTTGCAATCCAGCAGTAAAACCCTGAAAATAGGATTTGGTATCGATAGTTTGACCAAAATAACCCAATCCTAGTTTTGGTGTTCGCATGGCTTTAAATGTATTGGCTTCTTTTTGATATACAGAAATTTGCTGTGTGTAATAATCGTTTACTAATCCTTCTACTTTGGTATTATTTAAATCTGTAGGATTGGCATATTGCAATGGTGTATTGGTATCTGGTACAATGTTTTCATCCGTTTGAATGAAATATTGCAATTGCTTTTGATAGATTATCAAATCATATTCTAATTGTGCTTTTTGGGTTTCAATTTCTTTTGATTTGGCTTTAGCACTAATGACTTCAATGTTGCCACTTTCTCCGGTTTGAAAACGAAGTTCTGCATTTTTAAGGAATTTAGCATAAATCTCGAACAATTCATTATTTAACTTTTGAATAGAAACTCCATATAAATATTGATAATAGGCTAATGACACTGCTTTTTCAATTTCATACTCCGTTAATGCTTTTCGTTTTTCAGCTAATTTTGCCAGCTCTTCTTGCAACTGACGGTTGGCTTTTGTGATTTTACCAATAGGAAAATATTGTTGAATAGAAACATTGTGATCATAATCAACACTATTGAATTGACCGCCTTGGTATTGCACTTGTAAAGGATCTACTTGAAACGCCGTTTTCTTGAGAACGGTTTGCTTTTCGATTTCCTTATCCGCAATTTTTAGATCGATGTTGTTTGCTTTCGCTTTTTCAATGGCTTTTTCTAAAGTAATTATTTGACTGTTTTGAGCAAATGAAAACGAGCTAATCAATAAAACGAGTATTGTAACAATTGGATTTGACATTTTTTTCCTTCTTTTAATTCCTTTTTCAAAGAGTAAGTATAAAATTGGTAAAACGATTAAGGTTAGTAAAGTTGCTGACACTAGTCCGCCAATAACTACCGTTGCTAATGGTTTTTGTACTTCTGCACCGCCACTTGTAGATAATGCCATCGGTAAAAATCCTAATGAAGCTACCGCAGCAGTCATTAATACTGGTCTAAGTCTGGTTTTTGTACCGATTAAAACCCGTTGTAATGGGTCAGTTATTCCTTCGGATTTGAGTTGGTTGAAATAGGATATTAGCACAATTCCGTTTAATACTGCTATTCCAAACAAAGCAATAAATCCAATACCTGCCGAAATGCTAAAAGGCATTCCTCGTAACCAAAGTGCAAAAACACCGCCGATTGCCGATAGTGGAATGGCTGTAAAAATTAACGCGGCTTGTTTCATACTATTGAAAGTAAAAAATAACAACACCATAATTAATCCTAAAGCGATTGGTAATGCTACAGATAGTCGTTTGTTGGCTTCAACCAAATTTTCAAACTGACCTCCATACGTAACATAATATCCTGCCGGAAGTTTAAAGCTTGTTTCTAATTTTTGTTGAATTTCTTCTACCACACTTTTTACATCACGACCACGAACATTTAAACCTATTGTAATTCGACGTTTTCCATTTTCACGAGAAACTTGTACCGGACCTTGTTCGTAATTGATAGAAGCTACTTGCGAAAGAGGTACTTGTTGCCCATTAGGTAATGGAATAAACAAATTGCTAACATCTTTAATGTCGCTACGATTGTCTTTGTTTAAACGAACGACTACATCAAAACGTTTGCTTTCTTCGTAAATTTTACCTGCGCTTTCGCCTGCAAATGAAGAGCGTATAATTTGATTGATGTCTGCAATATTTAAACCATACAACGCAATTTTATTGTAATCGTATTTGACTGTGATTTGTGGAAGTCCAGTTACTTTATCGGCTTTTAAATCGCCAATACCTTCAATACTATTTACTTTAGAAATTAATTCTTTGGCTTTTGTATCTAAAACTTCTAAATCGTCTCCAAAAATTTTAATGGCTATATCACTTCGGCTTCCTGTCATTAATTCGTTGAAACGCATTTGAATGGGTTGTGAAATTTCGATGTTTGCACCAGGAATAGCTTCCATTTCCTCTTTCATTAAGTTGGCTAAATCTTCCCAATTGTCGGCAGAAGTCCATTCATCTTTATCTTTTAAAACAATAATTAAATCACCACTTTCTATTGGCATTGGATCGGTTGGGATTTCTCCACTTCCAATTTTTGTAACAATTGTTTTGATTTCAGGGAATTTTGCTTTTAAGATTTTTTCGTATTTGGTTGTGGTTTCTACCATTTGGGATAGCGAGCTTCCTGTCATAATGGTTGCGTTGATTGCCAAATCGCCTTCTTCGATAGTTGGTATGAATTCGCCACCCATATTTTGAAAGACGATAATGGCAAAGACAAACATCGCTAATGAAACTGCTAAAACAGCTTTTTTGAAACGTAATGCTCTGTCTAAAAATGGTGTGTATATCTTCTCGAACCATGCCATCATTTTATCACTAAAATTAGTTTTGTGTTCGGTGTTTTTTGATAGAAACATTGCACTCATCATAGGTACATAAGTCAAAGAAAGTACGAATGCTCCAATAACTGCAAAACCTACGGTAATTGCCATTGGTTTGAACATTTTG
>NZ_DLHR01000012.1:0-3664 GCF_002483315.1 Flavobacterium sp. UBA7663
GGTCAATATCACTGGAATTTGCAGCAATACGAACAAGTTGCTAATTACTATTATTTTGTGAATAAAGGAGCCGTAAGAGTGTTTACCATTACTGATGATGGACAAGAAATATCCCGTTACTTTGCTTTTGAAGATACATTTGTAACAGCATTACCCAGTTTTATTGACCAAAAACCAGCAGAAGAATATCTGCAAACTATTGAGAAATCAGAATTACTTCGCATCTCTAGGGAAGATTTTTACCAACTTGTAGCATCGGTTCCTGTATTTGCAAAAATATATACCGAAATTTTAGAATTAGGATTTATTACTGCACAAAAGCGAATTTATGGTTTTCAAGGTTATGATGCGCTTTACAAGGTGAAGTGGATTATAAAGAACCAACCTAAGTTACTTTTAAGAGTTTCTAATAAAATGGCGGCATCATTTTTAGGAATTTCTCCTGCAACTCTTAGCCGATTAAAAGCTAAATTATAAAACGTTGACTTAGATCAATGTTTCCGGAATTGACATAGGCTAACTTTGTCAAAAAAATAATATGAAATCTATTCTTATCGCTTTTTTGTGCCATTCCTTTTTTTTGGTTGCCCAATCTCAAATACCAACTTCCGATTTTAAAAAAAATTCGCAAACACTTGAAAGTCTTACTCAAGAAGCAGCCATTAAAGGACTAACTTTTGCTAATGCGATAGCGAAAGAAGCAAATAAAAAAATAGCAGTTGCTTTCCTAGATGCATCGGGTAAACCAATTTTAGTCACAATTGCAGATGGTGTTGGTCCTCATAATTTTGAGGCAGCCAGAAGAAAAGCATTTACGGCTTTATCGACAAAAAAACCAACACTTGTCTTATCGAGAAATGCAAGTGCAAATCCCGATACTCAGAATTTGAACACGTTACCCGAACTATTGTTGCTTGGTGGTGGAGTTCCTATTATAGTTAATAATAAAGTTATAGGGAGTGTTGGGATTGCTGGAGCAGGTGGTCCCGAACAAGATGATGCAATTGCCCAAAAAATAGTAACATTATTCCAATAATAAACATTTAAAAATTATGAAAAAGTCAATCATTTTAGGTCTTCTAATGCTGTTTTCAACTGTAATGGCAGCGCAATCAGAAAAATATCAATTATCAAGTCATATTCTTGATGTTAGTAAAGGTGTACCGGCAAGCGGGGTAACGATTAAACTTGAAAAGTTAGAGGAGACCACCAACACCTGGATTAAAGTAGATGAAAAAGTGACGGATAAAAATGGTAGAATTACCGATTTTTTAAAGGAGAATACTTCTAATTTAGGCATCTATAAACTGACTTATTTTACAAAGGAGTATTTTAAAAGAAATCAAACCGAGAGTTTTTATCCTTTTATAGAGGTTGTTTTTCAAATAACGGATAATAGTCATTATCATGTTCCAATAACTCTTTCGGCATTTGGTTATGCTACTTATAGGGGGAATTGATCTATTTGGACTTTGCTCGATTTAAAGTATCAGGTTTTATGTTTAAAGTTGTGGGCTTTACTGCGTAAAGCAACAGCCTACGTTGTAGGAGATTTAGCTTCGCTGGACTTAAGTTTTTAATCTGCGGAATAACAACTTTTACTTTGTGAAGAAATTGCCTAATGTGTAGGAGATTCCTATTTTGGCGGAATGACAGGCTAGTACTTCGTGAAGCGTTAGCCTAATTTGAAGGAGATTCTGAAACGAGTTCAGCATGACAACGAATAGTGAATGTTGCATGATGATTGCTTTGCCAGTTCGAGCAAAGTTCTCGGGTAACGAATGATTAATTTTGAAGGTGGTTTCACTTCGTGAAGCTTTTGCAAAGGGATAAGAAATTCCAAATTGATAGTTCTTATACAGATTACATAAATTTACTAAAACAGTTATTTTTTTATGTAATTCATCACTTATTCTTAAAAATAGAACACTTATTCCTTAAAAAGTTCTTTCTATTAATTTTTGTGATTAAATGTGTTAAAATCTAAAACCTTATATTAATTTTAACAAAAAAAGTAGTAGTGTTTTTTAAAGTAATAACTAATAAAAAGACTATTGTTTTGAGTTTAAATTTAATAATAAACAAAAAAAAATATAAGGTTTTTGAAAAAAAAACAGATAGAATTGAAAGTTAAGATTTAAGAATTTAGTCTTAATATTTAGATAAAGAATGGTTAGTTAGAGAGTTTACTTATATTTTGAGTAAATTAAAACAATTAAATTCTTTAGATTAATATAATGATTTATTTTAGTTATATTTCAATTATTCTTAAAATAATTGAATATATTTGAGGAAATTTTTTGATACTACCCCTAAATATATCTTAAATTAATCTGCTGTTTGTTGATTGAATGTCCATTTTATGGATTCATTTGTAACCAATTAAACATTCATAAATATGTATTTAATGCAGATTATTAGTAGATTCTATGTGTTTTAAAATTGTATGTTATTTAAGAAAAAATACAAACAATTTTAAAACAAGCCCATGAAAACAAAATTATTTAAATTAAAAAAGATAATATCATTATGTTTTTTGTTATGCTCCTTTATAGGTTTATCTCAAACAACATATGATTTTACAACACCAGCCGTGTTAACAAACACAGGTACTTGGATAACACAAGCCGATATTACGATTGGCGGAGTTGCCTATCGATTAACATCGGGAGGTAATGGAGGATTTACTAATCAAGGAACCGGAGGTGTTTCTAATAGTAATTGCTTAAGAAAAGACGGTTCAGGAGGAGATTCATTTTCTCTTCAACGTTTAGATGGTCAACCTTTTCAATTTTATGGTATTTGGGTAAATCACCAAAGTATGAATTTATATTCTACTTTAATGACACTTCCTCCTTGGTATACTTTAACAGCTAGTACCTATCAATATAACGATATGACTCCTATGACACCTGGTACAGCATGGAATAATTATACCTATTCTTCCACAGCAATCTCACCAGGAGCTGGAGGTATTACAGTAACTTCTGTATCAATTTATTTACCAGCTATTATCTATTATGCAATTGACAATATTATTGTAGGTCCAGTTGCAGCGCCATCACTTTCAGCAACTAGTTCATCTACAAATGTTTCTTGTAATGGAGGTTCAAATGGAACCGCTAGTGTTGTAGCAAGTGGCGGTACAGCACCTTATTCTTATAGTTGGTCACCTAGTGGTGGAACTGCTGCAACTGCAACAGGATTAACAGCAGGTGCCTACACATGTACAATTACTGATAATGTGGGTGCTTCAATAACTAGAAATTTCACGATTACACAGCCTCCAGCTTTAAATTCATCAACAGTAGTAACTAATGTTTCTTGTAATGGAGGTACCAATGGAGCAATTAATTTGACCCCTTCAGGAGGTACTCCAGGTTATACTTTTAATTGGGGAGGTGGAATAACTACAGAAGATAGAACAGGTTTAGCAGCAGGATCATACTCGGTTACTATAACCGATGCTAATGGATGTACGAGAGTACAAAATGTAACGGTTACTCAGCCTCCAGCTCTAAATTCATCAACAGTAGTAACTAATGTTTCTTGTAATGGAGGTACCAATGGAGCGATTAATTTAACCCCTTCTGGAGGTACTCCGGGTTATACTTTTAATTGGGGAGGTGGAATAACTACAGAAGATAGAACAGGTTTAGCTGCA
>NZ_DLHR01000012.1:3729-3907 GCF_002483315.1 Flavobacterium sp. UBA7663
ACAAAATGTAACTGTTACACAGCCTCCAGCTTTAAATTCATCAACAGTAGTAACTAATGTGTCTTGTTTTGGGGGTAGTAATGGAGCTATTAATTTAACTCCATCAGGAGGTACTCCAGGTTATACTTTTAATTGGGGAGGTGGAATTACTACCGAAGATAGAACAGGTTTAGCTGCA
>NZ_DLHR01000012.1:3959-160274 GCF_002483315.1 Flavobacterium sp. UBA7663
ACAAAATGTAACTGTTACACAGCCAGCCGCTGTGGTTTCAGGCACAACAGTTGTAACGAATGTTGCATGTAATGGTGGAACTAATGGTGCAATTAATCTTACTCCAACAGGAGGAACAGGTCCTTATACTTTCAATTGGCTTCCTTCTGGACCTACAACTGAAGACAGAACAGGTTTAGCGGCGGGAAGTTATTCTGTTCTAATTACAGATGCAAACGGATGTACAGGAACTATTAATGGAATTACAGTAACACAGCCGACAGCTATTAGTACGGCTACTGGTTCACAAACTAATATTTCATGTAATGGTGGTTCTAATGGAACGGCTTCAGTTAGTCCATCTGGAGGAACGCCAGGTTATACTTATTCATGGTCTCCTAGTGGCGGAACGGGAGCTACAGCTACTGGTTTATCAGCAGGAACTTATACAGTAACTGTAACCGATGCTAATGGTTGTACAGCTACTCGCAGCTTTACACTAACTCAACCACCAGCTATTAGTACAGCTACAGGTTCACAAACTAATATTTCATGTAATGGTGGTTCTAATGGAACGGCTTCAGTTAGTCCTTCTGGAGGAACGCCAGGTTATACTTATTCATGGTCCCCTAGTGGTGGAACAGGAGCTACAGCTACTGGTTTATCAGCAGGAACTTATACAGTAACTGTAACCGATGCAAATAGTTGTACGGCTACTCGCAGTTTTACACTAACTCAACCACCAGCTATTAGTACAGCTACAGGTTCACAAACTAATATTTCATGTAATGGTGGTTCAAATGGATCTGCTTCAGTTAGTCCATCTGGAGGAACGCCAGGTTATACTTATTCATGGTCCCCTAGTGGCGGAACAGGAGCTACAGCTACTGGTTTATCAGCAGGAACTTATACAGTAACTGTAACCGATGCTAATAGTTGTACAGCTACTCGCAGTTTTACACTAACTCAACCAACTAGCTTAGTAGCAAGTGCTTCAGCTCAGACGAATGTTTCGTGTAATGGAGGTTCTAATGGAAGTGCTACAGTAGCCGTAACTGGCGGTACGCCTGGTTATACTTATAGTTGGTCTCCAAGTGGCGGAACAAGTGCTACAGCTACTGGCTTATCAGCAGGAACTTATACGGTTACTGTAACAGATGCTAACGGATGTACAGCAACTCAAACATTTACAATTACTCAACCACCTTTATTGGTTCTAACTCCAGCATCTCAAACAAATATTGCATGTAATGGCGGATCAAATGGAGCCGCTACAGTAAATGCTGCTATAGGTGGAGCAGGAGGATATACTTATGATTGGACACCAGGAACACCAACAGGAGATGGTACTACATCAGTTACAGGCTTATCAGCAGGAACTTACACGGTTACTGTTACCGATGCTAACGGATGTGTTGCAAATCAATCGTTTACCATTACTCAGCCAACTTCTTTAGTTGCAAGTGCTTCAGCTCAGACAAATGTTTCGTGTAATGGAGGTTCAAATGGAAGTGCAACGGTAGCAGTTACAGGAGGAACACCTGCATATACTTATTCTTGGTCTCCAAGTGGTGGGACAGGTGCTATAGCTTCTGGTTTATCAGCAGGAACTTATACGGTTACTGTAACAGATGCTAACGGATGTACAGCTACTCAATCTTTTACAATTACTCAACCAACAGCATTAATAGCAAGTGCTTCAGCTCAGACGAATGTTTCGTGTAATGGAGGTTCAAATGGAAGTGCTACTGTTACTGCAACAGGAGGAACAGGAGCTTATACTTATAGTTGGGCACCAAGTGGAGGTACTGCTGCATCAGCTATAGGCTTATCAGCAGGAACTTATACGGTTACTGTAACAGATGCTAACGGATGTACAGCTACTCAATCTTTTACAATTACTCAACCAACTGCATTAGTAGCAAGTGCATCAGCACAAACTAATGTTTCGTGTAATGGAGGTTCAAATGGTAGTGCAACAGTTGCAGTTACAGGAGGAACAGGATCTTATACTTATAGTTGGGCACCAAGTGGAGGTACAGCTGCAACAGCTTCTGGGTTAATGGCAGGAACTTATACCGTTACTGTTAGCGATGCAAACGGTTGTACAGCTACTCAAACATTTACAATTACTCAACCACCAGTATTAGTTGCAAGTGCTTCAGCTCAGACGAATGTTTCTTGTAATGGAGGATCAAATGGTAGTGCAACTGTTGCAGTTACAGGCGGAGCAGGAGCTTATACTTATAGTTGGGCACCAAGCGGAGGTACTGCTGCAACGGCTACGGGTTTAACAGCAGGAACTTATACGGTTACTGTAACAGATGCTAACGGATGTACAGCTACTCAATCTTATACAATTACTCAACCTACAGTTTTGGATGGAACTACATTTAAAACAGATGTTTCTTGTAATGGAGGATCAAATGGTACTGCTACTGTTTCCGTAACAGGTGGTACAGGTCCTTATACCTATAGTTGGTTGCCTAGTGGTGGAACAAATTTCATGGCTACAGGTTTATCAGCTGGTACTTATACCGTTACTGTAACAGATTCTAATGGTTGTCAAATAACTAGAACACCTATAGTAGCAGAACCTACAATTTTAGCTGTTGCTTCTACAAGTCAAACTGATGTTTCTTGTGTTGGAGCTTCAGACGGTCAAGCTACGGTAGTAATATCAGGAGGTACAGCACCTTATACTTATAGTTGGTCACCAACAGGAGGTACAGCTGCAACAGCATCTGGTTTGATTGCGGGAACTTATACCGTTACTGTAATTGATGCAAATGGTTGTACGTTAAATCAAATTTTTACAATAGGAACAGTATTAGATGTTACTAATCCAACAATTGTTGCTCCGGCAGATGTAAATGTTACTGCGAATACTGGTTGTAGTGCTACAGGTGTAGTTCTTGGAGTTCCAGTAGTAAGTGATAACTGTGTGGTGGCTTCATTTTCTTCAAATGCTCCATCTTCATTCCCAGTTGGAACAACAATTGTAACATGGACAGTTGTAGATGGTTTAGGAAATACTGCTACTGCTGCACAGAATGTTGTGGTGCAAGATATAACTCCTCCAATAGTTAATGTGCAAAACATTACAATTGCGTTAGACAATACAGGAGTAACCACTATAACTTCATCTATGGTTGATAATGGTTCTACAGATAATTGTGCAATTGCTACTGTAACAGTTTCTCAAGATACATTTGATTGTAGCAATGAAGGTGCTAATGTAATTGTAGTTACCGTTACAGATATTCATGGAAATAGTGCTACTTCAAATGTTACAGTTACTATTACAAATGCATTTGCTGATACCGATTCAGATGGTGTTAAAGATAATTGTGATGATGACGATGATAATGATGGTGTTTTGGATATTAATGATAACTGTCAATTAGTTCAAAATTCAGGTCAAGAAGATAATGACTCAGATGGTTTAGGTGATATTTGTGATGATGACGATGATAACGATGGTGTTTTAGATATTGTTGATAATTGCCAATTTACGTATAATCCTGGTCAAGAAGATATTGATAATGATGGTATGGGTAATGTTTGTGACTTAATAGAAATAAATGTTTCTCAGGCTATTACGCCAAATGGAGATGGTATTAATGATACCTGGTTAATTATCAATATTGAAAATCATCCAAATTCTTTTGTACGAGTATTTAATCGTTGGGGCGACGAAGTATTTAGCAAACGAAATTATTTAAGTGATTGGGATGGAACCAATAAAGGTAAAGATTTACCTGAAGCAGGTTCTTATTATTACCAAATTGACTTAGATGGTAATGGTTCTGTAGATCATGATGGATGGGTTTATATCACACGTTAATGAAAGCTTATATGAAAAAAATAATTAGTACAATAGTATTTTTAGTAGTAACAATTACTGCTAATGCACAGCAAGAAAGTTTGTTTAGTTTTTACAGGAATCATATGAACTTAGTAAATCCTGCTTATGCGGGGGCAGAAGATGAAACCCTTATAAATAGCTCATATAGAAAACAATGGGCAGGAATTGAGGAAGCTCCTGAAACACAAGCAGTATCTTTTGGAACGCCACTTGGAAAATCAATAGGTTTTGGTGTTTCAATGGTGCATGACAAAACCTTTATTGAAAAACAGACTTTTCTTGGGATTGATTTTTCGTATAAATTAGATCTAAACGCAACTCATAAATTGTATATGGGATTAAAGGTAGGAGGAAATTTCTATGATGTAAACACATCGGGTTTACAAACCTATAACGTTATGACTGATCCAGCTTTAGAGTCAATAAATAATTTTAATCCAAATGTTGGTTTAGGATTTTATTTAAAGCATGATTCTTATTATGTATCATTATCTAGCCCTCGAATTTTGAACACTGAAAGAGCGGATGAGAGTAATGGTTTTGCTTCTACAGCAACGGATAAACCACATATTTATTTGAGTTCAGGTTATAACTATATCATAAATGAAAAATTTGATTTTATTCCATCGTTTATGTTACGTTATGTTAATGGAGCTCCTTTGAATGCTGATATTACAGCTTCTTTTGAATATGATAAAACCGCTACCATAGGGATTGCTTACAGAACTAGTAATGTAATTTCAGGATTATTTTCTATTGTAGCTAGTAAACGATTAACTTTAGGATATGCATATGAAAGTGCTTTAGAAAGTGACTTAAAAGGCAGAGCTAACGGAACTCATGAATTTATATTAAAATTCAAAATCTAGTTAAGAATTAAATAAAAAAAATCCCCTTAGTTTATCTAAGGGGATTTTTGTTTATAAGAAATTAATAATTTACATAATCGGTAATTTCTAATCCATAGCCAATCATTCCTACACGTTTCGTAGGAGCAGTGCTGTTGGATAGTAGTTCAATTTTGGTAATGTCTATGTCGTGAAGGATTTGCGCTCCAATTCCGAAATCTTTGGTGTCCATTTTAATTTGTGGGGCACGCATTTCTCCTTGGCTTTGTAATACTTTTAATTCGGCAATACGATCTAATAATTCTAATGATTTTACTTCTTGATTGATAAATACAATAGCCCCTTTTTCAGCTTCGTTAATTTTGCGGAAAATATCATCTAGTTTCTTATCGTTGTTAACGGTAAGCGTGCCCAAAATATCATTGTTGACTTGGGTTGTGTTGATACGTGTTAAAACCGATTCTCCTGCATTCCAAGTTCCTTTTGTTAAGGCAATGTGTACTTGTTTGTTTGTGGTTTGTAAATAGGCACGCATTCTAAATGTTCCAAAACGCGTTTCTATATCAAAATCTTCTTTCTTTTGAATTAAACTATCGTGTTGCATTCTGTAAGCCACTAAAGCTTCAATAGAAACCAATTTTAAGTCGAATTTTTTAGCCACTTTTACCAACTGTGGTAAACGCGCCATTGTTCCGTCTTCGTTCATGATTTCTACGATGACACCCGCTGGTTTAAATCCTGCTAATCTTGCGAAATCAATTGCTGCTTCTGTGTGTCCTGTTCTTCTTAAAACACCACCTTGTTTTGCAATTAAAGGAAAAATATGTCCAGGACGCGCTAGGTCGAAAGGTTTGGTTTCTGAATCAATCAAGGCTTGAATGGTTAAAGCTCTATCCGAAGCAGAAATTCCTGTTGATACTCCTTTCCCTTTTAAGTCAACCGAAACGGTAAAAGCCGTTTCCATGTGGTCGGTATTGTTACGTACCATGGCATGAAGGTCTAATTCTTTACAACGCGATTCTGTCAAAGGAGCACAAATTAGACCTCTTCCGTGTGTTGCCATAAAGTTAATCATTTCAGGTGTTACTTTTTCGGCAGCGGCTAAGAAGTCACCTTCATTTTCTCTGTCTTCATCATCTACTACTATAATTACTTTTCCTTGACGGATATCTTCAATAGCTTCTTCAATCGTATTTAGTTGTATGTTCTTTGACATGGTATTAGTTGTTGTCGTCGTTATTTTGTGTTATTTTATTAAAAAGTTTTTTAAATGGATCGGTTATCCAATCAAAATTAATCATAATTCCAATATCGTTTGTAGCACGATAGGTAAGTAAAATAGCAAAAGGTGTCATCAATATAGAAGCCATCCAAGCTCCTAAAAAGGGAGTAATTTCATCTTGTTGTGCTACTTTTCTTCCGAATGTATTAATGAAATGGAAGGTTATGAAAATTAAAACTGCAAAAACAATTGGTAAACCTAATCCTCCTTTTCGGATAATAGCTCCCAGTGGCGCTCCAATAAAAAACATTAATAAACAAGAATAAGCAATCACAAATTTTTCATGAATGGCCAACCAGTGATTGTTAATGTTTTTCGATTTATTTTCTAAATCCAATTTGCTTGATTGAATAATAAATTCGGTGCTAGTAACATTGCTTTTTGCCGTTTCCAGTATTTGATTGCGCTCTGGAGCCGTAAAAATTGATAAAATATCTTTTTTAGGCTCTGCTTTTACAATACGTTCTTTAGGAGAAGTTGTAATAATTGTTGTTGGATTATTTTTTCTAAAAATATTATCACTTCTCATTACTACATCATCAGCATAAGAAATAACATCTTTATTATAGCTTTTTTGTAACGTATCTAGAGTGATTTTTAGTTCAGGAACGGTAAGCATTTTTTCAGAAGTAATGTTACCATCATCAATTTCTGCTTGATTTAATTTGGTTAAATCGATATTGATTACATATTTTTCAAAACTACTTTTTGCAAATGGTAGGCGTTTGCGTTCTTCAAAGTTCTTTGGATGAATATCTTCATAATAGTATCCATCGTATAATTCCAATTGTAAATAATTAGAATCGTCTTCGCTGGTTAAAACACCTCTTTTTGCTTTGATGATAGTATTTGCACCCAAACCCATGTTGTTATTTTTAACGTGCATAGTAACACCCTCTAAAAACTCGCCATTATCCCCCGATTTTTTATCTACTTTAATATTGGATGTTCCAATGGTGTTAAACTGTCCTTCGGCAATAGCCATAGCTGGTTTTTGCTGTACAATAGTTTTTCTAAGATTGATGAATTTATACTGCGCATCTGGAATAACGTTATTGGCAAAAAAGAAGGATACGATAGCTAAGATTCCAATTGTAATCGTTAGCATTTTCATAGCGCGTTGCAACGAAATTCCGGAAGATTTCATAGCAGCAAATTCATAATTTTCGGCAAAACTACCAAAGGTCATGATGGAAGCTAATAAAACCGAAAGTGGTAAAACTAACGGAACAATAGTTGGAGCGTAGAAGGATAGAAATTTAAGAATGGTAAAAAAGTCCAAATCTTTACCCGCTAATTCGGCAATAAAAAGCCAAATTCCTTGTAAAACGAATATAAAAAACAAGATTACAAATACCGAAGTAAATGTAATCATGAAAGATTTAATAATGTATTTATCTAATATTTTCACCCGAACGAAATTAGTCTAATTTATTGATGTAATAATTAGGATATTTTGATTTTGTAAAGGTAAAATGATTTTTCGATAATGGCTGATTTGTTTTAAAAGAATTAACAGTTAAAGTGGTTTTTGTACCATTTTTACCCACTTCAATCACGGTGTAGATGTGTTTTGTTTGAACATCAATACCAACTAAGATTTCTTTGCGTTGATCTTTGCTACTATTTGGGGTTAATTTTATGTATTGAATTTTTCTTCCTTTTAGATTTTGAGGAATATCCCAAGCGTATTTGTAACCTGTATTAAAAAACGTCAACATCTTGTTTGGAGTAATAGCATTTTCGTCTTTAGGATCAAAGTTAGCTACCGTAATTTCTTCATCTTCAGGAACAACCGTGTATACTTTTTTTCCATCGAAAATCTTAGTTACGCCCATGAAATTTAAGTTGTATAAATTTCCTTGAAGCGCCACATTTCCTTTACTCTCTTGGTTGATATTTTCCTTTGGATTGTTTAAAGAATATTTAAAGTCAATCACTATATTATTGTACGATTTTACTTTGGCAGACACTTCATCTAATAACTCTTTTGCTTTTTTAGCATCTTGAGCCTGAAGTGAAAAACCAATTAGTAATGCGATTGCAACTTGTAAAAAACGTTTCATTTTGATATTAATTTTGTTCATTATTTAAAAAATGTTCCAGAGCAACTAAATCAGGAATTAAAACTGAACGGGCTTTACTTCCTTCAAAAGGACCTACAATACCAGCAGCTTCTAATTGATCAATCAATCTTCCTGCTCTGTTGTAGCCTAATTTTAATTTTCTTTGGATTAAAGAAGCGCTTCCTTGTTGTGCGGTGACAATTACTTCGGCAGCATCTCTAAATAAAGAATCTCTTTCGGATATGTCTATATCAAGTTTTATGCCACTTTCCTCACCCACATACTCTGGAAGTAGGTAGGCTTCTGGATATGCTTTTTGCGAACCAATGAAATCACAAATCTTATCTACCTCTGGTGTATCTACAAAAGCACATTGTACTCTGACGATTTCGTTACCTTGTGTATATAACAAATCACCTCGACCAATTAACTGATCGGCTCCACCTGAATCTAAAATAGTTCTCGAATCAATTTTAGAAGTTACTCTAAATGCAATACGCGCTGGGAAGTTGGCTTTAATCATCCCAGTAATTACGTTTACTGATGGACGTTGTGTAGCAATAATTAAGTGAATACCAATAGCACGTGCTAACTGTGCCAAACGAGCAATAGGCGTTTCTACTTCTTTACCAGCGGTCATTATTAAATCAGCAAACTCGTCTACTACTAATACAATGTATGGTAAAAAGCGGTGTCCGTTTTCAGGATTTAACTTACGGTTTCTGAATTTTTCGTTATATTCTTTGATATTTCTAACCATCGCATCTTTTAATAAAGAATAACGGTTGTCCATTTCAATACATAGTGAGTTTAAGGTGTTAATTACCTTGGTGTTATCGGTGATAATAGCATCGCCACCATCAGGTAGTTTGGCTAAATAATGACGTTCAATTTTATTGAAAAGAGTTAACTCAACCTTTTTCGGATCGACTAAAACGAATTTCACTTCGGCTGGATGTTTTTTGTAGAGTAGGGAAGTCAATACGGCATTTAATCCTACTGATTTACCTTGTCCAGTAGCACCTGCCATCAATAAGTGAGGCATTTTGGCTAAGTCTACTACAAATGTTTCATTAGAAATGGTTTTTCCTAAAGCAATAGGTAATTCCATTTCTGCGGTTTGGAATTTTGGTGAAGAGATAACACTCTTCATAGAAACCATAGTGGGATTGTTGTTTGGCACTTCGATACCAATAGTTCCTTTTCCAGGAATAGGCGCAATAATACGGATTCCTAAAGCCGCTAACGACAATGCAATATCGTCTTCTAAGTTTTTGATTTTGGAGATACGAATACCAGCTTCTGGTACAATTTCGTATAAAGTAACCGTTGGACCAACAGTAGCTTTAATTTGCGAAATACCAATGCTGTAATTCTTTAATGTATCTACAATTTTATTTTTATTTTCTTCTAATTCGGCTTGATTGATGGTAATTCCGCCCGATGAATATTCTTTTAATAAATCAATTGGAGGAAATTGATAATGTGATAATTCTAATGTTGGATCAAATAAACCAAAATCCTGAACCAATTTAGCGGCAAGATTTTCTTCTACTAAAACTTCTTCCTCAATTTTTTCAATTACAAAAGCGTCTTCAGTAACAAAATTTTCTTTAGGAATACTTCTGTCTTCGATAGAAAAATTGGTTACTTCTGGAGTTTCAACTTTTGGTTTTGGATCTAAATTTAATTCAGATGCCGAAGCAATTGTTGGTTTTAAAGCTTCTTTATTAATCTCGAAAGAGGAAGGATAAGTTTTCAATTCGAAATTACCCATTTCTTCTTCGTCTTCGGTTAAGATAAAATCGTCTTTAGCATTTGAAGGAGTTGTGATTGGTAAATCGGTATTGATTTCGTCTTCATTCTCTTCATCTGTTGTGTTTTCTGCTACAGGAATCACGTTGTTGTCTGCAGCAATATCTTCATTAAAAGCTGTTTGTGGTTTTTCAAAAACTTTAGTAAAACTTTCAGGCGACATTTTAATTTTGAATACCAAGAAAAGTACAATCCCAAATAAAAGCACTAATAAAGTTCCAGTTTTTCCAATGTAATCTTGAATGAATAGGTTCATTTCATAACCAACTGTTCCTCCTAATTGCGGAATGTATTCCCAGAAAAAACCTAAGATTATTGAAATAAAAATGATAAGATAAAAATCCCAGAAAAAACTTCTTTTAAGTTTAGCTAAAGCCATATCTAAAACTAGGTAAGCTCCCACTAAAAACAAGATTCTAACAAAGATAAATGAGGCAACTCCAAATCCTTTATAAAGGAAGAAGTCGGCTAAGTAAGCTCCAAATTTCCCTAACCAGTTATCGGCTTTAGCGCCTCTATTGGTTAATTCTGTCACTAAATCCTGGTCGTTATTTCCTGTAATGAAATAGGAAATAAAAGACAGCAATAAGGCTAATGAAAAGAATATAAGCGAAATACCTAAAATAAACTTTTGTTGACGACTTAAGCGCCAAGAGAATTTTTCTTTGGTTTCTGTAGGAGAATTAACAGTGTCTTTGCTAGTTTTTTTGGCCATGTAAACGGAACAATTTTTACAAAAGTAGCTAAATTAAAACAAATACGGAAAATAAATAATACATCCGATTGTTATGGCAGTTAAGGCTGCAAAAAATACAGCTCCAGCGGCGATATCTTTAATAAAACCGATGCGTTCGTGATAATCTGGATGAATAAAATCGGCAATTTTTTCAACTGCTGTGTTTAAACCTTCAATTCCTAATACTAAACCAAAAACCAGAATTTGCATCATCCATTCGTAACGGTTGATTCCAAAGTAAAATCCAGCAAATGTCATAAGTACAGCCAATGAAGACTGTACCATGACACTATGTTCTGTTGTAATTAATTTTATTGCTCCCTTTAAAGCAAATTTCATACTTTTTAATCGGCCTGTAAAAAGGGTTTCGTCTTTTTCGAATTTCATATTATAGTACCGCTAAAGCAGCGTCGTAATTTGGCTCGTCAGCAATTTCTTTTACTTGTTCTGTGTGAAGAATAGTTCCGTTTTCATCTAAAACGATTACCACACGTGAATGTAAACCTGCTAAAGGTCCATCAGTTATTTCTAAACCGTAGTTTTTTCCAAAACTTCCTTCTTTAAAATCAGATAAATTGATTACGTTTTCTAATCCTTCTGCACCACAAAAACGTTTTTGAGCAAAAGGCAAATCTCTCGAAATACATAATACTTTAGTATTTGCTAAAGCGCTTGCTTTTTCATTGAATTTTCTAACAGAAGCCGCACAAGTTCCCGTATCAATACTTGGAAAAATGTTTAAAACTACTTTTGATCCAGCAAAATCAGCCAAAGTAGCTGTGCCTAAATCGGTTTTTACCATATTAAAGTCAGTAGCTTTTGAACCTACTGCTGGCAATTCGCCATTTGTGTGAATTGGATTTCCTCCTAATGTAATTGATGCCATAGCTTTTAATTTTTTTTGAATAACAAAAGTAAAGAATAATTGGTTAAAGTTGAACTTATACTTTGCTTAAGATTATTTTTTTTTAGTTTTTTAAAACCAAGATTTTATTTTCAGCGTAAATGCAATTATAAAACTTAAAAATTATAATATGAAAACGAACAAAATTTTTGCTACTGCTATTGTAGCTTTCGGATTATTAGTTGGAACATCGTCTTTTGCTCAGATGAAAGAAAAAACAGTTGAAGTAGGAGGAGCTCCTATGTATCCTAGTAAAAATATAGTAGAAAATGCGGTTAATTCTAAAGACCACACTACATTAGTTACTGCTGTAAAAGCTGCAGGATTAGTAGATGTATTAATGTCTGATGGACCATTCACCGTTTTTGCCCCAACAAATGCTGCGTTTGCGAAATTACCTGCTGGAACTGTTGAAACCTTATTGAAACCAGAGAATTTAAAATTATTGCAAACTATTTTAACCTACCATGTAGTAGCTGGAAAAATGAATGCAAAAGATATTGATGCTGCTATTAAAAAAGGAAACGGAAAAGCGACATTAAAAACAGTTAGCGGTGGTATGTTAACAGCTTGGATGAAAGGTAAAGACCTATATGTTACTGATGAAAACGGAAACAGTGCCAAAGTAACAATTGCTGATGTAAACCAAAAAAATGGTGTGATTCACGTAGTAGATACGGTGGTTACTCCAAAGTCATAATGATTAAAATGTTTAGTTTAGTTTGTTAAACGAAAAGCTCTGAATTGTTAGTTCAGAGCTTTTTTATTTTATCGTTGTAACCAATTTTTTAAATCGAAGAAGTTTTTTGGAGAAACCCCATGTCCAATTGGGTATTCTTGGTATTCCACTTCTAAACCTAAGTTTTCTAAAGCTGGTTTAGCTTTTCTTGCCCAGTCTACAGGAATTACTTGATCAACCGAACCATGAGAAACAAAGAATTTCAAATGTGAAATGGCTTTGGTATCTATAACTTCTGGTAGGATTTCTTGATTAAAATAACCACTTAACGCGACTACTTTTGATATTTTTTCAGGATAGGTTAGGGCAGTAGCATAACTTAAAATTGCACCTTGACTAAAACCAATTAACGTTACATTTTTAGCGTCGATTGGATATTGTTTAACGATTTCGTCAATAAAACTCGCTATGATTTCAACCGATTGTTTGGCTTGTACGTTATCCGAAAACTTGTTTTCGTCTGCATCAAAATGAATGGCATACCAAGCGTGTCCGTAAGGTTGTAAGTCATAAGGTGCACGAACTGATATTACATAACTATCGTCTGGTAATTCGGGAGCGAATGAAAATAAATCTTCTTCGTTACTGCCATAACCGTGTAAAAGTAGTAATAATGGATTTTTATCGTGTTTAACTTTTGGTTCTTGTACTAAATAATGTAAATTCATTTAAAAAAGGTTAAAAGTTTAGGTGTTTAAAAGTTTAAAAGGATTTGAATAGTTTTTGATATAAATTCCCAACTAATGGAATTGGTTTCGTTTCCCCTTTAATAGCGGATAAAATTCCGAACACCCATAATACAGTAAAAAACACCCAAAAAGAAACATAAATTTGTGTATTACTAAAGTTAGAAATTAGTAATCCAATTGAAATAAAAGTAAGATTTAATCCTACTGCTTGCTTGATGTGAAACGATGCAAATTTATTTTTTGTTTCAGCATTCATTGAAAGTGCAATTAACACTCCAATAATCAAAATATAACTAGTAATAGCTGTAATTTTTCCTTTTTCGATATCGCTTTTTCCTTGTTCTACTTCATTCATAATTTAAAAAATTATCAATTATTAATTGTCCATTATTAATTGTCCATTATTGTAAATTCCAACAGCTTTTCCTTTCATTTTTTGTCCTAAGAAAGCAGAATTTTTAGATTTTGATATGATGTTTTCTTTTCCAAATATCCATTCGTCATCTGTTGTAAAAAGCGAAATATCGGCTTTATTTCCAATTTTAATTGATGGATTATTAATATTGAAAACCAGTTTATTAGCATTTAATTTTTCAACTACAACTTCAAGTGGTAAAATCGTTAGTAAAGCACCAAAAGCACTTTCTAATCCTATGGTTCCGTCTTTGGCTAAATCAAATTCTAATTTCTTAAGCTCGATATCTAAAGGATTATGATCAGAAGTAATGCAGTCAATTGTTCCATCTAAAACTGCTTGCACTAAAGCTTTTCTAGTAGCTTCTTCGCGTAATGGAGGCAATACTTTGTATCGCGAATCAAATCCCATCAATATTTCATCGTTTAAGACTAAATTATGAATCGCAACGCTACAAGTCACTTGTAATCCTTTTGCTTTGGCTTCTTTGATTAATTTAATACTTCCTTGAGTTGAAATGGTTGGGATATGTAATTTTCCACCTGTGTATTCTAATAAAAATAAGTTGCGAGCGACTTGTAATTCTTCGGCTAAAGCTGGGATTCCTTTCATACCTAATTTGGTACTCACCACACCTTCATTTGCAATTCCGATTCCTTTTAGCGTGCTGTCTTGACAAAAAGCGATAACTATTCCGTCGAAATCTTGTACATATTGTAAGGCAATTTTTTGAAGATTGGCATTTTGTAACGCTTTTTTATAATCACCAAAGGCAATGGCTCCAGCGTTTTTCATATCGAATAATTCCGCTAAATCGGTTCCTTCACTACCTTTCGTTAAAGCACCAATTGGATATAAAGTTGTTCCTTGGTTTTTAGCTCTGTCCAATACAAATCGTACTTGCGCTTGATTATCGATAGTTGGATTTGAGTTAGGTTGTAAAGCTACCGCTGTAAATCCGCTTTTAGCAGCGACTTTCAAGCCGTTTTCTATGGTTTCGCGGTCTTCATAGCCTGGTTCTCCAAAAGAAACCGAGCTGTCCATCCAACCTTGAGAAACGTTTAAATTAGGAATATTCACAACTTCAAAACCTGAAGTAGCTGCGATTTCTTTTTCTATTTGTGTTATCGTTCCGTTTTCAATTTTGATGTCCATGATTTGGTTGTGAAAAGGACTTGAAGCGTCGATGATTTTGGCTTGTTTTAGAATAACTTGCGTCATTTTACAAATTTTTGGATTAGTAGTTCTGTTATTAAAAATAGTAGTGTTGCGATGATAAACCATTTCCAAATTTTATTGCTCGTGCGTTCGGAAGCAATGTCATTTAGAACGGTGGATATGTTGTTTACTTTGGTAAAATTTTCAAAATTTGCAGTTAAAATTTGTGTTAAATCGCTTTCCGTTCTTGGATAGTTGAAACTGATTTTCTTTAACGATTCATCGCCTTTAATAACTTCAAAATTCCCTGCTTTTTCAGGATAATCGCCAAAAGAAAGTTTACATTTTGCATTTAAAATTTGTTGCATCGGAATGAAACTATAACCTTCTTTTTGAACCGAAACCACTTCGTCTTTTGCTAAAATAGTTTCTAAAATTAGGTTGTCATTTTCTCCGATGGTATAAGCATTAATCCCTGTTTTGCCTTGATTCTGTCCCATGTTGTAGAATGTTGGAACAATTAAAGGTGCATTTTGGAAGTTACTATTTTGTTTGTTTATCGGAGCCGAAAAAGCGTAAAACGTTCCCAATCGATTCGTAGTTGAACCTACAAAAACCAAATTGTCTTCGTATTGTAAAATGTTCGTAATTCCTGATAAAGTAAAACTTTCTTTAACATTTGGATATTGAAAATTAGTCACTTTTTTCTCAAAAACCGTTTGATATAATGGATGATTAAAGTTGATTTTCGTGATTTGTTTTTCTGCGATTGATAGTTGCGAATAATTTAATCCACCAAAGTTTTTTGCAAAAGTATTCAATAGACTTGTGGTGTTTTTTGCATTCGGAATTAAAATAATATTTCCACCTTTTTCGTAAAACGATTTTAGCGTTGTTCCTAAAGCAACTGGTAAATCTTCCAATTCATTTAAAACAATTGCATCTTGATTTTCAATTTGATTGTAATCTAAAGTAGCTAATGCTGTACTTTGAAAATTAAATTCATCGGCCGTAAAAATGCGACTCAAGAAATTGTTTTTGTCTGAAGTTCCAATCGCAATTACATTCGCTTTTTCAGGTTTTGAAATGCTTAAATAGTAATCGTTATCGTAGCTTAGACTGTTATCTTCAATACTAATATTTCCGTGAAAATCGTTTTTTGGAATGGTGATAGCAATTTCAGTTTTTTGATTTTCAAATCTTGCAATTGTTTTGGCAATGGCTTTATTGTTACTAAAAACAGAAAGTGGTACTTCATTCTCCGTTTCTCCAAAAGCTTGAAGCGTAATCTTTAACTCATAGAATTGATCCAAAACTTGTGAAATCGCAACGTTATCTATGCTGATGTTGGTTTTGTTTTGCGCTTCGGGTTGGATAAAATATACTACATTGTTTTCTGCCAAATCCAATGCTTTTTTACTTTCCGATTGAATTGCATCTGTTATGATGACGTAATCTTTTTTAGTGTTTTTCTTTTTAGTTTCAACTTGATTAATCAAATAATCCAACTGAAATGGCATTGCGGAATATTTTAAATTCTGCAATTCTTTCTGAATAGATTTAATATCCGTATCCCAAAAAACTTCCGAATTGGTAAGTAATGAGAATTGTTGGTTCTCAGGTAGTTCTTCTAATAAATCTTGGATGCTTCGTTTTAGTAATTCGCCTTTTGCGCCTTTGGCTTGCATCGAAAACGAGTTGTCTAATAAAATAATTAACTCGTTGCCTTTATTTGAAGTGTCTTTGGCGTTAAAAAAAGGTTGGGCAAAAGCGATAATCAAACAAGCTAACAACAATAGGCGAGTAGCCAACAATAACCATTTCTTGATTTTAGAACTTTTTCGGGTTTGAATTTGAAGTTCTTTTAGAAGTTTTACGTTAGTAAAATATTCTTTTTTAAAACGACGTAATTGAAATAAATGCACCAAAATTGGTATGACCAACAGAAAAAGGAAGTAGAGAATTTCTGGATGTTTGAACTGCATTTATTATTAGAATTTGTCAAAAGTACGAAATTCAATTTAGAATTTAGAAATTAGATTTCAGAAAATGTTTTGAAGCGTTTTGAAAGTGTAATTCCACCTTCGTCATTTCGAGTGTTTTGTATTTGTAAAGCCAAAGATTTACAAATGCAAAATGTATCGAGAACTGTTGGAATGAAATCGTTTCTATAGTTCTCGATACGATTTTAGATTTCAAAAACTAACATTTTTAAAATCTAAAATCACTCGAAGTGACGGTGGTGTTATATCTAGAACTATAGAAACGATTATTTTTCAAACCTTTTCTTTGCAAGATTTGGAAGAGCATCATAATCACCATTGATTAAAGCTTCTTTTTTAGCTCTTGACCATTTTTTGATTTGTTTCTCTTTGTCAATTGCGAATCCAATATTGGTAAACTCTGCATAAAAAACTAATTCGACTGGTCTTCTTGAAGCGGTGTAACAATCTGGAAAGTATGCGGAATCATGTTGGTATATGCGTTGGGCTAAATTGCTGGTTACTCCTGTGTAGTAGGAATTATCTGCGCATTTTAGTATGTAGACGTATGAGATTTGCATGAGACAAAAATAGAAAAAGTTTTCAGTTGTTCTCGATACGATTTTAGATTTCAAAAACTAACATTTTTAAAATCTAAAATCACTCGAAGTGACGGTGGTGTTATATCGTTTCTGCAGTTCTCGATACAATTTTCAAAAGCAAAAATTGGCATTTTTACTTTTAAAAATCACTCGAAGTGACGGTAGTGTTATGCGTAGTTATAAGAATTATTTCTTCTTTCTTTTCTCGTCTCTTTTACGTTCGATGTTTCTATTTCTTGATTCGGTTTTACGTGGTTTACGTTTTCCTGGGCCTCCAAGGTTTACTTTGGCATTTTTATCTTTTTTCTTGTGAAAAGCTTCTCCACCTTCTTTTTTAGGTGTTTTCAACAAGAACTTCATTTTTTTCTTTTCCTTTTCGAAATCTAAGTAGCGTTCTTCAATTTTTAAATCTTCTGGAAGTGGAAATTCTTTAATTTCGGTATTCATTAACAATTCTACCTCAATTTTTGCTTCTACTTCACTTGGTGAAACCAAACTGATGGCAATACCTGTTTTATCAGCACGACCTGTTCTACCGATACGGTGCATGTATTTTTCTGGTTCTTCGGTAAATTGTAGGTTGATAACGTGTGTGATGTCAGAAATATCTAAACCACGCGCCATAATATCGGTTGTAACCAAACCTCTTAATTCGCCAGCTTGAAAAGAAGCCATCGTATTTAAACGATAATTTTGTGATTTATTCGAGTGAATTACCCCAAATTGCTCTGGAAATTCTTCGTTTAATGTTTCAAAAACCAAATCAACAATACGTTTGTTGTTTACAAAAATTAAAACACGTTCCATAGTTTCGGTTTCACGAACCAAATGTTTTAGCATGTTTAATTTGGTAAGGAAATTTGGAACTTGATATACAATTTGTTCAATTTGTTCTAATGGTGTTCCACTTTGTGCTAATGAAACTTCTTCAGGAAATTCGAAATATTCATCTAACATGGCATCTACTTCATCAGTCATAGTTGCCGAAAATAAGATGTTTTGTTTTTTACCACGCATCATCGATAAAATCGAAGTCAATTGGGCACGGAAACCTAAGTTTAAAATTTCGTCAAATTCGTCAATTACCAATTTTTGTAATTCATCGAAACGTAAAACTCCGTCAAGACCTAAATCCATTACTCGACCAGGCGTTCCTACTAAAATATCGACACCTTGCGCTAATGCTTTTCGTTGTGTATTGATGTTAACTCCACCATAAATACCAAGTGTTCTTACGCTCATGTATTTGGTTAGTTTTTCAACTTCTTCTACAACTTGAACCACTAATTCACGCGTTGGAACTAAAATTACAATTCTTGCCGATTCGTTGTTTTGAAATTTCCATTGTTTTAGTATTGGCAACAAATAAGCAAAGGTTTTTCCAGTTCCTGTTTGTGCAATTCCCATCATGTCTCTTCCTGAAAGAATTACAGAATGCGATTTTTCTTGAATAGGCGTAGCGTGAACAAAACCTAATTCGTCTAATGCTTTTTGTAGTGATTTTGGTAAATCGAATTCTTGGAACGTTTTCATAATGTAAATAAAATTGTTTGCAAAGGTACATAAACTTTTTGGAATGATTTTTAGCATATTGGAAGTGTACTAAATTTGATTTTATAACGTTTTATCGGAATTGTGTAATAATAATTCGATTTTATAGTAATATTTTTGTTGGGTGAAAAAGAATATCCTATTTTTTATTGTTTTTACCTTTTGTTTACATTCTACGAGCATGTTTTGTCAGGATGTTATTCAAGAGAAGGATAGTATTTCTATTTACAAAGACATTAATAGTTTTTCAAAAAAAAGTAAGTTTTCACGATTCATTTACAAGCTATTGTTTAGAGAATCGGCATTAAAAGCAGAGAATTTAATTCCTTCTAAACCTAAAAAGGTAGAAAAAGTTGTAAGTAAATATCAAGAAGGAAAAATCATAAGAAACATTACAATTGAAACATTAGATCCTTTTGGTTATTCGGTTTCAAATGAAAAGAAAGTTCCAAAGCGTAGTATGGAAAAATTTGGTAATTCGATTCATATTAGAACAAAAGAAATTACCATTCGTAATATAACTCTTTTTAAAAAGAATGATAAATTAGATTCTAAGTTATTGGCTGAATCGGAACGTTTGATAAGAAGTCAGCGTTATGTTAGACAAGT
This sequence comes from Flavobacterium sp. UBA7663, assembly GCF_002483315.1. GTDB lineage: Bacteria > Bacteroidota > Bacteroidia > Flavobacteriales > Flavobacteriaceae > Flavobacterium. The sequence goes on from NZ_DLHR01000012.1 coordinate 23,203, forward strand.
TACTATTGTGCCTATTGATATTCCTAATAGTAATGACTCTATAGATATCAAGATTAGAGTTTTGGATTCTTGGACTTTGATTCCAACAGGTAGTTTATCATCCAGTGAAAGTAGTCTTAAATTAACAGAACGGAATATTTTAGGATTTGGTCATTTAATAAGTGGAAATATTAAAAATCGTTTTGACTCTAACGAAAGAGCGGTTTATGCACAATATTCTATCAATAACATTAAAAACACCTATATTCGATTGGATTTGGATTACGCAAATGATTACAATAACGATAGTAAAAGGAGTATCAATATTAATCGACCATTTTACTCCGTAATTACAAAAAATGCGGGTGGAGCTTATTTTGAAAACCGTTTAAGAACTGAACAATTTCCGGTATTAGATACGATATCATTACAAAATGTTTCGTATGATTTTCAGGAATATTGGTATGGTAGAGCTTTTAAAATAAATCCAAAATCAAATCCAGAACGTTATTTTAATAACATGGTTTTAGCGTTGACCTATAATCAAAAAGTATTTGGTCAAATACCAGCGGCTGTTTTAGATCCTACCTCTTATTTTTCTAATGAAAAAAACTGGATAGGAATGATTGGTTTTTCTAAGCAAAAGTTTTACCAAGACAAGTTTGTTTTCAACTACAATATTACTGAGGATATTCCAACAGGAGAAAATATTGCTTTAATTGTAGGTCATCAAGAAAAGAACAGCAATTCTCGAATGTATACTGGATTAAGTGTTTCCTTTGGTAAAAAATATTCTTTTGGTTATGCTAGTGGTTTTGCCGAATGGGGAAGTTTTTATGATGCAGGTTTAACTGAACAAACCACTTTTAAACTTGGTTTAAATTATTTTAGTCCTCTAATTTCATGGGGGAAATGGTATTTTAGACAGTTTGTGAAACCTACTTACGTTTGGGGGAATAACCGAGATGATTCGTTTAAAGACCGTTTGACTTTACTTGACGAAGATGGCTTGCCAGGATTTAATAATCGTTTAAACGGAACTCAAAAATGGACGGTTTCCTTTCAAACACAATCGTATATTCCTGGAAGTTGGTATGGCTTCCGATTTAGTCCGTATTTCAACACGACACTTGGTTCTTTGGCAAACGAAAAAGCACTATTTAATAGTAAGGTGTATTCGAAATTTAGTATTGGTGCACTAATAAATAATGACTTTTTAGTGTTTAATAGTTTCCAAATTTCGTTTTCGTATTATCCAACGATTCCTTTTGAAGGTGATGGAATTAATAAGTTTAATTCGTTTGAAAACACGAATTTATCACTATATGATTTTCAATTATCTAAACCAAGTTATATTCGATATGAGTAGTTTTTTGGTTTCAAGTTTCAAGTTTCACACAGAGCTACACAGATTTTTTGAAACACATAGGTACAATAGTTTTTGATTGTGTTGATTTTAGGCGTTTCACTTAACATAACTCACAATAGTAGTATAGTTGTTATGTTGGTAAGCATCTCTTTTATGAACTTTACTCAACTTAACAATTAACTTTTTCCTTATATGGCTTATATGTTTTTGTTTCAGGTTTCAAGTTTCAGGTTTCAAGTTGAACTTAAATCGTCATTGAAAATAGCTTAGTTTCTGGAGCTTTTCTGATTAATCTTAAATCGAATGCCATGCAAATATTACGAACGAAAGGTTTTCCTTTTTCGGTTACAGTAATCGTGTCATCTTGAATGGTTAGAAAACCATCTTCTTGCATTTCTTCTAAACTTGCTAAAACTGATGGTAGTTCAGGAAAATCTAAAGCTTCATCTTTCCATGAAGTGGTAAATTGACACATTAAATTCAAAATATGTCTTCTGATTATTAAGTCTTCAGGTGTTAAAACGTGACCTCTGAAAACAGGTAATTGGTCTTCTGCTAAATGGGTGTAATAATCTTCAATTGTTTTTTCGTTTTGTGCAAAACTGTACCAACTATCGCTAATTGATGAAACGCCTAATCCAATCATTAACTGCGTTTTTGAAGCCGTGTAGCCCATGAAATTACGATGTAATTTTCCATTTTTGAATGAAGTAAACATGCTGTCATTTTCTAATGCAAAATGATCCATTCCAATTTCTTGGTAGCCGTTTTGTGCTAGTTGTTTTTTACCTTCTTCATACAACATTCGTTTTTCATCATCTTTTGGCAAATCTTCATCTTTAAACCCGCGTTGCCCGTTGCCTTTAATCCATGGCACATGAGCATAGCTGTAGAACGCTAATCTATCAGGTTGCAATGACTTGGTTTTGTCAATCGTATCCTTTACATCGGCTAATGTTTGAAATGGAAGTCCGAAAATTAAATCGTGTCCTACCGAAGTATACCCAATTTCTTTTGCCCAAAACGTCACTTTTGCTACGTTATGAAAAGGTTGAATACGGTGAATGGCTTCTTGAACTTTAGGTGAATAATCTTGCACGCCAAAACTCACGCGTCTGAATCCTAAATTATATAAGGTTTGTAAATGGTGTCGAGTTGTGTTGTTTGGATGCCCTTCAAAACTAAACTCATGTTCTTCGGCTTTTGTTGCATATTGAAAAATTCCGTTCATCAAGCGTTCTAAATTTTCAGGCGAAAAAAACGTTGGAGTTCCGCCACCTAAATGAATTTCTTTGATGATAGGTTTTCTTGGGAATAAATCGCAATACAATTTCCATTCTTTGATTACGGCTGTAATGTAAGGATCTTCAACCTCATGACGTTTTGTAATTCGCTTGTTGCAACCACAAAAAGTACACAAACTTTCGCAAAACGGAAGATGAATATACAAACTGATGCCTTCAGTAGCATTTGATTCTTTGAAAGATTGTAAAAGTGTACGTTTCCAATCTTCTAAATGGAATTTTTCCTCTTCCCAATAAGGAACAGTAGGATAACTGGTATAGCGTGGTCCTGGAACGTTATATTTTTGGACTATTGAGACTGACATGACGATATATTTTTAGCACGATACAAACTTAAAGCGCTTCTAGAAAAGAAAAAATGATAATTATCATATTGCTCTTGTGTAACAAATATTACATAAAAAAAGTCTTTTGAATTGTATCTTTGAAATTGAAAAATAAAGATTATGAACGCAAAATTTAATGATATAATTAACGGTAATGATTTGGTTTTAGTGGACTTCTATGCCGATTGGTGTGGGCCGTGCAAAATGATGTCGCCTATATTGCAAGAAGTGAAAACTAATTTAAAAGAAGCTGTAAAAATTATAAAAGTAAATGTCGATCAACATCAAGATTTGGCTAGTCATTTTATGGTACGAGGTGTTCCTACGTTAATGCTTTTTAAAAAAGGAAAAATGCTTTGGAGACAATCAGGAGTTTTAAGTTCAAAAGATTTAACTGATATTATCAGTAATCATTTGAATTAATTTTTTTGTATATTTAGATTCGAAAACATAAAAAAAATAGAATAATGAAGATAAAAGTATTGAGTTTAATGTTCCTTTTGTTAGGATTTACCTCTTGTTTAAAAAATCAAGCTGATGGTGTGCAAGTTTTAGATGTAGCCACTTATGAGAAAAAAATGACACAACCTGATGTTCAGTTGGTTGATGTTCGTACACCAGAAGAATTTAGTCAAGGTCATATTGAAAATGCTGTGAATATCGATTTTATGGCAGATGATTTTGATGCCAAAGTGGCGAGTTTAGATAAAGAAAAACCTGTAATGGTATATTGTAAATCGGGTGGAAGAAGTGCTAAAGCTTCTGCGAGATTGAAAGAATTAGGATTTAAAACTATAACCGACTTAGAAGGCGGAATTACAAACTGGACAAGCGAAGAAAAACCAACTGTTAAATAAATTTAATACTTTAGATTATGAAGAAAAATATTGGAACTGCTGATCGTTTTGTTCGAGTTATGATTGGTGTTATTGCTATTATACTAGGACTTTCAGGAATTTTGGAAGGAAATTTAAAATGGATTGCTTTGGGTGTTGGAGCCGTAATGATTATTGTAGCTTCTGTACAGTTTTGTCCGTTTTATGCCTTGTTTGGAATCAATACTTGCAAAGTAAAAGCAAAAAAATAAATACGATTTAACGTCTAATATAAGTATGATTTACTTCGGTAAATTGTACTTTTTTATTTTATTCAACATGATAACATGGCATGATTTTGAAAAAGTAGAAATGCGCATTGGAACTATCTTAGAAGTTCAAGATTTTCCTAAGGCAAATAAACCAGCATATCAATTAACGATTGATTTTGGTTCGGAATTGGGAATCAAAAAATCATCCGCTCAAATTACCAAACGTTATGCTAAAGAAGATTTACTTGGTAAACAAATTATCGCAGTCGTCAATTTTCCTAAAAAACAAATTGCTGATTTTATGAGCGAATGTTTGGTTTTGGGTTCGGTAGGAGAAGAGCATGATATCGTTTTGCTGACTTCTGATGTACCAGTTGAAAATGGGTTGAGAATTGGATAAAAAAAATCCCAAACTCTTTTTTAGAATTTGGGATTTGTATTTTATAAAATGATGATTAAATATCGTCAAAATCAATATTGGTAAAACTTTCAGCTGATTTTATTTCTTCATCTCCTTCTGCGTAAGTTTCTCTTTTAAAATCTTTTTGATGTCTTTCAGAAATTACTTCTTCGCCTTTTTGGTCTAAAACAAAATCGGTCATTTCATCTAAAATTTCTCTGAAAGCAGCGAAATCTTCTTTGTACAAATAAATTTTGTGTTTTTTAAAGTGAAATGAACCATCTTCTTCTGTAAACTTTTTACTTTCAGTAATGGTAATGTAGTAATCATCTGCTTTTGTAGCTCTTACATCAAAGAAATACGTTCTTCTTCCTGCACGCAATACTTTAGAAAAAATATCTTCTTTTTCTAACATGTCATTTTCTCTCATAATCCTACTGTCAATTAATTAGTGTTATAGCGTCTCAAAAATCTAAAAAAAAATCGGATTAAACAAAAGTTTAGTCAATTTCTTTTTCCGAAAGTTGTTTTAGGTATAATTCTTTGTAGTAGCCATTTTGTTCTAATAGTTGATTATGAGTGCCTTGCTCAACAATTTTTCCTTCGTCTAAAATGATAATCCAATCGGCATTTTTAGCCGATGAAACACGATGACTCACAATTATGGTAGTTTTGTCTTTGCAATATGCTAATAAGTTGTTTAAAATGGTTTCTTCGGTTTCGGTGTCCACAGCGCTTAAACAATCATCTAAAAGTAATACAGGAGCGTTTTTAATTAAAGCTCTAGCAATAGAAACTCGTTGCTTTTGTCCACCTGATAATGTAATACCTCGTTCGCCTAAAATGGTTTCGTATTGCTGATTGAAATTCATAATATTGTCATGAACTACCGCTTTTTTAGCAGCTTCCATAACTTCTTCATCACTAGCATTTTCATTACCAAATTTGATATTGTTTTTAATGCTATCCGAAAACAAGAAAGCATCTTGTGGCACCACACTAATTTGATTACGTAAATCGAATAAGTTTAAATCTTTAATGTCTTTGTTATCAATGAATACTGTTCCTGAATTGGTGTCATATAAACGGCTAATCAAAGTTAAAAGAGTTGATTTTCCAGAACCTGTTTTTCCTAAAACAGCTAATGTTTTTCCTTTTTTAACTTCAAATGAAATCTTGTCTAAAGCTTTGATATTGGTATCGTCATATTCAAATGAAACATTGTCAAATTTAATATCACCTTCAATTGTAGAATGGCTGCTGTTGGTGTTTTTAATTTCAGGTTCTTCTTTTAGGAATTCGTTAATACGTTTTTGAGAAGCTTCTGCCTCTTGAACCAATGATGAAACCCAACCTAAAGATGCCACAGGCCAAGTTAACATGTTGATGTATAAAATGAATTGGGCAATTACTCCAATACTGTTAATTTCAGGGTCATTATTAATATACATAGAACCACCAACATAAACCACAACCAAGTTACTCAATCCAATAAGTAAAATCATTAACGGACCGAAAAGCGAATTTACTTTAGCTAAATCCATCGCTTTCACCTTACTTTCATTGCTTAAATCGGTAAATTCTTGTTGTTTTTTATTCTCAATTGCATATGCTTTTATCACGCGAATTCCTGAAAAAATTTCTTGTGTAAAAGAGGAAAGTGTTGATAAATTTTGTTGAAAATCGCCACTTTTCTTGTGAATCATAGAGCTAATTTTGAAAATACTGTACGATAAAAGTGGTAATGGTAATAAAGAATATAAAGTAAGTTTAGGTGATATGTTGTACATATAAATCACCACAATAGTAAAACGCATTAAGGTATTTAACGAATACATAACGGCAGGACCAACATACATTCTAACTTTTCCAACGTCTTCACTAATTCGACTCATTAAGTCACCAGTACGATTGCGTTTGTAAAAACTTTGCGTTAGGGTTTGGTAATGATTAAAAATTTCATTCTTTAAATCAAACTCTACATGGCGCGACATTACAATTAAAGTTTGACGCATTAAGAAAGTAAAAAATCCAGCTATAATAGTAGTAGCTAAGATTAAAAGAATGTTTTTTACTAGTAATTCTTTTTGAAACGGAATATCATTGGTAGGATGATTCACATAATCTTCAATCACTTTAATAGAGTTACCAATTAACTCAGGAGTGAATAAAGAAAATATTTGCGCGATTATAGTGATTAATATTCCTAGTAGGAAACGATATTTATATTTGACAAAGTATTTGTTTAAATATTGCAGTTCTTTCATAGTATTCTTTTGTGTAATAACGAATCGTTATCAAATTAATTAAAAAGGTAATCAATTGATAATGAATGATTATCGGATTTTTTAGCTTTTCATTGCTAAATTATTAAAATAAATATAATTATTTGAATCAATTTAAAATTATTCGTAATATTGTAATTAAATATTGAATAATTTTCAACCCAACTCAAATCACATGACAGCAGAATTATTAAAAGCGAATGAGCTTCATAAAGTAGACCCAGTATTCGGTCAGGTTTCTTTTGATGGTCATGAACAAGTTGTATTTTGTCACGACAAAGATACAGGATTAAAAGCAATTATTGGAATTCATAACACAGTTTTAGGACCTGCATTAGGAGGAACTAGAATGTGGAATTATACTAACGAATGGGAAGCGTTAAACGACGTTTTGCGTTTGTCTCGTGGAATGACTTTCAAAAACTCAATTTCAGGATTAAATTTAGGTGGAGGTAAAGCAGTTATCATCGGTGACGCTAAAACTCAAAAATCTCCTGAATTAATGCGTCGTTTTGGACAATTTGTAGATTCATTATCAGGAAAATATATCACTGCAGAAGATGTAGGAATGGAAACTAAAGACATGGATACTGTTAACGAAGTAACAAAACACGTTGCGGGTATTTCAGTTGAAAGAGGTGGTTCTGGAAATCCTTCTCCTGTAACAGCTTACGGTGTTTTTATGGGAATGAAAGCAGCTGCTAAATACAAATATGGTTCTGATAGTTTAGAAGGTAAAAAAGTATTAGTACAAGGAATCGGACACGTGGGTGAAGTATTAGTACAACATTTAACAGAAAGCGGTGCTTTAGTTACGATTACTGATATTAACGAAGATAGAGTAAACCAAGTAGGAGCGAAGTACGGCGCTAAAATTTATACAGGTGCTGATTTATACAGTGCTGATGTAGATATTTATGCACCATGTGCTTTGGGAGCTACTATTAACGATGCTACTATCAATAACATCAAAGCTTCTATCATTGCGGGTGCTGCTAATAACCAATTAGCAAACGAAGCAGTTCATGGTAAAATTTTAAAAGAAAAAGGTATTTTATATGCACCTGATTTCTTAATTAACGCTGGAGGTGTTATCAATGTGTATTCTGAATTAGTAAAATGGACGAATGCTCAGGTAATGGAAAAAACAGAAAACATATACAACACAGCATTAGAGATTTTCAAATTTGCAGATGATAACAACATTACTACGCATCAAGCAGCCTTTTCAATGGCCCAAAAACGTATTGATGATGCAAAAAATGAATTAAAGAAGTAATTCGTTTTAAATAAAATTGTATTTTTGCAGAGCGAAAGAGGTAACTTTTTCGCTCTCTTAATTTTATAAAGTTCTTAATTAGTATGTTAAACAGAAGACATATCCGAGTAAAAGTGATGCAAAGTATTTATGCCATGCACCAACACCAATCTGATAATTTGGATAAAGAAGAAAAATTCCTTTTTCAAAGTATCGAAAACACCCAAAACTTGTATCTTTTATTGCTTTCAGCACTTATAGAAATCAAAAAGAAAGAAGAGGAATACATCGATTTGGCTTCTAAAAAACACTTAGCTACTAAAGAAGAGCGTCATCCTAATTTAAAATTTATCAATAATAAAGTTTTGGCTTTATTAGCTGAATCAGAGGCATTAGAAACTGCTTTAGATGATAATCACATCAATAACTGGAAATTGAATGATGATATTATTTTAGGTTTAATAGACACCATAAAAGAAAGTGAATTGTACCAAAACTACATGGAAAAATCAACTAGTAGCTTTGAAGACGATAAAAACTTTGTTGCCGATTTATATACAGAAGTAATTGCTCCAAGTGATCGTTTATACGATTATTTAGAAGATTATAAATTGACTTGGGTGGATGATTTACCAGGAATCAATACTTTGATTGTAAAACAAATCAAACAATTAAAATCGGAACATGATGCTTTGGTAATTCCGAAAGTATACAAAGATTCTGATGATAAAGAGTTTGTAAAGAATTTGTTTAGAAAAACAGTTTTAAACGAAGTAGAATTATCTAAAGAATATATCGATAAAACGCCAAATTGGGATGTAGAACGTATTGCTGAAATCGATACGATTATTTTAAAAATGGCAATTTGTGAGTTATTGAAATTTCCATCTATTCCTACGAAAGTAACAATTAACGAATATTTAGAAATTGCAAAAGAGTATTCTACACCAAAAAGTAGTATTTTTATCAACGGAATTTTGGACAACTTAGTAAAAGAGTTTGACCGAGATGGAAAATTGAAAAAAGCAGGTAGAGGTTTATTATAAAATTTTAAAAATATGATAAGAAAATCAGTTGGGTTATTCGCCCTTTCATTAGTTGTGTTAGCAACAGCTTGTAAACAAGAAAGTGCAGCAGATAAAATTACAGATGCTGATATGAAAGCTATTCAAGAAGAAAATGCTATAGCAGGAAGAATGGCAAAAGTAGAATTAGATAAAGAAGTTCACGATTTTGGAACCATCAAAGAAGGTGATGTAGTAGAAACTGAATTTATAGTTAAAAATGTAGGTGAAACTGATTTAATCATTTCTGATGCTAAAGGAAGTTGTGGTTGTACAGTTCCTCAACCTCCAAAAGAACCAATTAAACCAGGAGATTCTGCACCAATAAAAGTTTCTTTTGATTCTAAAGGAAAACCAGGATCACAAGAAAAAACAGTAACATTAACGACTAATACTGTAAATGGTCACGAAATGTTCAAAATTAAAGCAAATGTAACACCAGCTGCCAAGTAGTAGCTAAATAATAAATAAATTATGAATCCAAGTTTAGCAATACAAATTGTATTAATGATTGCCGTGTTTTATTTCTTATTAATAAGACCACAACAACAAAGAGCAAAAAAAGAGAAAGCATTTGAAGCAGGATTAAAAGTAGGTGATAAAATCATCACTAAATCTGGAATTCACGGAAAAATTGCTGAAATGAATGAAGATACAATCGTTGTAGAAACAATGGCTGGAAAAATCAAAATGGAAAAATCTGCTATTTCAATGGAAATGAGTGCTAAATTAAAAGCATAATTTCATTCAAAAATAAAAGTAAAGCCGAATTTCAATTAAGAAATTCGGCTTTTTTATTATCTGTATTTATCATTCAAACCTTTTCCTTCTAAAATCATTGGAATAATTTTTTCTAAACGTGTAATTTGTGTTTTTTCTTGTTTAGCTGAAGTAATGTATTCAATAAACTCTCTTTGTTTATAAGGTGAAAAAGAAATAAACTTAGTTTTTAAATTAATATTTTTATCTAATTCATTTTGAAGAATTGCAGGAATAAGAGTTTCTTTTTTTTCTTTTGGAATAATTAACCCTTTATTTTCAATTTCAATTGCTTCTTTTATATAGTTTAAAATTAGTTTTTCATCAATTTCTTGTGCCGAATTAAATCGCATTTGGCGAAGTGATTTCGTGTTTTCTTCATTAGCATTGATGAGTAGTTTTTTCTCATCTTTTAGAAAAACACCATTATAAAACCATATTCCAAAATACGATTTAAAGCCTCCAATTCCCACTACATTTTTATTGTTGTGAGTATAGACTGGTCCGCCCCATTTTGTGGTCTCAACTAATGAAGTTTTGCGAATAATAGCATGCAATTGCTCTATTTCGTTATCCCATTGATTGGTTTTGTTCCATTTGTTTTCGTCCACCAAATATTATTTTTTAATTGCTGTAATTTCGGCAATTTTAACAATCACTTCTGTAGCTTTTACCATACTTTCAACTGGAACGTATTCGTATTTTCCATGGAAATTGTGTCCTCCAGCAAAGATATTAGGACAAGGTAAACCTTTATAAGACAACTGGCAACCATCAGTTCCTCCACGAATTGGTTTAATTAATGGTATGATACCTAATTCTTTCATTGCTTTTTCTGCAATTTCAACGATATGAAATACGGGTTTTACCTTTTCTTTCATATTGTAGTATTGGTCTTTTACTTCCGCTATTACGATTTCTTCACCAAATTGTTTTTTCCACTTTTTATTGAACTTATTCGCTAATTCGTGAATAAATTCTTTTCTTTCTTTGAATTTTTTTGCACTATGGTCGCGAATAATTAATTCTACAACAGTTTCTTCAATACTTCCAGAAATTCCAACTACGTGAAAAAATCCTTCATAACCTTTCGTTTTTTCTGGGATTTCGTTCTTTGGTAATTTCGAAATAAATTGATTCGCTAAAAGCATTGAATTAATCATTTTTCCTTTAGCATATCCAGGGTGAACGCTTTTTCCTTTGAAAATAATTTTAGCTCCAGCGGCATTAAAATTTTCATATTCTAATTCACCAATTTGACTTCCGTCCATGGTATAAGCCCATTCGCAACCAAATTTCTCTACATCAAATTTATGTGCGCCACGACCAATTTCTTCATCAGGCGTAAATCCCACACGAATTTTTCCATGTTTGATTTCTGGATGTTGAATTAAATATTCCATAGCCGACATAATTTCGGTAATTCCAGCTTTATCGTCTGCTCCTAGAAGGGTAGTCCCGTCAGTAGTAATTAAAGTTTGCCCTTTGTATTGTAACAAATCTTTAAAGTAACTTGGAGATAAAATGATATTTTGTTTTTTGTTTAAAATAATATCGCCACCATCATAATTTTTTACAATTTGAGGCTTTACGTTAGCTCCAGTAAAATCGGGAGTTGTATCATAATGTGAAACAAATCCAATAGTTGGAACTTCGTGTTTTACATTGCTTTCTAAAGTAGCCATAACGTAACCATTTTTATCTATGGTTACATCGGTCATTCCCATTGCTTTTAGTTCTTTGACTAGTAAATTGGCAAGGTCTAATTGTTTTTTTGTACTTGGAGTAGTGTCAGAATTTGGATCTGATTCGGTATCAATAGTTACGTAGCTTATAAAGCGATCGATTATATGTTGCATGAATTCTTAAATTTATACAAATATAGGGAATGATGAATTGAAATTAAAATTCTAACTAATCTAATATTTTTTTAAATTTTATTCAGATTGTATTTGTCTAAAAAAGAACTTAATGACTTCTAAATTCATTTCTGAAGTTGTCCAATGTCCTACATTTTCATAAGTTGTAAAAGTTGCGTTTATATTATTCTTCTTATAGATTTCTTGACATTTTAAATATCGATTCTGTACATCGCTTCCTAAATTTGTATTGATTAGGTTGCGTTCGATATCGCTATAAGCGTCATCAAATTGAATAGCATCATTATCATCTAATTTTCCCATATAGATAAATTGCGGAATTGATTTGAATTGATTTATATCAAAATTTTTATTGAATAATTGATAAAAATCATAAGTTCCAAGTGGGTAATTAAATTTAAATTGATTAACTTTCTTTTCAGGCAGCATTAATTCTCCATTAAATCCACCAATTGCTAAGGCTTTAATTTTTTCAGGATGAATAAAGGCAAAACGATTCGTAAAAGTAGCCGAAGCAGAAAATCCATTCATGAAAAACTTGTCATCAACTACAATATTCATGGAACTTAAAACATTTTTAGCATCATCTATCATTGCTAATAATTGTAAATCTAATCTTTTTAATTCTTGTGAATCATCTAAGATTACATCTTGGTCTAATGCATGAGTGTAAATTAGTTCTTGAGATGAAGGTCTTGGAAAAACAGGAACAAGTAATGGGATTTTTAGCATTGCTGAAACATTATTCCCAACCGAATTTACAGAAGCCAAATCGATAGCATATTTTTCATGAACACTTATACTATCTGATGTTTTACCGGTATTATTAGGTTCAACAAGAAGAACTATTTTTTTATCTATTGGAGTTCCTTTAGGAATAAATAAAATATAATCGTTTTGGAATCCTTTTATAGGATTCTTTTTAACGATGAGTAAACTATCTTTTTTAAAGACCTCTATTTTTGAATCTTGAGCAATTGAAAACAAAGAATAAAATAGAGAAAGTAGAATTATGAAAAAACGCATAACAAAATCATTTAGATTAAGTAGACGCTTTGATTGAATGTTTGTTACATTCTAGTAAATTCATTTGCAGAATAAGCAAAAAGGGTGTAAAACAAAAAATCCCACATTTCTGTAGGATTTAATTTTGTGGGCGATGAGGGGTTCGAACCCCCGACCCCCTCGGTGTAAACGAGGTGCTCTGAACCAGCTGAGCTAATCGCCCCAATAAATTGCTTTACTATTACCGTATTGCGAGTGCAAATATACAAGGAATATTTGTTTTTGCAAGTGTTTTGAAGAAAAAATTACTTTTTTTCTATCTTTTCTAACAAGACTTTGTTGGTGTAATTTACCATTGTAATGGTAATTTCTTCATTATTAGCAGTTTTGCCTTCAATTACATAAATCTTTCCTTTTCTATATGGTTCGTTACTTTTATCAAAATCCACATCTCCATAGCGTAAACTTTCTTTAATATCTTCCATTGTAACCCATTTTTCAGATAAAGATTTCTTAGCAAGTGTATCAATATCTAACGATTTACTTCTTAAATCTTTTAAAACACGACAATTTGGTAAGTAGCAAAATTCTACACCTTTATCATTTGCTTTTGCTTTTAAAAACCAAATTACAAATATTGCTCCTAAAAATAATCCAAATAAGTAGTAGGCTAAACGAAACTGAAACTTCATAATAGTATAATTTGTGCAAATTTAGTATAAATTATGCACATAAACACGCAGATTTTGTAGTGATTTGACGTAATATTAAAAAACAATTAAATTGATATCTCGGTATTCTAAATTGAACCAATCGGCAATTGCTTTATTGGTTAAAACTCCGTGATAGGAATAAATCCCGTGCTTTAAACCTCTGTTGCAACGAATAGCGGTTTCAATTCCACCATCGTCTGCAATATGTAATAAGAAAGGAGAAATGATATTACTAATTGACATTGAAGCCGTTTTAGAATATCGAGAAGGAATATTTGGAACACAATAATGAATTACTCCGTTTTTAATAAAGGTTGGTTTTTCATGAGTAGTGACTTCTGAAGTTTCAAAACAACCTCCTGTATCAATACTAACATCTACAATAACAGCTCCTTTTTTCATGTGTTCTACCATAGTTTCGGTAACCACAATAGGAGCACGGTTTTTACCTTTCATAGCTCCAATGGCTACATCACAACGACGCAAAGCTTTTAAAAGCGATTTTTCTTGAATAGTAGAAGTAAATATTCTTTGATTTAATGTGTTTTGCAAACGACGTAATTTGGTAATCGAATTATCAAATACTTTCACAGTTGCGCCTAGTCCTAAAGCGGTTCTAGCAGCATATTCTGCAACCGTTCCAGCGCCAATGATAACTACTTTTGTAGGTGGAACTCCTGTAATATTGCCGAATAATAAGCCTTTTCCAATGTTTTCACCAATCATTAATTCGGAAGCGATTAAAACCGAAGCAGTTCCTGCAATTTCTGATAGTGATTTTACTGCTGGATAGGAACCATCTTCGTCTTTTATGAATTCAAATGCTAAAGCAGTAATTCTTTTGGTAGCTAAAGCTTCAAAATATTCTTTTTTCTGTGTTTTTAATTGAATAGCTGAAATAACAATGGTTTGCGGATTCATCATTTCTAGTTCGGCTAGAGTAGGTGGTTCCACTTTTAAAATCATTGGGCAACCTAGAACTTTTTTAGTGTCTTGAGTTATTTCTGCACCAGCATCGCTATATTCTTTATCAGTGTAACTTGAACATTCTCCTGAACCTGCTTCAATCATTACGCGATGTCCGTGTGAAACTAATGAAGAAACGGCATCTGGAGTTAAGCAAATACGACGTTCTTGATAAGAAGTTTCTTTAGGAATTCCAATAAACAACTCGCTTTTATGTCGTGCCACTTCTAGCTTTTCTTCTTGTGGTAATAATTGTGATTTCGAAAATGGACTATAAATGGACATGTTGCGTTGTTTTTTGTGGTACCAATTTAGGAATATTTTTTAAAATAGAAAAGAATCTTTTAGTTCTTCAAGGTCAATTCTCTTTTTCCGTCTGCCATTACTTTTATTGAAATACTGGCGTGGTCGATTGGGATTAAATTTGGCGTTTTTTCTGGCCATTCGATAAAACACCAATTGTCAGAATAAAAATATTCGTCTAAACCCATGTCATAACCTTCTTCTTCTGAATTTAATCGATACAAATCGAAATGATATACGATTTCGCCTTCAAACGTGCGGTATTCATTCACTAAAGAAAATGTTGGGCTACTCGAATTGTCTTTTACACCTAATTCTTTCACCAATTCTTTAATTAAAGTCGTTTTTCCAGCGCCCATTTGTGCGTGAAATGTAATTACTTTTTTTAAGGAAGGCGTGGCTAATATTTGCTTGGCAACGTTTGTGATTTCGTCTAATGAAAAAATTATCGTCATATAATTATTCTTATTTACTTAACGCTTTATCTCGGCTCTAAAACTAAAAACGGAATTACCATTTCTTCTAATGAAATTCCTCCGTGTTGATAGGTATTTCGGTAATAACTGACATAATGATTGTAGTTATTTACATAAGCCAAAAATAAATCGTTTTTTGCAAAAATAAAAGAGCTACTCATGTTTAGTGCTGGTAGACCAATTTTTTTCGGATCTTTCACAGCATAAACGTCTTTGTCTTCGTAGGTTAAGCTTCTTCCTGTTTTATAGCGAAGGTTTAAACTTGTGTTTTTATCACCAATAACTTTCGACGGATTTTTACAATTGATTGTTCCATGGTCGGTAGTTATAATCAATCTAAAACCAAGTTGTTGAGCTTGCTGAATCATATCCAAAAGTGGAGAATTCTTAAACCAACTTGCCGTCAAAGAACGATACGCTTTGTCGTTTGAAGCTAATTCTTTTACTACATCCATTTCGGTTTTAGCATGTGATAACATATCTACGAAATTGTAAACAATAGTCGTTAAATCATTGTTTTTTAAAGATTTAAAGTTATCTGCTAATTTTTTTCCCGAAGTAAAATTGGTAATCTTATAATATTCTTGTTTGATGTTTAATCCCAAACGTTTTAGTTGCTCGGTTAAAAATTCGCCTTCATACAGATTTTTTCCACCTTCATCTGGATCGTTTTTCCAATATTGCGGGAATTTCTTTTCCATTTCCAACGGTGTTAATCCAGAGAAAATAGCATTACGAGCATATTGAGTTGCTGTTGGTAAAATAGAGAAGTAGCTGACTTCTTTTTCCAGTTTGTAGTGATTGTTTACGACACTTTCAAATGCTTTCCACTGGTCATAACGCAAGTTATCAATCACAATGAATAAAATTGGCTTGTCTTTTTTACGAATTTCTGGTGCTACTAATTCACCAAAAATTTCATGAGAAAGCACTGGTTTATCAGCTTTTGGTTGGAACCAATCTTCATAATTACGTTCGATAAATTTCCCAAATTGCATATTAGCTTCGGCTTTTTGACTTTCCAAAATTTCTACCATGCTTTGGTCTTCGATGTTTTCCAACTCTAATTCCCAAAATAATAACTTTTTGTACAATTCTACCCAATCTTCATAGGTACGAACCATTGCCATATCCATAGCAATTTTTCGAAATTCTTTCTGATAATCTAAAGTTGTTTTTTCGGAAATCAATCGCGAATGGTCTAAATTTTTCTTCAAACTCAATAAAATCTGGTTTGGATTAACCGGTTTTATCAAATAATCGGCAATTTTAGAACCGATAGCTTCTTCCATAATATATTCTTCTTCACTTTTGGTAATCATAATCACCGGAACCGAAGATTTCTTTTCTTTTAATTCAGATAAAGTTTCCAAACCACTTAAACCTGGCATGTTTTCATCTAAAAACACCACATCAAAATTGTTTTCATCAAACAAATCAATAGCATCTTGCCCGTTATTACAGGTAGTTACATGATAATTCTTCTTTTCTAAAAAAAGGATATGTGGTTTTAATAAATCAATTTCATCATCAACCCAAAGGATTTTTATCTGGCTCATTTCTTCTTAATTTGTGTGCAAGTTAGTATTTATTAAACGACCATTGTATTAAATTTAGTATAAAATTTCCCATTAGTTTTAAACAATTCTTTTTGTAAAAAATCGCTACATTTGTTACTCAAAATTTATACTTGTGAGCCAAACCAACAAACTCAAAATATTCAACGATCCAATTTATGGTTTTATTACCATACCTAATTCTTTAATTTACGATTTAATTCAGCATCCTTACTTTCAACGTTTGAGAAGAATTTCTCAGATGGGAATGTCGTATTTGGTTTATCCAGGTGCGCATCACACACGTTTTCATCATGCGTTGGGCTGTATGCATATTATGCAAAAAGCGGTTCAAACCTTGCAATTTAAAGGTGTTGCAATTTCGGAAGATGAAGAAAATGCTTTGTATATTGCTATTTTGTTGCATGATATTGGTCACGGTCCATACAGTCACGCTATGGAACACAGTATAGTTGAAGAAGTGCATCATGAAGAATTATCGTTGTTGTTCATGGAGCAATTAAATAAAGAATTTGATGGTAAATTAGCTTTAGCAATCCAAGTTTTTAAAGGTGAATATCATAGAAAATTCATGTTGCAATTGATTTCAAGTCAATTAGATATGGATAGAATGGATTACTTAAAACGCGACAGTTTTTACAGCGGTGTAGCCGAAGGAAATATTAATAGCGAACGTTTGATTCAAATGATGAACGTGCAAGATGATTATTTAGTTATTGAAGAAAAAGGAATTTATTCAGTTGAAAAGTTTTTGGTTGCGCGAAGATTGATGTATTGGCAAGCGTATTTGCACAAAACAAGCGTGGTTGCTGAATTAATCTTGACCAAAATTCTAAAACGCGCCAAAGAATTAACTCAGAAAGGAATTCTATTACCATGTAGCGAATCGTTGCAATTTTTCATGCAAAACAAAATTTCTTTGTCTGATTTTGATAAAAATGTTTTAGATAAGTTTTCTTATTTGGATGATTATGATGTGATGGGCGCGATTAAATCATGGCAATTTCATGATGATTTTGTTTTACAATCTTTGTGTAGAATGATATTGAATCGTGATTTACTAAAGATTCAAATGACCGATGATAAACCAAACAAAGAGAATCTATTATCTATTAAAAATAAATACATTGCTCTTGCTGGAATTTCCGAAAAAGAAGCGGATTATTTTGTGTTTAAAGGTAAGTTAAAAAATCAAGCGTATAGCAAATCAAGTGAGCCTATTCGCATCTTAAAAAAAGACAAAACCATTGAAGATGTGGTAGAAGCATCTGACCAATTACATTTAAAAGCTTTATCAAAACCTGTAACAAAATATTTCATATGTTTTCCAAAAGTGGTCTTAGAAGCATAGCTTTTTAATTTAATTTCATATTTTTGCCAAGATGAAGAGGAATCAATACGTTGAATTAAATGAAAATGAGTATTTTTATATCCCGAAATCTATCTAATTAGATAGTAATAAAATTTTTAAATGAAGTTTACAGCAGCGCAAATAGCAGGCATTTTAGAAGGCGAAGTAGTTGGAAATCCAGATGCTGAAGTTTTTAAATTGTCTAAAATTGAGGAAGGAACAGAAGGGTCTTTGACGTTTTTGGCAAATCCTAAATATATCAATTACATTTATTCTACTCAGGCATCTGTTACCATAGTTAACAACACTTTTGAGCCAGAGCAAGAAATAACAACTACTTTAATTAAGGTTGAAGATGCGTATAAATCGTTTTCAAAGTTATTAGAATATTATAATCAAGTAAAATTGATGAAATCAGGAATTGAGCAACCTTCTGTGATTTCGGATGGTGTAACTTATGGTTCTGATTTATATTTGGGAAGTTTTTGTTACGTTGGAAAGAATGTAACCATTGGAAATAATGTAAAAATTTATCCAAATAGTTTTATTGGAGACAACGTAACAATTGGTGATGATTGTGTTTTCTTTGCAGGCGTTAGAATTTATTCAGAAACTGTTATTGGAAATAGATGTACAATTCACTCAGGAACAATAATTGGTTCGGATGGATTTGGTTTTGCGCCTCAAGAAGACGGAACGTATGTAAAAGTACCACAAATTGGAAATGTTATCATTGAAGATGATGTTGAAATTGGTGCTTCTACAACAGTTGATAGAGCTACTTTAGGTTCTACAATTATTAGAAAAGGAGTAAAACTTGATAATCACATTCAAGTTGCGCACAATGTTGAAATTGGCGAAAACACCGTAATTGCCGCACAAACCGGAATTGCAGGAACAACCAAAATAGGTAAAAACTGTTTAATTGGAGGTCAAGTTGGATTTGCTGGGCATTTAGTAATTGGTGATGGAGTTAAAATTCAAGCGCAATCAGGTATTGGAAAAAATTTAGAAGCTGGAGAAGTGGTACAAGGAAGTCCTGCTTTCAATTATGGAGATTTTGCAAAAGCTTTTGTACACTTTAGAAATTTACCAAAAATTGTTTCCGATTTAGAAGAATTAAAAAATACAATTAAATAATTTAAAAACCATTTTTATCATGGCGAAGCAAACAACAATTGCTGCAGAAATATCATTAAAAGGTGTAGGTTTACACACAGGTCAAGAAGTTGCAATGACTTTTAAACCGGCTCCTGTAAACAACGGATTTACATTTGTACGTGTAGATTTAGAAGGTCAACCAATTATTGAAGCTGATGCAAATTATGTTGTAAATACGCAACGAGGCACTAATTTAGAAAAATTAGGAGTAATGATTCAAACACCAGAGCACGTATTAGCGGCGCTTGTGGGTTGCGATTTAGATAACGTTATTATAGAATTAAATGCTTCTGAACTTCCTATTATGGATGGTTCTTCAAAATATTTTGTTGAAGCCATTGAAAAAGTTGGAGTTATTGAGCAAGAAGCAGAACGAAAAGTATTTGTAGTTAAAGATGTAATTTCGTACCTAGATGAAGCTACAGGAAGTGAAATTACAGTTATTCCTGCAGATGAATATTGTGTTACAGCAATGGTTGATTTTGGTACTAAAGTTTTAGGTACTCAAAATGCTACAATGAAAGGGATTAAAGAATTTAAAAAAGAAATTTCAAATTGTAGAACTTTTAGTTTTTTACATGAATTAGAATCACTTTTGAATAATGGGTTGATTAAAGGAGGTGATTTAAATAACGCCATTGTATATGTTGATAAAGAAATTTCATCAGAAACAATGGAAAACTTGAAAAAGGCTTTCAATAAAGATACTATTTCGGTTAAAGAAAATGGAATTTTAGACAACCTAACATTGCATTATCCGAATGAAGCAGCAAGACATAAATTGCTTGATATTATTGGGGATTTATCTTTAATTGGAACTCGTATTCAAGGGAAAATTATCGCAAATAAGCCAGGACACTACGTAAATACTCAGTTTGCTAAGAAAATGGCTAAATTAATTAAGATTGAAGAGCGTAACAATGTTCCTAGTTATGATATTAACAAAGAACCAGTAATGGATATTCACGGTATTATGAATTTATTACCACACCGTCCACCATTCTTGTTAGTAGATAAGATTTTAGAACTTTCTGAAACACATGTGGTTGGATTAAAAAATGTAACAATGAATGAAGATTTTTTCGTTGGACATTTTCCAGGAGCTCCGGTAATGCCGGGAGTTTTACAAGTTGAAGCCATGGCACAAACAGGAGGAATCTTGATTTTAAGTACTGTTCCAGATCCAGAAAATTACTTAACGTATTTCATGAAAATTGATAATGTTAAGTTCAAAAATAAAGTCTTACCAGGCGATACCTTGTTCTTTAAATGTGATTTAATTTCTCCAATTAGAAGAGGAATTTGTCACATGCAAGCGTATGCGTATGCAAACGGAAAATTAGTTTCAGAAGCCGAATTAATGGCACAAATTGTTAAAGTAAAATAAAGATATATATGAATCAACCATTAGCTTATGTGCATCCAGGTGCCAAAATAGCAAGAAACGTTGTAATTGATCCTTTTACAACCATACATAATAATGTTGAAATTGGTGAAGGAACTTGGATTGGTTCAAATGTTACCATCATGGAAGGTGCTCGTATTGGTAAAAATTGTAATATTTTTCCTGGTGCGGTAATTTCAGCGGTTCCTCAAGATTTAAAATTTGGTGGTGAAGAATCGTTAGCGGTTATTGGTGATAACACTACAATTAGAGAATGTGTTACTATCAATAGAGGAACAGTAGCTTCTGGTCAAACAAAAATTGGAAAAAACTGTTTAATTATGGCTACGGCTCATATCGCACACGATTGTCATATTGGTGATAATGCTATTATCGTAAATGGCGTTGCTTTGGCCGGACACGTAACGGTTGGTGATTTTGCTATCATTGGTGGTTTAGCAGCTGTACATCAGTTTATTTCAATTGGAGATCATGCTATGATTTCTGGTGGTTCATTAGTAAGAAAAGATGTTCCTCCTTTTACAAAAGCGGCAAAAGAACCTTTGTCTTATGTGGGAATTAACTCTGTAGGATTAAGAAGAAGAGGTTTTTCAACAGATAAAATCAGAGAAATTCAAGATATCTATAGAATTTTATATCAAAAAAATTACAATACAACGCAAGCATTAAGCATTATTGAGGCTGAAATGGAAGCTACAACAGAAAGAGATGAAATTTTAGACTTCATCAGAAATTCTTCTCGTGGAATCATGAAAGGCTACACGAGTTCAATGTAATCTCAAATTAAAAGAGTAAATAAACAAACATCAAATAAAAATAAAATGGCAAGTACATCAGATATTAGAAACGGATTATGCATCAAATACAATAACGATATTTATAAAATCATCGAATTTCTTCACGTAAAACCAGGTAAGGGACCAGCTTTCGTAAGAACAAAATTAAAATCGTTAACGAACGGAAAAGTATTAGATAACACATTTTCTGCTGGACACAAAATTGATGAAGTACGTGTTGAAACACATACATTCCAATATTTATATGCTGAAGGAGATCAATTTCACTTTATGAATAACGAATCATTTGAACAAATTACGTTAGACAAAAAAGTATTAGATGCTCCAGATTTATTAAAAGAAGGAACTAACGTAATGATTCAAATCAACGCTGAAACCGAAGCACCTTTATCAGTAGATATGCCAGCTTCTATCGTTTTAGAGGTTACGTATGCTGAGCCAGGAGTAAAAGGGAATACAGCTACGAATGCTACAAAACCAGCAACTGTTGAAACAGGAGCTACTGTAAATGTTCCGTTGTTTATCAATGAAGGTGATAAAATCAAAATTGATACAGCAACAGGAAACTACATGGAAAGAGTAAAAGAATAATTGAAAGTAAAAAGTGAAGAGTAATTAGTAAATAGCCAATAACTAATTACTCTTTTATATTTTACTTATCACTAATTACTATCCACTAATCACTTATAAATGAAATTTCCAAAAGTTTATCCTCTAAAAGAAATTGCCCAAATTATAGATTGTAATTTTGTGGGTGATGCCGATTTTCCAGTTCACGGTATGAATGAAATTCATGTGGTAGAACCTGGAGATATTGTATTCGTAGATCATCCAAAATATTATGACAAAGCACTTCAATCGGCAGCTACTATTGTTTTAATAAACAAAGAAGTAGAATGTCCTGAAGGAAAAGCCTTGTTGATTTCAGATGACCCTTTTAGAGATTTCAATAAACTAACGAAACATTTCAGACCATTTCAATCTTCAAATGTTGCAATTTCTGATTCAGCTAAAATTGGAGAAGGAACTGTTATTCAACCGAATTGCTTTATTGGACATAATGTTCAAATTGGTAAAAATTGTTTGATTCATGCTAATGTTACGATTTACGATAACACTGTAATTGGTGATAACGTAATGATTCATGCAGGAACCATTTTAGGAGCTGATGCATTTTATTACAAAAAACGCCCAGAAAGTTTTGACCAATTATTATCGGGTGGGCGAGTAGTAATTGAAGATAATGTTGGAATTGGCGCTTTATGTACGATTGACAAAGGAGTTACTGGTGATACAACCATTGGAGCTGGAACTAAAATTGATAATCAAGTGCATGTTGGTCACGATACCGTTATTGGAAAAAAATGTTTAATTGCTTCACAAACTGGAATTGCAGGTTGTGTGGTTATTGAAGACGAAGTAACGCTTTGGGGACAAGTTGGTACAACAAGTGGTATTACTATAGGAACAAAAGCCGTAGTAATGGGACAAACTGGTGTTACTAAATCTATCGAAGGAGGAAAGACTTATTTTGGTACTCCAATTGAAGAATCAAGAGAAAAGTTGAAACAATTGGCTAATGTAAAACGCATTCCAGAAATTATTGAAAAATTAAAACAAAATGACAAATAAAGAACGCATTGAGTTTTTGTATAAAGAAGACGGAATAAGAAATGCATCATTTCTTGATACACTTTTGCACGATGATTTTATTTTAGAATGGGACAGCTCAGAAGGGAAGTTATTACTTCAAAAAAGTGCTATCATCAATTTGGCTAACGAATTGAAACAAAATTATATTGATTCTTTCATGGAAATTTCACATTTCATAGAGCAAGAAAATCAAATTGTAGTAAAATACAATCACAAGGTAACAACAATAGAAAACCCAAAAGAATTCTTTTTAATAGCAAAAGTGGTTGCTATTTGGGAATTTGAAGAAGATAAAATTAAAAAAGGATACCAAATTAGCAAACCTAATTAAAAAAATACAATAAAAAATATGTGATTATTTGGTAAAAAACTTACTTTTGCATCACAAATTTAAACACAATTTAATTCATATATCATGAGCGTTTTAGTAAATAAAAATTCAAAAATAATTGTACAAGGATTTACAGGTAGCGAAGGAACTTTCCACGCTTCTCAAATGATTGAGTACGGAACAAATGTTGTAGGTGGAGTAACACCAGGAAAAGGTGGTTCAACACATTTAGACAGACCAGTTTTTAACACAGTTAAAGATGCTGTTGAAAAAGCGGGTGCTGATACTTCAATTATTTTCGTTCCGCCAGCATTTGCTGCTGATGCAATTATGGAAGCTGCTGAAGCTGGAATCAAAGTAATCATTTGTATTACTGAAGGTATTCCTGTAGCAGATATGATTAAAGCTTATGATTATATCAAAGGAAAAGATTGTCGTTTAGTTGGTCCTAACTGTCCAGGTGTAATTACTCCAGGAGAAGCTAAAGTTGGTATTATGCCAGGTTTCGTTTTCAAAAAAGGAACAGTTGGTATTGTATCTAAATCAGGTACTTTAACATATGAAGCTGCTGATCAAGTAGTAAAACAAGGTTTAGGAATTACTACAGCTATCGGAATTGGTGGTGACCCAATCATTGGAACAACAACTAAAGAAGCAGTAGAATTATTAATGAACGACCCAGAAACTGAAATCATCATCATGATTGGTGAAATTGGAGGTCAATTAGAAGCAGATGCTGCTAAATGGGTAAAAGCAGACGGTAACCGTAAACCAGTTGTTGGATTCATCGCAGGTGAAACGGCTCCAAAAGGAAGAACAATGGGTCACGCAGGTGCAATCGTAGGTGGAGCTGATGATACAGCAGAAGCTAAAAAACGCATCATGAGAGAAAACGGAATTCACGTGGTAGATTCTCCAGCTGAAATTGGTAAAAAAGTAAAAGAAGTTTTAGGGTAATCTTTGCTTCAAATAAAAATAAAAAGTCCTGAATTTCAGGACTTTTTTAATATATAAATTAGTTGATTTAATATGAAAAAAATTACGATACTTATTTTAGCATTATTTTTTGGTTTCGAAATGCAATCACAAGTAGCTATTTCTAAAAATCCATATTATGGAAAGCCTTCAAAATTTGAAATGGAGAGATTTGATGATTTCAAAAACACTACAACCATATTTGTTTTAAATAATTTATATGATAAAAAACAGTATGAAGATATGCTTAAATCTTTTTGGACAATTACCCCATATGAAGTTGTAAATCTAAAAGATTTTAAATATCAAGATTACTTAAGCGATAAATATTCTTTTTGTGTAATGTCTGGTTTTACAAATATTCAAACTGAAGGTATTCGAACAATATTCTCAATTAATTTATTTATTTTGGATATGGAGAAAGTATCAAAAAAAATTAAAGATTTAAAGGATAATGATTATTTTACTTTTCTTGATGATAAGAAAAAGAATTTAGCTTACATAGAATTGATTCCAAACGATAAAATTTGGGATTTGATCGACAGAAATAGCTCTACAGCTAACACTACAGGAAGAGATTTTCATAGTTATTCCTATTTTAAATCTAAAAAAAGTGAATATGAACAAATAGTTTCAGATAAAATTCATAATGAAAATGTTTTTCACAATTATAATTTATTAATGTTGAGTAATAATTTTCAAAACATTCAAAAATTATTACTCAATAAAACTTTTTGTGGTTTTTATGAAGAAAGTATATCCTCAGAAGTTAAACAATTAAAAAAACAAACCTTGTATTTACCGGATTATTTAAAAAAGGAATATCACACAAAACCAATTGAATATAAAGAATATAGTAAAGAAAAATTAGATAAAATATTAAGTCCATACCCTTATAAAATAGAATTTATCTCTGTAAAAGAATTAGAAACAAAAATATTGAATAATGAAGAATTTTATTATTTGAATTTTGGATATCATTTGCGTTATTTTCAAATTGTAAACAGCAAAACTGGAGAAGCAATTTACAAAGTCTATCCTAATGGAATGATGAAAGCAAATCTAAAAGAAAGTGATTTTAAAGATTTGACAAAAGCTATAAATAAATAAAAACAATTTCAATAAACAAAAATCCCGCAAATAGCGGGATTTTTTTATTTATATAATTTCAGCACTTAATCCAGCATCTAGTAATGCCGAACATTGTGGTTTTAATTGGTCAATCGGACCTGTTTTAACCGTGCATTTGCCTTTATAATGTACTAATAAAGCACATTGCTCGGCTTGTAATTCATCGTGTTTGCAAACTCTTATTAATGTATCAATAACATGGTCAAATGTATTTACATCGTCATTATGTAATACAATTTCGTTATTAATACCAACAGCTTCTGCTACTAAAACTTCTTCTTGTACTTTTTCTATCGTGCTCATTTTCTTTACGTTTGAAAGTTCTTTACAAAAATACTGAATCAAATTCAAATTCAAAAATCAATTACAAATTCAAGTTCAAATTCAAAAATCAATTTTAAATTCAAGATTTAAAAAAAGTTAAACTTCTAACTTCCATCTCCATCTTCCGGCTTCCATCATCCAGCTTCCAACTATTTAACAAACTTTAATGCAACCCAGTTGTTTCTTTCAAATTGTTTTACATAGGTTAATCCTTTAGACGTACAACTTTCTGAAATTACAGGAATATCTTCAGTATAAAAACCGCTTAAAAATAAAATTCCGTTTTCGTTTAAACAATCCACATATTGTTGCATATCGTTTAAAAGAATGTTACGATTGATGTTTGCAATGATAATGTCGTATTTTTTACCAACTAATAAAGACGCATCTCCTTCGTAAACCGAAATATGTTTGCAATTATTACGTTCTGCATTTTCAATTGAGTTTAAGTAACACCAATTGTCAATATCAATAGCTTCGATTGGTTGAGCACCTTTCATCTCCGCTAAAATGGCTAAAATGGCAGTTCCGCAACCCATGTCTAAGGTTTTTTTATTTGTAAAGTCTGTTTCCAGAATATGTTGAATCATCATGTGAGTCGTTTCATGATGACCCGTTCCAAAACTCATTTTTGGTTCAATTACAATATCATATTCGGCATTTGTTTTTTCGTGAAATGGTGCTCTCACATGACATTTTCCGTCTACTTCAATCGCTTCGAAATTTTTCTCCCATTCTTCATTCCAATTTACTTGCTCAATTTCCTCAAAAGTATAATCGATTTTAAATTCGGGATTATCTAAAATTTGAATATCTTCTAAGATAGTTTCGCTCCATAAATCTTTTTGTACATAGGCAGAAATCCCTTTTTCAGTTTCAATAAAACTTTCAAAAGCTTTTTCGCCTAATTCAGCAATTAAAATTTCGCTACCTAATTCAATAGGTTCTATTGTAAAATGATATCCAATGTATATATTTGACATAACGTTAATTTTTTGCAAAGGTAATATTTACTTAACATACTTAACCTTGTTTTAATGTTAAGTTTGCGCAAAATAAACAACAACATAACAAATGAAAAAATTAGTAACCTTTTTATTGCTTGTAATCAGCACTATTGCTGTTGCTCAAGATGTAAAAGTAACCACAAAAGACAACGATTTAAAGTTGGCAGCACTTCCATATTATAGCTATGGAAAAGGATTAGGAATAACTTCACCAGATAGTTTATTTCAATTGAATATTCGTTTTAGAATGCAAAATCGTGTAACCTATTTTGAAAATGAAGGAGAAGATGCCGCTTATTCAGGAGAAATTAGACGTTTGCGTTTGCGTTTTGATGGATATGTTGGTAATCCACACTTTTTATATGTAATTCAATTATCATTTGCGCCAGGTGATGTGGGTGAAATTCAAGATGGTGAAAATATCAATATTATTCGTGATGCAGCTGTTTTTTATCGTCCAAACAAACATTGGAGTTTTCTTTTTGGACAAACTAAATTACCAGGAAATCGTCAACGTGTAAATTCATCAGGAGCTTTACAATTAACAGATAGAAGTATTAATAATGCTCGTTTCACCATAGATAGAGATTTTGGTTTTCAAGCATATTATCTGAACGAAAATAAAGATAAATTTTCATATAATGTAAAAACGGCTGTTTCTACTGGAGAAGGAAGAAACTGGACTAAATCAGCGGATGATGGAGTTGCTTTAACTGGAAAATTAGAGTTGATGCCTTTTGGTTCATTTAAAAATGATGGAACTAATTTTGAAGGAGATGTAGCTAGAGAAAAAACACCAAAATTGTTATTATCAGGTGCTTTTCATCAAAATAATTTGGCAAGAAGAACGCAAGGTCAACTTGGAGGAGACTTGTTCGAACAAAAAACAATGAAATCTGTTTTATTAGATGCTATGTTAAAATATAATGGATGGGCTATTATGTCGTCTTACATGTCGCGTTCTGCAAAAGATCCAATTGCTTTTAATCCAGATGATATTACCGAGTTTAATTATGTTCCTGTTGGAAGTGGAATGGATTATCAATTGAGTTATGTTTTTCCAACCAATTATGAAATTATTGGTCGTTTTTCTACACAAAATATGCATGATGATATTAAAGCATTAACACCAGATTCTAAGCAATATTCATTAGGTGTTACTAAATATTTATGGGAGCATGCTTTCAAATTACAAGGTGAAGTTACTATGTCTGATTTAGATTATTTAGATGGAAGCAACAAACAAAATTGGTATGTTCGTTTTCAATTAGAAATAGGAATTTAAAAATCTAATTTTAATACAATTTAAATCCAGTTTCTATAACTGGATTTTTTTTTGTTTCTATTTGCTTACCTTTGCAAAATATTTATTTTATTATGTTACAAATAGGAGAGTTCAATACGTTAAAAATACTTAGAGATACTAAAGTTGGTTTATTTTTAGGAAGCGAAGAAACACAAGATGATGATGTTTTGTTGCCTAATAAATATGTGCCAAAAGAATTTTCTATTGGAGATGATTTAACTGTATTTATATATCTTGACCATGAAGAACGTCCTGTGGCAACTACGCTTAAACCATATATCAAACTGAATGAATTTGCGCATTTAAAAGTAAATTACATGAATCAGTTTGGTGCTTTTTTAGATTGGGGATTAGAGAAGGATTTATTTGTTCCGTTTAAAGAACAAGCGCGACCTATGGAAGTTGGAAAACGTTATTTGGTTTACATGCATTTAGATGAAAAAACCAATCGTTTGGTAGCTTCAAGTAGAACGAACAAGTATTTGACGAATGAAAATGTTGATTTGGAACCAAATGAAGAAGTAAATATCTTAATTTCTCATATTACCGATGGTGGAATAAATGTTATCATCAATCAGAAATACAAAGGATTAGCTTATAAAAATGAAGTATATACGGATGTAAAACCAGGAATGAAAACCATTGGCTACATTAAAAATATTCGCCCTGACGGAAAAATTGATGTGATGCTTCGCAAAGTTGGAGTAGAAGCAATTGAACCTTCATCGCAAATTATTTTAGACGAATTAAAAGCCAATCGTGGTTTCTTGCGATTGACAGATAATTCGCATCCAGAAGACATTAAAACGGTATTGAAAATGAGTAAAAAGAATTTCAAAAAAGCCGTTGGAAATTTATACAAACAAAAGTTAATCGAAATCAAAGAAGACGGAATTTATTTGATTTAAAATGACAAAAAAGAATAAAATATATCTTTTTCTTAGCGTTTTAGTTTTATTACTAACGTTTGTTGCCATTTTTCAAAATTTTGAAACCATTCACTTTATTGGTTTTGAAACCGAAATTATTTGGATTCCTATTTGGATAGCAGTCGTAATTTTACCACTTTTAAATTTGTATGAAATCGCTACAAATACGGACGATTATAACAAGTACTATTGGTTAGCTCTTGTATTCAATTTAATTTCTATTTTCTTCATTTTGAGATATTTCAAAATGGAGTTGCTTTCTTAATTTTTTCATAAATACGTTTTATTAATCTTTTTATCACTACATTTGTATATACAAATATTAATTTATGAATCGCAAGAATTTCATAACACTACTTTCAGGAGGAATCGCTATGGCAAGTATACAACCGTTCTATGATTGGACAAAAGTTTTAGGAGAAGAAGAGGAGAAGATGCCCGTTTTATTCATCGGACATGGTTCGCCTATGAATGCCATTGAAGATAATGAGTTTTCAAAACGTTGGCAAAAAATGGGTAATGAAATCCCAACACCAAAAGCAGTTGTGGTAATTTCGGCACATTGGTTAACCAAAGGCACAATGGTTACAGCTATGCCAAATCCGAAAACAATTCATGATTTTGGTGGTTTTCCACAAGCTTTATTTGATGTGAAATATCCCGCACCTGGAAATCCTGAATTAGCTTCAGAAATTCAAAAACTAATTACAAATCCAGCAGTAGAATTAGACCACGATTGGGGATTAGACCACGGCACTTGGTCGGTAGTAAAACACATGTATCCTAATGCTGATATTCCGGTTTTACAATTGAGTATTGATTATTATAAACCAGCGGCTTATCATTATGAATTAGCAAAACAGTTACTTTCACTTCGCAAAAAAGGAATTTTAATTATCGGAAGCGGTAATATGGTGCATAATTTACGAATGGTAGCTTGGGATAAATTAAACGAATCCGAATACGGATTTGATTGGGCTTTAGAAATGAATGATATCTTCAAAAATAAAATTTCAAATGGTTTTCATAAAGAATTAATTCAATATGAAAAATTACATAAAGCCGCAACTTTAGCTATTCCTTCACCTGATCATTATTATCCATTGCTGTACATTTTAGCCTTACAAACCGATAATGATAAAGTGGAATTCTTTAACGATAAGGCAGTTGGTGGTTCTTTAACGATGACTTCGGTGAAAATCGGTTAATTATTCGCCTTCTTCATCATTAAATTTAAATGGATAATCGCCAAATTTTGGAGCCAATCTCTTAGTTTGATAAGGTTTTCTTGTAAACTTATTAGAAATAGCAATTATCGTAACCGAATCTTTTACTAATGTTACATATGATGATGTATTTCCATGCCACCAGCCGTTGTGAAAGAAGTATTTTTGACCCGTTTCAAATTCTAACATACGAACTCCTAAACCATAATTTCTAGTTCCTTTACGTTCATAGCTATACCCTTTGAACATTTCGGCTTTCATAGCTGCGCTCAAAAATTTATCAGAATACAAAGCCAAATCAAATTGCAGTAAATCGCGAGGTGTTGAGTAGATGTTTTTATCGCCATATACTTGGTCTAGATATTCAAAAGCTAATCGTAAATAATTGTTTTTATAAGACTGACTCACGCTGTCTTGTTTTGTTAAATCATCAAAAACAAAAGTATTTTTCATACCCAAAGGATCAAAAATTAATTCTTGAAGCACTTGTGGATAAGTCTTTTTCGATACTTTTTCGATGATTAAAGCCAATAAAGCATAATTGGTGTTGCAATAACCAAAACGTGTCCCAGGCGTTGATTCTAAGCCAATATTTTTAGTGGCTAAAAGCGTTAAAACATCTTGATTGGTTAGGGTTTTCTTTTTATCCCAAACGCCTTTATCATCAGTAAAATAAGCATAATTTCGTAAACCACTTCTGTGATTCAGTAACATTCTCACGGTTGTTTTTTCGTGTGGAAATTCAGGTAAAATAGAAGTTACTAAATCATCTAATTTTAGTTTTTTTGCATCAACTAATTTTAAAATGGTTACAGCTGTTATTACTTTACTTACAGATGCAATATGCAAAGGTGTATTTTGTTTGATAGAATCGCCTTTCTCTTTGTAGGCATATCCACTATAATTTTCATAAAGAATTTCGCCATTTTTTGCAACTAAAAACGAACCACTAAAATCTTTTGAGTTAAATTTTTTATCATAAAAAGCTTCCACTTCATTTCCCATTTTGTTTTTATAAATGGTGGTAAGTGGCGAAAAATTAACCGCAAATTCAGATACATTTCCATCGATATCTTTTACCGTAGACTCTTTTGCTTTATCTGGTTTTTCTTGGCAACTTGTAATAAATAATAATAGGCTTATGGTGAGTAATTTATAAATCATATGGGGTATTCTTAAGCGTAATGTTGGGATTTAGGTGTTGCAATGTAGTAATAAATTCTTGTTGTTTTTCAGGTGAAATGTAAATATCATCATATTTATTATATGTAATAATTAAACCAATATGACTCAATGCTGGTTTCCAAATGGTTGGTACATAAATTCCTTTGTGATATTCAATTCTATTGATTTTAGTTATATCTATTTTACCCTTGAAAGGCCCCGATTTCCAATGCAAATTCTTGTTTTCAATCTTGTAAAAAGTGGTTTTGTAAGTCCAAATTAAAAATAGAATCACTAAGAAATGTATCGAAAAAAGCACTATAAAAGGCTCATAAGAATCTTCAAAAAAAGCAGGAATAGTTAAGAGTAATAGAAATAATATTACTCCAACATAAATGTACTTATTTAATTTACTTACAGCAGATTTAAAAATCATACTACAACCCTAATTTCTTTTTAGTCTCTTTTTGAATTCCATCTTTGTGTACCATAACAGAAATTGCTTTTAATTTCATATAAGATACACTCATGTATACATAACCGCCGTTAGCCACTTTCTTTTCGTCGCTTCCCCAAGAGTTTTTTACTTTGTAATATACATTTCCTTTTTGATCTTTTACTTTACCCACAATATGCATTAAATGGTCGTCAGTGGTAGATAAATTTTCAAATTCTTGTTGGCGATATTCTGGTGTGATATTTTTTTCAATTATAATTTCGGCTAAACCAGTTTTAGTATCTTCTTCTTTTTCTGGAACAAAAGCCACTCCATATTTTCCTGAAAATGTTGCTTCCGAAACATCACAATCTAATGAAAGCGAATAGCCGTTTGCTAATGCATTATCAATATTGGTAATGAATTCATCCAAAGGCAAATTGTACATACTTCCGTTTGAAAAATTATCAGGAATATTCAAAATGAACGGTTTGTAATTCGCTTCATGTGTAAAAGAAGTCAAGGTGATATAATTTTCAGGTTTAATTTTAGTAAATTCAGCAAATGATTTTGGTGTGTAATTTTTGCCTTCGTATTCAAATTTTGTTGGAATACTTCCTAAATAAATGTCTAAAACTGCATTAATAGCTTGTTTCCAATTTTTAGATAATTTACCACTTGGATTTGAAACATACGTTTTTAACATCGCTTCCAAAACCGCTACCATTTCAGCATGATTGTGTTTCGATTCACCATCGTTTAAACCATCAAAAATGCTATTCGGAACCAAACCATTTTTAGCAACACTATTTAATACATCGTGTGCCAAAGCTCCTTCACTAAAATTAGCTTTTCCTTGACGCATTACATAGTTTTCGGCTTTAGCCAAATAAGTGGTTCGAGCTTGAAACATCTCAGAAAGGTCGATTTTCTTACCTGTTAAACGAATAATTTCGGATTCTAAAAACGAAGAAGTTGAGAAACTCCAACACGTTCCCGTAATATCTTGAGAGATGACTGGCAAACATTCTACATCATTAACTTTCTGAAATTCATAGTTTTGAGCCGAAGCCGAAAATAGTACAGATGCAAACAGCAATCCGATATATAGGTTTTTCATAAATCTTATTGTTTTGAACTTGCAATATAATGCAAAAAATGAATTATTTTTACCAAAACAAATACAAAAATCAAGGGAAAGTTCAAATTCAATTTTAAAAGAAAATATCAAGACATTCATGGAATTAAACGAACCAACAGAAAGAATATTCAATTTAGATGAAAGATTAGTTAGATTTGCTGGAGAATCGATTTTCTTTGTTAGAAAATTAGCTAAGTCATATGAATTAGAATATTACAAAAATCAATTAATTCGTTCTTCAGGAAGTGCTTCTTTAAATTATGGTGAATCTCAAGGAACAATTACGGATAAAGATTACGTTTTTAAATTATCATTAGTTGTAAAAGAATTAAAAGAATCAAGAAATTCACTCCGAGTTTTAAATTACATCAAAGAAGGTGAAGAGAATGAAAGAAATTGGCTTTTGTCAGAAGTAGAAGAATTAATTGCAATTACATCAAGAATGATGTTAAACAAATTGAAATAATATTTTTAAACACAATACTTTTGAAATTGAACTTGAATTTGCCCTTGCCCTTGAAAAATAAAATAAATTAAAAATATGAGCACAATTAACTGGAAAACCGTAAGAGAATTTGAAGATATAACTTATAAAAAATGTGATGGCGTTGCCCGAATTGCCTTCAACCGACCTGATGTTAGAAATGCATTTCGTCCAAAAACTACTAAAGAATTAATAGAAGCATTTTACGATGCACAAGAAGATACATCAATTGGAGTTGTGTTACTTTCTGCGGAAGGACCAAGTTCTAAAGATGGCATTTGGAGTTTTTGTAGTGGTGGAGATCAAAAAGCGCGTGGACACCAAGGTTATGTTGGTGAAGACGGTTATCACAGATTGAATATTTTAGAAGTACAACGTATGATTCGTTTCATGCCAAAAGCCGTGATTTGTGTAGTTCCGGGTTGGGCTGTTGGTGGCGGACATTCGCTTCACGTAGTTTGTGATTTAACGTTGGCTAGTAAAGAACATGCTATTTTTAAACAAACCGATGCAGATGTGACCAGTTTTGATGGTGGTTATGGTTCGGCTTATTTAGCAAAAATGGTAGGGCAAAAGAAAGCTAGAGAAATTTTCTTCTTAGGTAGAAATTACTCAGCACAAGATGCTTTTGAAATGGGAATGGTAAATGCCGTAATTCCTCATGCTGAATTAGAAGATACAGCTTATGAATGGGCACAAGAAATTTTAGCAAAATCACCAACATCAATTAAAATGCTAAAATTTGCCATGAATTTAACCGATGATGGCATGGTAGGACAACAAGTTTTTGCAGGAGAAGCCACTCGATTAGCCTACATGACAGACGAAGCAAAAGAAGGAAGAGATGCGTTCCTAGAAAAACGTAAGCCTAACTTTGAAAAGAAATATTTGCCTTAATTTAGGGAATAGAACAAAGAGAAAAGAATAAAGATTTTTAATAAACTATTTCTATGAACGAATTCTCAAATAATCCAATCGAAATTGACCAACTTCCAAAGTTTGAAGAAGTTCAATTAAAAGGACTTCATCCAAAGTATATAAACGTATTACTTTTTAATTTTTTATTGCTTTTTATTTTAATAATTGGGGGATTTTCAACCTTATTTTATTTTAAAAAAGATGCTTTTTCAAATAGTACTTGGATATTAATTCTTGTTGGGATTTTAGTTTTTCTTGCTGGATTAATAGTTTTTACGAAGCTTAGTTTCAATAAAAAAGGATATGCTTTTAGAGAACATGACACCATTTATAAATCAGGTTTAATTTCGGAAACGACTACAATTATTCCTTTCAACAGAGTGCAACATGTAGCTTTACATCAAGGATTTATTTCTCGCAAATTAGGTTTGGCTTCCATCGAATTATTCACCGCGGGCGGTAGTAGTTCCGATTTAGAAATTCCGGGCTTACTTCTGGCTGATGCTCAAATTATTAAAAATTTGGTTTCCCAAAAAATCAATCCACCTAAGAAGGAGGAAGTTATTGAACCATTTTCAAACGAATCATTTTTAACTGCAGAAAATGAATAAATCAACCGATTTCTCGCAACCCCAACGTCAATCGCTTCCAGGAATTTTGGTCATGTTTGCCAATTCCCTGCAGAAGACGGTTCGCGCTTTGTGGCCGATGCTTTTGATTTGGTTAGTAAAATTTGATTCCTTAAATAAACTCATTTTTTTTGGAAGCATAGCAGGAGTTGTGATAATAATTGGTGTGATTTCATACTTACAATATTTGTTTTTTACGTTTCATATTGATGAAGAAAATAGCGAATTCGTCATTCAGAAAGGTGTTTTCAATAAAACTAGAATTACCATTCAGTTGCATAAAATTCAACAAGTTAATATCAATCAAAGTTTAATTCAACGATTAGTTGGAGTTCATAAATTAGAAATTGATACTGCAGGAAGCGATAAAAAAGAAGCTTCTATTAGTGCTATTTCACATGATTTAGCCACTATTTTAAAAGAACGATTAATCAATCATTCGCAACAAGAAACGATTGCCCATTCTGAAAAAGTTGCTATTGAAGAAAGCTCGACTTCTTTCATTAAAATTGGTTTGTTGAGTTTGGTGAAGATTGGTTTCACATCGAATTATATTAAAAGTTTTGCTTTAATTTTTGTCTTTTTTACAACAATTATTGAAAATCTACAACAGTTAAACACAGATGTAATCAACGAAGATGAAGTAACGAATTATTTGGATGCATTGCCTAATATTACTTCATTTATGATAGTTGTAGGGATTTTTATTGTGTTAATTTTGATAGTAAACTTAATTCGTACCATTCTAAAATATTTTGATTTTACTATCCAAAAAAGCAAGCAAGCGATTGTGTTGTCTTACGGATTACTATCTACAAAAAACACGTTGTTAAATCCGAATAAAGTTCAAAAAATTAAAATTACACAAAACTATTTTCAAAAGAAGTTAGATGTTACCACTATTGGAGTTCATCAGGCTTCTAGCGATGTAGAAAAAGTAAAAGAAAAAGACCAAATTGAAGTTCCAGGATGTTCTGCAAGCGAGCGCGATGTTATTCTGAATTTGTTATTAAGTCAATTGCCAGAAAAAGGGAAGAAGTATTCACCTAATTGGAGAAAATTTGCAGTCAACACCTTTTTTCTTCTTGTATTACCAGTTTTAATTTCAATTGCAATAAATTTTAAATTGCACTTTGTTACTTGGAATGAATGGATGCTTTACACAAGTTTTTTTGTCATTTTTGCTATTGTTTTGCTATGGTTTTCATTTAAAAATTATAAACTTTTTGTTTCCAATGATTTTATCATCAAGCAAAATGGCGCTTGGGATATTGATACAATAATTATTGAACCTTATAAAATTCAAGCCATTGAAACCCAACAGTTTTTTTGGCAGAAGTCAGCTGATATTGGTTCTGTTCGTCTTTCAACAGCTGGAGGAACAGTTAATTTTTCAACAACAAATTATTCGGAAGTAAAGAAACTAACTAATTATTGGTTGTATCAAGTGGAAACTTCAGATAAGAATTGGATGTAGAAGAGATGGAAGTAGGGAGTCTGAAGTAGCGAGTTTGATATTATTGACTTAGTTTTGTTATTCCGCCGAAGTAGGAATCTCCTACGAAGTAGCCTTACATTTGAGCGAAGCGAAAACCAACAAACCTGAAACCTGAAATGTGAAACTTGAAACAAAAATATTAAACATGAAACACTGGATACAAGCCGCACGATTACGAACCTTACCACTTTCCGTTTCTGGAATTATTGTGGGAAGTGCCTATGCTCATTATCAAGGATATTCCGATTGGAGAATTGTAATTTTAGCGCTGCTAACTACGTTAGGATTGCAAGTTTTGTCTAATTATGCAAACGATTATGGAGATGGTGTAAAAGGAACTGATGCCAACAGAATAGGAGAAAAGCGTATGGTTGCAGCTGGTGTTATTACAGCACAACAAATGAAAAAAGCCGTTATAATAACAGCAGCTTTGACTTTTATAATTGCATTATTATTGATTTACATAGCTTTTGGAAAAGAAAATTTTGCTCTAAGTTTGATTTTCATTTTATTAGGAATTGGTTCTATTGGTGCTGCTATTAAATACACAGTAGGTAAAAGCGCATACGGTTACAGTGGTTTTGGTGATTTGTTTGTGTTTATTTTTTTTGGATTAGTTTCGGTGATAGGCTCTAATTTTTTGTTTACAAAAGAATTAGACGGTATACTTTTCTTACCTGCATTTGCTATTGGTTGTCTTAGCGTTGCTGTTTTAAATTTAAACAATATGCGCGACATTGAAAATGATAAAATCGCTGGAAAGAATACATTGGTTGTAAAACTAGGTTCTGAAAACGCCAAAGTATATCATTATGGATTGATAATTTCTGCTTTTCTTTT
Organism: Flavobacterium sp. UBA7663; assembly: GCF_002483315.1. Taxonomy (GTDB): domain Bacteria; phylum Bacteroidota; class Bacteroidia; order Flavobacteriales; family Flavobacteriaceae; genus Flavobacterium. The sequence continues at coordinate 60,660 of NZ_DLHR01000012.1, forward strand.
ATTAATTCTTTTTGGGAATCAACTGCTGTTTTCATTACCACAATACAGTTTCGCTTTGGTTTTTATTATTTTGTTCAATCATTTAAAAACAGTGAATAAAAACAAAATTCCTAAAGAACTAGATTCCGAATTAAAAAAAGTGGCTTTGAGTACTTTTTTAATTAGCATGCTTTTAGCAGTAAGTTTAGTAATTTTGTCTTAATTAAATTTTTAATTTAACATCTAACGTTATGAAAATCACATTCTACGGACACGCTTGTATCGGAATTACATTAAATGATGTTCACATTTTAGTTGACCCATTTATTTCGGGTAATCCAAAGGCTTCTCATATTGACATAAATACGTTGGAAGCCGATTTTATTTTGCTAACTCACGCACATCAAGATCATATTTTAGATGTAGAAGCAATTGCTAAACGAACAGAAGCGGTTATTGTTTCTAACTACGAAATTGCATCACATTACGGAAACAAAGGTTTTAATTACCATCCAATGAATCATGGTGGAAGTTGGGATTTTGAATTTGGAACGGTGAAATATGTAAACGCTATTCACACGTCTTCTTTTCCTGATGGAAGCTACGGAGGACAACCTGGCGGATTTGTAATCGAGGGCGAACACAAAAATATCTACATTGCTGGCGACACCGCTTTAACAATGGATATGAAATTAATTCCAATGAGAACCAAGTTAGATTTAGCGATTTTACCAATTGGAAGTAATTTTACAATGGATGTCGAAGATGCTATTATTGCTTCTGATTTTGTACAATGTGATAAAGTTTTGGGTTATCATTTTGATACGTTTGGGTATATCGAAATCAATCATGAAGACGCTAAACGCAAATTTTTCGATAAAGGAAAAGATTTGATGTTATTAGAAATCGGGCAAAGTATTGAATTGTAATTCTTTGGCACCCAAATTGTATTTATCTATTAAAAATTAAAATGAATAAACTTTTATATTTAGTATCAGCCTTATTGTTATCAACTTCGTTTTTTGGTCAAAAAGATGGTTTTTGGGACAAAGAACGCGCTACAACAAAAGAAATTAAACTTTCAGCAGGAAAACGAACACTTATTAAAGCCGAAGATTTACCTGTTGGAACTACCGAATTTGTATACCGAATTACCGTTTTAGATGAAAATCAAAAACTAACTTCAAGTTTGGTTTCGGTATTAAAAGCCATTCCAGATCCAACCGGAATTAGTCAAGGAACAGCTGGAGCGATTCATTTGACTTCCGCAATTTCGGGTGATGATAAATGCACGTTTGCCTTATTTCAAGAAGCAAATGCAGCTAATTTATTTTTGAAAGAAGGAAAAACGGATAGAGCGTGTTGGGAACAAAAAGAAAAAGTGAATAAAGACGCCAAGTTGATTTCGTCTTCTTCTTTATGTTTGACCAATTTGCCTAATCTATGGTTCGGATTCGAAAGTCAGAATTGGGTTATGAACCAAAAAATTGTCTTAGAAGTAGTGCCTTGGGTAGATTATAAAGCAAGTAGAGGTTGGACCAAACAAAACAAAAAAGAACTTGAAACAGAAATTGCAAGACTAGATTTTGTTAGTTCACTTTCTAAAAAAGAAATTTTTTCTGGAGAATTTATAGATTTATTAATTGGAAAATATAAATACAAGGAATTTAAAGATTTATTACTATCTGAAAAAGCAAATAGTATTCAAAATCTTGCGATTCAAGCAGTTCAAAACACCAAACAGATGAATGATTTTTTAGAATTTAAAAGAAAAACAGCTTGGGACTTTTATAAGAAAAACCAACATCAGAAAGCAATTGATTATATTTTAAAAGAGATTGTAGATAACAAATGGGCACAAGCTAAAGATTACAGTGCTTTAGGAGATATTTATATAGAAACGAAACAATTTGTTAAGGCTAAGGAATCCTATTTTAAAGCTACTCAATTAGATAATAATCAACTTTGGTATCAGTTAAAATATGCAAATTCTTTAGTGTTTAATGAAGATATCTCTCAGGCTAAAGAAATACACAAAAAATATAAGAGTAACAATATTGATGTAAAAACCTCTTGGATTCAACAGGCTAAATTTGATATAGATTTTTATAAATCAAAAGGTTTGAATGTTGATGATTTCAAGAAAATATTGAGAATATTAGAATAAATTAATCAATTTCAATTTCAAAAATCAACTTCAAGATTTTGAAATTTGTACTTGAAATTGTCATTGTACTTGAAAATGAAAGCAACCTACAAAAAATACATACTCAATTTCAAACGCCCAAGCGGCACTTCTCGTGGTGTAATGTCGGAGAAAGAAACTTGGTTTTTGATATTGGAAGAAAACGGAAAAATTGGAATAGGTGAGTGTGGTATTTTACGATCACTTTCTATTGATGACCGACCGGATTATGAGGAAAAATTACAATGGGTTTGTCAAAATATTCATTTAGGAAAAGATCAATTGTGGCAAGAATTAATGGAATTTCCTTCGATTCAATTTGGTGTAGAAATGGCGTTTCTTTCTTTGCAATCTAAATCACTTTTCGAATTATTTCCTTCAGAATTTACGGAAGGCAAAAAGAATATGTTGATAAATGGTTTGGTTTGGATGGGCGAGGAGCAATTCATGAAAAGTCAAATCGAAGAAAAATTAACTCAAGGATTTTCATGTATAAAGCTAAAAATTGGAGCTATTGATTTTGAGAAAGAATTGGGATTATTGCGATTTATTCGACAAAATTTTGATGCTAAAACCATTGAAATTCGGGTAGATGCAAACGGTGCTTTTGATTTAAATGAAGCTTTAGATAAATTAAATCAGTTAAATGAATTTGAATTACATAGTATAGAACAACCTATAAGAGCGAATCAAATTCAAGAAATGAAATTATTATGTCAACAAACACCATTTCCAATCGCTTTGGATGAAGAATTAATTGGTGTTTTTGGAATAGAAAAGAAACGAAAACTTCTTGAAGAAATTCAACCACAATACATCATTTTGAAACCAAGTTTAATCGGAGGTTTCAAAGGAACTTTAGAATGGATTGCTATTGCTGAAAGTTTAAATATTGGTTGGTGGATTACTTCTGCTTTGGAAAGTAATATTGGTTTAAATGCGATTACGCAATTTACATTTACACTTCAAAATCCATTGCCACAAGGTTTAGGAACTGGTGGTTTGTATACCAATAATTTTGATTGTCCGTTGGAAATTAAAAAGGGAAGAATTGCTTATAATCCAAATTTAGTATGGAATATTTCCAATTTAGTTTAAAATAAAAATGTCTAAATAGTAAAATATTTTTCTACTATTTAGACAAAATTGGGTTATTTTTTTTTCGCTTCAGCACCATCTTTAGAAACTTCAACTTCGGTTTTACCGTCTGAATATTTTACACCGTCAGAATTCACTTTTATCTTTGTTCCTTCTTCTTCTGGAGCTGCAGCAGTTGAATCCACTGTAGTTTGTTCAATTGTTATTTCATTTACCGGTTGTTCTTTTACTTCTTCTTTACAAGAAACAAAAAATAGAATTGCCAACGCGCTTACTGCTAAACTTAATTTTTTCATAGTATAGGGTTTTATTATTTCTTACAAGGTAGTCAATTTAAGTGAGGTTTTCAGATTTATCAGTAAGTACTTTTTTTTAAATTTCTGCGTTCTAACAAAATAAAATATAAAATCATGAAAAGAAATCTATTAATCGCACTTGTTGTGATTGCTTTTTTGTCGTTAGCATTATTTGGATTTAAATCTTTTATTTCGTCAATAAATAGTCAGAGAGATTGCGAATTTGCTAATATTGATAATATTGAAATGAATGTTGGAATCAATATTCCTTCAATTGAGAATTCAGAATGTAATTATGATAAAGTAAAAAAGGAAAAATCAGTTTACTTTAAGTTTGATAAAGATATCAATATTCATGAATATTGTAATTCTAACAAATTTTTAAAATTGTAAACTTCAAATTTAGAAGATTATTTAGATTTTAATTATGTAGGAAATAGCTTTCCGCTTAAAGAAGGAACGAATAATTATTACTTTAAAAAAGAAACAAGATATTCTAATAATTACCATGCTATTTTAAATGCAGACACAAAAGAATTATGGATTGTAATTTCTTTTAAAGATTGATACAAATAGGTTATTTTTGCATCTTAAATCATTTATAAATGTTTCGTTTAAAATTACCAACCGACCCAAGATGGGCTAATATTGCTGAAGGAAATTTAGAAGAAATTCTAACTGATCATGCTTGGTGCGAACTTAAAGCGGCTTCCAATGCGATTATGTTAATTAATTTATTGCCTGAATTTACAGAAATTACAACGGAATTAACCAAAATTTCAAAAGAAGAGTTAGACCATTTTGAGCAAGTACATGAAATTATTAAAGCTCGAGGTTGGGTTTTAGGACGCGAACGAAAAGATAGTTATGTAAACGATTTATTCAAGTTTATGAAACCCGGAAATCGCAAGCATTTAATAGTAGAACGCATGTTATTTGCTGCAATGATTGAAGCCAGAAGTTGTGAACGTTTTAAAGTACTTTCTGATAATATTCAAGACGAAGAATTAGCTGTTTTTTATAGAGAATTAATGATTTCAGAAGCCAACCATTATACTTCATTTTTACAATTTGCGCACGAATTAGCAGAAGAAGGTTACGATGTTAAAAAACGTTGGGAAGAATGGCTAGAATTTGAAGCAAAAGTGATTGAAAGCTACGGAAAATCGGAGACGATACACGGATAATTTAAATTTTGAATTTTGGAAATAATCTATTTTATTATTTTTCTTATAGTTTATTTATATGTTTTCTTTATTGCTGAAACAATGAAAAAAGAAAGGTATAAGAATAGAATTGTTGTTTCAATTGTTTTTTTCTTTTTCTCTTTTTTGTATAGTTTAATATTTTTTAATCCAAAATGGATTAACTATACAATATTAGGATTGACACCAATTATCGTTTTATTGAGTTATGAATTCTTAAAAAATATTTTAAAACCTTGGATAGGCGAATATCCTTATATGCCAAGTCGTATGGAAGGTATAGGTTTTAAAATTGGAGGTAGTAACGGATATCCAAAAAATAGAAAAGTTACAAGAGCGGATGTGTTATTTGGTTGTTTACTTTTAATTTTACCAGGACTTATTATAATGTTTCTCTATAGACTTTTCGCTAATTAAATTGCATTTTTCGATTCAATCCATTTACTCATATACTTTGTACTTTGTAAACCTTGATGTTGCAAAATTTGTCCCAAGAAGTTTTGATTTCTATGCGTTTTTAAATCTAGTTGAAGTGCTTCAATTCTATTCATAAAATCACTTGTAAATAATTCCTTTTTGAATCGTTTTTCAATGATTTCATAACCATTTTTTTGAGCGGTTTCCCAAAGCGATTTATCGTTATACAATTTGATTACTTTTTCTATAAAATCATCTTCATCGGAAGTGATGAATCCATTCCAATCTAAATTTCCGTTCATTGCTTCGGCACCCATTTTTGTGGTTATTGAAGGTAATCCCAATTGCATGGCTTCAAACAATTTGCCTTTCAAACCAGCACCGTAGGGAATTGGTGCTAACAAAAGTTTTGCGTTCGAATACACTTGAGTAACACTTTCGGCTCTTCCTTTAATTAGAAACCCTTCTTTTTCGTTGTGCAATTGCTTGGCTTTTTCCGAAACATATGCACCATAAATATTAAGTTCGGCTTCGGGAAGTTGTTTTTTGATTGATTTCCAACATTTTTTTAAGGCTAAAACGGTTTGCCAATTGGGTTCGTGCAAAAAGTTACCAATGCTTACAAAATGTTGTCTGTCTTCAAATTTTTTGACATTTGTATTCATATCTTCTGATAAAAAAGGTAAATAGTATAAAATAGAAGCATCAATTTTGAATGTTTCTGTTGCCAATTGCATTTCGTATTCAGAAATCAATAAAGTCAAATCGCATCTATAAATGGAAGCTATTTCGCGTTTAAAAACATCTGAAATATAATCTTCAAAAACCAACTCACGATTTTGTTTGTAGGCCACTTCTCTGGCTTTTCGTAAAAAATGTAAGTCTTCAGTGTCTAAAATCCGTAAAGCATTCGGGCAATTTTCCATCACACGCCAACCGTATTGCTCTTCTATCATAAATCGGTCAAAAAGGACAACATTTGGATTTAATGCTGTAATTTCAGTATCAAAACTACTATCATTCAGTTGAATGGCTTTGGTTTTAACCGAAATCTGACTCAAATCAAACGAAAAATCGGATTTAGAAGCCGAACACAAAAATGTTATTTCATAATCTTGCTTTTGAAACAACGAAATGAGTTGCAACATTCTGCTTCCAGCTGCTGTTGAATTTGGTTCGGGCCAAACGGTTCCTATGATGACTAAATGCTTCATGTGACAAATATAGTTATATAGTTTCAGGTTTCAAGTTTCAAGTTTGTAGCACAAAATTTCTCAAAGTTTTACACAGAGTTTTACAGAGTTTTTTGAAATGGTTTGTGTTGAGAGAGTTACTCAGAGGCGTTTCACTTTGTTTTTGTTTCAGGTTTTTGGAACACAGATTTTAGAAATTTAAAATAATCTTTGAAATCTTATACGAACTCAATTCAACGTAACGTTTACTTGTTTTTTCCTTATATGACTTATATGTTTAATTTTTACTAGGACGTTGCACTTCATTTAGCACACGGATAAAACGGATTTGCTTGTGCAAAACGCTGATGATTACGGATTTTCATAAATAGTATCATAGTAAATTTGTAATTGTTCAGGTTTCAAGTTCAAATTGAAAATTTAAAAGTAAATTTGTACTATCACTAATCACTATAAAAATGACATTTTTCAAATTTTGCCCAAGTTGTGCTTCAACCCATTTTACGTTTCCTGATAATCGTCGTTTTTTGTGTGATGATTGTGGTTTTACCTATTATCATAACATTGCGGCTGCTGTAGCGATTGTTTTTACGTTTGAAGACAAAGTGTTGTTTACGGTTAGAAATGTCGACCCAGACAAAGGAAAATGGGATTTGCCGGGTGGATTTATCGACCCAAATGAAACTGCTGAAGAAGCGGCTTTTAGAGAAATCAAAGAAGAATTAGGAATTGAAATTTCAAATAATGATTTAAAATACATCACTACTTCTCCAAACAATTATTTGTATAAAAATGTACCATATAGAACAATGGATATTTTTTATGAATGTGCATTAACTTCCGATGTAATTAAAGTGGAAGCAGAAGACGAAATTCAAGAGTTAATTTGGGTAAAACGTTCGGAAATTGATTTGAATCAAATTGGTTTTATCTCGATTCGAAAAGTAATCGGTGAAAAATATTTAGGTTAAGCACAATTAAAATGTCCGTTTGGCATTGGACGATAGGCGTAATATTGCAATACTTCTTCGATAGCTAATTTGAGTGCTTTATTTATTGGAACAATTACATTTCCCAATTGAAAATCGATTTGGGATAAATTCATATAGTAGTCTGTAAAAATGGGAACCGGTAAGCCTTTATTGATTAATTCGGTTGATTTATTGTAATTTTCAGCTTGTCCTTCTTTGATAATTTTGCAAGTTGCCAATCGCAATTGACCATATTTATCGGTATTGGCTCCAAATCCAAAAAGACGGCAAATTAAACCTCGATATTGATAACTGCTGCAATTTCCTTTGTTTTTATCCAACAATGAAAGCGGATTATAAATAAAACATCGGTTTACAGTAGATTTGTTTAGTGTGTTTAATACTTTTTCGGCTTCACCATTTAAAAATAAGTGAAAAGCCCAAGGTAAAAACTCTAAAGGTGAAGCATCAATTTCGGGATGATTGCAACATTTGCCACAACCAGTAACGCAACTTAATTTAGTGTGTGATTGAAATTCTTTTATTTCAACATCCAAATTTTGGAATAATTCTTCTACCAAAACAACACGTTGCTCAATGGTCATAATTTTTTACCGAAGGTAGGCTATAATTTGGTAGTTTGTTTGATTTGTTACTTTTAATTCAACAAACTGAAAATAAATCTTTTATATAGATTTTTTGTAGTTATCAGGAAAAGGTCTGTAAGCATAATATTGTAAAACTTCTTCTAAAGCGGCTTTCATAGCTTTATTTACTGGCAAAAAAACATTTCCAAGCTTAAAATCTATTTGCGAAAGTTGCATGTAGTATTCTGTAAATATAGGCACAGATAAATCAGTATTTATAGCAATTGTGGCATTTTCAAAATTTGTTGCTTGTCCTTCTTTGATAATATTACACGTTGCAATGCGTAATTTTCCATATTTATCCGTTGTGGCACCAAAGCCAAAAAGTCTGCAAATTAATCCTCGATATTGGTAGGTACTGCAATTTCCGGATGTAAATTCTGCTAACGATTTTGGACGATATAAAAAGCAAGTAGCTGTTGTGCTTTGTTCTAATTCTATTAGCGTTTCTTCAGCTTGACCGTTTAAAAAAATATGAAAAGCCCAAGGTAAAAACTCAAGTGGCGAAGCATCAATTTCTGGTGTTGAGCAACATTTTCCGCAACCAGCAATGCAACCTAATTTTGTTTCTTTTTGGAAATCTATAATTTCCACATCAAGATTTTGAAACAAGGTTTCAACTAATCTTACGCGATTTTCTATAGAATTATCCATGTTTTTTGTAGATTTACACTGAGTTAAGATATAAAAAAAAGCGTTCAAAAAGATTGAACGCTTTAGTATTTTGTGACCTCGACTGCAGGAGGTTTTCAGTCACTTTTTTTACTGTTTTCGCGTCAATTCGATGTTTTTCAGAGGCTTTTTTAAATCATTTTTTTGTTTAAGTGGACAGAAATGGACTCAAATGGTTTAGAATGGTCACAATTTTGGTCACAATATTTTGATTAAAATTTGCCAAAATCTAATATTACAATAATGTTAATTTTTTTAAAAAAGACAGTAATGAAAATTAGATTTTACCTTCGCAAAAGTACAAAAAAGTATTCAATAAATTTTGAATACAGAAATTCAAATGGTTCTATTAGATTAAGAACTTCTACAGGATACATGATTCAGAATTCAAAAGAGTGGGATAGTAGAAAAGAAAGACTAAAAATTCCATCTTCAGTATTTGGAGCAGCAGACATTAATACAAAATTATCTGAAGCTATGTATAAATTCAATAAGTCAATTTCGGCAATTGATGAAACGGATATTTCAGAAGGTATTGTTCAGAAAATAATGTTAGATGCTTTTGGCAAAACTAGTGTTGCTGATAAAGAAAAAGCGAAAGTTGAGAGTTATAAAAGTAATTTGATCTCATATTATAAATGGTTCTTAGATTATTATTCCGTTCACAATAGTCCATACACAAAGAAAAAATTAGGTCAAGGAACATTAAAAACCTATAAAACTGGTTTATCCAGATTGCAAGAATATATAGAAGATAGAAAATTGAAAAAATTTTCATTTAATGATTGTAATAGAGAATTTTATAATGATTATGTATTGTATTTATCTTCTCTTAATTATTCTAAAAACTATCTTGGTACAATTATTCAAAAATTAAAAACAATTTTAGGTTATGCTTATGAAGAAGGTATTCATAACAATAATGAATTCAAAAAAGGCTATTTTTCTAAGATGACTGAGGAAATAGATCATGTTTATTTAACCGTAGAGGAATTAAAGAGAATACAAGAATTAGATTTAAAAGATCCAATTTTAGATGGTGTAAGAGACATCTTTTTAATTAGTAGTTATACTGGTTTAAGAGTTTCAGACATGTTAGGATTATTAAAAAAGCCATACCAAGTTATATTTGAAGAAGATGGTGTGAAATATTTTCAACTAAGACAAATGAAAACATCTAATGCTGTAATTATTCCATTGAATTCAATAGTGAATTCAATAATAGAAAAACGAGAGGGGAAATTGCCAGATTATATTTACTCTGGATTGATTAATGAGCACATTAAATCAATCTGTAAGAAAGCAAAAATTACTGATAATCATTCATTAACGAGAACAGTAGGGAATAAGGTGGAGGAGTATAATTTGCCAAAATATAAATTTGTTTCATCACATACAGCAAGAAGGTCTTTTTGTACAAATGCATTTAAAGCTGGTATGCCTATTCAAGATATTATGGCGATTAGCGGACATAAATCGGAACGTGTTTTTCTAAATTATGTAAAAGTGCAAAAAGTAGAAAATGCAAAAAGAATTGCGAAACATGAATTTTTTAGATAAAGAATAATAGTTTATTATATATAGTTGAGATTAAAAATCTTTATGTTGTGAGTCACTTTCGAGCGACTGAGGAGAATTTAATATTTAATTGAATTAACATTAAAAAAAAAAGAGCTTTAAAGAAAATGAATTCTGAAAAAAATTATGGAAAAGGTTTTATACCAATTGAAACTGAAATTCACGTAAAACTTAATTGGGATTATGATTTAATTGTAAACTGTTTTGAGCAGAGAAGAGGCGTTTCGAACTTTTTTAAGGAGGATTTAATGCTATTAATTCAAAATTTTATAAGATGCTGTAAAACGAATTAAGTTATATACTCATATGTAAAAGTTATTATTTGACATACTTAAAATCAAAATTGATTAAAATTTATTGCGAATCAAATAAATATTAGTATTATTGCGGTACCCCCTAAAAATACAATAATATTAACTTAGAAATTTTTTAAATTTGAATATTTTTATTGCAGAAGATCATCAAATGACAATTGAAGGTTATAAGATGATACTTTCATTTTCAAATGTATTAGGGGATAATGTTAATTACATTGAGGCAAATTCGTGTGAGGAAGCCTATTTAAAAATTAATAGTGCTAAAGAAATAAATACAAATATTGATTTAGCAATTATTGATTATTCAATGCCTATTTATCCTCTAGAAAATATTTTTAATGGCACTGATGTATGCCTTTACTTAAAGAATATTTTTCCAAATTGTAAAACAATAATATTAACTGCTAGTATTGACAATATTACATTGTTTGATATAGTTCAAAATGTATCTCCCGACGGAATTGCTACCAAAATGGACGTAAGTGGTGATGTATTTCTAGAAATTATTGAAAATGTTTTGTCAGGAAATAAATATAGAAGTTTTTTTGTCGTTGAGCAATTAGAAGAAATATGGGAAAATGAAGTTTTTATTAATGAGAAAAATAGATTAATACTTCAATACCTATCTTTTGGTTTTAAGATTAATGAAATTGCAAGTGAATTGTCAGTTTCTGAAATTACAATCAAGAAAAGAATATCTAAAATAAAACAATCCTTGAATCTTAATGAGGATGAAAATATTCTAAAAGAAGCCAAATCTCGTGGTTATATTTAAATTTTAACAATAATTATACCTCAGGTATACATTTGGTTAAATGTTAAAATTTTCTTTGCTCTTAGTTTCAATTATTTGAATTTTGTACGAAATTCAAATGACTATATATTATGAAATTGAAACTATTCGTTCTCTTTATGCTTGTCTCTTTATTTACACAAGCTCAAAAAATTCGTTTTGAATATGATGATGCAGGTAATCAAATTCAAAGGAAATGGTGTCCTAGTTGTTTATCTAGAAATGCTCAAGAAACATATAAAGAGATTTCTAATTTAGAAGAAACTGACATGCAAAAATTCTTTCCTGAGGATGTTATTTCATACTATCCCAATCCTGTTAAAGAAGAACTTTTTTTAAAGTGGGAATTGGTTGATGAAAATAAAGTTTCAAGCATAGATGTGTTCACTTTGAATGGTCAGGTATTGAGAACTATTAAAGAAAACTTGTCTCAAAATTCTTTGGTTATTTCATTTCAGGAATATCCTATCGGAGTTTACTTTTTAAGTTTGAATTATACGAATGGGGATCAAAAAAATATAAAAATTATTAAAAATTAACAAATGAAAAAGTTATTATGTTTTTTAATTTCATTAAGCTTTTATGTGTCATATTCACAGGATGATATTTTTGGAAATTCTCCTGTTCAGGGTATTATTCCTATCAAAAGAAGTAATGTACAAGAAAATAAAACAAATCTAAATAAATCTATCACTCAATTTAGTAGTGTAAGTCCAAGTTCACCAACCGGAAGTTCAACTGAAGTAGGAGTTACTGAAGGACAACTTTCTGTTTCACTAACAGGAGGAGCTACATATAATATTCCTATAGCAGTTCCTCCAGGAATAAATGGGATAGTTCCTCAAATTTCTTTAAGTTATAATAGTCAAGGAAATAATGGAATAGCAGGTTATGGTTGGAATATTTCAGGGGTTTCAGTAATAACAAGAATACCAAGCTCTAAATATCATGATAATCTGGTAGATGCTGTAGATTTTAATGTTATGGATAGATTTGCATTTGATGGACAAAGATTAATTGTGAAAAATGGAACTTCGGGGATTTATGGAGCTAATGAGACAATTTACGAAACTGAAAATTTTTCAAATATTCAAGTAACCTCTTATGGTGTTCATCCAAGTGGTCCAAGTTACGGACCTGCTTATTTTATAGTAAGATATCCAGATGGATCAATTGCTTATTATGGAAATTCTACTAATTCAAGATCTTTAACAGATTGGGCCATAGTTTATTGGGAGAATCCTCAAGGTGTAAGAATATCTTATGAATATTTAAATTCTAATAATTGTTTGTCAATAAGTTCAATTAAGTATGGAGCAAGATTATCAATTACTCCAATTAATGAAATTTCTTTTATTTACAAGACAAGGAATAGAAATGAGCAAGCTTACATTGGGGGGCAAAATTTTATCAAAAATATTATTTTAAGTGAAATTAGAGTAAAGGGAGAAAATGTTGGCTTCAGAAACTATTTATTATCACATGAAATTACTTCTTTGGGATATGAAAGATTAATTAGTATCACAGAGAAAAATGGAGATAATAGTAAGAGTTTTAATCCTACACTTTTTAGATATGATACAACAAGTGAAGATATTTCTTTTAACACAAACTCAGCTAATCTTACCGTTAATAATATAAGATCCGATAATTCATCAACAGTTCAAGGTGATTTCGATGGTGATGGCAACATGGATATAATATTGTATCCAACAACTGGAACAAATTCGAAAAAGAAATATTGGCTATTTTCAAATATTGAAGATTCAAGTTTGAATATAGGTAGTGAACATAATGTGGGTACCTTTTCGGAAATTTTCCCAATATCATGGTTGAGTTGGAATAATAAATTAATGCCTATGCAAGGATGGTGTGTTGTTCAAAATAATGTTTCTACAAACACCACTACATTCAATACATACTCTACAGGTATAACTAATCCAATTTATTTTCAATATTCAAGAACATATCAATTTCCTAAGTTTACATTTGGATATTGGACATCACCTTGTGATGATGGGGGCATTGGAATAGAGCCTAATAGAGATACTTTTATTGATTCAAATAATATAATCGTTCCGATCGATCCAGATGAACCAACTTATAATGAAATTGTAAGAGATATACCCAAAGAATATGTAACTGGTGATTTTAATGGTGATGGACTTTCAGATGTAGTAATAATTGAGAAACCAGTAAGTGTAACATATTTTACAGGTGGTTGTAATGGTCATAATGCAACATATACTAATCCTGGAGGAAAATCATATCTTTTAAATTTAGATAGAAGAATAACAACTGACTACATAAATGTTTCAGGATATTTACAAGTGTCTTCTAGTTCAAAGTTTATGATTGCTGATTTTAATGGTGATGGAAAATCTGATATATACGTTTTTGATAATAATATTTGTAGAATTTATACTTTGACAGCTAGTAATAATTTTGTCTTATTGAAAATTATTAATTCTACAAATATTAATTTGACTAAACCAGTATTAATGGGCGATTATAATGGTGACGGTAAATCTGATTTTATAATTCCTAAAGAGAATTTAAGTCCATTGTTTACAAAATATATTTCAACTGGAACAGATGTTATTATGACTGAAGTTGATTTAGGAATTGGTTCGTATTTTACAGGTTTTTATGACGGTAATGCCAGTACAATTCAACAAATTATTCCTAATGATTTCAATAATGATGGGAAAACAGATATTATTTTGACTAAATGTAGATATGTATATTCTGGAAATGCTGATTATGTAAATCAAAATAGATTTATTTCTGTAAGATATTACAGTAATAAAGGAACTACTTTTGAGTCATCTATGTATACTACTAAGATGGATTTTAGTGGTCTAAATCATTTCCCAATTGCAGTATCTCTATCTTTTGATAAGGTAAACTCAAATAAACAAATAAGTTTTATTTCTAATAATAATATCTACAGTGCAATTTCGCCTAAAGACAATGTAATTGATACTGCATTGAAAGAAATTATTTTGGGTAGTGGTGTAAAAGAAGTAATAACTTACCAACCTTTAAATAGTCAGGATTTTTCTTATGATAACGTTTTTGAACCGTCAACTTACACTGAAAATTATCCTAATTTTGATATTAATGTTGCCAACAATTTTAAAGTTGTATCTAAATTGGAGCAAGTAACAGCAACTCAATATAAACAACAAAAATTAAAATATTATGGGGCCGTATCAAATACTGAAGGTTTTGGATTTTTAGGTTTTAGAGGAATTGCAAGAACAAATTGGTTTAATGATAATAATCCAATTGTTTCTTCTGTTTCTAAACATGACATCAGTAAAAGAGGATTGGTAATTGAAACTTATTCGGTATCAGGTGATGTATATGGTAATTTTGTGAATTATACACCTTCTGATTTTATGAATAAAACAAATATGACTTATGTAGATGACTTATTGCCAAACAAAGTTTACAAAGTAAAAAATTCAGAAACAATATCTAGAAATGGTTTAGAGGGGACATCAAAAGAAGTAAGTACCCTTTTTGATGTTAATAATAATCCAACTAAAATAACCACAGTTTCTAAAAATGGTTCCGTAGTTGATAAAACAGAGGTTGTTGATATTGAATATTATCCAGCAACAGCATTACCTTTTTACGTTGTAGGTAGATTGAAGAAGAAAAATTCTACAGTTAATCATAATGGAGATACTATGACAGGGGAAGAGATTTACACATATAATAATGAAAACTTAGTGTCTAAAATTCAAAAAAAAGGGCATTTAACAAATTATCTCACTGAAGAAAACTTATATGATATTTTTGGAAATATAACACAGAAAAAGATAACAGCTTTAGGTATGATTCCAAGAATATCTAATTTTTCATATGATTCATCTGGTAGATTTTTACAAACAAGTACAGATATTGAAGGTTTAATTACATCATTTACCTACAACTCTAAAAATGGTCTGCTTTTATCTCAAACTTTACCTTCGAATGCAGGTTTTCCATTAACCACTAATTACATGTATGATTCGTGGGGGAAAAAAATTAAAGAAAGTGATTACTTAGGGAAAAGTTTAAACTTTAGTTATTCTTGGCTAAGTCCAGGAACCAGTGGATTTTACACGATGTCTAGTACAGGTGATGATAATTCTGCAAGTTTCACTTATATAGATGATTTAGGAAGAAAAATAGCTGATGGATATAGAACAATAAATGATGGAGCAATTTCAGATCCTAAAAACATTTTTCAAACTTTCGAATTTGATATTCATGATAGAATTGTAAAAGAATATGAGCCACAATTAACAATTATGCCTCAATGGTCTGGTCTTTCTACTACAACCACTTTTGACCAATATGGAAGAGTTGTTCAGGTTTTAGATCATAAAGGAAAAACATCAACAGTTAATTACAATGGATTAACAACTATATTTAGTGACGGGACAATTAATAAGACAGTAGTGAAAAATTCACTTGGTTATATTTTATCTATGACTGACAATGGTGGTACAATTAACTACCAATATTTTGCAAATGGTAACTTGAAACAATCTGATTTTAATGGAGTTGTAGTTCATATTGAACAAGATGGATGGGGAAGAAAATCTAAATTGACTGATCCTAGTGCAGGAATTTACGAATATGAATATAACGAATTTGGAGAATTAAAAAGAGAAAAAAATCCTAACGGAATAACTAATTATACAATTGATGATTTTGGTAAGGTTACTGAAAAAATAATTCAAGGAATAAATGGCAATCCAACTAATACAAAAACAACTTATACCTATGATTCAACATCTAAGTTGTTAATGAGTGTCAGATATGATGACTTTGCAGGAGGTTTTTTTACATTATATTCTTATGGATATGATAATTATAAAAGAATGAATTTTAATGACGAAAGCGGATTTAATGCATACTACCAAAGAGCAACTCAATTTGATGCTTTCGGAAGAGCTGAGAAAGAGTTATATTTAGCGATAAATACTTCTGATAACAAGCAGTCTTCTAAGTGGATAAGAAATACATATAAAAATGGGCATCATTGGCAAATTTTAGACGATGAAACCAACCAAGTTCTATGGCAAACAACCAAAGTAAATGGGTATGGTCAATTATTGAATGGAAATTATGGAAATGGAATAACTGTTAATAATACTTATGACCAGTTTGGATTTCCTACTCAATTTAAACATGATAAAATAGCTACTCCGTCAGTTAACATTATGACATTACAAACTTCTTTTGAGCAACAAAGATCAAATTTGACTTATCGTTATAATAGTTTGTTCGATTATAGAGAAGATTTTACTTATGATAATTTGGATAGATTAACAACTTGGAGTAATAATAACGAATTGCATAACTTTACCTTTACAAGTGCTACAGATGGATTTTTACCAACTAACTCAGGTGTTACAGTTTCTAATATTTCAAATTCAATTTATTCTAGGCTAAATATAGAAACTAATATTAATTTTCAAGGTACAGAAAAGGTTGTTAAAAACGGATCAATAGTTGGTCAGGTATATCAATTTTCTGGGAATTTGTATTTTAGGAATTTAGTTTTAGGTAACATAATTAAGTACATAGTAATAGAAAAAAACCCAACAACTGGTGAAACAGTTGAAACAGAACATGGTATTGCTTCACAGCATGATACGTTTTCATTTCAACATACAGTAACAAATTATTCTGAAATTTCTCTTAAGATAATAGCAGGTAATGAATTTGATTTTCAATCTCCTATTGTTTTCTCTTTAGATAATATAAAAGTAAGTGAAGTTGAAATTTTTAATCAAAATTATGATAATTTGGGAAGAATTCAAGAAAATAATGTTGGGACGTACAACTATACAAATGTAAACTCCTCAAATTCGGTTCCAAAACATTTTCAAAATAGTTCTATTGAAACCAATTCAAAATTTACAGATTATTATTTGAGTAGAGCGAATTTAGACATTACTTATAATGCTTTTAAGAGTCCAATTGACATAATTGAAGAAGGTAAAGATAAATTAAGTTTTATTTATAACATGAATAATAGTCGTTCTACAATGTATTACGGTAGTTTGGAAGCAGATAAACTTTTGAGAAAATTTAGAAGACATTATTCTTCAGATGGAAGTATGGAAATAAAACAAGATATTATAAACGGTACAGTTGAATTTTTAACTTTTATAGGGGGAGATGCATATTCAGCACCAATAGTTTTAAAGAGTGACGGAACTACACAAAATTATTTATACCTTCACAGGGATTATTTAAGTAGTATTGTTGCAATAACAGATAATACGGGGAATATTGTTGAAAAACGTTTATTTGATGCTTGGGGTAATATTAAAAAAGTTCAAGATGGTAGCGGCAATAATTTAAATGCTTTAACCGTTATGGATAGGGGATATACTGGTCATGAGCATTTACAAGGTGTAAATTTAATTCATATGAATGGAAGATTATATGACCCGGTTGTACATAGATTTTTACAGCCTGATAATTTTATTCAAGACCCGTATAATACTCAAAATTATAATAGATATTCGTATGTTTTAAACAACCCTCTGAAATATACTGATTCAAGCGGTGAGTTATTTTGGACTCCAATTTTAATTGGGGCTATGATTGGTGCAATTTCAGGAGGAATTAGTTATATTGCATATGCAATAAAAACTGGTGATTGGTCATGGGGAGGTTTTGGAATGGCAATTGGAGGTGGTGCTATAATTGGCGGTATTACTGGAGGAATTTCTCCTATGTCTCTTTTTTCAGTTGGTAGTTTTGGTCAGCTTGCTGCAACATCTTTTGCCGCTGGGTTTATGCCAGCAATTAGCGTGCCTATTGGAGATTGGACATTATCAGCGTCTCCCACTATTGCTTTTGGAAATTCAGCTGGTGCAGGAATAAGTTTTGGGGTAACATATGATGATGGTAATTTTAGTGTTTCTGGAGGTTATGGTATTATGGAATACTCAAACTATAATGGTTTTGGTGCCAATTCTAGAGAATTTAGATATTCAGCTCTAGTAAGTTATGGTGACGGTAAAACTAGATTTACTTTAGGTACAAATTTTTGGAAAGGAGATTTTAATCAGCAAACAGGAATGGTAGGAATACAAAGTGGTGATTTCAAAATTGTATATGAGAATGATGGTTCAATAGGGCCTTTAGGAGATGGTGGAGATAGTTTTAGGACAGCAGCATTGAATTTATCGTATCAAGATTATACTGCTGGTTTTAATTTAATGACAGGTAAAAGAGATTATGAAGGTGAAGAGAGTTTAGAAGGAGGTCATAGAGGAAAACCAGAGATTGACAAATTTGGTAGAAGAATGCCAAATGGTTATGTTCTAGAGGAAGGTACTAAATATAGACTGGGTGCTCTAACTGTTGGTTATAAAAATTATAGAGTAGGTGTAAATAGTGAACATGTTAGACATGCTATTCAAGATCAGGCAATTCATAATTTAAAATTTGGTCCGCTAGATAAAAGACAGAGAGGTTTTGAGAATCAATCTTGGAATTGGAATAGTTATTTTCAATATAAAACATCTAATCAATTTACATCATGGTAAAATATAAGCTAGTTTTTTTTTCAATATTATTTTTTTCTTGTGCTTCTAAAAAGCAAAATGAGGAGAAACTATTATATATTGAAGACATTAGAAATAGTAATAGTACTTTACGGATGGATGGTTTTTACTATAAAGATTCATCTTCAGAATTTGAAAAATCTATAGATGTCTTTTTGTTATTTAAAGAAGGAATCCTTGTAAATGAGGGTAGATATAATAGTGTTTCTAATAATTATTGTTTAATTGACACTAAAAAGGAAAATACAATTGAAAATGCAATTAATAATTATAAATCAAGATTAATTCAATTAAAAAGATTTAATGATTTACCTAGCTCATGTAAAATTTTAGAAAATGATTTAGATGGAAAAGGCGTTTATTCAATAAAAAATGATAGTATAATACTTCAATTTTTTAAATCAGATTTCAAGAAAAAAAATAAAGACTCATTGAATGATTATTTTTTGCAAGAGCATCAAGGTGTTGTTTTAAATGATTCAATTTTTAAAATTTTTAAAGTTATTAATTATAGAGATAATAATTCAATTGATGTAAATTTTATTTATAAGTTTAGTAAAGATTCAAATAAGCCTATACTAGATTCTAAAGAGATTTTGAATAAAATTTATTAGTACTAAAATGATTGTATTAAAGAAATGTAGTAGTTCTTGGAACGGTTATTTTCAATATAATGTTCCAAATATATTCACATCATGGTAGTTAGATTTTTTTTTATTAGTATCAATTTTTGTTTTATCCTTATCTTGTGTTCATCCTTCTTGTAGAATTGAATTAAATAATGATGGAGAACCCATAGTTAATAAGGAAATGTATTCTTTAAACAAAAAAATATCAGACGATGGATTTAAAGTTTTAGATACTAATTCTTATTACATTGAAACTTTTGAAGGAATAGATTCAAATGAAAGTCAAAGATTTAACCCTATGATTTATAAGTTTCATTCTGATGGATATTTTAAAGAAGATTCTTATTTGTATTTTGGTAATTTTGATAAAGTAAGAAGTAAAAATTCTATTTATTATGGAGGTAGATATTTTATAGAAGGACAAAAAATATTCATGGAATCGTTTTATTCTTTTAAAGGAAGTAAAACCAATAGATATTCTAAAGTTATTAGCAAAGGAACTATAAAAAATGATACTATCAACATAGACTTTTTTGGAACTAATCATAAATTTGTAAAAAAAAATATAATCAGATTTTCAACTAATCATTATGAAAAAAAACCTATTTTTTTTGCTTATAGTATCACTTGTAAGTTGTTCAACAGAAGATAATAATACAGCTTCATTTTCAATTAATTTAGTCTCAAGTGAAACAACGGTTAGTATTGATCAAGCATTTACTATAACTGTTGATGCTAATGAAGAAATTAAAGAACTATGGGCCTCTACTGATAATTTTGCGACTGGTGGTTATGCTATTAGACAGTTTGGTACAAGCCATGTATTAAACTTTAATTTTGATACTTTAGGTCAAAAAAGGATTTCAGTAAGAGCCAAAAATCAAGATAACGTGGTTTCAGAAAATCAAGTGATTGTTACAGTATCTAGGGGAAATGCACTCAAAATAAATGGTGTACAGATTATTTCTTTTTATGGTATAAACACCACTTATGATCCTGAGTTTCCAACAACAAGTCCAAATCATTTAGCTGATTTGCGTTTTGGGTTGTCAAAAAATAAATTAGGTAATCCATTAGACAATATTTATAGTCCTGTTTTTTGGTATCTTTCGAATATAATAGAAAATCAAGGAAACATGACATGGGATTGTAGCAATGCTGAATTATTCATAAACCAAAATGCTTCTCTAAAATTTGGTTTAGCTGATATTGATAATGGAATAGCTGGAGCAGATTTGTTAAATGGACCGCCAGATTATCGAGAAATTAGTTTTAGTAATTATATAGAAACAAAACCAACAACAATTACATATACTTTTCCTGAAATAAATTTAGAATTTAAGTTGTTTGTTGAATGGGTTAATTAATTTTTTGTGAAAATATATTTTAGTATATTATTTTTAATGTCAATGTTGGTTTCACATGCTCAAGGTGAAGCCAACATTTGGTATTTTGGTCAAAACGCAGGTTTAAATTTTAATAGCGGTGTTCCTGTAGCTTTAACTAACGGGCAATTAGTTACTGATGAAGGTTGTGCTACCATCTCAAATTCAAGTGGTCAATTGTTGTTTTATACTGATGGTATAACTGTTTATAATCGTAATCATTCTGTAATGTTAAATGGTACTGGATTAATGGGACATCCTTCAAGTGTTCAATCTGCTACTATTGTACCTAAGCCAGGTTCAAATAATTTATTTTATGTTTTTACAACACCAGAAGAGAGTAATCCAAATGGGTTTAGGTATTCTGTAGTGGATATGAACTTGGATGGTGGGAATGGAGCAGTAACAGCGGATAAAAACATATTAGTTTACTCGCCAACAGCTGAGCATTTGGGGGTTACTAAACATGCAAATGGGCAAGATTATTGGATAATTACCCATGGATTAAATAATAATAGCTTTTTTGCTTATAAGTTAACTTCTTTAGGTTTAGATTTAAATCCAGTAGTTACTAATATTGGAGCAATTTTAACAGGGTCAACATTAGATTTTTTTGAAGCTGGGTCAATTAAAATATCCCCTAGCGGTTCTAAATTAGCCTTTACTAGTGTAATGGACATAGCTCAGTTGTTTGATTTTAATAATTTAACGGGCGTATTATCAAACGAAATTACCTTACTAAACGAGGTAGGGGAATTAGTAGGTGCTGCTTTTTCTCCTGACGAGTCGATCTTATACATAGCAAATAGTTTTGGAAAGATTTATCAATTTAATATGAATGCAGTTGATATTCCAAATTCCAGAATTACGATACACAACGGCAATATACCTGGTCAGTTGCAATTGGGTCCAGATAATAAAATATATATAGCGTTTAATAACAGGACAAAGTTAGGAGTAATAAATAACCCAAATATTTTAGGTTTAGGATGTAATTTTGTTTTAGATGGAATTGATCTGTCTGGAAGATTAAGTAAATTAGGTTTGCCATCTTTTAATCAATCATTTTTCGCTCCGAGTATAAGGTTTCAAAATGCATGTGTAGGAGAGGCAACACAATTTCAATTAGGAAATGCCACAGCCACAAGCGCTGTATGGAATTTTGGTGATGGAAATACCTCAAATAGTTTATCACCAACTCATACTTATACAGCACCAGGAACTTATACAGTTTCGGTTACAGCAACAAGTAGCAGTGGAACAGGCGTAACGACAAGAGATATAATAATTTCTGCAGTTCCCACAGCCACACAACCTAACAACATTTCAATTTGCGATGATAACAATGATGGCTTCTATAATTTTGATTTAACGTCACGAAAACTAGCTATTTTAAATGGTCAATCAGAATCGCAATTTAATGTGCGCTATTTTGCTAATGCTACCAATTATTCGAACAATGTTGTAATTGCAAATCCTATAAGTTTTCCAAACACAACGGCTTATCAAAGCCAAACGATTATTGCAGAAGTTTATAATATTGCAAATCCAAATTGTAAAGCAACTACAACTTTTGATATTCAAGTTTTTGAAAGCCCAAGACCAAGTCTATCAGTATCGCCAATTCAACTTTGCGACAATACTTCTTTTGGTACAGATACAGATGGCAGAGTAGTTTTTAATTTAACTAATAGACAAGCTGCCATTTTGAATGGTCAGTCACCAACTAATTTTACAGTTTCATATTATAAAGATGCTGCTTTAACCGATTTAATTAGTAACCCAACAAGCTATGTAAATTCAAATCTACAAGAAACTATTTATGTGAAAGTAGCGAATAACCAAAATACAACTTGTTTTGCTACTACTTCGTTTCAAATAGAAGTATTTAGTTTGCCTGTTATTACTACCGTTGCTAGTTTAAAACAATGTGATGATAACAATGATGGTTATAGTGCTTTTAATTTGACTCAAACAAATGCTTCATTAGTTGTATCCACGACTGGTTTAACTTTTTCATATTTTGAAACATCTACTGAAGCACAAAGCAATACAAACCCGATATTAAATTTTACAGCTTATACGAATCAAACGGTAAGTACAGACCAAGTATTTATTAGAGTTCAAAATAGCAATGGTTGTTTTAGAATTGCAACTTTAAATTTAGTCGTTTCAACAACTCAAATATCAAATTCCATACAAGAGCATTTTTATGTTTGTGATGATGTTGCTTCGGGTTCCATAACAGATGGAATTGCAACTTTTGATTTTAGTAGTGCAAATGCTCAAATAGCTTCACAATATCCAAGCGGACAATTGTTAGATATTACTTATTACAGAAACGTCACAGATGCATTAGCAGAACAAAATGCGATTTCCGATATTTCAAATTATACGAATATTGGTTATCCAAACACACAAAATATTTACGTTCGTGTCGATAGTCAATTGAATAATGAGTGTATTGGTTTAGGGCATCACATAACCTTACATGTAGAAAGAATTCCAATTATTCAACCTCAAACCTATACGCAGTGTGATGATAATCACGATGGAATTTTTCCGTTCAACATTACTAATTTACAATCCGATGTTTTAAACGGATTAACAAATGTTACCTTGAGTTATTGGGATGCAAATAATAATCCATTACCAAGTCCATTGCCAAACCCTTTTAATACAACTTCACAAACAATACGAGTTAGAGCAACCAACAATACAACATCAGCTTGTTTTTATGAATCAACTATTACTTTCAAAGTAGATGATTTACCAGAAGCTTTTGCAATTCCAACAAGTTTGACTACCGTTTGTGATGACGAAGCAAATCCAGTTAATCAAGATGGTGTTTTTCCTTTTGATACAACTAGTTTTCAAAATACGATTCTAGGAACTCAAACAGGAATGATTGTAAACTATTTCGACGGAAATGGAAATTCACTTTCAAGTCCATTACCAAATCCGTTTTTAAGTGCTACACAAAATATCCGTGTTGAAGTTATAAATCCATTAAATACAACTTGTAAAGCGTATTTGACAATTCCTTTAGTGGTTTACCCAGTTCCTGAAATTGAATTGTATGGGGATGAGCTAATTTGTAGCAACAATCCATTATTTACAAAAGAAATCAGTGCAGGATTATTAGATGAAACTATTGTTTCAAATTATACTTATCAATGGTTTTTGAATAATAATCCGATCAGTGGAGAAACAAATTATACATTAACTGTAAATACAGAAGGAATTTATACAGTCGAAATAACAAATTCCAATGGTTGTGTGCGAACCAGAACACTTACCGTTACAGCATCAAATATTGCAACAATTGAAAATGTTCAAGTGGTTGATTTGTCAGAAGAAAATTCCGTTACAGTTTTAATTACAGGATTAGGAGATTATGAATATAGTTTGGATAATGAAAATTTTCAAACATCTAACGTGTTTACCAATATTGAAGCAGGAATTTATACCGTTTATGTGAAAGATTTAAATGGTTGCGGAGTTGCTATGGAAGAAATTAGTGTGCTTGGAATTCCAAATTATTTCACACCAAATGGTGATGGTTATAATGACTATTGGAATATAAAAGGAATAAACAGCCGTTTCAATTCTAATACTATCATTTATATTTTTGATCGTTTTGGCAAACTAGTAAAACAGATTAGTCCATTAGGTCAA
This sequence comes from Flavobacterium sp. UBA7663, assembly GCF_002483315.1. Classification (GTDB taxonomy): domain Bacteria; phylum Bacteroidota; class Bacteroidia; order Flavobacteriales; family Flavobacteriaceae; genus Flavobacterium. The sequence continues at coordinate 85,289 of NZ_DLHR01000012.1, forward strand.
GGGTGGGATGGAACCTTTAATGGAAATCAAATACCTTCATCAGATTACTGGTATTCAGTTCAGTTAGAAGATGGACGAGTTGTAAAAGGGCATTTTAGTTTGAAGCGATAGGAAATAAATTAGTTAGTAAAAATTATATACAATGAAAAACCCTGTAAAATCAATGTTTTACAGGGTTTTCCGTGGACTAGATAAGAATTGAACTACCAAATATTTTTTGAAAATTTAAAAAGATAAAATAGAAGCTTTTTTAGCATCAATCAATAACTTTATTGATCAAAAATATCCTGCAATTGGAATTCGTATTAAATCTGATTTTGTTGAAGAAATTAAAATTGATTTTTTTGATATTGAGGAAAAAATTGAAATTTGGATTGAAGAAAATGGCGGTATTGAAAATTTAATAGAAAAATTAAATTTGAATAAATGCGAATGGACAACATACGTTTAGCAAGATTGCGAATTTTGTGGAAAATTCACGTTTCTATATAAGTAAAGCATTGTAGTGTTTTGATATTTAGATGTTTAATTAAATTAAAAACGTTTGAAAATGTTTTAATTCGTTTAAAAATGCATAAATATCTTTAAAATGTTTTATGCATAGAAAACATCTGGAAATTCTACAACAAGTTTACCTTGTAAAGTAGGATGACTATCATCACCCATTCCAAAGGTTACATTAGATTCAAGACCATTCTTTGACCTATAAAAAGTAATAGGATTATCTACATCTTCTACAAAGGTAATGGCACCTATTACAATTTCATCAGTATAGGATTCATAAAGTAAAACTTCTGAATTAATGAAATGATAACCATAGATCTCAATAGGTTCAAAATCATCTTCCGATTCAGGTATAATACAACATCCAGCTTTATAATGTGGATTTGTATTTAAAACTTGAATCCATAAAGATTGACCTTTAAATCCTAACACCACAAAATAAAAATCTTCTTCCAAAAGAGATCTTCTTTGTTTTTTGTATCGAATTATCTGACCTACGGTAAATTGACTTTTCATTTTTGAATCATATCAATAAAAATACGAAAAAAGGATTAATCATTTCCTTTTGATTGAATTTTTTTAATGTATCTACATCTTAAAAATTATTCTAAAAAGTATATTAAAATATTAAATTAAATAAAAGAATGACCTGTTTACGGATTTCCACATTTTTTTATCAAGACCTTTATTTACTTTAGCTCCCAAAGGTACCCCCGTAAAAATACCTAGTTTGAAAATCAGGTATTTTTACGGGTTGTATAGGTGCTTTTTTTTCGTTAAGTTTGAGGGTTTATACTACATATTTAAAATTAATAAATGAAATTCAACGAAGATTCTCGTGTAAAAATACCAGCCTTATTACATTTAATACGTTTGGGGTATCAGTATATTCCTTTGAATGAACAGAATAGAATTGAAAGTAATAATATTTTCTCTTCAATTTTCATTCCTAAGATTTCGGCTTTAAATGGAATATCAGAACAAGAGGCGCAACGAATTTTAGATGAAATCAATCTGGAGTTGGATTATGAAGACTTGGGAAAAAAGTTTTACGAGAGATTGACTTCAACTTCAGGAGTCAAATTGATTGATTTTGAAAATTTCAGCAACAATGAATTTCACGTTACCACAGAATTAACTTGTAAATCGGGAGATGAGGAGTTTCGTCCAGATATTACGGTTTTAATCAATGGAATGCCTTTGGCTTTTATTGAAGTGAAAAAACCTCACAATCAAGAAGGCGTTATCAAAGAAAGAACTCGAATTAATCAGCGTTTTAAAAATAAACACTTTAGACGTTTTGCTAATATTACCCAGTTGTTGGTTTTCTCTAACAATATGGAATATGAAGATGGTATTGTAGAACCAATTTTTGGAGCCTTCTATGCTACGCCTGCTTATGAAAATGTTAATTTCAATTATTTTAGAGAAGATGCAGATTATCCTGTTCAACAAAAGTTGAAGGATATTGATGATAAGAACGAAAACGAACTTTTAAAAGATAACAACTTGATTGTTATTAAAAATAGTCCTGAATACATTACCAATAAACAATCGAATACGCCAACGAATCGAATTTTAACTTCTTTGTTTAGTAAAGAACGTTTGAAATTTGTTTTACAATACGCCATTGTTTATGTGGAAGAAGAAGTAACAGGAAAAGTAGCGTATCAAAAGCACATCATGCGTTATCCGCAGTTATTTGCCACACAAGCTATTGCAACTAAAATTGATGCAGGACAAAACAAAGGGATTATTTGGCATACGCAAGGTTCAGGAAAAACGGCTTTAGCTTATTATAATGTTAAACACTTAACGGATTATTACGCCAAGAAACAAGTTATTCCAAAATTCTATTTTATAGTTGACCGATTGGATTTATTAATTCAAGCTTCAAGCGAATTTGCTAATAGAGGTTTGAAAGTAAAACAAGTCAATTCCAAGCAAGATTTTATTGCTGACTTAAAAGTAGTGGGTGCTATTCATAATGATAGCGGAGTTCCTGAAATTACGGTGGTGAATATTCAGAAATTTTCAGAAGATGCCATTGCAGTTAAGGATATTAGCTATGACATTAACATTCAACGTGTATATTTCTTAGACGAGGCACACAGAAGTTATAATCCCAAAGGAAATTATTTAGCGAATCTGATTAATTCAGACCGTTCTGCGGTGATTATTGCTTTAACAGGAACGCCTTTATTAAAAGAAGTTGCTAAAGAATACGATTCTAAAATGTTATTTGGTAATTACTTTCACAAGTATTACTACAACATGTCGATTGCTGATGGTTATACGTTACGTTTGATTCGTGAACAAATTGAAGGTAACTTCAAAATGGAAATGAAAGAAGTAATGGATCAAATCAAAGTATTACAAGGCGATATTAGTACACGTCAGATTTATGCGCATCCAAAATTTGCGCAACCATTACTAGATTATATCGTAAATGATTTAATTAAATTCAGACGTGAACAACAAGATACTTCTTTGGGAGGAATGGTGGTTTGTGATTCAGCGAATCAAGCAAAAGAATTGTTTCGATTGTTTGAGGAAAAATATGGCGAACAAGAAACGGATGCTAGTATTTTAATGGCAGCCGAACCGCCTGAAAAATATGGAAATCACGATGAACCAAAATTGACTGCTGCTTTAATCTTACACGATGAAAACGACAAAGCCATTCGTAAAGAATTAATATCCACCTATAAAAAAGGAAAGGTTGATTTGTTGTTTGTTTACAACATGTTGCTGACTGGTTTTGATGCCAAACGATTAAAGAAATTGTATTTGGCTCGTGTAATTCAAGACCACAATTTATTACAAACCTTGACTCGAGTTAATAGACCATATAAAAAATATCAATACGGCTATGTGGTTGATTTTGCTGATATTTCAAAAGCTTTTGACCGAACTAACAAAATGTATTTTGATGAATTGCAAGAACAACTAGGCGATGAAATGGAAATGTATTCGCATTTGTTTAAATCGGAAGAAGAAATTCAAAAGGAAATTCAGGAGATTAAAGAAACGCTTTTCCATTACGATACCCAAAATAGAGAGTTGTTCTCACAACAAATCGCCCAACTTACAGATAAAAACGAGTTGTTGCGCTTGATTAAAGCCTTACGTACGGCTAAAGAATTGAAAAATATTATTGCAGTTAACGGATATGAAGCTTTAGATGGTGTTGCTGATTTTGATATTTGGAATCGCTTGTTATTAGAAGCACAAAGTCGATTAGATAACTTAAATTTTGTGGAGAGCATTGGAAATGAAGAGGCTTCTGCTAATTTATTGAACACTGCTTTAGAAGATGTGATTTTTCAATTCATCAAAGTTGATGAAAGCGAGTTAGTATTAGCTGATGAGTTCAAAAATATATTACGCAAAACAAGGGAATCGCTTCAAAATAATTTTGACCAAATCGACCCACAATTTGTAAGTTTGCGTGAAGAGCTAGAACGTATTTTCAAAAAGAAAAATTTGAGCGAAGTTACGCAAGCCGATATGATTGAAAACATGCATTTACTCCAAAAAATCTACGACCAAGCCAAAGAATTGAATCGTAAAAATGCACTGTTAAAAGCAAAGTATATCAATGATGAAAAATATACTCGTATTCATAAGAGATTGAGCGAAAAAGGAACCCTTAACGCTAAAGAAATGCAATTGCATAATGCCTTAATGCAAGTAAAACAACAAGTAGATAATAAATTAGAAGGACAAGAAGATATTATGAAAAACGAAGCTTTCTTTAAACGTTATTTATTGCAATTAGTGGTTCAGGAATTTAAGAAAAATGAAAACATTCCATTGGATTTTCCTACTACTGAAACCATCAATAATTTAATAGTGAACGAATATTTACAACAATATCAATACCGATAGAAAAAATGACGCAGGATATTAACTTCATGACCAAAACAAAAGCACTGATTGATAACTTAAAAAGTGTGTGTGCAAATTATGGCTTGGGAAATGATGGAAACGAATTTAAAATTATTACCCAAGTATTTTTATACAAGTTCTTAAATGATAAGTTTCGCTATGCGGTGAAACAAGAAAAACCTGAACTAGACCAAGCGGAGAATTTTTCAAAAGCTTTAATAGATTTAAGCGAAGATGAATACCAATTCTTAATTGCGAGTTTAGACCCCAATATTCCTCGTTTACGTCCAGAGCATTTGATTTCGCATTTATTTGTGAAACAAAACGATAGTGATTTTGCGAAAACCTTTGATGATACCTTACGTCAGATTTCGATAGAAAATGCCGAAGTATTCTCGGTTAAATCGTTCTCAGGTGCGAAAGACACTTTGTTTGATGAGTTAACACAATATATTTCAGATAGTTCACAGCGTGATGCTTTTGCTAAAGCATTAATTAATAAGCTGTTTGAATTTAGTTTTGAAGAAATGTTCGAGCAGAAATACGATTTCTTTGCTACTATTTTTGAATACTTAATTAAAGATTATAATACCGACTCTGGAGGAAAATATGCTGAATATTATACGCCTCATGCTGTAGCACGTATTATGGCACAAATTATGGTGCCAGCACCTGTAAAAGGAGCAAAAGTATATGACCCAAGTGCGGGTTCGGGGACGCTTTTAATGAGTATAGCTCATCAAATTGGAGAAGAAAATTGTACGATTTACTCGGAAGATATTTCGCAGAAATCGAGTAATATGTTGCGTTTGAATTTGGTATTAAATAACTTAACGCATTCGATACCCAATATCATTAAAACTAATACCATAGCACAACCTACTTACTTAGATACTAAGTTTGATTACATTGTTTCGAATCCTCCGTTTAAATTGAATTTTTCTGATTTTCATACCGATTTAGATAAAGATACTTTCAAAAAACGATTCTTTGCAGGTATTCCAAAAATACCAAATAAAGACAAAGACAAAATGGCGATTTATTTATTGTTCATACAGCATATTATGTTTAGTTTGAGTGATACGGGTAAAGCGGCTATTGTAGTTCCTACAGGTTTTATTACGGCACAAAGTGGTATTGAAAAGAAGATTAGAGAACGTTTGATAACCAATGGTTGGTTGCGTGGTGTGGTGAGTATGCCTTCTAATATTTTTGCGACTACTGGCACCAATGTTTCGGTGTTATTTTTAGACAAAGAAGCGGATAGCGAGCATATCGTTTTATTGGATGCTTCTAAATTAGGAGAAACAGTTACTGAAGGAAAAAATCAACGAACCGTTTTAACACTGATAGAAGAACGATTAATCATTGATACATTGAATAACAAAAAAGCGGTAAAAGATTTAGCCGTTGTAGTGTCTAAAGAAGAAATAGCAGCAAAAAGCTACTCGTTCTCAGCAGGGCAATATTTTGAAGTAAAAATTGAATATACATATATTACTCCTGAAGAGTTTGCAAATAAAATGAAAACCTTTGAAACTAATTTAAGTGAACTTTTTAATGAAAGTAAGACCTTGGAAATAGAGATTCAAAATAATTTGAAAGGGTTGAAGTATGAATAATTGGAAACAAATATCAATAGGTGAATTTGTGGATTTCAATCCATCAGAATCAATACCTAAAGGTAAATTGGTAAAAAAAATTCCAATGGCAAAACTTACTGAATTTGTTCGTAAAATTAATGGATATGAATATGCGGAATACAATAGTGGACCAAAATTTAGAAATTTTGATACATTAGTTGCAAAAATAACACCTTGTTTAGAAAATGGTAAAACAGCATTTGTAGATATACTAGAAGAAAATGAAATAGCGTTTGGTTCATCAGAATTTATCGTGCTTAGAGAAAATAAAAATTCTACAAGTGAATTTGTGTACTATCTAGCTAAAAGCCCTGTTTTTAGAGAACGTGCAATAAACTGTATGGAAGGAACTTCTGGTCGTAAAAGAGTAAATGAAGGTGCTTTAAAAAGACAGGAAATTATAGTTCCTGATAAACCAACCCAACAAAAAATTGCTAAAGTCCTTTCTGATTTAGATGCTAAAATTGAGTTGAACAACAAAATTAATTCAGCGTTAGAAGCTATGGCTAAGACTTTGTATGATTATTGGTTTGTGCAGTTTGATTTTCCAGATTCTAATGGTAAACCTTATAAATCTTCCGGTGGTAAAATGGTTTGGAATGCCGAGTTGAAAAGTGAGATTCCTAAAGGATGGGAGGTTAAATCTCTAAGTTATATTTGTGAAATTATCAATGGTTATGCATTTAAAAGTGAATGGTATACTGATTCAGGCGTTAAAATTATAAGAACAAAAAACTTTGAAAATGGTTATGTTGATTTAAATGATTTGGTTTTTTTAGATAATGAATTTGCAAAGCAATTTGATAAATATCAATTGAAAACATATGATTTTTTAATGGTTATGGTTGGAGCTTCAACTGGAAAACATTGTACTGTCAATTCTAATATTTTACCAGCTCTACAGAATCAAAATATGTGGCGCTTTATTTCTAAAATAGAAAATCAGCAATTGTTTTTAAATTTAAAATTAGAAAGAATTGTACTGGAATTAGAGAATACAACTAATGGTAGTGCAAGAGGATTTTTTCAAAAAGACAGTTTTTTAAGTAAAATTGTAGAAGTCCCTAATCAAGATTTAATAGAAAATTTTTGCAATAAAATAAATAGTGTTTTTAAAAGAATTGATAACAATTTAAAAGAAAACCAAGAACTCGCCTCGTTACGAGATTGGTTGTTGCCTATGTTGATGAATGGGCAGGTTACGGTGGCTTCGACAAGCTCAGCCACCGAAAAAGGTTATGAGGTTGAGGATAGCGAGTTGGGAATGGTTGCGGAGGATAAGGTTGAATGTAAAAAGAATTAAGGATGATATTGTCAGCAATATATATAGAGAATCATTTCTTATTTGAAAAACCGCAAATAATAAATTTTGGAGGGAAATATTTTTTTTCAATCCTTGAAAACGGAAAGATTTCTAAAGAAGAAAATAAAAGTTATATACCAAATTTTTATAATGAAGATAATGTTTTATTATTATCAGCAATTGTTGGTGCAAATGGTGCAGGAAAAACAAATATTTTAAGGGCAATAAGTCAAACAAGTGATGAAAGATCAATTGCTTTAATTTATGAAGATGAAAACAAAATTTTAATACAAAATAAAAAAGTAAATAACTTAGGTATAGATAATTTTGATTTCGAGGAAATAGATAGTAATGACAAATTGTATCCTTTATATTATTCTCCAAGCATAGATTACGATATACAAGATATATTTAGTCCTATTTCACCCTCACGAAATTTTAATTCTAGTTTGAGTGAATTTTATTTTGACAATTTAGAAAGACAATTATTCTTTTTAAACAGTCCTAAAATAGATATTCTTAAAGAAGTATATCCTGACACACCATTTTATTCAAGTTTAAATGTTAAAGTAAATAATTTTAATAAAAGCCGATTTCTTAATATATATAAAGATGCTACTTTAGGAAAGAGTTTAAATAAAGAATTAGAAATTTTATGGAGTAGTTATAAAATTGAATCGGAAATGATTCATAATGATGATGATTTTTTGAAAAATTTAAGGATAATGTTATTTTCATTATTAGTTTTAGACGATACTTATCCCGTAACAAATAATAACGGATTTGAGATAGGTTTTGAAGATGTAATTCGTCAAAACACATTCACTGGAAAATTAAATAAATTTTTAGAAAAAAGAATTTGTAATATTGATTTACCAACTTTCAACATTTTAAAAGAGAATTATATTTTTGATGTTAATAACCTACAAGATTTAATTGATAGAATTGATAGGAGCAAATTAAAAATAATTTCTGGTGGATTTGATTTTGAATCAATTAAAGCCAGAATGATTAACTGTATTAAGTCATTTAAGGCAGTCAATGAATTTCATAAATTCGTAGGAAATTTTGATTTAGATAGTAGATTAAAAATTGAAAATGAAAAAGTTTTCGTTGAATTTAAAATTGAAGAACAACCGAAAATCTTAGTTCTTATAAAAGAATATGAAAAACTTATTTCAGTTTTCAAAGAAACAATACAACATAGTAATTTTAGAATTTTAAACTTTTATCCAGATAAAAAGCTATCTACAGGTGAAAAATCTCTCTTAGATTTTTTTAGCAGTTTATACTATTTTACAATTGACAAAACTGATCATCAAAGGAGAAAAGAAAATTACTTATTGCTTTTAGATGAACCCGAACTTGGGTACCATGCTTTATGGAAAAAAAAGTTTGTAAATGCAATTACTAAAGTGTTACCAATTATTTTCAGCGAGCTTGACAATAATCCAAAAGTACAAATAATTTTCACGACACATGATGCATTAACACTTTCAGATATTGCAAATTATAATGTTACATATATTTACAAGAATTCTACAAAAAAAGTATTGTCACTGAGTGAATCCAAAGAAAAGAAAGTTTTTGGTGGAAATATAACAGATATTTTAGCTGATTCTTTTTTTGTTGGTGATGGTTTAATAGGTGATTTTGCAAAAAGTAAAATTCAAGATTTAATTGATTACATAAATTATTGGGACAAAAAAAGGAAAAATAATGATTCTATTGATTTAGAGTTAGAAGACAAAATAAAATGGATTTCTTCAAAAATAGTTGCCAAAAAAGTCATTGAACAGATTGGTGAGCCTTACTTAAATGATAAGTTAAATGATATGTTTTTGGAAGTATTTCCTGATTTTAAGAATGAAGAGATTATAAGACTAGAAGAGAAAATTAAAAAGTTGAAAGATGATACCAATTCAAATAAATAATTCTTTAGTCGAAGAACACTATGAAAGTATAGAATTCAATTTATTAAAACAAATTGAAAGAGTATTGAATGATGATGGTATAAAAAAAACAAGAAATGGAAGTACTTCAATAATTGAATTTTCAAATCAGCTTGAAGAAGATTTAGAACTATTTATTTCAGATCCTGAAAATAATTTAAAACCTCTAATTACAATAAAACCACAATCACTAGTAAATAAGATTGATGAGCTGATTGTGCATAGACCTAATTATTTAAATAAATGGCATGATGATAATTTGATTTTAAAAAACATTTTTATTGATAATGGTTATGAAAATAAAAGTTTTAATAAATGGAATTTTATTAATAAAATAAACATTGATACTTGCTCATACTGTAATAGAAATTATATTTATACAACAAAAAAGAATAAAAAAATAAAACCTGAAATAGATCATTTTTACCCTAAATCAAAATATCCTCTTTTAGGACTTAGTTATTATAACTTAATACCTGCATGTAAATCTTGTAATGGATTTGGTGCTAAAGAAGAAAGAGATCCATTAATAGAAGGTTTAACAAATCCTTATTTATTAAACTACAATGACTTTGAATTAAGTCACAAAATAAAAAACATAGCAATTATAAATCCATTATCTGGAAAATCAGACGTTGAAGTTTTTTTTAAAAAATCAATTCCGGGTCATTTAGAGGTTTTTAATTTGAAAGAATTATATGAATTACACCATGATCATGCAATTGAATTAATTATTAAGAAAAGATTAAAATATTCAAAAAAATACAGAGATTATTTGAGTTCATACAAAGGATTACAGTTTAGTAAATCAGAAATTGATAGAATGATTTTAGGGAACTATGCATTAGAAAAAGAACAGCATAAAAGACCACTGTCGAAATTGTATCAAGATATTGGTAAAGAATTGGGGTTGATAAAATAAATAAGAAATACAATAATAATAAATGAATCATTTTGAATATACTACACAGCTCCTAAACTATTTAGATGGTTTGAAAATTAATCAAACTATTATAAATTGGAATTTTAAAGGAAAAACTGATATTGCATTTGGTACGCCTGGCGGTAGCTGGGATGGAAAAGGATATTTGTTTGAAAATAATAATAAAGGATACAAATTTATTATAAGAAGTATACCAAATAAAGAAAATGGTTACATCGTAATTGAATCTTTAAATTTAGAAGGTCAGTTATATAATATTAGATTAAATGATAATAAAAAATTTTTTTCTAAAGATGGTATTACTAAGTTATTAGATTCTTTTTCAATGACAGTTGGTTATGGTAAAAGGAAACGTAATGATGTTAAAAATGAATTTTTAAAATTAGGAGTAGAAACTAATGTTATTTCTGAAATAGAAGATAATAATCCAAATTGGGGAAAAGTATTAATTGATATTTTAAATTGGGCTATATTAAGAGAAAAAGTAAAAATTGAACTTAAGAAAAATGTTTCATCAAATATAGATAATGATAATTTGAATCAAACTCAAAAACAAATTGAAATGATTGAATTACTTGAATACAAAAAGCAAATCATTTTACAAGGTCCTCCAGGAACTGGTAAAACAAGAGAAGCAAAATTAATTGCTAAAGAAATACTTGGATTAGATTCTCTTGAGGATTTAAAAGAAAATACTCAATTTAAATTAATTCAATTTCATCCATCATATACTTATGAAGATTTTGTTAGAGGAATTGTTGCTGAGTCAAAAGGCGACCGAATTCAATATAATAATGTTAATAAAACTTTAGGATTATTTGCAAAAGAAGCTTTGAAGAATTTTATGAATTCTAAAAAAGTACCAGAATTAATTTCTAAAGAAATTTGGGTTGAAGAAAATTATTTGAAATTCAAAGAAGATATAGAGAAACAATTACAAGAAGTTGGAGAGATAATAATTAAAGAAAAAACGAAACCAAAAATTACAGCTATTGAAGAAAATGCTTTGAGAGTTAATAGATACAGTAATGAAAACGATTCAATATTGGTAAAAGATAATGATATTATTTATGGATATATTGGATTATATTTAACTGAGCCTTCTATAAAAGTCAAAGAGAATTTATCTCTATCAAAATCTGCAAGAAGCGGGATGTACTATTTATATCAAAATCTTATTGAAAAATTTAAAAAGTATCTAGATAAAAACAAATCGGAGTTCAAGTTTACTGAAGAATTCAAACCAGAAAAGATTAAGAAGTATATTTTGGTAATTGATGAAATCAATCGAGCCAACCTTTCATCTGTTCTTGGGGAATTAATTTATGCATTAGAGTACCGTGGTGAAGCAGTTGAATCTATGTATGCTGTTGATGATGATAATCAATTAATCTTACCTCCAAATCTTTATATTATTGGAACCATGAATACAGCTGACCGTTCTGTTGGTCATATTGATTATGCAATTCGAAGACGTTTTGCTTTTGTAGATGTTTTACCTGAAAATCTAAAAGAAAAGCAAGGATTAGAAAATTTTCATGAAGTACTTTTCTTGGAGGTGGAAAAATTATTTAAAGAACATACTTCTCCAGAATTCGAAGTTAAAGATGTTCAATTAGGTCATTCTTATTTTATTGATAAATCTAATGAAGAAAATGGAGCTGGAATGGATATTCGTTTTGAATATGAAATCAAGCCTATATTATTAGAATATGTAAAAGATGGTGTGTTAATAGGTAAAGGTAAAGATATTAAAAAGGAAATTGAAGAATTAAAAACTCTTCTATAATGGGGTTTAAATTATCAGAACATAATAGTATCGAAATTCTTTTCAATGAATTGTCTTCAGATTCTTTGAACGAGACTATTTTGTTGTATGATACTATTCAATCTAAACGTTTTAATGATAGTAGTCATTGTTTTCTTTTTGAGAAGAAAGAACAAGGTTTTGAACTAAAAGCGGATTATTGTATTGGTTTAGATTGGTTAGGTAACACAGGAAGGTACTTATATGTAGAACCTAAACTCAACACCAAAACAGCTAAAATATTTGATACAATTACTGATTCTGAAGAAGAAATTTTAAAAGATGATTTTGAATATATTCCAACAGAAATTAAAGAATTGGATTATTTAAAAATGTTATTACAAGTTACTAATGTTCCTGAAAGTAATGATGAATTAAAGGGTTTGGTACAAATAGATTGGGTTGCTAAACCTATTGAAATAGAGCAAAAAGAAGACAAACTAACACCCTTTTTGGTTGTTCAGTATCTTCAATTAGTTAAAGCTATTGTTAGGAAGGGGCTGAAGAAAAATTATTATAAATTTCAAGAAAACTTAAATAATAGAGTTAAGGGTAAAATTTTAGTAGGGCAACACATCAAACAAAATGTTTTTAAAAATAGATTCACGAACACCTTTTGTGAATACCAACAATTTGGTGAAGATCATGCAGAAAATCGTTTTCTGAAAAAAGTATTGCAATTTGCAAGTAGCTATATCGAAAATCATGAAAAACTTTTCGGTGATAAATTTATAGAATTACAACATACGATTAATTATTGCCGCCCAGCTTTTGAACTTATTTCTAATCAAGTCAATGATTACGAATTAAAGCATATTAAGTACAATCCATTTTATAAAGATTATGCAAATGCCATAGATTTAGGAAAAAAGATATTGAAAAGATTTGCTTATAATATCACTCAAACGACTAACGATAAAGTAGCAACTCCTCCTTTTTGGATAGATATGCCAAGATTGTTTGAGTTATATGCCTACAGTAAAATGATTGAAGCTAACCCAACCGATAGAAAAGCGATCCATTATCAATTTTCTACTCATGGAAATTTTTTAGATATTTTAGTATCTAAACCAGATTTTCAAATGGTCATAGATGCTAAATATAAATTGCATTATCAAAACGGTCATTTACATCAAGATATTCGTCAAGTTGCAGGATATGCAAGATTGAATAAAGTGAGAGAAAAATTAAATCGGGATAAAGAAGATGATAGAAACATTGATTGTTTAATTATCTATCCTGATATGGAAAATGGATTGGATGACTTAAGTTTAGAAAATATTAATGATAAAAGACTACCTATACAGGCTTATTACAATGTTTTTAAGTTGGGAGTTAAATTGCCTTTTATAGAAGAAATTAATAACAAATAGGTTTGATGCCATGAAAATAGCCCTTTTAGACGACAACCCTGAACAATTAGAAAAGAATCAAAAGTTTTTGAGCACTTTGCCTATTGAAATCGTAACGGCTTGTACTAATGCCAAAGTGTTTTTACAAGAAGTAAAAGCTTCCAAACCTGATGTGTTGGTATTAGATTTGAACTTGGGAGATTCTTATATGACAGGAATGGAAGTGGCATTTGAATTAAAATTACCTGTTTTATTTGCCAGCAGTAATACGCCTGAATATGTTAAGGAAATGGAACGTTTAAAGCGTGAGGAATCGTTGTGTGTTGATCATATAACGAAACCTTTTACTGAGCATGAGTTTCAAAAGACCTTTACTCGTTTTTTACAAGAGGTTAAATTCTTTTGGAACCAACATTATGTCACTCTTGATTTAGGAAAACAAAAACGCACAAAAATAGCGATAGAATCTATTGTATATCTTGTAGCTGATAAAGCCACTGGCTCCGAATCGAACAACAAACAAATTTATTTTACCAATAGAAAAGCAGAAAATTTAATTGATTTTTCTTTCTCTAAAATGGAAGACAAAGGAATGTTGAAAACCCAGTTTATTACCATTCATAAATCGTTTCGTGTAAACGTTAACCACATTAAACACTATAATAAGAAGGAGGAAGTTATTGAGGTAGAAGTGTTTAATGCTTTAGGAAAGTTGGAAACTATGAAGTTGCCCGTTTCTGAAAATTATCAATCGTTTTTAAAATCATTTCGAAAATAACCGCTTTCATTCCTCAAAAAACCGCTTTTATTCTTTATAATGAGCTGATATGATTCAATATTATATCAGCATTTTTTTTCTTATGACTTTTGGTTTGTAATTACAGCGGAAACCGAAAAGCTAACGAGTAGGTAAATTATTTAAACCAAAAATCATGAGTAAATTAAATGCAAATTCAGGCACAAGTAGAGGAATTAGTTCAAAACCAAGTAGTACTTCAACAAGTAAACCTAATCCTAATTATCCTAGTAAAACAGGAAAACCATCTGGACCAGGAAGAGGAAATACACCTAAAAAATAATTAAGGAGCAATACCTCAATAGTATTTTTGAAACTATTGAGGTATTTAAAAATTTAAAGAAAATGAACAAACTAAACATAAAAGCTTTTGATATTGAAGGCAAAAGCAATGAAGAAATTGTTAACCTTGTTTCTCAATTTCCATTTTATGAATCTGACAAAGAAGCGAATAGTAAAAAGAGAAAACGTTGGGTAGTGAATCCTGAAAATATATCGGGCGAAGTTTTGTCTAAACTCTATATCAATGATGATATGATACTAGGCTTCAATTTTAATAAAGATTATGATAACGATTTGCAATTGCATTACCTTGAAAGAGATTTGCAATTGGTTGAAGTATATGAGTTCCCTCTTTTAGAAAGTCATAAAACGATTCCTTTTATGGAAAAAATCATTAATAAAGAGCCTTTGCAGTTTCATTGGAGAAATACGATTCCATTACATGAAAAATTTTCGCATCCGTTTTTTAAAAATGTATTGGGTTTTAAGAATTCCAATTTCTTTATTCGCCCAGAAGATGTGGGGTTAACTTTTCCTTACCAGCATCCCGAATTTAAAAATGTTAAGGAAAAAGTGCTATTACTAGAGAATTTGTATTTTAAGAAAAGTCACTTAATCGCTTACAAAGTTTTTAACCCTATAGCTTACGAGTATAAAATCGTTTGGTCTATGGAATTTTATGAGTATTTAAAAAATTTAAAACCAATAAATTAATTATGAAAGAATATAAAGTTATCCTGGGAAGTTCAATATTAGATTTAGAGCAACAAATAAATGAGTTTTTGAAAATGAATTGGCAATTACAAGGTGGTGTTAGTGTTAGATACAATAGAGGAGTGGGTAACAATGAAATGTTTTATGCACAGGCAGTAGTTAAAATATAAATTGAGAGGCTTTAGCCTCTTTTTTATTGAATTTTACGTCTCTTTAAAAGCAAATGAGGCCTCATATTTACTTTTAAAACAACTAGTTAAATTCTAAAACTCTTACCATGTAATTCTATAAAATTGAAACTACCTAAAATTCTATCAAAAACTCTTCCTCCATATCTTGAAAGTTTATTTATGGCATATTCCATGTTATTTGGATGCTCGTTGTCATAATTCATTGTAATAATGGAATTCATTTTTTTGTTTTCCAATCTTTGAAACAAAACTTCTTCAAATAGTTCTGATTTTCCAAATCTTGATGCCTGTTTCTCTGCTAGTAAATCATCAATGATTAAATGATCTTTGTAAAGTCCATCTTTAA
Organism: Flavobacterium sp. UBA7663; assembly: GCF_002483315.1. Taxonomy (GTDB): domain Bacteria; phylum Bacteroidota; class Bacteroidia; order Flavobacteriales; family Flavobacteriaceae; genus Flavobacterium. The sequence continues at coordinate 101,013 of NZ_DLHR01000012.1, forward strand.
AATTATACATGTTTTCGTCTTCTATCAATTCAAATTTTGACACAGCATTAACTGTTGTGGTAAATTTTAAATTCACTTGATTACTTTCATTTATAATTTGTTGAAAAATTCTTAGTATAGAAGTTTTTCCACATCCAAAACCACCAACAATTACTAATCCTTTGTTTAAGTCAATTGAAGTGTTTGGGTATTCAAAAAGTAATGAAGAGTCATAGAAATTTTCTTTTTTCTGAAAGAAGTAAATAAGAGTATAGACTAAAGCTTTATTTTCTTCAGTACAGACAAATTCTTGTCCTTCAATTTCTAGAAATTTTAACCGAAACATTATGTATAGTTTTTTCGGTTCTAATGATTGATGTAACAATGGTTTTCTTTCAATATTTGCAATATATCCCGCAGGATTATTGACAAAATCATTAATGTTTAGTTTCATAGTTTATCGATTTAAATAAAAATTATTAGATTTCTTTTTGGTTGATTCGCTTCCAAAAACTTTCCAATTTGAAATTCTGGTTTCAAGATTCCAGAATTTTTCATCTTCAAATTTCAGCCGCCCAGTTTGCTCACATTCTTCGCTCCAGTAATTAAAGAAACTATCAAGTTTTTCCTTTGAAAATTGATTTTGAAATTGGAAAATTTGTTTTTTAAAAACTTCTTTTCTTTCTAATGTTTCTAATTCTTTCTTTTCTTTATTAGTTGTTGTTTTTTGATTGTTGCTTGAATGTTTATGGATTGTTTTTGGATTATTAACCTGTTTGTTAGAAATAAAAAACTCTTTAGTAAAAACATCAGAATCTAAAAGCTTAATTAAGGTAAATTGATTTGTTGGTCTTCTTTCAATATAGCCTGTTCTTTCTAATTTTTTTAATGCAGTTCTAATCGTCTGAATCGAAATATTTAATTCAACATGAAGTTTATCGATAGATGTTACAAATTCTCCAATTTTTATTTCAATTCCTCTCCAATTGTTTTCTTTAAAATTAGCTTTTAAGAGTATGTGGAAATACAATCTTGCAACATTTGGATCACTATACCATTGCCATTCTAAAACTTGTTTAGAAAGCTTTACGAATCCATTGTCATAAATGTTTTTTATTTCTTTCATCTTGTATTTTAGTATTATAGTTAGTAATAATGATTATAGTTAATACAATAATTAATAGTATTGAAGTTTTTAAAATTTGGTTTTCATTTTGTATTCTCATTACATTTTCAATTTCTAATTGAACAATATCATCACTAGGAATCAAGATTAAATTTTCTGTATCTGGATTTATCATAATTTGGAAATTAAATATCTGTTTTCATCAATTTTTTCAAATGAAATATCATACACTTGATAAGCAGTTCCTTTCATGTCATTATTTGAAGTAAGATTTGTAAAATATCTAAAGTCAAAACCTTTGCCTTTCAAAAATTCACGATGAATAGTTATTGTTTTTTCTTTTGATAAAAGTTCAATTCCAATTTTATAATTAACCATTAATTGATTATTGGTTTGCTTAAGTTCATTTCTCAGTTTGTTATTTATTTGATTGTGAAAACTGATTCTATTGTATTTATTTGCAAATACTTGATTGTTTCTTTTTGGAATAAACTCTTCACCAGAGTACAAGCAAGTTCTTTTTTGAATTTGTTTTGTCATAATTAGAAAGTTTTAAGTTGTTTGAAAGTTTTTTAATATGCTTCTAAGCAAAATTCTATTTTCTTTAGAATCTTGGCCTAATAGAATTAATGTTTTCCTCGGTTAATGAATCTAAATATATTAGAACTCTTTTACCAAGTTTAAAGGCTTTGATTCGATGATCTCGAATTAAACGGTCGATTGTTTTGGCAGAAACCTTTAGATGGTTAGCCGCTTCATATCTGGATAGATATTTTGGAGGTGTAATATTTGTATTCATATTCAAATATATTTTTGATTTTGAATTACAAATTTTGTGATTTTGTTAAAGTAAAAACGCCCCATTTTTTAATTAAGAAAATAAAAGAGGACGTTTTTATATTGAACTTTTTTGTATGGATATTATCATTTAGAATTTAGGATTTTTCTAAACTTCTTTTTTAATTCTTTTTCTTCTAAATCAACATATTCTCTGTAAAAAAACACAATTGTTATGTGCTTAAAAAAGGGCAATAACAATCTATTTTTTTTAGTAACAGATAAAGAAGGATTTATTTTAATGTTACTATTTATAATTTCAAATAATTTTTCTTTTGATTCTTTATGACTAGAAAAAAGATTAAGTTCATTAATGATTTCTTCAATATAATCTATATCATCAGTTTTGAATGAATTGTAAAAACTTTCAATATAGTCTTGTTTATTATCAAAATCAAATGGAGCATAATTTTTAGTTTCTAATTCTGAACTAAATTTTATAAAAGTTTCATAAAATACTTTAAAGTTTATATTTGTTTTATTATCTTTTTTTCTAACCGAGTAATAGAAGTATATATTTTTTGATAATTTAACAAATAAAAATTTGTAAGTAAAATTAATAATCTCCTGTAGAAAGAAGTTAGAATCAATTTCAATATCTGGATTGTTATTATAATCTTCTAAAAGTTCTTCAATTTTAATTAAATCAATTCTATAGTTTAATAGATTTACAAATTGTTTTTTTTTTGGAATAAATTCAGAAGTTATTTCATCTTTATTTATTTTTTCAATTTTTGTATTAAATGATAGTCTTAAAATTCTACTTAATAATATTTCAAATAAAAGTTGAGGATTTGATGAGTTTATAACTTTTAAAAGATCTTCTTTAAACAAATTATCTTCGTTTGTAAATAAATTAATTTTATCAATTGACTCATGAATCGTTTTATTGATTACATATTGATAATTTCTACTATTGGGAACAAAAATCTTTTTTTTAATGTCTTCATATGAACATAAATTATCCTTATCAAATGCATAAAATTGATAAAAAGGGAATAGGATACGAACGGAAGAATCATTCATATTTTTTTTAAATTATTTCTTTAGAAAATTTAAAATAAAAAGTTATTTTAGTAAAGATATTAGGTTTTGGCACAAAAAAGGCACAAATAGAAAATAAAAATCCCCAAAACCTTATTTTATAAGGGATTGGGGATGTTGAAGTGACCTCGACTGGATTCAAACCAGTAACCTTCTGAGCCGTAATCAGATGCGCTATTCAGTTGCGCCACGAGGCCTTAATGCGGGTGCAAATATAGAGATAAATGTGTAAATTGCAAACCAATTACAGAAAAAATATATAAAAAATGAACTTAGAAAACTATATCCGTGATATTCAGGATTTTCCGAAGCCAGGAATTGGATTTAAAGATATTACACCTTTGTTAAGTAATCCAGAAGCAACTTCTGCTTGCTTAGATTTGTTAGCCATTACTTTAGCAGATAAAAAGATTAATAAGGTAATAGGAGTTGAGAGTCGTGGTTTCTTTTTTGGAATTTTGTTAGCACAAAAATTAAATGCAGGGTTTGTTCCTGTTCGAAAACCTAAAAAGTTACCTTTTGAAACAATTAGTGCGTCATACGAATTGGAATACGGAACAGATACTTTAGAAATGCATATTGACGCCATTCAAAAAGGGGATAAGGTTTTAATTCATGATGATGTTTTAGCGACTGGAGGAACTGCAAAAGCCGTTTGTGAATTAGTAGAGCAGTTAGGTGGCGAAATCGTACAAATGAATTTCTTAATGGAATTATCGTTTTTAAACGGAAGAGAAAAATTAGGGAATAAAGAGATTTTTGCTGCTTTGACATATTAGAATAAAAAACCATCCGCTACAACGGATGGTTTTTTTAAACAAACTAAACCAATTAATTGCTGTATTAAAAAGCGTATTTGTTTTCGCTAATAATTTTTGCAGCAATTTTTTCACGAAGACCAATTACATTTGGCATATTCGTATATTTTGTAAAACGTTTTAATCCCATTAACATCATACGTTGTTCGTCACCTTCAGCAAATGAAACGATTCCTTCTTTTCCTTTTTGGTTTACGATATCTACGGCATGATATAAGTATAATTTTGCCATTGCAATTTGCTCCTGAACTTTGTCTTCGCCTTCTTTTTTAGCTAATTTTTCAGTTCTAAGAATAGTACTTTCAGCCATGTAAATTTCGATTAAGATATCAGAAGCGGCCATTAATAATTGTTGGTGTGATTCTAATTCTGCTCCGTATTTTTGAACTGCAGCACCCGCTACCATTAAGAATACTTTTTTCAATTTGGCAATCATTTCTTTTTCTTCAGCAAATAATTCTGAATAATCCGGAATGTCGAAAGATGGAATTCCCATTAATTCTTCGGCAACAGCCATTGCTGGACCTAATAAATCCACATGACCTTTCATTGCTTTTTTTACTAACATACCAACTGATAACATTCTGTTGATTTCGTTAGTTCCTTCGTAAATTCTTGCGATACGAGCATCTCTCCAAGCGCTTTCCATTGGTGCATCTTCTGAGAATCCCATTCCACCAAAAATTTGGATTCCTTCGTCTGTACAAGCTTGAACGTCTTCAGAAACCGCTACTTTTAAGATAGAACATTCGATTGCGAATTCTTCTACACCTTTTAATTCTGCTTCTTGGTGCGAATTTCCTTCACTAACTCTAATATTGATTCTGTTTTCGATATCAGATGCAGCTCTGTAAGTAGCACTTTCTCCTGCATAAGCATTTGTAGCCATTTCAGCAATTTTAGCTTGAATTGCTCCAAAACTTGAAATAGGTGTTTTAAACTGAACTCTTTCGTTAGCATAATGTACTGCTCCAGTAATGGTTCTACGTTGTGCTTCTAAACAAGCTGCTGCTAATTTAATACGTCCAACATTTAAAGCATTCATAGCAATTTTAAAACCTTCGCCACGACCTGCCAACATATTTTCTACAGGAACTTTTGTTTCGTTAAAGAAAACCTGACGAGTAGAAGAGGAGCGAATACCTAATTTGTGCTCTTCGTCACCCATTGAAATTCCGTTTGAAGGATCATTTTCAACGATGAAACCGGTAATATTTTTATCGTCTTCAATACGAGCGAAAACAATCATTACGTTACAAAAACCAGCATTAGAAATCCACATTTTTCCACCTGTGATTTTATAATGTGTGCCATCTTCTGAAAGAACCGCTTTTGTTTTTCCTGAATTTGCATCTGAACCAGCTCCAGGTTCTGTTAAACAATACGCACCAAACCATTCGCCAGAAGCTAATTTTGGTACATATTTTTGTTTTTGTTCCTCTGTTCCGTATAAAGTAATAGGCATAGTTCCAATTCCAGTGTGCGCTCCAAATGCAGTTGAAAACGAACCAGTTGCTCCTGAAATATAATCACAAACTAAAACGGTGTTTACGAATCCCATTTCCATTCCGCCATAAGCAGCAGGAACAGCAACGCTTAAATAACCTAATTCACCAGCTTTACGCATGATGTCTTCGGTTAAAGCATAATCTTTCTTTTCGAAACGTTCTTTGTTTGGCCAAATTTCTTTGTCTACGAATTCGATAACCGAATCACGCATCATAACTTGTTCTTCATTGAAATCTTCTGGAGTGAAGATGTCTTCGCATTTTGTTTCTTTTACAAGGAATTGTCCTCCTCTGATGATATCTGACATAATTAGCCCCCTATCCCCGAAAGGGGGAACCTATTAGGGGTCAATAGGGTTTAAATTTTACAATATATTTTATTTATAGTATTTCAGCACAAAGTATAACCACAATCCATATTCCCCTTTTGGGGGTTATGGGGTTTTACTTCAAAAATTCGTAAATTCCTGCTGTTCCTTGTCCTGTTCCCACGCACATAGATACGATTCCATATTTACTTCCTCTTAATCGCATTTCGTCAAACAATTGAACAGAAAGTTTTGCACCAGTACAACCTAGTGGGTGACCTAAAGCGATAGCTCCACCATTTACGTTTACGATATCAGGATTTAAGCCTAATTCTCTAACAACAGCTAACGATTGAGAAGCAAACGCTTCGTTTAATTCAATTAAATCAATGTCAGATTGTTTTAAACCTGCTTGTTTTAATGCTTTTGGAATTGCCTTCACAGGACCGATTCCCATGATTCTTGGTTCTACACCTGCTGAAGCAAAATTTACTAATCGAGCAATAGGTTCAAGATTTAATTCTTTTACCATTTCTTCACTCATAACTAATACGAAAGCTGCTCCATCACTCATTTGAGATGAGTTTCCTGCTGTTACACTTCCGTCAGCAGCAAATACGGGTCTTAAACCTGCTAATGCCGCAACAGAAGTTCCTGCTCTTGGGCCTTCATCTTTATTAACAACATAAGAACGCGTTTCTTTTTTACCATTTTCATTAATAAAAGTTTCTTCTACTGTAATAGGAACTATTTGAGCGTCAAATTTGCCTTCTGCTTGTGCTTTTAAAGCCTTCATATGTGATTGATATGCAAATTCATCTTGATCTTCACGAGAAACGTTGAATTGTTTTGCAACCGCCTCAGCAGTTAATCCCATTCCCCAATAATAATCTTCATGACCAGCAGCTGCAGCTTTGTAATCTGGTGTTGGTTTGTAGCCTCCCATTGGAATATAACTCATACTTTCGGCACCACCAGCAATGATACAATCTGCCATTCCAGATTGAATTTTTGCTGTTGCCATTCCGATAGTTTCAATACCTGATGCACAATATCTATTTACTGTAACACCTGGAACATCTTCTACTTTTAATCCCATTAATGAAATTAATCTACCAACGTTTAAACCTTGTTCTGCTTCAGGCATGGCATTTCCTACCATAACATCATCAATACGAGTTTTATCAAAATTAGGAAGCTCTTTCATCATGTGTTCGATGGTTTCTGCTGCTAATTCGTCAGGACGTTTAAAACGAAAAACTCCTTTTGGTGCTTTTCCTACTGCTGTTCTATATGCTTTTACTATATATGCTGTTTTCATCTTTTAGTTTCTTAACGGTTTCCCTTTGGTTAACATGTACTGAATTCTTTCTAAAGATTTTCTTTCTCCTGTTAAAGATAAAAAGGCTTCTCTTTCTAAATCCAATAAGTATTGTTCAGAAACTAAAGTTGCTTCTGATAAATCGCCACCAGCCATAACATAGGCTAATTTGTTAGCAATTTTTTTATCGTGTTCAGAAATATATTTACCAGCTTCCATTTGGTCAGTTCCTACTAAGAACATTCCTAAAGCTTGCTTTCCTAATACTTTAATATCTTTTCTTCTTACAGGTTGGGTATAACCTTGTTCTGCCATTTGTAACGCTACTTGTTTAGCTGTTGCAATTTGACGGTCTTTGTTTACCACAACAATATCTCTTCCTTTTTGTAAAACACCGGTATCAAAGCCTTCATAAGCTGAAGTAGCTACTTTTGCCATACCAACAGTTAAGAAATATTCTTGTAAAACGTTTAATTCTACATCGTTTTTACGGAATAAATCAGAAGCTCTTAAAGCCATTTCTTTAGAACCTCCACCTCCAGGAATTACTCCAACACCAAATTCTACTAATCCGATATAAGTTTCTGCTGCGGCAACAGCTCTATCAGCGTGCATAGTTAATTCGCAACCACCACCTAATGTCATTCCGTGAGGAGCTGCAATAACTGGAATTGCAGAATAACGACAACGCATCATCGTGTCTTGGAACATTTTGATAGCCATGTTTAATTCGTCATATTCTTGCTCAACAGCCATCATGAAAATCATTCCTAAATTAGCTCCAACAGAGAAATTAGCGCCTTGATTTCCAATCACTAAACCATTGTAGTCTTTTTCAGCAATATCAATAGCTTTATTGATTCCTTGTAAAACACCAGCACCAATAGAATTCATTTTAGAGGTAAATTCTAAATTGATGATTCCATCACCTAAATCGGTAATGATTGAATCGCTGTTGTTCCATATTTTTTTGCTTTCGCGAATGTTATTTAAGATAATGAAGGCATCTTGACCTGGAATTTTCTCTACTTTTTTGTTTATGATAGAGTAGAAGTGCGTTGCTCCATCTTTAATCGAATAGAAAGAAGTGTTTCCAGAAGCTAACATATCGGTTATCCAAGAAGCTGGTTGATATCCTTCTGCTTTCATTAATTCGATTCCTTTTTCAACTCCGATAGCATCCCAAATTTCGAATGGACCGTTTTCCCAACCAAATCCAGCTTTCATGGCATCGTCTATTTTGTAGAAAGCGTCTGTGATTTCAGGAATTCTGTTTGAACAATATTGAAACATAGAAGCGAAGTTTTTTCTATAGAAATCACCTGCTTTGTCTTTACCAGTCACTAAAACTTTGAATCTATCGATTGGTTTTTCAATCGTTTTGGTTAATTCTAAAGTAGCGAAAGATGCTTTTTTATTCGCTCTGTATTCTAATGTATCTAAATCTAAAGTTAGAATGTCTTTTCCTTCTTTTTTGTAGAAACCTTGTCCGGTTTTGCTTCCTAACCATTTGTTTTCCATCATTTTGTTAACAAATTCTGGAAGTTTGAATAATTCATGAGCTTCGTCGTTTGGACAATTTTCATAAATTCCGTTCGCTACATGCACTAAAGTATCTAAACCAACCACATCAACTGTTCTAAAGGTAGCTGATTTTGGACGACCAATTACTGGTCCAGTTAATTTATCAACTTCTTCAACCGTTAATCCCATTTCTTTTACTTGGTGGAATAAACTTTGGATTCCGAAGATTCCAATTCTATTTCCAATAAAAGCTGGAGTATCTTTTGCTACAACTGAAGTTTTTCCTAAAAACTTTTCACCATAACCATTCAAGAAATCTAAAACTTCATTAGAGGTTTTTGGACCAGGAATGATTTCAAATAATTTTAAGTAACGTGCTGGATTAAAAAAGTGCGTTCCACAGAAATGTTGTTGGAAATCGTCACTTCTTCCTTCACTCATGAACTGAATTGGAATACCAGAAGTATTTGAAGTTACTAAAGTTCCTGGTTTTCTATATTTATCAACTTGTTCGAAAACAATTTTCTTGATGTCTAAACGTTCTACTACAACTTCGATAATCCAATCTGCTGTTGCAATTTTTGACATATCATCTGTAGTATTTCCAGTAGTGATTCTTGAGGCAAAACTTGGATGATAAATAGGAGAAGGCTTCGATTTTAAAGCGTTAGCTAAATGATCATTCACTAATCGGTTTCTAACGGCTTTACTCTCTAAAGTCAATCCTTTTTTCTGTTCTGCTTCGGTTAGTTCGTTTGGAGCGATGTCTAATAATAAGACTTCGACACCAATATTAGCAAAATGGCAAGCGATACCACTTCCCATAATTCCGGAACCAATAACAGCAACTTTTTTAATATTACGTTTCATGTTTATAGGTTTGTTGTTTTATTTGTCGTTATAGATTTTTTTGTCTGCAATTAATTCGTTGATGATTTCGGCAACTTCCATAAAGTGTTGTAATTTTTCTTCACTAATATGTTGCTTTACGGTTTCATTAAAACGAAGTACGGTTTCTTTCGAAAGTTCTCTTTTTTCTTTTCCTTCTTTAGTTAATTGAATAATTACGCCACGACCATCTGTTGGATTTTTTTTACGCGTAATTAATCCTCGTTCTTCCATCGATTTTAGAGTTCTAGTTAAGCTTGTTGCTTCCATTCCCATTTTTGGGCCTAGAGTTGTTGATGGCGAACCATTTTCTCTATCGATACTTAAAAGAGCAAAACCTGTTGCCATTGTAGCATTATATTTTGCAGCTTCTTCGTTGTACATTCTGGCAACCGCTTGCCAAGTTGCTCTAAGTATATAGTCTATTGTTTTATCTTTCATAGAATTATCTATCTAAACTTTTTCAAATATAAAAAAAAATACTATGCATGCATAGTATTTTTAACATTTTTTTCAAAATTTAACATTTTAAAATAGCAAAACCCACGAAATGTGGGTTTTAGCGTTTCTATCCGTAAATTTTTTGATATAAATCGTTATATTTTTCTTTAATGATTTTACGTTTTAATTTCATAGTAGGAGTTAGGTGACCATCAACGATTGACCAAACATCTGGAGTAAGTTCAAAACGTTTTACTTTTTCCCAATTTCCAAATTTTTCATTGCTATGGTCAATTTCTTCCTGAATTCTGTCGATTACCATTTTATTAGCACATAATTCTTCATTGGTAGCAAATTTAAGATTATGTCTTGTTGCCCATTCTCTAACAAATTCAAAATTAGGTTGAATGAAAGCGGCTGGCATTTTTTCGCCATCACCAATAACCATGATTTGTTCAATAAATCTAGATTGTTTGAAAGTGTTCTCTAAAATTTGTGGTGCTACGTATTTTCCACCAGAAGTTTTGAACATTTCTTTTTTACGGTCGGTAATTTTTAGGAAACCATCAGAATCAATTTCACCGATATCACCTGTATGGAAGTAACCATCTTTTAAAACTTCAGCAGTTTGAGTTTCATCTTTGTAGTATCCCATCATTACATTTGGACCTTTACATAAGATTTCTCCATCTTCTGCAATTTTAACTTCAACACCGTCTAATACTTTTCCAACGGTTCCTACTCTGAAACCACTATTTCTCATATCGTTTACAGAAATTACAGGAGAAGTTTCGGTTAAACCATAACCTTCCATAACTGGAATGTTAGCAGCACAGAAAACTTTTGTTAATCTACTTTGTAATGCAGCACTTCCTGAAACTAGTAATTCTAATTCACCACCTAAACCTTCTTGCCATTTAGAGAAAATTAATTTACGAGCAATTTTTAATTTGAATTCATAGAAAGCACCGTTTTGTTTATAAGGTTTGTAATCCATACCTAAATCTAAAGCCCAGAAGAAAAGTGCTTTTTTAATTCCACTTAAATCAGCTCCTTTAGCATAAATTTTATCGTATACTTTTTCTAGTAAACGAGGAACAACTGACATAACGTGTGGTTTTACCTCTTTTAAGTTATCAGAAATTTTCTCAATACTTTCAGCGAAGTAAATAGAGATGCCATAATATTGATATAAATAGGTCAACATTCTTTCGAAAATATGACAAATAGGTAAGAAACTTAAAGCTCTTGTATCTCCAGCTCTTAATGGAACTCTTGGTGCACTCATTAAAACATCAGAAACAATATTTTGATGCGTTAACATTACACCTTTTGGTCTTCCTGTTGTTCCTGAAGTATAAATAATAGTAGCTAAATCTGTAGTTAAGACATTATTTTTTCTATCTTCAACCACATCTTGATTTTCTTTATCAGCACCTAATTCTAAAAGTTCTTTCCAACTTTTGCATCCAGCAATATCATTATAAGAATACACTTCTTTTAATGCAGGAACATTGGCTTTAATGCTTTTTAATTTTTCATATACTTCATCATCAGAAACAAATACATACTGCGATTCGGAGTGATTTAAAATATATTGGTAATCTTCTGCAGAAATTGTTGGATACATAGGAACTGTTTGTGCTCCTGTTTGTAAAACCCCAATATCTGTAATGTGCCATTCCGTTCTATTGTTAGAAGAAATGATAGCAATTTTATCATTTTTATTTACGCCTAATCGAAGTAAACCTCTAGAAATGGCGTTGGCTTTGTCTAAATATTCTTGAGTAGATGTTTTAATCCACTGACCGTCATATTTTGTAACTAAAGCGTCTTTTAAATTATACTTTTCTAATTGATAATAAGGAAAGTCAAATAAGCGTGTAATATTGTCCATAATTCGCATTTATTATTTTATGCAAATTATAAAAATTAAATTAATTATACAATTTTTTAAATAATTGATAATCTAGAGGTTAGTGTTTTAGAAAAAATAAAATACTATGCCTGCCTACTATTTTTACTTGAATTGAGAAAGTGTGATGATGATTATTGAAATAATTGCCAAAACGATTCCGAAGTAGTTCCATTTGGTCATTTTTTCTTTAAACAGAACTATTCCAGCTAAGCTTCCTAAAATAATTACTCCCATGTTCATTCCTGCAAAAACGGTCGAGGGATTTTCAGCTAAAGCTTTATGAGCTTTTAGATAGAAGAGAATGTTTCCAAAATTTAAAATTCCTAAAGCCAATCCCCAAAGAATATTTTTTGATTCTAATTTTTCTTTTTGAACAAGAATTTTTCCAATTAAAAATAAAATTGAAATTATAAAAGCACCACAAAAAATGATAAATAAGGAAGTTGTGAAACTAAAATCTTTAAAAATTGCGACTTTTTTAAATAAGATATCTATTATTCCAAATCCCATTAAAACCAATAAAGGATAAATCCAACTATCCGATTTATTTTCAGATTTTTTATTCAAAGTAAAAAATATGGCTGAAAACCCTACGATAAAACCAATTATTTTTAGTTGACTAAAGGTTTCATTGAATAAAAAGTAAGAAGCTGTTAATGGAATAAATAAAGATAATCGTTGGGCAATATCGGTTTTTACAATTCCTACTTCTTTAATTGATTTCGCCTGAATTAAAAATACAATAGGTAATAAAAATGCTAAACTTATGAAAAGTGTATAAGGAACCGATTTTTGTTCAATAACTAAATTAGGTTGGTACGTAAAATAGGTGAGTAGTAACGCTGAAAAATAATTAAAAGTGATTATTTGAAATACATTTAGCTGAAATCGTTTGGCTATTTTTAAAAATATCCCAACGGTAACACTACAAATTACACTTAAAATGACAAACCACATGATGCTTTATTTTTTGCAATATTAGTAAAATTCCGAAGAATAATGAGGAATATATACACTAAACCAATGCTGTTTTTCAGAATAAAATGTGATTTATGTAAATAATATCTCTGATTTTGTAACGAATTTGATAAATAAATAACCACCTTTGATTGAAGTTGAAATGCAAAGTAATAAAGTTATAAACAACTCAACCAAAAAAATGAAAAAAACAAACGAGGTAGTTGAAGTAGAAAAGGGAAAAATTCACATTGTTGTGGAACTAATTGAATACATCCCAAATGCAGTGGTTAGTAAAACAATCATAAAAAAAGTGACAGGAAATGTTACTGCTTCTTCCTTTGATGCTGGAGAAGAATTAGACGAAAAAAAATCACCATTTGATACGTATATTCAAATTATTGATGGCGTGGCAGAACTTACTATTGATAAGAAAAAATTCAAGTTAAAATTAGGAGATGGTATGGTTATTCCTGCTCATTCCACACATCATTTTAATGCTAATGAGCAATTTAAAATGATTTCAACTGTAATTAAAAGTGGTTATGAAGATTAAATAAATAGAGCAAAAATTAATTTGCTCTTAAACCCAAAACAGTATGATACTCTATATTAAATATATGGTTAGTCTTCGTTGTAAAATGATGGTTAAAGAAGAACTAAAAAAATTAGGGTTGCATTTTGTTATTGTGGACTTAGGAGTCGTTGAAATTTTAGAAGACATAACTCCATCACAATTTGAATTATTAAAAAAAAATTTAGCCATGTCGGGTCTTGAATTGCTTGATGATAAAAAAGCAATTCTTATAGAAAAAATAAAAAATGTAATTGTAGAAATGGTTCATTACACAGATGAACTTCCAAAAATGAATTATTCAGATTACATTAGTGAAAAACTAAATCACGATTATACTTATTTATCTAACATCTTTTCAGAAGTAAAAGGAATAACAATTCAACAATACATTATCAATCATAAAATTGAGCGTGTTAAAGAGTTGCTTTTATATGATGAAATTAATCTTACCGAAATCTCTTATTTACTAAACTACAGTAGTGTTGCTCATTTGTCCAATCAATTTAAAAAAGTAACCGGTTTATCTCCTTCTTTTTTTAAACAATTAAAGCAAAAAAGAAATCAAAATTTAGAAAACGTTTAAACTTAAATCTTTGTTAATGTGTGATTTATATAATATTAATAGATAATTTTATAACACTTTTTGGTTTTTAAATTGTCACCTTTGTTTAATAAGATTATAACATTTAAAAACACTTAAAATGGAATCAAAAGCAAACAAAGGAACAGAAGTTTTTAAAATTTCTGGAGATTGGAAAAGACAAGCTGATAATTTAAAAGATAAATTTCCGCAATTAACAGATTCTGATTTAAAATTCGAAAGTGGTAGAGAAGATGATTTACTTGAAAGGGTAGAAGCACGTTTGCACAAAAAAAGAGAGGAAGTGATTAATATTATCAAAAAAGGGCAACCTACAGCATAATAATTGACTTTTTTTTGTGGGCAACTTAGTAACTGAAAAATGCTAAGAATACACATAATAGCCAATAAAAGGCGTAGGTGAACCATCATCTACGTTTTTTTTTCATCTAACTACAAATCAGAATGATACAAATCAAAAAAGAAGGCATACTTCTTAAAAAAACTAAGCTCTCGTTTGAAAATGATAGTGTTTTAAATCCTGCCATTATGCAAGAAGGAAACATTGTGCATATGTTGTATCGAGCGGTTAGAAGCGGTAATTATTCAACTATTGGATATAGTAAATTTGAAGGACCACTAAAATTGGTACAGCGTAATAATACGCCATTAATAATTCCTTTTTTGGATGAAGAATCAAAAGGTGTTGAAGATGCAAGAATTGTAAAAATCGATGGTGTTTATTACATAACCTATACGGCTTATAACGGAATTAACGCATTAGGCGCTTTAGTAACTTCAACTGATTTGTTAACTTTTGAAAGACACGGAATTATTGTTCCAAAATTCACTTTTGATGAATTTAAACGCTTAGCCGAATGTAATAATTTGGTAAACGTAAAATATTTTCGTCATGATCGTCATTTTAAGCCTAGCGAAGAAGTATTTCTTTGGGATAAAGATGTGATGTTTTTTCCAAGAAAAATAAACGGAAAATTAGCTTTTTTACATCGAATACGCCCAGGAATTCAATTGGTTTTAATCAATAGTTTAGAAGAGTTAACTAAAGAATTTTGGAACGAATATTTTCTTCATTTTAACGAACATATTATTTTGGATCCAGTTGGTACTAACCACGAATCAGGTTTTATAGGTGGTGGTTGTCCTCCAATAGAAACCGAATTAGGTTGGCTCCTTATTTATCATGGTGTTTTTGATACTTCCGAGGGATATATTTATTCTGCCGCTGCTGCTTTATTAGACATCGATAATCCTACAAAAGTAATTGCAAGATTAGTTGATCCTTTATTTGTTCCAGAACTCGATTATGAAAAAAACGGTGTGGTTTCCAATGTGGTTTTTCCAACAGGAACTGCATTATTTGAAGATACGCTTTATATCTATTATGGTGCCGCTGACAAATGTATTGCTTGCGCATCTATGAGTTTAAAAGCATTATTAAAAGAACTTTTACAAAATCCAACACAACATGAGAGCTAATTTTTTTCCAATTTTTAATAATTCATTACTCGTTTATAATGAAGCCAAAAATAATTTGAATGAAAGTCATTTAATGAAATACATTACGAATTCTAAATACGAACTAATTCCAGTTGTAGAAAAGCAACTTCCCGAAATCGTTTTTATAACGTCTTACCCACCAAGAGAGTGTGGTATTGCAACCTATACGCAAGATTTAAAAAATGCTATTCAAGAAAAATTTGGTAATACCTTTTCATTAAAAGTTTGCGCTTTGGAAACTACGGGTGAAAATTACAATTATTCAGAAGACGTTAAATACAAATTAAATTCGGATGCTGAAGTAAATTTTTCAGATTTAGCAATAAAAATCAATGCGGATAAAAATATTGCAATGGTATTTTTGCAACACGAATTTGGTCTTTTTGGAGGAGTTTATGGAGATTTTTTGTTAAAATTCATGAAGCATTTAAAACGACCTGTAACTACAACATTTCATTCGGTTTTACCAAATCCAGATAAAAAAATAAAAGAAGTAGTTCGTAAAATTGCCGATTATTCAGATTTTTTAGTTGTGATGACTGATATTTCGAAAACTATTCTGATGACAAATTACGGTATTGCCGAACGAAAAATTTCAGTAATTTCTCATGGAACTCATTTGGTAGCTTCGTTTGATAATTTGCAACATAAAACAAAAAATCAGTTTAGCGATAGAGTAGTGCTAACTACTTTTGGTTTATTGAATGAAGGAAAAAGTATCGAAACAGCATTAGATGCATTGCCTAAAATTATCGAAAAGTTTCCGAATGTAATTTATTTAATCATCGGAAAAACACATCCAGAAGTTTTAAAACGTGAAGGTGAAAAATATCGCAATTTTCTTTACGAAAAAGTGCAAAACTTACATTTAGAAAACAACGTTAGGTTTATAAATAAGTATTTGTCTTTAGATGAATTAATGGATTATTTGCAACGAACAAAAATTTATTTATTCACTTCAAAAGACCCAAATCAAGCGGTTAGTGGAACATTGGCATATGCAATGGCTTGCGGTTGTCCAGTTATAGCAACACCAATTCCGCATGCTAAAGAATTTTTACAAGGAGCCGGATTCAATTATGATTTTCAAGATGCCAATCAACTTGCTGAAAAAACCATTGAATTGCTTTATAATCCAAAATTATTGAGAGAAATGCGCTTGAATGCGTTGCATAAAATTAGCCCAACATCTTGGCAAAATTCTGCCATTGCACATATTGAATTAGTAAAAAACAATAGTAAAAAACAT
This sequence comes from Flavobacterium sp. UBA7663, assembly GCF_002483315.1. Lineage (GTDB taxonomy): Bacteria > Bacteroidota > Bacteroidia > Flavobacteriales > Flavobacteriaceae > Flavobacterium. Next base: position 117,609 of record NZ_DLHR01000012.1, read on the forward strand.
AAAATTGTGTTGCAGTATGAAATGCCGAAAATTTCATTAAACCATATCAAGAGAATGACGACTATAAATGGATTAATTCAGTTTTCGGCTATTTCAAAACCAAATATTGAATCGGGTTATACTTTAGATGACAATGCAAGAGCATTAATTGCGGTGACCAAACATTATCAATTAACTAATGCTGAAGAGGATTTAGAATTAATAAAAATTTATTTGAAGTTCATTTTGTTTTGTCAACAAGAAGATGGTAGCTTTTTAAATTATGTAGATAAAGAAGGTAATTTTACCGCTAATAATGGTAATGAAAATTTAGAAGATGCTAACGGCAGAGCTATTTGGGCATTGGGAGAATTCACTTCGTTTTATGATATTTTAGATAAAAACATGATTAGAAAAGCAAAATTTGCTATTGAAAAATCATTGAAAAATATTTTAAAATTCCATTCTCCAAGAGCAATTTCATTTGCAATTAAAGGATTGTATTTTTATAATTTGGATAAGGAAAGTCCAAGAGTAAATCACTTAATTACTTCGTTAGCCGATAATTTAGTTTCAAAATATAGAGGTGTTTCAGATAAAAAATGGAAATGGTTTGAAGATTATCTTACCTATGCTAATAGTATTCTGCCTGAAGCGATGTTATTTGCAGGTTTAAGCACTGGAAGTGAATTGTATAAAAACATTGCAAAAACTTCATTCGACTTTTTACTTTCTCTTACTTTCAAAGACGACCAAATCAAAGTAATTTCAAATCAAGGTTGGTATCATAAAGGAAAAACGTTCAATCAATTTGGAGAACAACCCATCGATGTAGCCTATACTATTTTAGCGCTGCAAACTTTTTATCAAGTGTATGAAGATGCATCTTATAAAGACAAAATGAAAATTGCTTTTGATTGGTTTTTAGGAAAAAATCATTTGCATCAAATTATTTATAATCCAAAAACAGGTGGTTGTTATGATGGTTTAGAGCAATATCATGTCAATTTAAATCAAGGTGCAGAATCTACCATTAGTTATTTACTTTCAAGATTAGCCATGGAAAAAGTTACTAATTCAATTAAGGAGATGAAGTTTTATGAAGAAGTTTTTCAAAATGAGTGAATCATGTAACTTATAAATATAATATGTAACACATCATGCTTTATTGTATTGCATCTTTGTTGTATAGAAGGTGAAGAAATAAATCTTTACTAAAACTAGTAATAATACGCATATAACTTAAATTAAAAAAAATGAAAAAAGCAATCATATTGATCGCATTAGTTACGCTTTCGGTTACCAATTCTATGGCTCAAGAGTCAACAACTACAGATAATCGAGATAAATTGTTTTTTGGAGTAAAAGCAGGAGTAAACTATTCCAATGTGTATGATTCTGAAGGCGAAGATTTTGTTGCAGATGGAAAACTTGGTTTAGCTGGTGGTGTTTTTGTATCCATTCCGTTAGGAAAATTTATTGGAGTTCAACCCGAAATTTTATTTTCTCAAAAAGGATTTAAATCATCAGGAACGTTTTTAGGAACTGATTATGAAACTACCAGAACAACAGATTACATTGATATTCCTTTGTTCTTAGCCATTAAACCAGTTGAATACGTTACGCTTTTATTCGGACCACAATATTCGTATTTGTTAAAACAAAAAGATGAATTTACAGGTGGTTCATTGAGTTCTACACAAGAAGAAGAATTTGAAAACGATGATATTCGTAAAAATACTTTTTCGCTTATTGGTGGTGTAGATTTTAATGTTAAAAATCTAGTATTTGGAGTTAGAGGTGGTTGGGATTTAAAAAACAACAACGGTGACGGAACTTCAACAACACCGCGTTACAAAAACATGTGGTACCAAGCTACAGTAGGTTACAGATTTTAATTTTTAAAATATAATACAAATGGAAAATTTAAATAATAAAGGAAAATTAGTTATTGGTAGTTTGCTTGTTGGAGCGCTTATTGGAGCATCAGTTGGCGTATTGTTTGCACCTCATAAAGGAAAAAAAACAAGAAAAAATATTGCCAATAGTGTAAAAAACTCTGCTAGTAAGTTTAAACAAGAAGTGAGTGAAGATGGTCAGTATTTAAAAGATAAAGCAATGAGTTTTGAACATCTTTTAGAAGACAAAATTAGTAAAGCTGGAACTTCTTTTAAAGACAAAGCAAATGAATTGCTTCATAGTGGTTCAGATCATCAAATGAATAAGAAATAATAATAATAAAGACCATGGTTTCTTTTTTAAATCACCAATAAAAAGGTTTGCAGAAGCGAGCTTAACTAAAAAGGAGATAACATGTATGACTACTAAAATGAAAATTTTAACATAGATGAAAAAAGAAATCATGGTTTTACAAAACTAACAAACAAATAAAATGAAAACATATATTATAAAAATGATTCTTACTACGAGTATAATCGGACTTTTTATGACGAGTTGCAACAATTCGCCAACAGCAAAAGAAGAAGATGTAAAAGAGGCAACTCAAGATTTAATTGATGCGGAAGCCGATTTAAATAAAGCAGAATACGATTCGATTAGCGATTTCAATACTTTTAAAGAGAGTATTCAATTGAAATTAGTTGAAAATCAGAACGTAATCGATGATTTAAAACTAAAAATCACTTCGAAGGGAAAAGTAGAAAGAGATATTGATGAAGTTGAAATCAATAAATTAGAAAAAAGAAATACCGAGTTAAAACTTAAAATTGAAAACTACGAGCAAGGTCCAGCACAAAAATGGGAATTGTTTAAAGTAGACTTTAATAATGAAATGGATAATTTAGGGAAATCTATTTCTGAAATGGCAGACCGCAACAAGAAAAAATAATGAGTATGAAAACAAATTATACAACAATTAAAATAGTATTTTTTTTTGTATCCTCTTTTGCGTTATCTCAAATATTTTCATCTTGTTCAAAAAATATTGAATTTGAAAATTCAAATGTTGTTCCTGCCGCAAGAGGAGATATATCAGTTAAAAAGGACAAAAATAACAATTACAACATCAAATTAGAAATTTCATATTTGGCAGAACCTGAACGTTTGCAACCACCAAAAAAGTATTATGTGGTTTGGTTGTCATCTGAACAAAATCAAATCCCGTTAAATATTGGTCAAATTGTAGGAACTTCAAAACTTCATGTTAAGTTTGAAAGTGTTTCTTCGTCAAAACCAAAACGAATTTTTGTAACTGCAGAAGATGATGTTAGTACACAATATCCTAGTAATTTTGTGGTTTTAGAAACAGATAAGTTTTAGTTTTTGGGGGTTAATTTTGGGAAAACTGTCTTCGGGCAGTTTTTTTTGTATAAAAAAAGCTCTCAGTGTATGAGAGCTTTTCTTTTACTATTTCTTATTTTCAATCCATTTTCTGGCATTTACAAAAGCTTCTAACCAAGGTGAAACTTCGTCTTTTTGGCCTCTTTCTGGATAATGTGCCCAGTTCCAAGGGAAAGTTGAACGCTCAATGTGTGGCATCATTACTAAATGTCTTCCAGTAGTATCACACATCATAGCGGTGTTGAAATCAGAACCATTTGGATTGGCTGGATAACCTTCGTAAGCATATTTAGCTACAATGTTATATTTCTCTTCTGAATAAGGTAACTTGAATTTTCCTTCTCCGTGTGAAATCCAAACGCCTAATGTAGTTCCTTCTAACGTTGATAACATCACCGAATTATTTTTCTGAACCGTTACCGAAGTAAAACCACTTTCGTGTTTGTTCGAAGTATTGTGGTGCATTTTTCCGTGAACTTCGTGTTCTGGATTAATCAATTCTAATTCCATTAATAATTGACAACCATTACAAATTCCCACAGATAGCGTGTCTTCGCGTTTGTAGAAGTTTTTCAATGCAGTATTTGCTTTTTCGTTGTATAAAAACGCTCCAGCCCAACCTTTAGCCGAACCTAAAACATCTGAATTCGAAAATCCTCCAACTGCTCCGATGAATTGAATATCTTCCAATGTTTCTCTTCCCGAAATTAAATCGGTCATGTGTACATCTTTAACATCAAATCCAGCTAAATACATAGCATTTGCCATTTCTCGTTCTGAATTACTTCCTTTTTCGCGAATAATAGCTGCTTTTGGTCTAGGTTTTGACCCATCAATTACAGGTAGTTTTCCATTAAAATGCGATGGGAAAGTGAATTGTAATTTTTGATTTTTGTAATTATCAAAACGTGCTGCAGCCATTCCGTTTTTAGCTTGTTTCGAATCTAAAAGGAACGATGTTTTAAACCAAGTATCTCTTAACGTTGAAATACTAAATGTCAAACTATCATCACCATTGATAATCGTAAACGCATCGCCATCGATAGCTGAACCAATTTTGAAAATCTCTATATTATGTTGTGCGAAAGTTGATTCGACTTCAGCATTCGCTTGGAAAACAACTCCAATATTTTCATTAAATAAGGCTTTAACTGTATCTTTTTCACCTAAAGAAGTCAAGTCGATTAATGCGCCTAATTTATCATCTGCAAAACACATTTCTAATAAAGTTGTGATTAAACCACCGCTTCCAATATCGTGTCCTGCTTTAATTTTTCTGTCTTTAATTAAATCTTGTAAAACGTTGAATGCTTTTTTAAAGAATTCCGAGTTTTGAATCGTTGGAACATCATTTCCAATTTTATTCAATACCTGAGCAAATGAACTTCCACCTAATTTAAACGAATCTTGCGATAAGTTGATGTAGTAAATATTACCGCCATTTCGTTGCAAAACTGGTTCTACTACTTTAGTGATATTTGAACAATTTCCAGCTGCCGAAATAATAACGGTTCCTGGAGCAATTACTTCATCATTTGGATATTTTTGCTTCATTGAAAGCGAATCTTTTCCTGTTGGAATATTAATTCCCAATTCGATAGCAAAATCCGAACAACCTTTTACGGCTTCATATAAACGAGCATCTTCACCTTCATTTTTACAAGCCCACATCCAGTTAGCTGATAACGAAACAGATTTCATTCCTTCTTTTAAAGGAGCCCAAACAATATTTGATAAAGCTTCCCCAATCGCAGTTCTTGAACCCGCTACCGGATTTACTAAAGCTGAAATAGGTGAGTGCCCAATTGAAGTAGCAATTCCTTCTTTTCCTTTGAAGTCCAATGCCATTACACCAACATTGTTTAAAGGTAATTGTAATGGACCCACACATTGTTGTTTGGCAACACGTCCGCCCACACAACGGTCAACTTTATTTGTTAACCAATCTTTGCAAGCTACTGCTTCTAATTGTAAAACTTGACTTAAGTAGCTTCCTATATTTTCTTTTGAATATTCTAAATCTGAATAGTTTGTAGCAACGGTTTTATCCGTCATAATGGTTTTTGGCGAACTTCCGAAGAAATCTTCCAAAGCATAATCCATTGGTTTTAAACCAGTTGATTTTGATTCGAATGTAAATCTATGATCATTAGTTACATCTCCCACTTGATACATAGGAGAACGCTCTCTGTCGGCAATTCTTTGTAAGGTTTCGATGTCTTTTTCACCAATAACCAATCCCATTCTTTCTTGCGATTCGTTTCCGATGATTTCTTTTGCTGAAAGAGTAGGGTCGCCAACAGGTAATTTATCTAAATCAATTAATCCACCAGTTTCTTCCACTAATTCAGATAAACAATTCAAATGTCCACCTGCACCATGATCGTGAATGGAAACAATTGGATTGCTATCGCTTTCTACCAAACCACGAATGGCGTTGGCAGCACGTTTTTGCATTTCTGGATTCGAACGTTGGATAGCATTTAATTCAATTCCTGAACCAAAAGCACCTGTATCTGCTGAAGAAACTGCAGCACCACCCATTCCAATTCTATAATTTTCTCCACCTAAAATAACGATTTTATCCCCAGCAGTAGGTTTCTTTTTAATCGCTTGATCTAATTTTCCGTAACCAATTCCACCTGCTTGCATGATAACTTTATCGTAACCAATTTTACGATTGTTTTCTTCATGCTCGAAAGTTAAAATAGAACCCGTAATTAAAGGTTGTCCAAATTTATTTCCAAAATCTGAAGCTCCGTTCGAAGCTTTAATTAAAATATCCATTGGTGTTTGGTACAACCAAGGTCTTTCGTTCATTCCATTTTCCCAAGGACGTTCTTCTGCCAAACGAGAATAAGAAGTCATATAAACTGCTGTTCCTGCTAAAGGTAACGAACCTTGTCCACCTGCTAAACGGTCACGAATTTCTCCTCCTGAACCGGTTGCAGCTCCGTTGAAAGGCTCAACTGTTGTTGGGAAGTTGTGTGTTTCTGCTTTTAAAGAAAGAACCGAATCAAATTCCTTTTCTTGATAGAAATCAGGTTTGTCAGCGCTTTTTGGTGCGAATTGCGTTACTTTCGGACCTTTAACAAAAGCTACGTTATCTTTATAAGCCGAAACAATATCATTTGGATTTGTTTCAGATGTTTTCTTAATTAATTTGAATAATGAAGTTGGTTTTTCTTCGTCATCAATCACAAAAGTTCCATTAAAAATTTTATGACGACAGTGTTCTGAATTGGCTTGTGAGAAAGCAAAAATTTCAGAATCGGTTAATTTTCTACCTAATTTTGTAGAAAGATTATCTAGATATTCAACTTCTTCTGGACTCAATGCTAAACCTTCTGATTTATTGTAAGCGTCAATATCTTCAATATCCAAAATAGGTTCTGGTTGGATATTAATTGTATAAATTTCTTGATTTAATTCCGAATACTTTTGAGAAAGCATTGGATCGAAATCATTAAAATCGGCAGCTACTTTTTCAAATTCCTCAATGCGAATGATACCCGAAATTCCCATGTTTTGAGTAATTTCTACAGCATTTGTACTCCAAGGCGTAACCATTGCGGCACGTGGTCCAACAAAAAAATCCGACAATACGGATTTTTCTATTTTATGTGCGTTGCCAAAAAGCCAATTTAATTTGTTGATGTCTTCTGATGAAATCTCGTTTTGCGTTTGAACCGCAAAAACCGTGTTGGATTGGTTTCCGAAGAAATGAATCATTGTAGTTGTGTTTTTAGAGATAAGTCAAGACCTATCTGTATGTTTTGTGTTGTTGTTTGAAAGTGCAAATTTATTCTAAAAAGTTAGAAGTTCAAAGTTTTAAGACCGCATAAAAACAAAAAAAGCTGTTCTTTTTTGAACAGCTTAATATTTATTTGTTGAAAACTAAATTTTACGTTTCGAAACTACTTGCATCGACTTGAATTCTTTGCCATCTTCTGAAACATCAAACATTTCCATTTTTTGATTATTGTCGTCAATGTATGTTATAACTTCTTTTACTTTTTTAGCTTTTTTTGTCACAGGATCAACCATTTCGCCATGAAAAGTAGATGTTTTTGTGGCTTCATCATATTTTCCACGAGTAACCATCATTCCAGTTCCCATATTGTCAATCCAAGTTGATACAAATTCTTCCGTTGCATTATCAAAAGCAACTGTTCCTTTTCCTTCAAATGGCATTCCAAACATATCTCCAGAATAAGTTCCTTCTTGATATTTACCACCCATAATCATTTTATAGGTTACGGTAGCAGTAGATTTCATTTCTTGTGGATTATCTGGTGACCAAAACGTTAATTCAGCATCCCAAGTTCCACTATCTTTAGCCAACATTTCATGCGCTTTTGATGGTGTAGCATAATCAGTCCAAGCTTTAGCGACTGTAGCAGAATCTGGTTTTGTTTCGACAGCAACTTCTTCTTTAGTTGTTGTTTCTTCTGGTTTTTGCGCTTCTTCTTTTTTGCAAGAAACGAATGTTAAACCAATAATTAAAAGAGATAAAGAGATTTTTTTCATAATTGTATAGTTTAATTGATTAGTCAAAAGTAGTCCAATTGAAGGCACCCATGTCAGATGGATTAGCTCTTGGATTATTCAAAATATCATTAAAACTAGAGTAGGTATTGTCAGCAGTTCCTCTTGCTGCAGAATCTTCTCCAATAATTAATTCATTGTTTCTTGCATCTTTAAAATCGGGATTATTAACAGTTGAATTGGTAGCAATTAAGCAAGTATCATAAAGAGTAGCATTAGTAAAATCATACAACGGATTATTCGTAAATTGATTACTAAAATCGGCAAATTTGATTAAGCAATGGTCAAAATTGTAAACAAAAGTTGTTCCTTCTTTTTTCAGGTTAATGGCTAAATTACTAGAAGAATGAATAATACAATTTTTGAAATTAGCTTTGGTAAGTGCATAAATCGCATTTCCATCATAATCATCTAATAAAACTGCGGTTTGCGTTGGACTCGGCCAATAATTTGCAAACGTACAATGTGTAAATTCATAACTTCCGCCAAAACTTCCTGCAAAAGAAGCTTGACCACAATTATTGATAACCATGTTTCTTCCTTCAATGTTTCCAGTTCGAGCTAAAAGCCCAACATTTGCACAATTATAAATTTGAGTATTTTCGATATCTAAAGTTGGTGTAGGACTGCCATCATTTCCAGAAACTAAAATTCCAACAGTTGCATTTTTTATCGTTAAATTAGAAATTTGATTGTTTGTACTACCTTGTGTTAGCCAAATGGTTCCCCATTGACCTGGAACTTCAGCAAAATCGGGTTCTAAACGATCACCTTCAAAGATGACTTCGTTTTCTAAGGCTGCGGTTGTTGAATTTGTTCCATTCACATGAATTGAAGCGTTGTTAGCAACAATTAATCCTGATTCAGCATGAAAATGAATTCTTGCTCCAGCATCTACAACAAGTGTTTTGTTTGAAGGAACAGCCGCATAACCATAGATGACATAAGGTTTGGTATTGGTCCAATGTAATTCGTTTCCATTCATTGGATTTGTTTCTTCCAAAAATCGACCACGAATCGTAATAGGATTTCCGTCACCATCAACTCCTAAGTTTAGTTCATCATAAGTATAGGATTCATCTGGATTTTGAACTCTTCCAGGATAAATAAAATAAGCATCTTGAATTAGAGTAACCAATTCCACTTTTTGGTGATTTGGATTCAATTCATCACCAAACAAAATTTTATCAGTATAAAGAAAATCGGTAGGATTTGCATCGGCAACTTCGGCAGTAACGGAAACAAAAATGTACATACTATCTTTTGCCAAGATTTCTACATTTTCAAATACTTGACCTGCTATTCCATCTACCATTAATCGATATTTTGAAGTAGTTCCTTTGCCTAATCGTACAGAAGGAATCGAAATGTTTTTATCACTTCGGTTGTACACTTTTAATGTATAAGTACTTGAACCAATATCAGTAAAAACAGTATCTAAATAAACGGTGTCTTTAGAAAATTCCAAACCACCAGTTCTTGATTCAAAATCAAAATCGTTTCGGCATGAAGTTAATGAAACGGCAAATCCTATTAGTAATAAAAGTAATAAACGACGCATGTAGAGTTAATTTTTGTAAATGTAATTATTAATTTAAATTTTTGAAAATAAACTTTTCGTTTTAACCACATAGAAACATAGATAACCTTTTTGACTGAGTTCATTTTAGTTCAAATATTGAATTATATAGGGCTATGTTTCCTAATGTAAAGTTTGAACGCCTTTAAATTCAATTATAGGACTATGTTTCTATGTGGTAATTATTTTGTTTTATTCAATTTCAGTTGCGTGACAAATATTTATAAAACGTTAAATAACATGAAATATTCTATTCGGAATGTTTAATTTTACAAAAAATAAAGTTATGATGTTTGATAGAGAAAAAATGTTGCAATTGTGTAACGATTGGAGCAAAAATACTTTAATGAATACCTTAGAAATAGTTTACACCGATGCAGGTGAAGATTTCTTAACGGCTACAATGCCAGTAAATCCTAGAGTGCATCAACCCATGGGATTATTACATGGTGGAGCTTCTGTTGCTTTGGCAGAAAGTGTCGGAAGTGCCGCTTCACTAATGTTTGTAAATCCAGAAAAACAAGAAGTTCGTGGTATCGAAATTTCGGCAAATCATTTAAAAAGTAAACGAGAAGGAATGGTTACGGCAACAGCAAAAATCATTCATAAAGGAGCAAGTATTCATTTGTGGGAAATTAGAATTGTAGACGAAGAAGGAAAATTGATTTCGCTTTGTAAATTGACTAATATGGTACTTTCAAGAAGACAATAATGCAAGTTTTCGAAGAAATACAAGCTTTATTATCGCAACAAAAACCGTTTGTGTGTTATGTAAAACCAAATGAAACGGTTTGGAATTTGCTTGCACAAGAAAATGATGGAATCATTGAATTTTCAGGTCAAGCCGGATTTGTATTTATGCCTTTTCATGAAGGAACGCATGTAGTAATTCCGTTTGAAAGCAATTCGTTTTCTCAAGGAAATCTTGAAAAATTAGAGCAAAAATCATCTGAAAATTTCACTACTCAAACAAATCAAAAAGAAGCTTTTGAGAATTTAGTTTCCAAAGGAGTTTCCGCTATTCAAAATGGCGAATTTGATAAAGTGGTTTTGTCTCGTAAAATCATTCTGAAGGAACAAATCTCAATTGTAGAAACCTTTCAGAACTTGATTTCTGCTTATCCAACGGCTTTTTGCTATTTGTTTTTTCATCCAAAAATTGGTTTATGGATGGGAGCAACACCTGAGCAATTAGTAAAAATCAATCAAAATCAGTTTGAAACGGTGGCTTTGGCGGGAACGCAATTGTATTCCGAAAATGTAATTTGGGCAACCAAAGAAATAGAAGAACAACAATTTGTAACCGATTACATTGTTACTAAAGTAAAAGATAAAGTAACTCAACTTATGGTTACTGATGCTAAAACAATTAAAGCTGGAAATTTAGCACATTTAAAATCATTTATTTCAGGAGAATTGACAGCTGATTTTCAGGCGAATAATTTAATAAAAACGTTACATCCTACGCCAGCAGTTTGTGGTTTACCCAAAGAGAATACAATTGATTTCATTCTAAAAAATGAAGGTTATAATCGAAAATATTATGCTGGATTTTTAGGCGAATACAATAAAGACAATCAAACCGATTTATTCGTAAATTTACGCTGTTTAGAAGTGGAAAATGATGTCGTGAATATTTACGTTGGTTGCGGTATCACAAAAGACAGTAATCCTGAAAAGGAATTCATAGAAACTGAGAATAAATCGATGACTATGCGAAATGTTCTAGTGGACAGTGTTCAGTAATCGGTGTTCAGTAAAAAAATCTTAGTGACTTAGTGCCTTCGTGGCAAAATTAAAATATATGAAATTAGACATATTAGCTTTTGGAGCGCATCCAGATGATGTAGAATTAGGTTGTAGTGGCACTATTGCCAAAGAAGTTAGCCTTGGAAAGAAAGTCGGGATTATCGATTTAACTCGTGGCGAACTTGGTACACGCGGTTCGGTTGAAATTCGGAATTCGGAATCGGCTAAAGCTTCTGAGATTTTAGGTGTTTCTGTACGTGAGAATTTAGATATGCGTGATGGTTTTTTTATCAATGATGAAGCTCATCAGTTAAAAGTCATTCAAATGTTACGCAAATACCGTCCCGAAATCGTGTTATGCAATGCAATTACCGATAGACACATCGATCACGGAAAAGGAAGTAAATTGGTTAGTGATGCTTGTTTTTTATCAGGTTTGGTTAAAATTGAAACTGAATTAAACGGAGAAAAACAACAAGCTTGGCGACCAAAAGTAGTCTACCATTACATTCAATGGCAAAACATTACACCTGATTTTGTAGTAGATATTTCTGGATTTCTAGATAAAAAAATGGAATCGGTGTTAGCGTATGGTTCGCAATTTTATGATCCTAATTCTAAAGAACCCGTTACGCCAATTACTTCAAAAACATTTTTAGACAGTGTAAAATACCGTGCTGAAGACCTTGGAAGGCTAGTAGGAGTGGCCTATGCCGAAGGTTTTACAACTGAAAGATATTTGGCAGTCAATAGTTTAGACGATTTGAAATAAAATAGTAGTAAAAAAGTAAAAAAAATCTTTGCAAGATTGTAGGAAACACCTATATTTGCACTCGCAAAAGAATTAAGATTCTCTTGTTCAAAACAAATGGTGATTGTAGCTCAGTTGGTTAGAGCGTCGGATTGTGGTTCCGAAGGTCGCGGGTTCGAGACCCGTCTTTCACCCTTTAAATTAGAAAGCCCTGAATTTTCAGGGCTTTTTTTATGGAATAAACTTTCTTTTAAATCGAAGTATCAATTTTATAATGCATTGTAATGGTCATTACATATTGAATTCCCACTTCAGTTTGGTTGGGATTGATGACTTTGTCAAAACCTGCGCTTGAAATTCCGTCGTAATAAAAAGTCTTATTTTTTCTGGCAATTTTCTTTAAATATGGACTTCTGTTGTTGTAATTGGTTTGAATTTCTGCTGTTTCAAAAGCTTGGTAGGTATTGTATTGTGTTTTTGGGAAAACCGTTGCAAATTCTTCTGTAGCTGTTGGTGTTCCAATGATTCGCTTTCCAAACGCCTTCATGTATCTAATTTTTTTCGCTTCAGCTAAAACTAAGGCTTCATCAAAAAGTGAATTATGAATGGCATCCGTTTCATTGTTGTAATATTCCACTTTTATCACATCATGAATTTCAAAATCGGAAGCCAAAGCAATTATTTTTTCCAAACTATTTACGTTTGAAGTTGAAACGATAATGTTCTTTTTGATTTCAAATCCTTTTTCAATTTGCTCAGAATTCATACCATTTACTTCAAAATCATAAATTTTGGTTTGCGAAATAAAATCGATGTACACATTTTCTTTTTTCACACCCAACGATTTCATTTTTTCGATAAAACCCGTAATTCTTGCCGTAATTTTTTTGCTACAACCAGCAACCGTTTCATCTTCTTCGTTTAAACCAAACGTCATTACAAAGCCATCTGCTTTTTTGTTGAGTAAAATTTTTACAGAAACCGATAAAACATTATCATTGATAGACACTTTACTGTTATTTGGTAACGATTCCTGGTTGTAATTGTTGCCGTTGTAATTGTTTTTTCCATAGACTTGATTGCCACTAATTTGTGCCGAAACACTTAAAACATTTAGTAAAAGTAAAGCAATAATTAGTCTCCGTTTTCCGTTTAGTTGTTGTACTTGCGTTTTCATATTTTCTTGTTTTTTAAATTATTATGGTGCAATAGTACATTCGCAAAACAAATTTTAGTTGGCAAATCAACTTTCCTTTCACTGTAAAGATTTTTCGCTACTTTTACAGTGGTTTTGCAGTAAATAAAATTGAGTAATTGCCTACTTTTGACGCATAAAATTCATGAATCCATTAAACGTATTCTTCCAACTTAAAAACGATGTGCTTTTGACTTATCAGAAGCAATATCCTTATTTTGAAGGAACTTGGAAAACGTTTAGTTCGCAAGACATTCAAAATTTAATCGATTTGATTGCCGTTCAAGTAAAACAAACGGTGAGCGAAAAATGGATTTACACCCATCTAAAATCGGAAACCAATGATAAATTGCCTCGAAAAGATATGTTGGACATTTTATCGCAATTGGTGGGTTATTCGGGTTGGGATGAGTATGTGTTTAAAGCCAAACAAAATGAAATTGTAGTTGCAGCACAACCTAAAAAGAAGCGAAATGTATTTCTGATTGGCATCGTAATTTTAGCTTTGTTTTTGGTCGGATTTATTTCGTATCAAATAATGAAGAAAGAAGAAATTCAAACTATTGAAGTAAAGAATGCATTTACAGAAGAACAAATTAATAGCGATGAAGTAAAAGCGGTAATGATTGAAAATAATATTGAATCGCCAGTTGAAATTATCGATTCAAAAATTCAAATTACAGCAAAAGATAGTACGAAAATTGTTTTGAAAAGTCCGTATTATAAAGAAAAAACGATTGTTATTAATAAAGAAAATACAACGCCAATTACTTTACAGCCTGATGATCATGCCATGATATTGAAAGGTTTTATGAAATCGGATATTAAAGATTGGCAAACCCGAAAAGAACAATTGCAAAAGATTTTAGCCGATGATTTAGAAGTTTTGGTCATGCTAAAAAACGATTTGGGAATAGAATATTTTAACAAGCAAGAATTTTCTGAAAAGTTGATTGTTCCAAGCGTTTCATTAAAAAGAATGAAAGTGATTGACATTCGAAGTAATGAAAAAAATGAGATAAATTTTATACGAATTTTACAAGAATAATATGTTTTTACGAAGTTGTATTTTTCTGTTTTTAGTTGGCACATTTTCCGTTTTTGGTCAAAATGCGAATCCGTCTGCTTCAACGGCAATAAAAGCAAATTTTACGATGGCTTCGGTAAAAGCTTATCAAGAAAGCGCAACATTAAAAGTGGAAGATTATTACCATTATTTAACACTATTTTCTGCCGAAAGCACCTCAGAGAGTTTAAAAAGCGAAATCAAATCGAGTATTTGCAATTTGTTTGAGAACGAAAACAGCACTGTTGTTGATTATACCGCAGAAGAAAAACCAACAATTTCAATTAAGGAGTTGTTAACTAAAATTGAAAATAAGAACTATTTGTTTTCTGTTTCCAATTTTGAGAATTCTATTGTAGCTAATGATTTTTGGACCACACAATACCAATTAACAATTTCGCAAAACGAAAAAACAACGAAATTGCAACTTTTTCAAAAAGTAAGTTTTAAGCCAATAATTAAGATTTTTGGTTCAGCTAAAAAAGAAGTTTGGACTTTGTTTTTAGGCGAAGTGACATTGCCGTAAATAATAAGCACAAAAAAGCCTTGAAGTAATTCAAGGCTTTTGGGTTTTCATAGCAAATGTTTCCCATGTAATTAGAACGCTAACTTAACAGTTAAATCGAAATCGTCATAGATAGTTTTGTCTCCTAAGTCAGAGAAGAAACTTCCTGAACCATATTTGATATCGTATTTAGTTCTGTCTACTTTTAAAGTAGTTGTAGCTGAATTTCCAGCAACAGTTAAGTCAAATTTAATAGATTCTGTTTTTCCTTTGATAGTTAAATCAGCTGTAGCTGAATATACTCCGTTTCCTTTATCACCAATAGATTTGATAACTAAAGTAGCAGTTGGGAATTTTTCAACACCAAAGAAATCATCTGATTTTAAGTGACCATCTAAGTTTGTTTTTCCTTTTCCTGATAAATCAGTTGTATTAATTGTAGTCATGTCAACTGTAAAGTTTCCACCTACTAATTTTTTTCCTTTGAAAATTAAAGCACCTTCTTTTAAAGAAATTGTTCCTTCATGAGCACCTGTTACTTTTTTACCAACCCAGTTGATAGTACTTTTTGAAACATCTACTTTACTTGATTTTTGAGCTGTAGCTGTAAAAGTTACTAATGCTACAAGAGCTAAAGCGATTGATTTGAAATTTTTCATGTTTAAAATTGTTTTAATGTTAATGGTTATAATTAAATAGTAGTAAATAATTCTTGTTTTGGTTTTCTCACTTTTGCATAGTGTTGTGTAGCATCTTCTTCATGACGATATCCAACAGCTGCTACTAATGAAGCGTTTAATCCTAATGCATTGAAACCTAAAATTTCATTGTATTTTTCTGGTTCAAAGCCTTCCATTGGCGTAACATCGATTTTTAATTCAGCAGCAGCATTCATTAAGTTAGCTAAAGCTAAATACGTTTGTTTTGATGTCCAAACAGCCTTTTGATCTACTGGTAATGGAACAATTTTAGATTTCATAAAGTCAGAATATCCTTTTAAATCGTCAACTGACAATCCTCTTGTAGTTGCGATGTTTTGAACATACTCATCAATGTGACTTTCTTGAACGTCTACAATGTTAGCAAATACTAATAGGTGAGAAGCATCTACAATTTGCGATTGTCCCCAAGAAACCGGTTGTAACTTGGCTCTAACTTCAGGATTTTCAATAATAAATACTTTGTATAACTGTAAACCGTAAGAAGAAGTACTTAATTGGATAGCTTCTTTTAAAGTTTCTAAATCAGCTGCTGATACTTTTTTAGCAGCGTCAAATTTTTTGGTGGCATAACGCCATTTTTGATTTTCTATAAAATGACTCATAGTAAATTTTGGGTTTTTAATTTCTAAATTTTTCTAGCAATTCGTTTAACAATTCTAATTCTGCAACACTCAAATTTTTAGAAAAAGATTGCTCGTGAGCTTCTACTAAAGGATCCAATTGTAGTAAAAGTTGCAAACCTTTCTCGGTAATGGTAATTTCCATTTTACGGCGATTGATTGGGCAAATTTCTCTAAGCACTAATTCTTTTAATAACAATTTGTCTACTAAACGTGTGGTATTACTGGTTTTCGCAATCATGCGTTCTTGTATCATACACATATTAGCAGGCTTTCCTTTCTGACCACGTAAAATGCGCAACACATTAAATTGTTCTGGGGAAAGGTCAAATGGCTTTAATATCTCATTAAACTTTTCCGAAATGACATTTTGAGTATACATCACGTTAAGTAATGTTTTCTTTTCCATTGCCATTGGAGTATTCGGTTTTATGATTTCTTCTATTCTCATTTGATGTTGTAAAATTTGTATGTACAAATGTAGTAAATATTTTATTTGTATGTACAAATGTTTAATAAATTTTTGTTAAAATTTTAAAAATGCATTTTTTGATAGTACTTTTGAAAAAAAATAAAGATGACAAACTTAGATCAAAATACGTGGTGGAGCCAGTTTTTGCAAGATGCAAATGGCGTAATAGTAGATGTTCGTACCGAAGATGAATTTAACGATGGTTTTATTCCAGGAGCGATTAATATTGATATTTATAAAGGACAAGGTTTTATCTATAGAGTAGAGGAGTTAGATAAATCGAAAAACTATTATGTGTATTGTGCGGCTGGTGTACGTAGTGCCAATGCTTGTAACGCCATGGAACAATTAGGTTTTGAAAACACTTTTAACTTACTAGGTGGTTTTTCTAATTGGGAAGGACCGACAGAATAAAGAAATCCGCTGAAGAGCGGATTTTTTTTTGTGGGGATGGAATGCAATTCCGCGCTATCGGTTTTTTATGTATCGTTCTGTATAAGTGTGAATTATGTAGTTTTTGTCATAAATTATGTAATGCATTACAATTGTTAGATTAGTAATTTTACAAGTGTATAGGAAATTGATTAAATGTTTTTTAAAGATTTTAATCGAAAATAAATTTCATGTACGACAATTTTGCAAACTGGTTGTTCAATTTAAATCAGAATGTTGCAAAAAGTCTAACTACGCACAAAAAAATATTTAAAAAAAATGCTATGAAAACAGAAATTAAAGGATTCGACTTAACTATTCCAGTTAATAATTTTCATTTATCTTACGATGATGTTGGAGAAGGAAAAATTCCGATAATCTTTTTACATGGTTATCCATTTGATAAAAAAATGTGGCAAGGACAACTCGATTTCTTAGCCTCTTCTTATCGATTAATTGCTTGTGATATTAGAGGTTTTGGAAAATCTACAGATGAAAAAAATGATTTAAGCATTGATTTATTTACTGAAGATTTGATAACTTTTATGGACAAATTAAATATTGATAAAGCTATTATTTGTGGATTATCGATGGGCGGATTTATCGCACTAAACGCTCTCAAAAGATTTCCTGAGCGTTTTCAATCTTTGATTTTATGTGATACCCAGTGCATTGCAGATACGGCCGAAGTAAAAGCAAAACGATATGAAATTATTGATGAAATAAAAAGCCATGGGGCGACCAATTTTAATGAAGGATTTATTAAAAGTGTTTTTCATGAAGACTCACTAACAGATAAAAAGGATTTGGTGGAGCACCTTAGAAACGTTGTCTTTTCTAATTCGGAAAATATTATTATGAAAGGATTAGTTGCGCTTGCTGAACGTACCCAAACTTGCTCTATTTTAAATGAGATAAGTATACCAACATTAATTATTTGTGGTAGAAAAGACGAAGTAACACCTCTTGCTCAATCTGAATTCATGCATGAAAAAATTAAAGGATCAACACTTCAAGTTGTTGAAAATGCTGGACATGTATCAAATCTTGAACAACCTCATGAATTTAACATACATCTCGCTAGCTTCTTAGCTACTTTAAGTGGGATTGATAAGACTTCCTAGATGCCTAAACAAAGATTAAATATATCTCTATGCTTAAGATTATGGCTCTTTCTAAACCAGGTAGTTTATAACGTTGAAGTAAGATAGTTTTCGCTGTTTATTTGTCATGAGTGCCAACGCTTTTAACGCCATGGAACAATTAGGTTTTGAAAATACTTTTAATTTACTAGGTGGCTTTTCTAATTGGGAAGGACCAACAGAATAAAGAAATCCGCTGAAGAGCGGATTTTTTTTTGTGGGTGCGGAATGCAATTCATGCTATCGGGAATTAGTTTCCATAATAATTTTTAATTTTATGATACTCTTCAATTTCTTTTTTGTTATTCTTTTCTGCTTTAGGACTTACTCCTGACCAAAAATTAGTATTATCTTTAATAAGTTGTATTTGATTTGGTAATTTTTCAATTCTTTTGCCTAATTGAAAATGGTTATTAAATTTATAATTCCAAATTACAGTGTGTAACTTATTGTCAATTGCATCGTAAACTACAGGAAAGGATTGTATAGGTTCTTTACTAAGATTTTCAACAAAATCATCTCCATTTGAAGTTGAACATGTGAAATAGTTGTCTCCTACTTTATATATATAGCAAAAGTAATTTGTTTTTCCCTTGTCAATTCTATAATAATGAGCAACTGTTATTGAACCTTGCTTTGTTAATTTATCGCACCATTCAGATCTCCTCATGAATACTATTATTGATATTATCATAAGTAGCCCGAATATTGCTGTAAATTCTTTTATCGTTTTTTCATTCTTCATTTAGAATAAAATTTTATTATTATTGTATTTAATAGCTGATATTATATAATTTGAGAGAGTTTTTTATAACGTTACAATTTTTTATACTATCAATTATTTTAATCTATTCAATTTATTTTTATAAATATCTGATAAACCTCAGTCTTATCTTATTCAAAAATACTAAAAAAATCTTACAATTTCACCCAACAAAAAATCCGCTCTTCAGCGGATTCTCTTATGTTAATCGTTTTAATTTATTTTTATCTAACAGTGTAATCTTCTTACCCGTTAACTCAATATAACCTGATTTATTTAACTCAGATAACAATCGAATACAACTTTCAGTTGCGGTTCCAATCATTCCAGCTAATTCTTCTCTGGATAGTTGAATGTGTAATGAGCCATCTTCGTTTTTACCAAAGGTTTCTTCTAAATATATTAAGGTTTCAGCTAAACGTTGGCGAACGGTTTTTTGTGCCATGTTTACCATGTGATCATCGGCTCCTTTTAAATCGTCGCAAATGGTACGCATCACATTCATCGAAAACTGATTGTTCTGTGTAAAAAACTGCATGACTTCGCTTCTTGGAATAAAACAAACTTCCATATCTTCAAGCGCCACCGCACTCAAATTGGCAGGTTCGTCACTAATCATAGAACGTTGTCCTAATAATTCGCCTGGTTTAACCAATTTTACAATTTGGTCTTTTCCGTTGTCGCTTAACTTAGATAATTTACAAATCCCTTCTTTTACACAGTAAATACCATTGGTTACTTCGCCTTCTTCAAAAATAGGCTCGCCTTTTTTTATAGTATAAGAAGTTTTGCATTCGGCCATGCGTAGCAATTCTTCTTTATTTAAAGCTTTTAAAGAACTAAATTGCCTTACAATACATTGTTCGCATTTACTCATTGAAAGATTTTGTTTAATGTGTTTACAAATTTACAAAATTGTATGACAAATATCATATTTTGAGTTACTTTTATATAAGACATTTGTCAAAGGTAAAATGAGCAAATATATGGACACAGAAAATTGTTTCCATTGTGGTAATGAAATAGTAAAAAAAGACGAAATTCTATTTGACGAAAAGAAGTTTTGTTGCAATGGTTGTAAAACCGTGTACGAAATATTCAGTCAAAATGATTTAACGTGTTATTACGATTTTCAGGCAGCACCCGGCGCCACACCACAAGATATTCAGGGCAAATATGACTTTTTAGACAATGAAGAAATTGTTTCAAAATTATTGGAATTCCAAGAGCGTACAACACATATTGTTTCACTCTACATTCCTCATATACACTGTAGTTCGTGTATTTGGATTCTGGAAAATTTACAAAGACTTCAACCAGGAATAAGTACTTCTCAAGTTAACTTTGGCGAAAAGAAAGTCCGAGTTACGTTTAATCCAGAACAAACTTCTTTAAAAGATATCGTTTACTTATTGAGTTCAATTGGTTACGAACCTTATATTTCTTTAGAAAACTTTGACGAAGGTAAAAAACAAGTTGATAGAAGTTTAATCTATAAAATAGGAGTAGCATTTTTCTGTTTTGGAAATATCATGCTGCTATCGTTTCCCGAATATTTTGAAGTAGAAGAATATTGGATTGATCAATACAGAGGATTTTTCCGTTGGTTGATTTTCGGATTATCGCTTCCTACTTTTATTTATTCGGCTTCTGGTTATTATGTTTCCGCTTGGAAAAGCATGAAATCAGGTTTGTTGAACATTGATATTCCAATTGCTTTAGGAATTGTAGTGATGTTCGTAAGAAGTACAGTCGATATTATATTTGATTACGGACAAGGTTTTTTCGATAGTATGGCAGGATTGATTTTCTTTATGTTATTAGGAAAGTTATTCCAAAAGAAAACATACGATTTCCTTTCGTTTGAGCGCGATTATAAATCGTATTTTCCAATTGCCATCACAAAAATATTACCAAATGGAGAAGAAGAATCGGTTCAAGTGTATGATATTGAAAAAGGGGATAGATTATTGATTCGTAATCAAGAGTTAATTCCAGTTGATGGGATTTTAATTTCCGAAAAAGCTTCTATTGATTACAGTTTTGTAACGGGTGAGGCTGTTCCGATTGAGAAAAAATCAGGCGATAAAGTCTTCGCAGGAGGAAAACAAATGGGAAAAGTTATTGAAATGGAAGTTTTATTTTCAGTTTCAAATAGTTACTTGACGCAATTATGGAGCAACGATGTCTTCCAAAAACGAGTAGAACAACAACACAAAAACATTACGGATAGAATCAGTCGTTATTTTACGCCAGCATTATTGGCTTTATCAGTTGTTTCCTTTATTTATTGGGTTTTTATTGATGTTACCACAGCTTTTAATGTTTTCACTGCTATTTTAATTGTGGCTTGTCCGTGTGCGTTGGCATTAACGGCTCCGTTTACGTTAGGAAATGTGTTGCGAATATTGGGCAATCGAAAGTTATATTTAAAGAACGCTTTGGTTGTAGAACAATTAGCCAAAGTAGATACCATCGTTTTCGACAAAACCGGAACAATTACAACCAATAAGAAAACAGCCATTACTTACGAAGGAACAGAATTAAATACTTCTGAATTAAAACTATTAAAGAACGTTTTACGAGGTTCGAATCATCCTTTAAGTAGAAGATTGTACGAGTTCATTCCGAATCAAGAAAAATTAGAAACTTCAAGCTTCGAGGAAATCATCGGAAAAGGAATTTTCGCCGAAATCGATGGAAATACCGTAAAGTTAGGTTCCTCACAATTTCTAAAAACCATGACCGAAAACACGCATAAGAAAACCAAAGTGCATGTGGAAATCAATGGAGTTTATAAAGGAAGTTACGTGTTCAATAACCAATACAGAAAAGGATTAGAGCAATTATTTGATGATTTATCGAAGCAATACAATTTAGTGGTTTTATCGGGTGATAATGATGGCGAACGTAGTATATTAGAGAAAATGTTGCCAGCAAAAACAACATTAGTTTTCAATCAAAAACCAGAGCAAAAGCTACAATATATTGAACAATTACAAAAAGAAGGTAAAAACGTAATGATGGTAGGCGATGGCTTAAACGATGCTGGAGCTTTAGCACAAAGTAATTTAGGATTATCTATTTCAGAAAACGTAAATGTGTTCTCTCCAGCTTGCGATGGAATTTTAGATGCATCGCAATTTGATAAGATTGCTTTTTATATGCGCTATTCTAAAAACGCTATGAAAACGATTTATATGAGTTTTGGCTTGTCGTTACTTTATAATGTAGTTGGTTTGAGTTATGCAATTACAGGTAAATTAGACCCAATTGTAGCCGCTATCATCATGCCGCTCAGTACAATAACTATTGTAAGCTTTGTGACAATTCTTACAAATTTGTATGCAAGGAAAGAATAAATTGATTAAATTTAAGAAAATTTTAATACATGATAAAAGTCATGTTTTTTCAAAAGGAGTACAAGTAACTTTGTTAACACAATTTAAGGTATGAGTGTCATTTATTTATTAATCACGATCAGTATAGTAGTTGCTATAGCTTTTTTAATTGCTTTTATAAAAGCAGTTAAAAGTGGCCAATATGATGATGACTACACACCATCTGTCAGAATGTTATTTGACGATGAAATTGTAAAAGAAAATCCTAACAAATTAATACAAACAGAAAAACAAAAATCAATCTAATTTATGGAGAAGCAACAATTTTATTACGACAACAAAATTGTAAGGAATTTCATCTACGCTAGTATCGTTTTCGGAGTAGTGGGGATGTTAGTAGGGCTTATTTTGGCTTTCCTATTTTTGTTTCCAAACTTAACGAGCGGCGTTTCGTTTTTAAGTTTTGGACGCTTAAGACCTTTACACACCAATGCGGTCATTTTTGCCTTCGTTGGTAATGCAATGTTTGCTGGTATTTATTACTCGATGCAACGTTTATTAAAGGCAAGAATGTTTAGCGACCTTTTAAGTAAAATTCACTTTTGGGGATGGCAATTAATTATTGTTGCTGCAGCAATATCGTTACCATTAGGGTATTCTACTTCAAAAGAGTATGCAGAATTAGAATGGCCAATTGATATTGCAATTGCTCTTATTTGGGTAGTTTTTGGTATCAACATGATTGGAACCATTATTAAAAGAAGAGAACGTCATATTTATGTAGCCATTTGGTTTTACATTGCTACGTTTGTAACGGTTGCTGTATTACATATTTTTAATAGTTTAGAATTGCCAGTTTCAGCAATGAAATCATATTCGGTATATGCAGGTGTTCAAGATGCTTTAGTACAATGGTGGTATGGTCACAATGCAGTAGCATTTTTCTTAACTACGCCTTTCTTAGGTATGATGTATTACTTTGTTCCTAAAGTAGCAAATCGTCCTGTGTACTCATATAGATTATCAATTATTCACTTTTGGTCGTTAATCTTCATTTATATTTGGGCTGGACCTCACCACTTATTATACACTGCTTTACCAGATTGGGCTCAAAACTTAGGAGTTGTTTTCTCTGTAATGTTGATTGCACCATCTTGGGGAGGTATGATTAATGGATTATTAACATTAAGAGGTGTTTGGGATAAAGTACGTACTGATGCTGTATTGAAATTCTTCGTAGTAGCTATTACAGGTTATGGTATGGCAACTTTTGAAGGTCCAATGTTATCTTTAAAAAATGTTAACGCTATTGCTCACTTTACAGACTGGATTATTGCTCACGTACACGTTGGTGCTTTAGCTTGGAATGGTTTCTTATCATTTGGTATGATCTATTGGTTAATCCCAAGAATGATGAAAACAAAATTATTCTCTGAAAAATTAGCTAACTTCCATTTCTGGATTGGTACTTTGGGTATTATTTTATATTCGCTTCCAATGTATGTAGCTGGTTTTACGCAAGCTTCTATGTGGAAACAATTTAAACCAGATGGTGGTGCTTTACAATACGGAAACTTCCTTGAAACAGTTACCGAATTAATGCCAATGTATTGGATGCGTGCTATTGGAGGTACTTTATATCTTACAGGAGTTATCGTATTAGTGTACAACATTATTAGAACGGTTAGACAAGGTTCTCCAGTTGAAAACGAATTAGTAGAAGCTCCAGCTTTAGCTGTAATTTCTCCAAACCGTTTAAAAGGTGAAAAATTACACTCTTGGTTAGAAAGAAAACCAGTTCAATTCATGTTATTGACTACAGTTGCAATTTTAATTGGAGGTTTAATCCAAATTTTGCCAACGATTTTAGTAAAATCAAATATTCCAACAATATCTGCTGTTAAACCTTATACACCACTTGAATTAGAAGGTAGAGATTTATACATCCGTGAAGGTTGTGTGGGATGTCACTCTCAAATGATTCGTCCATTCCGTTCAGAAGTGGAGCGTTATGGTGAGTATTCTAAAGCAGGTGAATTCGTTTACGATCATCCATTCTTATGGGGTTCTAAACGTACTGGACCAGATTTAGCTCGTGAAGGTGTTAAAGGAAAACCATTCAACGGAGGTAGAGATGATGTATGGCATTTTAACCACATGTACGATCCACAAGGTTTAAATGAGAAATCAATTATGCCAAGATACCAATGGTTAATTAAAGATGAATTAGACAAATCGTCAACTCAAGATAAAATGAGAGCTATGGTTACGTTAGGCGTTCCTTATACAGAAGCAGAGATTAACAATGCACTTAAACACATGGATGAACAAGCTACAAAAATTGAAACTAATTTATTAGCAAATCCTGATATTAAGAAATCATTTGGAGCTCAAACAACATCTCCATTAAAAGATAGAGAGATTGTAGCACTTATAGCTTATTTACAAAGATTAGGTACAGATACTCAAGTTAAAAAATAATAATTATGCTAAAGTTTATTAAACATAATTTAGAAACCATAACGGGAGTAGAAATTTATCCAATTATTTCATTGACCATTTTTTTTACAGCGTTTGTATTGTTCACAGTTTGGGCATTTACATACAGCAAAGAAAAAATCAAGGAAATTAGCGAAATGCCTTTAAACGACGAATAATTATAATTAGAGAGAAACTGATACAACCATGAAGATTTTTTTTGGGTAGTATCGTGGTTGTTCAGGTTCTCATAACATCAAAAAATTTCAACAAATGAAAAAATTAATTCCATCATACGTAAGAGTTCCGTTGCTGTTTGCTTTTGTATTTGCAGCTATGGAATATTTTATCGATTCAGGAGACAGGCCAGCATTTATAAAGTTTCCAATGGTAGCTTTGTTTTTAGGAGTATTCCTGTTTTTATTGATAGCTATCGAAATCGTAATCGATGCTGTTGATAAAGTTACCTATCATTTATTAACTGACGAACAAAAACAACAATTAGCAGATGCTCAATCGGTTTCTTTTACAGAAAGTAAATGGTATCAAAACATAGTAAGTAAATTGACTCGTTCTAAAGAAATGGAAAGAGAAGAGGACATTATGTTAGACCACGATTACGATGGTATCAAAGAATTAGACAATGTGTTACCACCATGGTGGGTATATTTATTCTATGGTACAATTATTTTCGCATTGGTTTATATGGTTCGTTTCCACGTGATGAACGAATATGATCAAGAACAAGAATTTAAAAATGAAGTGGCTTTAGCAGAATTAGAGAAATCTAAATTACCAAAAAGCGCTGCAGATGAAGTGAATTACGAAACTGTTGTTGCAGTAACAGATGCCACAAGTTTAGCAAAAGGAAAAGAAATTTTTACAAACGCTTGTGCAGCCTGCCATAAAGCAGATGGTGGAGGTTTAGTAGGACCAAATTTAACAGATGAACATTGGATTAACGGAGGAGGAATTAAGAATATCTTCAAGCTAATCTCTGAAGGAAGTAAAAATAACCCTTCAATGGTAGCTTGGAAAGGAAATTTATCTTCTACAGATATACAAAGTGTATCAAGTTATATTTTAACATTACAAGGAACTAAACCAGCTGGGGCAAAAGCAGCAGAAGGAGAAGTTTGGAAAGAAACTGCAGAAGCTAAACCAGTAACGGAAGCTGTTGTAGATTCAACAAAAGTTGCAGAACCTGCAAAAAAATAATAAGCTAGTAAAAAAAGGTTTTGGGAATTTCTCAAAACCTTTTTTAAACTAAAAATAAAAGTATTATGTCAAATTTACCAGACGAAAGTTTTAGAGATACTATATCTACCATTAATGCCGAAGGTAAAAGAAATTTTATCCATCCTAAAAAACCTTCTGGACCATTTTATGAAAAAAGAAAACTATTAAGTTATTTTCTTTTGGTTTTTTTAATTGCTTCACCATTCATAAAAATCAATGGGAATCAATTTTTAATGTTCAATGTATTAGAAAGACGATTTAGTATTTTCGGATTTGCATTTTGGCCTCAAGACTTTCATTTGTTTGTAATTTCAATGATTGTTGGAGTAGTAGGATTAACCTTATTTACAGTGGCTTTCGGACGTATTTTTTGTGGTTGGTTTTGTCCGCAAACTATTTTTATGGAAATGGTTTTCAGACGTATCGAGTATTGGATTGATGGCGATAGAGGTGCACAAATACGATTAGCAAAACAAAAGTGGGATGCTGAAAAAATAAGAAAAAGGGTTACGAAATGGATTATCTTTTTTGTTTTTTCATTCTTCATTGCCAATGTTTTCTTAGCGTATTTAATTGGCAGCGACGAGCTAATCAAAATGGTTACCGAAGGACCAGCAAATAATTTAAGTACACTTATTGCCTTATTAATTTTTACAGGAGTTTTCTATTTTGTATTCGCTTGGTTTAGAGAGCAAGTATGTATTATAGCTTGTCCTTATGGACGAATGCAAGGTGTTTTACTAGATAATAAATCAATAAACGTTGCGTATGACCATGTAAGAGGTGAAGGTGCAAGTGGAAGAAAAAAATGGAGAAACGGTGAAGATAGAACCGCAGCAGGTTATGGTGATTGTATCGATTGTAATCAATGTGTAGTAGTTTGTCCAACAGGAATCGATATCAGAAACGGAACGCAATTAGAGTGTATCAATTGCACGGCTTGTATTGATGAATGTGATATCATTATGGAAAAAGTAGGATTGCCAAAAGGATTAATCCGATACGCAAGTGAAGATGAAATTGTAAAGAAAGAAAAATTCAAGTTGACCGTTCGTATGAAAGGTTATATTGGAGTTTTAACTTTGTTAATTGGAGTTTTAATTGGAATGTTGTTTCTACGAAATGATGTAGAAGCCAACTTTTTGCCAATGTCTGGACAAATGTTTCAACAAAATGGTGAAAATATTAGAAATTTCTATACTTATAAAGTAGTAAATAAAACAGAACAAACTTTTGATAAGGTTACAGTCAAGATAGTGAATTACAAAGGTGAAGTAAAATTAGTTGGAAGTCCAGTTATTAAAGTGCCTAAGCAAGGTTTGGTTAGTGGAACATTATATATTGATATTCCAGAAAACTTACTAAAAGACGAAAAAGTACACTTAAAATTAGAATTATATAATGGAGATAAATTGATTGAAGAAACATCAACTAATTTCCAGGGACCTAGAAATTTTAATTAAAAATAAAAATTGCTATTATGAAATTTAATTGGGGAACAGGAATCGTTATTGCTTTTGCGCTTTTTATGACATTTATTTTGTCTTATGTGTACAAAGTACAATCAAATGACAAATATGATCATGAACTAGTAGTAGAAGATTATTACAAAAAAGAAGCATTAGTTCAAGGCGATATTGAAAAACAAGAAAATGCGAATGCATTATCAAGTAAAGTTACTATCGAAAATACTGCGGAAGGCATTAAAATTCAGTTTCCGGCAGATTTCGATTATTCAAAAATAAATGGAAAAGTGTCCTTTTATAGACCGTCAAGTCAGAAATTAGATTTTGAAATTTCGATTTCATTATCTAGTCCACATTTGCTCATACCTAAAAGTAATTTGGCTGGCGGTCTTTGGGACATTTCTATTGATTGGGAATACGATGGTGTAAAATATTTGAATAAAAATTCGTTTAGAATTGATTAAATTGCATTGTTGATTTTTGAACTTGTTCTTGACTTTGAAATTTGTAATTGATGTTATATTCGGCTTTCATATTTGGTTTAATTAGTAGTTTTCACTGCATTGGAATGTGCGGTCCAATTGCTATGATGTTGCCTGTTGATAGAAATAATGAAGCCAAAAAAATAATACAAATTATCACATATCACATTGGGAAATTAACCGCTTATGGAATTTTAGGTTTGGTTTTCGGATTTTTAGGAAGAAGTTTCTATTTAGCAGGAATGCAACAACAGTTATCAATAATCGTTGGGATTTTGATGATTTTGGTAGCGGTAATTCCTGAGAAAGTATTTGCTAAATATAATTTTTCAAAACCTGTTTATAGAGTTATTACAAAAGTAAAATCGAGTTTAGGACAACAGTTTAAAAACAAAAGTTATAAATCGCTATTCATCATTGGATTATTAAACGGTTTTTTACCTTGTGGAATGGTATATGTAGCACTGTTTGGAGCAATTGCTATGCAAAATGTAACTTTAGGAATAGGATATATGTTACTTTTTGGATTAGGAACAATTCCGATGATGGTAGCAGTTGTTTATGCTTCTGGATTGATTTCGTTTTCATTTAGAGGAACCATTCAAAAAGCAATACCGTTAGTAGCGGTTATTATTGGAATGTTATTTATAATAAGAGGTTTAGGGTTAGATATTCCATATTTATCGCCAAGTAATATGAGTTTATTTGTACAACCCGAAGCCAATTGTCATTAAATATTTTAGTTAATAGGGGAAAAGAGTGTTGAGGTTTTTACTTTAGTACTCTTTTCATTTTATAAAAAAAGTCCCATCAGATGATGAGACTTTTGAATTTTATATGATTTGTATTCTTAGTTAACAATAACTTTCTTAGTTGCAATTGCATTTTCAGAAGTCATTTGAACTAAGTAAAACCCACTTGATAAATTATTTAGTTTATAAGAATTATCAACTCGTGTAGGGTTTTTAATTTCTTGAATGATTTGTCCGTTGATGTTGTATAAAACTATCGATTTTAATTCTGTTTCAGATGATATCGTAACTTCGTTATTAACTGCTGGATTAGGATAAATTGAAATATTGTTTTCAAATGCAAACGATGGATTCGATAAGAAACTACTCCAAATTATACCAACATACTCTGGATGGTCAATGTAAGGATTTCTGTTACTTTGGTGATTGTAATAAATATCATTATTAATAGCAATTTCTTTTGCACTTACTGGATCATCTGTATGCCATTTAACAAGAATATCTAAAAATGGATTTGTAAATGCTCTTCCTGTAGAACCATCAAACATATTTTTTGCTTGACATGTAGTAGCATTTGCAGAAGCATAAAAACTTGTCAAATCTGTTTCATAACGTGTAGCAAAGTAGAAAAAAGCTCTTGCAATATCACCTTTAAATTCATCAATAGGTTCAAAAACAACTCCCGAATAGCCTAATGCATATCCAGTATTAATTCCATTTCCTCTTCTTGATCCATTTTGTGAGGTGTAAGTAGCAGTACCAACTTTTCCAAATGGTAAATTATTTCGATCACCATTTACTTTTCCATCTGATGGAACTACAAAAAAGGGATCATTTTTCATTGGATCTACAGCAAATCCATCAAAATATGATTGTGGAATTAAATGTTCTCTATTATAACAATCTCCTTCTCCACTATATGAACCACATTGTTGCGAAGTATTTGCATAAATGTAAGGATCTACCCCAGCAGGATTTTCAGAATACATATCTAATAAACTACCATCATTTTCATAGTAATTATCTCTGAATGCAGTATGAGTGTAAAGAGTCCAAAGGGCTCCGTAACCTTGATCTACATGTAAATGTTCTGATGGAATTGCATCATTTACATTATCAATTATTTTTCTTAGATTAGTTTTTAAAGTTAATCCAGTTCCTGTTGCAGTATTGTAATATCCAGTAGGAATTTGTGCCCATCCTATAACTGAACACAATAAAAATGCTAATAGGGTAAAGTTCTTTTTCATAAACTATTTGTTTTTTCTTTCTAATAATGCCATGTAAAATCCGTCGAAGCCACTTTCATGTGCTAATACTTTTTGGTCTTTTACAAAGTTAAATTCTTTTCCAATTTCGGTGCTTAAGAAATGCTTAATTTGTTCTTGATTTTCAGATGGTAACACCGAACAAGTAGCATAGACTAACTTTCCTCCTGGTTTTACAATTTTTGAGTAATTTTCTAATACTTCCGCCTGAATTTTTTTGATGTTCTCAATAAATTCGGGTTGTAATTTCCATTTGCTATCAGGGTTTCTTTTTAAAACACCTAATCCACTACAAGGAGCATCAATTAAAACTCTATCCGCTTTTTCGTGTAGTTTTTTTATAGTTTTAGTGCTTTCAATTACTCTTGGTTCAATGTTGAAAGCGCCGTTACGTTTCGCTCTAATTTTTAATTGCTTTAATTTACTTTCGTATAAATCCATAGCAATTAATTGTCCTTTGTTTTCCATTAAAGAAGCCAAATGCAAGGTTTTTCCACCAGCACCAGCACAAGTATCAACAACTCGCATTCCTGGTTTTACATCCAAGAAATAAGCAACTAATTGAGAAGAAGCATCTTGCACTTCAAACAATCCGTCTTTAAAAGCGTCTGTTAAAAATACGTTGGCTCTTTCTGTTAAAATTAAAGCATCTGGATAATCTTTGTGAAACTCGGTTTCAATATTCAAATCCATTAAGATTGCTCTTAATTTTTCTTTGGTCGTTTTTAAACGATTCACTCTTAAGATTACTTTTGCTTGCTCGTTTTGAGCTGCTAATTCTTTAGTCCAAATTTCTTCTCCTAATTCCTTAACACCTAATTCATCCATCCAATCTGGTATCGATTCTTTGAATTTTCTGGTTTTAGTTAATTCGTCAAATTTTCCTTTAATTCTTCTTACAGGAGTTTCTTCAAAATATTTCCAATCGGGTAGGGTATATCCTCTTAATACTGCCCAAACGGCAAATATTCTCCAAACATTATCTCTATCAAAAGGTTCTTTAACCTCTGCTATTTCTACGTATAAACGTTTCCATCTTACAATTTCATAAATTGTTTCGGCAACGAATTTTCTATCATGACTTCCCCAACGCTTGTCTTTTTTTAAAGCTCTAGCAACAACTTTATCGGCATATTCACCTTCATTAAAAATCGCCATAAGCGAATCTATCGTAGTGAATACTAAATTTCTGTGTAATCTCATTATTTATTTTAAATCAGCCTGCAAAGATACGAATAAAAATAAAAAAAGCTGCCAAATTTGACAGCTTTAATATTTATCCTCTTCCTTCGGAACCTCTTGAGTTTGAATTGCCTCGTGGAGCGCTACTTCTAGATTGGGAGCTACCTCTTGATGTGTTTCCTCTAACTTCAGAATTACCTCTGTTTCCCGAACTTGAAATAGTACCTCTTTCTCTTGGAGTATTGCTTCTATTTTCTGAATATTCTCTACCACCATTTGATCTTGTACCTTGATTTCTGTTTCTATTTTCGGTAGTAACTCTTGGTGAATTCCCTCTGTTTTCAGTTACAACTCGTGTATCAGAATTTCCTCTTGTTCCGTTACTTCTTGGAGTACTTGTTTCGGTTCTAGTTCTTGGCGTAGTTCCGTTAAATTCTCTTGTTTCACGATTTCCTCTTGGTGAGTTTGAAGTTATTTCACTTCTATTTCGTGGCGTATTGATATTTCTTCTTGAATCTAACTCATGTCGGTTTGAATATCCTGAATTTCTATGTGCGAATGAACGATTTGGATGCATTCTTTCGTAACCATTTCCTCTTCTTCCATAGTAGTTGTTATAAACTGAAGCGCATCTTCTGTGTGAAACATAATGATAACTGTGACCAAAATTGATATGAACATGAATGTGATTTCTGTATCTAAAAATTGGGAACGGATTCCAGTAGCTATAGTAACTAGGATAATAACCCCAATACCATGAAGAATAATACGGACGATAGTTTCCTACCCAGAATGTATTATAAATTATAGGAGTGTGTACATAAACCGGTTCGTAAATATAATTCGTACCATACATGTAAACGTCACCAACAACCTGAACTTGAACACGGTTATTGCTATCGCGTTCTACTTCAATGGTAGCTACATCTTGAAAAACATCTTTTTCTAAAACCGCTTGCACTACAACTAAATGTACATTGCCTTCAACTGTTTCAATAACTCTTAAATAATCGACATAGTTATCATTATTCAAATCTAAGTTTGAAATTTGTGTTTTTGGATCATTCAATCTTCTTTCAAAATCTTCCAAGTCTTTTGCATCACCAAAAACAGTTGCAACCGCTCTTAAATCTAAGTTGTCGCTGATATCCGAATTTTTTGCTGTAACCGTAGTTTTTTCTTGTGCAAAAAGTGAACCTATCGTCAATGAAGCCAGTAAGCTCAGGTGTATCAATTTAGTTTTCATAATATTTTTGTTTAAGGGTTCTTATTTTTATATTTCATGATTCAATTACTGTGCCAAAGTTTTTTATAAGGATTTAATGCATTGATAATTAGTTATTTATAAAATATATTTTTGCATTGAAACATTTCCATTATATTTGAAAATAAAACCCATCAAATGAAGAAAATTTATTTATTTCTAATTTTTACGAGTATTTCAGCAATAGCTCAAAGCGGAAAATTTAAATCGGAAGTTATTTTCGAAACTAAATTGAGTTGTAGAGCCATTTATGTTGACAATGAAAGAGTGTGGATGGGAATGGATAAAGGGCGTTACGGATTTTACAATAAGAAAAAAGACACTACTATTTTAAAAGAAATTCAATCGGTTGCCCGAACTACCGAATTTAGAAGCATTGCAGGAACCAAAGAAGCCATTTTTATTTTAGCGGTTGGTAATCCAGCTACGTTGATTCGTATTGATAAGAAAACATTGGAAGAAACTGTTGTGTACAAAGAAGAACACGAAAAAGTGTTTTACGACAGTATGCAATTTGTGGATGAACTAAACGGATTTGCCATGGGTGACCCAATTGAAAATTGTTTAGCATTTATAAAAACTAATGATGGAGGCAAAACGTGGCAAAAAGTAAATTGTGATGTTTTACCAAAAGTTTCAGAAGGTGAAGCCGCTTTTGCAACAAGCAACACCAATTTAACTATAAAAGGAAAATCAATTTTTATGGTTTCGGGTGGAAAGAAATCGCGTGTTTTTGTTTCTAAGGATTTTGGTGCAACTTGGAAAGTATATGAAACGCCGATTGTTCAAGGTGAGGAGATGACCGGAATTTTTACTGCCGACTTTTACAATGAAAGAATCGGAATTATTGCAGGTGGAAATTACATGAAGCAAGACCAAAATTGGGCAAACAAAGCCATTACTAAAAATGGCGGCAAAACTTGGAAATTAATCGCCGAAAATGAAGCTTTTGGATACGCTTCGTGTGTGCAATTTGTACAGAATAGCAAAGGAAAGGAGCTAATTTCTGTTGGTGGAACAGGAATGTTTTATTCGGCTGATTTTGGTAAAAGTTGGATAAAATTCTCAGATGATAAAGATTTTTTTACCTTCAGATTTGAATCTGATAAAGTGTTTTATGCAACTGGAAGAAATAAATTGGTTCGATTTCAAATGGAATAAAAAAAAGCGCTCAACTACTGTTGAACGCTTTTAAGATTTATAACTAACCTCTTCTTTTTTCTCGCATTTGTTTTAATAATTCTCTATTAAAATCTTCTTCGGCTTTTTTAAGTTTGATGATTTTCTTAGCACTAATTACACCTTGCAAATCTTTGATGAATTTCTTCTTTAAATTGAATAAATCTTCTTCAATTTTTTCCATTTGAGCTAATGAATTAGAAGCATCTTTTTCACTTAATTTTTCAACATTTCCTGGTTTGAATCGGTCTAAAATACTTCTCATTTTTTCATGACGTAGCTCTGCCTGATTTTCATCGAATGCATTATAAATAGGCCAAAATTTTTGAGCTTCATCAGTAGTCAATTCTAATTGCTCAGTAATGTAAGCAACTTTTAGTGCTTTTACTTTTTCTCTTTTTTCTTTAAAACCTTGTGAAAAAGACAAGGAAGTAACTAAAAGAAATATAATAGGAAATATGATTTTCGTTTTCATAATGGGTAAATTTTATTCGTTAATATAATAATCTAAGTTTTCCGATTCGGAAAGATAATCTTCAACAGCATCAGGATTTGATTCGTTTAAAGATAAATTTTTCT
This sequence comes from Flavobacterium sp. UBA7663, assembly GCF_002483315.1. Lineage (GTDB taxonomy): Bacteria > Bacteroidota > Bacteroidia > Flavobacteriales > Flavobacteriaceae > Flavobacterium. Next base: position 151,662 of record NZ_DLHR01000012.1, read on the forward strand.
CTAACGCTATAATGTCGTCATCGGTTAAGTGTTTTGATAATTCTGTTATCCCAACATTTTGCTGTTGTGCTAAATAATTTTCAATAGTAGAAGCATCTAAATTACTTTCACTTGCCATATTGAAATAAACAGGAATTGCAATCGCAAGTAAAAATACGGCAGCAATAGCGCTTATCCAAACTTGTTTTCTATAAAATAAGGAAACTACTTTCGTTTCTTTTTCTACAGGAATTTGTGCCATCATTTTAGCTTCGAATTGCTCAAAGTAATTGTCTGGAACTTTAAATCCCGATTTTATTTCGTTTTTATTTTCTAAGTCAAAAGGTTTCATATCTATTGGACAAAAATAATGTTAAAAGGTTTAATTTGTATGTAAAAATTCTTCAATTTTCTTTGCTGCTATATGGTAACTTGCTTTTAAAGCACCAACCGAAGTGTTTAAAATTTCCGACATTTCTTCGTATTTAATTTCTTCAAAATACCTCATTTTAAATACTATTTGTTGTTTATCAGGTAATTTTGCAATTGCTTTTTGTAATTTTAGTTGGATTTCATCTCCATCAAAAAAAACATCACTTTCTAATTTATTAATGGCTTTTTGTTGGGCTTCTTCGTTTGATATGCCTTGCTTTTTTGCTCTTTGTTGCATAAAAGTTATGGCTTCATTTGTAGCAATTCGGTACATCCAAGAATATAATTTACTATCGCCTTTAAAATTTTTAAGATTACCAAATACTTTTATAAACGTGTTTTGCAGCACATCATCGGCATCATCATGATTTAAAACCATGTTTCTAATATGATAATACAATGGTTTTTGATACAATTGCAAGAGCTTTCGAAACGCTTCATTTTGCGTTTTCGGGTTTAATAATTCGGAGATGAAAGCTTTTTCGTCTTGCAAAATGCGATATTTGTTTATAAGACTAAAGATATTCAAAAAGGTTTAATTTTAATTTTTGTTTTAGTAAAAAAACAATAATCACTTTGTAACTTTGCTTTGTCGAAATAAAGCAACAATGAAAGATTTAAGCAATTATAGAAAATCATACGAAAAGAGCGAATTACTGGAAACTCAAATTCCGGAAGATCCAATTAACTTATTTCATAAATGGTTTTATGAAGCGGAAGATTTAAACGCAGCAGAGGAAGTAAACGCCATGACCGTTACAACAATTGGTTTAGATGGTTTTCCGAAAGCGCGTGTGGTGTTGCTTAAAAAATTCAATGAAGAAGGTTTTATTTTTTATACCAATTACAATTCGGAAAAAGGAAAAGCTATTTTGAATAATCCGAATGTGTGTTTGTCTTTCTTTTGGCCAACTGTGGAACGCCAGATTATTATAAAAGGAATTGCAGAAAAAACAGCTGAGAACATTTCGGATAATTATTTTGCTTCAAGACCTGATGGAAGTAAGCTAGGTGCAATTGTTTCGCCACAAAGTGAAGTAATTCCCAATCGTGAGTTTTTAGAAGACAACTTAAAACAATTAGAAAAAGAGTGGGAGGGAAAAGAAATTTTGCGTCCGGCACATTGGGGTGGCTTTTTAGTGCGACCTGTAGAAGTGGAGTTTTGGCAAGGAAGACCTAATCGTTTGCACGACAGAATTCGCTATAAAGTAACCGATAATTATGATTGGAAAATAGAACGATTATCGCCTTGATAATCAATATTTTACTTTTTTTATACAAAATCCTGAGTTTTTTAACTTGGGATTTTTTTATTCCTGTAAGTAAAGTTTTAAGTAATTGATATTCAAATGTTTAAAACGTTAAATTTTGATGCATTTCATCGATTTTTTTTGCAAGTTACCGATGATTTTGTACATTTGTCCTGTTAATCAATCACTTAATCGATTTTTAGTATTTATTAACACAACAACTTAAAACTCTCTACTTATGAAAAAATTAATGATTACTCTTTTTGCCCTAACAATTAGTTTATCATCTTTAACATCATGTTCATCTGACAGTGAAAGTGTAAGCGAACCAATTGAAACTGCTAAAAACTACACACACAATGCTGGTGAGTTAGAATTGTTAGATAAAGTTAATGAATACAGAGTTTCTATAGGATTAAATCCATTGCAAATTATAGAACATATTTCTTACAAATCTTCAGAACACAATGATTACATGTTAGCTACACAAACGGTTACGCATGAAGGTTTTGATCAGAGAAAATCAAATTTACAATCTGTTTTAGGAGCGTATAGAGTAGGTGAAAACGTTGCTTTTGCTTATGCTACAGCACAATCAACAGTTAATGCTTGGGTTAATAGTCCAAGTCATAAAGCAAATTTAGAAGGTGATTACACCCATTTTGGAGCTTCGATAAAAGTAGATGAACAAGGTAGAAAATACTACACGAATATGTTCATCAAAAAATAAAATTTCATGTTTGTTTATATAAAAAGCAGCTATTTTGAAAAGAATAGCTGCTTTTTTGTTTTAGTTATAAACTACTGATTTGAGTAATGATTTATTTTTCATAAAGTTCTTTTATATCAGTAAACCAACTCTTAATTTCTTCATAATTCCCCATTTCTATAATATTTTCTTTAGTTAATATTTTTGTAATTCTGGAGTTAGTAATATCTTTTATAATATTTTCTTTTTGTTTAAAGTCTTCAATATGATTAAACTTTTTTGTTTTTGCAGTAACTATTGAAATTATATCTTCATTATTCCAATCTTTAATACTTGAACAATCAATTTCAAATTCATTTTCATATAATGAAGATGGAATATAATTTTCTAATTCTCTTTTAAGAGTCAATTTTCCTTTCGAATGATCATTTCTATTGTTAACTTTTTCTATTGAAGTTTTGTATTTTTGGTCAGCATCTTTGTCATATAAATGATATTCAATAACATTTGAACCTTCAAGATAATTTCGGTCAATCCAATTTATCAAAGTAGAACCTTTCATTGGAATTATCTTTATATTTTCTTTTTTTAAGTCTATAATATCTTTAAATTCTTGAATATTTTGATTAACGTTTGTTAAAAAATTTATATCATTTTCTCCTTCTACACAAATTACTAGTTTACCTAGATATGACGAAATTCCTAATGTATTTGAAATAGCTAGAAGTTTATTCTCATCTTCAATTACTTTGTTTACACCATCAATTTTATCAATTAATATTAGATTTTCTTTTTTTGTTTGTTTAGCAATTTCTGGTGAATGAGTTGTTAGAATTACTTGATGACTATCTTTTTGAGCTATTTCATTTAAAGCATTAATTAATAAAATTTGATGATTAGGATGTTGAGAAGTTTCAGGTTCTTCAATTGCATAAATTACTGTTTTATTTGAGTTATTTTTTCTTTCAGCTTCTGCTCTAAAATAATTTAATAAAATTAATCGCCTAACACCACTACCTCTTTTATTCATTGGAATATTATCGTCTCCAATAAAAGAAAAAGAAAAAAGTGAATCCCAAGCTTTATTTGTAACATCAGGTTTTAAAACTTTTGCAAGTTCGGGATTCATTTCCTCAAGTTTTTTAATAGTTTCATTACCTATTAATTCGGCACTTTTTTTAATAAGTTCTTTGACTTCTTCAAGTTTGTCAATTACGTTATCTATTGCAGTTTTCGTTATAACTTTTAATGGGTCTTGAACTTCTTTATCTGTATCTTTATTTGCTCTATCAGATTGAAATAAAAAATATAATGGTAAATCATTACTAATACTATTCCAAATGTTTTTTCCGTCTTCTTTATCAATAGGTAGTTCAATAGTTTTTAATTCTTTATCTTCAATTACTTGATAAATTGCATTTCGTATTTCAGCTCTTTTTCTTTTGTCTATTTTTATAGGAATTTTTTTGTCCATATCTGAGCTGTAAGGACCGATTTCCAATCCTTCAAATTCATTATTGTTCAATTTATCAAAAAGAGCTAAAGCAATATCTGAATTATTTTTATCTTCTAATATTTTTTTAAGCTCTTCAATTTTTAATGTTGGTAATGGATTTGAATAAAATTCGTTTGGATAATCACAAACTATAAAAGTTTTTAAACTTGTTGCAGTTAGTTTGTCTTTGCTACAATCCCAGATCTTTTTAATTTCTAATAACCCTTCGGAGTTTAATAAAAATTCATCTTTAAGATTAGTTTTTACATCTGTATCAATTAGGTATTCTTTATCTGTATCAATAATAAATGAACAGCTAATTGACATTTCAGAGCCATTAAAAACATTTTTATCGTCTATGTCTATTTTAATTCTTTCTTGACCAAAAAAAATATCAAGTGCTTCTAAAATTGTTGATTTTCCAATATCATTTTTTCCAATTATAACATTTAAGTTTTGGTCAAACTCGATTTCGATTGATTCGTAGCTTCTAAAGTTTGTAAGCTTGGTTTTTTTTAGATACATTTTTGGTTATTTTTTGCATTATACAATACTTGTATATACCCTCAAATATATAAAACTTTTATTACATAAAAAAGCAGCTATTACAAGAACAGCTGCTTTTATTAAAAATGATATAGATATGTGTGTAGGTTACATTTTTAGTACGATAAATTCGCTTCGTCTATTTTTTTGATGTTCTGCTTCGCTACACGGAACGTCGTCTGAACAATTGTTTACCAATTGTGTTTCTCCATATCCTTTTGCTGTTAATCTGTTTCGGTTGATACCATTTTTAACCAAAAACTCTAAAGTAGATTTTGCTCTTCTGTCGGATAATTGTTCGTTGTATTTGTGTGTTTGTCTACTATCGGTATGTGAACGAATATCAATTGTCATATTTGGATATTGGTTCATAACCGCTAAGATTTTTTCTAAATCTTCTGCAGCATCTGGGCGAATATTCCATTTATCTAAATCGAAATAAATAATGCTCACACCAAGTACTTTCCCTAAATCGGTTCCTACTTCAATAGGGAAGATATTTCGTTTTAATTCAATGTCTAATTTAGATTCACCAGTTTTATTTACAGGACCAAACGATTTTTCAGTGGTTTCATATTCTTGTTTTGATGCTCTTATGTAATATTTTTTATCACATTCAATTTTAAAGGAATAGGCACCTTTTTCTGAAGCAGTAGTTTCACTTATTTGATTCATTTTATCATCAAACAGCATCACTTTAGCATTTGGTAGGATTTCTTTTGTATCAATATCAGTAATTAAACCAGTTAAAGTATGCGTACAAACGGTGAACGTATAGATGTCATCATAACCGCTTCCGCCATCTCTGTTTGATGAGAAAAATCCTAAACCATCTTTGTTGGTAACATAGCCAAAATCATCCATTGGACTATTTAATGGTTTTCCAACATTAATAGGTTTTTCAAAAGAATTGTTAGCTGATTTTGCTTCAAAAATATCTAAACCACCAAGTCCTGGATGTCCATCTGATGCGAAAAACAAATTGTTATCAGCATCAACAAAAGGAAACGTTTCTCTTCCTTCTGTATTGATGGTTGGACCTAAATTTTCAGGCGAACCAAAATTTCCATTAGAATCGATTGAAACTTTATACAAATCAGAAAGTCCAAAACTTCCAGGCATATCCGAAGCAAAATACATGGTTTTCTCGTCTGGACTCAACGTTGGATGTGCTGTTTTGTAATTGTCGTTTGAAAAAGGAACTTCTTTAATATTTGTCCATTCGCCATTGACTAATTCCGCTTTGTAAATTTTTTCCATGATAACTTTGTCATCACTTTTACGTTTTTTACCGTCGTTGTAATTGTTTCGGGTAAAATACATGGTTTTTCCATCTTTAGTAAAAACAGGTGAGGACTCATTGAATTTGGTATTCACGGTTTTAGAAAAGTTTTCAACGCTTCCTAATTTTCCATTATTATCAATTGAAGCAACGAATAAATCAGTAAAATTCTGTTTTGTCCAATCGTGAATTTTTGAATACTGATTGCCTTCGCTTCTTGAAGAAGTAAATACAATTTGCTTTCCAAAAAATGTTGGGCCATAGTCATAGAACTCTGAATTCACATCGGTTTTATCCATGGTATATTTTCCGGAAACGGCATTAATATCAGTTAGATAGTCTTTATTTTGAACGAATAATTTCCCTCTAGAATCATCTGTTTTTTGAGCAAATAATTCCATGTACTGATTTGATTTTTCGTAGTTTCCTTCTGCTTTTAAGGCTTGCGCATATCTAAAATAATATTCAGAATCTACTTCTTGATTTAGTGCAAAAAGTTCGCCATACCATTTAGAAGCTTTGTCTAATTCACCATTGAAGTAGTAAGCATTTCCTAATTTTTCGAATAATTCCGCTGATTTGTATCCTTTTTCGGCCACTTTCTCATAAACTTCGATTGCGTCTATATAGGAATATTTGTCGTATTTTTTGTCCGCTTTGTTTAGCTTAGACCCTTGTGCAAAAGCACCAATTGTGATACTTAAGACGAATACTAGTGTATATAATGTTTTCATAATCGGAAAATTTAAAAGAATCTAGGTGCTGAAACTCTACTTCTGTTGAAAAACTCATAACGTAGGAATATCTCATGAGAACCTGAATTGTAATTAGCAAGTTTCGTAGTTTCTAAATCATAACCATAACCAATGAACCAAGAATCTGAAATTTGAAATCCAGCTAAAGCACTCACGGAAGCATCCCATCTGTAAGCAGCACCTAAAGTTAGCTTATCAAAGAATAAGAAATTTGCAGTCACGTCTGCTTGCAGAGGAGCTCCTTCAACAATTTTACTTAAAATAGCAGGTTTAAAATCGATGCTTGGACTAAGTGTAAATACATGACCTGCAATAAAATAAAAGTGCATTTTTTCTTTTGTAATTTCAACATTGTTATCATTGTATCGATACGATTCGAAAAAATTTGGTATCGATAATCCAAAATAGGTTTTATCTGAAAACAGGTATAATCCAGCTCCAACATTTGGTGAAAATTCAGTATCTACATTTTGAAATTGTGGGTCGGCTGGATCAAAAATTCTTAATTTATTCACGTCTAATTGAAATAAATTAGCAGTCCCTTTTAAACCTAATGACAATTTATAATTTTCAGATATTTGAATAAAGTAAGCTAAATCGGCTGAAATTTCATTTTCAGATACTGGACCAATTTCATCGTTAACAAAATTTAATCCTACACCAAAGTTTGAATCTCCAATTGGCATATTTATAGAAAAATTGTTAGTTACTGGTGCACCGTCTAATCCAACCCACTGATTTCTGTGAAGTAAAAAAGCCGTTATAGTTTCCCTAGAACCCGCATAAGCAGGGTTAACTAGAGGTGTATTGTACATATATTGAGTATATTGAGAATCCTGTTGAGAATACATACTTTGTAAAATGAATGCACAAATTATAGTTAGAATCGTTTTCATCTTGTTTGTATTTAAGTTACTTTAGTCAATTAACGGTTTAGGTATAAATAGCCTGATTGGTCATGATTTTTATTTTCTTCATCTGTATATTTCAGAATATAAAAATAGGTTCCATCTGGTAAAAGTTCATTTTTGTTAATGGTGTTTTTACCTTCAGATATTCCTTTGAAAGATTTAAGGTTATTATCATAGCCTGTTTCGTCATAAACTAAAATTCCCCATCTGTTATAAATTTCTACTGTATTATCTGGATAACATTCAAGTCCGTCGATGAAAAAGAAATCATTCGAGCTATCATCATTTGGTGAGACTGCATTGTAAACTGTAATATCACAAGCGGCTAACACCACACAATCGTCATTTACGTTTAGGTAAATTTCATAAATCATTGGACAAGCATTATCTTCCAATTCCACTATATATTGTATGGTGTAATAACCTAAAGCTACATTTGAAGGATTAAAAATACTACCTGTTAATCCACCAGAATTGGTAACTTCCACCCATGTTCCATTTGTAGGAATTGAATCGTCTAATATAGTAAATAAATCTATTGGATTTTCTTCAATACAAATTGCGAAAGGAATTGCATCAAACGGTTCTTCAACACTTACGTTAATTGTTTGAGTAAAGCTAGCTTCGTTTCCACAATTATCTGAAACAACCCATTCACGTACAATTACATAGGTGTAAATTGAAATGACAGTTGACGTTTCGTTAAATATAACTTCTTGAATTCCTGAACAATTATCAGTAAAACCTAATTCAGGAACTGCTGGAATTTCAGAACAAGAAACACTTATTTCAGAATCAATTGGAGTTGTTAAAATTGGAGGAGTGTTATCAAAAACAGTTATAGTTTGGGTATAACTTGAACTGTTATTACAACTATCAGTTATGGTCCAAGTTCTGCTGATGATGTATTCTCCTTCACATTGCGATTCTTCTCTGTCAATTGTATCTAAAACAGTTATAGTTACTTCACCACAATTATCAGAACCCGACATATTTGCTGGATTTGGAATTGCGTCACAAGAAACAGAAATGTTTTGAGGTAATTCACTAGTGAAAGTAGGAGCAGTATTGTCAATGATAGTAAATGTTGCAGAAGTTGTAGAAGTGTTTCCACAATCATCAGTAGCCGTAAATGTTACTGTAGCTGAACCCGTTGCTCCACACGTATCAGAAACAGATGCGAAGTTATTTGCTCCAAGTTACATTCGAACAAACATCAGAAGCCACAGCGCCACCGTTGGAAGCTAACCAAGC
>NZ_DLHR01000012.1:160406-218349 GCF_002483315.1 Flavobacterium sp. UBA7663
GTTGGATCAGTATCGTCAATGATGGTAAAGGTTGCTGAAGTAGTAGAAGTGTTTCCACAATCATCAGTAGCAGTAAAAGTTACTGTAGCTGAACCCGTTGCTCCACACGTATCAGAAACTGATGCGAAGTTATTTGTCCAAGTTACATTCGAACAAACATCCGAAGCTACAGCACCACCGTTGGAAGCTAACCAAGCGTTTAGTTGAGTAGTATTTCCATTGCCATCACATTGTACTTCTAAGTTAGCAGCTTGAGTGGTGATTGTTGGATCAGTATCGTCGTTGATATTAAAAGTTTGTATAATTGTTTGAGTGCTACATGATGTAATTATTGTAAATGTTCTTGTTACAACAAGAGGACAATTACCATTTGTAGTATCAACATAAGAAATGTTATAATTTAATTGATTATTGGATACGTTTCCACCTGCATTAATAAAATCTTGAAGGCTAATATTAATAAGTGTTTCACTATATACTAAAGGAGTAATTACCGAGGTATTGCATCCATTTAAATTAACAGCTTGTGGAGATGTAATTGTAGGGCTTCCAACAATAATAATTTGTAAGGTATAATAACAACCATTAGCATTTGGTGGTACGGCATAGTAATCCATACTTCCTAGTGTATTTGGAAATGGATTTGAACTTGTATATTCAATTGTATTTCCTGTTACTGGATAACTATTGTAAAATTGTGTTCCAATAGGATAATTTGATGCAATTGAATTGAAAGGAACTTGAGATATTGGACTACAATAATTAAAAACCAGTTCAGTATTCGTATTTTGACAGTTTTGATTAATAAAGTTTGTAGCATCAATAGTTGTTGTAATAGGATCTAAAATTGGGTCTCCTAAGCATAATCCACTACTAACGTATCCTTGAATAAATGGTTTATTAATAATTTGAATACCAGTTACAGCACCAATACCATTTATAAAACCGTATAATGATGCTGAAGGAACACAATTTGGATTTTTTAAAAGAAAACAATCTTCGGTAATTCTAACTTTATATTTTAGTTCTCCTAAAACTGTTGTTGGAGTGTTAGGAACAGGAAGTGTGCCAATATCCCAAATCAAACTTCCAGAAGGGCCATCACTTGGGTTAAAATAAACATTGTTTGGAGTAGGTAGTGGACTAAAATTTATTATGCCCGATTGACTACCATTTACAAATGTTGTTGTGTAAGGTAATTGAATTTTTATTTGTGTATTATTTATGCTTTCAGTTCCTTCATTTAAAATTTTTATTGAGTATTCAATTTCTTGTCCAGGAGTTACTGTAGTTGTGCTAGTTGCAGGTAATCCATTTATTGTAACTAAGGACATAACACCTTCTGGATCTGGAATATATGCATCAACAGCCATAGCAGCCATAAAGATAACATAAGTGTCTTGCGTTGAGCCATATCTTAGTGTAGTAGATGTTTGATTATTTGCTATCACTGTATTACCTGGATTAGGAATATTAAACATTGAAATATCTAATCCAGTATTGTTTACAAGATTTGGACTCCTTGTATTACCACCAGTTTGAATGGATGAATTGAAAAAATTATTTGTTGAGTTGTCTGTATGATTTAGGGCTTGCCAATTATTATCACTTGATCTAAGTATATTGAAATAATCTCCACTAATACTTCTATCTCCTTCACCAGCCATTAATCCGAGTTTAATATTTACTTGACCTGTCTGAACAGCATTAAATCCAGAAATTGGAATTTGATGACTTACAGTCGTACTTCCTTGCACATAAGCATGACCATCAAAAATGGTAATATCACGCCATTTCATTTTAGAGTTTTCATAAACTACAATGATTCCCCAACCTCCATAATAACCTGTTCCACCACCATTTCCTTCTACAAGTGCGATGTCAGCAACTGTATATTGACCTAAACCATTTGTTTTTACGTATTCTGTAATTTCTGCAAATGCAGAATACATAAAACCATCATTGTTCTGTGGATAATAAATATCATTGGTTCCAGCTGTAATTTCTGTATAAGTAGCTGCTGATGGACCTTTTAATTGAACTTTCCTTTTATTAAACGTTTTAGTAACTGAGTTTTTTGTGACGTTAAAAGTATCTGGACTATTTGAACCATCTGATGCTCTTCCTGTCCAGTATAAACCAGCAAAAACTATTTTTGAACATTCAGGAATGGCTCCATTTTCAGTTGAAAAAGTCAAATTTGCACTTGATGAATTGAAAGTATTTGAATTTCCATCAACATCGACATATACCATGTTGTTATTGCTATTTGGTTCATTTACATCGTAATTGTTAAGTGTTAAATTAGTGTTTCCTATTATTGTAAAATCTCCCTTAATGTTGTAAATACTTGTTGAAGGTGATGAAATAGGCTCTCTTGGAGTAAAACCCACTCTTACTTGAGAATGCATAGCATAACTACATATTAAAAACACAACTAATATTAAATACTTTCCACTAAAACTTACATCTGATGAGTAATTTTTTGTTTTCATAATTTGAGATTTATTGTGGAACACTTATTTGATAAGTTATAATTAAATTAAGATTATTAAGGTTTATCACAGTTGGATAGCTTATATAATCTGTTTCAATAATAATGTGTAGTAATTCTAAATTTGTTAGCACGTTAATAGCTTCCAAATTAATAGGATTAACATTATTTCTTAGTCTAAGAATACAATACTTTAGATTAGATATTTGAGAAGTATCTATTCGATTTATAAGGTTTAAACGTTCATAACGAATGTCTAAAATAGTTGGACTAGTAGATGAACTTCTAGAGAAATGGTTAGATTCTGTAGAAACTAAGTCATTTGAATTAAGAATAAAGTCAACTTTGCTTTTTAGTTCATTGTTAGATTGAAACACAACATCATTATAATTGTGAATTTGTTGAGCTTTACTACTAATTATACTCAGGTAAAAAAAACATAAAACTAATGTTCTACGTTTTAATTTTAATAAACTTTCCATAATAATAATTTTACTAAATTAATGATTACAGTAAGTTGATTTTAAGGTTGGGTTTAGGGGTAAAAAATGAAGTTAAGTTCAGAAAAAAATGGGGTAGCACAATTTTTTGTTATAGCTAAATTACTCAAAAACTAATAGTTAGCTACAATTAGTGTTGTGTTTTCGATAAAGTGTTAAAAAAAATCTATTAACTAACTTAAAATTGATAAAAGCTTTAACTTCTAATTCAAAAAAAATGAGTAATTTAATTTTCTAAACTAATAACTATGAAAAATTTAATACTTATTAGACATTCTAAATCAAGTTGGGATGCACCAGTTCAGGATATTGACAGATCTATCTCACAACGGGGTGTTAAGGATGCGCATTTAATCGCTTCTAAAACACCAAAAATTTTACCTCCATCTTACATTGTTTGGTGCAGTAAAGCAAAACGAACACAAGAAACGGCTTTTATTTTTTCACAATACTTGTCTATTCCTTTAGAAACAATTCGGTTTTCAGAGGATTTGTACACTTTTGATGCTAAGAGCTTAGAAAAAAGCATAAAAAAATGTGAAAATTCATATGATAGCCTAATTCTTTTCGGACATAATGAAGCTATTACAAAATTTGTTAATAAATTTGGAGACCTTTATATAGATAATGTGCCAACATCTGGTGTAGTTGCTTTGCAATTTGATACTGATGATTGGAATAACATCTCACAAGGACAAACTAAAGCAACATTATTTCCAAGCCAGTTTAAAAATGAACAATCCTACAAATAACTATATAGATAGAGAAAAAAGTTGGTTAACATTTAACGCAAGAGTACTTCAAGAAGCTAATGATGAGAATGTACCTTTATTAGATAGATTTCGTTTTCTTGGAATTTTTTCCAATAATTTAGATGAGTTTTTCAGAGTTCGTTACGCGGCCATTCGTCGTATGAGTCTTGAAACTTCTGATACCGAAAAAATTCTAGGTGTTCCAGCTGAGCAATTGCTTAAAGAAATTACCGATATTGTTATCGAACAACAATCGGAAAGCTTACGTATATTAAGTGAAATCGAAAAAAAATTAGAAAAAGAGAATATCTATATTATTAACGAAAAGCAAGTAACTAAAGATCAAGAGATTTTTATTCACGATTATTTCATTCAAAAGGTAAGTCCGGCTGTAGTAACTATCATGTTAAATGACTTAGAAGAATTTCCGCTTCTAAAAGATACTTCAGGATATTTAGCCATAAAATTAGTAATGAATTCGGGAATTCCTCAAAAAGAAATTCGTTATGCTGTTATTGAAATTCCGAATACGATTAATCGATTTGTAGTTTTACCTTCAAATTCTGAAAAGCAGTATATTATTCTTTTAGATGATGTTATACGTCTTAACTTAAATAGTATCTTTAATATATTTGATTATGAAAGCATTTCGGCTAACATGATTAAAATTACCCGTGATGCTCAGTTAGAATTCGATAGTGATTTGAGTAAAAGTTTAATGGAAAAAATTTCTAACTCGGTTAAAGAAAGAAGAGTAGGTGAACCCGTTCGTTTTGTTTATGATCAAGCCATTGGTAAAGATACTTTGGAATTTTTCCTAAAAGGAATGAATATTTTAAGTTCTGATAGTATTATTCCTGGAGGAAGATATCACAATCGTAGAGATTATATGAACTTCCCAAATTTGGGTCGTTACGATTTATTATACAGAGAAAATCTACCATTACCCGTTCAAGGATTATCATTAGAAGGAAGTATTTTAGAACGAATTAAAAAGAAAGATTACTTGCTTTACGCACCTTATCAGTCTTTTTCTTATATCATTAAATTTTTGCGAGAAGCGGCTTTAGATCCTAAAGTAGCTTCTATAAAAATTACATTGTATCGTTTGGCTAAGAATTCTCAAATCGTGAGTTCTTTGATAAATGCGGCTAAAAACGGAAAAAAAGTAACCGTTCAAATCGAATTACAAGCGCGTTTTGATGAAGAGAGTAATATTTCTTATTCCGAACAAATGCAAACCGAAGGAATTGAATTGATTTTTGGTGTTAAAGGTTTAAAAGTACACAGTAAAATTTGTGTTATCGAGCGCATTGAAGATGGAAGAGTGAAACGTTACGGATTAGTTTCAACAGGAAATTTTAATGAAAATTCGGCAAAAGTATATACAGATGTGACTTTATTTACAAGTAATGCTGAAATTTTAAAAGATGCTGCTAAGATTTTCGATTTCTTTGATGTGAACTATCGAGTGCATCGTTACAAACATTTAATAGTTTCGCCTCATTATACACGAACTCGTTTTAATAAGTTAATCGATAGAGAAATTTTAAATGCTCTTTCCGGAAAAGAAGCGTATATTAAATTGAAAATGAACAGTATATCCGATTTTAAAATGACGGATAAATTGTATGAAGCTAGTAAAGCTGGAGTAAAAGTTCAATTGATCATTAGAGGAATTTGCTGTTTAATTCCAGGTGTAAAAGGATTAAGCGAAAATATTGAAGCGATTAGTATCGTTGATAATTATTTAGAACATTCCCGAATTTACATTTTCGGAAATGCAGGCGATCCTGAAGTGTATATTTCGTCGGCCGATTTCATGACACGTAATTTAGATGCAAGGGTAGAAGTAACGTGTCCTATTTACGATCCTGAAATTAAAAAAGAATTAATTGAAACGTTTGAAATTGGTTGGAAAGCCAATGTAAAAGCAAGAATTCATTCAGCCGATTTACTAAATCAGTACAGAAAACGCGGCGATGAAAAACCGTTCAGAGCTCAACAAGAAATGTACAATTATTATCAAAACAAGTTAGACGTAATTGCAGAAGATGTGCAATAATAAAAGATAGATGATTACAATAAAAAAATACGCGGCTATCGATATCGGTTCCAATGCCATGAGGTTATTGGTAACAAATATTGTAGAGCAAGAAGGTTGCGCTCCTCAATTCAACAAAAGTTCCTTGGTTCGTGTTCCAATTCGTTTGGGTCAAGATGCGTTTACGGTTGGCGAAATTTCAGAAGAAAATATCGATCGAATGGTAGATGCCATGAAAGCATTTAAATTATTAATGAAAGTTCACAAAGTAGAACAATATCGTGCTTGCGCAACTTCAGCCATGCGAGAAGCGTATAATGGAAAAGAAGTTGTCGAAATCATTAAGAAAAAAGCTGATATTAAAATTGATATTATTGATGGTAAAAAAGAAGCAGCTATTATTGCAGCTTCCGATTTAAAACAATTTATAACTTCTGATAAAGCGTATTTATATGTAGATGTTGGTGGTGGAAGTACCGAATTCTCTCTGTTTTTCGAAGGAAAAATTATTGCTTCAAAATCGTTCAAAAACGGAACCGTTCGCTTGTTAAATGAAATGGTGAACGATATCGTTTGGCAAGAAATGGAAAAATGGATTAAAGCCAATGTAGAACCATTCGAAAATATTACACTAATTGGTTCTGGTGGAAACATCAATAAATTATTCAAATTATCGGAGAAAAACCAAGATAAACCACTGTCTTACATGTATGTGCAATCGCAATATCAAAAGTTAAACAGTATGACCTACGAACAACGTATTGCCGATTTAGGTTTAAACCCAGACCGTGCCGATGTAATTATTCCAGCAACAAGAATCTATTTAAACGCCATGAAATGGAGTGGAGCAAGACATATTTATGTTCCAAAAATTGGATTATCTGATGGTATCGTGAAGGCGATGTATTATGGGAAGATTTGATGATGTTTATTAGTTAGTAGCTATTTTAAAACGAAACTGCAAATGAAGAAATTTACATTTATAATTTTAGTAATATTTTCACAAACAATATTTTCACAGAAAAAAATGCGACCAATTGAAGAACTAATAAATGAATCCGATTCTGGTTGGCCATTAGTAACTGAGTTGGCAAAGTCTGCAAAAAATAAAGTTGAAATCTTGTCAGTTGATAAACAAAAAGCAAAGGATGCATTATTTAAAACTCAAGTTACAACACGCTCTCCAATGGGTTCAATCATATTCGAAACGGGCGGAATTTTAATAGATAATGGTTGGATTAGAATTTTAGGTTCTGGAAGTGCAAAATTAAACCGAAGTTTGCCCGAATGGAATCTTGGTAAAAGTTTTATGGAATTTGGGCAAACATCACCATTTCTACTAGTCGCAGATGATGCAATTGGTGGATTCTTTATATTGAATGGTGGCGGACTTGGAAACGACTTTGGGAAAATCTATTATTTTGCTCCCGATAGTTTAGAATTCGAACCTCTTGATATAACATATACTGAATTTTTAATTTTTTGCTTTAATAATGATCTTGATGAATTTTATAATGACTTCAGATGGAAAACCTATAAAGAAGATGTAGCAAAACTAAATTGCGATAAAGTTTTTAATTTCTTCCCTTATTTATGGACAAAAGAAGGTAAAGATATTGAGAAATCATCGAAAAAAGTTGTTACAATTGAAGAGCAATATAACTTGAATTTAGAATTTAGAAAACAATTAGGATTTTAAAAATAAAAACCGCCTACAACAGCGGTTTACTTGAATAACTATTTCCGGATTTTGGAATAAAATCTGATGCTTAAATGAATGATTTGATAAATTAGAGTTTTTTAATGTAAATGAAAGCAAGTTTCAAAAATCAAAAAAATCTAAACATCCAAATCAAAAGTCTTTCTCAACAATTCAATTGTAGGATTAATTTGTTTTAATCGTTCAAATTTTTCTTGTGGTGTAAAAGCGTATTTGTTTTCAACAGTTTCATTTACCACAACTTCAATAGTAATGTCGTGGTTGTGTAATTTTCCTCTTAAATAACCTATTAATTCATGGCAACCCGTTAAAAATTCCTCTTTTGTACTTTGATTAGGAAGTTCTAAAGTAATGGTGGTTCCGTTTAAGGTTGGATCATTCATTTGCATGTAAGTCGCCATTAAACGCTTTCCAGAATCCGTCATTTTTTGAGCAAATTTATTCCATTGCAACAACATATCGGTTTCGTTAAAAACTTCCGAAGGCAATTCTTCTTTGTGTTTTTGATGCTGATTTTGTCGGGCTTCTAAGTCTTTTTTAGCTTTAATACTCGCTAATGAAAGTGCCGAAACTTTTGTTCCTGTCGGATTTAAATTGGTAAGAACTGGTTTTGGAATTTCTGGAACTATTGGCGCAGCTACTTCATTTTGAACTTGAGGAATTTCCGTAACTATAGGTTCTTTTACAATCGTTTCAGCAACTACAACAGGTTTTGATTCCTCTGTTGGAATTTGTGCTTTAATCGTTGAAACTTCAGTAATAGAGTAGGAGTTGTTCTTGTAATAAGTAGCAGGAATGATAAATTTAGCTACTTTTTTTTTTCTCCATCAAAAGTGATAGAGGCTAATTGCATCAAACAAAGTTCAACTAAAAGTCGCTGATTTTGACTGACTTTAAATTTCAAATCACATTCGTTTGCCAATTCAATTCCTTTTATTAAAAAGTCGTGCATTGCTTTATGCGATTGCGCTGCATATAAAGCTTGCGCTTGTTCACCTGCTTCCAATAAAGGTAAAGTTGCAGGATTTTTACAAACCAATAAATCTCTAAAATGCGATGCTAAACCTGCAATAAAATGATGTCCGTCAAAACCTTTTGCTAAAATATCATTGTAAGCAACTAATAAATCTGGAATTTTATTTTCTAAAATTAAATCGGTGATTTTTATGTAATATTCAAAATCTAATACGTTTAAATTTTCGGTAACGGCTTGTCTGGTAAGGTTTTTTCCGCAATATGAAACTACTCTGTCAAAAATTGACAAAGCATCACGCATAGCACCATCTGCTTTTTGAGCAATGATGTGTAAAGCATCATCTTCGTAAGCAACACCTTGTTCTTTAGCAATTTCGGCTAAATGTTCTTTTGCATCTTTAACCGTAATTCTTTTGAAATCAAATATTTGACAACGCGATAAAATCGTTGGGATAATTTTATGTTTTTCGGTAGTTGCTAAAATAAAAATAGCATGTTTTGGCGGTTCTTCTAATGTTTTCAGGAAAGCATTAAAAGCAGCTTGTGAAAGCATGTGCACCTCGTCAATAATGTAAACCTTATATTTTCCTGTTTGTGGCGGTATTCTAACTTGGTCGATAATACTTCTGATATCATCTACACCATTGTTAGAAGCAGCATCTAATTCAAAAACGTTAAAAGAGAAATCCTCATACGGATCATCATAACCTTCTTGATTGATTTTTCGAGCTAAAATACGGGCACAAGTAGTTTTTCCAACCCCACGAGGTCCAGTAAACAATAAGGCTTGTGCTAAGTGATTGGTTTCAATAGCATTCAATAAAGTATTCGTAATAGCCTGCTGCCCCACAACATCTTTAAATGTTTGTGGACGGTATTTTCTGGCAGATACTATAAATTGTTCCATACGAATTATTGATTTACAAATATAGGTTGTGAAATTCCAAAAAACAAGTTCCAAATTCCAATTTGAAAAGAATCTTTATAAAAGTTATTCACAATTTGCCTAAGAAAAAATGAGATTATAAATGGGTGTCGTTTCTATTTTTTATTACTAATTTCGAAATAAAATGTGCATTTTCATCTACAGAATTAGCAGAAGAACCTGTTACAAAAACACCTTTAAGTCCAAATTTTGAAACAATAGCATAAACGATTGCACTATCATCTGGACTTGAATTTCCTTCATATTGATAAATTTGATTTACAATATAATTTTCGGGATGTAAAATAATCTCTTCTGAGTTTAGATTAAAATCGTATGTAAAGCCTTCATTTCTCAATTGTTTTAATGCAACCGAGACGGATGCGTACTTATATATGTTTGTCATGATATTGATTGTTAAGGGCATATAAATTTACAGTTTTTAATTTGGGCAAATACCCTACAAAACGTTAAACTCTTTGAATAAAAGTTAAAAAATCATTATATTTTATTGTAAGTTTGCACCGCAGACCGCCTTATCGTCCGTGTGTAAGCATGGGAGGAAAGTCCGGACACCAAAGAGTAGCATAGCGGGTAACGCCCGTCCGTTGAAAGGCGAGGACAAGTGCAACAGAAAGTATGTACAGGTAATGCTGTAGTGAAACCAGGTAAACTCTATGCGGTGAAATGTCAAGTATATCAGCAGTTTCTGAGTAATCAGAATAAGGGCGACTCGTCCGATGTTGAAGGGTAGACAGCTTGAGTTATGCAGTAATGCATAATCTAGATAAATGATAAGGCTTCGATTTTCGGAGACAGAATCCGGCTTATAGGTCTGCTTTTTTATTCAATTAAAGGAATAGGTTCATTAGTAATTTCAATACTTTTTGATTTTTCCGTATCAAATAATTCATTTTCTACCACACTATAATCTTTGATTACTTTTATAATTATTAAGCAAAGTGGTATGGTAAAAATTTCGTTTATCAAATTAATTGTTGTTGCATTGATAATTTCATCTAAAGTTTCAGCTTTTAAATTTAATCTCATACCAATTCTTTCTAGGAAAGAAGCAATTATCCATAATGTCCACCAAAGTCCAACAAAAGTTACATTTAATTTTTTTGTATAGTCTGGTTTAATTTTTGAAATATATTTTTCAGATTCTACATAAAGTTCCCTCATTATTTGATAAGGTCTGAAAAAATTTAGAATAGGAACAAACCATGCGCCAGCAGCCCATCCTTCGCTATGTTCAAGATGTTTTACTACTTGATGTAAATTATAATATGCTCTTCTAAACCAAAGTATGAATAAAATATAACAACAAACGTAAACACTAAACATTATTATTCCAATAATTGACTTTCTTAAATCGTTTAATTCAGCTTCTTCTATAGTAAAACCCTCTAAGGAATTTAGCATTGAATATTGCATCAAATCAGAAATAATAGCAATGATATTTAAAATAAATATTATTGAAAATATAATGATTAAATTTCTAGCTCTTAATTTATTATTCTTTAACATATTACAAATTTTATCCTTCGTCTTCCTCTTCAATATCTTCTTCTTCGTCGCTTTCAAATTCGTAAAAAGAAAATACTGAACCGCCATAACTTTTCGAAAATGAGAAATTTGTTAGGTGTTCTAGTTTCGTATGTTTGGAATGTTCTACAATCAACATACCTTCTTCATCTAAAATTTCGTTTTCAAAAATAAGCTGAATAATTTTTTCAAAATTTTCCTGACCTAAATCATAAGGAGGATCTGCAAAAATTATGTCATAACTTGCTTTACTTTTTTCTAAGAATTTGAAAACATCACTTTTGATAACGCTAATATCTAAATCTAAATCGTTTGAAGTTTTTTTGATGAAATTGACACAACCCATATCACCATCAACACTTGTAATTGGTCCAGCGCCACGAGAAGCAAATTCGTAACTGATATTACCAGTTCCAGCAAACAAGTCGAGTACTTTTAATCCATGTAAATTAAAATAGTTATTCAAAATATTAAATAACGATTCCTTACACATATCGGTTGTAGGACGAACAGGTAAATTTTTAGGTGCAACTAATCTTCGCCCTTTGTGTTTTCCGGAGATAATTCTCATGAATGATATAATATAAAGTGATTTCTTAAAGCAGTAGGCGTAACATCTAAGATTGAAGTTTTATTAGAAACATCTAATAAACTACAATTTCTAATGTATTGGAAAGCTATTTTAAAGTAAGCATCGTCTTTAGAACAATTTCCTAATATTTGAACCAAAATTGTTTCAGGATTTAGTTGTAATTGTTCGCAAGTGAACAAAATATAGTAAATAAAATCTTCTGGTGTTTTGTATTGAAAAGAGTTGAAAAGAATCAATTGTTGATTTTTAACCACAATTAGTTCAAAGTGTTCTTTTTGTACGTGAACAAACACTTGCTTTTCTTCTTTGTTTTTAGATAAATCGAGTAGTTGTTTTACCAAAATAGAATTCGAATTTTGATATTCAAAAGTTTCATATTGGTCTAACAAAAAGTTGTTTATATTAACGAAAGGTACATAAATGTTATTCATTTCGTAAGGAAAGATAATATCGTGGGTAAAAAAATCAGTTTCAAAAACTTTGGTATTGTATTGCAAATAACTCGCCAAAAAGTTAGCATCAAATAGGGAAGTAGGTACAAGTGAATTCAGATTATTATCGTGTACAACCATTACTTCATCGTATGATTTGGTAAGAATTGGATAATCAACAAAAGTTCGCCACAATTGTTCTTCCATTACTTTATTTTTTTCAAAGGGAATTGACATCGTGGTCATTACCTTGTTAGAAATTAAATCAAATACACAAAAAGAAAGTCCACTCAAGGAAACCTGAATGGACAACTTTTTGTATGTTTTTTGAGTAATGTCGTTATTCGTTATTACCATATTTTTTTGGCCAGTTTCCAGTAAGAGTTACTTCTTCTAGTGAACCTAAAATAATTTGAGGACCATTGATTTCGTCAATAGATTCTACTTTATTTTCTTGTTTTACTAATTCTTGATCTAAATCTTTTAATAAAGCATTTTTGTCAATAATAGCTTGGAATACAGAAAGATTCATATCGTTTCTACTAACAACTCCTGTTTTCATAGATACTGGAACTTCAACTCCTCCAACTTTAACAACGTTAAGTCTTTTGTAACGATCAGAGTTTTTGAATAATGAATCTTTAACAGATACAGAACCTAATTTAGTGATGATTACTTCATCTTTAAAGAAACCTCCAACACCGTCAGCTCCTACAGTAATTCCGAAAGCAGCATTTTTAGCAGCGTCAATAACTGCAGTATCTTTTCTAGAAATGATTTCAAATTGTCCGTTTTCTACAAATTTGATTAATTCCTCAAAAGTATCTGCATATTTCCCGTTAACAGATTTATAACCTGTTTGAAGTTTTTTAATGTCTAACATAGTTTTAACAGCAACTTCATAACGAGCTTCTTTTTCATTCTGAAACGCAATAGGTTTCATAATAGAAGAGTATATTAAATATACAAGAAAAATAGAAATTCCCCACAATACTGCAGTGAATATTTTTTTATTTCCAGGTGTAACAAATTTATCAATTAGTTTAACCAATGCAAAGATTAAAACAATCAATACGACTAAATAAATAGCAATTTCTAGCATTTGAATAATTTATTTTTAGTTAAATAGGTACGCAAATCTACAATTTTTTTTTCTACACAAAAGAATTTCTTGTAAAAATCATCAGTATATTTGAAAAATTAATATTGGCCAAATCCATTTTCATGACTTATAAGCTGTTTTACAATTTATTACAAAATAATTTTCCGCATCAACCCACACAAAAACAAGAAGTTTTTTTTCAGAAAATTGCTGATTTCATTTTGAATTCGACTTCTGATGATATTTTTGTTCTCAAAGGTTATGCCGGAACGGGTAAAACAACCATAATTTCTACGGTTATTAATAATTTGGGCGATGTTAATATGAAAGCAGTATTGTTAGCTCCAACAGGAAGAGCTGCAAAAGTGATTAGTAATTATTCAGGAAAGCCAGCATTTACAATTCATAAGCGAATTTATTATCCTAAAAAAAATAAAACGGGAGGAGTGAGTTTTACTTTACAACAAAATAAATTTAAGAACACACTTTTTATAGTAGACGAGTCTTCTATGATTTCAGATACGAATCAAGATTCTAAATTATATGAAAATGGTTCTTTGTTAGATGATCTTTTCTTTTATGTAGAAGCTGGAAAAAACTGTAAATTGCTATTAATAGGAGATACCGCCCAGTTGCCGCCTGTAAATATGAGTGTAAGTCCAGCTTTGGATATTGATTCACTTTCATTACATTATCAAAAAAATGTGCATCATATCGAATTAGATGAAGTAATGCGTCAGGCAGAACATTCTGGAATTTTGTATAATGCTACTGAATTACGTGAATTATTACATTCGCATTTTATTGATACTTTTCAATTTAAGCTAAAAGGATTTAAAGATATTGTGCGTTTGCAAGATGGATATGAAATTCAAGATGCGATTCATCAGGCGTATGATAATTATAGTATTGAAGATACGGTTTTCATTTTACGTTCGAATAAAAGAGCCAATCAGTATAACCAACAAATTAGAACTTCCATTTTATCCAAGGAAAGTGAAATTTCAACTGGAGATTATATGATGGTTGTAAAAAATAATTATTTTTGGTTAAAAGAAGAATCAGAAGCTGGTTTTATTGCGAATGGCGATATCATTGAAATTTTAGAAATCAGAAAAATTCAAGAGTTATACGGATTCAAATTTGCAACTGTAAAAGTCAGAATGGTTGATTATCCCAATCAAATTCCGTTTGATACTGTTATCATGTTAGATACAATTATGAGCGAATCACCTTCGTTAACGTATGAAGAATCGAATAAATTGTATCAAGAAGTGTTATTGGATTATGAAGACGAGCGTCAGCAATATAAAAAATTACAGAAAGTTAAGGAAAATGAGTATTTCAATGCTTTGCAAGTTAAATTCTCTTATGCGATAACGTGTCATAAATCGCAAGGAGGTCAATGGAAAACCGTTTTTGTAGAGCAACCTTATTTAGCAAATGGTATAGATATTGATTATGTGAGATGGTTGTATACTGCCATTACGCGTGCAGAAGAAAAACTATATTTAATCGGATTTAAGGATGAATATTTTCACAATTAAGCTATGTTAGAAACGATAATTAGTGTTTGTCTTGGGATAGGATTAGCCGCTTCGGCTGGTTTTAGAGTGTTTGTTCCTTTGTTTGTGCTAAGTTTAGCCACACATTTTGGATACGTTCCTGTGGGCGATTCTTTTGCTTGGATTGGAAGTTTAACCGCAATTATTTGTTTGGGAATAGCCACAGTAATTGAAATTCTTGCTTATTACATTCCGTATATTGATAATTTATTAGATACTCTAGCTGTTCCTTTGGCAGGAATAGCCGGAACGGTTGTGATGGCTTCCACTTTAGTCGATTTAGATCCAATGATAACTTGGGGATTAGCTATCATAGCAGGAGGTGGAACCGCTACTGCTATAAATTCAGCAACAGCCGTAACAAGAGCAACATCAACGGTAACTACTGGCGGAATAGGAAATCATTTAGTTTCTACTACAGAAACAGCAACGGCATCTTTTGTATCTGTTTTGGCTATTTTCTTGCCTATTATTGCTTTTATTGTAGTTATCCTTATTATTTTTGTCGGGATTAGATTGTTTAAACGATTTTTTGTTTCGAAAAAGTAAATTTTAAACTTCTAAACATTTAAATTTTTAACCTTTTATTCTAATGAAAATCATCGCTGTAATTCCTGCTCGTTATGCATCCACACGTTTTCCTGCAAAATTAATGCAAGATTTAGGTGGCAAAACAGTAATTCTTCGCACCTATGAAGCTGCAGTTTCTACCAATTTATTTGATGATGTTTTTGTGGTTACGGATTCCGATTTGATTTTCAACGAAATTATTTCGAATGGAGGAAAAGCCATCATGTCGATAAAAGAGCATGAAAGTGGTAGCGACAGAATTGCGGAAGCAGTTGAAAACATGGATGTTGATGTTGTAATTAATGTGCAAGGCGATGAACCATTTATCAATAAAAAACCGTTAGAAGAGTTAATCGAAGTTTTTAAAAACGACACCGAAAAGAAAGTTGATTTGGGTTCGTTAATGTTTCAAATTACTGATAAAGAAGAAATTAATAATCCAAATAACGTAAAAGTTATTACGGACCAACAAGGTTTTGCTCTTTACTTTTCGCGTTCAGTAATTCCGTTTCCAAGAGATGAAAATGCAGGTGTTCGTTATATGAAACACATCGGAATTTATGCTTTTAGAAAAGAAGCTTTAATGGATTTTTATCGTTTACCTATGTTATCATTAGAGGCTTCTGAAAAACTAGAGCAACTTCGTTATTTAGAATACGGAAAACGCATCAAAATGGTAGAAACTTCGCACGGAAGCATCGGAATTGATACTATTGAAGATTTAGAAAAAGCGAGAAAATTGTTATCTTAAATTTCTTCATCTTCAAAATAACCTTTGCTTTTAACTTTTGTTGAGAAAAAATTTAAAAATAAGATTACAAACGACAAAAAGAATAAGGCTTGAAGACTTACTAATACTTTTCCAAAAGTGGTAATAGGGTAGTAATCTCCATATCCAATTGAATTTGAACTTATTAGGCTAAAATAAACCGAATCGAACCAATGTTCAAAAGGTTTATTCATATTATCTCCCAAAGTATATAAAACTGCAAAAGAGACCACAACTTCAATGTAATTAAAAAACAATAATAACATTGAACGTTTATAAGAGCGAGGTCTGGAAAATAAATCGGAAGCAAAAATCAAAGTTGGGATATACAATATCGTTTCTAATAATAAAAAGACCAATATCCAAATTACATAGTCATAATTTTGCCAGTCATTTATCAGAATTAAAAAAGGAAAAATCACCTTAGCCAAAACATACAAATCCATTGCTAAGTCTTTATATTCATGACCAAATTTATTGGCAAAATGTTTAATATAAATTCCCAAAAAGAACAATTGAGAAATCGATAACAACAAACGAACAATCTTCTCAATCCCATTATCATCTTCATGATCATTGTTCCAAATAGAATGAATGTTTGAAATTCTCTTATGAAGTGGACTAATTGGATGAGAATGCTTTTCACTGACTTTTCCCACTAAAAGTTTTTTTACTACGCGCATTAGGCTAATTTTTTAATGGTAAATAATTCG
Source organism: Flavobacterium sp. UBA7663 (assembly GCF_002483315.1). Lineage (GTDB taxonomy): Bacteria > Bacteroidota > Bacteroidia > Flavobacteriales > Flavobacteriaceae > Flavobacterium. The sequence continues at coordinate 177,107 of NZ_DLHR01000012.1, forward strand.
TTGTGTACTTCAATTTTTGGATACAATCTAACAGAATAATTACTGTCAAATTTACTTTTATATGCAGCATTTCTTCTTCTATTTTGATAATCTAAAACCATAGTATTAAACAGGATAAATCCATTTACATTAAGTAAAAAGTTAATACGATTAATAAAGAAATCTTCAAATAAAAAATTTGGCATTGTTGTATCCTGAAAAATGTCAATTATAATTAAATCATATTTTTCTTTAGTTTTTAAAACATATTCAAATGCATCATCAATTACAATTGAAACATTATTGTGTTTTTCTAATCCAAAGTATTTTGTTGCCAATTCTACAACAGCAGCATCAATTTCTACGCCTGTAATTTTACCTTCAAATTTTACTTCTTTTTTCAGCGTCTCAATTACGCTTCCGCCTGCAACTCCTAAAACTAAAATTGATTCAAAATTTTGAATGCGCTCGTAACCAATGTATTTCAATCCTTTTTTTAACACGCGCTGCAAACTTCCAAAAGAATAATTTGTATTCTCTGAATCTAAAACCAAATACCCATTATTCCAGGTAACTTCCAGATTTTTACTATAAACCGATTTCTTTTGATGAATTTTTATAGGGAATAAAAAACTCAATAAGCGCTTAATCATGTAATTTTGTTTGTAATCGTAAATATAATTTTATTTTTGTCTCAAAATAGTCTAGTATGAAACAAATTATATACAAATTTATTTTCGGTAAAATTTTCGGTTGGAAAGTAGTTGGAACTATTGCTCCAGAAGTTAAGAAGTGCGTATTAATAGCGGTTCCACATACCAGTTGGTGGGATTTTTTCCTTGGAATTTTTTCACGAGGTATTCTAAATATTGAAATTAATTATGTAGCTAAAAAGGAATTATTTGTGTTTCCGTTTAATTATTTTTTCACTTGGACAGGAGGAACACCTTTAAATCGTCAAAAAAACGAGAACAAAGTAGATACAATTGCCAAAATATTTCAAGAAAAAGATGTTTTTAGGTTAGCAATCGCGCCAGAAGGAACTCGAAAAAAAGTAACCGAATGGAAAACGGGTTTTTATTACATGGCTTTAAAAGCAAATGTGCCAATTGTTCCAGTAGCTTTTGATTACGGAAGAAAACAAGTGGTTTACAACGAACCTTTTTATCCAACCGGAAATATAGAAGCTGATATTAAATTTTTAGAATCGTATTATAAAGGAGTCATAGGAAAAGTTCCAGAATTGAGTTATGTTCCAAAGGAATAATCTATTTAAAGTACTTATTATTAGAAAGATAAAATAAATTTCACTCAAAATAAAACCAAGAATAATAGTTTTTCGTAGATAGAAGAAATCAAAACTTTTAACAAATGAAAAAACTATTTTTACCTCTAGCTTTAGTAGCCGTTTTATTTACTTCTTGTAATGATGACGATTCATCAATGGTAACTCCTGAACCAGATCCAATAGATCAAATACCAACACCAGCTCAGGAATTAAAATTAGTAACCACCAGTAATACATCAGGAAAAATATCATTTACTGACTTATTAGCTACAACGCCTACTGCAAAAAGTTTTACTATTAGTTCAACAGATGCTGATGGCGTTTACTATGATACATTTAAAGATCAAGTAGTTTTGGCTTCAAGAACTAATAATAGAGTAGAAGCCTACAACGGATTGAGAAACGCAATTATTTCTTCAGCAACAACATTAGATTTAGCTTTTTCTTCTTCATCCGATTTTACAAACGCTCGTGAAATAACAGTTTCAGGAGATAAAGTGGTAGTGGCTCAAGATCAAATAGCTGCAAATGGAAATATCAGTAAATTTTATGTATACCAAAGAAATACTTCTGGATTTACACTTTTAAATACCTATACCGTAGATATTAAACTTTGGGGAATTCATTTAGAAGGCGAAACTATGTACGCTATTGCTGATAATACAAGCGATTTAGTGGTTTACAATAATTTCTTTTCAAATGCAACAGGAACAATTACAGCTTCAAAAAGAGTTACAATTGAAGGTTTAGTTAGAACACATGGAATTACATATTCTCCCCAAGATAATGTAATGGTGTTGTCTGATGTAGGTTTAGCTTCAAGTGCAACCGACGGTGGTTTAGTAGTTATTAATAACTTTACTTCTGTACTAAATATGACTAATAATTTGGGAACAATTGCTATGAACAATCAAATTAGAGTGTACGGACCTAATTCTATGTTAGGAAACCCTGTCGATGTTGCTTATGACCATGTAACAAATGCAATTTATGTAGCAGAACGCTTAAATTCGGGCGGTTTAGTTTTAAAATTTGCTTTCCCAACAATGTCAGCAGATGCAACACCTCAAATGAGTAGAGCAGAAGCAGGAGTAACAGCAGTTTATTTACACCGAAGATAAAGGTTAGTTATTTAATTATTTAAGAACTCTGGAGAAATTCAGAGTTTTTTTATGGTTTGTAGTTTTTGAAAGTTCCGTTTTTAAAAAAAACTACAATGCGCTCAATTTCTTCAGGAGAATTATTTTCTGTTTTAATCGATTCTACAGCATTACTTTCTGAAAGAGCAGGAGGAATTCCTTTTTCTACAGTCGAAAACAAGTCAGGTTCAGAAATTGAAGATTCAGATTTTAATAATGATAGATTATTTTTTTCATCATCTATTATAGCCGTTGAACTATTTTCTGATTTCGGAAAATTTCCTTTTCCATTTAAAATCCAATACAAATCTACTTCAGGAAAAACTTCAATTACTTTGATGATGAAATCTAAGCTAGGTTTATTTCTCCCAGAGAGTAGGTGAGATAAACTTGAACGCTGCACATTGATTTTATCAGCAAATGCAGAAGCCGATAAATTGTAATAATCGAGTATGATTTCTAACCGTTTAATAAAATCATCAATGTTTACCATTGTAAATAGTTGTTTTTGTTTAGTACGTTACAAATGTAAACAATATAAATAGAATACACAAGTTTACAGATGTAAATAGCAGTATATATATTAAATAAAAACTTTATTTAATCACGCTTAACTTATTGAATAACAAAATTAAATATAATTAATATTGAATTTGTTTAATATTGTAAATTAGTACAATAGCAGTTAATATAAATCGTAATTAAACCTGTTTACTTTTGTAAACTACACTATGTTATCTAGTGTTTACAAATGTAAAATATAAGTTGTTTACATTTGTAAATCAAAAGAAAGCCATGGATTATTTACAATTAGCAACTCAATATTTAGAACCGAAACTCAAAGGAAAGTATGTCCATTTAGATACTATTTTACCAATATTAGAATCTTTAAATTCAGATTTTGAAATTACTCAAATTGGAAAATCAGTTCAAGAACGAGCAATTTATCAAGTGAAAATTGGAACCGGAAAAACCAAAATTTTGATGTGGTCGCAAATGCATGGAAACGAATCAACTACAACAAAAGGTTTATTTGACTTTTTTAGCTTCTTACAATCGGATAACAAAGTTGCTAATAGAATTAAATCGGATTACACTTTATTATGTATACCAATGTTAAACCCTGATGGAGCTTACTTATATACAAGGGAAAATGCGAATAAAGTAGATTTAAACAGAGATGCTTTTAATGCTACTCAGATTGAAATGCAGGTTTTAAGGGAGGTTTATGTAGATTTTAAACCCGATTATTGCTATAATTTACACGATCAAAGAACTATTTTTGGTACAGAAGGTTATAATTTACCTGCAACGGTTTCTTTTTTATCGCCAGCTTATAATGAAGAGAGAGAATACAACGATGTACGCTTAAAAGCAATTCATATAATTAACAAGATGAATAATGTGTTACAATGCTATATTCCCAATCAAGTAGGACGTTTTGATGATAGTTATAATGTAAATTGTACGGGTGATTATTTCACGACTCAAAATACACCAACTATTTTATTTGAAGCGGGACATTATACAAATGATTATGATAGAGATATTGTTCGAAACTATATTTTTATTTCGCTTTTGAGTTCATTTGATGTGAGTTACGAAAACGTTATAGTTGATAACGAATTGAAGGATTATTTGAAGATTCCTCAAAATAACAAATGTTTTTATGATTTTATTTATAAAAATGTCAAAATTATTGATAATAGTGATGAAAAAATAATTAACTTTGCAGCTCAATATACTGAAGTAGTGCAAGATGGTCAGTTAAAATTTGAGGCAAGAATCTTTAAAATAGATGATTTGCAGGATTTTAAAGGACATTTGGAATATGATTGCAAAAATGGTTTGTTTACTTCTAAAGGAAAGTATTTTCCAATAATAGAAGAAAAAGCTAATTTTTTTATCAATAATTTAACAGAATTTAACAATGGTGTAAAAATTATTTGATAAATTTGCTTCAGATTTGAATAAAAATCAAAAATTTAACAAATATTATAAGCACTTATGAGTAAGTTTCGTTTAGATGAAGTAGATCATCAAATTTTGGACATGTTGATTGATAACACGAGAGTTCCTTTTACAGATATTGCAAAAAAATTATTAATTTCTGCAGGAACGGTACATGTTAGGGTGAAAAAAATGGAAGATGCAGGAATCATTCAAGGTTCTTCTTTGACATTAGATTATGAAAAATTAGGATATTCTTTCATTGCTTATGTTGGAGTTTTCTTGCACAACACGTCTCAAACTAAATTCGTTTTAGAGCGTATCAATCAGATTCCATTCGTAACAGTTGCTCACGTAACTACTGGAAAATTTAATATTTTCTGTAAAATTAGAGCTAAAGACACTAAACATGCTAAAGAAGTTATCTTCATGATTGACGATATCGAAGGTGTTTACAGAACTGAAACCATGATTTCTTTAGAAGAGAGCATCAACGATAAAAAACGTTTAATGCATACGATTTTTAAAGAATTGTAAAATACGAAAGCCTCTTAATGAGGCTTTTTTTATATCTTATATTGTTATGAAAAATTTACAACCAAACGAATTTGCTCCATATTACGAGAATTATATCAAATTAGTTCCAGAACAAGATATAGTTAAAGGATTAGTAAAACAAAAAGAAGAAATACTACATTTCTTTAAATCGATTCCAGTATTTAAACATGAATTTCGATATGCAGAAGGGAAGTGGACTATAAAGGATGTTATCCTGCACTTAATTGACGCAGAGCGAATATTTGCCTACAGAGCTTTACGAATTGCAAGAAATGACAAAACTGCTTTGCCAGGATTTGAGGAAAATGATTATGTAATTACGGCTAATGCAAATAATAGAGAATACGAAAGTTTGTTAGCGGAATATGAAAGTGTTCGAAATGCTACAATAAGTCTATTTGAAACTTTTACAAGTGAAGATTTACTACGTTTAGGAACAGCTTCAAATTACAGTGTATCTGTTAGGGCTATTGGATATATAACACTCGGTCATGAATTGCATCACAAGAATGTGATTTTAGAACGCTATTTATAATAAAAAAGGGGATTCAAATTTTGAATCCCCTTTTTTTATGTATTAATCTTCGTCGTCATCGTCATCTGAGTCTTCCTCAGAATCTACAATATCGTCCGAATCATTTGAAATATCATCGTCGTCATCTTCTTCTTCAATGTCTAAATCTTTCAGGCTTCCGATTTTTTCATCTGGTACAACTACCACATCATCTTCAATAATGTCGTCTTCGTCGTAGTTTTCAATTCGGTCTGATAGTTTTGTACTCACTTTTACTAAAAAAATAGTATCTTCAGTTCGTACTTCAACTGCCTCAATTGTTTCATTCTTAGCGTTTTTAAAACGAATGATATCCGAATCATCATATCCGTCAGGAAATTTCTCAACTAGTAAGGTTAAGATTTCATTTGTTAATTTTGCGTAATCAACAATAACTCTTTTCATTGGGTAGGTTTTAATCTTGTATTTTGGTCAAATGTACTATCCTAAACTTATATTTTCAAGTAAAATAAATTTTTTTTTTAATTTTTTTTACCAGCCTAAAATGTAAGCAAACATTAATGGTGCAACTATCGTAGCATCAGACTCTACAATGAATTTAGGTGTATGAATATCTAATTTACCCCAAGTAATTTTTTCGTTTGGAACAGCTCCAGAGTACGAACCATAACTTGTTGTTGAATCAGAAATCTGACAGAAATAGCTCCAAAACGGCACATCATGCATTTCCATATCTTGATATAACATAGGAACTACACAAATTGGAAAATCACCAGCAATTCCTCCACCAATTTGGAAGAAACCAATTCCTTTTCCAGCACAATTTTTAGGATACCAATCTGCTAACCACATCATGTATTCAATTCCGCTTTTCATTGTAGTAGCTTTGAATTCACCTTTGATACAGTAAGAAGAGAAAATGTTACCCATTGTACTATCTTCCCATCCTGGAACAACAATTGGTAAATTCTTTTCAGCTGCAGCAACCATCCAAGAATCAGCAGGATCAATTTCGTAGTATTGTTTTAATACTCCAGAATTAATCATTTGGTACATGAATTCGTGTGGAAAATAGCGTTCTCCTTTAGAATCTGCATTGTTCCAAATATCAAATAAATGCGATTGTAATCTTCTAAATGCTTCTTCTTCTGGAATACATGTATCTGTTACACGGTTGTAATGATTTTCTAATAAATCCCATTCTTCTTGTGGTGATAAATCTCTGTAATTTGGAACTCTTTTGTATGAATTATGAGCTACCAAGTTCATGATATCTTCTTCTAAATTAGCTCCAGTACAAGAAATTATGTGTACTTTATCTTGACGAATCATTTCGGCTAACGATTTTCCTAATTCAGCTGTACTCATCGCACCTGCTAAAGTAATCATCATTTTTCCGTTGTCTAATAAATGTTCTTCATAACCTTTTGCTGCATCTACTAAAGCGGCAGAGTTAAAGTGAAGATAATGTTTCTCTATAAACTGACTAACTGGTCCTTTGCTCATTATTTCTTATTTTATTGTTCTTTTCTTTTGTTGTAACCTAAAATTTCTAAAACGTCTTCTGCTTTTTGTTGTTCCGAGAAAACTTCGGTAGCAATAATTCCGTTTTTATCTTTATCAATTAAAATGTGTTTTGGTTGTGGTAAAATACAGTGACTTAATCCACCAAAACCACCAATTGTTTCTTGATATGCTCCTGTGTTAAAGAATCCGATATACAAAGGTTTTTCTTTATTGTATTTTGGTAAATAAACGGCATTCATGTGTTGTTCGGAATTGTAATAATCGTCTCCATCACAAGTTAATCCTCCTAATAACACCCGTTCGTAAGTGTCATTCCATCGATTTACAGCTATCATTACAAATCGTTTGTTAATTGCCCAAGTATCCGGAAGTGTCGTAATGAATGAAGAATCAATCATGTTCCAGTTTTCACGATCATTTTGTTTCTTTTGGTATAAAACTTGGTACAACGCACCTCCAGCTTCACCTACAGTAAACGAACCAAACTCTGTGAAAATATGTGGAACAGGAACTTCTGCTTCGTCACAAGCAATTTTGATTTGATTTAAGATTTCGTCTACCATATATTGGTAATCATAATCAAATGCTAACGAATTTTTAATTGGGAAACCGCCACCAATATTCAAACTGTCTAAAGTTGGACATTCTTTTTTCAAAGCAATGTACACTTTCATACATTTTAATAATTCGTTCCAATAATACGCAGTATCACGAATTCCAGCATTAATAAAAAAGTGAAGCATTTTTAACTCAACTTTCTTGTTTTCAGCAATTTGCTTACGGTAAAACGGAACAATATCTTTATAACCAATTCCTAAACGAGATGTATAGAACTCAAATTTTGGTTCTTCTTCCGCAGCAATACGAATTCCGATTTTAAATTTACCATCAATTTCTTCTTGCAATAAATCTAATTCTTCAAAATTATCAATTACTGGAATCGTATTTTTATGTCCATTATTGATTAAACGTGCAATATTAGTTACATATTGATCACGTTTGAAACCATTACAAACGATAAAAGTGTTTTTATTGATTTTTCCTTCTTCCATTAGTGTTTCAACAATATTAATGTCGAAAGCAGAAGAAGTTTCAATGTGAATATTATTTTTTAAAGCTTCATTCAAAATGAATTGAAAATGAGAACTTTTTGTACAATAACAATAGAAATACTTCGCGTCATAATCGTGTTTTTCCATGGCATTTCTAAACCACATTTTTGCACGGTTGATGTTTTGCGAAATTTTAGGTAAATAAGTAAACTTCAATGGAGTTCCATATTCTTCAACCAATTTCATTAAATCAATACCATGAAATTGAAGTTCATCTTTATTTAGAGTAAATTCTTCTTGAGGAAAATAAAAAGTTTGATTAATTAAGTCGTAATATTTTGTGTTCATTTTGAAAATTTGGATTAAATTAAAAAGTTACTAATTGTTTTTTTAATCACAATTTTCAAACCCTAATATTGGCAAAGCGAATTAGTAATTTCTCACTAAACGCCTTTGATATTTCAAACAAATCTATAATATGAAAACTAAAAATAGAAAAAAAGAATCGTCCAATTATAGAGATGTCAGCATTTCTATTATCGAGTGTTCTATTGAAATTTGATTGTTTTTTGTTTTCTTTCATTAGGGCAAAGTTAAAAAATAAAATGGCTAATAAATAAAGAAAAAATAAAAAAATAATTACATGGAATAATCTTCAAAAGCTTTGTAAATCAAAACGTTATCTGATTCTTGATTGATTTTAATTTTTCCAATTCCGTCAAGTAAAGCAAATTGTACTTTACCAAACTCATTTTTTTTGTCAAAAATCAGCAGTTCAATGATTTTTTCGATATCGATTTGTGAGAATTCAACTCGTTCAAAAATATCATTAATAATGTATTTAATCTCCTGATATTCTTCGTTTGTTAGTAATTCTTTTTCTCTAGAAATAAAGCTTTCTAATATCATTCCAACTGCAATTGCTTCGCCATGAAGTAAACTTTTTTTGTTGTTATTTTCTAAAAAGTAGCTTTCAATTGCATGACCTAAAGTGTGACCAAAATTCAATGATTTTCTAATTCCATTCTCAGTTAAATCTTCGCAAACAATCTCGTTTTTTATTTCAATTGATTGGTGAATTAATTGGTTTAAATCCTCTGTTTGTAAGTCTTTTAGGTTTTTAAATTTATTCCAATATTTTTTATCAAAAATTAGTCCATGTTTTAGCATTTCGGCTAAGCCAGAACGCATTACGTTTTGAGGTAAAGTACTCAAAAATTGCGTATCAACAATAACAGCTTTAGGTTCGCGAATGATCCCAATTTGGTTTTTTAAATTTCCTAAATCCACTCCATTTTTCCCTCCAATTGAAGCATCAACCATAGAAAGTAAAGTTGTTGGAATATTTATAAAATCTATTCCTCTTTTAAATGTGCAAGCAACAAATCCACCCAAGTCAGAAATTACACCACCACCTAAATTAATAAGAATACTTTTTCTATCGCCACCTAATTCTGATAAAGCACCCCAAACTTCAGTGCAAGTAGTAATGTTTTTATGAATTTCTCCAACCTCTAATTCGATTATTTCAATTTCGATTTCAGTTTCCAAATTATTTAATAAATGTGGTAAACAATATTGAGATGTGTTTTCGTCTACTAAAATAAAAATCTTAGAATAAAGAGATGGTTTTAGCATTTCTGCCAAAGTTTCATATCCTTTAGAATCAAAGTAAACATTATAATTGTTGGCTGTAATTGTTTGCATGTAAAAAGCTTGAATTTTATTGCAAAATAAGGCATTTTTTATTTAAAATTCGTAAAAACTGATGTATATTTGTGTCGCTTTTTATCAAAAATATCATGAATAAAATATTTGACAATACACAAGTTGCTTTTTCTTTAAAAAGTGATACTGAATTAGAAAGAGCTTATTTTCTTTTCAAACTAATTGCAAGTCAGCCACTTGTAAAAATAGGTACTGCTGTTACCAATTTTGCTCTTAAAGCCCATTTACCTGTTGAAGGATTGATTCGTTCAACTGTTTTTGATCATTTTTGTGGTGGTGTAAATGAGGTTGATTGCTTAAAAGTAGTTGATAATATGTTTACCAAAGGAGTTTCATCAGTTTTGGATTATTCTGTTGAAGGAAAAGAAGAAGAAGCGCAATTTGACGCGGCTTTAGAAATGACTTTAAAAACAATTGAGTTTGCTAGAGAACGTGAAGCTATTCCATTTGCGGTTTTTAAACCAACTGGTTTTGGTCGTTTAGATTTATATGAAAAAGTAGGAGAGAAGTCGGTTTTAACAGAAGCTGAACAACAAGAATGGAATCGAGTAATTGCACGTTTTGATTTAGCTTGTAAAACAGCATATGAAAAAGACGTTTTGTTATTAATTGATGCAGAAGAAAGTTGGATGCAAGATGCGGCAGATGCAATTGTTGCTGACATGATGCGTAAATACAATAAAGAAAAAGCTATTGTATTTAATACTTTACAAATGTATCGTTGGGACAGATTAGATTATTTGAAAAGTTTGCACGAACAAGCAAAATCGGAAGGTTTTTACATTGGAATGAAATTAGTTCGTGGCGCTTATATGGAAAAGGAAAATGATAGAGCTACTGAACGTGGATTAAAATCACCAATTTGTGTTTCTAAAGAAGCTACGGATATTAATTATGACGCAGCGGTTTTATACATGATTGAAAACATTGATAAAATGGCAATTTTTGCAGGAACTCACAACGAAGAAAGTTCATATAAGTTAATGCAATTAATGGCTGAAAAAGGAATTACAAAAAACGATAAACGAATCTTTTTTGGGCAGTTATTAGGCATGAGCGACAACATTAGTTTTAATTTAGCTGAAAACGGTTATAATGTAGCTAAATATTTACCGTTTGGACCAGTAAGAGACGTGATGCCTTATTTGATTAGAAGAGCAGAAGAAAACACTTCTGTAGCTGGGCAGACAAGTAGGGAGTTAACATTAATTAAGAAAGAGAAGGAAAGAAGAAAGTTATAAATATTTCTTAAAGTTTTATTTATGTTAGTTTAATGCTTAAATTTGAAGTCAATTATAAAAACATTTTAATATGAAAAAAACTTTACTTGCTCTAAGCTTATTTGCTTCTTTTTTTAGTTTTGCTCAAGTTCTACAAACAGAAAACTTTAACAGTTTAACCATTGGAAATGTAGGTACTGATATAACAGGTGCTACTGCTGGTCAAGGAAGCTGGTTAACATTCTCAAGTAATGGAACAGCTCCAACAACTTCTACTAATGCTTTAAATACAAATTTTCAAATTGCAGCTAGTGGAAATGGATCTTCTAATGGACTTTTATTTCAAGGACCAAATGGAGATAAAGGATCAAGATTTATGTGGAAAAATGGTCTACCAACTGCATGGGCAGCAAGAACATCTGGTAATAACATTTTAGAAGTTGAATATGATTTTTATACTGGTTCAGCAACAACAAGTACTGCTCAATCGGGTGTTAGATTATATGGAACCGATGGAGCATCTTCAAGAGTATTGTGTGGTTATGTATATAATTCAAATACAAGAATTTTACAAGGAGTTGCCTATTTAGATAATGCAGGAACTTTTGGAACTTTTTTAATTACTTTACAAACAGGTGGACTTATTCTTAATGCTGATACTTGGTACAGAGTAGGCTTTGGATACGATACAACAACTGGTGAGCCATATTGGAAATTTGATTCAAATCCTTCTGTTTCAGTAAATCCAGCTAATTTTTCCGGTCCATTTCCTCCAGCAGAGGTTGATTTCGTAATGGGAGTTACAGCTGCAAATACAGTTTCAGCTAATATAATATTTGATAATTTTGTTGCGAAAGCTTCTAATACTGATACATTATTGGGTTTAGACTCAAATGTAATTTCAGATAGTAACTTGACTATTTACCCAAATCCAACTACATCTGTTTTAAACATATCAAATAACAATAATTTAGATATCAAAAACATATCTGTAATTGACATCAATGGAAGAGTAGTTAAAAATCAAGTAGGTTCTTTAACACAAATCAATGTTTCTGATTTAAATGCAGGTGTTTACTTTGTAACAATTGAAGCAGCTGAAGGAAAAACTACTAAGAAGTTTATCAAACAGTAATTTTTATAACTCATAAACTAAAAACGACCAGTTAATTACTGGTCGTTTTTTTTCTTTTTATCACTATTCATCATTAATATTATTGCGCCAACTAAGCCAAGACATACAAGCGCAAAAACTATAATCATGATGAAAGTTCCATTGCTATGTGAATAAAGTGGTAATAATAAATTTGCCATAATTACAAAGGTTAGAATTTACACAAAGATAAAGGGTAACTATTGTTTATTACCTGATAATTATCATGTAAATTTATTCTAAAAACTTCGCTTTTAAATCTGGTGTTGGAATCATACACGATTCTTTTTTACCATACCACTTGTAGCGATTTTTTGCTACGTAATCATACACGAAATCTCTTAAACCTGTTGGTAATATGGTAAATATAGTAGCAAAAGTAAAAATCCCACTTAATCCTTTTGCGATATGTAACGCAGCTGTTGACTTGTAATAATATGAAATTCCAGGTTCATATAAAACAATACTATCTGTATGAATAGGATTAATTCCGATGTGTTTTAATATTTTTTGTCCCAATTCCGATTGAAGCGAGACAAATCTGAAAACATCTTTTTTGTCGTGTTTGATTACATATTGAACAGATGAATCGCATAAATTGCAAACACTATCAAACAATATGATTTTTTTATCTTGTGGTAAATCTTGTATTTCCATAATATGTTTCTAAATGCTATGCAGGTTGCACGTATTCCAATTGATCTAAGCTTACTTTTGAGGTGAAAATTCCATAATTCACTGTTGCTTTTGTTTTTTCAATGACATCAATGGTTCCAATAGCTTTTCCGTCAATCATTCGAACTCTGTCTCCAACTTTTAAAGTAATTTTTGGTTTGTTTTCCTCTTCAATTTTGGCTTTAATTTTCTTCTCTTTCTTAACCACACGAATTTCCTCCACAATCACCTTGACTTCTTCTTCCACCTTTTTCTGGATGACTTCTTTAACTTTCTTTTCTTTAACCGAAAGTTTTTTTCGTTTCGAATTTTCGATTTCAACCATTTTTAAAAACTCGCCAATTAACGTCTTTTTGTCTTTGTTATTGAAGTAACTTTCCGAAATATCATCAATCTTTTGCCCAATGTAAATCAAACGCTGGTTAGCATCATACAATTCCTGATAACGCTCTAACTTATCCTGAATTTTTGCGTTAATAGTTTCCATTTTCTTGCTTTCTTCACGCGCTTTGGTTTCTTCTTCTTTTAAATTTAAAGAGGTTTTTTCCAATTTAGAACGTTCTTTTTGAAGTGTTGCAATTGTTTTATCGAAACGAACTTTTCCGCCTTCGATTTTCTTTTTCGCACGATTGATTAATCCGAAAGGAATTCCATTTTTCTGTGCAACTTCGAATGTAAACGAACTTCCGGCTTGACCCAAAATCAATTTGTACATAGGTTCTAATGATTTCTCATCAAACATCATGTTTGCGTTGGAAGCAAAAGGTAATTCGTTCGCTAATATTTTTAAATTGCTGTAATGCGTAGTAATAATTCCGAAAGCTTCACGAGCATAAAATTCTTCTAAGAATGTTTCAGCCAAAGCACCTCCTAATTCAGGATCAGAACCAGTTCCAAATTCATCAATTAAGAATAACGTTTTATCGTTACATTTCTTTAAGAAGTAATTCATGTTCTTCAATCGGTAACTGTACGTACTTAAATGATTTTCAATAGATTGGTTGTCTCCAATGTCAGTTAAAATTCTATCAAATAAAAACGTTTCGCTACGTTCATGGACTGGAATTAATATCCCACTTTGCAACATTAATTGTAGTAATCCTACGGTTTTCAAAGAAATCGTTTTTCCACCTGCATTCGGTCCCGAAATCACAATAATGCGACTTTCATTATGTAATTCGATAGTTTGTGGATACGTAACGGCTTTCTTTTCTTTATTGTTTAAATACAAAATAGGATGGAAGGCTTCTCTAAAAAATAAACGTTTTTCTTCAATAATATTTGGAAGAATTCCATTGATTTTATAAGCATATTTCGCTTTAGCGGCAATTACATCAATATCACTTAAAAAGTCTTGATAAGCAGCAATAGTTTCGGTAAATGGACGAATTTCATTAGTCAAACGCTTTAAAATACGCATGATTTCTTCACGTTCTTCAAACTCTAAATTGTTTAGTTCGCGCGAATAACGTTGAGCAGCTTCGGGTTCGATATAAGCAATACTTCCTGTTTTAGAATTCCCAAGAATAGAACCTTTCACTTTTCTTCGATACATGGCTAAAACCGCTAAAACTCTGCGATTTTCAACTACCGTTTCCTTGATATCATCTAAATAGCCCAACGAATTATATTGGCTCAAAGCCATACCAAAACTTTGGTTTATTTTACCGCGAACAACGTTTATATTTCTACGAATATCAATCAAATCTGGTGATGCGTTGTCTTTGATAATTCCGAATTTATCTACGACTTCGTCAATACGTTGTAAAATCAATTTTACAATGTTAATTTGAGAAGCTTTTTGATACAGATTTGGATAATAGTCTTCAAATTTCTTTAAAAACTGAATCAAAGTAATGGCAGTTTCCGAAAGATTGGCAATCTTTTTAAAACTTCCTACTTCTAAAAAACTATCTTCGATAGCTAAGAATTTTAATTCGTAGTTGATGTTTTCAAATCCGTGATTCGGAATGGCATTATTGTTGGAAAACGAAGACAAATATTCAGAGGTTTGCTTCAAATTAATAAGCAATTCTTCCTTGTTTTTGAACGGATTTATTGCCAAAGCTTTTGCTTCACCAATATCAGTGTTGCAACGACTGGCAATCGTTTCTAAAACGGTATTAAATTCTAAATCTTGTAGTGTTTTTTGGGTAATCGAAATCATTTTTCTTTTTCTGTTAGGTCAAAGTTACAAAGTAATAAATCCATATTGCAATAGAAATTTATATTTTTGGTAAAAATTATAAAATGTTTATCAAAAATCTGACTTGGCAAGCCTTATTAGCAACTGAATTTCAGAAGCCGTATTTTGTTGAATTGATGCAACAAGTGGAACAAGAGTACACTAACACGACTTGTTTCCCGCCAAAAGAATTGATTTTTTCTGCTTTTGAACAATTTGATTTTCAAGATACGAAAGTGGTAATTATTGGACAAGATCCGTATCATGGAACAGGTGAGGCGAATGGTTTGTGTTTTTCGGTGAATGATGGTGTGGCAATTCCTCCTTCGTTAAAAAATATTTATACGGAAATTAATAATGAATATGATAGAATTCTATTCCCAACATCGGGTAATTTAGAACGATGGGCAAAACAAGGCATTTTGTTGTTAAATGCTGGTTTAACCGTGAGAAAAGATGAAGCCAACAGCCATAAACACTTAAAATGGAACGTTTTTACCGATGCTGTGATTGATTTAATTAACGAACAATCTGAAAACGTGGTTTTTTTATTTTGGGGAAGTTTTGCTCAGAAAAAAGGAAAACTAATTGATAGGAATAAACATTTGGTTTTAGAAAGTGGACATCCTTCGTTTGCACATTCGCATAAAAAATGGTTTGGACACAATCATTTTAAATTGACGAATGAGTATTTAAGAGAAAAGGGTAAAGGTGAGATTGAGTGGTGAAAAAAATGAGTTCAAAAAAAATTAACCTAATTTCTATTTTTGTTTGTTTAAATAATCGATTAAAGAATTAAATAAAGGATACATAGTTCCTTGATCTGTCCATCCATCCCACATTAAATTTACTAAAATTTCACTTTGATAGATAAAATCCGCTTTGTTAGGGTCGTATAATGATAATCCTGCAAATAACTCATTATTGCTTTTTCTTTCTTTGGAAAAATGTAAAATCACAAACGGTCCGTAATGTTTATAAGCATTTTTTAATCCAATTCTATCAGATACACTCGGAATTTTATCATCAAGTTTTTTTGATATTATGTCTTTTTGAAATTCTTCGAATGTCAAAATTTTATCAAAATAATTTAAATTTTTTGTCATTTCAATAGAATATTCATCATTAGGTACGATTATCAATTTTTTTAAAGTATCTCTTTTTACAACTTCGTCTTTTAAAATTGTTACAATTTTATTTTTTTTAGCAGGAAATAAACCTGTTTTTTCATCTATCTTGGATGTTTTATTGAAGGTTCCACATGATGTTAGAGTGATAATAAGTAATAAAAAGATAATTTTTTTCATTTTTTTTATTTTTTTTAAATTTTAGCCCACATGAATATCAAAAATTAAAACACTCATTAGCATCAAAATAAAGAATATTACCAAAAACAATAAATAGCTATAGATGGAATATAAAAAGGATTTAATTCTTGATAGATTATTGAAAAAGGTGATGTATGTCCAAAAAATCAAAACAATATCCATCAACATTAAAATATCAACAAATAGTTTATTGTAGCTAGATTCAGTGTAGTATTTGGTGATTGGAAATATAGCAATTCTAAGAATTAAGCGTTGTGAAGCCATGTAAGCATTTAAGACAAAATGCTCTATAAAATTGTACCCTTGTTTTCTAAAAACTATATAAGAAGCTATTGAAAACATTGGAATAGATAATAATATTATCCAATAATAATGATGTGAAATCCATTCATTTAAACTTTCATATTCTACACCTTGTATTTCGGAAACTACTTTTTTGTCTAAAACACTGAAATGAAATAAATGTCGTAAAACACCATATAAAGTGGCTAAAATAATAACTAACGAAATTGGCTTGAAGTGTTTTACACGTTTTCCTTCAATAAATTCTCTTATCGAATCTCCAGGTCTTGTAAATAATTCTTTAGCTGTGAATAAAACGCCTTTATCAAAATGAAAAAAACCATGTTGTATATCGTGCCAAATAAAATGCAAATTTATTTTGTGTGTATCAGCGGGTTGTCCACAATTATTACAAAAGTGTCCGGAATAAATATGGGCACAATTTTTACAAGTTATTTGCATTTAAAATTAGATTTTAATTTACAGTAAATTCTAATGCGTTTGACGGAATTCCAAATGTACTTGTTTTAACGGTTACCATTACTGCATTTTGTGAATTTAAAGTTATAATTTCAGGGTCAATAAGAACGCGATATTGTCCAGCGGCTAAAGTGATTGCTGATTCATATTCATAAGTTGTATCTAAAGCATCTAAAACAGTTATACCTGAAATATAGTCACCTATTTGATTTTCTCCTTCAATTGTAGTTACGCTAGTAGGTGTGATGTATTCCCATGCTCCATTTGTGTTTTTCTTTTCTAATGTGTAATTAAAAAACATTTTTCTAGAAGTACTCGTCAAATAAATATCAAACGGATTCGTATCCTGAGGTAATAATCTTGGTACATAACAAGATACGTTTAATTCATTACCAGTAACATTAACTTCAATTAATTCATTTGAAGTAACAATTTTAGATGCAAAAAATTCGTCATCGCTTTCGGTACAACCTGTAAAAATTAAAGTTATGATAGCGATTGTTATATGTTGAATATATTTTTTCATATGTTTTTTTTTAAAATCTATAACCTAAATTAATTCCTAATCGTGCTACTGTTGATGGACTATCTTCATTAAATAAGTTTTTTCCAATACCAACATTCAAATCAACTACAAAACTTTCTTTAAAGTATAATTTATAACCAACGGAACCTCCTAATGCAATATCGTTATAGTCATTTCGTGTCACTACAACATAATCAGCAACGCCATTATTTAAAGTAGTTAATTCTTTAAATTCACCACCATTAAAATTAACGAAACCTTCTAAATAATATAAATTGGTGGCACTTTTTGACATAGCATAACGCACATAAGGAATTACTTGATAGTCAATCAAAGTACGAGTGTCATCTGATAGGAAATCATCAGTTTTACTTTTCTTGTTAAACATTATTCCTGTGATACCAACAGAAAGATCTTTGTTTAAAAAGCGTTCATAAGAAATTCCTAATTTCCCATAAGCAATTCCATTTAAAACATCTACTTTAACTTCGTTTTTCTTAGCTAAGATAGGCGATACGATGGTATCAGTTGCAGTGTTGTTATTTGTTTGTGCAACAGCACTTACCGATAGAAATAATCCTAATAAATAGCTTATTTTCTTCATAAAAAGGTTGTTATTTTTTGTAAATATAGAAAATTTAATCAATTAAAAGTGAGCTCTCCAAGAATTTCTTCACTCATAAATTTACCTCCAGGATAGGTTGCTGTGTAGTCTAAATTCAACCAAATTTGACCTCTTTCGTCTATATGATAATGAATTTGTTGGTTATGACTTTCTTGTTTAAAAAGTTCTTCTTTAATTAAATATATAGCAGTTTCTAAATCGTTTTTATTTCCAATTAGCATTTCTGGGTATAAATGACCACCAGTGTGAATAATTCTAGGTGTTCCGCCAACAGCTTTAATGCAAGCAGCCATTAAAATTGCATGATCATCACAATCACCTGAAAAGTGTTGCAAACTTTCAGAAGAATAAGCAATGTATTCTCTTCCTTTTGGGTCATTAACATAGTTCCAATTGTTTCGAATTTCCTTGAAAACTGCAAAACATTGAATCATTCTTCGAGTTTCACCAGTTTGTTTAAATTCTTTAAAATGTTTAGTGGTCGCTGATAATGCAAAATTTCGTACTCTTGGATTTGTAAAATCAACAGCATCAATAATTTTAGATTTGTTTGGAAAAGGAAGTAATTTGGCTACAATAATATCTTGAGGATTTGGGTTTTCACTCATAGAATAAATCATATAGCGATAATCCTCAAAAACTCTGTCAAATCCGTAATTTCCAAATAGTGTTCCTATCAAAAGCGAAATTAAATACAAAAAAACAATCAAGATAATAATCGTTTTTACCAATCTTAAGAGAAGTTGAATTATTACTAAAATGATTATAAAAATAATTATTCTATCTAGATGAATTACCCATTCTAAATCGATTAAATTTTGATGAGCAATTAAAAAAAGAGGTATGGCAATTAAGATATTCAATAAAAAAATGACAACAATATCCCATGGCTTTGGTAAAGAAAGCTTTTCTTTGAGTTCAGCGATAGTAGGAATTTTAATTGTCATTTCGTTTAAAACGATAAAAATACGGAATTATTTAAGTATCGATTTTTTTGGCGGTTTTTTATCGATGATTTGAAGCTTCAAAAGTTGTTCCACTACTTTATCTAATGTTAGACCAGTCATTTGCTTTTGTGACCAACGCGTTAATTTTAACCATTCTTGAATTGCTTCCACTTTTTGATTGTATTTATAAGCTAACGTTCTATCAATACTTGGAATTAGCTTAAATTCTTCGGTTGTAGTATTGATGATGTCTAAAATTTGATCAATTACTTTTGGATGTTGTTCCAAAACTTCATTACGAACTGCAATAACAAAACAAGGCCATGGAGTAGGGCAATCGGCAATTCTTCTGAAAATTCCTTTATCAACAAGAGGCTGTGTCATGAAACGTTCCCACATGAAATAATCGGCTTTTTCTGAAGTTAGACTTTCAACAGCTCCATCGATAGTATTTACAATTTCAAATTGTAAGTTTTCTGTATTCCAATTCTGATTTTGAGCATTCACAATACTCATCAAATGAGAGCCTGAACCCATTCTAGAAATCGCTACTTTTTTGTTTTCTAAATCGGAAAGAGTTTTATAATTAGAATTAGTAGCAACATGAATTCCCCAAATTAATGGACTTTGCACATAAACTTGCACAATCTTACTTGGATTTCCAGCAACAATATCTTTGATGATTCCTTCAGTAAGAATTACAGCAATATCGGTTTCACCATCTCGCAACATTTGGCACATTTTTCCTGTTCCTTCTGGAACATCTGTCCATTGTAAATCGATACCCACGGCTTCAAATTCGCCATCTTCAATACACATATGCCAAGGTAAATTGAAATGTTCTGGAACTCCGGCTATTTTTACGGTTTTCATAATACTAAATTCTGATTTCTAAATTCTAAATTTTCTAACTGCCACCATTTCCAAATCACGCCATTTTCATCAGGATAATCTTCCATAAAATTAAAACCTACTTTTTGCAAAACATGATTAGAGGCGCCGTTTTCGGCATGTGTGTAAGCATTCATTTCTTGAATTTTCATTTGATTGAAACCATGTTCTAACCAAGCAATTGAAGCTTCCGTAGCGAAACCTTTGTTCCAAAATTTTTCATTTAAACGATAGCCATAATCGTAGAAGTTCGTGTTTCCGTTTTCTACGTGATCGTTTACAAATTTAATTCCTGTCCAACCTATGAATTCGCTTGTTTCTTTTAATACTGTAGCAAAACGTCCTATTTTATTGTCTACATATTGCTTTTGTACCATTTCGATAATTTTGATGGTTTCGTTCAATTCTTGTGTTGGTTGTTGCCATAAATATTTGTGTACATTCGGATTGTTATCCATTGTAAACATAGCTTCCGCATCAGTAATTTCTAGCGGTCTAAGGATAAGGCGTTTGGTTTCAAGTATTAAGTCCATGCTTTGTTATTTGTGATACATGATAGAATAAATGTTCAATATAATCCTCAATTAAAAATTGTAAATTGGTTAATGTGCCATTAGGGAGAATTAATTGATATTCTAAACTTTTATCTGTTTGATTTTTAATAATTTCTAAAATATGACGATTCAAATGCAACCATAAATCGAATAAATCTTGATTGTTTTTATTTTGATAATGATTATATTTAACTAATGCATCTTGATTGTAAGGTCTTATTTTATATGGCTTTTCATAATATTGAATTTCGGTAAAACGTTGTAAATTATTAATAGCTGAATCGATTAAATGACCTAAAATTTCTTTTTTGGACCATTTAATATCATTGATTTTTAGCTCAAAATTAGTTATTGTTTGTAATGTGAAATTATCTAATAATAACTCCAATTTCAAAATTTTATCTTTCATTTTATTTTTAAATCTGAAATTACAACTCTATAGCCATCAGGATCTAAAATCATTTTACCATTTTCATTCCAATAAGGATTTTTGGCTTTTATAAATTCAATTTTTTTAGATTGAATTTTATTCAAAATGAAGTCAAACTCCATTTTATTGTTTGGATAAAAAACTAAATTATCATCCTCATTAAAATCAAAAAGAACAATTTCTTCTGATTTTGTAAATTCTAAATGCCAATTTTCATTTGATTTTCCAATAAAAATGCCATCATAACCATTATGATTTTCAAAACCACCAAGTAATTCAAATCCTAAAATATCGATATAAAAGGATTTAATTTGTTCTAAATTATTGGTATGTCTTGCAAATCGAAAAGTCATTTTTATGCTTTTAAATTATTCAGCTAACTTATTTAAAGTATATTCAATTAATTCATCTACAGCTTTGTATGGGTCTTCACTAAAAGTTCCAGTTGCACGGTTGGCAATGATAGCATTTAACGATAGACATTGATGACCTAATAGTTTTCCTAACCCATAAATTGCTCCGGTTTCCATTTCTAAATTGGTCATTCGAGTTCCGTTAAAATTGAAGCTATCCATTTTAGAATTTAACTCAGGATCTTGAATTCCTAAACGCACCACGCGACCTTGTGGACCGTAAAATCCGCCAGCGGTTCCTGTGAATCCTTTGAAAATTTTATCGCTCTCTAATCTTTTTTCTAGAGTTTTACTTCCAGCAATTACGTATGGACGACCTTTTCTCATGTCCCAATTTGTTTGCTTGATAAACGCTTCTTCCATTTCGATTTCTGAAATTTCGTCAATTAAATAGGAGCGAAGCATGTTATCCAATCCTAATCCATACTGACTCATTACAAAACTATCGCAAGGAATATCCGCTTGTAATGAACCTGAAGTTCCGATACGAACTATATTCAATGAAGTTAATTCATTTTTAACGGTTCTAGTTGCTAAATCAACGTTTACCAAAGCGTCTAATTCATTCATTACGATGTCGATGTTATCTGGACCAATTCCAGATGACATTACTGTAATTCTTTTGCCTTTATACGTTCCGGTTTGTGTTTTAAATTCACGTTTTTGAGTAGTAAACTCAATAGAATCAAAATGTTTTGTAATTTTTTCTACACGGTTTTGGTCACCAACGAAGATAATATCGTTAGCGATTTGTCCAGGCTTTAAGTTAATGTGATATACACTTCCGTCTGGATTTAATATTAATTCTGATGCTGCTATCATTTGTTTTTAGTTTAAAGTTTCAGGTTTCAGGTTCTTAATTTTGAACTTGAATTTTGAAACAAATTTATCCGCCTACGCGTTTTGTTTTGAATCCTTTGTCTTGTAATATTTTCATGATTTTATCACGATAATCGCCTTGAATGATGATTTCTCCATCTTTAAACGTGCCACCAACTGCTAATTTGCTTTTGATTTCCTTAGCTAAGATTTTAAAATCTTCGTCTTCACCTTCATATCCTGAAATAATCGTTGTAGGTTTCCCTTTACGCTTCTCATATTTACAAATCATTGGTTCTTTTTGAACGAATAATTCGTGAGGAGTTTCCTCGATAATTTCTGGTTCGTTAGAAACTTCGTGGTTAGGGAATAGTTTTTTTAATTGTTCTTGTAAGTCCATATTTTAGCACGCGGATAAAACGGATTCGCTAAAGCGAAGCGCGAATTAAAACTGATTTTTTCTATTCTTTCTTTTGTTTTCGTAAATTTTTCTTCTGAATTCGGGTTTCTTTCCAAAGTTTAATAATAAACCTACTTCACAATCAGTTCCTTTTAAGTAATTGAGTAATTGGTTTTCAAACTCTTCTACAATATAATCAGCTGCTTTTAATTCTAATATTATTGTATCATTTACAATTATATCTGCATAATAATCGCCAACATTTTCTCCTTTATAATAGACTTTAATTTTTTTATTTGGAGATGCTTCAAGTCCATTTTTTCTTAACTCAATCAATAAGGCATTTTGATAAACTTTTTCAAGAAAACCATAACCTAATTCGTTATATATTTCGTAAAAAGTTTTTAAAATTAACGATGTTAAATCTTGATGTAATAAGTGCATATATTCATTTTTCAGGGTTTATAATCTGTTTTTATCTGCGTTTTACGAAGTAAATCCGTTTCATCCGCGTGCTAATATGGCTTGTAATTATTTTCAATCTTTAAACAAAAAACCAAACCCCAATGTTACTTGGAATTTGGAATTTTATTATTTAGAATGTTTTATTCTTTATTTCTTAATCAATCCTAATTCTACCAAACGTTCGTGTAAGAATTCACCAGCAGTGATGTCTTCATATAATTTCGGATTGTTTTCATCGATACATTCTGGTAAGCAATTTAAACTCATGTCGCTTACCGGGTGCATGAAGAAAGGAATTGAATAACGAGAAGAACCCCACAATTCTCTTGGTGGATTTACCACTTGATGAATCGTTGATTTCAACTTGTTGTTGGTGTGTCTTGACAACATATCACCTACATTAATCATCAATTCGTCTGGTTGTGCCATAGCGTCAATCCATTCTCCATTGTGATTTTGTACTTGTAAACCTTTTCCTTGAGCTCCCATTAATAGGGTAATCAAGTTGATGTCACCATGTGCTGCTGCACGAACGGCACCATCTTTAGGTTCGTCAGTGATAGGTGGGTAGTGGATTGGACGTAAAATACTGTTTCCGTCTTTGATGTATTTGTCAAAGTAGAATTCGTCTAAACCAATGTAAAGCGCTAAAGCTCTTAACACATAAACACCTGTTTTTTCTAACATTTGGTACGCTTCTTTACCTACTTCATTGAATTTAGGTAATTCCGTTACTTCCACGTTATCTGGATATTCTCCAGCGTACTTTGAACCTTCGCTAACGTATTGTCCAAAATGCCAAAACTCTTTCAAATCTCCAGCAGAGCGACCTTTAGCATGTTCTTTACCGAAAGAAACATAACCACGTTGTCCGCCAATTCCTGGGATTTCGTATTTAGCTTTAGTTTCTAAAGGAAGTGTAAAGAAGTTTCTCACTTCTGAATACAAACCTTCAACTAATTTGTCATCTAAAAAATGACCTTTTAATGCTACGAATCCGATTTCTTCGTAGGCTTTTCCGATTTCATTTACAAATTTTTGTTTACGTGCCGGATCATCCGACAGGAAATCACGTAAGTCAACACTAGGAATTTGTTGCATACTTAAGCTTTGTTGTTAATAAATCATTATGGGTTATAACCCAAGTAAATACAAATGTAATTAAATATTTTAAATTCAAAAAAGGAAAGTTGTTAACAATTGGGAGAAAGTGAATAGTAATGAGTGAAAAGTGATTAGTGGAATTATCGCTTGAAATAGATTTACAAAATTTGAAATTAATTCTTAGTGTACTTGCGTTAAAATTTAAACTTGAATTTGAGTTTGCCCTTGCCTTTGATTTTTTAACTTTCTTTTTTTATAACAATTCGCTTTCAAAATGTTATTTTTATTACTTTTGAGCAAAATTTAATCGTTCCACTATCATGAACTTTGAAAGAAAAGAATTATCGAATTCGCAACTACTTGATTTATATAAGAAAATCTTAAAACCGCGTTTGATTGAAGAGAAAATGTTGATTCTAATCCGTCAAGGAAAAGTATCGAAATGGTTCTCTGGAATTGGACAGGAAGCTATTTCTGTTGGAATTACTTCGGTTTTAGATAAAGATGAATATATTTTACCAATGCACCGTAATTTAGGAGTGTTTACTACTCGTGATATTCCATTACACCGTTTGTTTTCGCAATGGCAAGGAAAGAAAAACGGATTTACTAAAGGTCGTGATAGAAGTTTCCACTTTGGAACGCAAGAATACAAGATTATTGGAATGATTTCGCATTTAGGCCCTCAATTAGGGATTGCTGACGGAATCGCATTAGCCAATAAATTAAGAAAAAACGGAAAAGTAACTGCTGTATTTACAGGTGAAGGAGCTACTTCGGAAGGAGATTTCCACGAAGCTTTAAATATTGCTGCTGTTTGGGAATTACCGGTTTTATTCGTGATTGAAAATAACGGTTACGGTTTATCAACTCCTACAAACGAGCAATACCGTTGTGAGAATTTAGCAGATAAAGGTGTAGGTTACGGAATGGAAAGCCACGTTGTTGACGGAAATAACTTGTTAGAGGTGGTGCATTTGATTTCGGAATTAAAAGCTTCTATGGTAGAAAATCCGCGTCCGGTGTTATTGGAGTTCAAAACGTTTAGAATGCGTGGACATGAAGAGGCGAGTGGTACGAAATACGTTCCGCAAGAATTAATGGACATGTGGGCAATTAAAGATCCAGTTGAAAATTATAGAAATTACTTAAAAGCTACAGCGGTTTTATCAGATGAAGAAGATGAAGCAATTAGAGCTGAAATTAAGAAAGAAATCGATACGGATTGGGCGAAAGTTCAAGAAGAACCAGAAATTGTAGCTTCTTTGGAAGAAGAATTAGGTGATGTTTATCAACCTTATACATTCGAAGAATTCAATCCATCTTCAGAAATGGAAAACATCCGTGTGATTGATGCAATTTCGAATGGTTTACGTCAGTCTATGGAACGCCATGAGAATTTGGTAATTATGGGACAAGACATTGCCGAATACGGTGGAGCTTTCAAAATTACCGACGGATTTGTGGCACAATTTGGAAAAGAAAGAGTTAGAAATACCCCAATCTGTGAAAGTGCTGTAGTTTCAGCCGCTAATGGATTGTCTATCAACGGATTTAAAGCCGTAATGGAAATGCAATTTGCAGATTTCGTTTCAACCGGATTTAATCCAATCGTAAACTTATTAGCGAAGCAACATTACAGATGGCAAGAAAAGTCGGATGTAGTGGTGCGTATGCCTTGCGGTGGTGGAACTCAAGCAGGACCTTTCCACTCGCAAACTAATGAAGCTTGGTTTACCAAAACTCCAGGATTAAAAGTGGTTTATCCAGCGTTTCCTTTTGATGCGAAAGGATTATTGAATACCGCAATTAATGACCCAAATCCAGTATTATTCTTCGAACACAAACAATTGTATAGAAGTGTTTATCAAGATGTACCAAAAGATTATTACACGTTACCTTTCGGAAAAGCGTCATTGATTAAAGAAGGAAATGATGTGACTATTATTTCGTTTGGAGCAGGAGTTCATTGGGCTTTAGAAACTTTAGCAAAAAATCCGGAAATTAAAGCAGATTTATTGGATTTAAGAACTTTACAACCAATGGATTGGGATGCAATTTACGCTTCAGTTAAGAAAACGAATAAAGTAATTATTTTACAAGAAGATACTTTATTTGGTGGTGTTGCCAGCGATATTTCGGCTATGATTATGGAAAATTGTTTTGAATATTTAGATGCTCCAGTTAGAAGAGTAGGAAGTTTAGAATCTGCTATTCCGTTTATGAAATCATTAGAAGACCAATATTTACCTAAAGGTAGATTTGAAACCGAATTAAAAGAGCTTTTGGCATATTAATTCATCAGCATAAATTATTTTAAAGACACTTTCGGGTGTCTTTTTTTGTTTTGGTTTCATACCTTTTGCATACACTATGCATACTTAACGCATACACTCCTCATACACTTGGTATACTTAAATCATTATTTTAGAGTTCTAGGCTTCTTTCATATCGTTTTAATGATTTTTCTAAAATACTTTTCATTCGTAATCTTAAACGTTCTGGTTTTAGGACTTCTAAGCCATCACCGAAGCCTAAAAGAATGCGCTCCATTTCGTAGTTTTCGATTAGAAATAGGTTGATGATAATGCTTCCGTCTTCGTTTTCTTTTAGTAATCGTTGGGAACGATGTAGTGGTTTGGTTAAAACATAAGGTGCGTTGTATTGATCTATCCAAAGTTGAATTGGTTTGGGCTGTAAGCCTGAATTTACGGTAACGCCAATTACATTTTTATAATAGTTCTCTGGATTAAAAGGTTGCTCCAAAAATGGCATTTGGAAATCGTAATCTATTTTAATGATTCTGTCTAAGGCTAAATTAGCGATGGGTTGACTGACTTTTTTTCGCCCCACTACAAACCAACGATTATTGAATTCTTTTAAAATGAAGGGATGAAAATAAAATTGATTTTCTTCTTTGGATTTGAATGACTTATAGGTGATTACTAAAACTATTTTTTTAACTATCGCTTGATAAATTTCATCTAAAAAATGCAAGCCTTTTAGACTCTCATTTTTGTCCAAATGAATTACGGGTTGGGTATGTGATTTTTCGGCATAGATTTTATCTTCTAAGCGTTGCAGAATATCGGAAACATCATTGAATAAAGAAAAATCTTTGAATTGCTTCAACATAGAAACAGTCTCGCTCAGTACATTAATATCGGTTTCGGTTAAGGGAATATCCGTTATCGAAAAATCTTCTTCGGCATAATGGTAATACTTTTTGTCATAGACTTCAATAGGGGCATTGTAGCCCAACTTTTCACTACGCATCATCTGAATATCCAATTGAATGGTTCGTTTGCTTACTGGATTTTCTTTGCCTTCGTATTCGTACAAAGCTTCGCTACAAGCGTTCATTAAATCTTCTAATGTCCATTGACGGTAGTTATTTTGCAAACATTTGTCGATGGTTTTGTAGCGGATTAGTGCGTTTTTATTTTGAGCCATTTTTTTGAAGTGTTCAGTGGTCAGTTTATAGTGTTCAGTTTCAAAAATACAATTCTTTTTTTAAGTACGCAAAATAATTGCGTAGAACTGTAAAACCTTTGCTTCATCAAACAAAGGGTAGTTAGCCTGATGTATCGTTGGACATGCATCAGGCTCTCGAAAGCAACAAAATTCAAATAAAAAATATAAATTTAACGTCATGGAAACTAAAATTAACGGGACCGATTTATTAGCCTTAGGTTATCCAGAGGGATCTTTAATAGGTGTAGCTTTGAAAGCTAATGCCAAAAGAACAGGATTGACTAAAGATGAAATGTTATCTAATTATACCTTGGTATTAGAAAATCCTGAAGCATTTTTAGAACATAAAATCTTTGGAAAATTAGCACAAGCTATTATTGAAAAAGCCAACGAAAAACCAGAAGATTTCATCGCTTTAAATCCAAATCCAGCTGATTTTGCTTTGTATGGTGCCGATAAAATTGAAGAAGGTGCTATTAAACAAATGCAAGTTGCTATGCAGTTACCCGTAACTGTGGCTGGCGCTTTAATGCCTGATGCGCATCAAGGTTATGGATTGCCAATTGGTGGCGTTTTAGCGACTAATAATGCGGTGATTCCTTTTGGTGTGGGTGTGGATATTGGTTGTAGAATGGCATTGTCAATTTATGATATTCCGGAGTTATTTTATTATGAAAATGAAGCAAAATTCAAAAAAGAATTGGTTGCCCATTCTAAATTTGGAGCGGGACACGGTTTTCACGGACAATACAAGTCGAATCATGAAGTTTTGGATAGAAATGAGTTTGCGGAACACACTTTTATTAAAAACTTAAAAGATAAAGCTTGGTCGCAATTGGGTTCTTCTGGGGGTGGAAATCACTTTGTGGAATTTGGTATTATAGAATTTGCAACCGATGATGCTGCATTAAACATTCCGAAAGGAAAATATGTGGCTTTGTTGACGCATTCAGGTTCGAGAGGATTTGGTGCTACCATTGCTGGACATTATACTAAAATTGCTAAAGAAACTTGTAAACTTCCAGAAGTGGCTAGAAACTTAGCCTATTTAGATTTAGGTTCTGATTTGGGACAAGAATATTGGATTGCGATGAATTTGGCGGGAGATTACGCTTCGGCTTGTCATGAAATTATTCATACCAAAATGGAGAAAGCGTTGGGAGCAAGTGTTTTAGCCAAAGTAGAGAACCATCATAATTTTGCATGGAAAGAAACCTACAATGGAGAAGAAGTAATTGTGCATAGAAAAGGAGCTACTCCTGCCGCAAAAGGCGTGATGGGAATTATTCCAGGAAGTATGACGGCACCTGGATTTTTAGTGAGAGGGAAAGGTGAAGAAAACGCTATCAACTCCGCTTCGCATGGTGCTGGAAGGCAAATGAGTAGAACCCAAGCCATTAAAACCATTACTAAAAACGAAATGCAAGCCATTTTAAAAGATCATGGTGTAACGCTTATTGGGGCAGGAAAAGACGAAGCGCCAATGGCTTATAAAGATATTCATCAAGTTATGGCTGCCCAAGAAGATTTGGTAGATGTAGTTGCCAAGTTTACGCCAAAAATGGTACGAATGGCAGATGATGGAAGTAGAGAGGATTAAAAAATGTTGAAAACTCAATTATAAATCGTTGTATGCACTTACGATTTGTAGTTGGGTTTTTGGTATATTTGATTTACTTACAAAATATAAAATGAATTTATCATTTAATACAAAATTAGCAGAAGGTTATAAAAGTAATTCTCAAATTGCTAGACTACTTACAGAAGATTGGGTTTTAAATAATTCCTATTGTCCATGTTGTGGTGAAATTCCTTTGCTAGAATTTGAAAACAACAGACCAGTAGCAGATTTTATATGTAATAAATGTTCAGAAGAATTTGAATTAAAAAGTAAGAATGGAAAATTATCAAATACAATTACAGATGGAGCATATTCAACTATGATTGAAAGAATTAATTCTGAAAATAATCCAAATTTTTTCTTTTTAACTTATACAAAAAATTGGACAGTAAATGATTTTTTAATTATTCCCAAACAATTTTTTACACCTGAAATAATTATAAAAAGAAAACCTTTATCCGAAAATGCTAAAAGAGCTGGTTGGATTGGTTGCAATATTGATTTATCAAAGGTTGCTGATTCTGGTAAAGTTTTCTTAATTAAAAATGCTCAAGTAATAGATGCTGAAATAGTAAATCAGTCTTTTAATAAAACACTTTTTATTAGAGAAAAAAGCAATGAGTCCCGAGGTTGGATATTAGAGATTTTGAATTGTGTTGATATGATTCAAAAAGATTCTTTTAGTTTAGAGGATGTATATAAATTTGAAGAAAAACTAAAAATTAAGTTTCCTAATAATAATTTTATTAAGGATAAAATTAGGCAACAATTACAAGTTTTAAGAGATAAAAGAATTATTGAATTTCAAAGTAGAGGAAAATACAAAAAGATTTAATATGAAAAAGTATATAATTTTAACTCCTGAAGGCGAGACAATTGCGCCAAATTTAAGTTTTGAAGTAGATAATTTACAAGTATTAGGAATTGTAGAAAATGTCAATAATGAAAATGAGGCTATAATTTTATTACTACAAGAGAATTCTTGGATTATTGATGCAGAGTATAATGTTTCGGAATTCATAATTTATGAATTATTTTAACTTTATAAATTTTCCTTCAATATCTGATTTTTCTAATGCTATTGCATTTTCTTCACCATAAGCAATGAAAACACTAGGAGCTCCAGGAGTTCCTTTTTGTTCTCCATCTACATTATAAAATTTAATTCTTCCTTTAACAAATAAGATTGCGTGCGCATCATTCCAAATATGGTTAAAGAATAATTTAGTTTCAGTTCTTGCAAAAATTAGCGCAATTCCGTTACCGTGAATTTTTAATTTTTCCATCCAAATTTCCATTCCTTTTCCATATGGAGGATTCATATAAACTCTACCAAACCATTCTTTAGACAATCCATTATCATTCAGATTAAAATTAATTTTTGCGTGAACAAATGGAGGTTTTACAGGAGTGCAGGGGTCAAGATCAAATTTGCCGAGTTTTATCACAAGCTCTGGTGGTGTTAACCATTCGACTGTAGTTTCTTTTGATTTTTCAAATCTTACATCCATAACTTTTTTTTGACAAATATGAGATCATTTTTTTAAATATGAAAATTATAATTAGATCAAAATCAATAAGTTACATACAATAAGTGTTGTTTTAAATTAATGAGATGTGTAATTAATTAATTTTCAAATCGATAGCTTCATCAAAAAATATCTACAATAAAACAAATTTAGAATTGAAGAATAAAAATTCCTACATTTGCCCTAGAAATGAAAACACAAAAGCAACATATTAGTCTAAATTTATATCGCTCAGAGATAGATTTTCCTATGGAGATTAATGGACGTTATATGTGTTTTTATGAAGAATAGTTATTGTTTTTAGTAAAATTACACAAAAATATACGAAACGTCCTTTGTAAAAAGGGCGTTTTTTTGTTTTATGAATGATTGAAAATAGGGTTTTAGATGCTGAAATCGAAGATTCAACGAAGTTAATCGAGTTCAGCATGACAGAAATAGAAAAAAAAGTAAAAAAATATTTTATGATAAAACGAAATAGTAAAAAATAAGGGTAAATGCGTAACCAAATGAGAGACAGTTATTTGAAAAATCCAAAGTATCTGTTGAAAAACGGACAGGATTTGCACTGTCTAAATTTAAGCGTAACTATCTGAAAATCAATAAAATAATTTTTAAAAAGATTTGGAAGTTACTTTTTTTTGACTTTATCTTTGCCACAGAAAATTTCAAGTTTCAAGTTTAAATAAGATATAAAATGAAAACACGATATAATAATATTCAAAAACTAAATACGACGACAATGATAGATTGTTTAAATCCTTCACTTAGTGTAGCTCCGAATTATGATTTCGGATGTAAGAATAAACAGGTGCATACTAATAGGCATTTGGGATAGTAGTATTCCATTGTTATGATATGAAGCACCTTTTATGAGGTGCTTTTTTTATGCCCAAAAAATACTGATTCTGTAGCTCAAGGGTAGAGCAGTGAGCTGTTAACTCAAAGGTTGTAAGTTCTCCCGATAGCTATCGGGATTACCAGAATCGCAACTGATTTTGTAGCTCAATTGGAAAGAGTATTTGCCTACGAAGCAAAGGGTTGAAGGTTCGAATCCTTCCAAAATCACATGAGTTCTTTAGAAAGGAACAAGGCTTATTGGTCCCGATAATTATCGGGATTCCCGACTGTCTCTCGGGAAATTGAATATTCATTCAAAATAAGCCTTAATGTATGGAAGTACGCCAAAGTAGGAGAGTTGGGGCGGTCTGTAAAACCGTTGTCTTATGACTGAGTAGGTTCGAATCCTACTACTTCCACAAAATTAATTTGTAATGTAATTGGTTAGCATAAGAGATTTTGATTCTCTCAGTTCAGGTTTAAGTCCTGACAAATTAACAAAGCAAGAATGGCGAAACGGGTAGACGCGTCAGATTTAGAATCTGATTTTTGAGAGTTCGATTCTCTCTTCCTGTAGTATTGGAGCAGTGGTGTACATTTTGTCTGGAGATATGAAAGAAATTATGAATCAGGTATTGGTAGCAGAGAAAAAAGCACAAGCCAACAGTATTATGAGACGGGAAGAAACAGCTGCGATGCGTAGCATATTGAATACCGCTAAATTAATGGAAGAAAACGAAATGTTGTGGAAATTAAAAGAGATGGAATACGTAGAAAAAATTGCAGATCGTATTGGTGAAATCACCATTTCAGGAAGTGGTAACGTAATCAGTCAATTGAAAGACATTTTCGTTAAATAATCAAAACCTCGGAATTCATTTTTCGAGGTTTTTAAAAACTAAGAAAAATGAAAGAAAATGATAATAACGATATGATAATGACGTTGATAAAAATCGCTATCATGTTTATAAAAATCGCAATGGTGTTGAGCCAATTGGATTGAAAATAACTGAAAAAAAGAAGCTACATTGTCTCGTACCAACTAAATTTGGAATGGATAATTGCTTCTTTTTCTTTTTTTAAATAATCTAAATAGGCTAGGGCTGCAGGGTTGTGATTTTTACCTTTTACCCAAATTAAACTCCAATCAGTTTTTATTGGCAATCCTTTTAACGGAATAATTTGTAAGTCCTTGTTTTGTATCTCTTTACGAATGCCAATTAAAGGCATGATTGAATATCCTAATCCTGCTATAATGGCTTGCTTTACGGCTTCATTTGAGGTTAATTCCATTCGTTTACTAATCTTAAAATCTTGTTGCACAATGAAACGTTCCATGGTTTGGCGTGTTCCAGAACCGTTTTCTCTAAACAATAACGGACGGTTTTGTAGTATATCTTCAATTTTCTTTTTCTTAGTAAAATCCTCTTCCATATTTCCCACTAAAAACAGCTTATTTTGCATCAAATCTATTTTTTCTACTTTCATTTTATCGGGAAGTATCGAAACCAAAGCAAAATCTACTTCATTGTTTTGCAGACTTTTCACCACTTTATTTTTATTGGTCACATCCATTTCTAATTCAACACCTGGATGCATTTTTAAAAAATCAGCTAAGAAGTAAGGCATTACATATTTCCCTGTTGATACAACCGAGATTTTTATTTTACCAAATAACTGTCCTTTATATGCTAACGTTTTATAATCAATGGTGCTGACTTGTTGTAATATTTGTTCGGCAGCTTCTGCAATTTCTTTACCAAAATCGGTTACATAAATCTTTCTTCCTACAACTTCAGTTAAAGGAATTTCAAATTGATCTTGAAAATTTTTTAATTGAATTGATACCGCTGGTTGGGTCAAATGTAGTTCCTCAGAAGCTTTGGTAACACTTTGGTTTTGTACTACTTTCAAGAAAATTCGTAATTGGTTTAAAGTGTAATTCATAAAAATAATTTATATAATGTATAGCAAAGATAAATAAAAATATATGAATTTTAATTCTAAAATTTGCATCTGAAATTAAATCATAAGTTAAAAATCCTAACGATGAAAAAAATAACAATACAACTTGCTTTGATTTTTTGTGTGATTGTCGAATCGGTTTTGATTTTTAAAATGATGGCATCACCTGAGATTATCTACCAAGAGCTTTATGCTGGATTAGCCATTTTAGTACTGCTAACCATAATTCGTTTAATACATAATTTAACAGACATTACTTATGGAAACCCTGAAGAAAATTAATTTGATTAATGGCGAATTTAATTCGTTTGAAGCGCGTGAAATCTTAATGGACATGTGCAATAAAAATATCAATTTTAATAAGGTTCAAAATTTTAGTTCCCAAATTCGTTTTGGTGAAGATGATGAAAAAGCCCTTCATCGAATAGATCAATTAAGAGAAAGTGTAACTTATATTTCTGAAATTTTAGAAGAGGCGAAAGCACATAATAGAAAACTTAAAATAAAATCGTTTATCGAAATCGATTATGAAGACTAATACCGATTTTTTTTCTGGGCGACGTTTGCTCATCGTGACGAAACATCAAAAGGAGGAGGTCATTGCCCCTTTACTTGAAGAAGCTCTCGGAGTAACTTGTTTTGTTTCGAAAGACTTTGACACGGATAGTTTAGGTACTTTTTCAGGAGAGATCGCTAGAAAAGATGATGCTTTAACAACGCTCAGAAAAAAGTGTTGGGAAGGAATTCAAGCAGAAGGATTTGATTTAGCAGTGGCCACTGAAGGTTCGTTTGGAAATCATCCCACTGTATTTTTTGCACCTGCGAATGACGAGTTAATCATGCTAATAGACCAAAAGCATAACCTCGAAATTGTGGAGCGCGTCTTAAGTATGGAAACCAATTTTGATAGTTCGGAAATTCATACTCGAGACGAATTAAAAGCCTTTTTAGACAAAGCTCTATTTCCTTCTCATGGCGTTATTTTGAAAAATGCTTCTGAGAATTGGACTAAAATTCATAAAGGTATTACCGATTATGATTCGGTAGAAACCCTATTTGATGAAATAGTTGCTTCTAGTAATTCGTGTTTCATTGAAACGGATATGCGTGCTATGTTCAATCCAACTAGAATTAAAATTATAAAGGAAGTTAGCTTAAAGTTAATAAAAAAGGTACAATCGGTTTGTCCCGAATGCCTATATCCCGGCTTTGGCGTGGTTGGTGCCGAAGCCGGCTTGATATGTAGTAGTTGTTCTATGCCGACTCGTTCCACATCAGCACATATTTACCAATGTCAACATTGCAATTACAAATCGAAAGTTTTATATCCGAACGGAAAGAAAACGGAAGACCCAATGTATTGTGATTTTTGTAACCCATAAAAAAATGATAAGTAAAGATATTAGTTTAGCTGTTCAGCATCTCAATCAAAACGGCATCATAGGTTTTCCAACAGAAACCGTTTATGGATTGGCAGGAAACGCATTTGAAACCGAAGCCATTCACAAAATATTTGATGTAAAAAAGCGTCCTACTTTTAATCCTTTAATTATTCATATTAAAGGAATTGAGGATTTGGTACATGTAGCGCAAGAAATTCCACCAATAGCTTATGAATTGGCTAATGCTTTTTGGCCAGGTCCATTGACATTCATCTTAAAAAAGCAACCTCATATTCCAAATTTGGTAACTGCCAATCAAGATACAGTAGCGGTACGTGTTCCCAATCATCCAGTAGCTATAGCACTTTTGAATCAGTTAGATTTTCCTTTGGTAGCTCCGAGTGCGAATCCTTTTACTAGAATAAGTCCAACAAGCGCTGAACATGTTGAAAATTACTTTGGAAATCAAATCAATATGGTTTTAGATGGCGGCGAATGTACGGCTGGAATAGAATCTACAATTATTGGATTTGAAAATAATAGAGTAGTAGTGTATCGCTTGGGAGCATTAGCTTTAGAAGAAATTGAAAAAGTTTCAGGAAGTGTGACATTATTTAACAAAAAAGAAAAGAAACCAATCGCTCCTGGAATGTTACTGAAACATTACGCTCCAAAAACCGATTTTATTATAACTCGAAATATTCAAGAAGAGTTGGATTGGTATTCTGGACAAAAGATTGGATTACTTTTATTTGATTCATATTTACCTGATTTTGATATTGATAATCAAATCGTTTTATCGGAGGAAAGCGATTTAAAAATTGCGGCTTCCAAATTATACGACGCGATGCATAAATTAGATAAAATGAATTTGGATTTAATCATTGCAGAACGCTTACCTGAATATGGATTAGGAGTTTCTATCAACGATAGATTAGAACGCGCTTCAAAAAAAATAGAAATACAATTAACGTCATAACAACACAAAATGGATTTTAGCTTATTATTTGAAAATTTAACTAACCCAGCTTTACTTTATTTTATCTTAGGAATTATTGCAGTTAGCTTAAAAAGTGATTTAGAAATTCCTAATAATTCGTCTAAATTCATTTCTTTATACTTACTGTTTGCCATTGGATTTAAAGGAGGTCAAGAATTATCGCATGAAACAATCAACAGTGAAATTATTTGGTCAATGTTATTCGGAATTTCGATTGCGATAATTATTCCTTTATACACCTTCTTTATTCTAAAACGCAAGTTAAATGTATATGATGCTGGAGCCATTGCTGCAGCTTATGGTTCAATTAGTGCCGTAACTTTTGTAACTGCTGTTTCCTATTTAGAATCACATCAATTGGAACTTCACGGTTATATGGTAGCTATTATGGCGCTCATGGAATCACCAGCTATTATTGTGGGATTGGTATTAATATCGATTTTTAATAAAGAAAAAACGCAAAAAATCAATAAAACTGAAATTTTACGTCATTCGTTTACCAATGGAAGCGTGTTGTTGATTTTGGGAAGTTTGATTATTGGTTATCTTACAAGTGCCAAAGAAGCACAAGGAATTCAACCTTTTACTAATGATTTGTTTAAAGGATTTTTAGCTATTTTCTTATTAGATATGGGAATTACAAGCGGAAAAAAATTGAAATCCTTCTTTGCTCATGGATGGTTTCCGTTTGCTTTTGCCTTATTAATTCCGTTAGTGAATGGAGGTATTTTTGCCTGGTTGAGTGGATTTGTTACGGATGATGTATCTAATCGCTTCATTTTTGCCATTCTTGCAGCAAGTGCTTCTTATATTGCTGTTCCTGCGGCTATGAAAATAACGGTTCCTAAAGCTAATCCAGGTTTGTTTTTACCCATGGCTTTAGCCATAACATTTCCTGTTAATATTACCATTGGAATGCCTATATACTTTTACATAGCTCAACATTTTTAAATTTTAGATACTTTTCAAGGATTAAAATAGATTTAAAGTTTTTTTATTTGATTGAAAACCTTAAATTCGATAAACTTTAAACTAAATTTTATGAACTCAGAAAACAATGTGGTGGTTTCTTATGCAACCGATGCGGATAGAGCTACTTTTTTTAAAAAGACGTATAGTCATGTTGCTTACGCTATTTTAGCTTTTATGCTAGTAGAATCAATTTTATTACGAATTGTTCCTATGGATTGGATATTAGCTATGATGGGTGGGAAATTCGTTTGGTTGTTTATTTTAGGATTATTTTGGTTAGGTTCAACCTTATCAGACCGATTGGTTTTTCATCCTGATAGAGATAAACAATATTTAGGTTTAGGATTATACGTATTATTAGAAGCCATTATTTTCTTACCAATGATTGCTATTGCCGTTTTATATTCGGGTGGCGAAATGATTATGCAAGCAGCTATCATTACTTTATTCATGTTTTCTGGATTAACCGCTGTTGTTTTTATGACAAAAACGGACTTTTCTTTTTTAAGAACTGTAATAACTATTGGTGGTTTTGTAGCGTTAGGAGTAATTGTTGTAGGTGCAATTTTTGGATTTAACTTAGGATTATGGTTTTCTGTTGGGATGGTTGTATTGGCTTCGGCAAGTATTTTATACCAAACTAGTCAAATTAAAGACCAATTCGGTACAGATCAATACGTGGGAGCTTCATTACAATTGTTTGCTTCGATTATGTTATTGTTCTGGTATATTTTAAGAATATTAATGAGTAGAAAATAATTGATTTCAATTAATATTATAAAACCCTGAAAATTTCAATTTCAGGGTTTTTCGTTTTTTATTCTTTATGAACATCTTTGAATTGCAGCATTTCAAATAATCGTTGTTCTTTTTCATTGTCAAATCCACACGTTGATTTGAATTCTTTTGGATTTTCATAAGTTCCAAAAAGCATATCCCACCAAACGATATCGCCATAATTATTCGTATGCTTATTGTATTCGTGGTGAATTCTGTGCATTTCTGGTCGTTGAAAAATATACCCAACCCATTGTGGCGTTTTTACATTAGTATGATAAAAGAATTCACCCAAAGCTGTAAATAGTGTATAAACAGCGCCAGCTTCAACATCTAATCCTAAAGTAGTAAATACTAATAGACTTCCAATAATTGAATTTACAGTCATTTCCAGAGGATGCTTATAAAATGAAGTAATAACTTCTAAACGTTGTGGACTATGATGAATTTGGTGAAAATGCGTCCATAAATAATCGATTTTGTGTCTCCATCTGTGCCACCAATAAAAGATAAATGTTGCAATAAAGTAGGCGATAAGTCCGCCTAAAAATGGGTTTACATGATTTGAAAGATGGAATAAGGAATATTGTGAAAGCCAAATTTCCCAAGTATAACCTGCTAAAGTCACAACACCTAATTGAATAAAGTTTACTGCTAAAACTCTGATAGTCCAAGTAGGAACTTCTGGTAATTTCCAACCAGGAATTAATCGCTCTAATAAAAAGCAACCTCCAAAAACGATAAAGATGATAGTAAGCGTCATAGTAATTTTTTTAATTGATTTCTAAACCAAAATTACTATCCACTAAAGATACAATTGATGCACCTAAGTTAATAAATGCGTTTTCGGATGCGGCTTAACGATTGTGGTTTTACTCCAACGTAGGAAGCAATTAAATATTGAGGAATACGTTGGGTCAAATCCTTGTAATGTTCCAAAAAATAGCGATAACGATCTTCTGGATTATAACGATGAACGGTCAACAATTGATTCACCATGATAATAAATCGATGCTCAATGATGATTCTCCCTAATAAATTGGCATTTTTTGAAATCTTATAAAGTTCTTGTAATTTATCATAATCAATAACTAAAAATTCACAATCCTCTAATGCTTGAATATTTTGTATTGACGGTTCTTTAGCAATAAAACTTCCATAATCTGCAACAAATTCGCCTTCTTTGGTAAATTCCAAAGTTGCTTCTTCATCATTTCTAAAAACGTAATAGCGAACCAATCCTTTACACAAAAAACCAAGTTTAGTACATACTTCTGTAGCTTGTAAAAAGTGTTCATTCTTTTTCAATTTGTAAGGTTTGAATGCATCTAAGAACAATTGTTCTTCATGGGCTTCTAAATTAGTAATCTGTTTTAATGTTTGTAAAAGAATATCAGAATTTTGCATAAAGTCTTTGAAGTTGAATTGAGAAATACTTTTTTAATTGTTTTCACGTTTCATAAAAGTATGAAAAAGTTTATAATTATTCTTGCGATTCTGTTTTTTAGTTGCCAATCCAACGAAACCCAAAAGTTAACTGTTGGCATTCAACCTTATGGCATGTTTCCAGGGGATAAAGCTGATACTATCGCTAAGACAATTGCCGATTTTTATCAGATTGAAACTGTTGTTCTTCCTTCCAAAGAATTATATAAAGAAGCTTTTACGGAAGTTAAATCTCCAAGATATCGAGCAGATAAAATAATTAATTTACAAAAAAAGAATAAAGTAGATACATTAGATTTTGTTTTAGGTTTAACTGCAAAAGATATTTCCGTAACCAAAAAAGACAAATGGGGAAAAATAAAAACCCCAACTTACAAATATGCCGATTGGGGAATTATGGGTTTGGCGTATTGCCCAGGAAATAGCTGTATTGTTTCTACTTTTCGTATTCAACATTCTAATCCAAAAACGCATTTTACACGTTTTAAGAAAGTTGCAGTTCATGAATTTGGGCATAATTTAGGATTACCTCATTGTTCTGACAAAACTTGCGTTATGACTGATGCTGTAGAAAGCGTGAAAACTATTGATAATGCTAAATTAGCGTTATGCAATAAATGCAAATCTATGTTAAATTGAAGCCAGTCATTTTACTTATCACCTAAAAGAATAAGTAGCCTTTATTTTAATAAAATTTTCGCTTTTACAACAAATAGTGCTCATTTTTGATTTGTTTTAAGAGATTTATAGTTTTGATTTTCAATTTTTCAAACTTTTCTCAAACACTTTTCTCCCGTTTGTACTAAAAATTATCACACTTATCCTTTCCATAAGTCAACTATTAAGTTGCCCTACTAATTTGTTTTTTGAAGAAGGTTTTTCAATAGTTTTAACAAATAATATTTAAGAGTTTAAATACAAATTTTTAAGATTTTTATTCTTCTTATGTTTTTAAATTTAAAAAAAGAGTAAAGATTGAAAAACCTCAAAAACAAAACAATATGGAAAAATTATTTCTCATTGGAGCATGTTTGGCACTTAGTCAAGTTAACGCTCAAGAGTCTGTTTTATCATCAGGAGGAAATTCCTCTGGAAGTAGCGGCAATGTAAGTTATTCGGTAGGACAGATTTTTTACAAAACAGTTGATGGAACTACAGTTTATTTATCACAAGGAGTAGAGCAACCATTTGAAATTCAAGTCGTTTTAGGTTCAGATAATTTTAATATTAGTTTAGAATTATCTGTATATCCTAATCCAACAACTGATATAATTTACTTGAAAGTAAAGGAATCTAGCTTTGAATCCCTACAATATCAACTATTTGACATGAATGGACGATTCATTGAGAATAGTAAAATCCATGAAAATTTAACAATAATTCAAATGGATAAATATCCTGAGGCAATTTACTTGTTGAAAGTTATAGATAAAGGAAAAGAGGTGAAAACTTTTAAAGTTATAAAAAAATTAACCAATTAAATTAATAAATTATGAGAAAAATATACTTTTTAGCATTGCTGTTATTTGTATCAATTTCAGCATTTTCACAGAATCAGAATTCTATGAGTTACCAAGCGGTAATTCGAAATTCATCAAATAATTTGATTACCAACCAAGTTGTTGGAATGAAAATTAGTATTTTACAAGGCGCTTCAAATGGTACAGAGGTTTATGCAGAAACGCAAACACCAACTTCAAACCTAAACGGATTAATTACATTAGAAATTGGAAACGGAACCGTAATTACAGGTTCTTACAATACGATAAATTGGGCTAATGGACCTTATTTTGTAAAAACTGAAACCGATCCAACAGGAGGAAACTCATATACAATTGTTGGTGTTTCTCAATTATTAAGTGTTCCTTATGCGCTTTATGCTTTAAATTCAGGAAGTTCAATTGCTGGTCCTCAAGGTCCAGCTGGATTAAATGGAGCAGACGGAATAAATGGATTAGACGGAGCAACAGGTCCAATGGGCCCTCAAGGTCCAGCTGGATTAAAC
>NZ_DLHR01000021.1 GCF_002483315.1 Flavobacterium sp. UBA7663
AAGCTTGCCTATAACGTTTCGCGGCCACGCGAAGTTGCGAAGCAAGCGAAACGAGTACTTTCCGCAAGATAGAGTTTATTCGTGAAAATGGAGCTGAAGCTACTCAAAACCAGCAATTTCTCGTGACCGCTGTTACCGGCTGCAACAATTAATGAACTTCGATTTTTTTAAGAATAACATTATCCAATTTCAACTTTTTGTTTTTTATAATTTGTAGTGAAATGGATCGATCATTTAAATATCCAGAACTCAATTGTTCAATTAATGATGCTTCCACGCATTCGAGCAAAACTTCATTACGATTGTTAACTTTCCATTTTCCATTACAAGAAGCATTGACTTCAAAATATCTTTTATTAAGCGTAAAGGTCGAATCCTTATTTAAGACTAATGAATATTGATAATCGGCACCAACTTTCTTATAATTACCGTCAAGAGGAAAATTACTCTTGCAGCTAGCAAGACACAATAAAAAGAATATTAAGATTAGCTTTGTCATTTTAGTAGATTCGATTTTCAAGTTGTTGCCGGTAACGTCCCGCGCACAGGCGACGTTGCGACCAAAGCGGAAACGAGTATTCTCCGCTAAGATAGAATTTATTCGTGAAAATAGAGCTGAAGCTACTGAAAACCAGCAATGATCGCTTGTGCGCTGTTATAAGCAGGTTTTACTCGGAACTAAAGCGATATTCATCTCCGCCATCTTTTGAACATGGAAGAAAAAATTTTTTTGGCAATCCTTTCTCAAAATTTATTGATAATCCTTTTCTCAAATCACAGTTCTTTGAGTTTGTCCAGCAAACAAATTTATTTTCGGTTATTTTAGAAGGCAATTCATATGGCATACCGACATTGTATTTTCCGACATACTTATTTTTCGTATCATAAATTTTTATATTGCTTGTTCCATGACAAGTACTTGCAGCACTAAAAACAAAAAAAGAACTTAGAACTTTATACTGTTTTCCATTTTTTGTCTCTATTATGCCTAAATACTTTATTGAAGTTTTATTACAGTCCTTTTTGTTTGTTAGGTTATAAATATATGACTTGCCAATATGTTCACTTTTCAAAGCGAGCAATTCATATTTTTGAAGTTTACTAAATTCCAAAGAATACCTATCAATTCCAGCAAAAGAGCTTAGAATTATAATGGACAAGATTATTGTTATATAACGGATGGTTTTCATAAACTTGCTTATAACGTTCCCTTACTATGCGACGTTGCGTTCAAAGCGGAACGAGTACTTTCCGCTAAGATAGAATTTATTCGTGAAAATAGAGCTGAAGCCACTGAAAACCAGCAATGATCGCATAGTAAGTGTTATAGGCTGGCGCAATTGTCGTCATCGTTATAATTCTTCAAAGCATCATCCAATTCTTTTATACAATCTGGAAGCGGATTTAAAACAATTTCTTTATTCAATTCGAGAACGATTTCAGATTTGATTTTACAGAAAATGCGTTCGCTTTCTTTATAAAAATGAAAACTTAAGTTGTCCAGATTTGGATTAGAAATATATAGAACATTTTCAAAATAGTATTTTTCAGCTCCGTAAATTATTGTCAATTTGAACAAACTTGGATCGGGATCTAATTCAATATTTACGGGATTAAGATTTTCAAAAAGCGGATATATCTTAGTATTCCAATTTCCTTGCGAGAAATGAATTTTTAACTTTTCGTCAAATTCTCCACTAACTATAACTTTCATACTAATTTCATTGTTTTTACCACGATTTCTAAGCGCTTGCCTATAACGTTTCGCGGACACGCGAAGTTGCGAAGCCAGCGAAGCGAGTACTGTCCGCTAAGATAGAATTAATTCGTGAAAATGGAGCTTAAGCTACTCAAAACCAGCAATTTCTCGTGACCGCTGTTGGCAGCAGTTCAGGATAAAGTGCCTGATTGGACTATAATTTTTCTAGAATTCTTTCAGCAATAAACTTCATTCCTTTGTCATTTGGATGCGCCGCCACAGCGTCATTTTCAAATTCGTCAATTGCTTCATAAGATAAATCG
This sequence comes from Flavobacterium sp. UBA7663, assembly GCF_002483315.1. Taxonomy (GTDB): domain Bacteria; phylum Bacteroidota; class Bacteroidia; order Flavobacteriales; family Flavobacteriaceae; genus Flavobacterium. The sequence goes on from NZ_DLHR01000021.1 coordinate 2,023, forward strand.
CCGTGTACCTCACTAATATCGATAAACTCATAACCATATTGTTCGCAGACATTTTTTTCAATCAAATCTTTTTCCTCATCATACCAGAAGTTACTTACAAGCATTACTCTAGTGTTGTTTTGTTTGTAACGCATTATCAATTCGGGCAACGTTTGCTCGAATTTTAAGAAATTCTCAGACCCAACATTTTCACCGAATTGTATAACCAACACGTCGATTTTTTTTGCAGGCGCGGGCGGAAACTCGGTTTCATCAAATTGAATTTCCCAATATGGAACTCTTAATTTTTCTACGTTATTTTTAATGGACAGAACCCCGCAAAAATCGTTTGTAGGTGATGACGCCGCCATTCCCCAATCATTAAACCATCCAATATCAGTAGAAGGAAGGTGGCTTGTAATTGAGTTTCCAATAACAACTATGTTTAACCGCTTTGGAATAACAATAACACTCAAACCTGGAGATGGATCAGTTGATTGACAAGAAACTGTCAATAAAAGAATATATAGTGCTATCAGAATTTTTTTCATTTTAGAGATATTAAATTTGACTTATTGCGTACTCGTCTCCGAATGAATTGCTGCCAACGTTTCGCGGACACGTGAAGTTGTGAAGCCAGCGAAGTGAGTACTTTCCGCTAAGATAGAATTTATTCGTGAAAATAGAGCAGAAGCAAGAGAAAACCAACAATTTCTCGTGACCGCTGTTACTTGAATGTCGCGACACGAAAGTTGAGCACGAAAGAACTGACATTAGAAAATCTACAAACCGAATCGCCAAAGTTCAAAAATGCATGGCATTTTTCCTGGAACACACAACGGACAAAGATTGCGAAAGATTTGACACAAGAATTTCGACAAATATTTTCCAGTTCAATATTGACGATCAGTTTCGACCAACTTTGGGATTTTAAAGAAATTCGCAATCGTGTTTTATACAAAGTGAAAAAAATGCGTTTACGAAATTCTCAAGCAAAACGCAATATTGGAGCGGGCGAGGAGCGATTTCAAGTAACGTCCCGCCGCCATGTCTAGTTGCGGCCAAGATAGCAGAGTAGTCTCGGCTACTGTGAACGAAGTTAATGAAATAGGAGTTTCCTTTGACACAATTGCAGCAATTAGTCATGACGGCTGTTAGCCGTGGTTATTGTACTCTTTCTAATAATCTATAATAAATTACATTTCCACTTCCATCATCTAAGCTCATGATTAATCGCCCTTTTTTCAGAAAGTCGTTTATGTCCTTGGCGAATAAATTAACCCCCCATAATTCTTGATAATCTTTAATTTCTTTATTGTCAATTGTCAGAAATTGACCTTTCAGTTCATAATTTGGAGTTTTTTCGCTTGGTAAAATGCTAAAGATTTCCGCTAATTGTTTTGAAGTATAATTTTCGTCTTCGTTAATCATCATTGAATATACTTTTCCATTTTCATAGAATGCAAACCATTGATATTTTTGCGGCCAAGGATTGACTTGATTCAGTTTATCTTCGCTAGGGATATCAATTTTCTTCCAAAATCCTATTAATTCTGAAAGAGAAGGTGGACCGCCAGCTTCGGATTTTTTTTCTTGACTAATTGCTGCGCATGAAAATATTAGACAAATTACTGTCATTTTTATTTTTCTAAAATCTGATTTCATTACTTATTGTTTATTGAGTTTCATTGATAATCACGGCTAACGTCCCGCGCACAGGCGACGTTGCGACCAAAGCGGAAACGAGTATTTTCCGCTAAGATAGAATTTATTCGTGAAAATGGAGCCGAAGCTACTGAAAACCAGCAATGATCGCTTGTGCGCTGTTAGCAGTTTTGCGAATGTAGTTTCAATTTTATTTTTGTAAATCAATTTCAGCTTTATTGATTTTCTTTCTATTCCACAACAAAAAAGATTTTTGTCCCAATTTGAACAATTTATCTTTTTCAACTTCATTTTTCAACGCCCATTTTATCCATTTTACGACGGCAAATTCCCAATATATCCAACCAATAGCGCAAGCAATAATAGCACATATATTAAAATTCAAATTACTTACACTAAGTATTAGAAACAAGCTGGAAAATATGATTACTGTTACAGGAACATTTACCCAAAATAAACCTTTTAAAACAATTTCGGAATCTTTTACTTTTTGCATATAAGTTATCTATTTATCGTTCCTGTAACGCATTACTGCTAACGTTTCGCCGCCATGTCTAGTTGCGGCCAAGATAGCAGAGTATTTTCCGCTAGTGAGAACGAAGTTAATGAAATTGGTGTTTCCGGCGACACGAATGCAGCAATTAGTCATGGCGGCTGTTGGCAGCAGTAATTAAGGGCTTACTATTGTTCGTTCAATTAGGTCTAACATTTTTATTTCGTTTGCTTTGTCTCTTTGGCCTAGAAGGTTTGTTAGTTTCACTTTTACTACAAATGATTTTCCATTTTCTTTCTTTTTGACTTTCATTTTTCCTGAAATTGCAATTGGTTTGCTACCGTAAAACGTATAACAATTTTCTGTTGACTTTTCTTTGTCAATTTGTAAGCAATTACCATTAGCACATGATGCTTCCCCACTAGTAAAAGCTTGTCTAGTGATTAATTTGCTTCGCGAATAATCATGGTTAATTTTCCTTGTTGTATAGCAACTAACCATTAACATTGCTAACAATAACGTAAATATTGATTTCATGATATTTTAGATTTAAAGTTATGTTCAGTATTATTGCTGCCAACGTTTCGCGGCTTTGAGAAGTTGCGGACTTACTGCCTGCGTTTTCTCCGCTACCGCAAACGAAGTTAATAAAAAGAAATATTCAATTACTACAAAACCCGCAATTTCTTAAAGCCGTTGTTACTTGCTGGCGCAAAATGGCATTTTCTTTTTTTTTCTTTTTTTGGATAAATTTCCGTTTAAGCTTTTTCCACGTAATCCCGCGCAAATACTGCGAAATCTATTTCCATCCTTTTTTTATGGATTGCATTTGCGCAAAATTCTAAAAAACGTGAATAAAAAAAGAAAAAAAAAGAAAATGCGACTCCAACTGCGTCATATAAGCGTTGCATTTTCGCAACGGCGCTTGCAAGTAACGTTAGGCCGCTAACCGAAGTTGCCGATGAAAGCGGGCTGAGTTCTCTCTGCCAAGATAATGTTTCTTCGTGAAACTGCAACTTCTGGCTAACGAAAATCGGCAATTTTGGTTAACGGCGGTTAGCTGAAGGCCGTTACCAATTGATTCGTTCCCAAATATCTCCTTTGAAAGTTATGTATTTTACAATTCCGTAGTTAACATCCCAATAAAGTATATTTGGACTATTTTCATTAGCTCCCGAAAATTGGGGTTTATTATAGATAAGCAAATAAGCATTCTCAATCTTTTTATCACTTAAAAATAAGGTTATCGATTGAGTTTCTGCATTATTATCAAGATAAAAATCTGAATACAAATATTCAAATTCCAAAGCATTTACTGGATTATAACTTGATTTACAAAGCGAATACATATATGCGGTTTCAGGTCTGTATGGATTTTTAATGTTTTTATTTTTGTATTCAATGTCAGCATGATGAAAAATAACCTCCATATCTATCATAGGTTCATAGTTTCGGTACTTCTTCTTATTGGTAATTATAGTAGTGTCTTTATCTTTTGTAAACAGATTTTGAAAAATAATTGTATCATTTTTTTTGTAAACATTGAATCCTGATAATTCTTTTTTAGTGAGTCGAGGTCTTTGGAGACATGAAGTCAAAGCCAGATTGACGATGAAAAATCCAATTATGAGAAATTTAAAATTCATTGTACATATTTTAGTTTTGATTTTTCAGCGGTTCGTTTCGGCTTTCAGCTAACGTCCCGCGCATAGGCGACGTTGCGACTAAAGCGGAAACGAGTATTTTCCGCTAATATAAAGTTTATTCGTGAAAACAGAGTTGAAGCAACTCAAAACCAGCAATGTTCGCTTATGCGCTGTTGTGTGTTCGTGCTTATGAATTAATTTTACTTATGATATTTTCTTTAAACCAATTCCTATCGGATTCTGTTTTGAACGCTTCATTTGGCACATAGATAAATTGAATTTTAGACAGGTAAAGCAAGTAATCATTTTTTAGCTTTAAGTATTTGACGAAATGTTCAGTTAAAATTGTACTAGACGTTCCGTCGCTAAGAATAGCGATAATTCTATCATTGAAAATTTCGTATTCTCTTTCAAGTAAATAAGATTTATTGTCTTTTGAATTTGCAAACCGCCAATATTGGAAAACAATAAGCAATGGATACAAGATAGTAAAAGAAATTATAAAGACAGAATTAGCATCTCCTTGTCCAGTTGTGAAAACCAGCATTCCCATTAGTATCATCAAAATGATAAACCACCATCTTTTTCTCCAATATATTTTTAGCAAGGTCGTGAAAACCGTATTGGTCGTTAATTTAATTTTGTTTGTCTTAATCATTTTTAACTCTACGATTGTTTTTAGCATGACACACAACGTCCCGCGCACAGGCGACGTTGCGACCAAAGCGGAACTGAGTATTTTCCGCTAAGATAGAATTTATTCGTGAAAATAGAGCCGAAGCTACTGAAAACCAGCAATGATCGCTTGTGCGCTGTTAGGCGATGGCAATTTATGTCTTTATTGAATCTTCAAAATTTTTCTTTAATAAAGCCAACTCAGGTAAATGGTTAAACAATTCTTCCAAAAACTTTAAAGAATATTTGTAAAAATGATTTATCGCATTATTATTTAGTAAATCAACTGTATTTGTTTGAGGAGTAAAAGTAAGATCTAATAATTTCTTTTCTTTTAAATATTCAAAAATCGGCTTGAACTTGCTCGAACATTCTGCACCTGTTTTTGCGTTTTCTGTATAATATTCAATCTGAATTACGTTTCCGTGAACGAGCAAATTTCTGAATTTGAAAAGTAGGGATATGCTTTTCCAAACATCTGGAGTGATTTTGGATGATAACTTTTGACCAAAAATAATTTCAAAAAAATCAACATAATTTGCCCATGTTGCACCATCAAGTTTTTTATCAAAATATTCAACTACACAGACTTCAAATCTTGTTTTTGAATTGATACGAGTATAAAATATCTCAGTTTGCATTTCAAAAACCATTCCTTCTATAAAAGTTGCAAGTTCAATTATAATAGAGGAATTTATCATAGAAATTAAATCAACTTTTTCTATTGAATCCAATAAGTTACGTTGCTCAATTTTCCAATTAATTAAGGTTGGATAATTAATCCAAATATGATTGTCATCATAAAAAAAGGTACTTTTCATAGTTGCATTTTCATTTGCTTTCGCCTAACGTCCCGCGCACAGGCGAC
>NZ_DLHR01000019.1 GCF_002483315.1 Flavobacterium sp. UBA7663
TAACCAACTGAGCTAAGGAGGAAGTTATATATCTTTTAAGCGAGTGCAAATATAAACTGATTTTTTGTTATCGCAAATTATTTTATTGAAAAAATTATAAAAGTTTGTCTACTACTAATTGGTATATATCTTTTCCGAAAGTTAAAGCCATTAGTGTCAATAAGATAATCATTCCAGCCGTTTGTACATAACCTGCAGCTTTGTCAGATAATTTTCTTCCGGTAATCATTTCAACTATTGTAAATAATGCGTGTCCGCCATCTAATCCTGGTATTGGTAATAAGTTCATAAATGCCAATCCGATTGAGAATAAGGCTGTAAAATTCCAAATGAATTCCCAATTCCAAGTATCAGGTAAACGACGCGCAATTCCTATTGGACTTTGAACGTGTTTATAGGCTTCTGTTTTTGGACGTAATATTAATTTGAACTGTTTTACATTATAAACTAATAGTGACCAAGATTCTTTTACCGCTGCAGGAACCGCTTGACCGAAAGACAATTTATTATTTACTTCGTAATCTAATTTATCTAAAGCTTTATTGATGAAACCTAGTTTTCCTTCTTTATCAACTTTAGCTTTCAACTCCACCATTTGAGTTCCTCTCAAAACTGATAAAGAAATACTATCATTTTTATATTTTGAAATCCTTTCTTTAAACTCATCATAATAGGTAAAAGCACTTCCGTTTAAAGCTTTGATTTTATCTCCTTTTTTTAAACCTGCTAAATCAGCTGCCGATTTTGGGACAACCGAATCTACTACGGTATTTGAAAAACGAGGCCCAACAAATTCTTTTCCTTCTTTACTGATAATTTCACCTTTCATTTCATCGGTTAAAATCACATCAACTATAGAACCATTTCGTTCTACCTGAACTTTATCACCAAGCAAAACATCTAATGTCATTCGGTTAAAACTTGGTTGATGTTTACCATCTACTGAAAGAATTTTATCTCCATTTCTAAAACCTGCTTTCTGACCTACTTCGCCAAAAGCTAACCCGTTTTCTTGAATTTTTGCTGTTGAAATAAATTTTTGCCCTACAGTTGCATACATAATTGTAAAAATCAACCAAGCCAAAATTACATTCACAATAATCCCACCTAACATAATAATCAAACGTTGCCAAGCTGGTTTAGAACGGAATTCCCAAGGTTCTGCAGGCGCATTCATTTGTTCGGCATCCATACTTTCATCTATCATTCCTGAAAGTTTTACATAACCTCCTAATGGCAACCATCCAATTCCCCATTCTGTTTCACCGATTTTCTTTTTTACTAATGAAAAACCAGCATCCATAAACAAGTAAAATTTCTCTACTCGTACCTTAAACATCTTGGCTGTAATGTAGTGACCAAATTCGTGAAGGATTACTAAAACTGATAATATGAATAATATTTGTGCTACTTGAATCATTTTTACGCTTTTATTTAAACGACAAAAGTAAGGTTTTCACCTTACTTTTCATCAATATTTTATTTTGGAGCTATTTTTTTATAAAATTTTTATGAATTGCACCTTCCGAAGTAGTAATTTTCATCACATGCATTCCCGAACTTAAGTTGTCAATTCTAAAATCAGCAGTTTGATATGTTGCTAATAGTTGCCCTAAAGTATTATAAATTTCAACTTTTTCTAATTGAGTAGTAGTTGGCATCATGATATGCAATTCGTCATTTGCAGGATTTGGGTAAACTGAAATCGCTTCTTCTAGTTCAAAACTATTGTTTGATAATGTTGTTGAATTACTGCTTGAAATAATGTGTTTGTTTGGGTCAAAAATAACACCTGTTACTAAAAACGGAACTGGTACCACAAATTGTTGTCCGTTTGAAGTATTATTCACTACCACATCATGTGTTAGACCACCAGCTCCTATTAATCTAATCTCTAAAGGCATTTCAAAGAAAGTAACACTTGGATGAGATTGTGTCTGATTAACAGTTATCCTTGCTTGTCCTGAACCCAATGTTTGAACTGTTAATGCATACGATGGATATCCTTGCATATACACCCAATCATTAAAAAATTCATCCAAATTACTACCATGAACCGCCTCTAGATGTCCTTTTAAATCATTTGTTTGCGCATAGGCATACGCTAAATTTGTGTCATTTAAATAATTACGAAGCGCCAAGAAAAAATTAGCATCACCCATAACCCATCGCAACATATGAGTTACCATAGAACCTTTATTATATGACAATCTACTGCTAAAAATTCTATTCACATTTAAAGCTTCAGCATCTGTTAAGTATAGCGCTCCTCCTACTTGTGATGTAATATTTGAGATTTTTCCGTTTTTCCAAGAAACAAAAGACGCATCACCATCCAATTCTTCTACCATAATTCCTGCTGTGTATTCTGTTAAACCTTCATTCAACCAAATATCTTTCCAAGAACCACAAGTAACTTTATTTCCAAACCATTGATGACCCAACTCATGCGCTATTAAACTTCTACCCCAACTGTTCATGGAAGACATCGTAGTATGCTCCATTCCGCCGCCCCATCCAAATTGTACATGACCGTATTGTTCATTTCTGTAAGGATAAGGTCCGAATTTTTCTTCAAAAACATTCATTATTGGAACAGTAACATCAATAGCCGTTCGGTTTGTAGCTGTATTACTTTCAGGATATAAGTAATTATTTATTGGGAAAAATGGACTCTCAACTGTTCCTAAACCTGCTTGAATATTATAAGTTGTGTAATTTGTAACATTTAACGAAATTAAATAAGCTGGGATTGGATAATTATGTCTAAAATGACGCGTTGTATTTCCTCCTGAAGTTACAGAACTCTGCAACAAACCGTTTGAAACCCCAATGTAGGTATCTGGACAAGTGATATAAATATCAAAACTAGCTATCTTATCGTTCAAATCTTGTTTACACGGCCACCAATCTCTTGCACCAAAAGGCTCCGAAAGTGTATAAATTACTGGAGTTCCACTATGTGTACTTCTTGTGAAACCGCCTTCTGCTTGAGGCGGTGAACCTGCATAAGTAATTTCTACTGTTGCGCTATTTCCAGTTGTTAATGTTGATGGTAAATTGATGTTTAATTCGTAATTACTTTGACTAAAAGTAAGACTTGTACTGTTCATAGTTACCGAACTTACTGCTAAAGCTGTGGCCATGTCAAAAGTTACAACATTCATATCAGATAAAGCAGTAAAAGTAGTCTTTACCACTCCGTTGATGTAAGGTGTACTGTTGTTTGGATTAACCGTAAATCTTAGCTCATGATACGTTACATCATAATTTTGAGTGTTAGGATTTACTCTGAGATTTTGCAAAGACGAAGCTGATTTCATTTCGGCTTCTACCATTCTTTCAAATTCGTTATTATCCGTTTGGGCAAAACTGATAAAACCAAATAAGATTAAGAGACCTAAGGTAATTTTTTTCATTTTGTGTAGGTTAAAAGATTTTTGGGGAACTTTTAAGTAATTTAATTTTATTAAAACATAACAGAATTAAGCTTAAAATTATCAATTTACATAAAAATTAAGCGAATATACAATAATATCTTTATTTTAATAAAGCTTTTTGTAAGAATTTAATCAATTCGCAAAAACACTTAAGTGAAATCGTTTTTTATGCATTATATGAATCCAATTTCTTAAATTTGCAACCTTAAAATCCTATATATTATGTTACAGATAGCGTACATTAGAGAAAACAAAGACGAAGTAGTAAAACGATTAGCTAAGAAAAACTTAGATGCTAAAAATGCAGTTGAAGAAGTAATTGCATTAGACGAAAAAAGAAGAGCAACTCAAGCAGAATTAGATACTATCAAATCCGAGTCGAATAAGCTATCCAAAGATATTGGTGATTTAATGAAAAGTGGCGAAAAAGCGAAAGCCGAAATCTTAAAAGAAAAATCAGTTCAACTTCGTGAAAAAGACAAAGAACTTACCGAAGTATTGAATACGTTTGCCTCAAAATTACAAGAAGAATTATACAAATTACCTAATTTACCAGCTGACATTGTTCCGGAAGGAAAAACTCCTGAAGAAAACCTAAACGTTTTTCAAGAAGGCGACATTCCAAAATTACACGAAGGCGCTTTGCCTCACTGGGAATTAGCAAAAAAATACGATTTAATTGATTTCGAATTAGGTGTTAAAATCACTGGAGCAGGTTTTCCAGTTTACAAAGGAAAATGTGCTAAATTACAACGTGCTTTAATCACGTATTTCTTAGATAAAAATACCGATGCAGGTTACTTAGAATACCAAGTGCCTCATTTAGTAAACGAAGCTTCTGGCTTTGGAACAGGACAATTACCGGATAAAGAAGGTCAAATGTACCACGTAGGTGTTGATGATTTGTATTTAATTCCAACAGCTGAAGTTCCAGTGACCAATATCTTTAGAGATGTTTTATTAAACGAAAATGATTTACCAGTTCTTTGTACAGGATATACGCCTTGTTTCCGTCGTGAAGCAGGTTCGTATGGTGCTCACGTTCGTGGATTAAATCGTTTACACCAATTTGACAAAGTAGAAATCGTTCGCATTGAGCATCCAGATAATTCATACCAAGCATTAGACGGAATGGTAGAACACGTGAAAGAAATTTTACAAGAATTAAAATTACCATACAGAATTCTAAGATTATGTGGTGGCGATATGAGTTTTGCTTCTGCTTTAACCTATGATTTTGAAGTGTATTCAACTGCACAAGAGCGTTGGTTAGAGATTAGTTCGGTTTCTAATTTTGAAACGTTCCAAGCGAATCGTTTAAAATTACGTTTCAAAGACAAAGAAGGTAAAAACCAATTGGCACACACGTTGAACGGAAGTTCGTTGGCGTTACCAAGAGTATTAGCTGGAATTTTAGAAAACTACCAAACGCCTGAAGGCATCGTAGTTCCTGAAGTTTTAAGAAAATATACTGGATTCGATATTATCAACTAAACGTTAATCTTTATAAAATAATGTACTAATTTGACGCTAAAAAGTGTTACTTTAGTACATTATTTGTTTTATTTATGTTGCAAAAAATTGCTTTTTTCATACTTTTTTTGTCATCGTTTTGGGTTTCGGCACAGAACGAGCAATTGGCTATGGACTATTTTGAAAAAGGCGAATTTCAAAAAGCACTGACTTTATTTGAGGAAATTTCAACCAAACAACCTTCGAATTATTTCTTCTTTCAGAGAGTAATTGATTGCTATCAACAGTTGCAACAATACGATAAAGCGGAAAACGCAATCACGAAAAGAAAAGACAAATACAATCAGCCTTTGTTGTATATTGAATTGGGTTACAATTACCAACTTCAAAAAAACACCGAAAAAGCGGATAAGAATTACGAATTAGCCATTCAAGAAGTTGAAAAAGAGCCAAATTACGCATATCAAGTTGCTAATTCCTTTGAGAAAAAAGTATTATTGACTTGGGCTTTAAAAGCTTATGAAACCGCACAAAAGAAAAATCCTAATCTAAATTTCGATTATCAAACCGCCATGGTTCAAGGGCAATTAGGTAATTTAGAAGTGATGCTGAATAAATTATTGGATTACGGATTCAATACTCCAGAAGGAACTCCAATGGTTCAAAACCAATTGACACGTTTTTTAATGGATGATTCTGATAGTTCATTCGCGGCTACTATTCGAAAAAACTTATTGCTTAGAACGCAAAAATCGCAAGATGTGTATTGGAACCAATTCTTGAGTTGGTTTTTCGTTCAACAAAAAGAATACGGAAAAGCCTTTATTCAAGAGAAAGCGGTTTATAAACGAAATCCTGAAAGCTTTTACAACATTGTCACTTTGGGAAGTATGGCAATGGAAGAAAAACAATTTGATGATGCGAAAGTTATTTTAGAATTTGTTTTGGAAAACACTCAGGATTTGGATTTACAAATGAAAGCGCATCATTTTTTACTTTCGATGGAAATGGAATCGGCTACTTCAAAAGAGTATCCTGCTATCGATTTGAAACTTCAGGAATTATTGAAAAAATACGGTATTAGTCCATATTCATTAGACTTGCAAATTCTTTCGGCTCATTTCAAAACGTTTTATCTGAACCAATCAAAATTAGGAATTGAACTTTTACAAAACACATTAAAATTACCATTAAACTTGCGAGATCAATCAAAAGTAAAAATGGAATTGGCTGATATTATGGTGTATGATGAAAAATTCAATCAAGCCATTTTATATTATGCACAAGTAGAAGACAATTTGAAAAATGATGTTTTAGCTCACGAAGCCAGCCTTAAATTAGCCAAAGCCAACTTCTACAAAAAAGATTTCGATTGGACCTTGCAACAAGTAAAAGTCTTGAAACAATCACCAAGTTTGTTAATTGCAAATGATGCTATCGAAATGTTTCTACTTATCCAAGATAATTCCGCCGAAGATAGTTTACGAGTAGCACTTCAAGCATATGCTAAAGCCGATTTACAACTGTATCAAAACAAAAATGAAGAAGCTCTGCAATCGTTCTTGACCATTTTACAAAAACACAAAGGCGAAAGTATCGAAGAAAGCACATTATTTAAAGTCGGCAAAATTTACGAAGAGAAAAAAGAGTATCTAAAAGCATTAAGTTATTACCAAAACATTTTAGACAATCACAAAGACGGAATTTATAAAGACGAAGCCTTGTTTTTTTCAGCAGAGATTTACCGCCAATATCTATTGGATAACGAAAAAGCAAAACCGCTATACGAAAAAATGGTTTTAGAACATCCAGACAGTTTGTATTATACCGAAAGTAGAAAACAATATCGAACTTTAAGAGGCGATACGACTATTTAGAAAAAAAGAAACGATTAAACAAGAATAATGATTATATATAACGTAACAGTAAACGTAGACGAAAGCATTCACCACGATTGGTTAAAATGGATGCAAAACAAACATATTAACGATGTTTTAGCAACAGGTTTATTTACTAATGCTAAAATGGTTCGAGTTGTGGTGGAAGAAGAAATGGGAGGTGTAACTTATGCCGTACAATATTTCACTGATTCAAGAGCAAAGTTAGAAGATTATTACCAAAATCACGCACCGAGATTACGTCAAGAAGGGCTTCATCTTTTTGCAGATAAAATGTTAGCTTTTAGAACTGAGTTGGAAGTAATGGGTGAATTCTACGGAGAAACCAACTAATTTATTGAATGAAAAAAAAATTATCAACACTTGAAATTATAATAAAGGGACATCTTTGGGTAAACCTTCCAATTACAATTTTAATTTGTATTGCATTTTATATTATTCATGAATTTTTCAATCAAAGCTTCAATTTTTCCTTAATTGGAGGAACTGTCATTGGATGGATTTACTGGGATTTTGCAGTGAAAAAATGGATAAAATGGGCTTTAATAAACAATGTTGATTCAGAGAAATTATACAAAATTGGGAAAAGAAATCTTCTAATTTGGTCTCGACACGATATAAAACAAGTAGCTGATAAGCTAAACAAAGAATAATGGAAAAAGTAAGCGCAAAAAAACACTTAGGACAACATTTCCTAAAAGACGAAAGTATCGCAAAAGGTATTGCTGATACACTTTCGTTAGAAGGCTATTCTAAAATTTTGGAAATTGGTCCAGGAATGGGTGTTTTAACCAAATATTTATTAGACAAACCAACCGAAACCTTTGTAATTGAAATCGACAAAGAATCAGTGGAATATTTGGGTGTTCACTTTCCAAAATTAGAAAATCATATCATCTCGAAAGATTTTTTAAAATACAATTTAAACGAGGTTTTTAATAACGAACCTTTTGCAATCATTGGAAATTTCCCGTACAATATTTCAACTCAAATTGTTTTCAAAACCTTAGAAATGCGCGACCAAATTCCAGAATTTGCTGGCATGTTTCAGAAAGAAGTTGCTCAACGTATTTGCGAGAAAAAAGGAAGTAAAGTCTACGGAATTTTATCGGTTTTAACACAAGCATTTTATGACGCGGAATACCTGTTTACGGTTCCGCCTAATGTTTTTAATCCACCACCAAAAGTAGATTCAGGTGTATTACGATTAAGAAGAAAAGCAGATTATTCATTACCATGTGATGAAAAAATGTTCTTTAGAGTAGTAAAAACTGCCTTTCAACAGAGAAGAAAAACATTGCGAAATAGTTTAAAAACGTTCAATTTTTCTGATAATTTAAAATTAGACACTATCTTTGACCTCCGTCCAGAACAACTAACGGTGGAACAATTTATAGAAATTACCCAAAAAATAACAGCCGATGGAGTTTAAAATCAGCAGAGAGTTTCTATCTGAAATAGAACAACTTATAAGTGAAAACAAGTCGCAAGAATTACTTTTGCTTCTTGAAGATATTCACTTTGCTGATATTGCCGAAATCATGGAAGAACTCGATGATTATGGCGCTGGCTATATTTTTAACACCTTAGATTCTGAAAAAACAGCTGAAATTCTTCTGGAATTAGATGAAGAAGTTCGTGAAAAAATCTTACGTAATCTTTCACCAAAAGAAATTGCAGAAGAGCTTGATGAGTTAAGCACCGATGATGCTGCCGACATTATTGCCGAATTACCGCAACACAAAAAAGAACAGGTAATTTCGGAATTAGAAGACGTTGAACACGCCAAAGACATTGTAGATTTATTACGCTATGATGAAGATTCTGCTGGTGGTTTGATGGGAAAAGAATTAGTAAAAGTAAACGAAAACTGGAACGTTTTAACTTGCGTAAAAGAAATGCGTGCGCAAGCTGAAAATGTTTCACGAGTACATTCAATATATGTAGTGGATGATGAAGAACGCTTAAAAGGTCGTTTATCATTAAAAGATTTATTGACAACCTCAACAAAAACGCCTATTAGCGATGTTTATATCAAAAAAGTAGATTACGTAAAAGTAGATACTAAAGATGTAGAAGTAGCGCGAATCATGCAAAAATATGACTTGGAAGCCATTCCAGTTGTAGATGAATTAGGTCGTTTAGTTGGTCGTATTACCATTGATGATATTATTGATGTCATCAAAGAAGAGGCCGACAAAGATTACCAGTTAGCTGCTGGTATTTCGCAAGACGTTGAAGCAGATGATAGCATTTTAGAACTGACAAAAGCACGTTTGCCTTGGTTGGTTTTAGCATTATTTGGTGGATTTATATCGGTACACGTTTTAGGAATTTTTGAACCTGTTATGAAATTTCATCCCGAATTATTTTTCTTCACACCGCTAATTGCCGCAATGGCTGGAAATGTAGGAGTTCAATCTTCTGCGATTATTGTACAAGGTTTGGCAAACAACACCATTATTGGCCCTGTTGTAGAACGATTATTAAAAGAACTTTCGTTAAGTTTACTAAACGGAATAATTCTTTCTATTATCTTATTGGCTGGTAGTTATTTCTTATTAGGCTACGAAATCCATGTTGGTTATACGGTTTCAATTGCTTTACTTTCAGTAATTATTATGGCATCCTTAATTGGAACTTTTATTCCAATCATATTAAATAAATACGGAATTGACCCAGCATTAGCCACTGGCCCTTTTATTACTACTAGCAATGATATCCTAGGAATTTTGACTTATTTTACTATTGCTAAGATTATTTTAGGAATTTAATTTCAATCGCTTTCCAACCTTTTTACTTTTATTTCACTCTATACAATAAACACTAAAGTTTATAGAGATGAAAAAAATAATTTTGACATTCCTTTTGTTAACCTCAATAGCGTCATTTTCACAAGAAGAAGCTAAAGAGCGCTTCTTATTTGAAAGAAAACTAAATCTAGCTACTAAAAATGATTCTATTTCCAAGCACATAAAAAATATTGAAGAAATTTCGATTCCTGCAGATATTGATTCTTTGTCATCTGACTCAAAATGGGAGCTTTTATATTTGCACCAAACAGGATGGCAAGAATCAATGCCAAATAATCCTCATAAAATAAATAATTTGTACATCGGAAAACGAAACAATGTCGTTACTGGTAAAGATATAAAAGACTTTTTTCAATCAATCGGTCAAAAAGAAATTGTATTTAATGAACTCCCGTCTGAATTATCTTACATGAATAGAGGGGCTCCTTTAAATGGAAAATTCACAATTATATTTCTAAAAAACAATCACATTACTTTACAATACATTCACAGTTATCCTAACGGAAATCAATCGAGTTGGTTTAGAAAAACAAATTATTATTTAAAAAGAATTAACTAAAAACTATATCAAATGAAAAGAATATTTTCACTATTAATCGTTCTGGTGTCAGCAATCACATTTGCTCAAAAACCAATTTTTACTTCGGCTAAAATTAAAAGCGCCACTATTTATAGTAATTCTGCTGAATTAAACCACACAGCTTCGGCTACAATTCCTTCTGGAACTAGCGAAATTGTTATTAAAAACGTTGCCGATTTTGTCAATGAAAACACCATTCAAATTGGCGCTCCGGCTAATGTAACGGTTTTATCAGTTCAGTTTACACGAAATTTTATTTCGGAATATGAAATTGACGAAAGTAATCCGTTGATTAAAAGAGTTCGCGATAGTATTATGCTTATCGAAAAAGAAATGGGAAAGATTGCCAACGAAAAAGTTTCCTATTCAAAAACCATTGATTTGTTGGATAAGAATCAAAACGTTGCTGGGCAAAACTCGGGTTTGAATGTAACCGAATTAATCAAACTAGTAGATTATTACAGAGCTAAACGAAACGAGTTGAGTAATTTGGTAGATACGTTAATCGAGAAAGAAAACAAGTTAAAAGACAAACTTTCAAAATTGAATTCAAAACTAGAACTCAACACTCAAAAACAAGAAAAATCTTCGCAAGGAAAATTGGTTTTACAAGTCATGACCGATGTTGCAAGTTCAGTGAATCTTGACATTAATTACATCACAGCAAACGCATCTTGGTCGCCATTTTACGATTTACGTGCCGACAATATCAATTCTCCTATCAACTTAATGTACAAAGCAAAAGTGGTGCAAAACACAGGAATAGATTGGAAAAAAGTAAAACTAACACTTTCAAGCGGTAATCCAAATCAAAACAACACGGCTCCTATTTTACAAGCTTGGTTTTTACGATACGGTTATCCAAGAACATATGGCTATGTAAATGATGATGCTAAAATGAATGAGGTAGTAGTTACAGGTTATGGCGTTAAAAAAGATGCCGCACCGCAATCATCAATCTCTAACTACACTACAATCAATGAAAACCAATTAAATGTTTCTTTTGATATTGATATTCCATATGACATTTTATCCAATGGAAAAGCGCATAGTGTAGCCTTGAAAGATTTAAAATTACCAGCAACTTATAAATATTATGCCGTTCCAAAAGTGGAAAAAGAAGCTTTCTTATTAGCTGAAATTAGCGAATATTCTAAATTCAATTTGTTGCCTGGAGAAGCGAATATCATCTTCGAAGGAATGTATGTAGGCAAAACGATGATTAACCCAAATCAAACTTCAGATACATTGAATTTGAGCATGGGAAGAGATAAAAAAATCGCCATCAAACGGGAAAAAATCGCAGATAAATCGGGAACAAAATTCTTATCAGGTTATAAAGAGCAAACATTTACTTATGACATAACAGTAAAAAACAACAAAAAAGAAGCAATTGAATTATTGTTGAAAGATCAATATCCAATTAGTACTGATAAAGAAATTACCATAGAATTGTTAGACAACGGAAAAGCAAAAGTAAACGTAGAAACTGGAATTCTAACTTGGGATGTAAAACTTAGCGCTGGAGAAACAAAAAAATACAGAATCAGTTATAAAGTCAAATATCCAAAGGATAAGTTTATAGATAATTTATAATAACTAACCCTAGTGAATAAAAGCGTAAAGAGTGTAAAAATTCTTTGCGCTTTTTTATTTTCAAATGTAAATCACTGAAAATGAATTAGTTTTAAAAATATTTCTTAAATTTAGGAAATCAAAACTACTAATTATGAAAACAATCCTACTTTTGAGTTTAATGATGATATCATTTTTTGGACAGTCACAAACCATCACTTTACAGTCATTTGCAACTGGTTTTGATAGCCCAGTTGAAATTACAAACGCTGGAGATTCACGCTTATTTGTAGTACAAAAAGGCGGATTAATTAGAATATTAAATGCTAATGGAACAATAAATACAACTCCATTTATGAATTTATCTTCCATCATAACCACTAATGGAGAACGCGGATTATTAGGCTTAGCCTTTCATCCCAACTATGGCACAAATGGTTATTTCTTTGTAAACTACACTAATCTTTCAGGAAATACAGTTATTGCAAGATATACTGTAGATTCAGTAAACCCTGATATTGCCAATACAACTAGCACAATTTTAATGACAATTACACAACCTTATTCCAATCATAATGGCGGAAGCATAAAATTTGGATCTGATGACTATTTATACATTGGAATGGGAGATGGCGGAAGTTCAGGTGACCCCGAAAATAGAGCCCAAAATATCACTGAAAATTTAGGGAAAATGTTACGCATTGATGTCAATTCAAATGTTGCCCCTTATTACACAATTCCTCCAACAAATCCATATGTTGGTGTAGCTGGTAACGATGAAATTTGGGCAATAGGATTAAGAAACCCATGGAAATTTTCATTCAACAGATTAAATGGCGATTTATGGATTGCCGATGTAGGTCAAGGTGCTATTGAAGAAATTAATAAAATTGCAAACCCATTACCAAACACTGGAATTAATTTTGGTTGGAGATGTTATGAAGGAAATTCAACTTACAATACTTCAGGTTGTGCGCCTGCAGGAACAATGACCTTTCCGTTTGCTCAGTATGCACGTTCTGGAGGAGCTTGTTCAGTAACAGGCGGTTATTTTTATACGGGTTCAACTTATCCCAATTTTCAAAACAAATATTTCTTTACTGATTATTGCGATGACAAAATTAGAATGGTTAACAGTGCTGGAGTCATAACAACTACAACTTCATTTTCGGGAAATAACTTTGTAACTTTTGGTGAAGATGTGAATGGCGAATTATATATTGCAGGAATTTCATCGGGAACAATTTATAAAATAATAGATTCGTCTTTAAGTAGTTCTGATTTCGAAACTAATGGTTTTTCGTTATTCCCAAATCCTGCCAAAGAATCATTTACCATAAAAAGTCATCCATCCAATTTGGCAACAAAAATTGATGTATTTGACTTAACTGGAAAATTACTTTTTACTAAAGAAGCAAGCACAAATCTTGAAAACACAATTGCGACAACATCTTTATCAAAAGGAATTTACTTAGTTTCTGTAGAAACTACTAATGGAACTAATTATACAACAAAATTAATTATTGAATAATCAGAATTTATTATATTCTTATATTGATAGTTATAGGAAAAATTTCTGTTTAAAAATTTTATAAATTAAATTGTATTTATAAATCGAACTATTGAAATTAAATCATTCTCATCATCTAAATCTACTTTATTTAACTTTAAAAAGTTATCAATATTTTCTTGGTTTTCAGAAAATAATTTTAAAAATTCCTTTTTCTTCTTAGGAATCTCAACAACCCCAATATCAAGTTTAATAAAATAAACGTTTTTATCTTTTCTATAATGAGCTTGTGTTGCTTGCTCATAAGGATTTGCGGCATCTTTATAAGGAACAAAAGAAATAATTTCTTTAACAAATAAATCTGTTTTTTTGAAATTTGTTTTACGAACTAAATAACCTTTTTCCGATTTTTTCTTGAAAATATAATCCATGTATTCATAAATTTTATTTCCAGACTTAAAAACAACTATTAAACTATCTTTTTTATTCAATCTAAAAACTTTTCCTTCGTTCTTATATTCCATCTCATCTTTAACAGCATTGTATCTAATTTCCAATTCTTTATTGTCCAAAAGTGAAACTCTAGCCGTTAAAAAACGATCTTCAAAATACTGAGACCCTGCAATATTTGAGTTTTTATCATCTATCTCTGAACCATAATTCCAATTTCTGAGTTTAGAAACATCATCTATAGTTGGAAGAGTTTGTGAAAACATATTAAGTGAAAAACAAAAAAATAAACTTACAAAAACGCTATATTTTTTCAACATTGTATAATTTTTATAATTAAAAAAACAAAAATATTTAAAAAAACTGGTTTCACTAAATAAAATTTGTTAATTTTTAAGGTGCCGGATTTGGAATTAATTCCTGAATTTTTTCAATTTCAGCCACAATTTTGTCTGATAAAACAGTCTCGAAAGCTTGAATGTTTTCTTGCAATTGTTCCATAGTTGTAGCACCAATAATAGTTGAAGTCACAAATTTTTGACGATGTACAAAAGCAATCGCCATTTGCGTTAACGTTAAACCGTTAGCTTCTGCTAATTCTTTGTATAGTTTGGTTGCTTTAAAGCAGTTTTCATTGGTATAACGAACGAAATTAGGAAACAATTTCATACGAGAATTCTCAGGATAACCATTCAAATATTTCCCAGATAAAAATCCAAAACCTAAAGGGGAATACGCTAATAACCCAACATTTTCACGCATTCCTATTTCCGATAAACCAACTTCATACAATCGATTTAATAGAGAAAATGGATTTTGTATGGTTGCAATTCTTGGTAAACCATGTTTTTCACTTTCCATTAAAAAACGCATTACTCCCCACGGATTTTCATTTGAAAGTCCAATATGTTTGATTTTCCCTTCTTTGATTAATCCGTCGTAAACCGTTAACACATCAAAAATATTGTCTTGCCATTTTGGGTCTAATTCCTGAACACCACGTTTTTGAAACATGTTCATTATGCGTTCTGGCCAATGCATTTGATATAAATCAATGTAATCCGTTTGAAGGTTTTTTAAACTCAAATCTACCGCTTCGTGAATACTTTTTTTCGAAAAATCCAACGGTTGACGAATGTATTCCATTCCGCGATTAGGTCCCGCAATTTTAGTGGCTAAAACCAGTTTTTCGCGTTCTGAAGCACCTATATTCTTTATCCAAGTTCCGATGTGACGTTCTGTACTTCCAAAAATTTGAGCGTTTCCGCCAATAGGATACATTTCGGCAGTATCAATAAAATTAATTCCTTTTTCAATGGCATAATCCAATTGACTGTGCGATTCACTTTCGGTATTTTGATTCCCAAAAGTCATTGTTCCTAAGCAAATTTTACTGACTTTTAGTTGGGTATTTGGTAGTGTCGTATAGTTCATTTTCAATTTCAAAATTTAAAATCCAAAGTTACAAAGTTTAAACCAAAGAAAAAGGCTTGAATTTTGAACTCAAGCCTTTTTATCAATCTTTTATGAAATGTTATAGTTCATTCAACATTTTAGAAATTTCATCTAACTTAGGTGTTAAGATGATTTCGATTCTTCTGTTTTTTGCTTTTCCTTCTGCGGTTTCATTACTCATTAAAGGTGCATATTCTCCACGGCCAGCAGCAGTTAAATTGCGCTTGTCAATAGCTTTGTTTTGTGATAAAATGTTTACAATAGCTGTGGCACGTTTTGTAGATAAATCCCAGTTATTTTCAACTCCACCACCAATAGTTCCTGTGATTTTATCATCATCTGTATGTCCTTCAATTAATACAGAAATGTCTGGATTATCTCCTAAAACTTTACCAACTAAATCCACGGCTTTTTTTCCTTCAGCACCCACTGTCCAACTTCCCGATTCGAAAAGTAACTTGTTTTCCATCGAAACATAAATTTTTCCATTTCTATTTTCAATAGTTAAACCTTTACCTTCAAACGCCTTTAACGATTTTGATAAAGTTTCTTTCAATTTTTTCAGAGCCGCTTCTTTGTCTGCCATCATTTTTTCTAGTTCAGCCAAACGAGTTGAAGAAGCTTCTAAATCTTTTTTCAGTTTATTCAATCGATCTTGCTCTGCAGTTAACGCTTTTTGTTTGGCTTCTAACTCAGCTAACAATTGTCTATTTTTATTAATATTTGCTTCTAAAGCATCATTGCTGTCTTTTTCAAGCGCAGCATAAGACGCTTTCAAATTGTCTAAATTCTTTTTCGTAGCAGCATAATCTGATGCTAATTTATCGCGTTCCGCTTTGGTTTTATCTAATTCCGTTTGTAAATTGTTTTTATCTAATTCTAACTGATTTTTATCTGTTTTTAACAATCCGTTTTCATCTGATAAAGCGTTGTGTTCTTTCTTTAAATCGGCATATTTGTTTTCTAAATCTTGGTAGATTTTTTTAGAAACACATGAAGTAGTTAAACTTAAAACTACGCAAGCAAGGGCAATTTTTCTAATCATTTTGTTTTTTGTTTTTATAATTGATTTTCAAATTTCAGGTTTGTGTTTTGAAGTTGATATTTGAATTTGAACTTGTAATTGAACTTTTATTTAATTTCTACTAAAACTGGGCAATGGTCGGAATGTTTGGCTTCGGGCAAAATTAATGCTCTTTGAATTTTATCTTTCAAAGGTTCGGCTGCCAAACAATAATCGATTCTCCAGCCTTTATTATTATTTCGAGCATTGGCTCTGTAACTCCACCAACTGTAATTGTGTGGTTCTTTGTTTAAATGACGAAAAGTATCTACAAATCCACTTTTCATAAAACCATCTAACCAAGCGCGCTCTTCCGGTAAAAAACCAGAAATTTTAGCATTTCTAATTGGATCATGAATATCAATTGCTTCATGACAAATGTTATAATCACCACAAATCACCAAGTTTGGAATTTCTTTCTTTAACTCATTGATATAATTTTGAAAATCGTCCATGAACATGAACTTATGATCTAATCTATCAATATTTGTGCCAGATGGAAGATACAAACTCATTACAGATAAGTCTTCAAAATCCAAACGCAAATTTCTTCCTTCAAAATCCATGTGTTGGATTCCTGTTCCGAAAACCACCTTTTTAGGTTCGATTTTTGACAAAATAGCTACACCACTATACCCTTTTTTCTCCGCTGGAAAATAATATTGATACGGATAACCTGCTGCTTCAATTTCTAATTTTGGGATTTGGTCTTCTGTAGCTTTAATTTCTTGAAGACAAATAACATCGGGATTTGCTTGTTGCAACCATTCTAAAAAACCTTTGGTTATAGCTGCTCGAATTCCGTTAACGTTGTATGATATGATTTTCATTTACTACTATAGCTTTTGACCAAATATAAGAAAAAGGTTTTTAAAAATAAAGATTAGATTTCATCGATTTCATAATTCACTAACTATCAAGCTACTAAAAAATATAACAAAATAGCCTTTTTTATTACCAAATGAAAAGTGCTGAAAATTCATCAAAATTCTTATCTTTGTTTCTTGCTCAATAAACAAATTATAAATGGGTTTAGTTACTGCTAAAGAAGTTGCAAAGGCAATTAATGCCGACAAATATGGCGTTTTCGGGACTTTCTCGGGCTGGTTGCTCATGAAAGTGCTTAAGATTTCTTCGCTGAACAAAATTTATGACCGAAACAAACATTTGAGTGAATTGGAATTTTTGAATGCTATTTTAGATGAATTCCAAATCAAATTTGAAATCCCAGAAGAAGATTTAAAACGTTTACCAAAAGACGGCGCTTATATTACGATATCTAATCATCCACTTGGCGGAATTGACGGTATTTTACTTTTGAAATTAATGCTTGAAAGAGAACCGAATTTCAAAATTATCGCCAACTTTTTATTGCACCGAATTGAACCGATGAAACCGTACATTATGCCGGTTAATCCGTTTGAGAATCATAAAGATGCTAAATCGAGTGTGGTAGGAATCAAAGAAACCTTACGTCATTTAAGTGATGGTAAACCTTTAGGAATGTTTCCTGCTGGAGAAGTTTCTACTTATAAAGATGGTAAGTTAGTCGTAGATAAACCTTGGGAAGAAGGTGCAATCAAAGTCATTCGTAAAGCACAAGTTCCGGTTATTCCTATTTATTTTCATGCTAAGAATAGTAGATTGTTTTACTTCTTATCTAAAATAAATGATACACTTAGAACTGCAAAATTACCAAGTGAATTACTAACACAAAAAGATAGAGTAATTAAAGTTCGTATAGGAAAACCTATTTCGGTAGCAGAACAAAACGAATACCAAGATATTGAAGCGTATGGCGATTTCTTACGTAAGAAAACCTATATGCTTTCGAATGCTTTTGAAGATGAAAGTAAAATTAATTTGCCAAAATTAAGTCTTCCAAAATCGCCAAAGCAAATTGCGAAACCGGCAAATCATGACCAAATTTTAGAAGAGATGGATTTTCTAAAAAAAGGCGATTACCGTTTATTGCAAAGCAAAAATTATGAAGTTTACTTCGTAACTGCAGATAAAATTCCGAATATCTTACACGAAATTGGTCGTTTAAGAGAAATTACGTTTAGAGAAGTAGGAGAAGGAACGAACGAATCATTGGATTTAGATCCTTACGACAAATATTATCATCATATGTTTTTGTGGGATGAAGAAGCGCAATGTATTGCTGGCGCTTATCGAATGGGATTAGGTTCTCATATTTATCCAAAACACGGAATTGACGGCTTTTATTTACATGAATTGTTCCGTTTTGAACCTGAATTGTATGATATGATGAGCAAATCTATCGAAATGGGTAGAGCGTTCATTATCAAAGAATACCAACAAAAACCAATGCCATTGTTCTTGTTATGGAAAGGAATCGTTCACACGACTTTACATTATCCTGAACACAAATATTTGATTGGTGGCGTAAGTATTAGCAATCAGTTTTCTGAGTTTTCAAAATCGTTGATGATTGAATTTATGAAGTCACATTACTACGATCCATACATTGCGCAATATGTGCATCCGAAAAAAGAATTTAAAGTAAAACTGAAAGACGCTGATAAAGATTTTGTTTTTAACGAAACAGAATCGGACTTAAATAAATTTGATAAGATTATAGATGAACTAGAACCTGGTACTTTACGTTTACCGGTTTTAATTAAGAAATACATCAAACAAAACGCAAGAGTGGTTGCATTTAATGTAGACCCACTATTTAATAATGCGGTTGACGGATTAATGTATATTCGAATATCTGATATTCCTGAAAGCACCATGAAACCCGTAATGGAAGAGTTTCAAGCGGAATTGGAAAGAAAAGAGAAAGGATAACTTAATTGTTATCCTTTATTTTTTGTTGAAAATCTTCCCAAGCTTCTTTAGTTAAAATAGGCTTTGACTTTATTTTTTTACCTTTTAGATAATTCAAAATGGTTTTGGCTCTCGCTTCTGATTCGGGATGCGTGGAAACCCAATAGGTATATTTGTGTAACTCATTATCAACGGATAATTCGTAAAGAAAATCAGCAAATGGTCTTGGGTCGATATTCGCGTTAAGCAAATATTTCACGCTTTGCATGTCGGCTTCGGTTTCTAAACTTCTGTCGTAAGCTGATGATGAAAGTGTTTTTAAAATCTCACTTAAAACCGCACCATTTGAACCCGTTGTAATCGATAATAAAACGGAAAGACCAATTTCTTTCGACAACTTTTTCATCACATGATTACCTTCAATATGAGCAATTTCGTGACCTAAAACACCTAATAACGCTTGTTCGTTTTTACAAGCTTTGATTAAACCAGTGTAAACCACCAAATGATTATCAGGCATAGCAAAAGCATTTACTTCATCTTTGTCAATGATGTGTACTTTTAAACTGTCTCTTTCGATGGCGTTTTCTTTACAGATTGGCAATAATAAGGAATCCAAAGTATTCACAATTGAATCATCAAAAATGATGGTTTCTGTATCTTCAATTTCGTTCCAAATGATATCACCTAGTGTTTTTTCAGTTCCTGTTTTGGCTTCTTTTACTTTAAAATGCTTCACAAAATCAATTTGCGATAACAACATCCAAACACCAAAAAATAGTGCTACGATAACTAATCCTTTACTTAATACCTTCATTCGTTTTGCAAATTAAATTAGTAACATCTCCAAAAAAGAAGAATTCAGTGTGTTGTCCTTTTCTTACTTTAGTCGCGATAATTAAAGTAAAGAAAAACTCAATTAAGTTAAAAACCACTAACGTAATAATGTAAGCAAGGTAGTAATTGGTTGCCTCTCCATCTTGAAAAAGAATAGACATTGTCCACCAAAAACCAGCACTATTGAAGAAAAACAAGCCTAATTGAGAAACCAAAGCTTGTGTACAATGCCATTTTACAAACGCCGTACTTTTTCGGTTTCCTAAATAAAAGAAAATACTTGCCATCAAATTTAAAATAGGCAATGGCAAACCACCAATTACGGCTACTAATGACATCAAATAGCTATTTGATGCACGTTCTAGTTCCGATTCGTGAGGTTGATAATTAAATTTTGCTGTTGTAATCATAGATTTTTTTTAATGTTCCAAATCCAATTGGCTATTACCAGAACGATAAGTACAATAGCGACTTTTCGTTTTCTGAGTATAGTTTCAATTTTTAAATAAGCGGTGTAAAAAGTTTCCTTTTTTTGAATGAAATCATAGCTAATCCAAATGGGAGCTACAATCATTATTAGCCCAACAATTATACCAAAAGGATTGATTAAAATTGCTGAAAGAAAATTTCCGTGTGAAAATTGCATTACAGAACGAGTAGTTCCGCAAGAAGGACAAGGAACAGTGGTTACTTTTTTAAACAAACAAACGGTAAATTCTTTACTTTGAATTTCGTGTTCGTGTTGCAACGAAAAAAGCAACCAACTATACCCTACAAAACAAGCGAATAAAAGAAATAGATATAGCTTGTTTTTATTCATTTATTAGAACATAAAAGTTCTGTTGAATAATTCCATGTTTTTCTCTTTGGTAGCCCCTTGAATTAAAAACCAATCCACGATAGCCCAAACTCCTAAACCACCACAAGTAAGTAGTTTTCCAACTCCCATACCAGTATCACCGATATAGAAACGGTCAATTCCGTAAGCTCCAGCAAAAATTGAAATTAATAAAGAAGTTGTTGGGTCTTTAAACTGAAGTGTTTGTACCATTGGCCATTTATCGTCATCCATTTGTAATAAACGTTCTCTGATTGCATTTAATTGATGACCTTCGAAAAATTTCGCGTTCGTCATCATGAACATGTCTACTTTTTGTGATTCCATTGTAAAATTGTTTGTTTTAGTTGTCTCCTACTCGTAAGGCTTTTCGGATGCGCCATAAAATGCTAATATAAAAATATTTTCTTTATTAGTCGACAACAAAGTCAAATGTTACAAACATTATTAATAAATCTTACAAATCTTATCTACAATGGTTTGTGCTAATTTTTGATGACTTTCAAAAGTCCAACCCGCAATGTGTGGTGTTAGTAATACATTTTCAGCTTGTAAAAGATATTCAAAAGCGGCGGGTTTTTCACCTTCAAACAAGGTTTCGAAAGATAGTTTTTCGTATTCCAAAACATCTAAACCGGCGCCTAAAATTTTACCTGATTGTAATGCTTCAACCAAATCCGCAGTTACTATTGAATTTCCTCTTGCTGTATTAATCAACCAAAATGGTTTTTTAAATTTATTTATGAAATCCGAATTTACCATTTTATCGGTTTCGGGTGTCCAAGGTGTGTGCAAACTTAAAACATCAGCTCTTTCTTGAAGTTCGGATAATGGTACTTGAGTTGCATTTTCATTTCCCATATTCGGTAAAATATCATGACATAAAACCGTTACATCAAATCCACGTAATTTTTTGGCGAATGATTTCCCCATGTTGCCATAACCGATAATTCCGATAGTTTTTCCTTCTAATTCGTGTCCGCGATTGGCTTCTCGTTTCCATTGACCGGATTTTACTTCATTATTGGCTTTGTTTAGATTATTAAAAAGTGATAATAGCATTCCGATAGCGTGTTCGCCAACTGCATTAGCATTTCCTTCTGGAGCAGCAATTAAATGAATTCCTTTCGTTTTAGCGTAATCACAATCGATACTTTCTAAACCAGCACCAACTCTAGCAATGAATTGCAAATTAGTAGCTTTATCTAAAAACGTTTTATCAATTTTAAATCGACTTCTAATGACAATTCCGTGGTAGTTTTCAATTTTGGCTTCTACTTCTTGTTTGGATGAAGTAAAATCGGCTTCGTTATGAAAACCCGCTTGTTCTAATTGTTCCCAAAGCAAAGGATGATTGCTATCGATGTGAAGTATTTTGATTTGTGCTACGTTCATGATTTTCTATTGAAATATAAAAGTACAAGAAATTATGATTCAAAAAAAATGAGGCCATTTAGACCTCATTTTCATTTTATAAGTTTAACCAAGATTCTGGATTTAGTGTTGTTGTGTTTTGTAATACTAAAAACTTAATTACCGCACTTCCAGAAGAATCGGTATGGATTTTTCCGATATTTTGTTTGATTGTCACTTTTTGACCTTTGCTTACGCTAACAGAAGATAAATTCAAATAAACAGTAATAAAATCTCCATGCTGAATATAAACTGCTTTGTTGTTTGCCGAAATTACTTGAACTTGCAACACTTCGCCACCAAAAACAGCTCTTGCCGAAGCACCTGGTTTTGTAGAAATTTCAACACCACTGTTATGAATGGTTAAATTTTTATGAACTGGATGCGGTTGATCGCCATGTTTTAATGAAATATAACCATCAACAACCGGCCAAGGCAATTTACCTTTATTGGCTTTAAAATTATCTGAAACTACTTTTCCTTCAGCAGATAACACAAATTTTGATGCAGCCGTTGTTCCTGCTTTTGGAGCTGTTGTTCCTGTTTTTGCAGCATTTCGTTTATTAGCAGCAGCAATTTCTGCGGCAATTAATTTTTTGATTTTCGCATCAATATCTTTTGCTTCTTTTTGCTTTTTGCTAATTTCAGCCGATATTTTCTTTTTGTCTTTTTGAATTAGTTTTGCTAAACGCTCTTGTTCTTGCTTCTCTTTTTCTAACTCTTGCTTTTCTTTTTCAGTTTGAGCTAAAACAACTTCTTTTTCTTTTTTACTTTCCGATAATCGTTTTTCAGCGACTACTAGTTTGTTTTGTTTATCCTTGATTTCTTCCCCTTGCATTTTTCTAAATCCTGCATATTGTTTCATATACTGAATTCGTTTATATGCTTGAAGAAAATTTTCTGCTGAAAGTACAAACATAATTCTACTTTGCTCGTTTCGGCTTTTGTATGATTTTACAATCATTTTTTCGTAATCTTCTTTCAATACTTTTAATTCTCTATTTAACTTGTTCATTTCTAACTGTGTTAAATAGATTTCGTCACTTAATAAACGCGTTTGCTTTGCCGTTGTATTGAGTAATTTTTGACGTAATTGAATCAAGTTTTTTTGCTGACTAATCTGTTTTAAAACCGATTTTTCTTTCTTTTTTTCAGCTTCTAAACGTGCTTTATTTTCTGAAATTTCTTTCAGAATTTGTGCTTTGCGCTCTTCTAACTTTTGCTGTTCAGAAGGTTGGGCAAAACATAGGCTTGTAATAAAAAAGAAAAATAGGATTTTAATGAATTGGTTCATGCAACAAGGATTTTTACAAAGGTAGTTTTTTTACTTAAATAAAAAATTAATTGATTTCAACTGCGGTGTAACCACTAGGCACCGAATAAGGATAACTCAAATTCTCATTAAATGTTGTGTTCTTATACTCAATATCGATAGTCACTTTGTCTTTCTGTTCCGCTTTAATATTGATTTCATTTGGTAAAAACATTCCTTTTTCTTCTTTGAACGAAGGATAACGAATTTCTAAATTTCGGTTTTTACTTGCTTGAGTTATTGTTTCTTTTTTTAATAAATAATTAGCGCCTTCAAAATAAAATTCTTTGGAAACATCAGCATTCGTAGGTAAAGACAACTTGAACATTTTATCCACCACTTCTGAAATCCACTTATCTTTTGTTAAATCGTCAATTGATTTTCCAAGAAATAAATTCTGTACTTTATTGAAATCTAAGTCGGTTCCTAACCAATTGCTTAACATACTGAAATCGCCTTCAAAATATGTGTTATTTATCTTTTCGTAATAGCTCACTTTTGTTGGAGTTATCATCGCTTTTGCCATTGGAATTCCGAAAAACTTAATGTTTATCCAGATGATTTCATCTTTTTTAATTCGAATATCGGCATTCATAGAATGAGATTGTTTCTCATCTTCGTATTTAGCGTTTGCTCTGATATTTAGCGTAGTAAAATCGTGTTCATTTTTATAATGACCTTTGATTACTTTTGAAACTTCGGTATTTTCATTTGCGGCGGCTGTAGCAACGGCTTGCTTAGATTTACATCCGATTAAAAAAACGACTAAAAAGGCTGATAGTATTGACTTCATTTATTTTTGTAATTGCTTTAATTTGTTGGTGTACACTTCTTTTTTAACCTTGTCATTCAAATTCTCGCAACTGATAATTAATTGTTTGTAAAAATTAACATTGAAACGATTGTTGTAAATTCCAGATTCTGTAGGATTAAACTCAACTACAAAATCCAAGCCGTTTTCTAAAATGTTCTTTGCTTTTTTATATTCTCTAAGTTGATTGTACCCTAAACCAGCATAAAAATAGAACCCAACTTGTGTTGGAAATGACTCCAAATATTCTTCTGCTTTTTTGGTTACCAATTGAAAATCTTGCTTCTGAATTAACACTTCTAAGTACAATTCCATCGCTTCAACATCATCAGAATTCTTTTTGATTCCTTTATCAAAATATTTCGAAGCATTTTCTAAATCGTTCTTTTTCCAGAAAAATTTGGCAACTTCTTTAGCTACATTAATTTCTCTATCGTTATCAAAATAAGGAATTGCTTTGTCAAGATCTTTCAGAAATGTTGGGTTTTTTACAGCAAAAATTAAAAATTCATTAAAAACGCGATGTTTGATTTTTAAATCCATTCTATCGTTATCCAAAACTTTAAACATAGATTTTGACGCATTCGTTCCATCGTTATTATTCAAATGAAATTTCACTAAACTTACATGTGCCCAATCGGAATTTGGGATTTCTTTTTCCAATTGTTTTGCCACTTCAAAAGCTTTGTCTTCCTGATTGAAACTCGAGTATAAAACTATTAAGTCGATGTAATTCTGTTCGTCTTTTGGATTCTTTTTAATTGCTTCTTCTAATTGTTCTTTTTGTGGTTTTGTATAAGCATTTGATTCTTGAATCTTCAATTTATAGTATTCCATTGTACTGGTCAACTTGGATTTCGATTCCATGTCTTTCAACAATTCTAACGCTTTTCCATGTTGGTTGGTATTCATGTAAAGCGAAACCAAATCTTCTTTCATGTTAGTATCAAACTCAATTAATTTTTCTACAATCGGAATCGATTTTTGATAATCTTTAGTTTGATAATACACGTCGTACAATCCGTTCCAATACCAACGTTGTTTGTTGTCTAACTCAACTGCTTTTTTGAAAGCACTTTCGGCATCAACATAATTTTTTAGGCTCAAATAATTTTTGCCTAATTCATATTGAAAAGCCGCATTTTTTGAATCTTTTTCAATACATTTTTGAATTGCCACAATAGCTTTATCGTAATTTTCGATGCCGCGTTGTTTTACAGCTTCGTAAAAATTATTCTCCAATTGGTCGTCCACCAAAGCAATCGCATCGGGATTATCTTGCGCAAACAAGTGATTCCCAAAACTAAAAAGCAGGAACGCCAAAAAAGCTATGTGTTTTCTTTTTATCATCTATTCTAAAACCGAATAATCTCCGATACTAATACTTGTAAAATTGCCATCAAAACTAGCATGATTCCCTATCATAGCGTTGTCTAATTTGGCATTTTTGATATGTGCGTGTGTTTGAATCAAGCTATTTTTTATGGTTGAATCAATTACGTGACACCCTTTTCCTAATGAAACATTTGGACCAACGGTTGTATTAATCAACACCACATCTTCACCAATGTAACATGGTGGAATAATAGTTGAATTTTCTAACTTCACATCAGCAGCAACTAAATTTTCGCCATCGTTATGTAAAAAACCTAACATTCTCGTGTTGGTTTCCACTGTAACATCTTTGTTTCCGCAATCCATCCATTCGTCCACTTTACCTGGTACAAATTTCATGCCTTTTGCCATCATTTGTTTAATACCATCGTTAATTTGGTATTCGCCACCATGAAT
Source organism: Flavobacterium sp. UBA7663 (assembly GCF_002483315.1). Classification (GTDB taxonomy): domain Bacteria; phylum Bacteroidota; class Bacteroidia; order Flavobacteriales; family Flavobacteriaceae; genus Flavobacterium. Next base: position 26,056 of record NZ_DLHR01000019.1, read on the forward strand.
AATGTTATTATCAAGTACCGATTGCAATTCGTTTTTCAAAACAGCAATATCTTTAAAATAGTAAATTCCAATAACCGCTAAATCGGATACGAATTCTTTTGGTTTTTCTACCAATTCGATAATTTCTCCATTAGCATCTAAGTTTACCACACCAAAAGCTTCAGGTTGATCGACTTGTTTTACCCAAATTACGCTATCGGCAGAAGTATCCAAATCAAAATCCGCACGAATTAATGTATCTGCATAAGCAATAACAGCTGGACCACTCAAAGAATCTTTGGCGCACATAATCGCGTGACCTGTTCCTAAGGCTTCGTTTTGATAATAAATAGTTCCTTTTGCACCTAATTTTTGAGCAATGGCAATTAAATCTTCTTCTACTTTTTTACCAAAACTCTCGTGAATAATAAACGCAACTTCGTCTATTTTCTGATTTAAAACTCCGGCAATATCTTCCACTAATCTGTGAACTATTGGTTTTCCAGCTACTGGAATTAATGGTTTTGGAATGGTTAAGGTATGTGGGCGAAGGCGTGAACCACGACCTGCCATTGGTACGATTATTTTCATGTTAGCCCCCTAACCCCCGAAGGGGAATTCCTATTAGGGGTCAATAGGATTTTATTAATTAATTCAATTTATATTTAACTATTTACACAATTTTGTCAATTCCCCCTTTGGGGGTTAGGGGGCTTTACTTCACTCCAGTACTACCAAAACCGCCTTCACCTCTTGAAGTTTCTGACAATTCAGTTACTTCAAGCCATTCAGCGCGTTCGTGTTTGGCGATGATTAATTGGGCGATGCGTTCTCCGTTTTCGATTACGAAATCTTCATTGGATAAATTTACTAAAATCACACCAATTTCTCCACGATAATCGGCATCGACTGTTCCTGGTGAATTTAATACGGTGATTCCTTTTTTGGCTGCTAAACCACTTCTTGGTCTAACTTGTGCTTCAAAACCGATTGGTAATTCAATGAAAAGTCCGGTTTTTACGATGGTTCTTTCTAATGATTTTAATGTAATTGATTCTGAGATATTCGCGCGTAAATCCATTCCTGCCGAAGCGATGGTTTCGTAGTTTGGTAACTCGTGATTTGATTTATTGATGATTTTGATTTGCATATTATTTTCTTCTGATAATCGTTAAAATGGTTTCTTTTTCGTTTCGGTATACAAAGTAAGCAAAAAACAAGATAGATGCAATTCCGAATAAGTAAGTTTCGCGTAAAATTGGCACATAAAATGAAATTCCCGAAAGCACTATTGCTAATCCTAAATAAGTAAAAATTGATTTCTTATCGTATGGAATTGGATATTTTTTTTGTCCCATATAGTATGAAATGAACATCATGGTTCCGTAAGCCAAAATAGTAGCAATTGCAGAACCCATATAACTTATGATTGGAATTAAAAGTAAATTTAAAACTAAAGTTACTATTGCTCCAACAATTGAAATATAAGCGCCAATTCTGGTTTTATCAATTAATTTATACCAAACGGATAAATTCGTGTAAATGCCTAAAAAGAAATTGGCTAAAACTATTAATGGCACAACATCCATCGCATCCCAATAAATGTCTTTTGGAACTAAAATTAATTTTAAAATATCAGCAAAAACGATAACACCTAAGCAAATAAACGAACCAAAAATGACGAAGTATTTTGTAATCGTAGCATACGTTTGAGGTGCATTTTCATTTTTTGCGTGACTGAAGAAAAACGGTTCAATTCCTAAAGAATAAGCGGTTCGGAACAACACCATAAACATTCCGATTTTGTAACAAGCAGAATAGGCTCCAATATCAGCCATGTCGACTTCCATCCAATCTAACAAAATCTTGTCGAAATGTTCATTTATAGCAAAGGCAATTCCGGCCACTAAAATAGGCAAACCGTATTGCATCATTTTCTTCCACAAATCAGCATCAAATTGCCATTTAATTTTGAAATAATCAGGTAAAATGAAAAGTAATGTAATCAAACTTGCAATTAAATTTGCAACAAAAATGTATCCAATTTGAAAATCATCATGATATATGGTTTGTAATAACGGATTTGATGATTCATTTGCTAAATCGGGTAAAAGAATCAAAAAGAAAACATTTAACAACAAATTGATTAATACGCTTGAAATCTTAATCACCGCATATTTTATCGGACGACCTTCAGCTCTAATTTTGGAAAACGGAATAATTGCCAAAGCATCTAAAGCTAAAATCCAAATGGTAAAAACAATGTATTCCACATTGATTTCTGACCAAAGTGCTAAATCTTTTCGAAACAAAAGGAACAATGCTAAAAATCCTATCGTTGACCAAAAAAGCGAAATTGTTGATGTAGAAATTACTTTATTTTTATCATTTTCAGAATTATAAAATCGGAAAAAAGCTGTTTCCATTCCGTAAGATAAGATTACGTTGAAGAAAACCAAATAGGAAAAAATAACGGAAACTTCACCCATTTTTTCTTTATCGGTTAGATAATAGACAAAAATTGGATTTAGAATAAAGCTGATAATTCTTGGCAAAACGGTTGCTATGCCATAAATCGCTGTTTGTTTAAAAAGACTTTTGTAAAGACTCAATTTCCTTTGGTTTTAGAATAACAAATGTAATTAAAACTTTGGTTTTGCCGAAGGATAAAGCAACATTGGTTTTTCTTTAACTTCTTTAATAGTTTGACGAATTTCTTTTCCGTTTTTTAAGAAAATTAAAACGGCTTCGTTTTCGGCTAAGGTTAAAGCGTTTTTTGTACTGGTGTAAATTTTGGTATCATCACCTTCAAACTTTTGTTGATTGCCCTCAGTCTTTATTCTTGCAATGAAATGTAACGCATCTTGTTTTTCAAAAGGCGCTTCATGTCCTCTAAAGATTACTTTTTTTAGTTCGATTTCTTTACTTAATTCGGTTTTTAAATCAACATAAAAATTGATCCCGCTTCCACCACCTCGAACACCAGCAACCCAAGTTTCGTAAGATGTAGATAAATTGTTTTCTTGCACTATTGTTTCAGTTGTGTTACAAGAGATTAATGTTGTGGCAAAGAATAGGTATAAAATATATTGAATCATGATAAATTTCGTTTTGATAAAGTTACTGAAATTATTATTGCAAAAAACAGTCCAAAAGTATTGTTTAGCATAATATTTTAATACTTTCGCAATACTATTTGTTAGATTATGACACGATTTTTATTTTTACTTCTTTTTGTTACTTCTACCGTATTTTCTCAACAAAAAATTGAGACAAAAAAAGTTTCCTCAACGCTTTCAAAACACGAAATTACGATACAAGACGATTATGCTTGGTTAGAAAACACTTCTGATAAAGAAGTTGCCGATTGGGTAACTTTACAAAACAATATTAGCGAAGAAAAACTATCAGAATTAGTTAGAAATTATAATTTTTCATTCAAAATAAAAGATTATGATTATTTATCTACGAATGGATTGCCTAGTAAAAAAGGGAAGTATTTTTACAACACCTATAGAATCGATAAAAACAAACCAAGCGTTTTATATTATAGAGAAAGTTTAAATGATTTAGGAAAACCGTTGGTTGATCCTTTTGATGTTTACAAAGATGCGAATGTGGTTTTATCTGGTTATTTTCCTTCCAAAAATGCTAAATATTTGGCTTTTAAAATTAGTCCGAATGGGAGTGATAGACAAGAAATTAAATTTAAAGACTTTACCAATAAAAAATATCTTGATGATGTTTTAACCGATATTAAATTTTCTAATGTTGCTTGGAATGGCGACAGAGGTATTTTTTACAAGAAAAATTCAAACAAAGAGTTCTTTGCAAAAGATTCTACATATCAGTTATACTATCATAAAATTGGAGATATTCAAAGTAAAGACCAATTGGTTTTTGACACTTCAAATACAAAGTCAAACTTTAGTTTTTTTACCAAACAAAATAAATTATTTGTTGTTGAAACAAGCGAAGATGAAACAACTAAAAACTACTATTACACCACTATTGAAAACGAACTATTTCAGTTTAAAAACTTCATAAAAGACGACAAAAGTAATCTTGAACTTTTAAATATTATTAACGATAAATTCTACTTTTCTGATGAAAAATACCCATGGGGAAACATCAGTTATTTTGATATAAATAATAGAACAGAAAGTACTGTTTTAATTCCTCAAATATATTCTCATTTACTAATTGACGCCACTTTTTTAGAAAATTATATTATTTGCAAGTATGACAATATGGGCAAATATTATATGTCTATATACGATTATACTGGGAAATTTATCAGAAAATTTGAAGCACCACACAATATGGATTTTCAAATTAGATTTTATGACGAAAAAACAAATGAACTTTTTGTTACGTTTTATTCGTACACTATTTCTTCATTAAATTACAAGTTAAATATTACTACTGGAGCTAACGATATTTATTTTAATGATTTTATTCAACCAAAACCAACCTTATTCCCATTTAACTATTTTGAAACCAAAACGATTACTTATAAGAGTAGAGATAATAAAGATATTCCGATAGTTATTATTCACAAAAAAGGAATTGAGCTTAATGGAAATAATCCCACTTTATTAAGAGCTTATGGCGGTTTTGGAAGTGTTAGCAGCCCAAATTATGACACTGGGTTATTGCATTTTTTAGAAAAAGGTGGTGTTTATGCCTTTGCGAAAGTTAGAGGTGGTGGCGAAAAAGGAAAAAACTGGCACAAAGAAGGAAAAGGATTGAAAAAAATCAATTCGATTAATGATTTTGTGGATGCTGCTGAGTTTTTAATTCGAGAAAAATATACCAATCCAAACAAATTAGCCATTAATGGTGGTTCGCATGGCGGATTAGTTGTGGGTGCCGCAATGACACAACGCCCTGATTTATTCAAAGTAGTAGTCTCTGAAATGGGAAGATTAGATATGGCTACTCTTGATAAATACACTTCTGGAATACATCATTTTGATGAATATGGAAATCCAAATAACAAAGAAGAATTTCAATCTATGATTTCTTATTCGCCTTATCACACGATTAAAGAAGATGTAAATTATCCAACTTGTTTAATTATTACTTCTGAAAACGACGATAGAGTGCCACCATTTCAATCCTATAAATTTGTAGCAAGATTACAAAATAGAACTGCACAGAAAAATCCAATTTATCTGAAAGTAAATAAAACGGCTGGTCATTCTGGAAACATTTCAAGCTACGAGAAAAGAGTAAAACAACAAAGCGAATTTTATAGTTTTATTTGGGAATACTTGAATAATTAATCCTTCAAATATTTTACAAAATGAAACCCTTTGGGAACAAAACCATGATTCATATAGAATTTTTGTGCTCCAAAATTAGTCGTATAAGCATCTAAAGCAACCATATTGCAATTTTCATCGATTGCTTTTTGATTTAGATATTCGGTCATGATACTACCAATTCCTTTGGAACGAAAATCTTCGTGCACCACCACATTATCTAATTCTAAATATTTGCCAGACCACAATTTAGTACCAATCCAAAACCCAGCTAAACCCATTGTTATTCCGTTTTCCACTACAATTAATTGTTTGTAATTGTGTGGAATCATTTTGTCTAGCAAATCGCCATAAATTTCAAGCGTATAATCGGGATACAATTGTTGTATGATGGATAATTGCTCTAACATTTCGGCTTTAGTTCCTAATTCAATTAACTGTGGCATTTTACTTTTTTAATAGATTTTCGTTGAATAAGTCTAAAATTCTTCGGTATTCGTCAACCCAAGAATACGTTCTTTTAAATCCGTGGGCTTCTACTGGAAATACGGCTAAATCCCAGTCTTTTTTACCTAATTCGATAAATCGTTGTGTTAATCGAACAATGTCTTGGAATTGTACGTTATCGTCTACCATTCCGTGTAACATTAACAATTTGTCTTGTAAATTATTCGCAAAATAGATTGGAGAACTTTTCTTGTACGCTTCAGGATCGGTTTCTGGAAAATTCAAAATGTTTGACGTGTATCCGTGATTATAATGCGCCCAATCGGTAACTGAACGTAACGCGGCTCCAGCTTTGAATTCGCCAGGTTCTGTCAATAAAGCCATTAATGTAATAAATCCACCATACGAACCACCGTAAATTCCTACTCGGTTGGCGTCAATTCCTAAATTTTGAAGCAAATATTTCTTCCCATCCAATTGGTCGGATAAATCTTTTCCGCCCATATGACGGTAAATTCCCGTTCTAAAATCGCGACCGTAACCATCGCTGGCTCTGTAATCGATGTCTAAAACCGTGTAACCTAAATCAGTAAGCAAATTGTGAAACATGAATTCTCTGTGATACGTGCTCCAATAATTGTGTGCGTTTTGCAAATAACCAGCGCCGTGTACAAAAATGACTGCCGCTTTGTTCTTGTTCTCCACTTTTGGTTGGTACAAACGTGCGTAGACTGTCGTTCCATCTTCTGCTTTAAATGTAATAACTTCTGGTGTTTTCCAGTTGTATTTTTTGAATTCAGGCGTAGTTGAAAATGTAATTTGTTTCAAATCGGCATTCGGTTTGTTAGCACCAACGAACAATTCCCATGGTTTGTTTTTATACGAATAGCGCACCAAAAGTGTTTGTTCATCTGGAGATAATTCTACTTCGTAGTTGCCATCATTCGTTAAAATTCCGGTCATTTTTTTGGAAGCGATGTCCAATTTGTAAAAACTTCTGTTGCCCGGATGTGTTGTCGTAGTTGTGATATAAAACGATTTGGTATCATTCGATAATTGAACATTTCGAACTTCCCAATTACCTTTTGTTAATGCTTCTTTTTTCTTGGTTTTTAAATTGTACGTGTACAAATGCGAAAAACCAGTTGCTTCCGATTGAAAATAAATGGTTGAATTATCAATAAAACCTAAAGTTCCGCTACTGAAACTATAACCCGGAATTCCAGGTCCGCCAATCCAAGCTTCGTCATATTGATGATCTAACTCGGTTATTTTTCCTAAAACTAAATCCAATTGTACCATCCAACGGTGTTTGTTGTCTTGACTTCTGATTTCTAAAACAGCATTTTTTCCATCTTTGCTATACACCGGACTTTGCATTACTACAGGAATATCGTATTCCGAATCGCCTTTTAAATCCTCATATTCTTGATAATATTTTGGTGCGTCTTTGATGCCTGATAAATTGGAAAACGAAACGTAATACGTAGTATCTTTTTTTACATTGAAAATTCCGAATTTGTGCTTACTGAAATTATCAAATGAGACTTTTGCCCTTGCTTTTTCTTGACGCGTAAATCCATCAGCGGTGATGAAATTTTCAACATTTGTAGATGGCTGATTTGGATAATCTGAAATTCTAAAGGTTACAAATTTTCCATCAGGCGATGCTTTTACTTGTTCTAACGATGATTTGTCATAGAAAATTTCTTTTGGAAACTTCTCTTTTTTGGATTTGGATTGCGTTTCATACCAATCGTCTGCTTTTGCTTCATCACGAACAAATTGAAACAATTCTTTTTGTTGATCTTTTAGAAATGAATCTTCTTCTTTTGATGATTTACTTTCTTTTCCGGTTCTAAAATTCGTTAATTGAACAATCGAAAAATCTTTGGTGTTGAATTGATATACATTACGATTTTGCTGAAAAAAGATAATATTAGGATCACTACTTCTTTGAACAGAAGCAATTCTATCTGCTAATTGAATTACTTTTTTTGTCTTTTTTGTGGATTTGGTATACGCATATAAAACGCCTTGATTGGTATAATACACAACATCATAATCTTTCTGTGTAGACATAAAATCCAAATCATAAATAGGATTTGAAGTCGTTACTTTTTGAGGCGACTTACTCGATTTGTTCCAAAAATAGGTGCTGTTATCGACTTCATTATTCGGATTCCAATCAAATAAAACGGTTTGTCCATCGATAGACCAACGGTGATTTTCGGGTTGGTGCCCGATGAATTCGTCGCCTTTCATGATGTCTTCTAAACGAAGATTTTGAGCATTACCAAAAAAGGTGAAAAGTAGTAAGAAGAAACAGCAATATTTTTTCATTGGAAAATAGTTTGTTACTTACAAATATACCAATAAAAGTAAATGAGGGAAAAAAGGTTTTGTTAAATGAATTTGTGGTGTGGTGAATATTTCTTTTGGGCACGGAATGTAATTATGCGCTATCTGATTACATTGTCTGATTAGTAATATGACAATTATACTAATTAGATACCTTTGATATATTCTTTAAAAAAATCCATTTATTATTTTCTATTTTTGAATAAATATCAATAGATCCAAATGTACAATCCAAACTATGTGAAATAAGAACCCTATCTTTTCTTTCATTAAAAATTACAAATTGAATTGAGAGTAACTGACATCGATTAAAGTTCAGGGTATAATATTCATTAAAATTTGAATTTGTATTCTTTCTTTTGTAAATAAAATATTCATTAAAATCAAACTTTTTATATTTTTCAAAAATTGGATAATTTTCGATATTTTTTATTGTATTTAATGAGAATAGATTTTTTGTATTTAAATATTTTTTTAATTTAATCGTATCAACACCACTGTCCTCTATCCAATTATTGTACGCTAATGAATCGCCAATAGCAATATACTTAATTTTACTAAAATCATAGTTTTTTTTGTTCAACTCTTTAAAACTGTCAAAAAAAATACTAGACTCATTATTATCGAGTTTTTCATTTTTAATACAGCTTAAAAAACTAAAACAAAGCAGAATGATTGACAACTTATTCATTGGACAAATGTTTGATTTTATCAAAATTAATATCACAAATATAAAACAAAAAAGTCCCGAGTAAATCGGGACTTTTTATAATATCTAAATTAAAATTAGTTGTTCAAAGCTTCTGCTCCACCAACGATTTCTAAGATTTCGTTTGTAATAGCTGCTTGACGCGCTTTGTTGTAGGTTAATTTTAATTGGTCTCTTAATTCTGTAGCGTTATCGGTTGCTTTATGCATTGCTGTCATACGTGCTCCGTGTTCTGCTGCAAATGAATCTCTAATCGATTTGTATAATTGTGTTTTTAATGATTTCGGAATCAATGTCAACACAATTTCTTCTTTAGATGGTTCAAAAATATAATCAGAAGCTACTACTTCGCCACCCACAATTGGAGCTAAAGGTAAAAACTGTTGTGTTCTTACAATTTGAGTTGCAGCATTTTTAAATTCGTTGTAAACGATTTCGATTTTATCGTAATCGCCTTTCACAAATTTATCCATTAATTGTTGTGCAATATCAGAAGCATTTTCGAAAGTTAATTTGTCAAAAATAACATTGTTAACCTCGATTACGTTGTTTGTTTTACGCAAAACGTCGTTTCCTTTTTTACCAATAGCAAAAATATCTACTTGTTTTCCTGCATATGTATCAGCAACTGCTTTTGCTTGTTTAATTACATTCGTATTAAACGCACCACACAAACCTCTGTTTGAAGTAATTGCAACGATAAGTACTTTATTTACTTCTCTTTGAGCTGTAAAAGCACCACCAACTTCTCCTTCAAGAGTTGCACTTAAGTTTTGTAATAGCTCAGTAAGTTTTTCTGCATACGGACGCATTGCTGTAATAGCATCTTGCGCTTTTTTTAATTTTGCAGCAGAAACCATTTTCATCGCCGATGTAATTTGCATCGTAGATGAAACAGAAGTAATCCTATTACGTATTTCCTTTAAGTTTGCCATGTTTTTATAGTAATTAGTAATTAGTGAATAGTAATTAGCTCTTCACTAATCACTATTCACTTTTCACTGAAAATTAATTATATTTTGCTGAAATTTCTTTCGCTACTTTTTCTAAAACGTCAGTGATAGCGTCATCAAACTTACCTGCTTTAAGTGCGTCTAATGTATCTCTGTGTTTAGCGTTTAAGTATTCTAAGAAATCTTTTTCAAATTCTTTTACTTTTACAACTGGTACATTTCTTAACAAGTTTTTAGAACCTGCATAAATGATAGCCACCTGATCTTCTACTGTAAAAGGAGAGTTTAAACCTTGTTTTAAGATTTCAACGTTTCTTTTTCCTTTTTCAATAACGTTTAAAGTAACCGCATCTAAGTCAGAACCAAATTTCGCGAAAGCTTCTAATTCACGGAATTGTGCTTGGTCTAATTTTAAAGTACCAGATACTTTTTTCATTGATTTAATCTGTGCATTACCTCCCACACGAGATACAGAAATACCTACGTTAATTGCAGGACGAACTCCAGAGTTGAATAAATCACCATCTAAGAAGATCTGTCCGTCTGTAATCGAAATTACGTTTGTTGGGATATATGCAGATACGTCACCCGCTTGAGTTTCGATAATTGGTAACGCTGTTAACGAACCACCACCTTTAACGATTCCTTTGATAGAATCTGGTAAATCGTTCATGTTTCTAGCGATTTCGTCGTTGTTAATTACTTTACAAGCTCTTTCTAATAAACGAGAGTGTAAGTAGAAAACGTCTCCAGGATAAGCCTCACGTCCTGGTGGTCTTCTTAATAATAAAGACACCTCACGGTAAGCTACAGCTTGTTTAGATAAATCATCATAAACAATTAAAGCTGGACGACCAGAATCTCTAAAATACTCACCAATTGCAGCACCTGCCATAGGAGCATATACTTGCATTGGAGCTGGGTCAGAAGCATTTGCAGCAACAATAACGGTATAAGCCATTGCACCTTTTTCTTCTAACATTTTTGCGATTCCTGCTACAGTTGAAGCTTTTTGCCCAATTGCAACATATATACAGAATACAGGTTTTCCTGCATCGTAAAATTCTTTTTGATTTAAGATGGTATCAATACAAACTGTTGATTTACCAGTTTGACGGTCACCAATAACCAACTCACGTTGACCTCTACCTACTGGAATCATAGCATCAACTGCTTTTACTCCTGTTTGTAATGGTTCAGTTACTGGTTGACGGAAGATAACTCCAGGAGCTTTTCTTTCTAATGGCATCTCGTATAACTCACCACCGATTGGACCTTTACCATCAATTGGGTTACCTAAAGTATCTACAACACGACCTACCATTTGTTCTCCTACTTTAAGAGAAGCAATACGTTGTGTTCTTTTTACTGTTGAACCTTCTTTGATTCCTGTTGATGGTCCTAAAAGTACCACCCCAACATTGTCTTCTTCTAAGTTCAATACGATAGCCTCTAATCCGTTTTCGAATTGTACTAACTCTCCGTATTGAGCGTTTGATAATCCGTAAACACGAGCGATACCGTCTCCAACTTGAAGTACTGTTCCAACTTCTTCTAACGATGCACCAGATTCAAAACCTGATAATTGTTGTTTTAATATTGCTGAAATTTCAGCAGGTTTAATTTCCGCCATTTTGATATATCTTTAATGGTATATTAATTACTAAACTCTCTTTTTAAATTTTGCAGTCTGCTTGACACAGATGCATTGTATTGTTTGTCGCCCATTCTTAAAATAAATCCACCAATGATAGCTGGATCTACAATATTTTGAATGGTAATATTTTTATTTGAAAACGATGCAATTTTTGCCAATACTTTAGCTTCTAACTCAGGTGTAATTGGGAAAGCGGTAGTTACCTTTGCAATCTCAATTCCGTTAAGTTCATCGTATAAAGCATTGAACTGTAAAGCAACATCGTTTAATAATTCAAATCTTTTGTTTACTAAAAGCAATTGAAATAATCCTTTTGTCTCTTTTTGAGCAGAAGCAAAAATTTCGTTTAAAGACGAAAATTTAATTTCACCTTTAACAACTGGACTTTGCAAGAAATCTTTTAACTCAGCGCTGTCTTTAATTGCGTTAACAATTGAAGTCATGTCTGAATTTACAGCTTGTGTGCTGTTGTTCACTTGGGCAATGTCCAAAATGGCTTTAGCGTATCGAATTGCTGCTCTAGTTCCTGCCATGATATTAGTTTAATTTAGCGTCACCTAACATTTTCTCAACCAATTTAGTTTGAGCTTCTTTGTTAGATAATTCTCCTTTTAATAATGTCTCAGCAATTTCTAATGACAAAGAAGAAACTTGATTTTTCAATTCTGCCATAGCTGCATTTTTCTCACTTTCGATTGTTGCTTTCGCAGATTCAATCATTGCTGCTCCTTGAACTTGTGCTTCAGATTTAGCATCAGCAATCATTTTTTCTTTGATTTCTCTTGCTTCTTTAATCATCAAGTCTCTTTCAGCTCTTGCTTCAGCTAATAATTTTTCATTATCAGACTTCAAGTTTAACATATCTTTTTTAGCGTTTTCAGCCGCTAATAAAGCGTTAGAAATTCCTTCCTCACGAGCTACAATTGAATTCATGATAGGTTTCCATGCAAATTTAACCATTAATACGATTAATATTAATAAGATAATAGCTTGCCAGAAAAATAGTCCGAATGAAAAATCGTTAATTAATTTCTCCATGTTTTGAAAAATATATGTTTAAATAGTACTTTCTTTTTAAAAGCAGTACCTGTAACCAACCGTTACAGATACTGTTTTTGTTTCTTTATTATTTTCCTAAGATTAAAGCAGCGAATGCTAAACCTTCTAATAAAGCAGCGATAATAATCATCGCTGTTTGAATTTTACCAGCAGCTTCTGGCTGACGTGCGATAGCGTCCATTGCAGAACCACCAATTTTTCCTAAACCTAAACCTGCACCGATTACTACTAAACCAGCTCCAATTAAATTGTACATAATAATTGATTTATAAAATTAAACAATACTCAAATTTTAATGATGATCATCGTGATGATGATCTTGAACTGCCATACCAATAAATAATGACGACAACATTGTAAAGATAAAAGCTTGTAGGAATGCTACTAAAACTTCGATAATTGAAATAAACAATGTTAATCCTAATGATATAGGTAAGTCAGCTGCTAAATTTTTTCCAACGAAAATCATTGCAATTAAACTCATGATTACAACGTGTCCCGCTGTAATGTTTGCGAACAAACGAATTAATAATGCGAATGGTTTTGTTAATGTTCCTAAAATTTCAATTGGCATTAAGATAATCTTCATTGGAACCGGAACACCTGGCATCCAAAAAATATGCATCCAATAATCTTTATTAGCACTAAATTGTGTAATAAAGTAAGTAAATAACGCCAAGCAAATAGTTACCGCAATATTACCTGTAACGTTGATTCCTAGTGGAGTCATTCCAAGTAAGTTTAATAACCAAATTAAGAAAAACACAGTTAATAAATAACCCATGAATTTTCTATATTTTTTCTCTCCAATATTTGGAATAGCAATTTCGTCTCTGATGAATAAGATAAGCGGCTCTAACACTCTACCAAATCCAGTTGGAATTGGTCCTTTTTTATATGATTTAGCTAAACCAATAAACATGAACAATAATAAAACAGACGTAAACAACATTGAAAACACGTTTTTCGTAATTGAAAAATCTAATGGTTTTGCATTTGTTGGATGATGGTGCTCGTCGTAGTTAATAGTTCCAGCAGCATCGGTTTTATAAATTTTTCCGTGGTATAATTTGTAGAAATTTCCATCAACTTCAGCTACAGTTTCTCCGTGGTGAAATTTAGAAGATGAAAATACTTTTAAACCATTATCAATTAAAATAACTGGTAATGAAAACCCATAATGTTTACCTTCTTTTTCATCTGAGAAAAAAGTAAAATCGTGAGAATCTTGTAAGTGATGTTGGATGTACGCATCTACTTTAGCTTTCTTGTCCTGAGGCTCAGCTGTTTCTCCGTGATTAGCATCAGTAGCAACATGAACTTCATGAGCTTCTTTTTTAACTGAATCATTAGAAACATTAGCAAAACTAAATAAAGGCAATATCGCGATTGCGATTGCTGCTATTACATGAAGTGGTTTTCTTGAAATCACCATATTGATTATATTCTAAAATTTTGGTCTTAAAAATTTTTGCAAAAGTACAACTTTAATTAATATTCCAAGTTTCAAAAATATTTTTTTTTGAATATTTAATGATTTTTTTGCCTCAAATTACTTTTTGTTTAGCAATCTTATTGTAAAATAGACATCTAGACTTAAAAAAAACAGAAAAGTGATGAAAAAATTAATTTTGTTTGTTTCAAGCATAACCTTATTTTGAAATAAATATTCGGTTGCAAAAAAATAACTAATACCTACTTTTAAGGTAGACAGTCCTAAAAAAGCAAAACCTAATTGTTCTTTAGCTGTTTCATAAATTTTAATCATTGCTAACAAAATAGCCAATGTCATTATAAATTGTAAAGCATACGACATTAAAAAAGGTATTGTGTCAATCTTATTTAAAAAAGTAACTATTCCAAAGTGAATTAGAAAAAAAACGATTGAAATTAATAAAGCTTGAACAGTTACGGGTAATTTTTTTAACATCTTTACTTATTATTATTTAATTGATTTACTTGTTTAATTACATTATATAGCGCAACAAAGACTCCAAGAAGTGTAATTCCTTTCAGAAAATAACCTTCGGGATTTGGGTATTTTTCATCGAGCCAACCACCAAGATACGAAAAGCCAAAAATAATCAATCCCATTTGAAATGGGATATTAATTAGTGCTAACCACTTGTTGGATTGTTTCTTATTGTTTGAATCCATTATTTGTTTTGAGTTCGCATTTCGCAACTAGCTTCAAATCTAGCCCCAGGCTCTACTGCTAATTTACCAACGATTACTTCTCCTGTTATATGTGCCTTTGATTTTACGTTTAACATGCCTTCGGATTGTAGTTTTCCTGAAAAAACTCCTTCAATATCAATGCTTTTACAAATGATATCACCTATGACTTCTCCAGTTGGACCAATTACGATTTTACCTTCGGAAGTGAAATTACCTTTTAATTTTCCGTCTAAACGAAAATCTGCTAAAGTAGTAATATCTCCAGTAATAGTAGTTCCATCTACAATTCTATTGGTTTTGCCTAATAAATGATCTTGGTTTTTCACTTTTTCAAACATATTAGTAGGTATTGGGGTTATTTATTTAACAAAATCCATTCTTGCAACTTCTTCTTCATCTGTACGATCTTGTAATCCTCTGTTGAAATAATGTAAACTTTGTCTGTTAGTTTGTAATTTTTATGCAATTGTAATACTGATAATACTGATATCGCGGCATCTTTATTATCAAAACCATGAATTACAATAAAGTTATCTGTTAAAGTATAAATATCTTCAGACGATTTTAATGCCACTGCATTGGTGTCTTTAATGTATTTTGCTACTTTATCTGTTAGATTTTTGACTTCTTTGCCGTAAGGATACGTTTTAGGAAAAATAATTTTGTAACTCGTTGGTTGTACTAAACCAAAATCAAGTGCTTCAATTAACAGCACTTCCATTTGCACCATTTTTTCGGCTTGTTTTCCTTCATCAACATTAGGATACGTTAGTGCAACAAAATTTAATGCTTTTTTATATTCTTCTACCCCTTTTAATCTTCCTACTATTTTTGCTTTAAGCATTTCAAATTTCGGCAAAGATTCTTCACCAGTAAATTTAAAAATGGCTTCATCTACTTCTACAAAAACCTCTCTTAATTGATTGTTTTCAAACTTCTTATACAAAGCATTAAATACCAATTCTGGATTATCGTTATCTGTAATTTCAACTTCTGGATTATTCAAAATTTGAGCATAACGGCTATCCGGATATTGCGACAAGATTTGCTGTTTCATATCTGCTGCTTTTGAAGGCGAAATTTGCTGATAAATTTTATACAAATTATACATTGCTGGAAGTACCAAACGCTCTTCAGGTTTGTTTTTTAATAATTGCTCCAAACGAGAAGCTGCCAATTCATATTCTTTGAATTTTTCTTTGTAGATAAGTCCAAGCTGATAATATGCAAAATTTCGATCTCTGGCTAAACTATCTAAAAGTTTTGGGTCTGTTGGAATTTGAGCTAAATAAAATTGTGCATCGTACTTTGGATTCATTTCCTTTTCACCAACTGAATCTTTTTGATCAACATCAATGTTGTCATCGTCAGCATTATTCGAATCGTTTGCGTTTTTTGAACCCAATCTCCAATCGTCGGCAAGTGGTCGTTTTCCCCATCTCACCTGAAATTCTTTCTTACCAAGTTCTACCGCTACCGGATTGTAAAAATAAAAACTGCCTTCATTATTGTCAGCTCCCATTCCAGGAGGTAACATCGGAGAAAGACCCATATCAATTACTTGCGTATCCTTCTTCCCTGGAGTATTTGTATTTACAGAAGAGTTATTATTAAGACTTGCTTGAAGATTTGCTTCTTTCTCTGCTTTTGCGGCGGCAATTTTAGCCTTTTTCTCGTCTTCAATTTTTAATTTAGCGATGTACTTTTGATAATATAGATTCCTGTCAGAATCATTCATTGCTACAACCGATAAAATACTATCGTTTTGTTGTGCAATAGTTTCATATTTAATAACATCTTCTAAATTATCTCTTTTTTTCTTTATTTTTCGATATTCACGTGTTCTATCGTTTAATCGTAACAAAGTACTATCGTAATATTTACCTGCTGTTTTGTATTGGGCTTCTTTAAAATAAATTTCTCCAATATTTCTATAGTTTGAAGAAACTAAATAGCTGTCTTGGGAAACCGATTTTATCGATTTATTATAGTACCATTTTGCTTTTTGATTTAATCCTTGTTTGTCATAAAAAATTCCCATTTGATGATTCAAGACATCCAAATAAGGTCGGTTTTCTCTATCTTCTAAAAGTTTATTGAATTTTTCAACAAATGCTAATGTATCGCCTTTTTTATAATCAAATTGCAGTGCTTGTTTAGCATGCGATTGGACAACATATCTGCGTGGCGATTTTCTATTCATATCAATAACTTCCTGAAAAGTCGCATAAGCACTGTCATTATATTGAAGATTCTCATATAACTGACCTAAAATAAAAGTATAACGTGCTTTTTCTTCATTGTCGTTAGTGGCTTCTTTTGCAACTTTTAAAGCAGCAATAGCAGTATCTTTAACTTGAATGTTCATGTAAGCTTGTGCCAACATAGCATTAGCATCTGCTAAATCTTGACCTTGAATTTTTTCGTCTTTTAAAAGTCTTTTCAGATTTTTGATAGCAACATCTTCGTTATCTAATCGAATATTTACTTTCTCACGCCATACTTTTGCATGATAAATTCGGTCACTTAAAGGATATTTATAAAGAATGTAATTTAAAGCTTCTAAAGATGGAATAAATCGGTTTTCATAATAACGAGCCTTTGCTAACAACAAATACGCTTCATCCATTTGCGGATTTTTTTCAGTCCCAGCAATATTCATGGAATGCGTTTGAATTGCTTTTACTGCTTTTTCTTCGGCACGTTCGAAATTTTGGTTCTTTGTTTGTCCTGGTAAAATAGCCTCTTCGGCATCTGATGTTCGCTCTACTGGAAGTACTTCCCAAAAATTATCTTTATAGGTTACTTTTAATTCTTCTAAACCTTTAGTTAGAGCTAAATTTCCGTTATATAAAACGTTATATTCGGTAGTTACCGCGTGAAAATTGCGATTAATAAATTTATCTTTCTTGACAGAACATGCTATCAAAAAATATAAAAAACCTACGACAAGAGAGTATTTAATTATAGTGCTTTTCAATGTAAAAACGTTTTTGTACTTAAACTACTAAAATCACTTTTTAGTATGTATAGAATGGTAAAAATACGTTTCTTTTTTTGATGTGAAAAAAAATAAGCTATTTTTTGTTAATCAAACACATTTTTTAGGTCTTTTATCACCTTAAATGCAACATCAATTTGATCATCGCTAACAATAATTGTAAATTCGTTTGTAGTTGAAATTACTTCATGAATGATAATTCCTTCCCAAGCCAATCTTTGAAAAATATAATAGTAAACCCCAGGTGTCGAAATATTTTCTTGTGGTAATTTTACCGTGATAGAAGAAAGATTCTCTATTTTATGTGTTAATTTTTCATTCTTAAAAATAGATTCGATTAGCAATTCTACCGAAGCACTAATTACAATATTGGTTTCATTTACGCCACGAGAAGACGTATAAAAAATATCTTGTTGCTTATTAATTTCCGAAATTAACTTGGCTTGATTATCTAAAAGAGTGTCCGAAATTACGTAAGTAAAATCTGTTAACGAAGAACGAACCGTGATTTCACCAATATTTTTTAAGACCTTTGAAATTTTATAGTTGATTTTAAAATCCAACTCTTCAGAAAGTCTTTTTAATGACATTACTACTGCGCCTTGTTTTACATCTTTACCTAAATGCGCCTCTAATTCAGGCATCATAATACGAGCTAAAGAAGTCAAATTAATGATTCCTTGCGAAAGCGAACTCAATAAAAAAGGCTTAGATTTAATGTATTGCTCTACTACTGAAGATATTGTTTTCATGTTTTTAGTTGTTTGTTGGGCGCAAAGATAAAAACAAAAAACAATTTGTTACAAATTTAACATTAAAAATAATAAAATGCTTCTTCGATGTGTTCTATAACAAATTCTGTGTTTTCTTTATGAATAGCAACAATATCAAAACGTACTTCAACATCTAAATCGTTTTGGGTAACGTATTCATTTATAGCTTTTACCAATAATTGAATTTTCTTAGGCTTTACAAATTCTTGTGGTAAACCAAAATCTAAACTCGAACGCGTTTTAACTTCAACAACAGCTAGTATTCCATTTTTTTGAGCAATAATATCGATTTCAGCTTTGTCAAAAACCCAATTGGTTTCTAAGATTTCGTAGCCGTTTTTTTCTAAGAAATCAACTGCCAATTCTTCTCCAAATTTTCCTAAATCATTGTGTTCCGCCATTTTATTTCTTAAATCAACAATCGTTAATCGTTAATCATCAATCAAAAATCAATTTTACTTCTTTATCATTCACTTCAAAATCTACTTGTTTTCCAAGAATCAAAGTTCTATTGTCTTTTTGATGTCCAGCTGGGAATTCAAACACAATTGGAATGTTGTATTCTTTGGCAATTGCGGTAATAATTTGCACTTCATTTTGTCCAAACGGAATTTCGTTATCGTGCATATCGGCCATACTTCCCACAATAATTCCTTTTACATTTTCAAAATATCCATTGCGTTTTAAGTTGTACATCATTCTGTCAATGTGATACAAATATTCGTCCAAATCTTCAATAAAGAGAATTTTTCCTTTTGTATCAATCGATGATTTTGAACCCAATAAACTATATAAAATCGAAATATTTCCTCCTACTAATTCGCCTGAAGCTTTTCCTTTTACATCATATGATTTTGATGGAATTGTATACGAAATCGCCTCTCCAAACATTGCTTTTCTCAAAGTTTCTTTTACTTCTTCAGGTGCTTTTGGAACCGTAAATGGCATAATCGAATGTAATGTCGCAACGCGTTCCACATTCAATTGACTATGCAAAACCGTAACATCAGAAAATCCCATAATCCATTTCGGATGCTTTTTGAATTTGGTAAAATCCAACGAATCTATTATTCGAACCGTTCCATATCCACCACGCGCGCACCAAATCGCTTTGATATTGTCGTCATCCATCATTTCTTGAAAATCAGCAATTCTTTCTGTATCGGTTCCGCCAAGTTGACAACTATCTAAACCTATGGTTTTGCCTAATTTGGCTTTTAATCCCCAAGATTCTAATAATTCAATAGCGGGTTTTGCATCTTCTGGAAAAAATTTACGAGCCGTACAAACAATAGCAACTGTGTCGCCTTTTTTTAGATAAGGTGGAATTTTCATTTTCTTTTGCGAATGAGAAAAGTTTGAAATTAAAATAAGTACTAAAATAAATCTATACATAGTCAGATTTTATTAACTCAAAAGTAAACAAAATCCAATTAAAATTCGGGATTTCGTCACTAATCGATTATTTTTGTTTCAGTTTTTAATAAAATAATCTTTGCTCTCTTAAATTAACACTTCTGTTGTTCGGAATTTAACGCAAAGTTTAGAAGTTTTTCGCAAAGTCAAAAAAGGAAAAAATGACAGAAAATGAAATCTCAAATAAAGTTATTGGAATTGCAATTGAAGTTCACAATGCATTAGGACCTGGCTTACTTGAAAACACATATAAAGAATGTCTTTATTATAAACTTGTACAAGCAGGATTTAAAGTTGAAAAAGAAAAATCAATTCCATTGATTTTCGAAGATGTAAAACTAGATTGCGGATATCGAATCGATTTACTTGTAGAAGATAAACTGGTTTTAGAATTAAAAAGTGTTGAAGAACTTTCCGAACTTCATTTTGCACAAACTTTAACTTATTTAAGGCTTGGTAATTTCAAATTAGGCTTACTTTTAAACTTTAATTCCGTTCTTTTAAAAGAAGGCATCAGACGAGTTGTGAATAAATTATAATTTTCACGACATTTGCACTTTTAAAAACTTAAAATTACTTTACATAGCTTTGCGAAAAACTTAGCGTCTTTGCGTTAAAATTAAATAATTATGTTAGAAAATCCAAAAAGATATACGATTACAGCGGCTTTACCTTATACAAATGGCCCTATTCACATTGGACATTTAGCGGGTGTTTATGTTCCTTCTGATATTTATGCGAGATATTTGCGTTTGCAAGGAAAAGATGTGGCTTTCATTTGTGGAAGCGACGAGCATGGTGTGGCGATTTCAATGAAAGCGAAAAAAGAAGGCATTACGCCTCAACAAGTAATTGATAAATATGACGGAATTATTCGTCAATCGTTTTTAGATTTCGGGATTTCATTTGATAATTATTCAAGAACTTCTTCGGAGATTCATCATAAAACCGCATCAGAATTTTTCAAAAAATTATACGATAACGGAGATTTCATCGAAGAAACTACCGAACAATTATACGATGCAAAAGCAGACCAATTTTTAGCAGACCGTTTTGTGACTGGAACTTGTCCAAAGTGCGACAATCCAGAAGCTTACGGCGATCAATGTGAAAAATGTGGTTCGACTTTAAATGCAACCGATTTAATTAATCCAAAATCAACTATTACAGGAGAAACTCCAATTTTAAAATCAACGAAACACTGGTTTTTACCTTTAAATCGTTACGAATCGTTCTTAAGAGAATGGATTTTAGAAGGTCATAAAAACGATTGGAAACCAAATGTTTACGGACAAGTAAAATCGTGGGTTGATGGTGGTTTAGAACCAAGAGCCGTAACACGTGATTTAGATTGGGGAATTGATGTTCCAGTTGAAGGTGCCGAAGGAAAAAAATTATATGTTTGGTTTGATGCGCCAATTGGCTACATTTCTTCAACCAAAGAATGGGCGGCTCGTGAAGAAAAAGATTGGGAACCGTATTGGAAAGATGCCGATACAAAATTGGTTCACTTCATTGGAAAAGACAATATCGTTTTCCATTGCATTATTTTCCCAGCGATGTTAAAAGCAGAAGGAAGTTATATTTTACCCGATAATGTTCCGGCAAATGAATTTTTAAATTTGGAAGGAAACAAATTATCTACTTCAAAAAACTGGGCGGTTTGGTTGCACGAATATTTACAAGATTTCCCAGAAAAACAAGATTCGTTGCGTTATGCATTAACGGCAAATGCTCCAGAAACAAAAGATAATGACTTTACTTGGAAAGATTTTCAAGCAAGAAATAATAATGAATTAGCGGCGATTTTTGGAAATTTCATCAATCGTGTGGTGGTGTTGACTAATAAATATTACAACGGAATTGTTCCAGCTCCAAACGAATTTTCTGAAGTTGACGAACAAACTTTAGACGAATTAAAAGCGTATCCAGCTGTAATTTCAAGTTCAATTGAGCGTTATAGATTCAGAGAAGCGTTGGGCGAATTAATGAACGTAGCGCGTTTAGGAAACAAATATTTAGCAGATGAAGAACCATGGAAAATGGTAAAAGAAAATCCGACAAGAGTGCAAACTCAAATGTATGTGGCGTTACAAATTGCTTCTGCTTTAGCGGTTTTATCGGAACCATTTTTACCGTTTACAGCTAAAAAATTATCGAATATTTTAAAAATAGATGCTTTAGGTTGGAATGATGTAACGACGAAAACAGATTTATTACCAGCAGGACATCAAATTGGTCAAGCCGAAATTTTGTTTGCCCAAATTGAAGATGCCGAAATCCAAAAACAATTAGACAAATTAGAAGCAACTAAAACTGCCAATAAAGTGGAAAACGCAAAAGCTGAACCGCAAAAAGAAACGGCTTCGTTTGAAGATTTTGCCAAAATAGATTTACGAATTGGAACGATTATCGAAGCAGAAAAAATGCCAAAAGCCAACAAACTTTTAGTTTTAAAAGTAGATACTGGAATTGATGTTAGAACCATCGTCTCTGGAATTGCTGAGCATTTTACACCTGAAGAAGTTATTGGAAAACGCGTAACTGTTTTAGTAAACTTAGCACCAAGAGCTTTACGTGGTGTGGAAAGCGAAGGCATGTTATTGTTAACCAATAATGCAGAAGGAAAATTGGTTTTTGTAAATCCAGATGCAGAAGGTGTAATTAATGGTGCGATGATTTCTTAAAAATAACCGCAGATTCGCAGATTTATATATACAATCTGTGAATCTGCGGTAAAAAACAATAACTATGAACCCAAAAATAATCGCTTTCGACGCCGACGATACTTTATGGCACAACGAACCTTATTTCGATGAGGCGCAAGAACGCTTTTGTGTTTTGTTTCAAGATTATGCTTCGAGTCAAGAAATTTTAGGGTTGATTTTGAATCATCAAATTAAGAATTTACCACTGTATGGTTTCGGAATCAAAGCATTTACATTGTCAATGATAGAATCGGCTTTGGAATTAACCAATCATAAAATTTCGGGAAAAGGAATTGAGCAAATTTTAGCTATTGGGAAAGATTTACTGCAAAAACCAGTAGAATTATTACCCAATGTAACTGAAGTTTTAGAACAATTAAAAGAAAGTCATAAATTAATTGTAGCTACAAAAGGCGATTTAAAAGACCAACACCGCAAATTGCACGATTCAGGAATTGGTGCTTATTTTCATCATATCGAAGTCATGAGTGACAAAGCCGAATTGGATTATGAAAAAATGTTAGGTCGTTTAGATTGTAAAGCCGAAGATTTTCTAATGATTGGAAATTCATTAAAATCAGACGTTTTACCTGTTTTAAATATTGGCGGACATGCGATTCACATTCCGTATCACACGACTTGGGAATACGAAAAAATTGATTTTGAAATCGAGCACGATAATTTCAAATCGTTTACCAATATTACTGAGATTTTACCCTTACTAAAATGAAGCAAAAAATAGACATCTCTACTTGGAATCGAAAAGAACATTTTGAATTTTTCTGTACTTTCGAAGAACCTTTTTTTGGGATTACTACACCTATAGACATGACTATTGCTTATGAAAAAGCGAAAGCCATGCAAATTCCGTTTTTTGTTTATTATTTACACAAAACGATTGCTGCTGTAAACCACGTGGAAAATTTCAGGTATCGAATTCAAGGAAATGATGTGATGCTTTATGACGAAATTGACGCTTCTTCAACAATAATGCGCGAAGACAAAACGTTTGGATTCTCTTTTATGAAATATCATTCCGATATTCACGAATTTGCTAAAAACGTTCAAACTGAAATCGAAAGAATTCAAATAACACCAGGACTATTTACAAGAGAATTTCCTGAAAATATCATTCATTTTTCTGCCGTTCCTTGGATTAATTTCACAGGTTTAACACACTCAAGAAAATACTCTTTAAAAGATAGTTGTCCAAAAGTTTCGTATGGAAAGTTAATGACTGAAGACGGTAAAAAAACCATGGCGATGACGGTTTTAGCACATCATGGTTTAGTAGACGGCTATCACATGGGATTATTTGTTGATGCTTTACAAGCGGAATTAAATAAATAAACCACCGACAAAAGTCGATGGTTTATTAATCAAACAGCATTCAAAATTGCTAAAATATCTTCTCCGAATCTCTCCGATTTTTGTTTTCCGAAACCTTTAATTTGTTGCAATTCATCTAAGTTACTTGGCTTATACATGGCTAAATCGATTAGTTCCGAATTGTGACAAATCATATACTTTTTCAGTTTCAAAGCTTCTGATTTTTCGTTTCTCCACTGATTCAAATAACCGTAAACTTGTTTGTCTTTCGGATTCAAATCTTCATACGATTTACGTTCTAATCGCTCTTGTTTTTCTTGTTCTTCTGATTCATAATGAACAATCACGGACCAATATGCTTCTTCACTCTCAACAAATTGCGGGCTCGATTTTTTAAACGTAACCGAATTCAAAAAAGCATTCAATTGTTGTTGATCGTACTCCAAAAATGCGTTATCCAAACGGATTGAAAATACTTTAACTTGCATAGCATCCTTATTTACCGATTAACAAAATTTCGTTTGCTACAACTTCGGTAACAAAACGTTTATTTCCGTCTTTGTCGTCGTAACTTCTATGAGTTAGTTTGCCTTCGATAGCGATTTCTTTACCTTTGGTTACAAATCTTTCAATGATATCAGCCGTTTTGCCCCAAGCGGTTACTCGGTGCCACTGCGTTTGTTCTACTTTGTCACCGTTGTCTTTGTAATACACTTCGTTTGTAGCGATGCTGATGTTTGCTAATTTTTTTCCTCCTTCAAGGTTTTTGATTTCTGGTTCTTGACCAACGTGTCCGATTAATTGTACTGAATTCTTCATGGCGTATAAAATTTAATGTTTGTGTTTATGAAAGTATTTTGATGTTGATTTTGAAATTGTTCTTGACTTATTTGCTCAATAGAACCAATTCATTGGCAACAACTTCCGTTATATAACGTTTGTTTCCGTCTTTATCGTCGTAACTTCTGTGGGTTAGTTTACCTTCGATGGCAACGTGACTTCCTTTGGTTACTAATTTTTCGATTATGTCTACTGTTTTTCCCCAAGCGGAAACGCGGTGCCATTCGGTTTGTTCAACTTTTTCACCTTTGGTGTTGGTGTAATTTTCATTTGTAGCGATAGTGAAGTTTGCTACTCTTCCAGATTCTAAGTTTTTGATTTCTGGTTCTTGTCCTACGTGTCCGATTAATTGTACTCTGTTTTTCATGGCGTTTAAATATTTAATGTTAATAATTATGTTACTTTTTTAGTCGCAGTCGCAGTGTTCAGTCACAGGTGTTTAATTTTATAATTTACAACCAAATCTTGTTGGATTTAAAATCATATAATTAATTATTTTACCAATTTCTTCCGACTTATTTATCATATCAATATATTGAGTCTTTGATAAATAATTGCATTCTAAAGCAAAATCTAACCAAACGGAAGTTTCAGAATTTTCACCATCAGAATCAGTAAGCTTACTTATAAAATGATTTATATATCTTCTTTTTCTGTAAGCTTCGGCGATATTGGCACATACACTTCTTGATGACCTTCTGATTTGATCAGTTAGTGCATATTTTTCATCTTTTGGAAACGAGTCTGATACTTTTTTAATTTCCATAGCTAATGAAAAAGCTTTTTGATATGCTAATAATTCTTTGAAATCCATTCTATTAATTTTTCTGAAAACTGTGACTGAAAACTGCGACTAATAATTCGTTCATTTCGACAGTGCAAAGATGTGGCGAGAAAAAAAGGTTATTCGGTATTTAGCTATTTACTTTCGGTTGTAAATATTTGTAAGCGTTTGTAAATGGAAACTATTTTCGCTATATTTGTTGAAAATCAATACTATATGCCAAATTTAATTAACAAAGTAGAATTACGAAATCTTCAAATTGAAGATTACAAAGAATTAAAAAAATCCATGATTGAATCGTATCCTGAAATGGTAAATTCATATTGGAAAGAAAATCATATCGAAAAATTATTAGCTTTATTTCCTGAAGGTCAACTTGTAATTGTAGCTGACGGAGTTGTGGTTGGTTCAGCATTATCCATTTTGGTTACCGAAGATTTTGCATTTAAAACCAAAAACTACAAAACCATTACAGGAAATTATACGTTTTCAACTCACAATCCTAAAGGAGAAGTTTTATACGGAATTGACGTTTTTATCAATCCAAAATATAGAGGATTGCGATTGGGAAGAAGATTATACGATTCGCGGAAAGAATTGTGCGAACAATTAAACTTAAAATCCATCATTTTTGCAGGAAGAATTCCTAGTTATGGAAAATATGCATCCGAAATTAATCCAAAACAATACATTCATAAAGTAAAGCGTAAAGAAATTTATGATCCTGTTTTATCGTTTCAATTGAGTAATGATTTTCACGAAGTTCGTGTGCTAAAAAATTATTTGGAAGGCGACATAGAATCGCAAGAGTATGCGGTTTTATTAGAATGGAATAACGTTTATTATGAAGACAATCCTAGATTAATTAATACTGAAAAAAGTATTGTTCGATTGGGATTAATTCAGTGGCAAATGCGTTCCTTAGGAAATTTAGAAGCTCTTTTTGAACAAACCGAATTTTTTGTAGATACCGTTTCTGGATACGGAAGCGACTTTGCATTGTTTCCAGAACTATTTATTGCGCCTTTAATGGCCGATTACAATCACCTTTCGGAAGCAGAAGCCATCAAAGAATTGGCAAAATATACCGATGCTATTCGAAAGAAGATGCAAGAATTTGCTATTTCTTACAACATCAATATCATTACTGGAAGTATGCCGTATTTAGAGGACGGACACGTGTATAACGTAGGTTTTTTATGCCGAAGAGATGGAACACAAGAAATGTATCGTAAAATTCACATCACGCCTAACGAAATTTTCTATTGGGGAATTACAGGTGGCGATACCATTCAAACTTTTGACACCGATTGTGGTAAAATTGGAATTGTAATTTGTTATGATGTAGAATTTCCAGAAATTTCTCGTTTAATGGCAGACGAAGGTATGAATATTTTGTTTGTTCCCTTTTTAACCGATACTCAAAATGGCTATACACGCGTAAAACATTGTGCACAAGCACGTGCTATTGAAAACGAATGTTATGTTGCTATTGCGGGTTGTGTTGGAAATTTACCAAAAGTAAACAACATGGACATTCAATATGCGCAATCGGCTGTTTTTACACCATCTGATTTTGCATTTCCAAGTAACGGAATTAAAGCTGAAACCACAGCAAACACCGAAATGACGCTAATTGTAGACGTTGACATTAATTTATTAAAAGAATTGCACGAACATGGTAGCGTTAGAACCATGAAAGATCGTAGACATGATTTGTATCAACTTAAAAAAATAAAATAGATGAAAACCTTTCTTTTTTTACTGCTTTTTGTTTTAGGAAATACTTTTAGTAACGCACAAAACACTCTGAATTATAACGATGAAAAAGGTTCGCCAAAAGCCACCTTAAAAGATGTAAAATGGATTGTCGGGAATTGGACAGGCGAAGCATTAGGTGGCATTTGTCAAGAAACTTGGAGTGAACCCATTGGAAATTCGATGATGTTTAATTTCAAATTAGTCGTAGACGGAAAAGTTGTTTTTTATGAATTGGGACACATTATTGAAAAAGACAAAACCCTTTTATTACAACTCAAACACTTTGATGGCGAATTGAAAGGCTGGGAAAAACCTGAAGTCAGTGAAAACTTTGAATTGGTAAAAGTCACCCAGACACATGTGTATTTCGACAAATTTACGTTTGAGAAAATTTCGGATAAAGAAATCAATCTTTACGTGGTTTTTGAAGATAGTGGAAAGGAAATGAAGTTTAATTTCAAGAAGTAAACCATGAGTAAAACCTGCTTAGAATGTGGCGATAAAATCATTGGTCGCGAAGACAAAAAGTTTTGTTCGGATGGCTGCCGCAATGCATACAACAACAAAATGAACAAAGATCAGAACAATCTGATGCGCAACATTAACAACAAATTGCGTAAAAATTACCGCATTTTATGTGAACTCAACCCAGAAGACAAAGGAAAAACTACAAAAACCAAATTACTAAGTAAAGGTTTCGATTTTGAGTTTTTTACAAGCATGTTACAAACCAAAACGGGCAACACCTATTTCTTTTTATACGATCAAGGCTATCGTGCTTTGGAAGATGATTTTTATATGTTGGTGAAGAAAGATAGTTAAGAAAATAGATGAAAGAAGAAAGAAAAAAGATTGCCATACTCGGCTGCGGTTGGCTCGGATTACCGTTAGCCAAATCATTGCATTCAAAAGGTTACGAAGTAAAAGGTTCTACGACTTCGGAAAGTAAATTAGACGTGTTGAAAAATGCTGGAATTTTGCCTTTCCAAATTCAGTTGGAGGAACATCAAATCATTGGAACAATTGAAGATTTTCTGAAAGAAACCAATGTTTTAGCGATTGATATTCCACCAGGATTGAGAAGAGAGTTCTCGACTTCGCTCGAAATGACATTCGTAAATAAAGTAAAAACGTTGATTCCGTTTATTGAAAAATCAGGTATTCAGAAAGTTGTTTTTGTGAGTTCGACTTCAGTTTATGGTGATGGTTTCCCAATTGTTGAAATTACAGAAGAAACCCAACCAAATCCAGATACCGAAAGTGGGAAACAATTAGTCATTGCCGAAACACTTTTACAATCGAACTCATATTTCAAAACTACCGTAATTCGTTTTGGTGGTTTACTTGGCGATGATCGTCATCCTGTGAAATTTTTAGCTGGAAGAATGAATGTGGAAAATCCGAATGCTCCAGTGAATATGATTCAAAGGGAAGATTGTATTGGAATTATTGAAGAGATACTGAAACAAGTTCAGCATGACAATTGGGAATGGAATCAAACCTTCAATGCTGTCGCACCTCAGCATCCAACACGTAAAGCATATTATCACAAAAAAGCTGAAATTTTGAATTTACCATTACCTACCTTTGCGGAAGATTCGGAATCGAAAGGTAAAATTATTTCTAGTAAAAAAGTGGAAACGATTTTAGGCTATTCGTTCCAAAAAGAAATTTAGTAATGGCTTATTTTAGCGTATTTCACAATTACATCCAACAAAAGAAAAATGCAATTGGTTTACCCATTTTAGCATTAATTTGGATTAGCTTTTTCTGGGGAACCACTTGGATTGCTTCCAAAGAAGGTGTCAAACACATGCCTCCGATGCAATTGGTTGCGCTGCGTCAACTTTTTGGTGGATTGTTGTACTTGCTTTATTTCTTAATCAAAAAACATCCTTGGCCAAACAAACGTCAATGGCGCACAATTTTAGTTTTGAGTGTTTTGAATTTCATGTTGAGTAACGGTTTAAGTACTTGGGGTGTGAAATACATTTCAAGTGGTTTAGGTGCGATTATTGGTTCGATATTCCCGCTTTGGATTGTCATCATCAGTTTGTTTCGCGGACAAAAAACGTCTTGGAAAGCTGTTGTAGGTTTAATTGTCGCTTTTGGTGGCATTTGTGTGATTTTTTACGATTACCTCAACGATTTCTTACGACCTGAATTCCGTTTTGGGATTTTACTTTCGGTAATTGCTACGTTTACTTGGGCGTTGTCTTCGATTTATATCAAAGAAAATAAAACGAATTTCAATCCGTATTTTAGTTTGGGATTACAAATGTTGATATCCAGTATTGTGATTTCGAGCGTTATTGGATTTAATGGCACTTCGGTTCCATTGAGTGAAATTCCAGCAATTTCTTGGTGGTCTATTGGATATTTAGTCGTTTTTGGTTCGGTGTTGACGTTTATTGCGTTTATTTATGCCTTGGAAAATCTACCAACTGAAATCAGTAGTTTGTATGCTTACATCAATCCGATGGTAGCGTTGTTTTTTGGTTATTTATTGTTTAATGAACCTTTAACCACAGCGATTATCATTGGCGGAACGATAACTATTATTGGACTTTATTTAGTGAATCGAGCAATTAAGAAGAAATAAAAAATCCCACCTAAAAAGATGGGATTTGATTTTATTTTTTGAATTTGATTACCAAATTTTCACGCGTTTCTCAAAAGGTAAATACATACCGTTGTGTGGTAAAATATTGAACGCTTTGTAGAACGCCTCCACATTTTGTAACGGCACATAAGCACGATACATTCCTGGTGAATGTGGGTCAGTTTTTACTTGATTTTTAATCGCTTCGTCACGCATTTTACTTCTCCAAATGGTTGCCCAAGAAATAAAGAAACGTTGTTCAGGTGTAAATCCGTCGATTAAACCTGGGTTTCCATTTGCTTTCAAATAGATTTGTAATCCGTCGTAAGCAGCGTTAACTCCACCTAAATCTCCGATGTTTTCTCCTAAAGTGAATTTTCCGTCAACAAAAATTCCAGGTAATGGTTCTAATGCTGAATATTGATCTGCTAAAGCACTCCCTAAAGTCGTAAATTGTTTCAAATCTTCATCACTCCACCAGTTTACTAAGTTTCCATCCGCATTATATCTTGAACCTGAATCGTCAAATCCATGTGAAATTTCGTGACCAATTACAGCTCCAATTCCACCATAATTTACTGCTTCATCCGCTTTATAATCATAGAAAGGTGGTTGTAAAATAGCCGCTGGGAATACAATTTCATTGTTGGTTGGACTGAAATATGCATTTACTGTTTGTGGCGACATTCCCCATTCTTCTTTGTCAACTGGTTTGCCTAATTTTTCAATGTTTTTCTTGTGACTCCATTTTGCGTACATTCTTGAATTATCAAAATAGGTTCCGCCTTGTTCTGGAGATTTTACTTCAAGAGCTGAATAATCTTTCCATTTATCAGGATATCCGATTTTTACTCGGAATTTATTCAATTTGATTTTCGCATTTTCCTTAGTAGCTTTTGTCATCCAAGGCAAATTGTTGATTCGGTTATCAAAAGCCAACATTACATTTGCAATCATTGCTTGCGCTTTTGCTTTTGCTTCTGGTGGGAATTTTTTAGCTACGTACAATTTTCCTAAAGCTTCACCTAATCTTCCGTTAACTGTTGCTAAAGCTCTTTCTTCAGCTGGACGTTGTTTTACTGCACCAGTTAAGGTTTTTCCGTAGAAATCAAAATTAGCATTTTCGATTTCAGTTGAAAGTAATCCTGAAGAACCTCTTAAAGCAGTCCAACGCATATACGCTTTCCAATCTTCAACTTGGTTGTCTTTTAAGATAGTTTCAACTGTTTGTAAATATTTTGGTTGCGAAACTACTAACGAATCTACTTTTCCAATTCCCACAGATTGAAAATAAGCATCCCATTTTACGGTTGGTGCTAATTTTTGCAAATCAGCAAAACTCATTGGATTGTATGTTTTTCTTCTATCTCTACGCTCTACTCTATCTAAAGTTGCGGTTGACATTTTAGTTTCTAAAGCTAAAATTTTCTTTGCGTTCGCATTAGCTGTAGCTTCAGATTCACCTAAATATTGCAACATTCTAGTAACGTGAGCCACGTATTTTTCGCGTTTTTCTTTGTTGTCTGGTGCATCGGAAACGTAGTAATCTCTATCAGGCAAACCAAGGCTTCCTGTTCCTACATAGATTACGTTTTTGTTGCTGTTTTTAGCATCGGCACCAATGTAGCTTCCGAAGAAACCTAATCCCATTTCTGGCTCCATTTCGGCTAATAAAGCTACTAATTGGTCTGCGTTTTGAACGCTATTAATTCTAGCTAAATAAGGTTTTAACGGATCAATTCCTGCTTTATTTCTGCTTACAGTATCTAAAACAGTTTTGTATAAATTAATAGCTTTTGCTTGATCTGAATTTGGGTCGATGGTTTTGTCTTTGATGGCATCTTTCAAAATTGCCATTACATCGTCATCGGTGTTTTTGCGAAGCTCGTCAAAACTTCCCCAACGTGTTCTATCGGCTGGAATTTCAGTTTTATCTAACCAAGTTCCGTTTACATAACGATTGAAATCATCGGCTGGATTAGTAGATTTATCCATATAACCTACGTTGATTCCTACTGCCTCTTTTTTTTCTGCTACTTCTTGTGAAGATTTACACGACGATAGTACAACTGATAAAAAAAGAAAACTTAGACTTCCTTTTAAGATGAATTTATTCATAATTTATTCTTTAATAATTCGTTTAACTGTTGATTGGTTCTCTGTAGAAATTTTTACAAAATAAATTCCTTGAGCAACTGAAGATAAATTTACTTGTATTTCTGAATTTGAAACTTCAAAATCTTTTCTAGACCAAACCAATTTACCTGTTACATCATAAACTTCAATTTCAGTAATCTCATTTGTACCTGTTACTACATTGAAAATCCCATTTGAAGGATTTGGATACAAAACAATGCTTTGCAGTTCAAAACTTTGTCCAGAAAGCGTTCCGTTAATTAAAAAATCATCTATATTAACTCCTAAATCATTTACAGATTGATCTGAATGGAAAACAATTCTAAAAATAATATTTGTTTCAGCATTCAAGGCATTTAAAGGATAAGTATAAGTTGTTAATGTTGTATTTAATCCTGTCCATTGAGCTCCAGGACAATTATTACAATCTGTTCCTGTAGTTGTAGGCGTTCTATCACTATTATACCACGTTGGACCCATTTCGCCCAATACAATCCATGAAGCACCAAAATTTGTTGAATATTCTACATAGACAATATCCCAGTTTGGTTCTATATCATATTTCATAGCAAAACTAATCTGTGGATTAATCACATTAGATAAATTATAACATTGAGAAACCAAATACGTTTTTATGTTATCTGGATAATTTCCTGTCAAATTAGTCGTATAAACTGTATTTCCTGAAGATGTTAAACCACCTGTTCTTATTCCTCTTTGCCATTGTGCGCCACTTGTGCCTTCGTTGTAAACAATAAGCTCATTTGTAGCATTTGTAAATGGATTTACAACTCCAACAGTTCCTGCATCATTTATATAAAAAGATGAAGTACCATTGTTATTATCTGAATAAGCATCATTTAAAATTACAGTAGTAACATTTAAAGTATGTGCTCCTCTTGATAAAACGGTCGATGGTAAATCAATATCTGTAATTGCAGAAGAAGCTAAAGAACCATTCCATACAAAACTTGAAGGCGCTCCATCAATAGTGTAGTTAACTGTAATTGTAGTAATGGTATTTAACCCATTATTTTTGACTTCAACTCTAGGAGTAACGGTACTTCCGCAATTAATTTCAGCTGTTGGATTTTTTATTCTTAAGAATTTAATATCATTACTAGCTAATTGAACAGGAATAGCGGTTTGCCACACTCCTCTTCCATATGTTGCTGCAATTAATTTTGCATCCTCAACATTTATCTCCAAATCCTCAACAGAAACGTTAGGTAAATTAGCATCGAAAGGTTGCCATGTTGACATACTATCGTCTAAATAGTAAACCCCAAGACTGGTTCCTACAAATAATGGATTATCTGTATGTCTAGGTTGATGAACAATAATGTTTTTACCAATATTTGGAATACCTGAAGTAATATTACTAAAACTTACTCCGCCATCTAAGGATTTCAAAACCCTTCCGTTTGAACCACTAGTTGTTAAATATACTATCTCGTTATTTGAATTATTCACTTCAACAGAAGTAATGGAAGCATGAGCTGTGTAAACTAAAGTGAAACTTATACCTCTGTCAATACTTTTATATAAACCCGTTCCATTTGCAACATACATAATATTATCATCTGTAGGATCAACTTCAATATAATCAATATTACCTGAACCTGTTGGATCAAAATTTTGTTGTTCCCAAGTATTACCATTTAACTTGTATAAATAATCAAATCCTGAAAATATTTCACCAATGGAATTTGCTACTAATGGAGTTACCCAGTTCCCATCAATTCCTCCAGGTGAATTTACTGATGAGCTAATCCCATTTCCAGCAGAATTACTGATGTACAATCCACCTCCATTTTGAATAAAACCATAATATAAATTAGGGTTTGTTGGATCTACTGCGGTATCCATACCATCTGCGCCATAATAATTTTTCCATTGACCTCCACTGTAGGCATAACCACCATTATCTTGTAAACCACCAACCATATTACCGCTAGATTGTTTTGAAACCGCAATTTTGTAATATTGACTAATTTGTACCCCTGCCGTTAAATCTGTAAAATTAATTCCGTTGTTTTCAGAAACATAAATTCCACCATCTGTACCTGCAAATAATTTTGTCCCATGAAACCCTAAATAATGAATGTCGGCATGGGTATAAGATGGTCCAGACGGATTACTCCAATTATTAATTTTTGTTGCCGAAGTTCCTCCACTGGTAGATTTCCAAACATTTAAACACCCAGTATAAATTTCTTCCGCATTTGTTGATGAAACCGCTAATGCCAAATCATACCAAGCCTGAGATGATTCGAAAACATCTGTTGTAGTATTTCTTGCTGTAAAAGTGGTTCCACCATCAATTGAACGATATATTCCTTGAAAACCACTTCCTGTTGTTGCGCTTAAAATATAAATATAGTTAGCATTTGCAGGTGTAACATCTAATAATAATCTTCCAGAAGCAGTAGGTAAACCTGAAGTAATCATGGAAAAGGTTGTTCCAGAATCCGTTGAACGGAAAAATCTATTATTTGATACTGCATAAACTGTATTAGGGTCTCCAGGCTTTAAACGAATATTTCCTTGAGAAAAATTACCCGTTTGCACTTGTGTCCATGACGTACCAGCATTTGTTGTTTTGTAAATACCATTATTTGTAGCACACCAAAGTATTTGATTGTTAGTAGGATGAATTACAATATCACCCGCTCTAGAAGGATTAGATCCCCCCATTGTTCCTGTAGAATTCCATGTTATACCACCATCTGTAGATTTATAAACTCCAACAGAATAAGAATCTCCAGCATCTTTATCGCCTGTAGCAATATAAATTACATTTGAATTTGAATAATCAACAGCAATACCAGAAACTCCAATTTGAGGCAATTCATCTGTTAAAGGTGTCCAAGTAGAACCATTATTAGTAGATTTCCAAATTCCTCCAGCAGGCGCACCTAAATAAATCGTATTAGCATTAGATGGATCAACATGTACAATATTTACTCTTCCTTGACCCGAAGACCACGAGCCTGTATTGGTGTGCGTAAATGGTCCCACTGGCTCCCAATTACTTGGCGGAAGTGACATCGTAGTGTTTCTATTCGTTTTCGATTGGTTCTTTTGGCGCCAAGCGTTCCAAAACTCATCCGAAGACATTATATATCCTTGATTGTTAGTGTAATTTTTCCAATGATATTCCCAACGCATGAAAGGTTTGTAACCAGATCCTCTTGCGTTTTTGTCTCTTGTAGACCAATAGGTGTTAAAAGCATTTACCATTTCATTAATGGTTGCTTCACCGTTTTTAGCCGTACTTATGTTAGTCATCCAAGGGGCGCTGGAATTGAATTGTGAAAATCCTAAA
The DNA here is from genome assembly GCF_002483315.1 of Flavobacterium sp. UBA7663. Lineage (GTDB taxonomy): Bacteria > Bacteroidota > Bacteroidia > Flavobacteriales > Flavobacteriaceae > Flavobacterium. The sequence continues at coordinate 61,344 of NZ_DLHR01000019.1, forward strand.
AAGGAACACAATAGACTAACAATCAGGTAATTTTTAATCATTTTTAGTAGTTTTTATGGTATAATCTCACAAATATAATAAAGATTTTCAAGCAATTACAAATTTAACAATTGTGTAATTCATATTAAAAATGAAATAAACACTATTTTTGCAAAAAAAACAATGTTGGTTAATTTAAAATCTTATAAAAAATTTATAATTATATTTTCAATTATATCGATTGGAATTTTCTTTGGAATATACACTTTACTTTCTCCAGAAAAAATGCTTCCCATCTACTCTCCAAGAGATATTAATCCAGAATTAGTAGATTCTACTGTACAACATATTGGCAACGATCATAAAATTGCTGATTTTGCTTTTACAAATCAAAATGGGAAAGTAATCACCCAAAAAGACTATGTTAATACAATTTACGTGGCCGATTTCTTTTTTACCACTTGTCCAACTATTTGCCCAAAAATGACCGATAACATGGTTTGGTTGCAAAATCAATTGAAAAATAATCCCGAAGTAAAATTGTTATCTTTTTCAGTTACTCCAGACATTGACACACCTGAAGTTTTAAAGAAATATGCCATTGAAAAAGGAGTGGATGAATCGCGATGGAATTTAGTAACTGGAGATAAAAAGGATATTTATTATTTAGCCAGAAAATCATACTTGGCAGTAAAAACGGGTAAACCGGAAGAAATGTATGACATGGTACATACCGAAAATTTCATTTTGGTAGATAAAAACAAACGAATTAGAGGTTTTTACGATGGTACTAATTTAGACAAACCAACCGATGACCCAAAAACAAAGAACATGAAACAACTTTTGGAAGATATTTTGTGGCTTTGTGAAAACCAATAAACAATTTATCACAAATAATTTTGCTAAAGTTGACAATTATCAGTTGTAGTCCGATTATAATTTTTACTTTTGTATTTTAATTCAATCTAAATAAGGAAATGGAAATTTGTTCTTCTGAACTTAAAATTGGTGAAGTAGCTACCATTACTTCTGTCAATCTAGATGAAATCCCGCTAAAGCTTTTAGAAATGGGATGTTTGCCTGGAAATTCCATTACTTTAATTCAAATTGCACCTTTAGGTGATCCTTTATATTTCAACGTAAATGATTCTCATGTAGCCATTCGTATTGAAACGGCAAGGGAAATTACCGTTACTAAAATTTAATTCTCATGAGTTCAAATCCTATAAAAGTGGCTTTAATTGGAAACCCAAATGTGGGCAAAACTTCCGTTTTTAACCAACTTACAGGATTGAATCAACAAGTGGGAAACTACCCAGGAATCACCGTTGAAAAAAAACAAGGTGTTTGCAAATTAAACGAAAACACGAGAGCTAGAATCATTGATTTACCCGGAACTTACAGCTTAAATGCAAGTTCAATTGATGAAAACGTAGTAATCGAATTGTTGCTAAATAAAAATGATGAAGATTTCCCAGATGTTGCCGTTGTGGTTACCGAAGTGGAAAATCTAAAACGAAATTTACTCCTTTTTACTCAAATCAAAGATTTAGAAATTCCAACCATTTTAGTCATTAACATGGCGGATAGAATGGCTTTAAAAGGAATTGAATTGGATATTCCAGCTTTAGAAAAAGAATTAAAAACGAAGATTGCTTTAATCAGTTCAAGAAAAAAAACTGGAATTGGTCAGTTGAAGGAATTAATTCTGAACTATTCCGAACTTTCAACCGAACCTTGTTTACATGCATCGTCAATTGACCCAGATTATTTTAATAATTTAAGAAGAGCGTTTCCAAATCAATTGTTGTATAAACTTTGGTTGGTAATTACGCAAGATGTCAATTTCTTAAATTTAGAACGAAACGAAATTAAAAGTTCGTTTACCAAATCGCACGCCGATTTAAAACGTTTACAGCAAAAAGAAACCATAAAACGTTACCAATTTATTAATGACACATTGAAAATTGGTCAAAAAATAGATGTTTCAAAAGCAACCGATATTCGAGCAAAAATTGACCGAGTTTTAACACATAAAATTTATGGTTATGTAATTTTCTTCGGGATTTTAATGCTTATTTTTCAGTTTTTATTTGATTGGAGTAGCATTCCAATGGATTTCATTGATGAAACGTTTGCTAATTTTAGTTCGCTTGCCAAACAACATCTTCCTGCAGGAGAATTCACAAATTTAATCAGTGAAGGATTGATTCCTGGAATTGGTGGAATTGTGATTTTTATTCCGCAAATTGCCTTTTTATTCTTGTTTATTTCGGTATTAGAAGAAAGTGGTTACATGAGTCGCGTAGTGTTTTTGATGGATAAAATCATGCGAAAATTTGGTTTGTCTGGAAAAAGTATTGTGCCTTTAATCTCAGGAACGGCTTGTGCTATTCCGGCAATTATGAGTGCGAGAAATATCGAAAATTGGAAAGAACGTTTAATTACAATTTTAGTAACACCTTTCACAACTTGTTCCGCAAGATTACCAGTTTATGCCATTTTAATTTCCTTAATTATTCCCGAAAAGAGAATTTTTGGCTTCTTAAGTTTACAAGGATTAACATTGATGGCATTGTATTTATTAGGTTTTGGAATGGCGGTTTTGTCGGCTTACTTATTAAATAAATATTTGAAATTAAGTTGTAAATCGTATTTCGTAGTAGAAATGCCGAGTTACAAAATTCCAATGTTAAAAAATGTTGGGTTAAACGTTTTAGAAAAAACCAAAGCTTTTGTAACGGGTGCTGGAAAAATCATTTTAGCCTTATCGGTAATTTTATGGTATTTAGGTTCGCACGGATTAAGTGATGATTTCAATAATGCTGAAGCTATTATTACCCAACAAAATCAAAACAAAACCATTACAGCCGAAGCATTTGAAGATCAAGTAAATTCCTTCAAGTTAGAAAATTCATACATAGGTTACATGGGGAAAGCAATTGAACCTGTTATTCGTCCATTAGGTTATGATTGGAAAATAGGAATTGCCGTGGTAAGTTCGTTTGCGGCTCGTGAAGTTTTCGTTGGCACATTAGCCACCATTTACAGTGTAGGAAGTCATAGTGAAGAAGAAAGTACTATTAAAAATAAAATGGCTGCCGAAGTGCACCCTGTAACTGGTGAAAAAATATTCAATTTTGCTACAGGAATTTCATTACTCCTTTTTTATGCTTTCGCGATGCAATGTATTTCTACTTTAGCCATTGTAAAAAAAGAAACCAATTCTTGGAAATGGCCCATAATTCAGTTGGTTTTCATGAGTGGTTTTGCCTACATAACCGCTTTAATTGCGTATCAAGTTTTGAAATAAAGGCATACTTTTTGATTGCTTTTAAGAAACAAAAATTGATGAAAAACACATTACTTGTAATTTTACTTAGTCTTACCTTACACTGTTCTTTTTCTCAAAAGATTGACAAATCTAAAGATGAATTAAAATCTGGAAACAGTTCTAATTCTTCCTCAAGTTCGAGTTCATCAAATTCTAACTCTAGTAGAAATTCTTCTTCAAATGATTTTGGATTAGCTGGCTTATTTGTTGAAGGCTTATTATATGTGAGTTTTTATTCCACTATTGGAGATTACAGAAGTGAAAATCATTTATACAATCCATTATCAAAATATCCTTATTTTGATGGTGAATCGGGAAATTTCCAAAAAGAAAATGACAGTATTCAATATGGAAATTTGATGCGATTTGATGTTGAGAATCATTTTCTGTATAGCAACAATAATTTATTCGGAAATCATCTAAAAGCAAAATTCAGACCTTTTCAATATTTCTATATACAAGGTGATTATCGAAAATTAATTGAAAAAAATGCTATTACTAACAACTATTCTAATCTTTCACTATTTCAATTTAATGTGGCTTACGATAGAATTCGATTTAAAAAGTTCAATTTAGGTTGGACACTTGGTGCTACTTATGTGGGAAATGATGTTCAAAAAGCCGGTTTTTCTTATGGTTTACATACCGATGTTTTTGCGATAAAAAACATCAGTTTTAATAGTGCAATGACTTGGAGTAAAATAAATGGCCTACCTGTAAACTCATTCGAAATTAGAGGAAAATACCATAAACAGAACTGTTTTTTCGCTTTAGGCTACGAACATTTAAAAATTGCCACTCCAAATTACAATTATATGACAATTGGAGCAGGAATATACTTTTAAAAAAAGCTGTTTTTATTAAATAGTTTCGTTTGTTTTTCTGATTTAAATAGAAAAAAACAAAAATTTATTATTAAAAAAATAGATTAAATACAATTCTAAAAGTCTCTTTAAAAAAGTTTATTTATAATTTGTCTAAATAAACTTTAGTGATTATTTTTGCTCCGTAGAATTAATCTAAATAAAGATGAAATATATAATTACCCCAATCGTCCTATTATTTTCAGGTTTGGTGTTTTCTCAAGAAAAAGAAAACAACACACAAAAAGATTCTGTTAAAAACTTAAAAGAAGTTGTTATTTCAGCAAATCAAATCATTGGAAGTAAATTTGAAGCAGCTAACAAAACAGGTTCTGCATCTTACATTTCAACGGCAGATTTACAAAAATTCAACTATACTGATATTAATCGTGTACTTAGAACCGTTACTGGTGTTAATGTTTACGAAGAAGACGGATTTGGGTTAAGACCAAATATTAGTTTAAGAGGAACTTCTCCAGATAGAAGTGCGAAAATCACTTTAATGGAAGACAATGTTTTAATTGCTCCTGCTCCATATAGTGCGCCAGCGGCTTATTATTTTCCATCTGTTGCTCGTATGAGTGCTGTTGAAATCTTAAAAGGAAGTAGCCAAATTCAGTACGGCCCTTTTACTACTGGAGGAACCATTAACTTTGTTTCGGCTCCAATTCCAACAAAATTTAGCGCAGGATTTTTAACAGATTACGGAAGTTTTAATACGAGTCGTACTGTTGCAAACGTAGGAATTGCAAATGAAACCGTAGGTGCTGTTGTTCAGTTTTTAAACTACAATTCGGATGGTTTTAAAAATTTACCAAGTGGTGCCAACACAGGTTTTGACAAAAAAGATATAATGGCTAAATTTAGAGTACAATCAAAACCAACCAGCAAAATTTATAATGCGTTAGATTTTAAAATGGTGTATGCCGAAGAAGATGCTAACGAAACTTATTTAGGTTTAACAGAAGAAGATTTCAATAACTCGCCTTTCATGCGTTATGCGGGTTCTGAAAAAGACAATATCACTACAAAAAACAATCAATTTTCGGTTACTCATACTTTAAAAACAAGTAACTACTTTAGTGTAACAACAACAGCTTATCGTAATAAATTTGCAAGAAATTGGTACAAATTAAACGATGTTAGATTTGGAGGAACTACTTATGCTATCGATGCAATTTTAGAAGACCCAACAACAAATGCATTAGCTTTTGATTATGTAACTGGTGCACAAAACTCACCAAACAATGCTTTACGAGTTCGTGCAAACAATAGAGGTTATTTAGCACAAGGCGTTCAAACTAAGTTAGATTTTCATTTCTTAACAGGAGATGTTTATCATGATTTAGAAGTTGGTGTACGTTATCACAAAGACAGCGAAGATAGATTCCAATGGAATGATAGCTATGCAATGATAGATGGTTCGATGGTATTAACTACTGCAGGAACTCCAGGAACACAAGATAACCGAGTTGCTTATGCTTCAGCTTTGGCAGCTCACGCTTTATACAAAATAAAATACAACGACTTAACCGTTACACCAGGTATTCGTTTTGAAACTATCGACTTATTAAACAAAAACTATGGTACAAATGATGTAACAAGAACTGGAGTAAACTTAGTTGAAAACGACAATCATGTAAAAGTTTGGTTACCAGGAATTGGAGCTAATTATAGATTCAATAATTATGTGTCATTATTTGGAGGTGTTCATAAAGGATTTGCACCACCAACAAACACACCTGGAACTGATGCAGAAAACAGTACGAATTACGAAATTGGAACACGTTACAATTACAAAAAATTTAGTGGCGAGTTAGTAGTTTACTTTAATGATTATAAAAATCTTTTAGGAAGTGATTTAGCTGCTAGTGGTGGTTCTGGAACATTAGACCAATTCAATGCTGGTGAAGCGCATGTAAAAGGAATTGAATTCTTAATCAATTATCAAGTACTAAAAGAAGAGAGTAAATTCAAATTGCCAATTACTTTTGGATATACCTTAACCGATACAGAGTTTGTAAACGAATTTGCAAGTTCAGACGGAGCTTGGGGAACAATTGAAAAGGGAGATGAAATTCCATACATTTCAAAACACCAATTTAACGCTTCAATTGCTTTAGAACACGCAAAATTTGAATTGATTTTAGGAGTTAGATATAGTGGTGAATTTAGAACAGTTGCTGGTCAAGGTTCAATTCCAAATGAAAATTCTGTACCAAGTAACACTGTTGTTGATTTTGGTTCAAAATATAAATTCAACAAACATTTTAGTGTAACTGGAAACATCAATAACCTTTTCGACACTACGTATTTGGTTTCAAGAGTTCCAGCTGGATTAAGACCAGGAATGCCATTTAGCGCTTCTATCGGAATTGCCGCTCAATTTTAATAATTTTCAGTTAGTTTTAGTTAATAAAAAAGCAATCTCAATAATAATGAGATTGCTTTTCTTATTTTTGCATTATGGATATACAACAAATCTTAGTTTACCTTTCTTTAGCCATCGCAGTAGGTTTTTTGGTAAAGAAATTCTTTTGGAAAAAACGTCCAAAGAAATCAAAACCTTGTGGCGATGATTGTGCTTGTCATTAACCTAAAGCTACATCTAAAACCATCATCACAATAAATCCGCCGATAAAACCTAAAGTGGCAATATCGGTATTTTTATCTTGTTGGGTTTCTGGAATTACTTCTTCTACAACAACAAATATCATCGCTCCAGCTGCAAAAGCCAATGCATAAGGCAAAATTGGAGTAAAAAAAGTAACTGCGACAGCGCCAATAACTCCAAAAATAGGTTCTACAATTGCAGATGATTGTCCGTACATGAAACTTTTTGTTCTACTCATTCCCATTCTTCGTAACGGCATAGAAACGGCAATCCCTTCAGGAAAATTCTGAATTCCAATTCCGATAGCTAAAGTAACGGCACCTGCAATAGATGCTTCTGGAATTCCAGCGGCAACACCACCAAACAAAACCCCAACCGCTAATCCTTCAGGAATATTGTGCAAAGTAATGGCTAAAACCAAAAGTGTCGTACGTTGCCAAGGTGATTTTATTCCTTCGGTTTCTTTGAAATTAATGTGCATGTGTGGCAACACTTTATCCAATCCGAAAATAAATAAAGCCCCTAAAGCAAATCCAACGGCAGCCGGAATTACTTTTACAAATCCATCACCACCACTCATTTCAATAGCTGGCGCTAGCAAACTCCAAAAACTCGCAGCTACCATCACACCACCTGTAAAACCAAGCATTCCATCTAAAACTACTCGATTCATACTCTTAAAAAAGAACACAAACGAAGCGCCAAATGCCGTTAAACCCCAAGTAAATGTGGTCGCTAAAAAAGCAGCCAAAATCGGGTCAATACTTTCAAAAAAATGAATAATTGAATCAAACATAATTATTGTACGTATAAGTTATTAGCAATTTTATTCGAAATAGTTAATCGTTTTCCATCTATTTCAACCGTTAACGTATCATCAAAATCTTCTTTTTCGATTACTTTTACAACCGAACCTAAAGCTATTTTTTGTTTGTCTAAATATTTTAAAAAATCGGTAGAAGAATCTTTTACGCCTACACAATGAAACGAAGCGTTAATTTCCACTTCCGATAACAATTGTTTCTCTATTTTCTTAATCACACCTTTTGCATCAGGAATGGGATCACCGTGGGGATCAGCGACAGGAAAACCTAAGAAAGCATCTAATTTATTTATCAATTGTTCCGATTTGATGTGTTCTAATTCTTCTGCAATTTCATGCACTTCATCCCAAGAAAAACCTAATTTATCTACTAAAAAAACTTCCCACAAACGATGTTTTCTCACAATCATTTTTGCCGAATGAAAACCTTTTTCAGTTAAGGTAACGCCTTGATATTTCTGGTAACTTACCAAATCTTTATCCGAAAGTTTCTTCATCATATCGGTAACTGATGACGCTTTGGTATCTAACATTCCCGCAATAGCGTTCGTGTTGACGCCTTTTGGAGAAACCAACGACAAATGATAAATAACTTTAATATAATTTTCTTCAGAAATGGTCATAAACAATTCATTTTGACAAATATATAAAGTTTTTTTAGTTTTGTAAATGTTTTATTTTTAGTTTTGTCTAAATTTAATTTTACAATGTTTAAAATATTTATTTATACAACTCTATTTTTTTCGTTTTTTACCTTTTCACAAAACACAATAAAAGGAAAAGTGACCGCTAATAATGAAATTTTAGCTTATGCTAATATTTATATTAAAGAACTAAATAAAGGAGTTGAAACCAATGAAAAAGGAATGTATATATTTGAAAATATTCCTAATGGTTCCTATACAATTACTGCTTCTTACATTGGGTTTAAACCCGAAAAGAAAAAAATTACACTTGAAAACAATTCTGATTTAACAATCAATTTCACCTTACAAGAAGATTCAAACACATTAGATGATGTAGTGATTTCTGGAACTTTAAAACCCGTTTCAAGAATGGAAACGCCAGTTCCGGTTGAAGTGTATACAACTGCTTTTTTAAAGAAAAACCCAACCTCCAATATTTTTGAAGCCTTGCAAAATGTTAACGGTGTTCGACCTCAACTGAATTGCAACATTTGCAACACAGGCGACATTCATATTAACGGATTAGAAGGTCCGTACACCATGGTTACAATTGACGGAATGCCAATTGTGAGTTCGCTTTCAACTGTTTATGGTTTATCAGGAATTCCGAATTCGTTAATTGATAGAGTTGAAGTAGTTAAAGGTCCAGCCTCAAGTTTGTATGGAAGTGAAGCGGTTGGTGGATTAATTAACATCATTACCAAAAAACCAACAACTGCTCCCTTATTTTCAGCCGATATTTTTTCGACTTCTTGGTTAGAAACGAATTTGGATTTAGGTTTTAAAAGTAACATTGGTAAAAAAGCAGTTACTTTAGTCGGCATCAATTATTATAATTACAACCAACCTATCGATAATAACAATGATAATTTTACAGATGTAACCTTGCAAGAACGAATTTCCGTCTTCAACAAATGGAACTTTGACCGAAAAAACAATAAAGAATTCACCATCGCTGGACGCCTTTTTTACGAAGACCGTTGGGGAGGCGAAATGCAATGGAACAAAACCCATCGTGGTGGCTCTGAAGTGTATGGTGAAAGCATTTATACCAAACGAGTGGAGCTTTTGAGTAAATATCAATTACCAACCACAGAAGACATGTATTTGTCGTTTTCCGTAACCGCTCACGATCAAAATTCGGTTTATGGAAATACCATTTATTTAGCGAATCAAAAAATCGCTTTCGGACAATATACTTGGGATAAAAAGGTAGAAAATCACAATTTGTTATTGGGAGCTGCTTTTCGTTATCAATATTATGACGATAATACAACGGCAACTCTTTCGGCAGAACAAACAAAAATCTATAGCGTGTTTCTTCAAGATGAAATAAAATTAGCGGAGAAGCATCATATTTTATTAGGTGCTAGATACGATTACAACAACAATCACGGAAACATTTTTACACCCAGAATAGCCTACAAATGGAATCCGACAGAAAATGATGTGTTCCGAATTAATGCAGGAACTGGATTTCGAATTGTGAATTTATTTACCGAAGAACATGCCGCTTTAACGGGTTCAAGAGATGTTGTGATTACAGAAGATTTAAAACCGGAAACTTCATACAACATCAATTTGAATTATCTGAAGAAAATAAGATTTGAAAACGGCACTTTTTTAGGTTTCGAAACTTCGGCTTGGTACACCTATTTTAACAACCAAATTATTCCAGATTACGACACAAATCCAAATCAAATCATTTATTCGAACTTAAACGGATATGCACAAACGTTAGGAATTAGTGGTAATATCGATTTAGTTACGCCTTTTGGATTAAAAGCAATTGTTGGTTTTACGATTATGGAACCTAAAAATGTGCAAAACGGAATGAGTTCAACACCTGTTTTAACGGAAAAATACAGCGTCAATTGGGCTATAACTTACGATATTCCAAAATGGTTTTTATCCATCGATTACACCGGAAATTTATATGGACCAATGCGATTGCCGATTTTAGGTGATTTAGATCCAAGACCTGAATATTCTCCTATTTGGAGTTTACAAAACATTCAGTTTACTTATAAAAAATTTCGTAGTTTTGAACTTTATGGTGGTGTGAAAAATATTTTGAATTGGACGCCAAACAAAAGCACGCCTTTCTTAATAGCGAGAGCAAACGATCCATTTGATGAAGATGTAACATATAACACAAACGGAAATGTTTTAGCTACACCAACAAATCCATATGCTTTAACTTTTGATCCAAGTTATGTGTATGCGCCCAACCAAGGAATTAGAGGTTTTTTAGGAATTCGATATACTATTTTTTAATGCAACATTATCATTACATTTTCACAGGTTCAGGATTATCGGCTTTAATGACCGTTTATGAAATGCTTTTATCTGGAAAATTTGAAGATAAATCCATTTTGCTAATTGATGAGAATACTAAAAAAGCAAACGATAGAACTTGGTGTTTTTGGGATGAAAACGACACCCCACCCAAAGGGCACCCCTCTAAGAGAGGGGAATCATTCGAAGAAATCGTCTCAAAAAAATGGAATCAAGCCATTTTTGCCAATGAGAAATTCAATCGGGTTTTAGAACTAACCCCTTATCAATACAAGAAAATCAATGGTTTGGATTTTTACGAATTGGTTTTCAAAAAGATTTCCGAACATAAAAACATTCATTTTCTAAATCAAAAAGTTGTTGATTTTACCGAATTAGGCAACCATTGTGTTGTAAAAACCAAAGAAGAAACTTTTACTTGTAACAAAATTTTCAATTCCATTTACAATCCAGAAGCTGTAAAAGCGCAAACCAAATTCCCTTTAATTCAGCAACATTTTATCGGTTGGTTTATCAAAAGTAAAGAAGCGGTTTTTACACCAAATTACGCTACTTTCATGGATTTCTCGGTGGAACAGAAAGGTAACACAAGATTTATGTATGTTTTACCAACTTCTTCAACTGAAGCTTTATTGGAATACACCTTATTTTCAAAAGATTTACTTCCGAGGGAAGAATACGAATCTGAAATTCAGAAATACATTGAAAATCTCGGAATAACCGAATACGAAATCATCGAAAAAGAACAAGGCAATATCCCGATGACGTGTTATCCTTTCTGGAAACACAACACGAAAAACATCATTAATATTGGTTCGGCTGGCGGTTGGACAAAAGCTAGCACAGGTTATACTTTTAAAAATGCTTCCAAAAAATCAAAAGCTTTAGTTCAATTTATAAAATCAGAATTCGACTTCACTAAATTTCATAAAAAAGATAAATTTTGGTTCTACGATTTATTGTTGTTGGATATTTTGAGTTCAAAAAACGAATTAGGTTCTAAGATATTTTCTTCAATGTTTAAAAAAGGAAGTTCGACTGTAATTTTTAAATTTTTGGATGAAGAAACTTCTATTTGGGAAGATTTACAAGTAATTTGGAAATGTCCGAAAATGCTATTTGTAAAAGCGCTTTTTGGTAGAATTTTAAAATAAGAGTAAACTATCAAATCATAACAAATCTTTATGAATTGGTTTTCTATAACAAGCAAAAAACTTTGTAACTTTGCCACTCGTTAACTTATAACATAAAAATTATGTATCCAGAAGAAATGGTAAAACCAATGCGTGCTGAATTAACAGAAGCTGGTTTTCAAGAATTATATAGCGCTGAAGCAGTAGAAAATGCTTTAAAAAATGAAGGAACTACATTAGTAGTAATCAACTCGGTTTGTGGTTGTGCGGCAAGAAATGCACGTCCGGGAGCAAAAATGAGTTTAGATGGTGCTAAAAAACCTTCACAATTAGTAACTGTTTTTGCTGGAGTTGACAAAGATGCAGTTGATGCAGCTCGCCAACACATGTTTCCTTTTCCTCCATCATCGCCATGTATGGCTTTGTTTAAAAATGGTGAATTAGTACACATGTTAGAACGCCACCATATAGAAGGGCGTCCAGCTGAATTAATTGCTGAAAACTTAAAAGACGCTTACAACGAATATTGCTAAGATACTATGCTGGCATACAATAAAAAACCACCAAAACATTGGTGGTTTTTTATTTTAAACCTTACTTTTGTGCAAATTCAATTTAAAAATGGAAAAAATAGTATCGTATCCACTTTCAATAGTGTATTACTTCTTTTTTTTACTTTGGTTAGTAATCTTTCATCCTATTCAATGGATTTGTTTCAATCTTTTTGGATACAATGCGCATCGTTTAAGTGTAGCTTACCTAAATTGGTTTTTAGTTAGAACGGCTCACATTGTAGGCGCTTCATATCATATTAAAGGAATGGAAAATGTTCCTGAAAATAAACCTTTAATCATCGTTGCCAATCATCAAAGTTTGCATGATATCACCACTATCATTTGGTTTTTACGAAAAGTACATCCAAAATTCATCAGCAAAATTGAACTAGGAAAAGGAATTCCGAGTGTTTCTTATAATTTACGCCATGGTGGTTCGGCTTTAATTAACCGAAAAGATCCAAAACAAGCGTTGCCAGAAATTAAAAAAGTAGCCGAATTAGTAAACAATAATAATTACTCCGTAGTAATTTTTCCAGAAGGAACACGAAGCAAAACAGGAACACCTAAACCTTTCGCCGTGAATGGATTAAAAATGTTATACAAGTTTGCTCCAGATGCGTACTTCTTGCCAATTACCATTAATAATTCATGGAAAATGACTAAATTTGGACAATTTCCTCTTGGATTAGGAACTCGCTTAGAATTTACCATCCATAAACCAATGAAAATTTCAGAACATCCTTTTGAAGAGATTTTTGAGAAAACCGAAAATATAATTATAAAACATATTAAAATATAACCCAATGTCAATACAAAACGTCCGCTTGGAAGTAATGCAGTTTTTGGAAAAAAAAGTGGATAACTTCGTGGAAGAATTTTTAATCCCTGTAGAAAAAATTTGGCAACCTACTGATTTGCTTCCTGATTCTTCAAAAGAAAACTTTTTAGAAGAAGTAAAAGAACTACGTGAAATAGCTAAAGATTTACCTTATGATTTTTGGGTAACTTTAGTTGGAGATACCATTACCGAAGAAGCGTTACCAACATACGAAACTTGGTTAATGGATGTAGAAGGCGTTACTCAAAAAGGAGAAAACGGAGATAATGGTTGGGCAAAATGGTTACGTCAATGGACAGGTGAAGAAAACCGTCACGGAGATGTATTAAACAAATATCTTTATCTTTCGGGTAGAGTGAATATGCGTGAAGTTGAAATTACTACGCACCATTTAATCAACGATGGTTTTGATCCAGGAACTGGAAGAGATCCTTATAAAAACTTTGTATTCACCAGTTTTCAAGAATTAGCAACTTATGTTTCTCACAATCGTGTTGCGCAATTGGCTAAGAAATTTGGCGATAAAAAACTACACAAAATGTGTAATTTAATTGCAGGAGACGAAATGCGCCATCACTTAGCATATAGCGAATTTGTTAAACGTATTTTTGAAGTAGATCCTAGCGAAATGATGTTATCGTTTCAATACATGATGAAGAAAAAAATTACGATGCCAGCGCATTTGATTAGAGAATCAGGTGAAAGTATTGGAACTGCATTCGAAAAATTTTCAGAATCGGCACAACGTTTAGGTGTTTACACAGCGATGGATTATGTGGATATTCTTCAAAAATTAAATGAGAAATGGGAAATTGATAAAATTGGCAATCTTACAGATGAAGCTGAAAAAGCACGTGATTATCTAATGAAATTACCTGCTCGTATGGCAAAAATTTCTGAGCGTTTAGTCGTTCCTGCTGAAGGACAACTTTTTAAATGGGTAGAACCGGCTTTAGCTAGATAAACTTATAAATTCTAAAAAAATTAAATTCCAATTTTACACAAGATTGGAATTTTTTATATCATCAGAAATGACAATAATAGACAACACTATACTTTTTGTAAAACAACAATTAGAAAATGCAGAAGGAGGTCACGATTGGTTTCACATTGAACGCGTCTATAAAAATGCTTTGTTAATTGCTGAAGGCGAAGATTGCGATTTAACTGTAGTGAAGCTTGGTGCTTTATTACACGATATTGCTGATTCAAAATTTCATGGTGGCGATGAAACGGTTGGTCCGAAAACAGCTCGTGCTTTTTTAGAATCGCAAAATGTTTCAGAAGACATTATTTTACATGTAATTGCAATTATTGAAAATATTTCCTTTAAAGGTGGAAATTTCGAAAAGAAATTCAATTCAAAAGAATTAGAAGTTGTGCAAGATGCAGACCGATTGGATGCAATTGGCGCTATAGGAATTGCACGTGCTTTTAATTATGGTGGTTTTAAAAATCGTCCATTATACAATCCAAATATTCAACCAAACATGAATATGAATAAGGAAGAATATAAGAATAGTGAATCGCCAACTCTAAATCACTTTTACGAAAAACTATTGCTTTTAAAAGATAAAATGAATACCGAAACAGGTAAAAAAATTGCTCAAAAACGTCATGATTTCATGGTAGCTTTTTTAAGTCAATTTTATGCCGAATGGGACGGTCATGAATAAAAACAAAAAAGCGGTTTTCATAAAGAAAACCGCTTTTTTTAATATTTTGATTTCATTAAACCACTCCTTGCGATAGCATAGCGTCGGCTACTTTTACAAAACCTGCAATATTAGCGCCTTTTACATAATCAATATAACCATCATCGTTTTTACCATATTTTACACAAGATTCGTGAATGCTATTCATGATTTTATGTAAACGTTCATCCACTTCTTCTGTTGTCCAACTCAATCGTAATGAATTTTGCGACATTTCTAAACCTGATGTGGCTACACCACCTGCGTTAGATGCTTTCCCTGGTGCAAATAAAATTTTAGATTTGTGAAACTCTGCAATTGCTTCTGGAGTTGAAGGCATATTGGCACCTTCTGCCACACAAATACAACCATTTGCAATTAATTTTTGTGCTTCATCACCGTTCAATTCGTTTTGAGTTGCACAAGGCAAAGCAATATCACATTTAACTTCCCATGGATCTTTTCCTGCAAAAAATTGTGCTTTTGGATATTTCTTTAAATATTCAGAAATTCTACCATAATTTACATTTTTGATTTCCATAATGTACGCTAATTTCTCTGCGTCAATTCCGTCTGCATCATAAAT
This sequence comes from Flavobacterium sp. UBA7663, assembly GCF_002483315.1. GTDB lineage: Bacteria > Bacteroidota > Bacteroidia > Flavobacteriales > Flavobacteriaceae > Flavobacterium. The sequence continues at coordinate 76,749 of NZ_DLHR01000019.1, forward strand.
ATATCCTGAAGAATCTGATGCGGTCACCACTTTTGCTCCTAATTGTGTAGCTTTTTCAATGGCATATTGCGCCACATTTCCGGAACCAGAAACCAAAACTGTTTTCCCTTGAAATGAAAGTCCTTTGGTTGCTAGCATACTTTGGGCAAAATAAACAGTACCATATCCTGTAGCTTCTGGACGAATTAACGAACCTCCGAAAGAAATTCCTTTACCTGTTAAAACGCCTGTAAATTCGTTTCTCAATTTTTTATATTGACCAAATAAATACCCTACTTCTCTACCGCCAACACCAATATCACCCGCAGGAACATCGGTATCTGGCCCAATGTGTCTAAATAATTCTGCCATAAAAGCTTGGCAAAAACTCATGATTTCAGTGTCTGATTTTCCTTTTGGATCAAAATCTGAACCTCCTTTCCCACCACCCATTGGCAATGTCGTTAAACTGTTTTTAAAAACTTGTTCAAAAGCTAAAAATTTCAAAATACTTAAATTTACCGAAGGATGAAAACGCAATCCCCCTTTGTATGGACCAATTGCAGAATTCATTTGAATACGATACCCTTTGTTTAATCTTGTTTTTCTGGCATCATCTAACCATGCTACGCGAAACATTACAACCCTTTCAGGTTCAACCATTCGTTCTAAAAGCATTTTATCTTGATACTTTTTATTGTTTTCAATGAATGGAATAACCGCTTCAGCCACCTCGTGGACAGCTTGCAAGAACTCAGGTTCATTTGGATTTTTTTTCGCAACTTCAGCCACGAAATCATTAATTTTTTTTAACATAATTATTGTGTTGTTGTTTGTTAAATAATTAAAAAATATTTATTTCAACTCAAAATTAAACATTTTAACAATTATACTTGAAAAAATTAACTAAAACATTTTTTAATAACCTTAAATAAAAAACCCAGAACTAAGTTCTGGGTTAAATTTTTAAATCGTTACTTTTAATAGCTGCTTTTTCTTTCCTTTTCGACCAATGAAGTAGACCGAGTTTTTTGAAATGGCTCCATCAGAAACCATAAATGGTACTTCACTATCTTTATCATCTAAGATTTCTTGAAAATCAAAATTTCCATCTGGGTTAATTCTAATTACATTAAGATTTGATTTTTTGGTACTTGTTTGTCCAAATTGAATTCTATCATTGCTTAATTTTTTTACTTTTTCACCTGTATTAATAAAAAAGTAAGTGTCATTTCCTTTAACTGTTGAAGTATATGAAATATATGAATCGTCACCACCTGTTGATTGGCGTTTATTAATGTTTCTTGCCCAGATAATGTTTCCATCTTGCGCTATTTTTGCGCTAACAATATCATCATAATGATACGAATATGTCCAAGTTCCTCCACCATTTGGAGTTGCATGGTAATGCGACGTTACATAATATTCTTCGGCGTTAAAAACAATTTCGTTTTGTTGGGTTATCAAAATTCCTCTAAATGATAAATTTTTCAATTCTTTGTCTTTATTTTTTCCATATTTATCAACTATAAATTGTTCCGTAAACGGATTAAATTTTGATTTTCGAATTGCTAATGTTATTGGATCTAACTCGAAATAACTAATTCCTTTATAGCGAAAATCTTTTCTGTCAGAATAAAACCCTATACATGTAAGTTTATCTTCAAAAACAATTGTCTTTAAAGAACCCGAAAAATGTTCATCAGTATCAAAAACTTGAGTTGCTTGACCATCTTTGCTTATTCTTGTCAATTCATACTGGTATTTTCCGCCTTCTTTTTTCTTCTTTTTTTCTTCGGTAAAAACCTTTCCTAAAAGATACAGATTGGTCCCGTCTTTAGAAACATCAATATTTTCATATTTAAACTTTTTATCTTTAATATCTCTTTTAAATTCGTGCTCAATTTTTTTGTTCAACTTATTATCAAACAAATAAACTTTATGTGTTTCGGCATTTTTATTTTTAATATCAATAGTGATTGCAAAAGCAGTTTTATCTTCATTAACTATAAAATTAGTTCCAGAATCGCCATCAAATTGGTTGTTTCCAAACCATTGCGATTTCATTACATCGTCACTAGCAATTCTAAAAAGCTCTTTTTTAGTAAAATTAAACTCATTGATACTTGAAGATAAAGCAGAACAAACAAATGCTTTTTCTTTTGTATTGTAAACGAAATCGATTAGGTTAACTTCGGTTCCATTCATAATTACACCTATAATTGCTCCATATTTTTCAACATCAGAGCGTTTCATTTCATACTCATATTCTTTAATTAATTTCAGATTTGAGTCATAATGTTCAAAGTAATATCCTGCTCCAGAAGAAAATAATCCACCAGCATAACTTCTTACAATGAAGACGCCATCATTTCCATCGTCTTCAACTAAAGAAATATAAGAATGTTTGTATTCGTCTTTAAAAACGGCGCTTTTAATTATGCTATTAGGGATTTCTTGTGCGTAAAAATTTGTGAATGAAAGGCTTATAAATAAAACTGTAATAAATTTTTTCATTTTTATAGATTCGTATTAAATGTTTATGTGATTATTTCCCTGGAAATATTGCTTTTCTTTTTTCTAAAAACGCGGTTGTTCCTTCTTTAAAATCTTCGGTTCCAAAAGAAAGACCAAAATTTTTAATTTCTACTTCATAACCATTCGTTCCGTCTTCAAAATTGGCATTAATTGCTTCGATTGCTTTTGCGATAGCAACACTTGAATTGTTTGCGATTTTTGAAGCAATTCCTTTTGTGAAATCTAATAGTTCTTCTTGTGCAACAACATGGTTCACTAAACCATAATTTTTAGCGGTTTCGGCATCAATCATTCCGGCTGTCATAATTAGTTCCATAGCGCGACCTTTTCCTACTAATTGCGCTAAACGTTGTGTGCCTCCATAACCTGGAATAACTCCTAATGTAACTTCTGGCAATCCCATTTTTGCATTAGTTGAAGCTGTTCTAAAATGACAAGCCATTGCCAATTCTAATCCCCCACCAAGAGCAAATCCATTAACTGCTGCAATAACAGGTGTGCTTAAATTTTGTACAAAATCAAATAATAATTCTTGCCCTTGAGCAGCTAATTTTCCGCCTTCTTCTACTGAGAAATTGGCAAATTCTGAAATGTCAGCCCCAGCAACAAATGCTTTTTCGCCACTTCCTGTAATAATAATGGCTTTCACCGATTTGTCATCTTTTAACGCTTTAAAACCTTCATGTAACTCTTGGATTGTAGCTTTATTTAATGCGTTTAATTTTGTGGGTCTATTAATGGTAATAACCGCAATATTGTCTTGTTTTTCAATTAAAATGTTTTCCATTATAGTTTGTTTATTGTTTATTTATTGGGAAAGAAACCAAAAATTCGGTTCCAATGTTTAATTCGGTTTCAAAAGTAATTGTTCCGTTGTAATTTTCGATAATATTTTTAATAATAGCTAAACCAAGTCCCATTCCGCTAGATTTCGTGGTGAATTTTGGTTCGAAAATTCGGGCAGCATTTTCTTGCGAAATTCCTTTTCCATTATCTTTAACTGCAATTTTTACTTGATTATCTTCTCTAAAAACGGTCACAAAAACCAGTTTGTGCTCTTTTTCTTCTGGAATGGCTTGAATTGCATTTTTTACCAAATTTGTAATCACACGGATTAATTGTGTTCTATCTAACTTAGCAATAATTTCGTCTTCTAATGCTGAAAACTGAATAAAATCTTCGTTAAAAATTTCCAATGCCATTTTTACAATTCGAACAACATTTAAAGTTTCGTTTTGTTGCGCTGGCATTGTTGCAAAGTTAGAAAAAGCACTTGCCACCGAACTCATCGTGTCTATTTGTTGTAAAATTGTTTGCGTGTAATCGTTTAATTTTTTTGAAATATCAGGATCGTTAGCATCAAACTTTCGTTGAAAACTTTGCACCGTTAAACGCATTGGAGTAAGCGGATTTTTAATTTCATGCGCTACTTGCTTTGCCATTTCGCGCCAAGCTTGTTCTCTTTCACTTTGAGCTAAAATAGTGGCGCTTTCTTCTAATTTATCAACCATGTTATTATAAGAACGAACCAATAAGTTGATTTCCTTACTTCCGTCTTCAATAACAATTTTCTCGTTCCGTTGATCTAATTGAGTTTCCTGAATTTTATCACTAATGATTTTTAATGATTTTGTAATATAACTTGATAAAAAGTAAGAAAGAACAATAGCAATGAAAAACATAAAAGTATAGACCTGTCCAAAACGAATTAAGAAATTTTGAACTTCATTGTCATAAAACTCAGCATCTTCTTCATAGGGCAAATTTAAAATAGCAAGTGGCTTAAATTTATTATCTTTTAAATAAGAATAAGAAGAACGATAGGTTCTATCGTCAACATTTGAAAATTCTATATACCGTTTTTCTATAGAAGATTGAATGATTTTTAAAGTAGATGGATTAATTTTTGGTTTGTCTTTATCTAATTTAAAAATAGCTTTTGATGAAATTAATAAGTTCCCTTTTAAATCGAAAAAATTAATTTCCATACTATGAATATCTGCTAATTCGAAAATTTTATCTTTAAAAATTAGCGGAATATTTTTTGTGTTTAGCGGATAAGTTGTTGTTTGTAATACATAATTTATATGTTCAGCAATTGCAGTTTCTTTTCGCTCTAATCTATCTTGATGGTATTCTTTTGCCTCTTTTCTAAATTGATATATGGAAACCGCAGCAATAAGTATAGACGCAATAAGTGTTAAGAATATCATGGATAGAAATATTCTTATTCGTAGTGAAAGATTTTTGATATTAAAAATTCTATCCATTAACTATTTTGGTTCTTTTCTCTAATTTTCTTGTACAATTTGTATCCCATCATAATTAAAATCGAAAAAACAAAAATTCCGACAACACCATAAATCCAATTAATTGCATTTTTTAAAATTACTAAAAAAACAACTGCGAAAAGAATAATAGTAGCACCTTCGTTCCAAAGTCTAAAAAAACCAGAGGAATGTTTCACTTCGTTATTTTGTAATTGCTTAAATATTTGATGGCATTTTAAATGATACAAATACAATAAAAACACAAAAGCTAATTTTACATGCATCCAAGGTTGTGTCAGCCAAACTTTTCCAACTTCAGTAAAAAACAACATCCAAAAAGCAAAAACACTTGCTAAAACCGAACTTGGCCAAGTAATAATGTACCACAAACGATATTGCATTAATTGATATTGTTTAATCAATATGTCTTGCTCTAGTTGCGGTTTTTGTTTGGCTTCTGCGTGATAAACAAATAAACGAACAATGTAAAACAACCCAGCAAACCAGGTAATTACAAAGATTAAATGCAGTGATTTTATGTAGTTGTAAAGTTCCATATTACTTAGTTTCAAGTTTCAGGTTTCAGGTTGATTGCTGTTCTAAGAACTTGAAACCTGAAACTTGAAACAATTTATTTAATCCATTCCTTAACCCAATTTGCAACCACACCACACCATTCATCTTCATCATTTAAACATGGAACTGCCATAAATTCCTCACCACCATGATGCAAAAATTGTTCGTTGGCTTCCATTGCAATTTCTTCTAAAGTTTCTAAACAATCGGCAACAAAAGCTGGCGTTACAACCGCTAATTTCTTAATGCCTTGTTCTGGCATTTTGTTGATTTCTACATCTGTATAAGGTGTTAACCATTTATCACCTGCTAAACGCGACTGAAAGGTTTGGCTGTATTTTCCTTCTGGAATTCCTAATAATTTTACAACTTGTTTTGTAGTTTCATAACATTGATGACGGTAACAAAATTCGTGAGCTGGAGAAGGCGTGTTGCAACAAGAACCATCAATTTTACAATGCGATTTCGTTACATCTGTTTTACGAATATGACGTTTTGGAATTCCGTGATACGAAAATAATAAATGGTCATATTCAAATCCTTCCAAGTGCTTTTTAATAGAATTTGCCAAAGCCTGAATAAAATCGGGTTTGTTATAAAATGCTGGAACATTAGTAAATGTCATTTCTGGGAAATGCTTCTGACGCAATTCTTCTGCCAAAACTAAAATAGTAGTAGTTGAAGCCATGGCATGTTGCGGATATAAAGGCAAAAGCATTATTTCTGTTACACCTTTATCCTTTAATTCTTGTAATCCTTTTTGAATAGTCATGGATCCATAACGCATGGCTAAAGCAACCGGAACATCAACCAATTTTTGAACCTTTTGGTGCATTTTTTTAGAAATCACAATTAAAGGAGAACCTTCGTCTGTCCAAATTCTTGCATACGCTTCAGCCGATTTTTTTGGACGCGTTTGCAAAATAATTCCTCTAACTAATAATGCACGCAATAAAAACGGAACGTCAATTACGTATTTATCCATTAAAAATTCATCTAAATACGGCTTAACGTCTTTTGCTGTTGGGCTTTCTGGTGATCCTAAATTTACTAATAGTACTCCTTTCATGTGGCAATTGTTTTTTTATAAAAGTAATTAATTTGGTTTTTTTACTTTTTAAATTATCATTTTTTTATTTATAGTTTGATATACGAAATTGATATCAATTGGTTTTATACATTCGTGTTCAAATTCATTAAATATTTTTTTGGTGTTGTCCCAAATTTCTTTTTGAAAGCTGCAATAAAATGACTTCCCGTGCTGTATCCGATTTTTAAACCTACTTCATTTACATTGTACGAACCACTATCAAGCAATTGACGGGCATAATCCATTTTATATTCAAATAAAAATCCATAAACCGTATCGCCATAAATTTGCTTGAAACCCATTTTTAATTTCTTCAAACTTAATCCTACTTGCTCAGATAATTCTTCTAATCCAGGTGGCTCAGCCATATTAGAAATCATAATTTCTTTGGCTTTTTTTATTTTTAATACATTTTCTTCATCGATTAAAAACGGACACTGCTCTGCATTTGGATCTTCAGAACGATTAAAATACAAACTCAATAATTCGTAACCTTTTCCTTTATAATACAAGTTTTTGATAAAAGAATTTAAATTGTAATGAAAAATTTGACTTAATACAATTGACATGGAAGGACTAATATCATTCTCCTTATAATATTTCTTATCTTTATTTTCATCACTTAAAAAAGGGATGTTTTCTGCTTCCGAAGAAAATAATCCATGAAACTTTTTGATAGAAACAATAATAGAAATCACCCATGTATTTGGAGCTAATTCTAAATGAATGGGCAATTCTTTTTGTGGATTGTAAAATAAAAGCGACTTTTCTTCTTTCAAATCCAAAGCATAATTTCCTTGATTAAAGATAAATTTTCCCTTTCCCTTAATTCCAAAATGAAACTGTATAAGTCCTTGGCTTACAGGTCTTTCAATTTTAATTGTTTCATTACTGTCGTTTTGAAAACGTAATAAAATAAATTCATTTTCAATTTTTATTTCTTCTAAAGAACCCATAGCGATATTTTTTATATCCGTTTTATAAAAATCAAATATGATAATTTGACTGAATCTAATCAATAAAATTGTTAGCACCTTATTTCATTACAAATCTAAAAATAAATAACGACAAAAATGAAAGAATCTAATATATCTTGTTTTAGAAAAAACGCTCTTTTAGCGTTGTTTTTAAACAATAACGAAGTAATTGTCGTTATCTTAACATTATCGCATTAAACCAAAATGCGATTTAAATGTTTTTCGAACACCACATTCATCATATTCTAATACAAACCAGTAATCTGTTGAAGGAAGTTTATTCCCATTACAGGTTCCATCCCAACCAATTTCATTTTGATTAATTTCTTTTAATAATTTCCCATAACGATCAAAAATATACAAATTAGCATCAGTGTTTTCTATGACGATATTCCAATAATCATTATATCCGTCATTATTTGGTGTGAAAAATTTGGGATAATCAAAAATGAAAACAGAAGAAGAAAGCTCTGTACAACCATATAAATCAGTAACTTTTATTGTGTGGCAACCAAAGCTTACATTTTCAAAAATATTTGAATATTGAAAGTTTCCATTATCTAATTGATACAATAGCATATTATTAGAACTTACAACATTTACAATAACGGTATTATTAAAAGTTGAAATACTTAAATCAGAAAGACTTTCTAAAAAAATAACTTGCCAAGTTGAAGATTGCCCACAATTGTCAATAGGAGTAAAGGTGTAAGTTGTATTTTGAGTCGTATTAATATTTGTAGGATACCATGTGCCATCAACACCATTTGTACTAGGAAAACTAATGGTTGTACCTTCACAAATGATAGTATCCTGAAAATCAATCTTTATATTAGGCTTTATTGTTATTTCAATAGTAGCTTGATAAGCACATTGATCTTGATTAGGTGTAAAAGTATAAGACGATGTGCCAACAATTGTTGTATTGATTATGTTTGGTGTCCAGGTTCCAGCAATTCCTTCAACAGAAGTTAACGGCAAAGAGTTGGGTGTTTGGTTTTGGCAATATGTATTTGTTAAAAGATTAAATGAAGGAATTACCGAATTGCTATTCCTTGGAGAAAACAATAACTGATAAGTATTGCTATAACATTCAGAAACTATGGTACAAGTAATGATGTAATGCTCATTTTGGTTCGGAATGTTGAGTGTTGGTGTTGCTTCTAATGAAGTACTTATATACGTTTGCGGATTAGTCACATAAGCTAATCCCCAATTATAATTAAGAATATTGTTATTGTTTTCCAATGCCAGTTGTAGGCTATTACAAAGTTCGTTTTCTATAATAATCTCATTATAAGGCTTTAGATTGTTTAATTGGTTAGGCAATCCTGCTAAGCAAAAACGTCCGCCTAAATCCTGTTGTTCAGAAACATAATTACAATTTTCACCCAATACATTAGGGTTATTAATTACACCCAAACGACCTGATAAGGAAATTAATATTGGCCTTGCGATGTAAATTTTGCCATCAGGAGCAAGTTGCATAGACTGTAAACCACTGGTTGAGGATATAAAAATTGTTTTTGATGTGATAAAATCATTATTTGTAGTTGTTGACACATCATATTGATATATTCTACTACCCGCACATTTGTATAGTACTTTGCTATTTGGCGAAAAAGCAGTTCCATACTGATTTTCGTTAGCGGTAGTATCAGCAAATTTTTCAGTGATTAACCCTGTAGAGTTGTTAAAGTTAAAGACATAAAGCCCCTCGTAATTGCTACTTGAAGGTACAACATAAGAAAGTAATTTGTTGTCTGGTGATACTTTCATTTGTCCTGGTCTGGCATCAACAAAAAAACTAGTAGTACTTATTACTGGATTTACATTAAAGCCATTACTTGAAATATGATAGGAATAAAAATTATTACTGTCCACAACTTTACATATTACCCAAAAATCACAGCCATTACTATGTGGCACTACACAAACTTTCTCAGTTGTAGTTGTTCCGAAAAGATGGATGTTTTTATTTTGAGTAACAACACCAAGTCCATTATCCAATGACATATCAATTTCAGAATAACGAACGCCTTCATCCTCAGAATTAGGGGCTTGTTCTGTGTAATCATCTAAGGTAACAAGAAAATATTTGTCAAATCGGTTTTCTGTGAAATTATATGTTCCAGGATAAGGAATGATGGCAGAGGATTGGGTTGAAGAATTATGTCCGGCCAAATTGTCCCCATTAAACATGACATGAAAATTTTTATTCCAAACTTTCTCACCATTTGTATAAAACAAAACATTTCCATTGCTATCGCTAATAGTTGAACAACCTTCAGAAGAAAAAGTGCCAATTGGCAAATCTAAAAGAGGCGTTGGTGGATTGGAATTAAAATTAAGTCCTGCATTTATTCCAAAATACCAAATATTAGATTCCTCTTGTGCAAATATTGACACATAGAAAAGTATAGATATACATGTAAAACAACTTTTTATCATCACAAAGTAATAATATATTCAATTAGAGAACCCTCAGCGACATTTTTTCGTATATGCTGTTGTGGATATCAAATATGCTTATTTAGAATTGTTCTATATAAAGCAATTGTTAGCCCTTGAAGACATTACAAATTTAATAGAAATAATAGTGAAAAGATAATATTAGCTTAAAATATCTTTAAGCGACACAAAAAGTCCTTTGAGCGTTGTTTTTATAAAAAGGTAAAATATATTTTTGTTAAACTTTTAGGAAAGAGTACATATTATGGAAAACAATACATTCGCAAAGCATCCAACTTTCTACGCCATAGGCTTAAGTTACAAGAAAGCTGATGCTGAAATGAGAGGCAAATTTAGCTTGGATGAACAGGCTAAAACCCGCTTATTACTTCAAGCCAAAGCAGAAGGTATTGACAACCTAATTGTAACTTCTACTTGCAACCGTACCGAAATTTATGGTTTTGCACAACATCCATTTCAATTAATCAAATTACTTTGCGAAAACAGCCAAGGAACCGTTGAAGATTTTCAAAAAGTTGCTTTTGTGTATAAAAACAATGAAGCTATTTCACACATGTTTCGTGTTGGAACAGGTTTAGATAGTCAAATTTTAGGCGACTTTGAAATCATCAGTCAATTAAAAAATGCATTCGTAAAAAGTAAAGAACTTGAATTGGCAAATGCTTTCCTAGAAAGATTGGTGAATGCAGTTATTCAAGCAAGTAAAAAAATCAAAAACGAAACAGAAATTTCATCTGGTGCTACATCAGTATCTTTTGCATCGGTACAATACATTTTTAAAAATATAGAAGATATTGCTTCTAAGAATATTTTGCTTTTTGGAACAGGAAAAATTGGGAGAAATACTTGCGAAAACTTAGTAAAACACACGAAACACGAGCAAATCACATTAATAAATAGAACTAAAGAAAAAGCTGAAAAATTAGCCAGAAAACTAGATGTTATTGTGAAAGATTATGCTGATTTGCAGTTAGAACTTCAAAAAGCAGATGTGGTAGTTGTGGCAACTGGCGCTCAAAATCCTACAGTTGATAAAGCTATTTTAAATCTGAAAAAACCTTTATTAATTTTGGATTTATCGATTCCGAAAAACGTGAACGAAAATGTAAAAGACATTGAAGGTGTTACTTTAGTTCACATGGATGAACTTTCGCAAATTACAGATGAAACTTTAGAAAACAGAAAAAAACATATTCCTGCAGCTGAAGCTATTATTGACGAAATTAAAGACGAATTTATTGCTTGGACCAAACAACGTAAATTCGCCCCTACCATACATGCTTTAAAAGCAAAACTGAATACAATTAAAGAAGGAGAATTAAACTTTCAACGAAAAAAACTAGCTAATTTTGACGAAGAACAAGCCGAATTAATTACAGCTAGAATTATTCAAAAAATCACCAATCATTTTGCCAATCATTTAAAAGATGATGAAACAATGGTGGATGAAAGTATTGAATGGATTGAAAAGATTTTCCAATTAGAAACAGTTGCAAAATAATGAGCAAAACAATCCGAATAGGAACTCGTGATAGCGAATTGGCCCTTTGGCAAGCACACACAGTACAAAAAAAACTAAATGATTTAGGTTATAAAACCGAAATTACAGCAGTTAAATCGCAAGGAGATATCATTCTTGACAAACCACTTTACGAATTAGGAATCACTGGAATTTTTACCAAAACTTTAGATATTGCCATGTTAAATGGTCAAGTAGATATTGCAGTGCATTCTATGAAAGATGTGCCAACCACTTTACCTATAGGAATTGTGCAAGCAGCAGTTTTAGAACGCGCTAACACATTAGATATTTTAGTTCACAAAGGCAATTTAGATTTTTTAAATTCAAACGGAACTATCGCTACTGGAAGCTTACGCAGACAAGCGCAATGGTTGAATAAATATCCGAATCATAGTGTAGTGGATTTACGTGGAAATGTAAATACGCGTATGCAAAAACTTCATGATAGCGATTGGAGCGGAGCTGTTTTTGCAGCAGCTGGTTTAGAACGCATTAACTTAAAACCAGAAAATTATATCGATTTAGATTGGATGGTTCCGGCACCAGCGCAAGGCGCAATGGTTGTGGTGGCAATGGAAAATGATGGTTTCTGTAAAGAAGCTTTAGCTAAATTAAATCACTCTGAAACAGAGATTTGCACGCACATTGAACGTGAATTCTTAAAAACATTAGAAGGTGGTTGTACGGCTCCAATTGGCGCTTTGGCAACATTTACCTCAGACAAAATTGATTTTGAAGGGGTTTTGTTCTCTTTAGACGGAAAAGAAAAACACACAATCAAAAAAAGTTGTACTTTTGATTCTTATATAAACTTCGGAAAAAATTGTGCCGAAGAAATTTTAAACAACGGCGGAACAACTTTAATGGAAAGCATTCGTCGTGATTTAAAAAAGTAATTTTATTCCAAAATGGAGAAAGAATCATTACTCAATTATTTGTATCGCTTTTTTGATATCATCGTATTACTTTTTATTGTATTTGACTTTGGATATGACTTCGAAGAAAACTACAATTCACCACATGTAATAGGATTAATTTTATTGTCGATAGGATTATTAGCTTTTAATGCTTTTAAGTTTTTTACCTACAAATATAAAAGCAATAAAAAAGTAGCATTAGCTAATATGATTTTACTAACAGGAATTATGATAGCCTGTTTTGTAATTTCTATTTTAAATATTGACTTCTCTACTGACTATATTCTTCAAAAAGTAAAACCTCTTTTAGAAGGTGGGCTTATATTTTATTTCTTGCTTAGACTTTTGGTTTTGGTACGTCATATTTATGATATCTATTTTAATCCGGCAATTGTATTTGTTGGAAGTTTTATGATTTTAGCTTTAACAGGAGGGTTTTTATTAATGCTCCCAAGTGCAACCACAAACGGAATTACTTTTACCAACGCACTTTTTACTTCAACAAGTGCTGTTTGTGTTACTGGTTTAGCTGTTGTTGATACTTCTACAGCTTTCACTGTTGTAGGACAATCAATTATTTTAGTTTTAATCCAGTTAGGTGGAATCGGAATTTTGACTTTTACCTCATTCTTTGCTTTCTTTTTTAGAGGGAGTTCTTCATTTAAAGAGGGATTAAATACTAAAGATTTTATTGCACACGACGGCATGAGAGATGTTTTTAGAGCGGCACTAAATGTTGTTATTTTCACTTTAGCCGTAGAAGCAGTTGGTGCCATTTTTGTATATTCATCTATTATTGACAACAATACAATTGATAATAAATTTTTCTTTTCAATATTCCACTCCATTTCGGCATTTTGTAATGCTGGTTTTTCTATTTTATCAGCTGGATTATATGATGAAGCTATTCGTTTTGATTATTTTCTGCAATGGATTATTATGACATTGATTGTATTAGGCGGTTTGGGACATAACATTGTATTTAATTTTTATCAAAAAATTAAAACTCATGTGGTAGAACTTTTTGACAAAACTATTATTCATAAAAAAGTTCGAATCATCACTTTAAATACTCAAATTGTAATTTACACTACTTTAGTATTATTAATCGGTGGTTTTATTTTCCTATTTATTTCAGAATACAACAACACCTTACTAGAGCACAATAGTATTTTTGGGAAAATTACAGCCGCTTCTTTTAATTCGGTAACACCAAGAACTGCAGGGTTTAATGCGGTAGATTTTACTAAAATGAACGTTCCTTCTTTGTTGTTCATTATCTTTTTAATGTGGATTGGTGGTTCTCCAGCTTCTACTGCGGGTGGTATCAAAACGAGTACGTTTGCATTAGCAACTTTAAATATTTTTGCTGTTGCCAGTGGAAAAAGCAGAATTCAATTGTTTGGCAGAAGAATTTCTTCGGAATCTACTTCTCGTGCTTTTGCTATTTTGTGTATCTCCTTAATAACAATAGGAATTTCAATTGTAGCAATGTTGATTTTTGAACCAAAAGGAACGCCTTTATTAACCGTTGCTTTTGAATGTTTTTCAGCATACAGTACAGTAGGATTAAGCTTAAATTATACTCCTACAGTTACCGAACCAAGTAAATATGTATTAATCGCCTGTATGTTTATTGGCCGTATCGGAATGCTCAACTTAATGGTTGGATTATTACGAAGATTGAATCATCAATTCTACGAATATCCAAAAGAAAATATATTAATTAACTAATCTACCAAAAATGAAAATTATAGTATTTGGTTTAGGAAACTTCGGAATGTCGCTTGCCATCAGCTTAACTGAAACAGGAAACGAAGTAATTGGTGTAGATAAAAACATCGAAAAAATTAATCTTATCAAAGATAAAATTTCACATGCAGTTGCCTTAGACTCAACAAACGAATTATCGTATGAAGCTTTGCCATTAAAAGATGCCGATAAAGTCGTTGTTGCGATTGGTGAAAATGAAGGTGCTGCTATAATTACAACTGCAATTATTAAAAAACTGAGTGATGTAAAAATTATCAGTAGAGCTTTGTCTCCAATTCACGACACGGTTTTAGAAGCAATGGGAATTTATAGTATTATTCACCCAGAGCAAGAATCGGCAGATAGATTAACCAAGCAAATCAACTTCAAATCAACTTTAGAAAACTATCAATTAGATGATAATTTTACGATTTCGGAAGTAAAAGCAAAACCAGAATTTTACGGAAAAACATTAGCTGAATTAGACTCAATCGATAAATATCATTTAACACTAATTACAATTATTCGCAAAAGAGAAAAACGTAATTTAATTGGTAAAAAATCAATCATAAAAGAATCTATCGGTCGTCCAGCTCCAGATACTGTTGTCCTAGAAAATGATATTTTGGTAGTTTACGGATACAATAAAGACATTGAAACCTATTGTTTAGGACAAGAAGAACATCAAATTAGAAGCTAAAAATGAACCGAATTCTCTCTACAAAAAAACTTTCAAAAACATTAAAAAAGAAGTTTTCTGATGCTAAAATGGAACTTGTAGAAAAAAATTTTATTCAAACCAAATCCATTTCATTTGAAACACCTCAACTAAATGATTACTTAGTTTTTACGAGTAAAAAAGCGGTAAAAAGTGTTTTAAAATCGGATGTAAAAAACGTTCATACCATTTCTTGTTTGTGTGTGGGAAGTAAAACCAAAAATTTTCTCAAAAAAAAAGGATTCACCGTTTTAGAAAGTGCTGATTATGCCGAAGATTTGATTCAAATAATCGATTCGAAATACAAAAGCAGTTCGTTTACCTTCTTTTGCGGAAATATCAGAAGAAATACGATTCCAAATTATTTTCAGCAAAATAAAATCGCATACAACGAATTTGTCGTATATGAAACCAAACTGAAACCCCACCAAATAAAAAAACCATTTGATGGCGTTTTATTTTTTAGTCCGTCAGGTGTGAATAGTTTTTTAGAAATGAATTCATTAGAAAATAAAATGTGTTTTTGTATTGGAACTACCACTTCAAAAGCATTAGAAAATAGAACAAAAAACATAGTAATTGCATCGCAACCCACCGTTGAAAATGTAATTACCGAAGTAATAAAATATTATAAATAAAATAAGACCTGACAGGTTTTCGAAACCTGTCAGGTCTGAAAAACAAAAACCATGTTAAAAAACGATTTATTTTTAAGAGCATTAAAAGGAGAAACTGTTGAACGTCCGCCAGTTTGGATGATGCGTCAAGCAGGAAGATATTTACCAGAATTTAGAGCTTTACGAGACAAATATGATTTTTTCACCCGATGCGAAACTCCAGAATTAGCTGCTGAAATCACGGTACAACCCATTCGTATTGTAAAACCAGATGCAGCAATTTTATTTTCGGATATTTTGGTAGTGCCAAGAGCTATGGGAATTCACGTAGAATTAAAAGATAATTTAGGTCCGATAATTCCAAATCCAATTCGTACAGCCGAACAAGTGAATCAGGTTTTTGTCCCGAATATTCACGAAACTTTAGGTTATGTGATGGACGCAGTAAAATTAACCAAAGAAATGTTGAACGACGAAGTTCCATTAATTGGTTTTGCTGGTTCGCCATGGACGATTTTTTGTTATGCTGTTGAAGGAAAAGGTTCTAAAAGTTTTGATACGGCAAAAGGATTTTGTTTTTCAAATCCAGTTGCGGCACACTTATTATTGCAAAAAATTACCGATACCACAATTTTATACTTAAAAGAAAAAGTAAAAGCAGGTTGTAATGCGATTCAAATTTTTGACTCTTGGGGAGGAATGCTTTCTCCGGTAGATTATCAAGAATTTTCATGGCAATACATCAACCAAATTGTAGAAGCTTTAGCTGAAGAAACCGAAGTTATCGTATTTGGAAAAGGATGTTGGTTTGCTTTGAACGACATGGCAAAATCAAAAGCATCAGCTTTAGGAGTAGATTGGACATGTTCGCCAAGAAACGCGCGTTATTTAACAGGTGGTGACATTACCTTACAAGGAAATTTTGACCCAAGTCGACTGCTTTCTCCAATTCCAACCATCAAAAAAATGGTACATCAAATGATTGACGAATTTGGAAAAGACAAATACATCGTCAACTTAGGTCACGGTATCTTACCAAATATTCCTGTTGATCATGCTAAGGCGTTTATTGAAGCAGTGAAGGAGTATAAGAAGTAGTTTTTTATAACTAATGATTGCAACCGATTCATTTTATATAATCACTTTACAAGCAGATGACGCAAAAAGTTTATCTGAAATGATGGTTTTTAATTTTGATAACTTTAAACGTTACTTTCCAATTACATTATCAAAAAATCAATCCTTTGATGATAGTTTAAAGTATATTGAGGAAAAAAGAAAAGAAAACGCTTTAAAATCTGAATTTACATTTGGAATTAAAGATATTTCAAATTCAAAAATTGCTGGTTTGATTATCATCAAAGAAATAAATTGGGATACCAAACAAGGAGAATTTGCCTATTGTATTAGTTCAGAATACGAAAACAAAGGTTGGATGTCAAAAGCTATTGCTCTAACCACAAAATACGGTTTTGAAGTTTTAGGATTCAATAAATTTCAAATTATTGCTCATAAAACAAATATTGGAAGTTGTAAAGTTGCCGAAAAATGTGGTTTCGAATGGAAAAGAACACTTTTAAATGAATACACACCTCCAAATGAAACTCCATTGGATATGGAATTATATGAATTAGAACATGAAAAATAAATTCTACACCTACATACAAAACCTGCAAGATCAAATCTGTAAAGGATTAGAAGACATTGATGGCGGCACCAAATTTCGCGAAGACATTTGGGAACGACCAGAAGGCGGTGGCGGTCGCACACGTGTTATTGAAAACGGAAATGTTTTAGAAAAAGGCGGTGTGAATATCTCAGCCGTTCATGGGAAATTGCCTGATACCATGCAAAAAATGTTTGGTGTTGGAGAAGCGGATTTTTTCGCTTGCGGATTGAGTTTGGTGATTCATCCTAAAAATCCGATGGTGCCAACGGTTCATGCGAATTGGCGTTATTTTGAAATGTATGACGACAAAGGCAATATTATCAACCAATGGTTTGGTGGTGGACAAGATTTAACACCTTACTATTTATTTGAAGAAGATGCCAAACATTTTCATCAAACCTGTAAAAATGCTTGTGATAAACATAATACTGAATTTTATCCGAACTATAAAAAGAAATGCGACGAATACTTTTGGAACGCACATCGATTTGAAGCACGTGGAATTGGCGGTTTGTTTTTCGATTATTTAAAAGCAACCGAACAAATGTCGATGGAAGATTGGTTCAATTTCGTGTCAGAAGTTGGAAATTCTTTCTTACAAGCGTATGTTCCAATTGTGGAAAAAAGAAAAGATTTACCTTATACGGATGCACAACGCACATGGCAAGAAATTCGTCGTGGTCGTTATGTGGAATTCAATTTGGTTCATGATAAAGGCACACTTTTCGGGCTAAAAACCAACGGAAGAATAGAAAGTATTTTGATGAGTTTACCACCACATGTACAATGGGTTTATGACCATCATCCTGAAGCAGGAAGTGAAGAAGAAAAATTACTAAAAGTATTAGCAAAACCAGTTGAATGGATATAAAATTAAGCTACATATTTTTTTGCTTAGGAACTATTTTAGGAGTGGCTCAAAACGATTCTTTGTCCACTCCTTTTTTTAAATCTTATGACGAAAAAGTAACCAGTAGTTTATATTTTATAGATACTTCTAACAGTTTTGAATTTCTGTTTGATTCTGGTGGCGAAAACAAACATTTGAGTTTAATTCCCAACCGAAAAGCCCAAATTGGTGCTAATCTTAGCTATAAATTTATTGATATTAGTTATGGTTTTTCGCCAAAGTTCTTTGAAGAAAACAAAGATAATTCGGGTTCCAAATTATTTACTATTAGTTCACGTTTTTATCATAAAAAATGGATGCAATCCATTACATTCATTAATCAAAAAGGATTTTATGTAGAAGATGATGTAACCGTTTTTCTACCACGATTAAGAACCACAAAAATTGGCGGAACAACTTCTTATGTTTTTAATGATAAATTTTCGTTTAAAACCATTGCCAATCAAAAAGAATGGCAAACCAAAAGCGCAGGAAGCTTTATTCCTAATTTTAGTTTTTATTATACCAATTTTGATCTCAACGATGGAAGTGGCGGCGAACATAGTGATGTTTATTTAGCAACGTTTTCGGCTTCCTATTTTTATAATTTAGTTATTAAAGAAAAGTTTTTGGTTTCTATTGGACTTTCTCCTGGCTTTGGATTTAATGATGTAGATGGAGACGTTTCCTCATTATATGAAGTAACGGGTAGTTTCAAAATTGGTTATAATGTGGATTCATTTTTTAGTTTTATCAATTTGAATTTTACTGATTTTGTTCAAGATACAGATGCAAAAATCAGATTAAATGATAATTTTTCAACCTTCAAATTTACACTTGGTTATCGATTTAATCCGCCTAAAAAAATAAAAGAAGTTTACGATAAAGTAAATAAAAAAATGAAATTATAAAAAAAGCACTAAGTCAAAAATGAAATAGTGCTTTTTTTATAATAAAATATTATTTAATTAAAAAAATCGATTAAGTCCAGAGTCTGAAGTACAATATTTTCATTTGAAAAATTAGAATTGATTTCCATTTCTAATTTCATAATATGATTGTTTATCTTATTTGACGCTTTGAACTCCATATTTTTAAACTGATTTCCAAAACGTATCATTTTTGCCGTATCACTTCCTAAATCTTGGTTCAATAAATACGCTTTGAAAAAACGTTGCATTTCAAAATTTCCATAAAAATAATTCTTCGATAAATCTTTCTTTACTTTTTTAGTAAAGTCAGATTTTGAACCGTTATTCAAATAATTTAATCCATTAGTAAACACCATAACATCCCCTTTTTTAAGTATAACCATATCTCCTAAATCTTCTGATTGATTTACTAAATAATAACCATCTCCTTTTTGCAAAAGATTTTTTCTAACACCTAAATTCAATAGTTTATCTCCCATTTTTGGATGTGTAGAAGTCATAATCATGGTGAAAATTGGTCGGGTTTTAGTGATGGTTTTTTCTTCTTCTACTTCTTCGTAATTTTCATCATAAGTTCTCGACATAAAGGTACTTTCATAAGATTCCATGGCATGTAAAAACATAGAAATATCGCCATCAAAAAGAGTTGCTGTGGCTTCTTCATCAACAATTGTTGAAATTAAATCTGTTATTATTTCTGTATCTTGTTTGTCAATTGGCATATTACTTAAAAGCTGCTCCATAATTTCTGGATAGTTTTTAAGTAATTCTTCTGTACTTGAGTGATAGGAAAAATACGCTAAAGGTTCTTGCTTTGGAAAATAATTATAAATGTTTTTATTCGGTTTTCTGGCAACTACTTTTTGCATTACATTGGCAAGAGATTCTGAATATTCCACTTTTTGTTCCATTCTAGCTTTGTTGTTTTCAAAATAGAAATCAACATTCATTCCTTTAATTGAATTATTGGAATTATTTATGCCGTTGTTTGAATTGATAGAACCTAACAAATAATAAAACGAACTCATTTTGCCATAAACTGCTTCATAATTAATCCATGAAGCAATATCTGCATTGGTACTTACTTTAGTTGAAGTTGGTGTTACAAATCCATGTTCAAATAAAAGAGCTATCTGTTCCTCTTGCTTTTCTTGTTTTTGGATTCGTTGTTCTGCTTGCTCTTTTTCAAAAGAGGCAATCCATTTTTTATACTCTTCATCTTCAACAGCTTCTACCACTTCGATATTTTCATCTTCAGAAATAGCTTCTTCAACTCCAATTCTTTTTTCAACAATTTCCTCTATTGGAGCAACTTCTTCAATTTCAATCACTTCTACTGGAGGGTCTTCATAATACTCTTCATCTACTACAACTGCAGCACTATCGGCTACCAACATAGCGTCTGAAAAATCTGCGTTAGTAAAATTATTATTGGTTTCAACAAGTCCGTAAATAATGAAGTTACCTTCATTCCATGCCATAGAAAAATCATCTTTTTTAGGCGAATAAACAGTGTATTTTGAATGCGTTTTAATAACTTCTTTAATAGAATCAGTTGAGTTTGAGTTATTTTTATTGACTTTATTTTGGATAAAAGTATTCCAACCTTTTCCATCTTTTAATGGAAATGTCATTTGATAATACGCTATGCTATCGGTAAAATTTCCATGAATGGTTACGGGTTTAGATTTATCTATGAACGAAATAAAATCGTTTAATTTAAAATCGGAATCAGCTTGGTTTACACTTTTAAAAACTTTGTGATTAAACAAACTATCAATGTTTACTTTTTTAGCAAATTGTGGTGTGTTGAATTGCACAAAATAATCATACTTTTCCAGTTTTTCTTGACTAAACACTAATACTGGAAACAAGAATAAGAAATAAAAAATCTTTTTCATAATTGAATTAAGGATTGAAACTTATGGAATTATTCATCAGCTTATTGTTGTTTAAAACATTCCATATATTCTGTTTTAAAAACACTGTTTTTTTCGATTTTGAAAGTTTACTATTCGCATTTTGTACCATTGCCACATCTTTATCAAAAGTATAAACGGCAACTATATTTGCTTTCAGTAAATCTTCTTTTTTGTCTTCGTTCTTTATTAAATTTTTAGGTAACGGATAAGAAGCGATTCGCTCAAATTTGCCATTATTGTTTTTAAAATGAACTAAAGTATTTTTTTTATCTATTGCATTTAAAACAGCATTCAACGTTTCTAAAGAATTGTATGAAAAATTGATTTTAAAAATATAGGTATTAAAATCGTATGAGGTAGAAATTTTTGAAATACCTTTAATTTTTGAAGCTTCAGCTCTAAATTGTGCTAACTTAGATTTAATATCTTCTTCATTTGGAATGCTTACCCCATCAACTTCTTCTAACATTATAGCCGATTTTGTTTTAAACCATGAACTCGAAAAATCTACAACCAAACTATAGTCACCACTTTGATCACTATTGTGTTTGATTTTTTCAGTTATTTCGAAACAACTGGTTAGTAGCAAACAAATGCTAAGAATAATTAGCTTCTTCATGCTGCAAAATTAAGAATATTTTTACAGATTTATGTCTTTTGCAAAAGAAAGAAATAGATGAAAAATTAGTAACTTTACGCATTAATATTTGAATATCAAATTATGTTTCCATTACACAGAGGTCGTCGTTTAAGAGTAAACGAATCTATAAGAAGTTTAGTTCGCGAAACCACATTAAGTCCAAGTGATTTTATGTTTCCGATGTTTATTACTGAAGGTGAAAATGTAAAAGTCGAAATCCCTTCTATGGTTGGCATTTACCGTCGCTCGATTGATTTGACTGTCGAAGAAGTAAAAGAACTTTTTGCTTTGGGAATTCGTGCAGTAAATATTTATGTTAAGGTAGATGAATCATTAAAAGATAATACTGGTAAAGAAGCTTGGAACGACAATGGTTTAATGCAAAGAGCCATTCGTGCTATCAAAGCGGCTTGTCCTGAAATGATTGTAATGCCTGATGTAGCTTTAGATCCCTATTCCATTTATGGTCATGATGGTATCATTGAAAAAGGTGATGTCGCAAATGATGCAACTAATGATGCTTTAGTAAAAATGGCGGTTTCTCACGCAAAAGCGGGTGCCGATTTTGTAGCGCCAAGTGATATGATGGATGGACGTGTTTTACGTTTACGTCAAGGTTTAGATACTGCAGGATTTCACAATGTGGGAATCATGAGTTATTCGGCTAAATATGCTTCGGCTTTTTATGGCCCGTTTAGAGATGCTTTGGATTCAGCTCCAAAAGATGCCGATGTAGAAGTTCCGAAAAACAAAAAAACCTACCAAATGGATTACGCTAATCGCATCGAAGCGGTTAAAGAAGCTCTTTGGGATGTAGAAGAAGGTGCTGATATGGTTATGGTAAAACCTGGAATTGCCTATTTGGATATCGTTCGTGAAGTGAAAAATGCGGTTGATGTTCCGGTAACGGTTTTTCATGTTTCTGGAGAATATGCCATGATTAAAGCAGCTTCTGAAAGAGGTTGGTTAGATCACGACAAAATTATGATGGAGCAATTAATGTGTATCAAAAGAGCAGGTGCGAGTTTGATTTCAACTTATTTTGCAAAAGAAGCAGCTATTTTATTAAACAGAAAGTAATGTGACATTTGTCACAAACTAAGTAAAATCGATATTGTAATTTTATCGATATTTCTAAATTATATTAAAATGAAACTTATATTTAAATCATTAGCTATTTTTGCACTAACAATCACATTGACTAATTGTGGTGAAAAAAAAGAAACTGACACCTACGGAAATCCAGTTGAAGAAAAAACTGAGACAACCACTGAGACAGCAGTTGATCCATTACTAGCAAAAGGTCAAGAGCTTTTTGAAGGTAAAGGAACTTGTACGGCATGTCATAAAGCGGACACCAAAGTGATTGGTCCTGCAATTAAAGATATTGCTAAAATTTACAAAGAAAAAGGGGCCAGTATTGCCGCTTTCATCAACGAAGAAAGCGAACCAATTGTTGACCCAACACAATATGAAACCATGAAAACTAACTTTACTATTACCAAAGCTATGACGGCTGAAGAACGTAAAGCTTTAGAAGTATATATGATGAGTTTCGAATAAAATATTATTCAACTACCAACTTAAAGCCCACGCGCGGAATGTTTTCTATTCTCACGTGGGTTTCTTCTTTTATGATTTTTCGCAATCTTGAAATGAATACATCTAAACTTCTACCAAGGAAATAATCATCGCTTCCCCATAATTCCATTAAGATTTTTTCGCGTTTTAGAACGGTATTTGGATTGTCTAAAAACAATTTTAAAAGCGATGCTTCTCTTTCGGTTAATGTGATTTTTTGACTGTCATTTTTCAATAAATAATTCTCGGGTTCAAATTGAAAACTTCCAAAAGTATATTGTTTTTGTGTTGAATTATCGGTTGATTTCTGACTTCGGTTTAAGAAAATTTCAATTTTTAAAATCAATTCTTCAATAGAATATGGTTTTACCAAATAATCATCGGCACCCAATTTCAATCCTTTAATTCGGTCTTCTTTCATGGTTTTTGCCGAAAGAAAAATAATCGGAATTTCCTGATTTCGTTTTCTGATTTCGGTTGCTATTTCAAATCCATCCATATCGGGCAACATAATATCTAAAACACACAAATCAAACGTTTCTTTACAAAACAGTTGAAATGCTTCTTTTCCGTTGTTGCAATGTACAACTTCAAAATGTTGTTCTAAATTATCGGAAGTTAAAAACGCCAGGGTTTCGTCGTCTTCTACATACAAAATACGTTTCTTACTCATAATCGTTTTTATTTATTTGGATGGATATTGTAATTCCTTTATCTTCATTATTCGTTGCAAAAACTTTCCATTTGTGCCATTCGCAAACACGTTTTACATACGAAAGTCCAATACCAAATCCTTCAATATCTTTACTATCTTCTCGTGCAACTCTAAAAAATTTATCAAACACAAATGGTAAATCATTAGCTGGAATTCCGACTCCATTATCCGAAAATTTTAAAAGCAATCCTTTATCATTTTCTTTGGATTGAATTTGGATTATTGGATTTAAACCCGAATATTTTACCGCATTATCCATAATATTATAAAGCACATTATAAAAGTGAAATTCATCAGCTTGAATTACATAATCACGCTCTAATTGAATGTCTATTTTTATTTCTTTCTGATGTTTTAAAACGATATTTTCTTTAACCAATTCCAGCAATACTTTTACATCTACTTTGGTTTTATCCAAAACAATTTGCTTGCTTTCAGTTTTGGCTACGTACAAAATTTTCTCAATGTGTTGGTTTAGTTTATTGCTTTGATTGATTATGATTTGCATGTATTTTGACAATCTTGGATTATCAACAATTTCTTTTTGCGTATTGGCATAATTTGAAGCAATTAAAATAGAAGCCAAAGGTGTTTTAAACTCATGTGTCATATTATTTATAAAATCCTTTTGTAAATCGGTGTATCTTTTTTGTTGCAACATTAAAAATACCGAGTACACATAAATAATTAAAACCAGGAACAACACGCCTGTAAATATCCAATATTGCGATAGACTTTTGAAATATGTTTGTTCAATATGTGGAAAACGCACTGCAAAATAATACGTTAAATCGCTGTTTTTTAAAAAGCAATCTTCACAAAATTTCTCAGATTTCCCATTAATCGAAATGTAATTTCCGTAAACCATTTCATCTGAACTACAGTCATAAATAGCATATTCGAAGTCAAGTTCCAATTTTACTTTTTCAAATTCAAGCTTTAAATACTGCTCTAGTATTCGATTTTCGAAAACATCATTAACGTTAACTATAAAGTAGTTTTCAGAAACTTTCTTAATTTGATTGGTAATGGGTAATTCTGATTTATTATCTCTATAAATTTTTTCCACCACATCTTGCAAAGCAAAATGGATTTTATCTTCCATATCTTTTTTTTCAAAAATATAGGCCTGATTGAGCAAAAACAGTTGCATAATGATAACACCAACAATTGCTAAAAACCCAATGAAAATTACGGTATTAAATCTGTTAAACTTCATAATGAGTTCGATATTACAAAAAATGTGGTTCTAAAAATCTCTATTAACATGTCATTAACAATCATTAAAATTTAATTAACAACACCCGTTTAAAAGTTTTTTAGTTTTGTATAACAAATTTAAAATAACTAAAACATATACAGTATGAAATCAATTAAATTATCAATTGTAGCTTTATTTATAGCTAGCGCTTCATTTGCACAATTAAAAGATGCAAAAATAGAAACAACTAAAGCAATTCAGGTTACTCCAACAGAAGTTAAAACTCCTGTAGCTCCTAAACAATCAAACATTAAATGGGATCAAGAAATGCATGATTTTGGAGATATTGAAAAAGGAAAACCAGTTACTTATGAATTTTCTTTTACAAACACTACAAAAGAAACTATCTTAATTACAAATGTAAGACCAGCTTGTGGTTGTACTGCTGCAAATTACACAAAAACTCCAATTAAACCTGGAGAAAAAGGAATGGTTGCTGCAACTTTTAATGCTGCATCTGGTGGTCAATTTCAAAAATCAGTTACAATTACAACTACTGAAAATGGTGCTGAAGCAGTAAAAACTTTATCTTTCAAAGGAAAAGTATTAGAACCAGCTACTGAGAAAAAAGAAGAGATTAAATCTTAACAATATTATTAATTCAGCTTTTACATCTTATTAAACCACCTGTCAAAAGGTGGTTTTTTTTATATTTACAAAATGAAAACAGTCATTATAAATACACCTCTTGGTTGTACAGAAATTCAAGGAAATGAAAATGGGATTTCAAAAATTCATGTGCTGAATGAAGACGTTGAAATTTCTACAAAATTTCCGAAGGAATTAAAAGAGGCTGTTTTACAACTTCAAGATTATTTTAATGGAAAAAGAACGGAATTTTCATTTAAAATTAATCCCGTAGGAACTGATTTTCAACAAAAAGTTTGGCAAGAATTATTAAAAATTCCTTTCGGAAAAACGTGTTCCTATTTAGAATTATCAAAAAAATTAGGCGATGTAAAAGCAATTCGTGCAGTTGCTTCTGCCAATGGAAAAAATCCGCTTTGGATTGTCGTTCCATGCCACAGAGTCATTGGAAGTGATGGCTCGTTAACAGGTTATGCTGGTGGATTGTGGCGCAAAAAATGGCTGCTCGAACACGAAAATCCAATAAAACAAGAAAGTTTGTTTTAGATTTTTTAAAATCATTCTAACTTTTTCCTACTTTTATAACACAATCTTATAAAATTTGGAAATGAAATTTCTTTTAAAATTCTTCAAGTGGTTCGCTATTGTTTTGGCTAGCATCATAATTTTGATGTACATTTTTGATGTAGATTATTTGTTACGTGCCGTAAGGACAATCTATTTCAAGGGTTACACAACCGCTTTTTTAGAAGATTATAAAGAATTTCCAAATAGAGAAATTAAAAAAGGAACTGCTCAACCTTGGGCAATAGCTTCTGATTATAACTCAGTTCCTGCAACTCAAAATTTACAAAAGACACATAAAGAACTTCAAACCATTGCTTATCTCATCATTAAAAAAGACAGCATTTGGCACGAAAGTTATTTTGACGGATTTGATAAAAACTCGAAATCCAATTCCTTTTCTATGGCAAAAAGTGTCGTTACTATGGCAATGGGAAAAGCTATTATGGAAGGAAAAATTAAAAGTTTAGATCAAAAAGTAACCGATTTTTTTCCAGAATTAAAAGGTAATTATGCAAAAGACGTAACCATAGGTGATTTATCTTCTATGGCATCTGGATTAAGTTGGGATGAAAAATATTATAGTCCGTTTTCAATTGTAACCCGCGCTTATTTTGATGATGATTTAAAAGGCATTATTTTAGGTTTAGACATCAAAGAAAAACCAGGTCAATCATTCAAATATTTAAGTGGCGCTACTCAATTATTGGCGATGTGTATTGAAAAAGCAACGGGAGAACATTTATCTGATTATGTTTCTAAACACTTTTGGCAACCCATGGGAGCCGAAAACGAAGCGCTTTGGCAACTTGACGAAGAACCAGACGGAATTGAAAAAGCGTATTGTTGTATTGCTAGTAATGCTAGGGATTTTGCTCGTTTTGGAAAATTATATTTAAACAATGGAAAATGGAA
The DNA here is from genome assembly GCF_002483315.1 of Flavobacterium sp. UBA7663. Classification (GTDB taxonomy): domain Bacteria; phylum Bacteroidota; class Bacteroidia; order Flavobacteriales; family Flavobacteriaceae; genus Flavobacterium. The sequence continues at coordinate 103,853 of NZ_DLHR01000019.1, forward strand.
TGGTAAACAATTACTAGATAGCGCATTCGTGAAAAAATGTATAACTCCACGTTTTGAAAAAAGTCCACAATATGGTTATGGCTGGTGGATGCATAACTTTTTAGGTAAAGATTTATACTACATGCGTGGGCATTTAGGGCAATTTGTAATTGTAATTCCAGAAGATGAATTAATAATTGTTCGATTAGGACATTTAAAAGGAAAACAAACTGAAACTGACCCACACAGCAATGATTTATATGTCTATATGGAAGAAGCGAATGAAATGTTGAAACAAAGAAAGAAATGATAATGAAAGTTGGAAACTAAAAACTTAAATTAACTATAAACCATACAAAAATGATTGAGAAAATTAACTTAAACAACATTTTGTTTTTAGACATTGAAACTGTACCGGAACACCAAAATTATGGTATTTTAGATGAAGAAACTCGTTATTTGTGGGAACACAAAACCCAATACCAACGTAAAGATGAAGTCTCGGCAGAAGATTTTTACGAAAGAGCTGGAATTTGGGCTGAATTTGGAAAAATCATTACCATTTCTGTAGGTTACTTTGTAAATAAAGGTGATATTAGAAACTTTCGTGTGACCAGTTTTTGGGGAGAAGAAAAGAAAATTTTAAACGATTTTTCAAATTTACTAAACACACATTTTAACGGAGCACAGCATGTTTTGTGTGGTCATAATGCTAAAGAATTTGATATTCCGTTTATAGCTAGACGCATGATTATTAATGGGATTGCATTGCCAAATAAACTAAATTTATTCGGCAAAAAACCATGGGAAGTTGCACATCTTGATACTTTAGAATTATGGAAGTTTGGCGACTACAAACACTTTACTTCATTAAAATTACTTACAAAAGTGCTTGGAATTCCATCTCCAAAAGATGATATTGATGGAAGCGAAGTAGCACACGTTTTTTATGTAGAAAACGATATTGACCGAATTATTACTTATTGTGAAAAAGATGTAATTGCTGTAGCACAAATTTTTCTGAGATTAAGACGAGAAGATTTATTGGTAGAAGATGAAATTATTCATGTATAAAAAAAGGGAGCTAATTAAGCTCCCTTTTTTATTTTTTATGCTGATGATTATTTATTAATAACCAATTTTTTTGTTGTTTTAGCACCTCCATTTTGAATGCTTAACATATAAATTCCGTCAGACAAATTTTCAACGTTTAATGTTTCAACGCTATTAGAAGAAATTTTAGAAATTACTTTTCTTCCTTGAACATCAAACAATTCATATGTTGTTTCACCTGTTACACTTCCAGCTAAATCAATATTGACGATACCTTTAGCTGGGTTTGGATACACTTTTAATGAATTTAAAACAGTATCATTTGAACTTAATGATGCTGTTAAAGCACATATTTCAATTGAAAAATTGGTAACCTCACCTCCGTCTCCGTTATAAGGATCACTAATTAAAAGTGTCCATGTTCCATCTGCTATCAATCCATTAAGATTACTTAAAGAATCATTTGGTGCAATATCTCCTGAAATAGCAGGAACACCAGAACATGCGGGTGCAGATCCTGAATCAACAAATCTACAGTTAATATTATCATTATCTCCACATGGCTCTTCCAATAAAGTAATTATTGGACTTCCTAATGAAGCAGGCCCTTGTAACGTTATTGTCATATCCTGAACATAAGTATGGGTCATTTCAAATGAAACTCTTATTTCTCCAATAGTTAAGCCTCCTGATATATTTAAAGGTACACTTGCACTAGAGTTAGCTATTGTAGCTACTGTTGCATTTGAAAAATCAGTTGCAGAGAATGTATTTCCACATGATAATACTCCTGTTCTAAAAGTATTAACTGTTGCTGAGTTTGTAATTCCGATACCACATCTATTAGAAGGAATAATTCTCCAGTAATACATTGTGTCTTGTAACAAACCAGTTATTAAATAGTTAGTATTGATTGTTATTTGATTTACTACCGTTGTTGCAAAAGTTGGACTAGTAGAAACTTGCAAATTGTAATTTTCAGCATTAGAATCTAATTGCCAATTAAGATTAACTATGGTTGATGTTCCATTAAATCCGTTGGTAGGTGATGATAAAATAACAGGTTGAAAAGTTGAATTGTAAACTTTCAATGTTCGTGTTCTTGTCTCGGTTTCTATTCCATTACTACCAACAATACCAATATTATACTCTCCAGGAATTACTGAAGACAAGTTAGAAACGGTCATTGAAATATTACCATTAACATTCAAACTTGCTGGTGAAATAGAAAAATTCGCGCCTGCAGGTATTCCTACTGCTGAAAAATTTGTAACTCCACCTCTTGTTTTCTTAAAATTAAAATTAAATATTGCATCTTGATTGCTACATAATTCTACATTTTCAGACGTAGGAATTATTGCGAAATCGGATGTAATTCCAGTGATAATTAATGAATAATTTTGTCCATTATCAACTAAATTACCTTTGTGAGTAATTGTAATTACATAATCACCTGCCAATGGAGAATCAATTCTTACTAATTCAACATTATCTAAATTATTATCTCCCGTTCTTGTTGCGGGTAATGTTGGATTAGTACTATTTAATTTCCAAGGATAATATGTGGTTCCGTCTTTGGTAACTCTAATATCTAAATCGTTTACTAATGACCTAAATGTATCATTAGGAGTCAATCTTTGTCCATTATTAGCTTCACCAGGAACATCGGTCCAAGTTATTGATGCAACCAAAGGATTAGTAGCTCCTCCAGATGATTTTACTGTCATAGTAAATGATTGTCCTTGATTTAACCTTTCCTCAGAAATCCAAGAAGTTAAACCATTATTATTAATAGTCTCAGCTGCTTTTTTGGCATTTAATAATCCCCATCCAAAAACCGGATCAGGTCCAATTTCACCCGCATCATCTGCGGTATGGCAAGCAAGACCCTTTAGGGTAGCTGATCTCATAAAACTATTTGTAACATTCTTGTAATGTTGTTGTAATAATAATAGTGTTCCTGTTACATTTGGGGCAGACATTGATGTCCCAGACATTGCTGTGGTTGATGTATCGTTAGTACTGTTCAAAGATGTTACATTAGTTCCATTTCCTGTGATATCTGGTTTAATCCTTTTGTCGTCAGTAGGGCCTTGACTACTCCCAGAATTTATAATAACACTTGTTAAAGAGCCGTCTGCTGCAATAGTTGCATCTTGAGCATTAGCAACTGTTAATACATTTTTGGCCACTTTGTTTCCTACAAGTTTATCAAATCCAAATACAATTGGATCAGCATTATCATTATTGTTTCCATCATTACCAGCAGAATAAATAGGTAAATAATATTGGGATAAATATGCAATTTCATCCCATACCCTAGAATCTTCAACATAAGAACCAATATACCATGAAGGAAGTGGCCCTCCTGATCCTGTAACAGGAACCCCATAAGAATGATTAGAAACTAACATGCCTAAAGTTGCTTCTGATAAAGCTTCTGATTCGTCATCGGTCCAATCAAATGTTCTTGCAGTCGCTTGTGAGGCCATTCCTTTTATTGTAGAAGAACTTGCACCCCACGGTAAAGCTATTATAGTTCCTGTAACATGAGTTGGATGTGAGCCAAATGTTGAGCCTGAGTTATCGACTGTTTCTACTCTTCCTCCAAAACCACTATGAGATCTTCTAACAGTCCCTCCATCCCATACTCTAGCAATCATTCCTTGACCATCTAAAGATAATCCAAGTCCACCTCCTGAGTTTAAATAATTAGTACGTGTTGATCTTGCTGCTGCTATATTTTCTGTTGAATAATATACTGGAAATCCATCAGGTGTTAATTTCATTAGTTCTTGAAAGGAACCATTTTCCCCTTCAATTGTAATTGGCCATCCATTAATTGAAGCCGCTTCATAAGCTGCTTTTTTTTCAGACGCTTCCTTCTTTCTAAGATAAACTTCTAGCTCTTTGATTTTTTCTAAATCGTAATTTTTTGTGATTTTTTCAGCGTCTTCTTTAGTTTGTGAAAAAACAAAACCAGAAATAGATAATGAAAAAATAAATAGTAATCTTCTGATTTTCATAATGTTTTGTAGCTTGGGTTAATATAATATTTACAAATATATAATTATTTCTTAAAATCACTAAATATTTATATTTATTTAATATTTGTTGAAATATTTTGAATTATAGTACATTTACGAAAAAATAGCTAGTTATGGTTTTAAGCAGATTTTGGTTAGTAATATTTATATCGTCAATCTTTTTTATTGTTTTTGGATTATTTTCTTCACAATATTATTCTATTGATTATGTACTGAATGGCAAACAAGGCGAACCTCTTTTAATTGGTGAAAAGTATTTAAAAGAAGTGCCTCAATTTGTTCAAGATAGTTTACAAAAAGCGGAAGACAAAACATTCATTATTAATAAAAATGAAGCTGATGCAGACACTACCTATGTCTACAACAATCAAACCGTAAAAATCTATAGCGGAAAACAAAAAGCAGATGGTTTACTACCTATGACCAAAAGCAGTTTATTTGATTTGATTTTACCATTAATTGCTTACTTATCTTTCTTCTGTGGGATTATGGAATTACTTATTATTTCTGGAGCTTCTGAAAGATTGGCGAAGAAATTAAGTCCGTTGTTTGCAAAAGTTTTTCCTTCAATTCCTAAAAATCACGAATCGATTTCTTATATGACGCTAAATTTTTCTGCCAACTTCTTAGGATTAGACTCGGCTGCAACTCCTTTTGGATTAAAAGCGATGCAAAGTTTACAAGAATTAAATCCTGATAAAGACAAGGCAAGCGATGCACAAATCATGTTCATGTGTTTGCATGCTGCTGGTTTAACATTAATTCCAACGTCAATTATCGGTTATCGTGCGGCTGAACATGCTGCAAATCCTGCAGACGTAATGTTGCCTTGTATTATTACCTCTTTCATTGGAACTATTGCTGCTTTTATATTAGTCGGAATCAAACAAAAAGTAAATTTCAAAAGCGCTTCATTACTAGCGGCTTTAATGGGAGTTATTGGAGCTATTGTGGGATTATTATTCTATGTAAACAGTTTAGATTTAATCGGAAAAAATTACTTTACTTCTAACCTTTCGGGATTGTTATTGATATTAATCATTGGTGGAACTTTAATCTTTTCTTTCGTTCAAGAAAAGAAATTCGTAGAACAAAAAACAACCATTTTCGACACTTTTGTAACCGGTGCCAACAACGGATTAAAAACAGGAGTTACCATTTTTCCTTATGTGATGGGAATGTTAGTGGCTATTTCGTTATTTAGAAATAGTGGTTTGTTTGAAAACATCAGTTACGGAATTTCGTTTGTTTTTGCTCATCTTGGAGTAGCTAAAGAAATCACTGATTCGCTTCCTGTGGCGATGTTACGCCCTTTTAGTTCTGGTGGATCACGAGGATTTATGATTGATGCGATGAAACAATTTGGACCTGATTCCTTAACAGGAAGGCTAAGCTGTATTTTCCAATGCAGTGCGGAAACAACTTTCTATGTTATTGCCGTTTATTTTGGAAGTATCAATGTAAAAAACACTCGTTATACCTTAGGAATGATGCTTTTAGTGGATTTAATTTGTGTGATTACAGCGATTTTTGTGGCGAGTTGGTTTTTTTAACTTGTTAAATTACAGCAAGGTTTCCAAAATCTTTTAGGTAAAATAAATTAAAAATGAGTTTTTTTGAAGAATTAATTATTGATTTAGGACGTGAAGGTATGTACTTCTTTTTTAAAAGATTGGGCATGTTGGCTAAATGGCTTTGTTATTCAGGAAAAAAACCATTCACCGAAATTAAGAATGAAAATTGGAATACCAGAATAGGCTTCGTTTTATTTTTAATTATAGTTGGGATAATAATTTATATTGTAAATTAATTCCTCAAAGTTTTAAAAACCTTGCAGGTTAGAAAAACAAAAATCCGTAACTTTACCTTTCAAAACTTACACAAAATGGACTTTTTATATCAAGACCCGTATCCTATTCTAAAAGACGATACACACTACAAAAAATTAACTTCTGACTATGTAAAAGTAGAACAACTTGGCGATAGAGAAATCTTAGTGGTGGATCCAAAAGGATTAGAATTATTAGCGCAAGAAGCTATGGACGACGTTTCGTTTATGTTGCGTTCGGCACATTTACAAAAACTAAGAAACATTATCGAAGACCCAGAAGCAACAGACAACGATCGTTTTGTGGCTTATAACTTATTGCAAAATGCCGCAGTAGCTGTAGAAGGTCAATTGCCTTCTTGTCAAGATACTGGAACTGCGATTGTGGTTGCCAAAAAAGGTGAAAACGTTTACACAGGCGTGGAAGATGGTGAATGGTTATCAAAAGGAATTTACAATACGTACCAAAATAAAAATCTTCGTTACTCGCAAATTGTTCCGATTTCGATGTTTGAAGAGAAAAACTCAGGTTCTAACTTACCAGCTCAAATTGATATTTATGCGAAAAAAGGAAATTCGTATGAATTCTTATTTTTAACAAAAGGTGGTGGTTCGGCAAACAAAACGTTTTTATATCAAAAGACAAAATCGTTGTTGAATGAAAAATCATTAGACGAATTTGTTCGTGAGCGCATTATGGATTTAGGAACAGCGGCTTGTCCTCCGTATCACTTAGCTATCGTTATCGGTGGAACTTCTGCAGAAGCGAATTTAGCAGCCGTGAAAAAAGCTTCAGCTGGATATTATGACAATCTTCCAACTTCTGGAAACATGTCGGGTCAAGCATTTCGCGATTTAGAATGGGAAAAAAGAGTACAAATTATTTGTCAAGAAAGTCAAATTGGAGCACAATTTGGTGGAAAATATTTAACGCATGATGTTCGTGTCATTCGTTTGCCTCGTCATGCTGCCTCTTGCCCTGTTGGAATGGGCGTTTCTTGTTCAGCTGATAGAAATATAAAAGGAAAAATCACGAAAGATGGGATTTTCTTAGAACAATTAGAAACCAATCCAGGTCAGTTTTTACCAACAACAGCTCCTCATTTAGAGCCTGCAGTTGAAGTTGATTTGAACAAACCAATGCCAGAAATTTTAGCAGAGTTATCAAAATACCCAATCAAAACACGTTTAAAATTAAACGGAACGTTGATTGTGGCTCGTGATATTGCACATGCAAAAATCAAAGAATTATTAGACGCTGGAAAACCAATGCCAGAGTATTTCAAAAATCATCCTGTATATTATGCAGGTCCAGCAAAAACTCCAGACGGAATGCCATCAGGAAGTTTTGGACCCACAACCGCAGGAAGAATGGACGTTTATGTAGACGAATTCCAAGCCGCTGGCGGAAGCATGATTATGTTAGCGAAAGGAAATCGTTCAAAACAAGTAATGGACGCTTGTAAGAAATACGGAGGATTCTATTTAGGTTCGATTGGTGGTCCTGCTGCGATTTTAGCAAAAGAAAACATCTTATCAGTAGAAGTAGTAGACTTTGAAGAATTAGGCATGGAAGCCGTTCGTAAAATTACCGTAAAAGATTTCCCTGCGTTTATTATAACTGATGATAAAGGGAATGATTTTTTTATGAATCTTTAGTCTTAGAAAAAAGAGAATAGAATATAGAAAATAGACAAACCTGTGAGTTGAAAGACTTGCGGGTTTTTTATTTAAGAACCATTGACAAAAACATCAAAACATTCAATTTTGGTTAAATTTATTTTCAATTTAAAAAAACAAGGTCCACCATCATGAACAGTTCCTATAAAATATTTGAATGACTCTTTAGCTATTCCTGAGCATGCGCAATTAACCCAAACTTCTATCTCTCCATTACTATTTTTTGTTGCAATACATTGTTTTGAATAATCATCGGCATTTTGTTTACCTTCAAAATTTTCTGTTTTATTCATGCAAATTGGTAAAATAGAATCTATTTTAAGCAAATCATTTTCTGTTAACTCATAAGGAATAGCAGTTTCGTTAAAACGATTATACTCTTTTGATTTATCAAATGTAAAAGTTGTATATGTTGGGAATTTTTTAAAATCGATTTTTATATTCGACTTAATTTTTGAATTTATGATTTCATATTTTTCATACTCTTGGTTAGATTCAATAAAGTTATTCTTTATAAGGCCATTAAAATTAAAGTCGCCATAACAAACAAGAGTATCATTTAGCAACTTAAAGTTACCTTCTAAAGTTTCATTTTTAATTGAATCAAATTCATAAATTCTTTTCATAATGTATGTGCTGTCATTATAAAGTCTGAAATCTATCTTCAAACCAAAAGACTTTATTTCAGCTTGTACTAATTCTGTTTTTTGTTTACAACTAAACAAAAAAAGAGTAAAAAAGAAGATGCTAAAAAATCTAATCATAAATAAAAGTTTTAAACTGATTCTATGAGATTCCTTCGGAATGACAAACTATGCGAGAAATACTGAATACTTCAAACTGAACACTGAACACTTTCAAACCTACTCCACAAACAACACCAATCCTTTTAAATAATGCCCTTCTGGATGGTAAATGTTGGTTGGATGATCGGGTCCTTGTTCTAATTTGTGTAATACTCTGATGTTTCTTCCGGTTTCTATGGCTGCTGCGGCAACGGTGTTGTAAAACAAAACATCGTCAATAACTTGTGAACATGAAAACGTGAATAAAATTCCGTTAGGTGCTAAGGCTTTTAAACCTGCAATGTTTAAACGTTTGTAAGCTTGTGTTGCGGTGTGTTTGCTTTTGATGCTTTTCGCGAAAGCGGGTGGATCCAAAACAATGACATCGTATTGTTGCGTGTGCTCTTTCATGAAGTTGAATACATCATCCGCAACTGCTTTGTGATTGGCGTTAGGAAAATTTAATTCCATATTACTTGCTGCTAAATCTACCGCTTTTTGAGAAATATCTACCGAAGTAACCAATTCTGCACCAGCACTCATCGCGTAAATTGAAAATCCGCCTGTGTAACAAAACGTATTTAATACTTTTTTACCTTTTGAGAATTCGCCTAATAATTTTCGGTTTTCGCGTTGGTCTAAGAAGAAACCTGTTTTTTGTCCTTCTACCCAATTTACTGAAAACAAAATGTTGTTCTCTTTGGCAACTGCTTGTGCTTTATTTCCGAATAAAAAATAATCAGTTCCTGTATTCGGTAAAGTTCCTGAACTTTTGCAATAAATGGTTTCACAATACTCCGAAAAATTGGATTTTATAGCTTCTGCAATTTGCTCCATTTGAAGAAAAACTCCTGTCGAATGCGCTTGTATTACCCAGTTTTTATCGTAATAATCAATAATTAATCCTGAAATTCCATCACCTTCTCCGTGAATTACTCGGAACGCATTGGTAATTTCAAAATCTAATAATTGAGTACGTAAATACCAAGCTGATTGTAGTTTGGCTACCCAAAAATTCTCAGAAAAAGTTTCATCACCAAACGTCAAAATACGAACCACAATACTTCCTTTATCGCTGAAATATCCAGTTCCTAAATGATTGTTTTTCGAATCGACTACATCCACCATTTCGCCATCGTTTATTTCGCGACTCACGCCATAAACCGCACCACTGAAAATCCAAGGGTGACGACGTTGAATAGATTTTTCTTTACCTGATTTTAGAATTACTTTTGGTAAGCTCATTTTCTTGAAAAAATTACCGCGGATTCGCAGATTATTATTTATTTTTAGGCGGTTTCTTTATTGAAAAAAACGCAGATTCACAGATGTTTAAAATTGTAATCTGTGAATCTGCGGTGAAATTAAAATTTAATATTAATCGATTTTCATTTCTGGAATTTCTCCTTCGATGATTAAATCGGCTTCTGTTGCTTTGATGATATCTTCTACTGAAACGCCTGGCGCTCTTTCTAATAATTTGAAACCTTTTGGAGTGATTTCTAAAACCGCTAATTCCGTCACGACTTTTTTCACACAACCCACTCCAGTTAATGGAAGCGTACATTTTTTCAAGATTTTCGATTCTCCAGCTTTATTAACGTGCATCATTGCCACGATAATATTTTCTGCCGAAGCTACTAAATCCATTGCGCCACCCATTCCTTTTACCATTTTTCCTGGAATTTTCCAGTTGGCAATGTCACCGTTTTCGGAAACTTCCATCGCACCTAAAATAGTTAAATCTACTTTTTGCGCACGAATCATTCCGAAACTAAACGCAGAATCAAAGAAACTTGCTCCTGGCAAAGTGGTAATCGTTTGTTTTCCTGCGTTGATGATATCAGCATCTTCTTCTCCTTCAAAAGGAAATGGACCCATACCTAAAACGCCATTTTCCGATTGAAATTCTACTGAAATATCCGTACGAACATAATTGGCAACCAAAGTCGGAATTCCGATTCCTAAGTTTACATAGTAACCGTCTTTTACTTCTTGTGCTATTCTTTTTGCGATTTGATTTTTATCTAATGCCATGATTAACTTCTTTGTCTAACAGTTCTTTGCTCAATTCTTTTTTCAAACTTCTCTCCTTGGAAAATACGGTTGACCATAATTCCAGGAATGTGAATTTCGTTAGGATTTAAAGTTCCTGCTGGTACTAATTCTTCTACCTCAGCAATAGTAATTTTTGCAGCACCTGCCATACAAGCGTTGAAATTACGAGCTGTTCCTTTGAAAATAAGGTTTCCTGCTTCGTCACCTTTCCATGCTTTTACGATAGAAAAATCAGCTTTGTAAGCCAATTCCATTACGTGCATTTTTCCGTTGAATTCGCGTGTTTCTTTTCCTTCAGCAACTTCAGTTCCGAAACCTGCTGGCGTAAAGAAAGCTGGAATTCCGGCTTGAGCAGCACGACATTTTTCAGCTAAAGTTCCTTGTGGAGTTAATTCAACATCTAATTCTCCTGAAAGCATTTGACGTTCGAATTCGGCATTTTCTCCTACATAAGAAGAAATCATTTTTTTAATTTGACGCTTCTGTAAAAGTAATCCTAATCCGAAATCATCTACACCTGCATTGTTTGAAATACAAGTTAAATTGGTTACATTTTTATTTACTAATTCAGCAATACTGTTTTCGGGAATACCACAAAGACCAAAACCGCCTAACATGATGGTTTGTCCGTCTTGAATTCCTTCCAACGCTTCTTTAACGTTATTAACTTTTCTAGAAATCATATTTTGGTTTGTTGTTGTTTATAATCCGAATTCGTCCATGTCTGGCTCGTCTGTTGGAACAGCTGTGGTATCAACTACTTTTTTAGGCGTCCAACAATCTACTTTTATTTGTAAATCTTCTGGTTTTTCAAATGGCTCTTTAGACACATCTAAATCGCTATCGGCATAACATTTTTTCATAAAGATTCCCCAAATAGGTAATGCCATAGTAGCTCCTTGACCTAATCTTGTGGCTCTAAAGTGAGCTGCTCTGTCTTCGTTTCCTACCCAAACTCCAGTCGCTAAATTAGGTACCATTCCGATAAACCATCCATCAGAATTATTTTGAGAAGTTCCTGTTTTTCCTGCAATTGGATTTCCGAAACTATAATCGTATTGGATAAATCCACCGCCTCCATATTTTAATCGAGCACCTGTTCCTGAACTTGTAACACCTTCCATTAATTTGACAACAGCATAAGCAACGTCTTTATTTACGACATCTTTTGTAACGGGTACTGGTTGGTCAATAACTACTCCGTTTTTATCTTCAATTTTGATGATAAATGTTGGTTTTACATATACTCCTTGATTGGCAAATGTACTCATAGCGCCAACCATTTGTTCCACTGTAATATCAACAGCACCTAATGCAATTGACGGTTGTTCAGGAATATTGGAAGTAACTCCCAATTCTTTTGCCATGTCAACAACTGCTTTTGGTCCCACTCTATCAATTAATTTTGCCGAAACCGTATTCACTGAGTTCGCTAATGCTTTTTGTAATGTAATGGTTCCTCTGTAATTGCCATCGGAATTTTTTGGAGACCAATCGGCATCAATTCCCCATTTGCCCTTTGGCATAGTGAAATAACTATCAATAATAGAATCACAAGGCGACATTCCTAATTGTTCTATTGCAGTTGCATATAAGAATGGTTTAAAGGTAGAACCTACTTGTCTTGCTCCTTGACCCACGTGATCATATTGGAAATATTTATAATTTACACCACCAACCCAGGCTTTGACATGACCACTTCTTGGTTCCATCGCCATCATACCTGTTTGTAGCATGTGTTTGTAGTATATGATAGAATCTGTTGGTTTCATGATGGTGTCTTTTTCACCTTCATAAGTAAAGATTTTCATTTTTGCTGGCACATCAAAAGATTTTAGAATTTCTTCTTTTGTTTTACCATTCAAGTCCATTTTTCTCCAACGCTCTGAATTTTTCTTAGCCTGCAGCATAATTTGTTGCGTTTGCTCAGGAGTTATATCAACGAAAGGAGCGTTGTCTTTTCCTTTCGCTGCAATGAAAAATTCTTTTTGTAGATTTTTTAAATGTTCGGTTACTGCTTCTTCTGCATATTGTTGCATTTTAGAATCGATAGTCGTATAGATTTTTAAACCATCGCGATATAAATCATATTCCGTTCCATCATCTTTTAAGTGACTTTTCACCCACTTTCTCATGTAATCTCTTAGATATTCTCTGAAATAGGTAGCACTTCCTTCTGAATGACTTTCAGGTCTGAAATCTAATTTGATAGGAAGTTTCTTTAGTTCTTCTTTTTTTGATTCGGTAATTACACCGTTTTTAACCATTTGACCTAAAACCGTATTTCTTCGGTCTAGAACCAATTGTGCTCTTTTTTTTCGGTTTGGATTATATAACGAAGGATTTTTTAACATTCCTACAAACAAAGCGCCTTCTTCAATAGTTAAGTCTTTTGGCTCCTTGTTCATGTAAATTTTTGCTGCCGAACGAATTCCAACTGCTCCGTTTACAAAATCTACTTGATTTAAGTACAAGGCGATGATTTCTTGCTTGGTATATTGACGCTCTAAACGAACAGCGATAATCCATTCTTTAACTTTTTGAATTACTCTAAAAAGAATGAATTTCGAACCTTCACCGTGGAATAAATTTTTTGCTAACTGTTGAGTAAGCGTACTGGCTCCACCATCTTGAGCTAATTTTACTACTGCTCTCAATGTTCCTTTAGCGTCAATTCCTGAATGCTCGTAAAAACGTTCGTCTTCTGTTGCAACAAGTGCTTTTACTAAATGTTGTGGCAAATCTTCGTACTTAACAGGTGTTCTGTTTTCTTTATAAAATTTACCAATGACTACTCCATCCGAAGAAATAATCTCAGTTGCTACATTTGAATCTGGATTTTCTAAATCGTCAAACGAAGGCATTTTTCCGAAAAATCCCCATGAAGCGAAAAGGAATAATAAAATTACACCTAAAAATCCGTAGGCAAATAATTGCCAAAATTTTCTTTTATACTCTGAAAAATCGTTTGTATTTGCTTTTTTGGTAGCCATACTATTTTATTTTTTCAATTCTTAATCCTAGTTCTGTTATTCCTTTTAGTTCCGAAACACCGTCTACTTTCCCTGTTTCTCTTACTGCCTGAACTATCTCAACATTGTATTTTCCAACTCTTTTAAATCTGAAATTTTCCAAATACCATAATTTACTTTCCTTCACATCTGAAAAACCTTCTCCTAATAACGTTCCATCTGGATTTGCCATTAGGTATTCTAATGTATCTACAGTAAAAGTCGGTTTTTTACCTGGTTCTTTCATCGTTACAATCAAATACATGTTATTGAACGGATAATCGTTGTTGTTTCTAACATTCAAAAACAAATGATACGGATTTATCGTGTCTTTTTGTTCAAATGTAAAACGCAACGTGTCTGATTTTTTCCAAGAACCGTCTAACTCTTTGTATTCGCTAAAAAATTGCTTTTCATCACAAGAGAAAAAAAGCACAGCAAACAGCATTAACCCAATAAATTTAGTCTTTTTTAGGAGCATTTTTAAAATTTGATGGTTTACGTTTTTTGTTTTTATTGTTATTCTTTTTCTTAGGTTGATCAAAACGTGTTAAACTATCTTGACCTACTACATTTTCGAATTTTTTCTCTACTTCTTGAACCGTTTCTACAACATAATCTTCCAAAGCCGCCACACGTTCTTTTTTCTTATTGATGGCTAAAATTTCTTTCACCTTTTCAACAGGTAAAACCATCCATTGTGCTGGAGCATTTGCATAAGAAAACCACATGATTTCTTTGAAAATATCGATTTTTTGACAATACGCATCACCTTTTTCGGTATACAATTTGGTTTCCATGTCAGGCATGTCTTTCAATGCATCTAAATAAGTGTCTAATTCATAGTTCAAGCAACATTTTAGTTTTCCGCATTGACCCGCTAATTTTTGTGGATTTAACGACAACTGTTGGTAACGTGCTGCCGAAGTATTTACACTTCTAAAATCGGTTAACCAAGTAGAGCAACACAATTCTCTTCCGCAAGAACCAATTCCTCCTAAACGAGCTGCTTCCTGACGGAAACCTACTTGTTTCATCTCGATTCTAATTTTAAAATCTTGTGCAAATTCTTTAATTAATTGACGAAAATCGACTCTATCATTAGCTGTGTAATAAAACGTTGCTTTTGAACCATCGCCTTGAAATTCTACATCAGAAATTTTCATTTCTAACTTCAAATTGATAGCGATTTCACGAGCACGCATACGCACCGATTCTTCTTTATTTCGGGCTTCTGTCCAAATATCGATATCTCTTTGGGAAGCTTTTCTGTATATTTTTGATAATTCTTTATCTGGATTTTCACCTTTCTTTTTCATTTGAATTTTAACCAATTCGCCTGTCAAAGTAATAATTCCGATATCGTGTCCAGGAGAAGCTTCGGTAGCAACAATATCTCCAATAGATAAAGTTAATTTTTCGGTATTTCTAAAAAATTCTTTTCTTCCGTTTTTAAATCTGATTTCAACAGCATCGAAAGGCGCTTGACCACCTGGTAATGTCATATTTGATAACCAATCGAAAACCGAAAGTTTGTTGCAGCTATCGGTGCCGCAAGTCCCATTATTATTACACCCCTTTGGTGCACCGCCATCGGCGGTTGAACAGTTTGTACATGCCATAATTTAAATATATAGTGATTGTCCTAATGGACTACGTTTCAAAACGTTTTTGAGCGTAAAGATATTGATTTTTTATGGAAACTTTCAAATTCAATCTTTTGAAGTTTTACAAATGCAAAAAACCTATCTCATTATAAAACGAAATAGGTCTTTATATAGTATTGTAAACCAAAAATTTATGTTTCTTTTACGGTAATTATATGCACAGGACAAGCTTTTACTGCCAATTCACAATTTTCAACAATCGTATGGTCTGCAGATTTTAAAGTGTGAAAACCTTTGGCATCAACCGATTTTATTAATACTGATTTCCCGTCTTTTTTTGACATTTGAAACTGTGCTGGTGCCATTTCGACACAATAATTACAGCCAATACATTTGTCTCTTTGAAGCGTAACAACAACCATTAGTTTTCAACGATTTTATACATTTTGTCCGATAAACGAATGCGGAACGGCACTTTCAAAGTACAACTATCTCCTTTGGTTGCTTTTTCAGAAGTGGCATCATTCACAAAAAAATCTTCTAAAATTAATTCTTGAGCTCCTGTTGATGGACCAGTAATTAAAATTTTATCTCCTTTTTTGATGTCGTAAGCTTCTATTTTAAATTCGGCTATACTTGATTTTGGGAAATAATGCATTCCTTTTCCAACATATACTTTTTTCTGAGTTGCATTAGAACCAGGATTATCTGACCATTCGCCTAATTTTTGTCCCAAATAATACCCGCTCCAAAAACCGCGATTGTAAACCGTTGCCAAAGCTTCCATCCAAGTGTTGATTTTTTCTTTGGTAAACGTTCCTTCGTAATACGAATCGATAGCTTCGCGATAAGTTTTGATAACCGTTGCTACATAATCAGCTGCCCTACCTCGACCTTCAATTTTTAACACTTTTATTCCCGAATCGATTACTTGATCTAGAAAATCTAAGGTGCATAAATCTTTTGGAGACATTAAATATTCGTTGTCTACTTCAATTTCAAAACCACTTTCTTGGTCAATAACCGTATATTTTTTGCGACAATTTTGCTTGCAAGCCCCTCGATTTGCTGATGAATTATGCGAATGTAAACTCAAATAGCATTTTCCTGAAACCGCCATGCACAAAGCGCCGTGACCAAAAATTTCAATTTCAACTAAATTCCCACTTGGACCTTTAACCTGTTCTTTTTCGATGTCTTCGGTGATTTTTTTTACTTGACGTAAACTCAACTCGCGAGACAATACAATGGTATCGGCAAACATGGCGTAGAATTTAACCGTTTCAATATTAGTCACATTCAATTGGGTTGAAATATGCACTTCCATTCCAATCGTTCTAGCCGTCATAATAACCGCTTGGTCGGATGCAATTACAGCTGTGATTCCTGCTTCTTTTGCCTTTGATAAAAGTGTTTTTACAATCGACAAATCGTGATCGTAAATAATCGTATTTAGCGTTAAATAAGTTCTAACGTTTTTTTCGTTGCAACGACGTGCAATCTCAGTCAAATCGTCTAAAACGAAATTTACTGTTGCTCGAGCACGCATATTTAGTTGTTCGACACCAAAATAAATGGAATCGCAACCATTGTCTAAAGCCGCTTGCATAGATTCAAAATTTCCTGCAGGCGCCATTAATTCAATTCTTCCCGAAGTTGTCATTAGCCAATAATTTTAAATAATTTATCAGATAATCTTACTCGGAAAGGTACTTCAAAAGTTATTTTATCGCCAACTTTAGCTACTGAATTTTTAGTTCCGTTTACCAACATTTTTTCTAAAATCAATTCTTGATTTCCAGTTGTAGGTCCTGAAATTAAGATTTTATCGCCAACATTTAGTTCTTGATTTTCTACAACGAAAAGTCCCACTTGTGCTTTCACATAATAATGTTCGGCTTTACCAAGCAATACTTTTTTTACTTTTATTTTTTGACGAATGTCTTTCGTTTTTTCGGCTACAGCCAAAGGTTTGTCAGACAATTCTCCTGAATGTTTGAATTTTAAATTCTCTGATTTTCCTTTTCGAAATACTTTATTACCCACTTGTTTTCCTCTACGAAGTTTAACTTGTTCGGCTAATGGCAAATGCGTGATTTCTAAACATTCGGTAGAACAACAATTTTCCATTGCGGCTTTACATTCGTCACATTGAATGAATAATAAGTGGCAACCATCGTTTAAACAATTGGTATGATTGTCGCAAGGTTTTCCACATTGATGGCATTGCGAAACGATATCATCGGTAATTCTTTCACCTAATCTATGATCGAAAACAAAGTTCTTTCCAATGAATTTACTTTCTAAACCTTCCTCTTTAAGTTGCTTAGCATAATTGATAATTCCGCCTTCTAATTGGAATACATTTTTAAAACCTTGATGTTTAAAATACGCCGAAGCTTTTTCGCAACGAATTCCTCCAGTGCAATACATCACCAAATTTTTGTCTTCTTTAAAATCTTTTAATTGCTCGTTGATTATTGGTAAACTTTCTCTAAAAGTCTCCACATCAGGAGTAATAGCACCTTTAAAATGCCCGATTTCACTTTCGTAATGATTTCTAAAATCGACTACAATTGTGTTTGGATCTTCTAATATTTGGTTGAATTCTTTGGCTTTTAAATGCACACCAATATTGGTAACGTCAAAAGTTTCATCATTCAAACCATCGGCTACAATTTTGTCTCGAACTTTTACAGTAAGTTTTAAAAATGAATGATCGTCGTGTTCTACGGCAACATTCAAACGAATTCCTCTCATGAAATCGTACGCTTCTAAAGTTTCACGAAAAGCTTCGAAGTTTTCGGCAGGAACACTCATTTGCGCATTGATACCTTCTTTGGCTACATAGGTACGTCCAAGAGCATCAAGTTTGTTCCATTCAATAAATAAATCGTCGCGAAATTTTTTGGGATCTTCAATTTTGGCATACGCATAGAAAGATAATGTAAGACGTTGTTTTCCGGCTTCATCAATTAATTGAGCTCTTTCTTCTGCGCTTAAGGTGTTATACAGTTGCATGCTATAAACGTTTAAGTGAGAAATATGTTGTGAATTCTAAATGGAAGAATTCGAGGGCAAAGGTAATAAAATTGATTAAAAATCAAATCTTTAAATGAATTGGAAAACATATTAACAATTTTTGGCACAATTGAAAAAAGCTGTATTTTTACAAAAAAAGAATTGTAATCAATTTAAAGCCAAATATTATGAGTTCAGACAAAGAAGCAAAATTAAAAGCCTTACAACTAACATTAGACAAACTTGACAAAACTTACGGAAAGGGAACTGTAATGAAACTGGGCGATAGCGCGGTGGAAGAAGTAGAGTCTATTCCTTCAGGTTCATTAGGTATTGATTTGGCACTTGGAGTAAATGGTTACCCAAGAGGAAGAATCATTGAAATCTACGGACCAGAATCGTCAGGTAAAACTACGTTAACATTACACGCCATTGCAGAAGCTCAAAAGGCAGGAGGAATTGCAGCATTTATTGATGCGGAACATGCATTTGACCGTTTTTATGCTGAAAAATTAGGAATCGATATTGATAACTTAATTATTTCTCAACCTGATAATGGTGAGCAAGCATTAGAAATTGCCGAAAGTTTAATCCGTTCGGGAGCCGTTGATATTGTTGTTATTGACTCGGTTGCTGCTTTAACACCAAAAAGTGAAATTGAAGGCGATATGGGTGATTCTAAAATGGGATTACACGCACGTTTGATGTCACAAGCTTTAAGAAAATTAACAGGAACTATTCACAAAACCAATTGTACGGTTTTCTTCATTAACCAATTACGTGATAAAATTGGAGTTATGTTTGGAAGTCCAGAAACTACAACTGGAGGTAACGCATTAAAATTCTATGCTTCAGTTCGTATCGATATTCGTAAATCGACTCAGATTAAAGATGGTGATAATGTTTTAGGAAACAGAACTAAAGTAAAAGTGGTAAAAAACAAAGTAGCTCCACCATTTAGAACTGCAGAATTTGACATCATGTATGGAGAAGGAATTTCAAAAGTAGGTGAAGTTTTAGACTTAGCGGTAGAATTTGAAATCATTAAAAAAAGCGGTTCTTGGTTTAGTTATGGAGAAACAAAACTAGGTCAAGGTAGAGATGCTGTAAAAGCATTAATCAAAGACAACCCAGAATTAATGGACGAATTAGAACAAAAAATTAAAGATCTAATCAAAGAAAATAACGCATAAAAATTAAATCACGCCTCGAGCGTGATTTTTTTTGTAATTTAACGCAACCTTTTTTAGAAAAATTAATCTACTAAGTATAATAATCAATGAAAATGAAAAAATTAATTTTATTAGTAAGTATTCTTTTTTTATTAAACTCTTGTGAACTAGAAGATAATAGTTTCAGTGTTGAAATTTTACCTGTTCATTCTGTTGAGATGCCTACAGAATTTGTCTTAGGGGAAACTTATCAAATAACTATGCAATATTATAGGCCAACAAATTGCCACTCTCCTTATGGTATTTACTACGAAAAAGAATTAAATACAAGAACCTGTGCAATCAAAAATTTGGTTGAAGGAAGAGGTAATTGTGCTCCTGTTGAAAACATACTAGTTGAAGAAACATTTAATTTTCATGTTACAAATACTGGAAACTATGTGTTTAAGTTTTGGACAGGTCATGACGTTGAAGGAAATGATACTTTTATGACATATGATATTCCTGTAAATTAATATTTAAAAAATTGATTATAGAGCAACTTATACATGAATGTAGTAACAATAATACTAAAGCACAAGAGCAGGTTTATCGCTTATTAGCGCCAAAGTTGTTTTCTGTGTGTTTAAAATATTCGCGTAATTACGAAGAAGCTCAAGACAATTTACAAGAAAGTTTTTTAATCATTTTTGAAAAAATAAATCAATATAAAAATACGGGTTCCTTTGAAGGATGGGCCAAAAGAGTTACCATAAATTATGTTTTACAGCAATATAGAAAACAAAACATTTTTGAAATTGTTTCTGAGAAAATTGCTGACGAAGAGGAAATTGAAATTGATGATGACAACATCAGTTTAGAGTTTTTAACCAAGATTATTCAAGAATTACCAGACAGATATCGATTGGTTTTTAACTTATATGTTTTAGACGGATATTCTCACAAAGAAATAGCCGAGATGTTAGAAATCAACATCGGAACATCTAAGTCAAATTTAGCTAGAGCAAAAGCTATTTTGAAAAGTAAGATAGAATCAAATAACAGTTTTGAGGTAAAAAAAAGTAAATGAAAGACAATAAAAATATAGAACGATTATTTCAAGAGAAATTCAAAGATTTTGAAGCTTTACCGCCTCAAGATTCTTGGGATGTTATTGCAAGTCGTTTAAATGAGAAAAAGAAGAAAAAAAGAATTGTACCTATTTGGTTCCAATTTTCTGGAATTGCCGCTTCACTATTTATAATCGGTTCATTAATTTGGAATTTCTCAGGTGAAAGCAATACAACTGAGGTGCCAAATTCTAACAACACAATTGTAAATACTGAAGATTCTAAAGGAAACTCAAACAATTCAAACATTACTTCACCTAATAACGAAGCTATTGTTTATGATTCGCAATCAAATGAAGAAAATTTAGATAAAAAATCTAACAACTCAATCAATCAATATAATGAAAAATCGATTGATGAAAAATTAGTTAAATCGAAACTTAAAAACAATTCTAGTAGAAGAAACGGATTAGTTTCAAATGGCAAATTACAAAACGATATTGATGCAAGTTCAAATCAAAAAGGATTTAAAAAAGGAAAGAACAATTTCAAAAAACAATCATCATCTGTAACAAATTCTGAAAAAGCTTTAGTAGCTAATACAGAAAAAAACAAAGCGAAAAGAAAATCAAAATCGAAGTCAAATAAAAATAATTCTGATTTTGAAAACCTATTTGATGATAATAACGTAGTTAATAATAGAGAAGATAAAAACGCTATCAATAAAGAAACTATTGATGCTTTTTTTGAAAATAAAACATCAAATACAACAACAATAACTAATAATGATTCTATTATAAAACAAACAAACAATTCAGATGTTGTTGTTTCTAATGAAATCATTACTCAAGATAGTACGCTAGTGGCTGAAGTTTCTAAAGAAACAAATCTGCTAGAGGAATTGCTTAAAGAAAAAGAGGCTGGGAAAAATGAAGATGAAAAAGAAGAAAAAAGAAGTAAATGGGCGATTAGCACTAACGCGTCGCCTGTTTATTTTAACTCCTTAGCACAAGGATCTTCAATTGACCAACAATTTGATTCGAATAGCAAAAATTATGCAACAACTTTAAGTTTAGGTATAGCTGGAAGCTATGCAATAAACAATAAATTAAGTTTAAAAACAGGTGTTAACAATATTAATATAAGCTACAATACCAATGATGTTCTTTTTGATGCACGAATAAATACTGTTGAAAACAACATCCCTACAATATCAAGAAATCCAGAAGCATCAAATATGGTATTTTCGTCAAAAGTTGGTAATGTAGAAACATTATCGGGTGATGTTGAAAATGTAATTATTGAGAACAATGTAGGTGCATTACAACAAAATATTAGTTACATCGAAGTTCCTTTAGAATTAAGTTACAAATTATTAGATAAGAAATTTGGTATAGAAGTGATTGGAGGAATGAGTACCTTATTTTTAAATCAAAATAACATTTCTTTATTAGCAAATGGTATCGAAATGGAAGTAGGAAGAGCCAATAATTTAAACAGTATACATTTTAGTAGTAATGTCGGTTTGGGTTTTAAATACTCGTTCTGGAAAAGCTTTAATGCTAATTTCCAACCTATGTTTAAATACCAGATCAATACGTTTAGTGAGAATTCCGGTAACTTCAAGCCTTATTTTATAGGCTTGTATACCGGAATTAGTTTTAGTTTTTAAGCTTTGTTGGTTAAGCTTAAATTTATAGTTAAGTTGTTTCATTTCTAGTTAAAATGAAACTGAGAAAGTCTAGATGCGTCTAGACTTTTTTATTTTAAATCCTGAAGCAACGGTTGTAAAATGATATCTCTTACTTGTTGTTTCAATGCATTTCTGTCTTCCAATGTTTTGCCTTTCGTTTCAATTATCGGATAAATTTTAGCGCGCATTTTTCCCGGAGTTCCACTGAAGAAAGTATAAGAAAAACGTTTTTTATTATCGAAAAACACCATTGGAACAATTGGCAATCCATGCTCAATAGCAATTCTGAAAGCACCATCTTTAAATTCATCTAACACAATATGTTCTTCCGGAACGCCACCTTCTGGAAAAATACAAATACTCAAACCTTGATGAATTCTTTTTTGAGCACGCTCAAAAACCTGATAACGACTTTTACTATTTGATCTGTCTACCAAAATACAAACGCGTTTATAAATAAATCCAAAAATCGGAATCTTAGCCAATTCTTTCTTTCCCACAAAAACAAATGGATGATTTTTAACTGCAATCAACATCATCATAATATCGGTCATTGAAGTATGATTAGCTACTAACATATAACTTTTCCCATCTTCAAAAACCTCATCACCTTCAATAGAATAATTAAAACCCATTCCAATTAAAATAATCTTAGACCATAACCTAGCAATTTTAAAAAATAAAGGATACGTTTTCTCGCTTAAAATGGTAGCCAAAATAAATGGAAACAGTACAATGATTGGAACCAAAACCAAGATGTAAAACCAAATTCGATATAAAAGTGTAAGCGGATATTTTAAAAATTTCATTTAGCAAGTTTATTTGATTTCCAAAAGTAATCATTTATATAAAACCTATCTCTTTTTACTTTTCTGTTTTTACGCTACATTTGCATTTCAGAATAATAATTAAAAAACTTGGCGAAGCATTGCGAATAACTTTGCGATTCTTTGCATTAAAAAACAACAATGGCAAAAATCTTAACCGGAGTTCAAAGTACAGGAACACCACACTTAGGTAATTTATTAGGAGCAATTATTCCTGCTATTCAAATGGCAAACAATCCTGATAACGAGTCTTTTCTTTTCATTGCCGATTTGCATTCGATTACGCAAATCAAAAATGGAGCAGAATTAAGACAAAATACGTATAGTGTTGCGGCAACTTGGCTTGCTTGTGGTTTAGATACTAATCGTGTGGTTTTTTATCGCCAATCTGATGTGCCTCAAACGACCGAGCTTTCTTGGTATTTGAGTTGCTTTTTCCCGTTTCAACGTTTAACATTAGCACATTCTTTCAAAGATAAAGCGGATAGATTAGATGATGTGAATGCGGGATTATTTTCGTATCCGATGTTAATGGCTGCAGATATTTTATTGTATGATGCCAATTTTGTTCCTGTTGGAAAAGATCAATTGCAACATTTAGAAATTACGCGTGATGTAGCTTCGAGATTTAATCATCAAATGGGTGAAACGTTTGTATTGCCTGAAGCTAAAATTGATGAGCAAATCATGATTATTCCAGGAACAGACGGACAAAAAATGAGTAAATCGAGAAACAATTTTATCAATATCTTTTTAGACGATAAAGCGTTACTAAAACAAATTAAAACCATTGAAACCGACAGCACTCCACTTGAAGAACCAAAAAACCCAGACACTTGTAATGTGTTTGCTTTATACAAATTATTAGGTTCTGCAGAAGAAGTTGCTGATTTACGTGCCAAATACGAGGCTGGAAATTACGGTTACGGTCACGCAAAACAAGCCTTGTTTGAATTAATCGTTGAGAAATTCAAAACCGAAAGAGAAAAATACAATTACTACATCAACAACTTAGAAGAAGTAGATAAATTATTGCTTGAAGGTGCTGCAAAAGCAAGTGCGGTAGCGAATGGTGTTTTGAAAAGAGTGAGAGAGAAGTTGGGTTATTAATTAAACTCAAATTTAAAAATAAAAAAACCTCAAAGTTTAGAAGTCTAAATTTTGAGGATTTTTATTCTTTAGTAATCTTTTCGATTTTCCATTTATTTTCCTTTTGAGAGAAATTACAAAATACATGATAGGTTCCATACATTTTTAATACAGAAAAAAATGCTTTTTCATCTTTCTCATCAATAAGTACTCTAGTTAAGAAAACCAAAGGATTGTTTGAATTTCTATCTTCACCCTCAAATGTGTTTTTAAAATTTACTAAATTAATTTTTAGATTACATTTTTCAAATTCATTTAATTCAACACCTCTAAAATCTAAATTATTAAATTTATAAATATTCTTATCAAATTTTAATTTTTCAACATCTGCAAGAGTATCTAAAATTCCAAATTCAATTCGCTTAAATTTTTCAACCAAATTAAATATACTATCTGATTTTTCATTTCTTATTTTTTTATACTTTTCCCAATCATTATATTCTACTTTTTTAATACTATCAATCTGTTTATTAGGATAAATTATTGAGTCAATTTCTGGTGGTGGTGGAATAATAATTCCTAATCTAAGAAAACTGTTAATCTCATATTTTGCAATTTCCGGCAACACATCGCACAAAACTTCTGCTTCTAATTCTTCATAAGTTTTTTCTTTCTCGGTGCAAGAGAATAAAAACAAAACTATCGATACGATGCTAAGTGCTTTTTTCATGTTCTAAATTTAGGAATTTCAATCAAAAAATAAGCCAAAAAAATCAAACCACCTCAAACATCTTTCCGGGCAAAGGTCTAATCACTCCTTTTAATTCCATGTTTAACAAAATGGAAGAAATGCGATAAATAGGAAAATCACATTCTAAGGCGATAATGTCCATCATTTCTTTTCCTGTTTTTTGAAGGTAATCATAAATGATTTGTTCTTCTTCGGTTAAGGTGACGAACAATTGTTTTTGTACTACTTTTTGAGATTCGCGTTGCAATTCCCAATTCAAAATATACACCAAATCAGCTGCCGAAGTAAGCAAATTAGCACGTTGTGTTTTAATCAAATTATTGCAACCTTGACTATACTTATCCGTCGTTCTTCCTGGAACTGCGAAAACATCTCGGTTGTAATCGTTGGCTAAATTAGCGGTGACTAATGAACCACCTCTTTCAGCACTTTCAATTACGATGGTAGCTTCACTAATGCCAGCAACAATGCGGTTTCGTTTGATAAAATTTTCTTTATCGGGATTACTGGAACTCCAAAATTCTGTTAAAAACCCACCATTTTGTTCCATTTTTGCCATGTACTTTTTGTGTATTTTCGGATAAATTTGATTCAATCCGTGAGCTAAAACACCTATGGTTTGCAAACCACAGTCCATTGCTATTTGATGTGCGTAAATATCAACACCATAAGCAAAACCGCTAACAATAATTGGATTTAAAGGTGAAATTTCTTCGATTAATTTCTTAGTAAATTCCATACCATACGTCGTGATTTGACGTGTACCGACAATACTAATAATTCTTTGGTTTTGTAAATCGATATTTCCGGCTTGGAATAAAAGTACAGGACTGTCGTAGCAGTTTTTTAATCGCTCGGGATAATTTTCTTCTTGAAAATAATTAGTGGAAATGTTTTCTTGTGCAAGAAATTGGAGTTCGGCTTCTGCTTTTGCAAATACCGATTTGTCTTGCAAATTTTTAATTACAACCGAACCAATGCCGTCAATTTTTTGAAGTTGGGATTTTTTCGAAGCGAAGACTTCTGTAGCGTTTCCGCAATGTTGGATGAGTTTTT
This sequence comes from Flavobacterium sp. UBA7663, assembly GCF_002483315.1. Classification (GTDB taxonomy): domain Bacteria; phylum Bacteroidota; class Bacteroidia; order Flavobacteriales; family Flavobacteriaceae; genus Flavobacterium. The sequence continues at coordinate 129,559 of NZ_DLHR01000019.1, forward strand.
TGGCGATTACATCTCCTACTCCTTCCACTTGCATGAGCGCAAGCGTATGGTATAATTCTGACTGTGTCATGGCGTGTATAAAATTTATTTGGCGTATAATTGAAGAACAAAAATAGTTCTTTTTAACAATAATACAAAGATTTTTTACTTCTTAGAAAACAAAGACCAAGAAAGAAAATGGAAACCTAACCAGCCCTGATGGGAGCGGCACCGTGTAGAGAGGACAGCAGGAATATGGGAACCAAGAAAGCCCAAGCCATTCGCTTCCAATAATTTAAAGTAAAAATCGCAATTGTTAATAATTTTTGTTGATAAAATTTTGATATTGCTATTGATTATCTAACTTTGTTGTTATGCAGATAGAGAAACACATATCCGACTTATTATATCGTTATCAGTGCGTTACTGTTCCTGGCTTTGGTGCGTTTTTAACCGAAACTGTGTCCGCTCACGTTACTGGAAGCGCAAGTTCGTTTTTTCCACCTAAAAAAGTGGTTTCGTTTAATGCGAATGTAAAAAACAATGATGGTTTATTAGCAAATCATGTGGCATTACAAGAAAAAATGTCTTACGAATTAGCAGTAATCAAAATTGGTGATGTGGTAAACGAATGGACGTATTTGTTACAAAACCGCAATCGTGTGGTGTTGAAAAACATTGGCGAAATTTCGGTTAACAATGAAATGAATTGGGTTTTTGAACCCGCTAATACGGTAAATTATTTAACGGATTCGTTTGGTTTGAGCAGTTTTGTTTCTCCTGAAATTACAAGAGAAGTTTTAAAACAAGAAGTAGAAGCTTTAGAAGAAAAAGCGCCAATTATTTTTACTCCTGAAAGAAAAAGAGATTACTCGTATTTGAAATATGCAGCTGTTTTTGTAGTGATGTTGGGTGCTGGTGGTTTTGGATATAAAACTTACTATGATCAACAAATTCAAACCAAAACTTTAGCAGTTCAGAAAAACGTTCAAGAGAAAGTACAACAACAAATTCAAGAAGCGACTTTTGTAATTAGCGCTCCTGTTGAAGCGGTAGAATTAAGTGTGGCAGCTCCTGTTGAAGAAAAAATGCCTTATCATTTAGTAGCTGGCGCTTACAGAAGTGAAGAAAACGCAAATAAAGCTATTGCTGAATTAAAAGCAGCTGGTTTTGAAAATGCGAAGATGCTTCCTTTAAATAAACACAACTTATATCCTGTGGTATATGCTAGTTTTAAAACGTTAGAAGAAGCACAAACCGATAGAAAAAACATACAAAAAACACATAATGCAGAAGCGTGGTTAATGATAGAATAATTTTTTAACACTTTGCGTAATAATTATTAAAATCCCTTTTTTGGGATTTTTTTTTGCATATAATATTCGAAAACCTCATTATCTTTGTAAAAAAAACAATGCAACCAAAATTTCCTTCAGAATCGGTAACTACTTTAACCGACTTAGTTTTACCAGGTGAAACGAATCCTTTGAACAATTTATTTGGTGGAGAATTGTTAGCTCGTATGGATAGAGCAGCAAGTATAACCGCTAGAAGACACTCACGTAGAATTTGTGTAACTGCTTCGGTAAATCACGTGGCTTTTAACAGAGCTATTCCTTTAGGAAGTGTGGTGACCGTTGAATCTAAAGTATCGAGAACTTTCAATACTTCTATGGAAATTTTTATTGATGTTTGGATTGAAGACAGAGAATCAGGAATTAAAAATAAAGCTAATGAAGCTATCTATACATTCGTAGCGGTTGATGAAACGGGAAGACCAATTCCAGTTCCACCAATTGAACCAGAAACCGAATTAGAAAAACAACGTTACGAAGCAGCATTAAGAAGAAAACAACTAAGCTTAGTCTTAGCCGGAAAAATGAAACCAAGTGAGGCAACGGAATTAAAAGCGCTGTTTATGGAATAAATTGAGAACCTTCGGGTTCTTTTTTTTATTTTTGTAAAAAATAAAATCACATGTCATCATTTTATAAATTAAGCATTAAAGAAATCATCAAAGAAACTGCTGATGCGGTTTCGATTCTTTTTAATGTTCCAGACGAATTAAAATCATATTACTCTTTTGTTGCTGGACAATATGTAAACTTAAAAGTTACGTTGGACGGACAAGAAATTAGAAGAGCGTATTCAATTTGTTCTTCTCCAAAAAGTGGAGAATTACGCATCGCAGTTAAAGCCATCAAAACTGGATTCTTCTCTAAATTTGCCAATGAAAAATTAGCCGTTGGAAATGTAATCGAAGTAGGAACGCCTGAAGGAAAATTCACCTTTGAACCTAAAGCAGAACGTCAGAAAAACTACGCAGCTTTTGTAGCTGGTAGCGGAATTACGCCTGTTTACTCGATTTTAAAATCCGTTTTAGAAGAAGAACCTAATAGTACTTTTGTATTGGTTTACGGTAATAAATCAGAAAAAGACACCATTTTCCACAACCAATTACACGATTTGCAATTGCAATACGTTGGGCGTTTGTTTGTACAATATGTATACAGTCAATCTACTGCTGATAATGCTTTGTTTGGCAGAATTGACAAATCGGCTGTAAATTTTGTGTTGAAAAACAAACATGCCGAAATGGAATTCTCAAAATTCTATTTGTGCGGACCAGAAGAAATGATCAATTTGGTTTCAGATACTTTAAAGGAAAACAACATTTCAGATGCTGACATTAAATTCGAATTGTTCTCAACATCTTCAAACGAAAATGAATCTGTTGGTGGTGCTGAAGGCCACACTAAAATTTCAATTTTAGTAGACGACGAAGAAACAACTTTCGAAATGAGTCAAAAACAAACCTTATTAGAAGCAGCTTTAAAACAAGGTTTAGATGTACCGTATTCTTGTCAAGGTGGAATTTGCAGTAGTTGTATTTGTAAAATTACCGAAGGTGCTGCCGATATGAAGAAAAATCAAATTTTAACCGATTCAGAAATTGCTGAAGGATTAACATTAGCGTGTCAAGCATATCCAACAACATCAACAATTAAGATTGATTTTGATGATGTTTAATCTTTAAGATTCCAATTAAAAATACAAATTCCAATTTTATCTAGGTAAGATTGGAATTTATTTTTTCAATAACTTGAATTGGCAAAATAGTTCGCATCACATCTGAATAACCTTCCACTTTTTTATTTCCATAAATGGAAGTTGGCAATAACGGATATTGAGCTCTGTCCGAAGTCAAACAAAAATCATCGGGTTGATTGAAGGGTTTGAAACCTGCATAAGGATGCGTTGCGCCCCAAACCGTAATGACTTTCACGCCCAACATTGCAGCAATATGAGCATTTCCTGAATCCATGGAAAGCATGATGTCTAAATTAGAAATCACTTCTAATTCTTGTTTGAATTTTAATTTTCCGGCTAAAACGATTACATTTTCGTGCTGATTTTGTAATTGATTTAGCAATTGAATTTCTTTCTCGCCGCCTCCAAATAAGAAGATTTTATTATTTTTATTTTCAGCTAATCCATCAATTACTTGTTGCATTAAATCGATTGGATAGACTTTGCTTTCATATTGTGCAAAAGGTGCTATTCCAATCCAATTTTGATTTTTTGTTTCTGTAGCAGAAAGGATTTCTTCTGATAAAATTGCTTTTTCTGGAAACTTTGGTTGTGATAAATCAATTGAAAACCCAAGTTGTTTAAAAGTATCTACATGTCTTTCGACCATTGGTTTTACTTGAGAAAAAACTTTGTTAGTTAAACTAGTCAAGGCTTTCTTTTCGGCTCTTCCTTTATCCGTTGCAGCTACTTTTTTTCCGCTTAAAGCGAATAAGGTTCGCACTACTTTAGAACGAAGTACATTATGTAAATCGGCAACCACATCAATGTTTAATTTTCGTAAATCGGAAAATAATCGAAGTAAACCTAAGAACCCTTTATGACGTTCTTTCAAATCCACTCCAAAGAAATTCACATTCGGAATTCCATCAAAAAAAGGTTGAAAAAAAGGACGCGAAACTACCGTAATTTTTACTTCTGGATATTGCAAAACTAAGGCTCTCAACACAGGAACTGTCATTGCGACATCGCCCATGGCTGAGAGCCTTATTACCAATATGTGTTTTGGTTTAGACATCAAATGATGACTATTTTTTATTTTGATACAACACCGGATTTAACTCCTCATCGTTGTACATTTTCATTTGTTTGTACACTTTCATGTATTTGTCACCCGCTTCAATATCTTCAATTAATTGACTGATTGAAGTAAACATATCGTTTTTTTGGTCTAACAAAACATTTAGTTTTTCTTGACATTTTGCTCTGTGCTCTGGCGTTGCTTCAGCACGAGTTGCCTCTTCATTCATGTGGTAAATTTTCAAAGCTAAAATCGACAAACGGTCAATTGCCCAAGCTGGACTTTCCGTATTGATTTTTGCATTTGGTTTTACTTGAACATCTTTATATTTATCTAAGAAATAGCTATCGATGTATTCCACCATATCCGTACGAACTTGATTCGAAGCATCAATTTTACGTTTTAAATCTAAAGCTGCAACTGGATCAATATTTGGATCACGAACGATATCTTCGTAATGCCATTGTACCGTGTCTACCCAATTTTTTGCAAATAACAAATATTCAATAGTTCCTTTTTCGAAAGGATTTACAACTGGTTGATACACATCGTCAACAATGTGATATGTTTTGATACTTTGTTCAAAAATGGGAAATGCAAATTCAGCAAACATAATTATAGCTTTAAAATTGATACAAAAATAGCGATTTTTTGTACTTTTATCCTGAAAATAAAAAATAAATCCAATGCACATTCATTATATCTCAGAGCAAAACAGTATTCTTAATCATTTCTTGGCGCAAATTCGCGATGTAAACATCCAAAAAGACAGCATGCGTTTTAGAAAAAATATTGAGCGTATTGGAGAAATAATGGCATATGAATTAAGCAAAACGCTTGATTACAAAGAAATTGATGTGCAAACACCATTAGGAATTAAACACACTACAACCATAGCAGAACCAGTGGTTTTGTGTTCGATTTTACGTGCTGGTTTAGCTTTACATCAAGGCTTTATGAGCTTTTTTGATAATGCAGAAAACGGATTTGTTTCGGCTTATCGTCATCATTATGACAACGATGATAAGTTTGAAATTTTAGTAGAATACCAAGCAGCTCCGTCATTCGAAGGAAAAAATTTGATTTTAATTGATCCGATGTTAGCCACTGGACAATCATTAGTAGCGGTTTTACATAAATTACATTTGGAACACCAACCTAAAGAAATTCATATCGCCGTAGTGATTGCAACACCAGAAGGTATTCAATATTTAGAAGAAAATGTTCCTTCAACTTGTCATTTGTGGGTGGCTGCTTTAGATGAAAAACTGAACGAACACAATTATATTGTTCCTGGTTTAGGAGATGCCGGAGATTTGGCTTACGGAATTAAATTATAATTGCATTATAAAAAAGAAAACACCAAAAGCCAATAAAGAATACACAACGATTTCTTTTACCCAATTATTTTCAATTTTTTCGATAAAATTAGCGCCAATGATTGCCAACGGTGCAAAACAGAAAGCTAAACTTCCATTATTCTTATTTGCCGAAAGCACATAAATTCCTACTCCTAAAATGAAGGAAAACAAAATGGTTTTGTGCGAAGATTGCATGTTTAATGCTTTATTTGGTACATCAAAAACATGTAAAACAAACGCAAATAAACTTAATGATGTAAAAACCGCCAAAGCAATTCGTTGGTAAATATTTTCAAAGTAATAAAAATCAAAACTGATATACGTTTTATCTAACAAAGTACTCATCAAAGTATTATCTAGAATACTATTGGCAAGGAAAAACAAAATAGTTACAGCAAACAAAGCAATAAAGGGAATAATCCAGTTTCTGTAATCTTTAGATACGTGTAGGATTATAGCAATGAACACCAAAATAATATAAAAAATACTCCAAAAGTGAAATAAGGCCGCAAGAAAAATCCAAAACGAAGCGTCAAAAATTTTCTCTTTTGTTTGTAGTAAGGATTTCAAGGAAATTAACCTTCTTAAAGCTAAAAGCAACAGAAAATTAGAAATAATAATGTTCTTATTCTGAAAAATCGAAGAAAAGAATAATAGGAAAACAAAAAACAAAAACAACGCATAATTGTTTCCTTTGGTCAATCCGTTTTTAAGTGTAATGAAATTTAGAATGAATAAAGACGCGAAAAGTAAAACATACAAACCAAACTCTTCAGCATAGTAAATCCAATTAGCATTGGGTTTTGCTAACGCAATTATCTTCACAGAAAAGAAAAAAAGCGATAGAATTCCTATTACTAAATAATTAAATGGTCTTGTTTTACTAAAAACGCTTGCTAACATGCGAATATTTTATATTTTTGTGGTGTAAATATAATACTTTATCAAAATGAAATCATTTTTTGAAGGAATACAATCACTTTTCGTAGATTTTTTATTCTTACCAATGGATTGGTTAAGAGAACTAGAATTAACTAATTGGTGGACTGCAAATATCTTAAACTGGATTTTTATTATAATCTGTTGTGGAGCTATGACTTATTGGATTAAGCAATTGAACATCTTCAAAGCAAATAATGAAGATGAGCAAGATACTACTGCACACTCATTTTTAAAATAATCTTAAGATATTAGCAAGGATTATAAATCCTTACCAATATCCGTTCTAAAATACATCTTATCAAATTGTAGTTTTGCTATACTTTGATAAGATTTTTTTATGGCTTCCTGAAAGTCATTTCCGTACGAAGTTACCGCAATTACGCGACCTCCATTAGTTACAACTTTTCCGTTTTCTAATTTTGTTCCCGCATGAAATGGAATAGAATCGGTGATGTTTTCCAATCCGAAAATCTCCTTCCCTTTTTCATAATCTTCTGGATATCCGCCAGAAACTACCATGATAGTTGTAGCTGCTCTTTCATCAATTTCCAAGGTGATTTTCTCTAATTCTTGATTTCCAATCGCTTCAAAAATTTCTACTAAATCACTTTTTAATCTTGGCATCACTACTTCCGTTTCTGGATCACCCATACGAACATTATATTCAATAACCATTGGTTCACCATTTACGTTGATTAAGCCGATGAAAACAAAACCCTTGTATTCGATTCCGTCTTTTTGTAAACCTGCGATCGTTGGTTTTACAATTCGAGTTTCAATTTTTTCTAATAAAACTGCATCAGCAAATGGAACTGGAGATACTGCTCCCATTCCGCCTGTGTTTAATCCAGTATCGCCTTCTCCGATTCGTTTGTAATCTTTTGCTGTTGGTAGTACTTTATATGATTTTCCGTCGGTTAAAACGAAACAACTTAATTCAATTCCGTCTAAAAATTCTTCGATAACTACTTTTGAACTTGCTTGTCCAAATTTAGCACCAACTAACATATTTCTTAATTCAGTCTTCGCTTCTTCTAAATCAGATAAGATTAAAACACCTTTTCCGGCAGCTAATCCGTCTGCTTTTAAAACGTAAGGTGCTTCTAAAGTCTCTAAAAATTGGCAACCTTGCTCTACAGTTTCTTTGGTGAAACTTTCGTAACGAGCGGTTGGAATGTTGTGTTTTACTAAAAATTCTTTGGCAAATTCTTTACTTCCTTCTAATTGTGCACCCACTTTTGATGGACCAATTACTGGAATATGATTGATTTGAGCATCATTTTTAAAGAAATCGTAAATTCCTAAAACCAATGGATCTTCTGGACCAACAACCACCATAGCTACTTTTTCTTGTAAAACAAAAGCTTTAACGGCATCAAAATTATTTGGATTTAAATCCACATTTTTTGCAATCGATGCTGTTCCTGCATTTCCAGGGGCAACAAAAAGAGAAGTACATTTTGAAGATTGAAGCATTTTCCAAGCCAGTGCGTGTTCGCGACCGCCAGAACCAAGTAGTAAAATAGTCATTTTGTATGTTGTTATGTTGTGAGGCAAAAGTACTATTTCTTAAGAAGAAAGAAAAAAGAAAAAAGAAGAAAGATTATTTTCAGATTTATTACTTTTGGATAAATTCTAACGAATGCTCAACTTGTTTCATCTTTCTTTAAAATTAAGCGGTTTTCCTATTGTGAAAGCTCAGGCTGATTTTGAGAAAATTCTACAAATTTCAGAAACAGATTATCCTGATTATCTCGAAAACAAAAAGCGAGAAATTGTGGAATTTCATTTGAAAAACAATGCTTTTTATCAAGATTTAGTTGGGAAAGACAGCTTTGAAAATTGGAATGATTTACCCGTTCTGACCAAAAAAAATTTACAAAAGCCTTTAAAAGACAGACTTTCAAAAGGCTATTCCGAGAAAACTGTTTTTGTGAATAAAACTTCGGGTTCTAGCGGTGATCCGTTTGTGTTTGCTAAGGATAAAGAAGCGCATGCGATTACTTGGGCTTCGATTATTTATCGATTTAGTTGGTATGGCGTTGATTTCAATTCGTCGTATCAAGCGCGATTTTATGGGATTCCGTTGGATTTTATTGGGTACAGAAAAGAACGTTTAAAGGATTTTTTAAGTAAAAGATATCGTTTCCCAATTTTTGATCTATCGGATAAAATATTAGATGGCGTTTTGGAACATTTTAAAACCAAAAAATTTGATTACATCAATGGTTATACAAGTTCGATTGTGCTTTTTGGAAAATATTTACAAGCGAGAAATATTGTTCTAACCGATGTTTGTCCAACGTTGAAAGTTTGCATGGTGACTTCGGAAATGTTGTTTGAAGAAGATAAAATTTTATTGGAAAAGCATTTAGGAATTCCGGTTGTGAATGAATATGGTGCTTCGGAATTGGATTTAATTGCGTTTCAGAATCCGAATGACGAATGGCAAGTGAATGCAGAAACCTTGTTTGTGGAAATTTTAGACGAAAACAATCAACCTGTTCCTTTCGGAAAAGAAGGGAAGGTGGTGATTACTTCTTTGTATAATAAAGCGCATCCGTTTATTCGATATGAAATTGGCGATGTTGGAATTTTGGACGAAAAAAGCACGTTAAAAAAACCAATTCTGAAAAAATTAATTGGACGAACCAGTGATGTGGCACTTTTACCAAGTGGAAAAAAATCGCCTGGATTAACGTTTTACTACGTAACCAAAAGTATTATTGAAGACGACGGAAACGTGAAAGAATTTATCGTTCGTCAGACTAAATTGGATAGTTTCGAAATTGATTATGTGAGTTCGGTGGAATTAACTTTGGAACAAATTCTAGAAATTGAAAAAGCGATTGCGAAATATTTAGAACCTGGATTGCACTTTACATACAATCGAAAAGAGGTTTTGGAACGTACAAAAAGAGGGAAATTGAAGCAATTTCAATCGATGCTTTGATTTATAAACACAAATTATCACAGATTATTCTTTAAGTAATATTCTTCAAAGCGAAGCTTCTTTAATTAACTTTATTAGATTTTGTGAACTTTGCGAAAGACTTTAAAACTTTGCGTTAAAATCTAATTTCTATACTTCATAAAACCGCGATACATCCAATGTAACATATAATATGCCGATTGAAAAACATTTAGCTTTTCAACTTCTCTATAAAATTGCCATTGGTATTTAATTAAGTCCGATTTTTTTCTAGAAAGTGAATTTTCTCTAATTCTGTAAATCGCTTGAGTTTCTTGAATTCCGTATGCGAATGGAATGACTTTTAAATAGTTCAACCACAATCCCATATCTTGGCGTTTTCGAATGAGTGGCATGTACTTTTTACCTAATTTTTTAATATCAAGAAAAGCCGTCAAACAACTTATTGAATTTGATTTTAAAATGTCGGTATAAGAAACTTTCTGAGGAACAATAAAATCAGAATACACAAATTCTAATTGTTCATTAGCTCTTCTGTAAGACGAAAAAACGAATGGAATTCCAGTTTCCTGAATAGTTTTGATGTTGTTTTCGATGAACGTTGAGAACCAAATATCATCGGCATCAATGAACGTCATGTAATCTCCAGACGCTTTTTCAATTGCGGTATTTCGGGCAACTGCTGGTCCAGAATTTTGACTTAATTTATGAAATTGAATGCGTTTGTCATTTTGGATTATGGATAAAACAACACTTTCGGTTTCATCAGAAGAACCATCATCTACAATAATCATTTCCCAATTTTGATAAGTTTGATTTTGTACTGATTGAATGGTTTCCGCAATAAATTTTGCCGAATTATAGGAAGGAGTAATTATGGAAACTAAAGGGTTCATTAGTAGGCTTTTTCTTCTCCTTTAAAGATATTGATTACCGTTTGAATAATAATCTTTAAATCCATCCAAATGGACCAATTCTCTATATAGAAAACATCATACTTGATTCTATTAACCATATCCTCGTCTGTTTCAATTTCTCCTCTAAACCCTCTAACTTGAGCTAATCCAGTTACACCTGGGCTTACGTGATGACGGATCATATATTTTTTCACTTTGGTTCCATATACTTTATTTTGTGTCCACAAATGTGGTCTAGGACCAACAACCGACATATCCCCAAGCAAAACATTAAAAAACTGTGGCAGTTCATCAATACTTGTTTTACGTATAAACTTTCCTATTCTTGTTACTCTTGGGTCATTTCTTACTGCTTCTTTTTCCGTTGTTTTGTTAATCATCATAGATCTAAATTTATAGCACAGAAAATCTCGTTCTTTAAATCCAGGTCTGTTCTGTTTGAAAAAAATTGGTCCTCTAGACTCTATTTTTATTAACAATCCAAGAATAAGTGTTAACCAAGATAAAATAAAAATGATTACAAATAGGGAAAAAACAATATCAAAACTTCTTTTTAGTCTACTATTAACCTCCATTTCTAAAGGTATTTTTCTAAGAACAATAATTGGAATTATCCCATAGTACTGAACTGCTAAATTTCTATACAGTGTACTTTTGTTATCAGGAATAAGCCTTAGCGTTATGAAATTATTATCGGTAAATTCAATTAAATTTTCAGTCTCATTTTTAGATAAATCATCTAATGATGCATAAACTTCTTCTATCTTCTTCTCTGAAATAAATTCAAAAATGCTTTGTACAGATAAGGTTTTGTCTTTTTTTACATCAAAATGCTTAACTATTACATATCCCAAATAAGGATTTTGAGTAAAATACTTAACTAATTCTGCTGTGTTTTGTTTTGAACCAATGATAATAACGCTTCGAATATTTCCTCTATAATGTACCCTATACTTTTTTAGCAGAAAAAAGACTAAAAACTTAAAAAAACCTACTAAAATAAAAGAAACAAGAATATAAATAAAAATTTCCTTAGTGGTTACAAACTTATATTTAAAGCCAACATATGCAAAGGTTATTAACGATATAAAAAGAAATTGTTTGAGTAATTTTGTGAAAATTGTGGTTTCTTTTGTAGTTCTGTATACTTCATAAAAACCAATATAATAAGCTACAACCAGCCAAAAGGTTGACAAAATCAAATGATAGCCAATATTACTCATTGCAGATCTAAGGCATGCCAAAACCAATAGGTTTATGACTAATAAATCTATGAAAATAATAATTGGTCTAATATATTTGGAATATCTTCCCTTTTGCATTGACTAATGAATGTATTTTGAAAAATCTTTATGTTCTTCTTTTAATAGCTCTTCCGAAGAAAGTGTCTTAAAGTAATCATACGTAATTTTCATGCCTTCAGATCTAGAGACTTTTGCTTCCCAACCTAAAATTTCTCTTGCTTTGGTCGTATCGGGTTGTCTTTGCATTGGATCATTAATTGGCAACGGATGATACACCACTTTTTGATTAGTCCCTGTTAACTTTATAATTTCTTCGGCAAAATCTTTAATTGTGATTTCGTCTGGATTACCAATGTTAACAGGTAAATGATAATCAGAATGTAATAATCTGAAAATTCCCTCTACTTGATCATCAACATAACAGAATGATCGTGTTTGACTTCCGTCACCGAAAATAGTTAAATCTTCTCCACGAAGCGCTTGACCAATAAAAGCAGGAATTACACGACCATCGTTTAGTCGCATTCTTGGTCCATACGTATTAAAAATACGCACTATTCTGGTTTCTACTCCGTGAAAAGTATGATATGCCATAGTTATAGACTCTTGAAAGCGTTTTGCTTCGTCATAAACACCTCTTGGGCCAATGGTGTTTACGTTTCCGTAGTATTCCTCCGTTTGTGGATGAACCAATGGATCGCCATAAACTTCAGATGTTGACGCAATTAAAATTCGAGCTTTTTTTACTCGAGCCAAACCTAACAAATTATGAGTTCCAAGTGAACCTACTTTCAAAGTTTGGATTGGAATTTTTAAGTAATCAATTGGACTTGCTGGTGATGCAAAGTGCAAAATATAATCTAATTTACCTGGAACATGAACAAATTTAGTAATATCATGGTGGTAAAATTCGAAATTTTTATCTTTAAATAAATGTTCAATATTTTTTAAATCACCTGTAATTAAGTTATCCATTCCGATAACGAAATATCCTTCTTTAATAAATCTATCACAAAGATGTGAGCCAAGAAAACCCGCTGCACCTGTAATTAATATTCTTTTCATGTTATTTTTTTTCTTTTTCTGATAAATGAATTGTGTTGAACAAACAATAAAAAGCTGTAAAAAACACAACACCTCTTTGTCTCCACAAAAAAGATTCGGTCAAAAATAAGCTTATCATTAGAATTGCAAAAGCAATATGTATAAAATCTTTATTTTTTAATGCGTTTTTAAGGTTTGCGAATAAAATTAGGATCAATAAAACAAACCCTATAAACCCTAACTCAGAAAAAACCTGAATAAATTGATTGTGGAAGTTTTTCTTTTGATATCCTTCTGTGGTTTCATTTCCATTAAAAACATTGTATTTTAATCCTTTTTCTTCCAGTTTTTTATATGAGGCATTTAGTCCTAAACCTTGAAAAAAAACATTTTCTTCTTTCATTATTTCTAAAAACATTCTAAACTGGTATACTCGAAAAGATGCTCCAGAGAAAAAATCGCTTTGTTCAAATTTATTATTTTCCCAAGCCTGTTTCATACTAATAATTCGATCGCCAACAATTTCTTTAGGAATAACGGTGTGTCCAATATTATTATCCTTATCCAATTGAAATTCAAATTCGATTTTTTCTTTTATTCTGTTAAAAAATAGAAATGAAAAAAAAACGATTCCTAACAAGACAATGTTTCTCAACCGCATTTTATTGGCTGATTTTGAATAGAAGAAAAAATATAACCCAACAAGTAAAATATCTACTAATATTATACTTTTAGAATTTAATAATGCTAAAAACAGTGTAAGCAATAGTAATTGAATATAATCTGTTTTTGTTTTGATTTCCTTAGTTAAAAAATAAAAAAAAGCCACACTTACGAATGCCGAAAAATGAATGGCATTTAACTCTTTTGTAACTAATTCGTGTCCGAAAAAAACCGCTGTATTGTTTTCGGTGAAAAACCGAAAAACTGCTTTTATTAAGAAAAAAAGAACATAAAAAGATATTGAAATACTATAATATTTAAACAATAATTCCTTATTGTGAACAAAAATTATAGCACAACAAAACGGAAACAATATTAAAAAGCTTTCTTTAGGTAAAGCATTTAGAGAACCCAAAAAATCGATTGACCAAATACAAGAAATGGCCATCCAAACAAAAAGAATAATTGGTAAAATCATCTCTTTTGTAAAGTAAAACGATGTTTTTTTTAGTTGAGATAAAGTAAACAAAACTAATATTCCCGTTACAATATTGTTAATAACATTTGGCAATGGAATGGTACAAATTAGAAGTAACAAACAAAAAAATGAGAAATCGTAAAGATTACCATTTTTTAATATTTGGGAAAAAGAGAGAGAATCTAATTTATCTTTCATCATTTTTAACTATTTGTTTGAAAACTGTAAATCAATTGCAAGATATTGCTTTTTTTAAAAACTTAATACTTTTATTTTTTCTTTTAAAAAGAGTACAAGATTAAAGCTTTATGTTATATTTGCTAATAATTTTTTTTAAATGAAAAAAGCCTTAATAACAGGAATAAATGGACAAGATGGCTCGTTTTTAGCCGAACTATTATTAGAAAAAGGATACGAAGTTCATGGAATTATTAGAAGAAGCTCTACTTTTAATACAGAAAGAATAGAGCATCTTTACATAGAATCTTTAATACGCGATTTACATAAAGACAAAAAAATTCAGTTGCATTATGGCGACATGACTGATTCTACAAGTTTAATTCGATTAGTACAGCAAATTCAACCTGATGAAATATACAATTTAGCAGCGCAATCGCACGTAAAAGTATCTTTCGATCTACCTGAATATACTGCTGAAACAGATGCAATAGGAACCTTACGTCTATTAGAGGCTATTCGAATTTGTGGTTTAACCCAAAAGACGAAAATATACCAAGCTTCAACTTCTGAATTGTATGGAAAAGTTCAAGAAGTTCCTCAAAAAGAAACCACACCATTTTATCCTCGTTCTCCTTATGGGGTGGCAAAAATTTATGCTTTTTGGATTACCAAAAACTATAGAGAATCGTATGGGATTTATGCCGTGAATGGGATTTTATTCAATCACGAATCAGAACGTAGAGGAGAAACTTTTGTAACACGAAAAATTACACTTTCTGCAGCAAGAATTAAACACGGTATTCAAGATAAATTATATTTAGGAAACCTAAACGCTATGCGCGATTGGGGTTATGCAAAAGATTATGTAGAATGCATGTGGTTAATGCTACAACAAGAAACACCAGAAGATTATGTAATTGCAACAGGTATTCAATATTCGGTTCGTTATTTTTGTGAATTAGCTTTTAGAGAAGTAGGTATTGAGCTTGAATGGCAAGGTGAAAATGAAACTGAAAAAGGAATTTGTAAAGAGACTGGCAAAACCTTAATTGAGGTAGATCCAAATTATTACAGACCTGCCGAAGTAGAAAGTTTATTAGGCGATCCTACCAAAGCAAAAACACAGTTAGGTTGGAATCCAAGCCGTACATCAATTGAAGAATTGGTAAAAATTATGATGAAACACGATTTAGAATATGTAAAACTTCCTAGAGTATGCTAAAAAGTGCTAAAATATATGTTGCTGGTTCAAACGGCATGGTTGGTTCGGCTATTGTTAGAACTTTAGAGGCTAAAGGTTATTCAAATATTGTTGTAAAATCATCTAAAGAACTTGATTTAAAAAACCAACAAGCAGTTCATGATTTTTTTAATCAAGAACAACCTGAATATGTATTTTTAGCCGCTGCAAAAGTTGGAGGTATTCATGCAAACAACACTTATCCTGCAACTTTTATCTATGATAACATAATGATTCAAAGCAACGTAATTCAAGCCGCTTATGAATTTAATGTGAAGAAATTGCTGTTTTTAGGAAGCTCTTGTATCTACCCAAAATTTGCTCCACAACCTATAAAAGAAGAATATTTGCTAACTGGTTCGTTAGAGCCAACAAATGAAGCATACGCTATTGCAAAAATTGCAGGTTTAAAAATGTGCCAATTTTACAAACAACAATATGGTTGTAATTTTATTTCGGCTATGCCAACTAATTTATTTGGTATAAACGATAATTTTAATCTTGAAAATTCTCACGTTTTACCAGCGTTACTTCGTAAGTTTATTGAGGCAAAACAAAACAACAAACAAGAGGTTACAATTTGGGGTTCTGGAACACCAATGCGCGAATTCTTATTTGTAGATGATTTAGCAGAAGCGTGTTTGTTTTTAATGGAAAACTACAATGATGTTGAAACCGTAAATATAGGAACAGGCAAAGATGTATCTATTAAAGAACTAGCCGAAACAATAATGAAAATTGTAGGTTTTGAAGGAAATTTAATTTTTGATGCCTCAAAACCAGATGGCGCTCCAAGAAAATTATTAGACGTTTCAAAAATTAATACTTTGGGATGGAAACACAAAGTAACTTTGGAAGAGGGTATAAAAAGGACACATCAATGGTATCTAAAAAAGATTGAAGAATAATAAAGTTTTGTTGGCTCTAGCTCTTAATTTATGTATTTAGCCAATATAACACCTAATGAACATTTCATTCCAATAAATGGGATATTATCTGTACCTACAACAATTCTTAATTCAGATGCTGTTGTAATAAATTGACCTCCATCTTGTATTCTTATTTTATTAAGTTCTACCCAAGAAGTACCATCAAATTTTTTTATTACTGGATTGTCAGTATCTTCTAAATAAGCTATGTAAGGACTATTTTGATTATTCAATGCTAAAGAAACACTTTTTATTGAATTAGTTGAAAATCCTTCCGTTCCAATTGTTTCCCAATTTCCTGAAACATATTTTTTAACAGTAATTTTACTTCCATTTGCAATATCTTTATAAGCAACAAATATCTCATTATTAGATCCAATTTCCATCTCAATATTCTCAGCATCTGAACTAGAAAAACCTAATTGGCCATTTGTTTCCCAGTTTGAACCATTATATTTTTTTACAACGATTTTATTAGAGACTCCTTGATCTGAATATGCAACATAAATTTCATTATTTGAGTTTACAGCAATATTACAGTATTGAGCGGATCCAACTGAAAACCCTTGTAAACCAATAGTTTGCCATAAAGAACCTGTTTTTTGTTTAACTGTTACTTTACCATTATTACTGTTGTCATTATAAACTACAACCATTTCATTATTATTTGTTAATGCAATATCTGTAAAATTAACTGTTGATGGAGACAAATAATCTAACATTGCACCACTTGTAATCTGAGAATAACTAGTTGCAGAGGCATAGCCAATAGCCTGACCTGGACCATTTGTCATATAAGACATGAAAGGGATTCCTAAATTGCTTATAGCTAGTTTTGGTTTTGTACAATAAACATATTTATTATTATCTAAATAATCCCAACGAACTCCATCATAAGATTCAATATATGCCTTACCTCCAATCAATGTAGTGTTATATGTTAAAAAAATCGAATTATTTAATCTATTATTTTTTAGTTCTAAATTATATCTAATATCTCCCAAGCCTAAATAAATTGGATCAGTCGTTAGACTCCAAGTTTTAGCAAAAGTGGCTGGATTACGCGTTTGTTCTATATGTAATATATCATATGTAGAATTATTGGGATTAAATGGAGTTTCTGTTGCGAAAATTGTACTTCCAAATCTATTTGAAGAAGTGTCATTTTCAAGAATCGTAATTTCAACAGATGTTAACCCAACACCTCCCGTAGAAGGTTGAACTTGAACCCAAGTTGGTTTACTTTGAATATACCATGGTTGGGCACTTGAAATTTGAATAGTAAAAACATGCTGATTATGGTCTAAACTTAGAGGCGTGTTATTTAATATCGATAGGGTATAAACTACTTGTGCATTTTGAATAATTGTTAATAAATACAATTTGTTATCTGCAATAAATTTAATTTCAGCAGTTCTTACTTGACCATTTGGATCATTGTTTTCTGTAACATTAATAATAATATCAGAATCCCCAGAGCCAGTTGTTTGGCTAAATACTATCCAAGATGGAATATCAATTGCAGCCCAATTAACATTAGATGAAATATGTAAATTTAAAGTGGTTGATGGTTTATTAATAGAAAAACTCGTTTGCTCTAATTCAAAAAAATTATCTTCATCATTAGTACATGATATAAAAATAAAACAAGAAATAATTAAACAAAGTATGTTTTTCATAATAAAGATTTAATTTCTACAAAGTCTTCTCGAATTTACACAAAATTTTATTCATTGAAAACTTTTCAATAATAAACTTTCTTGCGTTATTCCCAATTTCTATTGAATCTTGTGGAGATTCTATTAAATAATTTACTTGTCTAAGTATTTGATCTAGTTTGTTTTCCTCACAATAATAAAACCCGCCATTAGAAATTTCGAAATTATACTTCACCTCAGACTCTTCATGACCAGTAACAATTGAAGGTTTAGCACTAGCCATCATGCCCAATATTTTAGAAGGCATTACAGTATCAACTACAGTGCTCTTTTGAAAAAGAATATGCAAATCAGCATTACACAATAAATCATTTAATTCTTCATAGCGAACTGGAGGAAAATAAGTGCAGTTTGAGAAATTTTTTATTCTTTCAACCACTTCATCTCTTTTTGCACCTTCACCAATAAGATAAATATGAACTTTACTTATTTCTTGACAAGCTTTTACAAAATCTATAAAAAAGGCCCAATCTTGTTTTGCGCCAATATTACCAGAATATAAAATGTTGAATTTATTAGAGTCAAAGATTTTATTAGGTTTAGCTGTTTCTGGATTTATTTTTGAATAATCAATCCAATTTGGAAAATAACTTGTTGATGATGCTGTTTTAGTTTCTAGTTTTTTCAACATTCCGTAACTTATTGTACTTACAGAATCTGCACGATTTAAAAAAAAGCGTTCTACTTTAAAAATTAATTTAGGCAATAATCCTGATTTTTTTGAAAGTCCAGTTTCAAAAGCTGCATCAAACTCGAAATCTTGAACATGCACTAATAATTTTCCGCCTTTTATGGTTTTTAAAAACCATCCTAAAAAAATTGATATTGTAAAAGGCATTACGACTATAACAACATCATTTTTTTTAATTCTAAAAATATTACCCAATGAACCAATAAAAAAATGACACATTTGGAAAATCCTTTTTAAAAAAGTTGGCTTTTTAGGAGTATAAGTTTTAAAACGAAAAACCTCAACATTATTGATGATTTCACTAAAATATGTTGGTTTACTTTTATATTCAGCATAAATTTCCCATTGAGGATAATATGGCATTGCTGTAATAACTTTTACATTGTGATTTTCTGCCAAATACTCAGCCATTCCTGCTGAATACAAACCTATACCACTATCTTCAGGATAGTAATTATTACTTATTATGGTTATGTTCATTTTAAACCTCTTTTTTAGCAACAGGGTTTCCTTTGTAAATACCTTTTGCTACTATACTTTTAAAAACAGACGATCTTGCTCCTACAATAACCTCGTCTACGATTTGTACTCCTGGAGCAACAAAAACATCTGTTGCAATCCAACAAGAATTTCCAATTACTATTGGTTTTTCAAAAATGTCAAAAGCAACTGAATTAAAATCATGAGAACCTGTACACAAATAACTTTTTTGAGAAACTACAGTATTTGATCCAATAGTTATTTTACCTAATGAATATAAAACTACATTGTCGCCTATCCAAGAATAGTCACCAATTACAACCTTCCATGGATATGTTATTTCTACTGATGGTCTTATAATTACTTTCTTTCCTATATTAGCGCCAAATAATCTTAAAATAAATCTTCTCCAACCATATAAAAACTGTGGAGAGTTTCTAAAAAAGACAACATAAATTACCCGCCAAAGTTGAACAACGATAGCGCTTCTGCCTCTAAAGTTTTTTGGTAAATTAAATTGTTTTAATTCAAACATAGTATGGGGTTATAAAAAAGGTTAATTAAATCCTTTTTGAATAGGATGATGATTTATAATATTTTGTAAATTTATTTGTTTTTTATCAATTGTGGGTAGGATTTTTTCCTTTTTTAGAGATTCGAATTATTTTTAAAACTTTCTCATAAATTTTACAATCTTTGCAATGATAAAAAGTGTTAGAATAATTGAAAAATGAAAGATATATATCATATTACCGAAAACATTTCCAAATCAAGTGGTGGTGTTAGAACAATTCTTAAGCTCTTACATGAAAATTTAGTTAACAATAATATAAATTCTAAAATAATAACAACCTGTAAAGAGCCAGAAGACGCTTTTACCGAATTCAAAAGTGATAAAGCTTGGTATTATAACACGCATATAAAATCTCACCTCAAGACACTTCCTGATGATGCTATATTTCACTTACATGGTGTTTATACTTATAATCAGTATGTAGCAAGTGAAATTGCTAAAAAAAAGAATATCCCTTATTTAGTAACTCCACACGGTATGTTAGAACCTTGGATTCTGGAAAAAAACCCAATTAAAAAGGGGCTTTATTTAAAGTTAATTTTAAATAACATATTAGAAAAAGCTACTGTTTTACATGCAATTACTCCATTGGAAAAAGAAAACTTATTTAAGCTAACAAAGCATAAAAATATAGTTGAAATACCAAATCTTATTGATTTTAATAATATCCCTAAAAACTTAAATTATAATCCTAAAGAAGATTACTTTGTTTTTGTAGGAAGAATTGATTCTAAAAAAGGGATTGAAATTATTATCGAAGTATTAAAAATAATTAATAATAGTAAGATTAAGGTAAAAATAATTGGTGTTGAGAACAAATATAGTGAGTATCTAAAAGAACTAATAAAAAAACGGGATTTAGTAAATAATATTGATTTTTTAGGTGGCATTTTTGGTGATGAAAAGTATGATTTAATTGCAAATGCTAGGGCTTTATTAGCTCCTTCTTATTCTGAAGCTATTGGAATGGTTAATCTTGAAGCTGCAGCTTGTAAAACACCCGTAATTACAACCTTTCAAACTGGACTGAAGAAAGAATGGGGGGAAAATGGTGGAATATTAATTAACCCAAATGTCTCTGAATTAAAAAACGCAATAATAGAAAGTTATAATTGGAATAATAATGAGAGAATTGAAAGAGGAAAACACTTGTATGACTTTACTCAAGATAACTACAGCTGGGATAAAAAAGCTTGGTTATGGCATGAATTATATGAAAGTTTGTAATATAATTCTCCCTGTTTATCAAAAACAAATTTGATTCTTTCTTTAATATTATTTAATAATTAATGGTTAAAAGTACCAACTAAGATATATTTTTGGTTTTATAAAAAATGTGCTACATTTGCTTAGGCTCAATGTAAATAGCTTTTTGCCACAAAAAAAACAATAAAAATGATAAAATATATAAAAAGTATTATTCCGTTAAGTTTAATTTCATGGTATAGAAAATGCAAAAATGCAAAATTCAAAAAAATGAGTGCGGATGAGGTGTTTACTGATATATATAAAAACAATCATTGGAAAAGCGCTGAAAGCATTTCTGGAGAAGGTTCTGAAATTAAACAAACAAAAAATCTAATTAAAGAATTAAATGATTTGTTTGAAGAAAAAAGTGTTAAATCTGTTTTAGATCTTCCTTGTGGTGATTTTAATTGGATGAGAAAAGTTGATCTTTCAAAAATAGAATATATTGGTGGAGATATCGTTAAAGAGCTTATTGAAGAAAATACTTTAAAGTACAAAAAAGAAAATATTAATTTCAAAGTTCTTAATTTAATTAGTGATTCCCTGCCTAAATGTGATATAATACTCGTAAGAGATTGCTTTGTACACTTGTCTTATGCAGATATTAACAAGGCATTAAAAAACATAAAATCTTCAGGTTGTAAATATATACTAACAACAACTTATATCAATCACCATGTAAATTATGATATAATCACTGGCGATTGGAGACCATTAAACTTACAAGATGTCCCTTTTAATTTTCCAACCCCTTTAAAAATTATTATCGAAAATTCAACGGAAGGCAACGGACAATACAAAGATAAATCAATGGCTTTGTGGGAATTGGAAAAATTAAATTTCATCAATTAATCCGCATTTGTTTACTTAAAAAATTACATCAAAAGATGTATTAAAGTTTGGGATGAAAATTCATTTTTTTGAAATCAAAATCAATTTATATAACACTTTTATTCATTCTTCAGATTGTTAATAAGGAAAACCTTTGGATGAACTACAAAATACTTCTATACTGAAAAACTATTCTGATATTTTGTCTTCTTCTCTTAAGAATAGATTAAAAGTGAACATTATTGTAAAGTAAAACAATAATATTCCGTATTTTCTTTCTAAAACATTTTCAAAAAGAAAAGTATATAAGAAGAAAAAAAGCGCCAAATACAAAAACTGCTTGTCTTTTGTTTTGGAAATAAAAACAATGTTTAATAGGCTGATAAAAAAGGCTGATAACCCTATTAAACCTACTGTTAAGTAGATGTAAAAATAATGGTTATGAGTATTGTAATACTTTTCTAGCTCTGGGTAATTTGTTTTATAACAAGTTGAAAGCATGTCTCTAACATCTCCTATTCCTTCTCCAAATAACTTATTCGAAGTTTTCATTTGTTCGTAAGCACATGTCCAAATTGCGTACCTAATGCTTGTTGAGTTATGTATATTAACCCTTTCAAAAGTTTGTGGAGCTTTAATTTCATTAAACCTCTTAATTAAGTCTTTATTTAATAGGCTTACAGAAAAAAGAAAAATTGATGTTATTAATAAAAACTTAAGTTTAAAGAGTTTACTCTTTTTCATTAATAGCACAAAAAGCAATAATAACAAAGGGAAGCTCAAAAAAGTTGCTCTAACCCCTGATAAGTAAACCTCAAAAAAGCCAACTGCTATAAATAAATAATAATATTTGAATAAAGATTGGAATTTGTAATTAATTAAAATTGTTAATATTCCTATAAAAGAAAAATAAATTGGATGTATTTTTATTAACGGAATAGTGTCTAAAATTGTTCTTAGATTATTATATGAAAAGTCGGTTATTTTGAAATAGCAATAAACAAAGAAAATTACAATAAAAACGAGGTTAGAAGTGTTAAATAAAATTATCCATTTTTTTACTAGTTGTTTTGAAATAATATTTTGTCTTAAAAAAACCAGATAGGAAACGCTTAAATAAAGAACAGGGAGCAATCCTTCAATTTTAGAAAAACCCTCTTTAAGATTTGATGTATAAATTAAACTAACACTACAAACTAAAAAAAAACTAAAAATGTAAATGTCTTTAATTTTATATAGTTTTTCCTTAAAATAAATAATTATAGAAAGCAATCCTAAAAAGGCAAATGGAACTTCCCTTATACTGTTAGGTAAAATCAACAATATTGAAGTTAATAGCAAACTATATTTTAAAAGAATTTTAATACTAATCATTTTTAGATATTATTCCTAAGGTTATCCAAAATAAAGAACATGTCCATAAAAAAGATGCTGCTGGAATTGAGTAAATAATCCAGAACAATGCAAATGCAAATAAAAAGGTTTTATAATTAGGTTCCTCGAAAATTATTTGAAAAAAGTATTTTATCGAATTTTTAATTAGTAGAATAAAAATTATTAATCCAAAAAAGCCATATCTAAAGAATAAAGAAAATGGTAATAAATGAATGTTATGAACTGCTTCTTTTCCTAAAATTGAAGCACCTGTAACACCTGTATCTTTAAAAGTAAAGCCTTCAATTGTTCCGCCGTTTCCAGCTCCAAATAAGAACCTAAATGGATTAGAAAAACAATATTCCATTACCAATTCAGCCTCTACAAAACGTTGCTTTAGAGATAAAGCGTTTGGAGCATTCCAGTTTATTTTACCAGATGCTATTAAATACAACTGATTTATACGATTTTTTAATAACCCTTGCTCTAAGTTTTGAATTACAAAAAACAAAATCTCTTCAGAGAAAAACAAAATTGTTCCTAAAATAAATATTGAAGTAAAAAAGCCAACGATGATATTTCTTTTTGTGATTCTTCCTTTCAATAAACTAAGACCAATAGCTAAAATAAATACAATTAAAATTGAGCGGTTTGCTTTTAAAACATGCAAAAAAAAAGGAATTAAATACAATAGTGATAATAGCTTATCACCTAAAAAAAATAAATATAAACTATACGAAATAATAAAAACGATAAAAAAAGAAGGTAATTCTGCTTCTAAAAAAAAAGATAGGGCTGTTATTATAAAAAAAACAATTAATAAATATTTATTTTGCCTTTTTGATAAAACTAATTTGTATTGTTCTTTTTGAATATCATATTTAGTTTGAAATATTCTAAATAAAACAAATCCTATTACAATATAAGCAAAATCAGTTACTAAGTAAAGCTTTGGGTTATTATTCAAAACACCAATAAAAAACCCGAAAATAGCATATAAAAACCAGAAAACAACCAATTTGTTTTCATCGTTTTTTAATAAACTTATTTTAAGAAAAGAAAGATTAAATAGTTTTTTTTTTATAATAAAAACAAAAACAAAAAAAAGTGATATTATCCTTAAATAAGGAACTAGTTGAAAAAAACCAAACCCTATTTTTGATAAAATAAACATAACCAAAACTTCAACTATACTTAAAAAAATTATAAATTGAAAAAATATAGGAAGTTTTGGAATGTTAATCTTCATTTAATAAATTATTTTTTTTCTCTGTAATAAATTTTTAATGAAGGTCTTAATTCTTCTTTAGGATTGTTTGATGAAGCCATAATTAAAATAGTATTCTGATTTTCATTAATTAATTTTAATTGAAAACCATAGCTATTATCATAATCATCTGATATCTCTTGAACTAATTTTGTTACGTTAATTCTGTTTGGATTATTGTTTAATACAACTTTATCCTGATATACAACATTAAATGGTGAAGTCACGGGTTGTGTGTTCCATGTAACATCTTGATCGTTCCATGGAGAAACAATTCTACTTATACAAAAATGATTTTCACCAAAGTTTTCTTTTCCATAAATAGATTCTGTATTAAATTTAAAGTGTAAAAATGCAGAATCAATAATTGAGTTTTTTGGTATCTCTTTAAAATTGATTAATCCACGAGTAATATTAGGTTGTCCATCATTAACTGCGGCATATAAATGCATATTAGGCTCGTCATAAAAATTCTTGTCCGCTAATATGTTGTTTATGATTGCATCTCTCCCTTTAGAGTTGTCTGGAGTAATTGTAATTTCCTTAGTTTTTTCACCACAACTCAATGTTAACTGTACTAAAACCAGTACTAAAATACATTTTTTCATTACTTAAATTATTTTTTACAAATATAATTATTTTACGACATCAATTCTTTTTTATTAAAAAAAATAAAATAGAAACCATATACCACATTTATAACTATGGAAACCAAAATTGCGAATTCTGTTTCAAGATATTTATTTAATAAAAAGTACACCACTAACAACAGAAAATTCATTAAATAAAATTTTTTATATTTTCTGATTTTTAGATCCTTCCATATACCAATAAAAAAAGAAAGGAACAACACAAATTCTCCAATTAATAAAGCAATAAAAATTCCATTATCCTTATATCTAGTAAAAGATAAAATAATCATTGATGATAATAAAAAAAACAAGCTCAAAACAAAAGAATTAAAATAAATCTTGTCGTTTTTAATAACTAAAGTTCTAGGAATAGATGCTAATAAAATTGATGAAATTATTACAGAAAATCCGGAAATTTTAAAGTTTAATAATGCGCTTTCGCTGATTTTACCAAAAATAAAAGATGCGACTTCATTTGTGTAAAGTACTGTGGCAACAAAATACACTACCCCAATAATAAAAATTATTTTGTTTAAAAGAATAACTTTTTTAATATTAACTAATTCATTGTAAAATGTTTGAAAAACTAAACGCTGGACACCTTTTATTAAAAGGTAAATTTTCAAAACTATATATGCATTTGTAATAGCATGTTCTTCATAGAAAAAGTCGGCAAAAAACAATATTCCAGTATCTAATAAAAAAACAATGGCTAAATCTGTAATTCCAATTTTAAAAGTTATTAAATAAGATTTATAAAAGTCATTTATTAATTTAAATTGAAACTTTGCCTTTAATAAAAAATTAGAATAAATTGATGTTATTAATATAGTAATTGAAAATAAAATAAAATAAAAAAGACTATTGTAGACACAAAAATAACCCATCAACAAAAGTCCTAAAGCATTAATAATTAACCTCAGAGATGATGAAACTGATGCTTGTAATGACTTACCTAAACCATAAAGCGCATAGTTAACATTATTTGCAATAAAAATTGAAGTAGTAAAATATAAAAACAAAGGTTTCTCTAAAAAAAAATATAAAATCAAACTTAATATTGAAATATAAAAAGCAAAACTCATTCTAATGTTTTGTGTTTCGCTCACTTCTTTTTCCCACTCTTTATTTGTTACAATATTTCTAGTTGTTATTTGAAGCATTCCAAATGCCAATACCGATGTAACAATTGAGAAAGTAGAATCTAATATCGCAATTGTATTTAAAAAGCTTTCGTCTGGATTTCTATTATAAATATATGATATAGAAAAAATAGATAATATTTGAGCTAATAAAGTTACAAGAAATACCGAAAATATTTTTTTTATCACGTGTGCTAAATTAGTTAAAAATCAATCTGCCAGTATAAAACACATTCACATTTAATGTTTGAGGAGACTCATATAAAATTACATTTCCTGTACTATAAATACCTCCTGTTAAAATATTCACATGACTTAATTTAATATCATTTGATCCTCTATGATAAATTTCTAATTCAGACGATACATCTAAATTTTTACAGTCAACTATTCCATTTCCCCAAAAAAGCGCTATAATTCCATTTTCAATATTTCCAGAAATTTGAAAATTTGAAACATTATTACTTTCAACTACTAATTGAGAATTATCAACAGTTATATAAAAATCACCTGTTCCAGCACCATCTGACAAATCCATTGAAAATAAACGGACAATTGGCGAATGCAATATCCCTTCTGATTGTATTTTTTGTTCCGTTTTACAATGCAATTCTAATTCTGGAATTAAAGGTAAAAAGGTTCCATCTGGAATAGTAACATAAACTGTAGTTTGCCCATAATCACGAGCAATATTACAAGTCGAATTATCTTTAACAATAAGCATATCACCATTTAATTTTACATCTAAATCATTAATAATATTATCTGATGTTACTACTTTAACTTCATAGTTTGGACCTTCTTTAACCACTAAACCTACACCATCATACACTTTTATTTTAGTGAAATTTTCAAGTGGAAATGTTTGGGTAATTTGGTTACCATTTCCTTTGAAACAATCTTCAGAAATACCGCAACTGGTTACCAAAATTAGGCAACATAAAGTAACTATATGTAAAATAACTTTTTTCATATTATAATCTTACACCAATTGTTCCTTCAATTGCTTCGGCTCTTCCGCCGTGCGTTTTTAACCCAACACCTGTAAAAATATTTTTATAAAGATAATATTTTATCCCAACTCTTTGATAGATATCAATTTCATAATCAAAAGGCTTGTAAACATAATAACCAACCTGTGCTTCAATTGATAATTTATTGATAAATAATTCATGTCCAACAAATAATCCGATTCGTTTATAATCGGTGTCTGGATCGGCATAAGAATCATGATTCTCAGGAAAAGCCACCGACACAAATTTTATATAATCTTGTAAATAACGTGAGAAAAAAACATCTGTTCCTAATTGTAAAGCACTTTTTCTTCCAATTCGTTTATCGGCATATAAACCAATATGATAAAATTGACGCTGTCCTAAATGTGGTACTGGTCCTTCTGAAATTCCAGTTCTAAAAGCAATATTGTATATAATTCTTTCTTTGTAAGTGTCTTTTGATGGTAATGAATCAACTATAAACTCTTGTTTGTCGTTAAAATTATAATTCAATCCTACATTAAAAGCTATTGTGTTAATTCCACTGTTTGGTGCTTTGAATCTTCCGTTAGAGAAATGAGTTAGCATAAAACCAGCCTGAACTCCAATTTTATCAATAATATTCTCCTTTTTATATTGCAATAAAAAGTAGTTATTGTCCATTATTTTGGTTCCAAAAGCGTTGTTTTTGTTGTTGGTTTCCTTGTCATATGGAGAAGAAGTCATACCAATTCCTTGAGAAATTCGGAACATCAATTGACGTTTAAAAAAATAAAAATTATAATGAACTCCAACTGCATGATTGACACCTAAATATTGGTTTTTAAAGTCTAAATAATGATACGAAACACCATAATCAGGATAATTGTAGACTTGTTGCCATTCTTTTTTTCCAAAGGTTTTCCAGTTATAACTAAGTAAAAACCCATCTGGATGACCCGATATTAAATGACCAACATCATTTGTGTGTTTATAAATATTCCCTCTAAAAAATTGTACATCAAAATAAGTTGATGCTTTTTCTTGAGAGAAAGAAAAAAAGAAGGAAAAGCAAAAAAGTAAAATTGTTTTTTTCATGAATTTACAATTGTTTTAAACATGCACTTAAACTAGTTTGCCAATCATTGATTTTAATATCGAATGTACTTTTAATTTTTGTTTTATCCAAAACACTATACGCTGGTCTTTTGGCTGGTGTAGGATAAGCCGAAGTTAGAATAGGTTTTAAATCTATTGAGACTCCTTTTTGACGAAATATCTCATTAGCAAAATCATACCAAGAACATTGCCCTTCGTTTGAGAAATTATAAATTCCAAAAGATAATTGGGAATTGGATGATTGGATGATTTTTATCAAAACCTCAGCTAAATCAACAGCGTTTGTTGGTGTTCCAATTTGGTCTGCAACAACAGAAAGACTATCACGTTCCGATGCCAATCGTAGCATGGTTTTCATAAAATTATTTCCAAATTGAGAATATACCCAAGAAGTTCTAATAATAAAATGCTTATCTAAATTTGCTTGAATAGCTTGTTCTCCTTGCAATTTTGTTAAACCATAAACACCACTTGGAAAAGGCACATCGGTTTCTGTAAGTCCAAAATTACTTTTTAATGGCAATCTAAGTTCTCTATCATAATAGGCGACACCATCTGAAAAATAGGCATCAAAAACAAAATCAGTAGAAATATGGATTAAAATTGTATTGAACTTTTTGCAAGTAATTGCTAGGTTTTCAGCTCCGTTTGCATTGATGTCAAACGCTTTTGATGGTTCACTTTCAGCTTTATCAACTGCTGTATAAGCGGCCGCATTGATACAAAAATGTGGTTGGTAAGTTGAAAAAACAGCTTGACAATTTTCTAAATTAGTAATATCTAATTCAGAAGAAGAACAAAATACAAAATCTATTTCTTTATGGTTTTTAGAAATAGATTGAATAGCTTGACCTAATTGTCCGTTTGCTCCTGTTACCAATACTACCATACTTTTTTTGCGTTTTGTAGATTAGGTAATACTTTATCTTTATCGGAAATTATCAAATCTTGGACAGGAAAATTCCAATCGATATTTAAGGTTTTATCATTATATACAATACCGGCTTCATTTTCTTTATTATAAAAATTATCACATTTGTAGAAGAAGGTTGCCGATTTGCTTAAAACTAAAAATCCATGAGCGAAACCTCTTGGAACAAAAAACTGCTTTTGATTTTCTGCCGAAAGCAAAACAGCTTCATATTCACCATACGTATCTGATTCTGGACGTAAATCTACCGCAACATCTAAAACTTCGCCATCAAGAACACGAACTAACTTTGCTTGTGCGTGTTCGCCACATTGATAATGTAAGCCTCGTAAAACACCTTTGGTTGAAAAAGATTGATTGTCTTGCAGAAAAGTTACTTTTTGTCCCACACCTTCTTGAAAAGTTTTTTCATTAAAACTTTCCATGAAGTAACCGCGTTGGTCTTTAATTATTTTTGGTTCAAGGATAAAACATCCTTTAAGTTTGGTTTCAATAAATTTCATTTTAACTCACTAAACTCATTAAATGTTTTCCGTAACCACTTTTCAGTAGAGGTTCTGCTAATTTTTTTAATTGGTCGGCATCAATGAATCCCATTTTATATGCCGCTTCTTCAATAGCCCCAATTTTTAATCCTTGGCGTTCTTCAATTACTTGCACAAATTGTCCTGCTTGCATTAAAGATTGAAATGTTCCAGTATCTAACCAAGCAGTTCCTCTGTCTAAAATGGAAACCTGTAGATTTCCTTGTTCTAAATAGGTTTTATTAATATCGGTAATTTCTAACTCTCCTCGCTGACTTGGCTTTATGTTTGAAGCTATTTCAACAACTTGATTATCGTAAAAATAAATTCCTGGAACCGCAAAATTTGATTTTGGATGCATTGGTTTTTCTTCGATAGATAAAACTTTACCACCACCATCAAATTCAACTACACCATAACGTTCTGGATCATGAACATGATAAGCATAAACAATTCCTCCGTTTGGATTGCTGTTTTCTTGTAATAGTTCAGCTAAACCCGTTCCGTAGAAAATATTATCTCCAAGGATTAAAGCTACTTTATCTTTTCCAATAAATTCTTTTCCAATAATAAATGCTTCGGCTAAGCCATTTGGATGCTCTTGAACTGCGTATTCAAATTTACAACCTAATGATTTTCCATCTCCTAATAATTGACGAAATAAAGGTAAATCATGCGGTGTTGAAATAATTAAGATTTCGCTAATTCCTGCCCACATCAAGGTTGATAATGGATAGTAAATCATTGGTTTATCATAAATTGGCATTAATTGTTTACTCACCGCTAATGTTAACGGATGTAAACGTGTGCCTGAACCTCCAGCTAATATAATTCCCTTCATTAGTTGTTATATTTTTGTAAATACCATTCAATGGTTTTCTTGATTCCCGATTCGAAATTTTCATCGGCTTTCCAACCTAATTCATTTTCAATTTTGGTGGCATCAATGGCATAACGTAAATCATGACCAGGTCTATCTTTCACAAATGTAATTTGATCCTGATATTTTCCTTCTGATTTTGGTTGTAATTCATTCAAAATCGAACAAACAGTATCAACAATATATAAATTGTTTCGTTCGTTTCTTCCGCCAATATTATAGGTTTCACCTGATTTTCCTGTTTTAAACGCTAATTCAATTCCTTTGCAATGATCTAAAACGTATAACCAATCACGAACATTTGTTCCGTCACCATAAATTGGAATATTTTCTCCTTTTATGGCTTTACGAATAATAGTTGGAATCAACTTTTCGTCATGTTGTTTTGGACCGTAATTGTTAGAACAATTTGTGGTTACTACGTTCATTCCATACGTATGAAAATAACTTCTTACAATCATGTCTGAACCCGCTTTTGAAGCAGAATAAGGACTATTGGGAGCATACGGAGTCGTTTCTTCAAACAAACCAGTTTCACCTAAAGTTCCATAAACCTCATCAGTAGAAACGTGGTGAAAACGCGAATTTTCAAATTCAACATTATATTGATTTGGAGCTGACATCCAAAGTTTTCTTGCAGTATCTAATAAATTAAAGGTTCCTAAAACATTGGTTTTAATGAATGCTTCTGGACCAGAAATCGAATTGTCAACATGACTTTCAGCTGCAAAATGAATAACATCATGAAACTGAAATTTTTGGAATAATTCTTCAACAAAGTTTCTGTCACAAATATCACCTTGTACAAACGTATATCTTGGATGGTTTTCTACTTCTGAAACATTTTCTAAATTTCCAGCATACGTTAGTAAATCCAAATTTACTAAATGATAATCTGAATTGTTTTTAATGAAATAGGGAACAAAATTTGCTCCAATAAATCCGGCACCGCCAGTAACTAATATATTTTTCATTAACTATTAATTCTTGCAGATTGTTTTTTGTAAATTGATTTAAAAAAATAGCCAAATAAATATAAAAGAATAAAAACTAAAGGTAAAAAGAGTTTCAATTTATTATTGACTCCTTTAGATTCTATTATATTTGTGGTAATACTAACGTCTTTAATGTATAATTTAATGTTCTCGAGTGTTATTTTCTGACCTGCAATTTCATTAATTAAACCATTTTTCAATGTAAATAAAGCATTTATTTCATTGTTTTCATTGTTATAAACTAAACTTGTAGTGCTTTTTTCTTTTGCTAAGTTCTCAGAAATTTGAGTTATTAAATTATCAACTTGTAAAATTTGTTCTTCATTTTTCTTCATTTTTATAAGAACATTTTCCTGAGTGATAGCCAATAATTTATTCAAATATTCATCAGAATTTAAATACTTTAAGATTGGTTTAATTATTACTTTATCATCTATCTTATTTAATGTAATGATTGAGATTTTATGATGTGGATAGTTTTTACTAGTTTTTTCATCTTCAATTACTTTGTTAATATCTTCACTTTCAGCCAATAATCTCATTAACTCAAAATTTTGGGTGTTTTGAGCGTTTTCGGCAATAGCTTGACTTGTGTTTACAAAAGCATAAATATCTATAATTGGCTCAATTTTAATGCTTAAAATATTTTCCGTATTTGATATTCCAATAGATTTAAAAAAAGATTTATCATCTTCTTTTAATTTTGATTTGATTAAATTTATCTTAGCATACAAATAATCCGAACCGCCCAAATTAGGAGCAACAATAATTTCAGAAGTGTATTTTTTGGTGTTTTGATCTAAAAAATAACCTAAAACAACTCCAACAACAAATAAGCCTACAATTATTACTAATTTCTTTTTTACAAAAAAAATAAAATCGAAAACTGAATTCACAATTCCATTGAAAAAGTTTTTAATTCCAGTTCCGATTTGTCCTAAATCGATTTCTTGATCTTGAGAATTTGTACTCATCGTTTTTATTTTACGTTAAAGATTTGTTCTAATATTTTTATTGTAATTAAATACGTAGGTTTTACTCCTGTAGTTCCTAATCCACCTGAAGCTAATGTGCTTCCTGTTTCCAAAGGATTATCCGAAGCATAATAAGCGTATCTAACTTTTACATTAGGATTGATGCTTTTTCTAATTTTTGATGCCGATTGAATCGCTTTTTGATAATAAGCGCCTTCCATTTCTAACCCGATAGCTTCCCAAGTAGATTCGTGGAAAAATTTCAACAAATCTCTATTTTGAAGCGATGTTCCAAGAACAGTAATCATTGGTCCTTCAAAAACCGGAATATCATTTCCTTTCAACATTTCTGCTTTTAATTCGTTTTCAAAGAAATAATTATCAGCCGTTCCTTCATTCACGTGTGCTGTTGGAATCATGATATCGCCTTTTCCACCTTCTAAAATTCCAGCTTTACCCATGATTGAAACTGATTCCACATTTAAAAACAGTTTGTTTTTAGCAATTTTGTAAGGTTTCAATAATTCGTCAATGGTTTCATAAGCTTGCTCACCAAACGCATAATCCATAACGATTAAAACGGGTTTGTTTTCGCCTAAATTCGCTTTAGCAAAAGCTGTTTTTTTAATATCTATTTTAGCCGTATCAAAAATTTGTACGTCGATATTGGTTCCAGAAGTATCAGGCAATGAAATCATTCCGTGTTGTAACGCAAAATCTTCCACTTTCTTGCGTAATTCTTTATTATTAGAACTACTTAAATCTTCAAATATTTGAAAATCAGCAGCATCTTTATATTTTTTTCCTAAAACAGGTTCAGCAAAAATAGAATTCATCACACTGTGCATATTAGCACTTATGATATGAATTGGTCTTTCAATCAAATAGTTTTTTACTAATACTTCTTTGATGTTGTTTGCCCAAATTTCGCCGTAAATATGATGTCCTAATCTTTCTCTTAAAATTGGGCTAAACGTAATGGTTCTTTTGTTATTGTCAACCACCTCTTCGATAGCTAATTTTCCTAACCAATATACTACATGTAAAAATCGATCAGGCGCTTCTGCCGTGGCAAAATCATCATAAATATCTTGCACTTCAGCAAACGTTCTTCCTAATACATTCGCTGCGTGAGAAATTGCTTTTTCACGTTCAACTAAAGGTAATTTTTTAGTTTGTTTTACCGCTAATTCTAATTTTTCCCAATCGCGAGTAAATCTTCCTTCTTCATCAATTAAAACTCTATCTTTAATTTTGTGTGATTCGATAAAAATGAAGGTCAAATGTGTTAAAATATCGTAAATATCAGAACGACCACGTGTGATTTCCACATTCATTTGTTCGTCGTCAATACGGTAACAGTTTCTTCTTCTTTTTGGAGGAACAATCGCTTTAAAGTGCGAATTTGAATAGCCTTCATCTGAAGTTAAGTTGATGTAACGGCATTCTTCAATTCCAATTGGTAAACGTTCAATTACATATAATAAACCGTTTAATTCTACCTTTTCTTCGGCAATAGAACCGTAAATTTCTGGTCGAAGCGCTAATAAGGCTTCTCTTAAAGTTTCTCCCGAAACACCCATTGGTTTATAGAAACCTCTGTTAAATAAATGTCTCATGGTAATGTACAGTCGCTCAATAGCTGCTGAGGACTCTTGCGCTCTAGAACGCGAAATGTTTTTAATGTCTTTCATTAATATTTTGTTTTTCTAACCTGCAAAGTTACAATTTTATTTTTTAGTTGGTTAATATCAGATTTATTGATGGCTCATTTACACTTATTTTCTCCGAATTATTCCCTGCTTGTTTGCTCCATTTTCCGTAAGCATAGGTGTAAAAAAAGTCTCTTTCAACATAGTTATATAACACATACGGTTGGTATTTGGTACCGGTTTTATTACTCTCGATTAACAATTTTTCATAGGCTACAAACATTCCTTTCTCTGGAAAAACCAAATCAAATTGCGATATATTAAAACGATGTTTGATTACTCCTTTTTTCAAGGTAACAACATAATCTTTTGTCAACAATTCTTCGCCTGGATAACCGTTTTCATCCACACTATAAAAGTGAAGTTTTATGGTAGCTTCTTCAATTCTACTATCAGTGAAAATTGTAACTTCTTTTAAAAATTTTGTTTTATTATAAGAAGCTTGATACGGGAAAAACTTTGCTTCGATTTTTGGTCCATTGTCAAACGATTGAAAAATAGCATTTTTGATATCGCCTATTTCAATTTGTTTGGATTGTTTTTTATTCAATATGACCACTTCTCTTAAGTCGTAAGCCATAGGTTTCAATTGAACTATCGAAATCTCTCTTCCTTTAATCGTTTTTCTCTCATATCCTAAAACCGAAATTACAATATTCTTTTCTTTGGATGCTTCCAAGAAAAAACTTCCATCTGCTTCCGAAGTAGTTCCAACAGTTTCATTCTCTACCCAAATATTCACAAACGGAATCGGTTCGCCCGAAATACTGTCTTTAACCACACCACGGATTTGTGAAAACGCAAATTGTGAAACAACCACAAAAACCCACATCAATCTTTTCTCTTTCATCTTTATTCTTTTGTATCAAAAAATTGAGCAATTTTTCTATCGTTACTTAATCTTGGTAACTTATTTTGTCCACCTAATTTGCCTATCGATTTCATATACTCTTGGAAACCGTTTTTTGGAACACTTGTAATTACCAATGTTCGCAACACATTTCCTACAATCAAATCGTCATAATACACATTTTGTTTGCGCATGGCGACATCAATTTTTGATGCGAAATCTTCTAAATTATTAGGTTCATTTTCAAACTCAATAAACCATTCGTGATAAGGTAAACCTTCAGTTGGTGTGATTTGTGGCGCGACTGTGAATTCATTTACACGAACATCAGTTCCTTCCATTGCTTCTTTTAGCGCCGATTCTACTTCTTTTCCAATAACGTGTTCGCCAAAAGCAGAGATGTAATGTTTGATTCTTCCCGAAACGATAACGCGATACGGTTTTAAACTTGTAAACTGAATCGTATCACCAATATTGTAAGCCCAAAGTCCGGCGTTGGTAGAAATGATTAAAACGTAATTGACACCTAATTCTACTTCGCCAATGGTATAGCGTTTTGGATGTTCGGTGAAAAATTCGTCTGCTTTTATGAATTCGTAGAAAATGCCAGAATTTAATAGCAATAGCATTCCTTTTTCATTCTGAGAATCTTGGTAAGCAAAAAAGCCTTCAGAAGCTGGAAACAATTCAATAGAATCGACTTTTCTTCCAATTAAATTTTCGAATTTCGCTCGATATGGTTCGTAATTTACACCCCCATAAATGAATAAATTGAAGTTTTTGAAGATTTCGCCAACAGGTTTATTTGCTTTTGCTGCCAGTTTCTCAAAATACATTTGCACCCAAGACGGAATTCCTGAAATCACCGACATGTCTTCGTTAATCGTTTCTTCTACAATGGCATTGACTTTGGTTTCCCAATCATCAATGCAATTGGTTTCCCAACTTGGCATGCGATTTTTTTGTAAATATTTCGGAACAAAATGCGCTACAATTCCTGATAATCTTCCAAGTTTGATACCGTTTTTCTCTTCTAAAATGGGGCTTCCTTGCAAGAAAATCATTTTTCCTGAAACAAAATCGGCTTTTCCGGTTTCGTGAATATAACTCAAAATCGCATTCCGAGCCGCTTGAATATGAAACGGCATTGATTCCTTAGTAAGTGGAATATATTTAGCGCCTGAAGTAGTTCCAGAAGTTTTAGCAAAATAAAGTGGCTTTCCTTTCCAAAGTACATTTTCTTCCCCTTTTACGACTTTATCAACATAGTGTTTTAATCCTTCGTAATCACGAACAGGCACTTTTTGAACAAAATCGGAATGAGAGTTTATCGAACCAAAATCGTGGTCTTTTCCAAATTGCGTTTGAGCCGCTTCTCTGATTAATTCTTCAAAAACTTTTTGTTGGGTTTCAATAGGATTATTGGCCCATTTTTGAGTTTTAGCGTGAATTCTTTTTGCAAATAATTTTGCTGCAAAAGCTTTTACTGACATGTTAATTGAAATTGATAAACTGCGTTGGGTCAATTGGGAAACCATCTTTCCATAATTCAAAATGAAGTGTTGCGCCCGAATTTTGTACATTATTAGCATTTCCGGCAAGAGCAATAACTTCTCCCGATCGTACGATATTTCCTTGCGATTTTGTTACCGAAGCCGCATTTTTATACACCGACAAAATATCATCTTTATGACGAACAATTACCACATAACCTGAACTTGGCGTCCAATCGGAAAAAATGATGGTTCCAGCTCCAACGGATTTTATTGGTGTGTTATTGGTTAAAGCGATTTTAACTGCTAAATGTTTATTAGCTACATTATATTTTTGCAAAATAGCACCTTGAGCAGGCGGAAATAATACAAAACTAACTTTAGGTTTTGAAGTTTCAAATACATTGTATTTATCTTCTTTAATAACTTGATTTCGTAATTCTTGCTCTTTTTCTGTTGGTGAAAGTCCGGAAACATCTATATCAGAAACATCTAAAGCTTTGATAGAATCTTTGTTCAGCTTTGCGTATTCTAAATCACCTGTTAATACTTTTTTGATGGAAGCAATGTAAGCATTGTTGATTTTTACTGATTTTTCAAGAGAGTCTGATTTTATAGCCATTTCCAATGCATCTTGTTTTAATTTTGAAGAAGCATAACCCGGAATATATTCGCGTAAAGGTGTAAATGCAATAATATAAGTAGTTACAAAAATGATTAAAATTGCGCCAATGGTTCCCACAACAAAGACATTCATTAAGTTTAATTTTAATGAAAACGTTTCTTCAAAAGTATCTTCGTTAAGAATAACTAATCTTCTTTTGTTGTATAACTTTTTAAGAAGTAACTGACGTTTTAGCTTTTTGTTAGCCATTTTTTGAACCAATTTATATCACAAATATACTAAATACAACGTGTTTGTAAATTGAAACCTGATAATAAATCGTTAAAAAATAATGATTTGGTAATTTCTTTATATCTTTGTACTTTAAAATACTAAAATCATGAATGCTTTAACCATATTTTTGGGAGTAATAGGCCCTATGCAAGTAATATTAATTATCGCTATTGTAGTTTTACTTTTTGGTGGTAAAAAAATTCCAGAATTGATGAAAGGAATTGGAACAGGTATTA
Source organism: Flavobacterium sp. UBA7663 (assembly GCF_002483315.1). Lineage (GTDB taxonomy): Bacteria > Bacteroidota > Bacteroidia > Flavobacteriales > Flavobacteriaceae > Flavobacterium. Next base: position 167,122 of record NZ_DLHR01000019.1, read on the forward strand.
AAGAATTTAAAAACGCTGCCAAAGACGACCAACCAGCAAATTCAAAAAAAGAAGAAGAAGCTAAAGAAAAAGAATAGTTTTCCTTTAGTCAGAATAGAAAAAATCCCAAACTCCAATAAAATGGAATTTGGGATTTTGTTTTTTAACACCCCGCCCTAAAGGCACCCCTCTAAAAGAGGGGAATTATAAAATCATTGTCAACTGAATGCGTTTTCTAGCTTCGTCCACCTCAACTACTTTTACTTGAACATGTTGGTGCATTTTTACGACTTCGTTTACATCGGAAACATAACCTTCTTTTAGTTGCGAAATGTGAACCAAACCACTTTCTTTGATTCCTACATCTACAAAACAACCAAAAGCGGTAATATTATTCACAATTCCAGGTAAAATCATGCCTGTTCTTAAATCTTTAATTGTTTTTACATTCGGGTCAAATTCGAAAATTTTTGCGGCTTTTCTTGGGTCTAAACCTGGTTTTTCTAACTCTTTTAAAATGTCCTTTAAGGTTAAAATTCCGATTTCGGATGTGATGTAATGCTCTGGCTTTATTTGCGCTATTTTTTCTTTATTGGCAATCAATTCATTGGTTTTGATTCCCAAATCTTTTGCCATTTTTTCCACAATAGGATACGCTTCTGGATGCACAGCCGAATTATCTAACGGATTTTTTCCATCGCGAATTCTAATGAAAGCTGCTGCTTGTTGGTATGCTTTTTCTCCTAAACGTGGTACTTTTTTCAGTTGCTTTCTATCTTCAAAAGGTCCGTTTTCTGAACGATAAGCAACGATATTTTCCGCCATTTTTTCACCAATTCCAGATACATAACTCAACAACGATTTACTTGCTGTGTTGATGTTAATTCCAACAGAATTCACGCAACTCATTACCGTGCTATCTAAAGCTGATTGCAATTTCGTTTGATCTACATCGTGTTGATATTGTCCAACTCCGATTGATTTTGGATCGATTTTTACTAATTCTGCCAAAGGATCTGAAAGTCGTCTTCCAATAGAAACCGAACCTCGAACCGTTACATCATAATTTGAGAATTCTTCTCGTGCAATTTTACTGGCAGAATATACCGATGCTCCCGCTTCCGAAACCACAAAAACTTGAACCGGTTTATCAAAAGCAATTTTTTTAATAAAGAATTCGGTTTCGCGAGAAGCAGTTCCGTTACCAATAGAAATCGCTTCAATGTTGTACGCATTCAACATAGAACGAATTTTCTTCATCGCCATCGCAGTGTCGTTTTGTGGCGCGTGTGGATAAATAGTTTCGTTGTTAAGCAAATCTCCTTTTTCATCCAAGCAAACCACCTTACAACCTGTTCTATATCCTGGGTCGATGGCTAAAATTCGTTTTTCTCCTAAAGGTGGTGCTAACAACAACTGGCGTAAATTTTCCGAAAACACATCAATCGCTTTAATATCGGCTTTGGCTTTTGCTTCTTGTAAGGTTTCGTTTGAAATGGCTGGTTCTAACAAACGTTTGTAACTGTCTTTAATCGCTAATTCTAAATGTTCGGTAGCATCCGTATTTTTATTTTTGATGATGTTTTCTTCTATAATATCTAAAGCTTCTTCTTTTTCGATTGCGACATTTAGTTTAACAAAACCTTCAGCTTCGGCACGCAACATGGCTAATAAACGATGTGATGGTGCTTTTGAAATAGGTTCGTTCCAATCAAAATATTGATTGAATTTTTGAGCCGCTTCGTCATCCTTTTTAGTTTTAACAACTTTGGTTGTGATTTCGGCTTTTCGTTGAAACAAGCGACGTAAATTTTTACGAATAAAAATGTTTTCATTAATCCATTCGGCAATGATATCGCGAGCACCTTGTAAGGCTTCGTCTTCATTTTTAACATTGGCATTCAAATATTTTGAGGCTAAAAACTCAATATCATCATTTTTTTGACTCATGATAATTTTTGCTAATGGCTCTAATCCGTTTTCACGAGCGACATCAGCTTTGGTTTTTTTCTTCTTTTTATAGGGTAAATAGAAATCTTCCAATTCTTGTAAATCGAAACTGTTTTCAATTTTTGATTTCAATTCTGGTGAAAGTGCATTTTGCTCTTCAATCGATTTTAAAATGCTTTCTTTTCGTTTGATGATTTCATCAAATTGCTTGTTTAACTTCGAAATGGCTTCGATTTGAACCTCATCTAAATTTCCGGTTTGATCTTTTCTGTAACGCGAAATAAACGGAATCGTACAATCTTCTGAAAGTAATTTTATAGTAGCTTCAATGCTTTTTGGAGCAATGTTGGTTTGATTTTGAATGAATTGAATGTGGGTCATTGTGAATAAAATTGAACTGCTAAAATACTATCTTTGGACAAAATTATTAGCTTTTGGAAGTACTATTTATTTATTTAATTGTGATTAACAGCCTTTGTTTTTTAACTTTTGGCTACGATAAATGGCAAGCTAAAAACAATAAAAGACGCATTTCGGAATTCAATTTGCTTTTATTAGCTGGAGTTGGCGGAACTATTGGTGGAATTTTAAGCATGTATCTTTTCAAACACAAAACCAATAAATTTTCTTTTATTTTGAGTTTCTACGCTATTGCGATACTTCAGGTTGTTTTATTGTATTTCGGAATTCAAGCTTTTAAAAGCTAATCCTATATTCTCGATAACATCGGTTATTAACATGCTTTCTTCGCTTTGTGTTTGAAGTGTAATATCAGCAGCTAATCCGTGAAGATAAACTCCTAAAATAGCCGATTCTAAAGTAGTATAACCTTGTGCTAAAAATGAAGTAATCATTCCGGTTAACGCATCACCTGAACCACCTTTTGCTAAACCTGAATTTCCTGTAGTGTTTTCAAAAGTGTGAATTCCGTCAGTGATAAACGTTTTGTGTCCTTTTAAAACGATGACGCAATTTAGTTCTTTTGCTTTTTGGATTGCTGTAATTCTTCTTTCAGATTCAGAATTGTGTTCGCCAAATAATCGGTCAAATTCTTTTTGATGTGGCGTTAAAACAAATGGAAAATTAAAGTTTTTCCAATCGATTTTATATTTCGCAATTAAATTCAAAGCATCAGCATCAAAAACAACGGGAAGTTTATTTTCATACAATTCGTAAATGTATTGCAGACTGATTTCGTCAACTCCAATTCCAGGACCAATTCCGATAGCGTTGTAAGGTGATAAATCGTTCATCACACAAGAATTGGCATACATTGCTTCGGGAATCGAATTGAAAAGAACATTTTTATTTTCTGGAGAAAAAACTACTGTCAATAAACCAACTCCAGAACGTAAGCAAGCTCTTGAAGCAATAATAGCAGCTCCGATTTTGTCTGTACTTCCTGCAATTAACAAAGCATGACCATGCGTTCCTTTGTTAGAATCACATGGTCGTTTTTTATAAGTGTTTTTAATACAATTCAAATCTATTTTTACGAGTTCCATTTGAATTGATTTTAAGATTTTTGATTATTTACAAGCGATTTTTTTCACACGATTACCGTGTCTTCCGCCTTCAAAAGGAGTGTTTAAAAACGTATCTACCATTTCTATAGCTTGTTGAATAGAAGTATAACGAGCTGGAATACTAATAATGTTAGCATCATTATGTTGTCGTGCTAAAGCGGCAATTTCTTTTGTCCAACAAAGTGCACAACGAATGTCTTGGTGTTTGTTAGCTGTCATCGCAATTCCGTTTCCTGAACCGCAAATTACAATTCCTAAATCGGCTTTTTTTGATTCCACATCATAGGCTACTGGATGACCAAAATCAGGATAATCAACACTATCAAAAGTATCAGTTCCGTGATTAAAAATGGTATGTCCTTTTTCTTCTAAATATTGAACAATAGCTTTTTTATAATCTGGACCAGCGTGGTCGTTTCCAATTGAAATTTTCATAAGTTGTTGTGTGTTTTGTATATGCAAAAATACTAAAGATAAAGGAGTAATAATAATATGATTCTTATTTTGATATTTTTTTAAACAAATCCTTTAAAATCAGTGAATTATATAAGAAAGTAAACTAAAAATTACACATTGTTAACTTCTTTACGTAAATCGTTGATAATCAGTTAACCTTAATTTAACAATAATTGTTAACAACTTTGGATAGAAATTTAGAAGTTTTTTTAGGTTGTAAAGAAAAAATTTGTAATCCAAAACCGGAATTAAAAATCCTAATTTAGTTTCACGAATTTTTAGAAAAGTTATCAATAGAAAAAAATCAGTTTTCAACAGAAATCAACAATTGAAGTTATTTACAAAACGAATATAAAATATATTTTTAACAACTGTTGATAACTACAAAAGAAAGAATTTAGAAGGTCTTATTTTCAGTTCTTTACTAAATTTTTAAATTGTTAATTACGTTGTATAAGTAACGATAACTTTTAAAAACTACTTCTGTAAAAAAACTTATTCCACATATTAACACGCTATAATAACTATCATAAATTTAAATTTAATTAAAAATATTTTTTGTTGTTTTTAATATATGTTGAAAACTTTCAGCTTTTAAAAAATTAAACAATTTTTAAATGATCGTCTTCGTTTAGTTTTTTTAGAATTTCTTTCACGGTTGCTTCATCGTTTGGATGTACTTTTAATTTGATTCCGCCATAAGCAATTGTAGCAAATGGATCGATTCCAACGATAGTTTCGTTTTCAAAGAAGTAAGCAATTCCTTCTTGCTCTAATAAATTTTTAATAATCAAAGTCTCGTGTTGGTAGTTAAAAATAGCAACGGTTACAAAATTTTCCATCTGAATTGATTTACTTTATAAAGTTACGATAAGTTATTTTTATATTAAAACTGAAATACATTTTCGTTTTACATTGTTGTATTTTGTAACTTTAACCAATAATTGAAAATGATACAATGAGTAAGAAACCAAAAAAATTAGGAAATAAACCAAAAGATTTTACTGCACAAATATTTAAAATACTTTCAAGAGAACCTTCTAAATCTTTTAATTACAAGCAAATAGCTGCTGTTTTAGAGTTAAACGATACCAAAAGCCGAAACGAAATAATTAGAGATTTAAAAATACTTAAAGCACAAGATAAAATTCACGAAACGGAAATTGGAAAATATCAAATTATTTCCAAAGCCGAATATTACGAAGGAATTATAGACATGACGTCTCGTAAAACAGGATATTTTGTTTGTGACGAACTAGAAGACGATGTTTTTGTTCCGTTTATTAACTTAAATCATGCTTTAGATGGCGATAAAGTGAAAGCTTATATTTACAATAGAAGAAGTTCACGAAAACCAGAAGCTGAAGTTTTAGAAATTTTAGAACGTAAAAAATCAGAATTTGTTGGTGTTATCGATGTGCAAAAAAACTTTGCTTTCGTAACAACTGCCAATGCTAAAATGTATACCGATATTTTCATTCCAAAAAATAAAATTGGTGATGCAGAACACGGAGATGTTGTTTTAGTAACCTTAGAAGATTGGCCTAAAAAAGCGGATTCTCCTTTTGGTTCTGTGATAAAAGTATTAGGAAAACCAGGCGAACACAATACAGAAATTCATGCGATTTTAGCTGAATATGGTTTACCTTATGATTTTCCAATTGAAGTGGAAGCGTATGCAAATAAAATAGATACTTCAATCACAGAAGAGGAAATTAAAAAACGTCGCGATATGCGTGATGTTTTAACGTTTACGATTGACCCGAAAGATGCAAAAGATTTTGATGATGCGTTATCGTTTCAGGTTTTAGAAAATGGAAATTACGAAATTGGAGTTCATATTGCCGATGTTTCACATTATCTTCAAGAAGGAACTATTTTAGATGATGAAGCTTATAAAAGAGCGACTTCTGTGTATTTGGTAGATAGAGTAGTTCCAATGTTACCAGAAGTGTTATCCAACTTTGCTTGTTCGCTTCGTCCTCATGAAGAAAAATATACGTTTTCAGCTGTTTTTCAATTGAATGATAAAGCAGAAGTTTTAGATGCATGGTTTGGAAGAACAGTAACGTATTCTGATCAACGTTTTGCGTATGAAGAAGCACAAAGTATCATAGAAACAAAATCAGACGTTATTCCAGCCGAAATTTCATTAACTGGAAACGAATATATTGTTCCAAAACCAATAGTTGATGCTACTCTTAAAATGGATGAATTAGCTAAAATTCTTCGAAGAAAAAGAATGGCAGCTGGCGCAATTTCGTTTGATAAAGTAGAAGTAAAATTCAATTTAAATGAAGATGCTGAACCAATTGGAGTTTATTTCAAACAAAGTAAAGATGCGAATCATTTGATTGAAGAATTCATGTTGTTAGCGAATAGAAAAGTAGCAGAATTCATTGGAAAACAAAAGAAAACCTTCATTTACAGAATTCACGATGAACCAAATGAAGATAAATTAATCAATCTTCAAACTGTGATTGCTAAGTTTGGATATTCAATCAATTTCCGATCTAAAAAAGATATTTCAAGTTCGTTGAATAATTTACTTTCAGAAGTTGTGGGTAAAAAAGAACAAAATTTGGTTGATACGCTTACAATTCGAAGTATGAGTAAGGCTGCGTATTCAACTGAAAATATTGGTCATTACGGATTAGCTTTTGATTATTACAGTCATTTTACCTCACCAATTCGTCGTTATCCTGATGTTATGGCACACCGTTTGTTACAATTTTACATAGATGGCGGAAAAAGTGTAAGTGAAGAAGAATACGAAGAAAAATGTGTGCATTCTTCACAAATGGAAGGTTTAGCCGCTCAAGCCGAACGCGATTCTGTGAAATACATGCAAGTAAAATACATGCAAGATCATAAAGATGAAGAGTTTTTAGGTGTAATTTCTGGTGTGACCGAATGGGGAATTTATGTAGAAATCATCGAAAACAAATGCGAAGGAATGGTTAGAATTCGTGAAATAAAAGATGATTATTACACGTTTGATGATAAACAATACGCTTTAATAGGTGAAGTTTCTAAAAATATTTTACAATTAGGAGACGAAATTTACGTTAAAGTAAAAAACACCGATTTAGTGAAGAAACAATTAGATTTTCATTATTTGAGAAAGAGAGAGTAATTAATTTCTTATAAGAATTTAAAAATATTAAAATGAAGAAAATAGTTTATAGCTTATTATTAATTAGTTCGATAGCTTTTGCCCAAACCGAAAAAAACGTTGGTGATTTTACTAAAGTAACTGCTTTTGATAAAATTGATGTCAACTTAGTAGCGTCACCTGAAAATAAAATTGTTTTAACGGGTGCCAATTCTCAAGAAGTAGAATTGGTAAACAAAAATGGCGAATTAAAAATCAGAATGCCTTTAATAAAAATGTTAAGTGGAGACGATGTTTCCGCTACTGTTTATTATAAAAAAATTGATGCTGTAGAAGCTAATGAAGGGAGTAGAATTGCTTCAAAAGATGAAATTTCAGCAATTAATTTTGATATCATTTGTAAAGAAGGTTCTGAAATTAAACTTACTAATTTACAAACGGATAGATTACAAGTTCGTGTTTCGCAAGGAAGTATTGTAACCACAAAAGGAACGGTAAAAAATCAAGATATTTTATCCAATTCTGGTGGAAAATATGACGGCCAAGATTGTAAAACGCAACAATCTGTTGTTACGGTAAACGCAGGCGGAATGGCTCATGTGTACGCAACTGATTTAGTCGATGCAAAAACAAGAGCTGGTGGTGAAATTATAATCTATGGAAAACCAAAACAAATCAACAAAAAGAAAATCGCAGGAGGAACTATAGAACAAGCGAAGTAATTTGATAATAATTTCTTAACTTCGTAGTTCCAACTTTTTAACTTCTCAATTTGCATTTACACGATATACTTACCGCAATTCCTTGGGGACTTTTGTTAGCTTTTTCAATTGGTCCTGGTTTTTTTGTTTTACTTGAAACCAGTATTACCAAAGGTTTTAGAGCGGCATTTACTTTTGATTTAGGAATTGTTTTTAGTGATATTATTTTCATTTTAATCGCTTATTTAAGTACAAATCAACTTTTAGAACAACTAAAAGATAATCCAACACTTTTTGTTATTGGTGGAATTATCATGTTGGCTTACGGATTAATTTCGTTTATTCAACTCAAAAGAAATTTCAAAAAACAAACTGAAATTGAACAAGACGACGATAATATTCCAAAGAAAAATTACTTTGCTTTGTTCTTCAAAGGGTTTTTGTTGAATTTCATTAACATTGGAGTTTTAGGTTTTTGGATGATGATTATCATTACTTACGGACCACAAATGGAAATGAACACTTCTCGAATTTCTATTTTTTTCGCAGCAATTTTAGTGTTTTATTTGGCTTTCGATGTGGCTAAAATATTGTTAGCAAAGCAATTGAAACACAAATTAATTCCTGCAAATATCTACAAAATCAAAAGAGTGATTAGTATGGTAATTCTAATTTTTGGTTTGTTTTTTATCCTACAAGGATTCTTCCCAAAAGAAAAAGAAATGATAACCAATAAGTTATTACCTGATACCGCTGTTAGTGAATAATTTATTTTTCAATATTTGTCATCCTGAACTCGTTTCAGGATCTAATTATTTTTTTCTAAAGATTATTCTATAAAAAAACCTCCTAATTTCTTAGAAGGTTTTAGAGGTATCGCCCGGATTCGATATATCTTTAATTAATTTTTTAAAAAAATTAAAACAAAAAAAGAGCTACTATTTCTAGTAACTCTTTAGAGGCATCGCCCGGATTCGAACCGGGGTAGACGGTTTTGCAGACCGCTGCCTAGCCGCTCGGCCACGACGCCATTATTTGAACGGACTGCAAATTTACATTTTATTTCTTCGAAACCAAAAAAAATATTAAGTAAATATTAAGCGCTATTATTTATTTACGATACTCGTTTCTAATACCTTTGAAATGAAATCAATAGATAAAATAATGCGAAAATTACTTTTTTTACGTCCTGTTCTTAATTTTATAGCAATCGGATTATTCATTTTATCGGCAAACAGATTCATTTTATTCTTAATTTTTAATGAAAGAGTTGTTGAAACGCCAGATTATTTTCAATTATTTACCATCGGACTTCGTTTTGATCTTATTCTGCTTTGCTATTTAAGTTTTCTTCCTTTTGTTCTGATTACAGTTTTACCAAATACTATTTTAAATAGAATAAAGAAGTTCTTCAACTTTTATTTTCTTTTCTTCTTGTTTCTAATTCTATTAATGGAGTTAGCCACTTTAGATTTTATCAACCAATACGACACGCGTCCAAATCGTTTATTTTTAGATTATTTAATTTATCCAAAAGAAGTCGTTGGTACCCTTTTAAAAAGTTATTTACCATCTTTAATCATCACCACAATTTTATTAGGAATAGCATTGTTTTTTGCTTTCAAGTATGGAAAAAAAGTATTTTATCCCATCGAAAGTAAGTATAGTACCAAGTTGCTTTTATTTCCAGTAGTTGCGTTTTTATTATTTTTTGGAGCTCGTGGTAGTTTAACTTCAAAACGTCCAATCAACGGAAGTAACGCTATATTTTGTTCGGATCAAATGACGAACTCATTAGGTTTAAATTCCTTTTATACAGTAGCTTTTGCAGCGTATTCAATGAAGAATGAAGGTGATGTTAAGAAGTACGGTAGAATGGATGAATTAGAAGCCTATTCTCGTGTAAAAAAGTATATGGATGTTACCGAATTTATTCCAGGAGAAGTACCTTTTTTACATCTTCAAAAGCCAGATGTTTCGCAACCAAAATACAACGTTGTTATTCTTTTAGAAGAAAGTTTAGGTGCAGAATATGTTGGTAGTTTACACGGTTTAAAACTTACCCCAGAGTTTGATGAATTAACTAAAGAAGGTGTATTATTCACTAAATTATATTGTACAGGAACTCGAAGTGTAAGAGGAATTGAAGCTGTAACTTCTGGATTTTTACCAAATCCTTCCGAAAGTATCGTTAAGTTAAGTGGTTCTCAACAAGGTTTTTTTACGTTGGCAGATGCTTTCGGTCGTCAAAATTATGATACTAGTTTCATTTATGGTGGAATGGCAAATTTTGATAATATGGCGTCTTTTTTCAATGGAAATGGTTTCAAAAATATTATTGATGAAACCGATTTTGATTCAGATGGAAAAAAACATGCTATGAAAGGAACTTGGGGATATTCGGATGAAGATTTAGCAGTAAAAGCCAATGAATATTTTAAAAGTTTAGGAAATAAATCGTTCTTTTCTTTGTTATTTTCAACTTCAAATCATGAGCCTTTTGAGTTTCCTGATGGAAGAATTAAGCTTTTCGATAAAAAGAAAAATACCGTTAATAACGCCATGAAATATGCTGATTTTTCTATTGGTAAATTCTTTGAATTAGCTAAAAAAGAATCATATTATAAGAACACTATTTTTGTAGTTATTGCAGATCATAACACCAGAACTTACGGTAAAAATTTAGTTCCAGTTAATAAATTTCATATTCCTGCTTTAATCATTGCGCCAAATATTGAGAGAGGAATTACCTATGATAATTTGGCAAGTCAAATGGATATACCATCAACTATTTTAGCGTTATCTGGAATTACCACCAAATCACCAATGCCAGGAAGAAACTTACTAAAATTACCTAAAGGGACAAAAGGAAGAACCATTATGTTATTCCATGAAACCTATGCTTTTAGAGTAGAAGATGATATTGTTATCTTAAATCCAAACGCAAAACCATTACAGTTTAAAGTAAAAAGTGATACCGAATTAATTCCAGTTGCTTTAAATGAAGAATTAGCCAAAGACGCTTTAGCTCATATTGTAGCATCAAGTAATATGTACAAAAATAGAGTGTATAAAATTGACTAGAAAAACAAATGGAAGAGTTAATTTCTAAACTCTTCCATTTCAATTGTTACTGCTTCTACATCGCCACCAATAGGAGGATTCAATTTAGAAACCGCTAATTTTATTCTAGAAATTGACGGAATTTCCGCAAAACATCTAGTGATAATGCGCTGTGCAACATGTTCTAATAATTTAGAACGAATCGCCATTTCTTCCACTACAATTTTATTCAACAACACATAATCAACGGTATCAGCCAATTCATCTGTTTGAGAAGATTTACGCAAATCGGTTTTAATTTCTAAATCTACACTATAATCTGAGCCAATTTTTCCTTCTTCAATTAAGCATCCGTGATAGGAATACGTGCGAATATTTTGTAATTTAATAGTTCCCATAAATTTTTAGTTTCAAGTTTGAGGTTTTTTTGGTTTCAAGTTGTTTTCTTTATCCAAAGTTACATAAAACCTGAAACTTTTAAACTTGAAACTTGAAACATTTTCTATCTTTGCATAAAAGATAGAAAAACAATGTCAACAGAAGAAAAATCATTGAATTTTATAGAACAAATCATTGAAGAAGATTTAAAAAATGGTTTGTCAGCAGATAAATTACGTTTTCGTTTTCCACCAGAGCCAAATGGGTATTTGCACGTAGGTCATGCCAGTGCAATTTGCTTAAATTTTGGTTTAGGAATCGATTATAAAGCACCAGTAAATCTTCGTTTCGACGATACCAATCCATCTAAAGAAGAGCAAGAATATGTAGACGCAATTAAACGCGATGTAGAATGGCTTGGTTTTAAATGGGATAAAGAATGTTATGCTTCTGATTATTTCCAACAATTGTATGATTGGGCAGTGGAATTAATCAAAAAAGATAAAGCGTATGTAGACAGCCAAACTTCGGAAGAAATGGCGCAACAAAAAGGTACTCCTACGCAACCAGGAACCGATTCTCCTTATAGAAATCGTTCTATCGAAGAGAATTTAGACTTATTTACTCGTATGAAAAACGGAGAATTCGAAAAAGGAACTCACGTTTTACGTGCTAAAATTTCGATGGGCGCTAACAATATGTTGATGCGTGATCCTATTATTTACCGTATCATGCACGCGCATCATCACAGAACAGGAAATGATTGGTGTATTTATCCAATGTATGACTGGGCTCATGGTGAAAGTGATTATTTAGAGCAAATTTCGCATTCATTTTGTACGTTAGAATTCTTGCCTCACCGTGAATTATATGATTGGTTTTTGAATCAAATTTATGACCCAACAAAGGTGCGACCAAAACAAAGAGAATTTGCGCGTAGAAATTTATCACATACGGTTGTTTCTAAACGTAAATTATTGCAATTGGTTGAAGAAAAACATGTTACAGGTTGGGATGATCCGCGTATGAGTACGATTTCTGGAATGAGAAGACGTGGTTATACACCAAATTCTATTGTAAATTTTGCTAACACAATCGGAATTGCAAAACGTGATAATTTGATTGATGTTTCGCTTTTAGAATTTTGTGTTCGTGAAGATTTAAACAAAGTTGCACCTCGTGTAATGGCAGTTTTAGATCCAGTGAAATTAGTAATTACGAATTATCCTGAAGGTCAAGAAGAATGGTTAGAAGCTGAAAATAATCCGGAAGAAGAAGTAATGACCTACAGAAAAGTGCCTTTTTCTAAAGAATTATATATCGAAAGAGAAGATTTTCAAGAAGAAGCACACAAGAAATTTTTCCGATTAACTTTAGGAACTGAAGTGCGTTTAAAAAATGCGTATATCATTAAAGGTGAATCAGTTGTAAAAGATGAAAACGGAAATATTACTGAAATTCACGTTACTTACGACGTAGATTCTAAATCAGGAAGTGGAACAGAAGCAAGTCAAAGAAAAGTAAAAGGAACCATTCATTGGGTTTCAATTCCTCATGCAAAAGAAGCAGAAGTTCGTGTGTATGATAGATTATTTACCAATGAAAGTCCAGATAAAGACAAAGAAGTTGATTTTAAAGAATTTATCAATCCAAATTCGTTAAAAGTAATTACGGGTTATGTGGAACCAAGTTTAGTTACTTCAAAAGAATTAGATCATTTTCAATTTCAACGTTTAGGTTATTTTTGTGTAGACAGAGATTCAAAAGCTGAAAAATTAGTTTTCAACAAAACGGTTGGACTTAGAGATACTTGGGCAAAAATTTCTGAACAATAAAAAGTTTCAATTTTTGTCATGCTGATTTTAGTTCAGCATCTTAATCATATTTTAAACGTGTCAGATTTTGAAAACCTGACACGTTTTTGTTTTATATAGAAATCTTAATGAAAAATTAAAAAATCATCATTAAAAATCATTATTGGTTAAATCTATCAAAAAATAATTTTTAATAATTAAAAACTTAAAAAAGTGACTTTCATAAATGAATTTTAAGAAAAAATCTTTTTTGAGTAAAGTGTTTTTACATCTTGATTTGTAAAAGTAGCTAAAATCGCTTTATTTCAATTTTTACCTCTTTTTTCCTTGATTTTTGAATTTTAACTTCGATAAATTATTTTTTCATTATTAACTTATCGTGAAAGATAAAAAAGTTATTAATGCAAAATTTCAAGTTGACTTAATTTTGATTCAAAAATAAATTACGCTTCATCTTTTGTTGTACGAACAAGATTGATTCCCGAAATAAAAAATACAAGACCTAAAATTCCATAAGTTGCAAGCATTTTAATATTTTGTGAAGTTCCGCCAGTATTTACAAATAGGTAAGCAGCATAGATAAGTCCAACAATTCCAAGTATAGTAAGTACGGCACCAAAAATTCTTTTGAGATTCATATGATATTATTTATTGATTTTTGAATTATTTAAACTTGTATGCTGGTAAGTTTACTTAAAAGCCCAAAAGCCTTTAGCACCCAAATAACAACAACAATTAAAACAATAATGTTGACTATTTTTTTGATCTTACCATCCATTGGAATGTAATTGTTTACTAACCAAAGCAGGAAACCAACGATTACAAGGACGATTAAAATATTGATTAATGGCATAATTTTTTTTGATTAGTTTAATAGCTACAAAGGTTAATTAATTATTAATCAATTAATTACATAATTACATTAAAATCTTATATATTTCACACCTATTCAATTATACGTAATCACGTAAATAAAAAAACCACCAATTAAAAATTGATGGTTTTCATTTTTGTCATACTGAATTTAGTCAGTATCTAAATTTCAATTATACTTCTTCAGATTCTCCTTCTGTTCCAAATTCGTCTTTTTGATGTTTCTTACCCACTTTTTTGATGTTTCCTTTTTTCATCATTTCACCCACTTGGTTTGATGCACTAAATGAAGCTACCATATTGTTTAACATATCACTTCCGGCTTGAGGTGAATTTGGTAATAAAATTAAATTACTATTTGCATCTGCACCAATAGCTTGTAAAGTATCGTAATGTTGCGTTACAACAATTAAAGCTGATGCTTCTTGAGAATTAATTCCCACTTTGTTCAACACATCTACTGATTCTACTAAACCACGAGCAATTTCTCTTCTTTGGTCAGCAATACCTTGACCTTGAAGTCTTTTACTTTCTGCTTCAGCTTTTGCTTTGGCAACAATTCTGATTCGTCCAGCTTCTGCTTCGTATTCTGCTGCTGTTTTTTCACGGTCAGCTGCGTTAATACGGTTCATCGCATTTTTAACTTGAATATCTGGATCAATATCAGTGATTAACGTATTGATGATGTCATATCCATAAGTAGTCATCGCTTCGTTTAACTCACGTTTTACCGCAACTGCAATATCATCTTTTCTTTCGAAAACGTCGTCTAGTTTTAATTTTGGAACTTCAGCACGCACAACGTCAAATACATAAGAAGTAATTTGATCGTGAGGATATTCTAATTTATAAAACGCTTCGTATGCTTTTTCTTGTAATACTTTAAACTGAACCGAAACTTTCATTTTAACGAATACGTTATCTTTAGTTTTGGTTTCGATGATAACATCTAATTGTTGAATTCTTAAATTTACTTTTCCTGCAATTCTATCCACAATTGGAATTTTTAAATGTAATCCCGAATTACGAATACTGTGAAATTTTCCAAAACGTTCCACAACCGCAACAATTTGTTGTTTTACGGTAAAAAAAGAAGAAAAAAGAACAATTAATCCAACGAAAATAATTGGAAACATAATAAACTCCATAATGTTTAGTTTTTAGATTTATAGTTATACGCTTTTTAAAGTAAAAAGTTACAAAAACAAATTTATAAACCCTATTTTTGCCCCCTAAATTTATATAAATGAAGAAATTAGTTTTTATTTTTCTAATAATTTCGAGTGTTGCAATGGCGCAACGTGGACACAAAGACAGTAACCGAATAGGAATTGGTGCGGGTTTAACCCAATTAAATATTTATACCGATAATTTTACCGTAACTCCAGAAAGTGGATGGATTGGCGGTTTAAGTGTTAGAGGAAACTATTATAACAACTGGCAAATGAGTTTTGGTATGTTTTTTACCGATAGTAATTTCTCTATACCAACATTAAAAGGATTGCAACAAACGCAAACGAATTTTAAAATGTCGGCGGTTCAAATTTATATTGTACCAAGTTATGTGGCAATTGAAGACCATTTGAATTTAGAATTTGGTCCGGTTTTACAAATAAATGGTAAATTAGGAATTGATAAAGATGACGAAAACAATTTATTGTTAGACCAACCCGGTTTAATTGCCAAAGACATTGTAGATGTTTCAAAAATTAACGCTAATTTCTACGTAGGAATCAACGGCGGAATTAAAAATTTAAGAGCAAGAATTGGTTATCAATATGGTTTAACGAATTTCTTCGGCAACTTAAAAAACAACGATAACGTAAAGTTACTTGGCGAAAAAATGAAAGGAAATATTGGTTTGATTAGTGGTCAGATTACAATATATCTTTAACAAAAAACCCTCTGAATTTCAGAGGGTTTTCTTTTATAAACTAGCAATTGCTTTTTCTATTCTTTTTACCGTTTCGGCTTTTCCTATCATTTCGATAATGTCGAATAAATGTGGGCCTTTTAATGCGCCTACTAAACTCAATCGTAATGGTTGCATTACTTTACCCATTCCAATTTCGTTTGCTGTCATCCATTCTTTTAATAAGGTTTCGATGTTAACGGATGTAAAATCTTCAATTTTTTCTAATTCCGAAATCACTTGTTGCATTAAACCTGGTGTTTCTTCTTTCCAGTTTTTAGCTGCTTTTTCGTCGTAAGTTGTTGGAGCTTCAAAGAAATAATCGGCTAAATCCCAAAACTCATTCACAAAATGCGCTCTTTCTTTAATTAAAGAAATCACTTTTGTTAAATCAAAAGAAGTTGTTATACCTTTTTTATCTAATATTTTTTTAAAGCTTTCTGCTAAACTTTCATCTGATTGCTTTTGCAAATACTGATGATTGAACCATTTGTTTTTCTCAGGGTCAAACTTCGCTCCTGCTTTGTGAATTCGGTTTAAATCAAATTTTTCAACCAATTCTTCTAATGAGAAAATCTCTTGTTCGGTTCCATCATTCCAACCCAATAACGCTAAAAAGTTAATTACCGCTTCTGGGAAAAATCCGTTTTCTCTGTAACCTGATGAAGTTCCTTCTTCTGTTTTCCATTCCAAAGGAAATACTGGGAATCCCATTTTATCACCATCACGTTTTGATAATTTTCCGTTTCCAATTGGTTTTAAAATCAAAGGTAAATGAGCAAATTCTGGGGCATTCCAACCAAATGCTTTGTATAATAAAACGTGTAATGGCATCGATGGCAACCATTCTTCACCACGAATTACATGCGAAGTTTCCATTAAATGGTCATCCACAATATTCGCTAAATGATATGTTGGCATTCCATCTGATTTGAACAAAACTTTATCGTCTAATAAATTCGTATCAAATTTAATATCGCCACGAATGATGTCTTTTAATTCTAAAATTTCATTCACAGGTGTTTTAAAACGGATGACATAGTGTTCTCCATTTGCAATTCGTTCTTCAACTTTTTCACGTGAAACCGTCAACGAGTTATCCAATTGCTCTCTAACTGAATGATTATAAATAAATGTATTTCCATTTGCTTCAGCTTCTTTTCGCATCACATCTAAACTCTCAGCCGTATCAAAAGCATAATACGCCCAACCTGAATTAATCAATTGATCCGCATATTGTTGATACATCGCTTTGCGTTCGCTTTGACGATAAGGTCCAAATTTTTCATTCTTTCCTACAGTTTCTTCCGGCGCAATTCCTAACCATTCTAAAGCTTCAAAAATATAAGCTTCTGCTCCTGGAACAAAACGCGTTTGATCGGTATCTTCAATACGTAAATAGAAAGTACCACCATGTTTTTTGGCAAATAAATAATTGAATAAAGCGGTACGAACACCACCAATATGCAAAGGTCCTGTTGGACTTGGTGCAAATCTTACTCTTACTGACATTTCATTAAATTTTGTGCAAAGATACAATTACAAATTAGAAGTAAGAATTTAGTATTTAGAAATTCTCATGGTTATTAACAATCCTATTCTACAAATGTTAAGTTTCACTAAAAACCTATTGACTAATCACGCAAGATGTTGTATTTTTATCGGTTATAAACAGTATATCAACAATTTTGGAAGCAAAAGGCATCATTTTCGATAAACTCGAAGGGTTTATTAAAAAGTTTTACACCAACGAACTGATAAAAGGGGTTATTCTTTTCATCGGATTAGGCTTGTTGTATTTTATTTTTACCTTATTGATCGAATACTTTTTGTGGTTATCCACATCCGGAAGAACCATTTTGTTCTGGTTGTTTGTTGGTGTTGAATCGTTTTTATTGTTTCGATTCATTGCTTTTCCGCTGTTTAAATTATTTAAATTACAACAAGGAATCAATTACGAACAAGCCTCCCGAATCATTGGAAATCACTTTTCAGAAGTACAAGATAAATTGTTGAACTTTCTACAATTAGCGAATCAAAACCAAAATTCTGAATTATTAGCAGCGTCTATCGAGCAAAAAGCAGCTTCTTTGCAACCCATTCCGTTTTCAAACGCGGTGAACTTTGCTAAAAATAAAAAGTTTTTACCTTATGCAATTCTTCCTATTTTATTATTGATTCTGTTTTTCGTGACTGGAAATTCTGCTGTGATTTCCAATAGTTTTGATCGTGTTGTGCACTTTCAAACTAAATATGCTCCTCCTGCACCATTTGAATTTGTAGTATTGAATAAATCATTAACAGCACAACAGAATTCCGATTTTGTGTTACAAGTAAAAACTCTGGGAAAAGTGATGCCTGAAAATATTGCCATTCAAATTGGTGATGAAGAATATTTTTTACAAAGTACAAAACCTGGTGTTTTCGAATATACATTTTCTAAACTGTCAAAAGATGTTAGTTTTTCACTTCAAGCAAATGGTTTGAATTCGAAAGAATATCAAATTAATGTGGTTGATGTTCCAACGATTGCCAATTTTGAAATGTTGTTGCAATATCCTTCTTATTTAGGTATAAAATCTGAAGTTATTCAAGGAACCGGAAATGCAGTCGTTCCAGAAGGTACGGTTGTGAATTGGAGAATTAACGCTTTAGCGACCGATAAAGTGAGTTTCAAATCGAATAATCTAGTTAGTGTTTTTGCTAATAAAGAAAACAACTTTTCGTTTTCAAGAAGAATTACCGATAATTTAAGTTACGAAGTAATTACATCGAATAGAAATATCAACGAGTTTGAAAAATTGTCTTATCAAATTGCAACAATTAAAGATCAATACCCAACAATTTCAGTTCAAATTGCTCCTGATTCATTAAAGTTAAAATCGAAAATGATGATTGGTCAAGTTGCCGATGATCATGGTTTATCAAAATTGCAAGTTGTTTTTTATCCAAAAGGAAACCCTTCTGCAACTCGAAAAGCGAATTTAGCCATTAATAAACAAGCGGTGGATCAATTTATTTATTCGTTTCCTAATGGTTTATCCATTGAAGAAGGTGTTAATTACGAATATTATTTTGAAGTATTTGATAATGATGTAGTTAACAATTATAAAAGCACAAAATCATCTGTTTTTCTTCATTATGAATTGACTGAAGACCAAAAGGAAGACAAACAGTTGCAAGAGCAGAATGAAAACATCAATAGTTTAGAAAAATCACTTCAAAATCAAGAGAAGCAAATTTCAGAATTGGATAAACTGCAAAAAATGAATAAAGAGAAATCCAATTTAGATTTCAAAGATCAAAAGAAAGTGGAAGACTTTATCAATCGTCAAAAACAACAAGATGAAATGATGAAAGAATTCACTAAAAAGTTAACTGAGAATTTGGAAGAATTCAATCCAAAATCACAAGATAAAAACAAAGAAGAATTATTACGTCGTTTAGAAGAAGCCGAAAAGCAAGCAGATAAAAATGAAAAACTTCTTAAAGAATTAGAAGAGCTTTCTAAGAAATTAGAGAAAGATAAATTATTTGACAAAGCGGATAAGTTAAAACAAAATGCAAAAAATCAACAACAGAATTTAGAACAGTTAGTCGAATTGACGAAACGTTTTTACGTAGAACAAAAAGCGGAACAAATCGCAGATAAATTAGACAAGCTTGCTGAGAAGGAAGAAAAATTAGCTGATGATGCTAAAGATAATAACAAGGAAAATCAAGACGCTATCAATAAAGAGTTTGACGTTATTAAGAAAGAACTTGAAGAATTAGACAAAGAAAATAAAGAATTAAAAGCTCCAATGGATATTCCTAATGATAAGAATGAACAAGAGGATGTCAAAAAAGATATGCAGAAAGCTTCTGAGGAATTACAAAAACAAAACCAACAGAAAGCAAAACCGAAGCAAAAATCTGCAGCTGCAAAGATGAAACAGATGAGTCAGAAAATGACTCAATCTATGCAATCAGGTGACATGGAACAAATGCAAGAAGATGCTAAATTGTTACGTCAAATACTTGATAATTTATTAGCTTTTTCATTCGACGAGGAGAGTTTAATTAAGACTACAAATTCTTCTCAAGTACGTTCTTTGCAATTGAATAAAGTCTTAAAAAAGCAACAAGATTTGAAGCTTCAATTCAAACACGTAGATGATAGTTTGTTCGCAGTAGCCTTACGTAATCCAAAAATTACTGAAACGATTCTTAATGAAGTAGGAGAAATTCATTATAATTTAGATAAGACTTTAGAAACTTTAGCGGACAATAATATTGCAAAAGGCGCTTCACATCAACAATATGTTTTAACATCAGCGAACCGTTTAGCTGATTATTTGAGTAATGTGCAAAGCGAAATGAACATGGAAATGCAAGGCCAAGGTTCTGGGAAAGGAAAACCAAAACCGGGACAAGGCAAAGGTGGAATGCAACTTCCAGATATCATCAAGCAACAAGAAGGCCTTGGTGAGAAAATGAAAGATGGAATGAAACCTGGAGATAAGCCTGGCGACAAACCCGGAGATAAGCCAGGAGAAAAACCCGGTCTAGGAAAACAAAAGGGACAATCTGGTGAGAATGGTGAGAATGGCGAAAACGGTTCTGAAGGAAACGCAGGTAAAGTATTAGAAATTTTAAAAGAACAGCAACAGCTCCGTGATGCACTACAAAAAGCTTTAGAAAAAGAAGATATGACAGGTCAAGGTCAGAAAGCTTTGAACCAAATGAAGGATATCGAGAAACAACTAATTAATAAAGGTTTTAAAAACGAGACCTTGCAAAAGATGTTGAATTTAAAACACGAACTTTTAAAATTAGAAAAGGCGATTCAGCAACAAGGTGAAGACACCAAGCGTCAGTCAAAAACAAATGATAAGAGCTATAATGGTAGCGCTACTCCACTTTCAAAGGAATTAAAAGAATATCTGAATAGTGTTGAAATATTAAACAGACAAAGCTTACCTTTGCAGTCCAATTTTAACCAGAAGGTTCAAAACTATTTTAAAAGCAATGATTAGTTTTAATTACGTAACAGATTTCGAACTCGAAAACGAAGCGCAATATGAAGATTGGATTTCTCGCATTATCGAATCCGAAGGATTTGATGAAGGTGAAATCAATTATATCTTTTGTGATGACGAATACCTGCATAAAATCAATGTAGAATATTTAGATCACGATACTTTAACTGATATTATTAGTTTTGATTACACGGTAGGAAATTTAATACAAGGCGATATTTTTGTTTCTGTTGAGCGAGTTCAAGATAATGCAAGCGATTTCAATGTTTCTTTTGAAGAAGAATTAAAGCGTGTTTTATCTCATGGTGTTTTACATTATTGTGGTTACAAAGATAAATCTCCAAAAGACGAAGCTTTAATGCGTTCGAAAGAAGAAGAAAAAATGCAAATGTTTCACGTGGAACATTAAGCTTATAAGCTAGAATTTTTTTAAATGTTTCACGTGGAACATAATATTTATAAAAGATGTTTTTAAATCAATATGATGTAATTGTTGTGGGTGCTGGTCACGCTGGTTGTGAAGCTGCTGCTGCTGCTGCCAACATGGGGTGCTCTACACTTTTGGTGACAATGAATCTTCAAAACATTGCGCAAATGTCATGCAACCCTGCTATGGGGGGAATTGCAAAAGGACAAATTGTACGTGAGATTGATGCCTTGGGAGGATACTCTGGAATTGTTTCTGACAAGACCGCGATCCAATTCAAGATGTTGAATAAATCAAAAGGACCTGCGATGTGGTCGCCAAGAGTGCAATCGGACAGAATGCGTTTTTCGGATGAATGGAGAACCATGTTGGAGAATACTCCGAACTTAGATTTCTACCAAGAAATGGTGGCTGGGATTTTAGCAGAGAACGGAAAGATTGTAGGGGTGAAAACTTCTCTTGGAGTGGAAATCAAAGCAAAGTCAGTTGTGTTGACAAACGGAACTTTTTTGAATGGTTTGATTCATATTGGTGACAAACAATTTGGCGGTGGTCGTGCAGGAGAAAGTGCTTCTTTTGGAATCACAGAAGATTTAGTGAAATTAGGTTTCGAATCAGGAAGAATGAAAACCGGAACACCTCCAAGAGTTGATGGTCGTTCTTTGGATTTTTCTAAAATGACAGAACAACCTGGTGATGAAGTCCCAGAAAAATTCTCGTATTCTAATTTGACCGCTCCATTAAAAACACAACGTTCTTGTTGGATGTCGTATACTTCATTAGAAGTGCATGATATTTTACGTGAAGGTTTTGATAGAAGTCCAATGTTCAACGGAAGAATTAAAAGTTTAGGTCCAAGATATTGTCCTTCGATTG
The DNA here is from genome assembly GCF_002483315.1 of Flavobacterium sp. UBA7663. GTDB lineage: Bacteria > Bacteroidota > Bacteroidia > Flavobacteriales > Flavobacteriaceae > Flavobacterium. The sequence goes on from NZ_DLHR01000019.1 coordinate 189,213, forward strand.
AAGACAAGATTAATCGTTTTGCAGATAAAGAAAGACATCAGCTTTTTGTAGAACCCGAAGGTTGGACAACTTGTGAATATTACATCAACGGATTCTCAACTTCGTTACCAGAAGATGTTCAGTTTAAAGCATTGCGTTCAGTCGCTGGTTTTGAGAATGTGAAATTTTTCCGTCCAGGTTATGCTATCGAATACGATTACTTCCCTCCTACGCAATTGCAACACACTTTAGAAACTAAATTAGTAAAAGGTTTGTATTTTGCAGGACAAATTAATGGAACAACAGGTTACGAAGAAGCAGCCTCTCAAGGTTTGATGGCGGGAATTAATGCAGCATTAAAAGTTCAGAATAGAGAACCATTTATTTTAAAAAGAGACGAAGCGTATATCGGAGTTCTAATTGACGACTTAATTACGAAAGGAACAGAAGAACCCTATCGTATGTTTACTTCTCGTGCCGAATACAGAACATTGCTTCGTCAAGATAATGCGGATTTTAGATTAACACCAAAAGCATTTGAAATAGGTTTAGCGAAAGAAGACCGTTTGATTCGTATGGAACAAAAATTCTCACAATCGGATGCAATGGTGAATTTCTTTAGAGAAACAAGTTTAAAACCAGAAGAAGCAAATCCAATATTAGAAGCTAAAGGTTCTGCACCAATGAGTCAACCTGACAAAATGTTTAAAGTGTTTTCTCGTCCACAATTAGATTTGGAAGATTTTAGAAAATTTAAAAAAGTGGCTGCTTATATCGAAGAACACGATTTGGATCAAGAAGTTGTTGAGCAAGCCGAAATTCAAGTAAAGTATTCGGGTTATATTGAAAAGGAAAAAAACAATGCTGATAAATTAACACGTTTAGAAGATATGGTTATTCCAGATAATTTCAATTTTGATAAAATCCAATCGATTTCAATTGAAGCCAAACAAAAATTAAATAAAATTCGACCAAGAACTATTGCACAAGCATCACGTATTAGCGGAGTTTCGCCAAGTGATATTTCAGTGTTGCTGATATACATGGGTAGATAGTCTCGGTTTTCAGTCGCAGTGTTCAGTTTTTATTTAACTGCGACTGAACACCGCGACTGCCAACTGAATATGTTTCACGTGAAACAACGCTGTCAACCCTATTAAAATAAGCCTTTCGCATAAAAACAAAATAAATGAATTTTTTAGAAGATAAAAGTTTTATTACCGTTAAAGATTTTTCAGTTTCTGGAGAATCTTTTTCCTTGTTATTAAATGAAGAATATCAAATCTTAAAAACGCATCCGCAACCTACTTTAGATAAATTAGGTTCGTATTACGAATTCGAAGATTACATTTCTCACACCGACGGAAAACGTACACTATTTGAAAAAATGTATCATTTCATCAAAAGAAAAGCAATTCGCGATAAAGTTAGTTTGATTAATTCTTATCAACCTGTAAAAGGAAGAATTTTAGACATTGGAGCCGGAACTGGAGATTTTCTTTTGGAATGTAAAAATCAGAATTGGGATATTTTAGGAATTGAACCAAATGATAAAGCAAAAGGAATAGCTTTAGGAAAAGGAATTAAATTTGGTGACACGATTGAAAAGTTAGAAAGTAATTCATTTGATGTGATTACCATGTGGCATGTTTTAGAACATGTTCCCGATGTCGAACATCAAGTTGCTGAATTGAAACGTTTATTGAAACCTTCAGGAACAATTATTATTGCGGTTCCAAATTTCAAATCGTACGATGCAAATCATTACAAAGAGTTTTGGGCCGCTTATGATGTGCCAAGACATTTGTGGCATTTTTCAAAAACAGCTATCGAAAAATTATTCGATAAACAAAACATGAATTTGGAAGATGTTAAACCAATGTGGTTTGATAGTTTTTATGTGTCACTTTTATCAGAAAAATATAAATCAGGAAAAATGAATTTCATTTCAGGATTTTTTATTGGTTTGATCTCAAATGTGTCTGGATTCTTTAAAAAGGAGTTTTCATCGCATATTTATGTACTAAAAAACAAGTAAAAATCATTTTAAAGCGATTTTAGACAGTTTTTTATCTATTTCGATAATATTTATTGTCTTTTTTTAAAAGATTTGACTTGGCCGATTTGTGAAAGTTGTTTTTAATAGCTTGAATCTATCAAATTTTAAAATTGAAATAAGAAATGCTTATAGTTGAAAAATAAATAAAAAAGCAACATATTTGCTACTTACCAACTTATTATTACTTTTACGAAAAATTATTAATTACCAATATACAACCATGAAAAAATTAGTATTGATTTTAGGTGTTGCATTAAGCATTTTAGCATGTAACAAAACAGAAACAAGTTCAAAAGATTTTAAAACTGCATATATAGATACTGCTGAATTAATTGAGAAATACGAAAAATTCAAGGATGAAGACGCAAAATTCAATGTTAAATCTGAAGAATTAGGTCGTCCATTAGAAGCTAAAGTTCGTGCTTTTCAAGCTGAAGCACAAAGTTTCCGTCAAAATGCACAAGCTAAAGGACCTCAATGGGCACAACAAAAAGGTGCAGAATTACAACAAAGAGAGCAACAATTAGGAATTGAGCAAAATGCTTTAATTCAACAATTACAGCAAGAAGGTGCTGTTTTGAAAGACACTTTAATTAGTGAAGTTAAAAAATTCATTAAAGATTACGGAAAGAAAAAAGGATATGATTATATCTACGGAACAGGTGATGCAGCAACAGTTCTTTACGCAAAAGATGGTTATGATATCACAAAAGAAGTTTTAAAAGAGCTTAACGAGACTTATAAAGCTAATAAGAAAGATGACAAAGTAGCCACTAAGGAAGAAGAAAAAAAATAATTGAAAGTCCCGAGTAATCGGGACTTTTTTATTTCTATTCGTTTCTATATATTTGTGTTATAAAATTTTACGCCAAATGGAACCATTATCAGCCGCCGCCACTTACACACTCCGATTTATTAATCAAACCAATAAATCCATCTTCCTTACCGGAAAAGCTGGAACTGGAAAAACCACACTTTTAAAAGAAATTATCGCCACAACACACAAAAACACTGTCGTTGTAGCACCTACCGGAATTGCCGCTTTGAATGCAAATGGCGTTACTATTCACTCGATGTTTCAATTGCCTTTTGCTGCCTTTATTCCTGACAATAAGCAACTTCCACATTTTTCAGATACTGTAAAATTCGAAAATCGCGATTCTTTGGGTCGCCATTTCAAAATGAATAACGTGAAACGTTCCGTAATTCGAAATATGGAATTGTTGATTATTGACGAAGTATCTATGTTACGTGCCGATGTGCTTGACGCTATGGATTTTATGATGCGAAAAGTGCGCAGAAACGAAAGGCCTTTTGGTGGTGTTCAAGTGTTTTTTATAGGAGATTTATTACAATTACCACCAGTAGTAAAAAATGAAGAATGGGAAATGCTAAAGAATTATTATCGTGGTATGTTCTTTTTTCATTCGCACATTATTCAACAATATCCGCCTTTATACATTGAATTAGATAAAATTTTTCGTCAAACCGACGCCGAATTTATTGATGTTTTGAACAATTTACGACACAATAAAATCACTTCAGAAGATGTCAAAATTCTGAATCAATTCGTACAACCCAATTTTGATCTGAAGAAAAATAAAGGTTTTATCATTTTAACCACGCATAATTCCAAAGCAGATACAATAAATGCAAAATCTTTAGAAGATTTAGAAGGAAAGCAATTCACCTATTTACCAGAAATCACAGCTGATTTTCCAGAAAAAATTTATCCGTTAGAAGAAAAATTGCAACTTAAAGTCGGAGCGCAAGTCATGTTTATTAAAAACGATTTGAATTTCGAAAAACAATTCTTCAACGGAAAAATGGGTGTCATCAGTTCGTTAACCGAAAAAGAAATCTTCGTTCATTTTCCAGAGGAAAACAAAACCATTGAAGTAGAACGTTACGAATGGCAAAACATTCGTTACAAAATCAACGAAAATACCAAAGAAATCGAAGAAGAAGTTATCGGAACTTTTGTCCACTACCCTATTAAATTGGCTTGGGCAATAACCGTTCATAAAAGTCAAGGTTTAACATTCGACAAAGCAGCGCTCGATGTATCGCAAGTTTTTGCGCCCGGACAAGCGTATGTGGCTTTATCGCGTTTGCGTTCGTTAAAAGGGCTTATTTTACTGTCTCCGTTGCGAATGAATGGCATTTCAAGCGATGAAGAAGTGCTTAATTATGCCGAAAACAAAGCTTCTGAAGAAATTTTACAACATTCGTTAGCTAAAGAAACGTTGTTTTTTTGGTTAAATACGTTGCTTAATTCATTTGATTTCAAAGAATTAGGTCAAGAATGGCGCAATCATTTGTTCAGTTATAATTCTGAAGCACCAAAATCGCCAAAAACCAAGCACAACGATTGGGCAAAAATCCAACACGATAAAATCGCCGAAATTTTAGAACCTTCCGGAAAATTTATGTCGCAATTACATAAAATTTTTTCCGATGAAAATCTGGATGTCAATTTCGTAAAAGAACGATGTGATGCGGCTTATCAATATTTTTTCAAAACGTTAGATGCTGTCGCAGAAGAATTGTTGTTGAAAATTGAAGAAGTAAAACGCATCAAAAAAGTAAAAGCGTTTTATGACGAATTATTGGTGTTAGAAGAACTCCAAATCAAAGCGATTTTACAACTCAAAAAAGCGAAATTATTAACGAATATCATTGTTGAAGGAAAAGAAATTTCGAAGAAAAATTTAATTTCTGAAGACATGAGTACTTATAAAATCAATAAGTTAGTGATTGTAGCAGAACGCTTTAGAACTTCGCACGCAGCTTTAGTAGAAGACGATGAAGACGTTTCGTATTACACCGATTCGAAAAAGAAAAAAACAAAAGAACCTAAGAAATCTACCATCGAAGACACGTTAGAATTGTGGAAACAAAACTTATCCATATACGAAATTGCGAAACAGCGAAAACTCACACCACAAACCATCTACAACCATTTTACCAAGTTGATTCAAATGGAAATCGTACAACTTTCCGACATTTTACCAGAAGATAAAATTTCGGATTTAAAAGCCGCTTTCAAAGATTTTAAAGGTGAAAGTTTGGGCGAATTAAAAGAAATCCACGGCGATAAATTTTCTTGGGATGAATTGCGATTGTATAAAGCGAGTTTGGGTTAAAACAATTATCCGTTACGTTTGTCATGCTGCCAAGCATCCCATACAAAGTTTAAACCCATTCATTTCACGTTGAGTTTGTCATGCTGTCAAGCATCTCTCACAAAACACTTTAAAAGCCAAAATCATGATCGAATTCACAGAAGGAATCTACAACTTTTACGTTTACATTCTAACAAACAAAGCCAAAACAGTTCTTTACACAGGTGTTACGAATAACTTAAGAAGAAGATTAGAAGAACACAACGAAAAACTAAATCCAAACAGTTTTAGTGCAAAATGCAACCTTAATTATTTGATTTATTACGAAAAATACGGCTGGATTCAACAAGCTATTGCACGAGAAAAAGAAATTAAATTACTTAGAAGAGATTTGAAATTGGAGTTAATAAAAGAATTCAATCCAAACATGGAATTTTTGAATAATCATTTTTCATAAGAAACAAAAGAGATGCTTGACAGCATGACAAACGTTGTGTTGATGTTTTTGCGATTATTTTAACCTCAAAGCTGTCATGCTGCTAAGCATCCCACACAAAGTTTTTCAAGCAATTTATCCTCTTGTAACTATATAATTTTTTGCAGAATCCTTTTCAAATTCTATAATCAATGTACCTGTATCAATCCCAAAATGCGCATAACCTAAAGAATATCTGAATTGAGAAAAACTTTCAGATTTATTATCAGGCTCACCAAGTAATTTAATTATTTCGTTTTTTGACATTCCGATTAATTGATAATCATTTCTTAGATCATTCATCATATCCCAACGTAAAGACCAATTTTCTTCAGAATTGATGTTAGCTGTCTTCCACTTTTGTGATTCAAATTTTTCGCCAGAAATTTTACCGCGTAAAAAAAATATAGAGGTAAAAATGACACACCAAAAAGCAATAACTACTAAATATGGTTTTTTAAAAAGTTTTTTCACATTTTCATTTTTTAGTTAGATCACTAACAAACAGAAAATCAACTCAACCAGTTTACCAACATTACTGCTGGAATAAAATAAATTACAATAGTTCTTGCGCCATCATAATCTTTTGCTAATCGTTGACCGAATAAAAGAAAAAGTAAAGTAACACAAGACAAAATAGCGCCATAAAAACCTAAGCCTCTAATAACGACATCTTGCATGATGTTTTGAATTATACCCGAAACACATAAAACACCCGAAACAATTTCTAAAAGTAATACAGTTCCTAAAGCAAATGGAACTTGCTTAGCTAAAACAGTATTTGAAAAATGACCATTCAACCATTCTACATTGCCTTTCCAGTCTTTAATTTTATCATATCCAGATTGTAAAAAGGTAATTGCTAAAAAAGCCAAAACTAATAGTGGAGCTACTTGTGTCATAATTATGCGTTTTTATGGATTAATCGTGTTAGTTTTATAGATAAATCGGTTAAAATGATTTTGCTATTTCCGTTGCGTTCAATATGGTAAATAGCATCTTCTAATTCTTTGTAAATATCTGTAATATTTGCACCATTTACAAACGGAGCAAATTTTTCTAATTCAAATTTAGGGACTTTTGTTTCTAAAAAAACCAAATCATTTGCTTTGTAATTCAGTAACAATGCTTGTCTGAAGAAGTGAATGCAATAGTTTAAAAATTGTTTTTGCGTTTCTCTTCCTGTGGATGCAATGTTTTCGCTCCAAGCAATTAAATCGTTAATAGCGGCTGCATTTCCTTTGGCACGAAAAGCACTTCTGACCCATTCTACAAACCATTCGTCAAAAGGATATTCATCATCCTCTTTTCGTAAAATATGTAATGCTTTGTTGTAATTTCCTTCGCTTTGATGCGCGATTTTTTTAGCAACTGTTGGCTCACAATTTTCACGTGAAACCAATGCTTCTGCAATTACACTTTCGCTCAAACCAATAAAATCAATTACTTGACAACGCGACAAAATGGTTTGTAACATATCGCTGGTGCTTTCGGTAATTAAAATAAAAACGGTTTTAGCTGGCGGTTCTTCTAATAATTTTAATAATTTATTTGCCGAAGGACCATTCATTTTATCGGCCATCCAAATGATCATTACTTTGTAACCACCTTCGTAGGCTTTTAGTGATAATTTTTTATTGATTTCAGTTGCTTCATCAACACCAATTAACCCTTGTTTGTTTTGAATTCCTAAGTTTTTCAACCAATCAAACAAACTTCCGTAAGGACTTTCGGTCAAAAATTGACGCCATTCTACCATGAAATTATCACTAACAGCATGACTTTTAACAGTATCAGTACCAGCAACTGGAAAAACAAAATGCAAATCAGGATGTGAAAAATGTTCGAATTTTAGGTTACAAGCCGTGTTTTCTCCCACATTTTCTCCACCTACATTACCACACAAAATATATTGCGCATACGCAATCGCCATAGGAAGTGTTCCACAACCTTCGGGACCCACAAACAACTGAGCGTGCGGAATTCTTCCGGCTTCGGCACTCTTAGTTAGGTGATTTTTAATATGTTCTTGTCCTAAAATATCTTTGAAAAGCATGGAACAAACCTAATCAAAAATTACCAAAATTGATAGAAAAGAAATCAAAAAAATGGTTTTGCAAGATTTAAAAAAAACACAAAATATGATATTTATTATAAAGATTTAAAATACAATAATTTATATTTGCAATCATTCGAATTAAAAAATCAATAAATGAAAACACTTAACGACTTCAATTTCAATAATAAAAAAGCAATTATCAGAGTAGACTTTAATGTGCCTTTAGATGAAAATTTTAAAGTTACAGATGCTACAAGAATCGAGGCTGCAAAGCCAACAATTGACAAAATATTGAAAGATGGCGGAAGTGTAATTTTAATGAGTCACTTAGGAAGACCAAAAGGTGTTGAAGCAAAATATTCGTTACAACACATCGTTTCAAAAACGGAAGAAATTTTAGGACAAAAAGTACATTTTGCTTCTGATTGTATAGGAGAAGTTGCAGAAAATGCAGCGAAAAATCTAAAACCAAGCGAAATTTTATTATTAGAAAACTTACGTTTTTATGCCGAAGAAGAAAAAGGAGATGTTGAATTTTCTAAAAAATTAGCTTCGTTAGGTGATATTTATGTGAACGATGCTTTTGGAACTGCTCACAGAGCTCATGCTTCAACAACTATTATTGCTCAATTTTTTAAAGAGACGAAATGCTTCGGTTATTTGTTAGCCAAAGAGATTGAAAGTATCGAAAAAGTATTGAAAAATTCTGAAAAACCAGTGGTTGCGATTTTAGGAGGAAGTAAAGTTTCTTCAAAAATCACTGTGATTGAAAATATTTTAGACAAAGTAAATCACATGATTATTGGCGGTGGAATGACTTTTACGTTCATCAAAGCCTTGGGTGGAAAAATCGGAAATTCAATTTGTGAAGATGATAAATTAGAATTGGCCATCGAAATTTTAAAGCAAGCAAAAGAAAAAGGAGTTCAGATTCATTTACCAGTTGATGTTATTGCAGCCGATGCCTTTTCAAATGACGCCAATACACAAGTGGTAGATGTGAATAAAATCCCTGACGGTTGGCAAGGTTTAGACGCAGGTCCAAAATCGTTAGAAATTATCAAACGCATTATCTTAGATTCTAAAACAATTCTTTGGAATGGTCCATTAGGTGTTTTTGAAATGGAAAACTTCGCAAAAGGAACAATTTCTTTAGGCGAATATATTGCAGAATCAACTGCAAATGGAGCTTTTTCACTTGTAGGTGGTGGCGATAGCGTTGCGGCTGTAAAACAATTTGGATTAGAGCCAAAGATGAGTTACGTTTCTACTGGTGGTGGAGCGATGTTAGAAATGCTGGAAGGCAGAACCTTACCTGGAATTGCAGCTATTTTAGATTAAAAACACAATAAAACACTGGTTATTAAGTTATTAATGATTAGCATGCCCCAAAAACAAAAAACAGAATGAAAAAAAGTTTAATAATAACATCCCTTTTTCTGTCGCTTTTTAGCTTTGCTCAGGAAACTGCAGAAAAAGAAAATTTACTTCCGTTGCCTAAGATGTCCTATTTGGATTCTTTGAAAACGACGTTTGTAAATCATAGCACTAGTAATTGTATCGATGAAAGATGGTTATCAGAATTAGCCAGCACAGAATTGTCTGACAATATGTTTTCTGATATTTCGAATTTTAATGCAGATAACGAAGTAAGTTACGAGCTATCTACTGAATTATTAAAAAAGCGATTGGCCAAAATGGATGCTAAATCGCCTTTTAATATCGAATACAACCCGGCTTTAGAAAACACCATTAAAGCGTTTTTGAAAAATCGTCCGAAAGCATTTGAGCGCTTAATGGCAATTTCAGAATATTATTTTCCAATGTTTGAAGAGCATTTAGCAAAATATAACATTCCGTTGGAATTGAAATATTTGGCTATTGTAGAATCAGCTTTGAATCCTAGAGCGAAATCTCGTGTAGGTGCTTCTGGTTTGTGGCAATTTATGTATCCAACAGGAAAACAATACAATTTAGAAGTTACTTCTTATGTTGATGAGCGTTATGATCCGCTAAAAGCAACGGAAGCGGCTTGTCAGTATTTATCAAGTTTATATGGAATTTTTGGTGATTGGAGCATGGTTTTAGCAGCTTATAATTGCGGACCAGGAAACGTTTCAAAAGCAATTCGTCGTTCGGGCGGAAGCCAAAATTATTGGAACATTCGTAAAAACCTTCCGAAAGAAACCGCGAATTATGTTCCTGCATTTTTAGCGACTTTTTACATTTACGAGTTCAAAAAAGAGCACGGAATTATGCCTAAAAAGGCACCATTAACGTATTTTGAAACGGATACGATTATGGTGAAAAAGCAAATGTCTTTCAAGCATATTTCAGAATTACTTGATATTCCTGTGGAACAATTAGAGTTTTTAAATCCAATTTATAAATTGAAGGTAATTCCTTTTGAAACAGACGAACCGCATTATTTGCGTTTGCCAAAAAATAAAATGGGACTTTTTGTTTCCAATGAGGAAAAAATTTATGCGTATTTTAATTATTTAGAAACTTATAAAGAAAAAACAAAAACGGAATACATTGCTACAACTTCAAAAGATTCGATAGCATCTAATGTGGATTCCACTTATGTAAGTAAACCTAAATTTGAGCGAAAAACTCAATTCCACACAATTAAGAGTGGCGAAAGTTTGGGTAAAATTGCAGATAAGTACAATGTTTCTATTACTGAACTAAAAAAATGGAATCACATTAAAGGAAATACCATTCAAGCAGGAAAAAAATTAAAAATTTATTCAGATAAAAAAGTAATCGTTAAAACAGAGTCTAAGTCCAATAAAGACGGGACTTACACGGTTAAAAGTGGCGATTCGTTATTCTCTATTTCTAAACAATTTCCAGGCGTTTCCATAGAAGATATAAAAAAATGGAACGATATTAGCGGTGATAACATACAACCTGGAATGAAATTAAAAATTAACGGATAATCAATTGTTCTATCCCATGAAAAAATTAGCAGTTTTAACTTTTGTCGCCTTATCGTTTTTATCTTGTAAAGAAACTTCTAAAGAAGAAACACAAGCCATTTTATCAGATTCTAACGGTAAAATTAATAACGTTTCCATTATTATCGACGATAACTTATGGAACGGAGAAATTGGAGATAGCATTCGTAAAAAGTTTGCCGCTCCAGTAGATGGTTTACCACAAGAAGAACCATTGTTTACTTTAAATCAATATCCAACAAAGGTTTTTGAAGGATTTGTTCGTAAAAGTCGAAACATTATTATTGTTAAAAAAGATAAAGAAGCTGGATTTGCTTCTAATACCAATAAATATGCAAAACCACAAAATGTATTTTTCATTTCTGGAACGGATACTGAAGATGTTTTAAAGGTTTTAGAAGAAAAATCAGCCGAAATTATTAAAACAATCAAAGCTTCGGAAGTGATTGAGAATCAAATTCGAATGAAAAAATCATTGGTTCCAGATACTCAAGTACAAAGTAAATTTGGCGTGAGTTTGCAAATTGGTTTTGGTTATAAATACGACATGGTAAAAGACAATTTCATTTGGTTAAGAAAAGAATTTACCTCAGGCTATAACAGTATTTTGATTTATCAGGTTCCAATTGAAAAAGTTGAAAAAGATAACAATATAATTGCCAACATTACTGCAATGCGTGATGAGGTTGGAAAAACCAACATTCACGGAACACTACCAAATACTTGGATGATTACCGAAGCTGCTTATGCTCCTTATTTGTTTGATGTAACTGTTGCGGGTAAAAAAACGTATTTGACCAAAGGAACTTGGGAATTGAAAAACGATTTCATGGCGGGACCTTTTGTAAACTATGCTATCAAAGACACTAAAAATAACCGTTATTTAATTTTGGAAGGATTCACCTATAATCCATCAAAATCGAAGCGTGATTTGGTTTTCGAATTGGAAGCCATTATTCAATCCGTTAAGTTTTTAAAATAATATTTAGTTCCCTTCATTGGGAACTTCTTTTTTTATTATGGAAATAACATTCAAAATAAAGCGATTTAACGAACTTTCTACAGTTGAACTATGTTCGTTGCTACAACTTCGCTCAGAAGTGTTTGTAGTAGAGCAAAATTGCGTTTATCAAGACATTGATGGCAAAGACGAGAAAGCACTTCACGTTTTAGGTTATTATAACGGCGATTTAGCAGCGTATTCTCGTTTGTTCAACAAAGGCTATTATTTTGAGGAAACTTCCATTGGAAGAGTTGTGGTAAGCTCAAAATACCGCGATAAAAAATTCGGTCATGACTTAATGCGCGTTTCTATTGAAGCAATAAAAGAAAATTTCAACGAAACTGCCATTACGATTTCTGCTCAAGAATATCTAAAAAAATTCTACGAATCACATGGATTTATCCAAACTAGCGAAATGTATTTAGAAGATGATATTCCACATATCCAAATGAAGAGGAGTTAGAAGTATTGAAATTGTTTTAACGTTTAGTTTGTCACGCTGTTAAGCGTCTCTTTATTTCGCAAATCTTATTAATTTTTGAACTTGTACTTGCTCTTGAACTTATAATTACTTCTTTGGCTCTATTTTAACCACATCATTTTTAGTAATCAAAAGTTCCACCCTTCTATCTAAAGTACTTCCTTGTTTTAAAGATTGGGTATTACCATAGCCTTTATAGCTCATACGAACTTTACTAATACGCTTCATCAAAAAGTAATTGTACACTCTTTTAGCACGATTTATTGATAATTCACGTTTTTTTGTATCACGATCAACAGCTTCTTTTTGGAAGGTTGGAGTACAACAAACGTGACCTTGAATCTCGAAGTGAATGTTTTTGTATTTGTGTAATTCTAAGGCAATTCTGTCTAATTCTTTTTTGGCTTTGTAGGTTAATTGACTACTTCCTCTTTCAAATAAAACGTGGTCTAGATAAATTCTATCTCCAACAATTCTATCTTTTTTAATCGAACTATAAACGCCTGGAATTTTTAAATCTTCAATTATAATGGGTTTGAAATTCACGACTACGTCTACTCTACGATTTTTAGATCGCGCTTCAGGAACATTGGTTTGCATGTCTTCATCAAGCATGATTCTGCCTTTTCCTTCAAGAGTAATAATAATTTTACTTTTGATACCTCTTTCAATCAACTTGTTTTTTACCGTATTGGCTCTGTTGGTCGACAAAGTGTAATTGTAAGCATCTTTCCCTCTATCATCACAATAGCCAAAAATCTGAACCGATTCGATGCGCGAAGTGTCTATTTTACTAACGAAAGCCACTACGGCATTGGCTTGTTCTTCTTTTAAATTGTATTTGTCAAATTCGAAAAATATAGAGTGTACTTCTTCATCTTCTTGAGCAAATGAAACTACTGAAAACAGTAAAAATAGTAGGGAAAGTAAACGTGTCATCTTATTTTTTTAAAATCGATTTGTATTGTGTTTGATTGTTTAGAAGCGAAATTGCTTTTTCAATTTCCAAGTTTTCTTTGGTATAAAATTGGTATAAACCTTCGCGATATTGGTAACGTGTGATTAAATCTTCCTGAATCAGTTTTTTGATTTGGTTCTTGTTTTTGTCCAATTCCATTTCCTGATTTTTCTCGATGGCCAACTCTAATTGTTTGTATTCATTTGTAATTTGAGTGTCTATTTTTTCTTTTTTAGCCGTTTCAAGCACGTTTTTCAACGCTTTATTGGTTTCGGTGTCTAAACTGATTTTCTCTTGTTTTAAAAAGGTTTTAAACGCAATAAAATCGGCATCTGAAATGGTCGGAATTCCTGAAACGGTTGGGTTTTTATAATACCATTGCGTAGCAAAGTTAAAAATAGCATCTGTTTTAACTACAGCATCAGTAACGGTTGCCATTTTGGTTTCCTCAATTTCGATATCAGGTAAAACACCACCACCATCATAAACGGTTCTACCAGCTTTGGTTTTAAAGGCAGTGAATTCAGTTTGATTTTTCTTAATCGCTTTTCCAGTTTCATCTTTTTTCGAATAATCTAAAGCTTGAATACATCTTCCAGATGGTGTGTAATATCTCGAAATCGTAACTTTAACTTGAGTTCCATAAGACAAATCTAACGGACGTTGTACCAATCCTTTTCCAAAACTTCTCGTTCCTAAAATCACACCTCTATCTAAATCTTGAATCGCACCCGCCACAATTTCTGAAGCTGAAGCACTTTTCCCATCCACAATTACTGCAATCGGAATTTCTAAATCGATAGGCTCATTTTTAGTACGATATTCTAAATTGTGTTTTGGATTTTTAGATTTTGTGGTTACGATTAATTCGTTTTTTGGCACAAAAAGGTTACAAATATTTACTGCTTCATGTAATAAACCACCTGGATTTCCTCTTAAATCTAAAATGATTTTAGTAGCACCTTGTTTTTTTAATTCTAACAAAGCTGCTTTGGTTTCAAAACTCGCTTTTTCGGTGAATTTCGTTAAAACGATATAACCCGTATTGTCTTTTAAAAGCGTGAAAAATGGAACCGCTTTTATTTCAACATCATCTAAAATAATAGTGGCGTTCTGCGTTTTTCCTTGACGAATGTATTGAATTTCAACTTTTGTGTTTTTTGCGCCACGAAACAATTGCGAAGCATCTTCTTTGTATTCTTTTAGGCTAATGTCTCCAATTTGAATAACCTCGTCACCAGCTTTTAAACCGGCTTTATCGGCTGGAAATCCTTTGTAAATTTCTTTTAGAAAAACTTTTCCTTCTTTGCGTTGCACCATAGCACCAATTCCGGTGTATTCGCCTGTATTGTTAATTTTGAACTTTAAAACGTCTTGTTCGTTAAAGAAAACCGTATATGGATCTAATTCTTTCAACATGTTTTTAATGGCAATATCCATCATCTCACCAGGATTGGTTTCATCTACGTAATTTTGGTTAACGGTTTTGAAAAGTCCAGTGAAGATTTCTATTTGTTTGGCAATTTCAAAAAAGTCGTTCTTGAAACTAACACCCACAAAAAGGAATGTTGCCGCAACAACCGGAATTATTATTTTTCTACTGAAATAACGTTTCATGTATAGAAGTATTGATTAATACGAGTTTACGAAAGTAAAGAATCTTGAGCAAAAATTAAACCAAAAGTACAATTTACTTCTGCCTTTCGTTGAATTTTTGAAAAAGTTGGATGGTTTTTTCCTCAATTTCTTGATACGAAAGTCGTTCTTTGGTTTGATAGAAAAACATAAAAGCATACGGTTTTTCTAAATTATCAATCAAAAGATGCTTGTTTAAACGATACGTTTCGCGTAAAACACGTTTGAAATAATTTCGGTCTACTGCTTTTTTGAAATATTTTTTTGATACCGAAACTCCCATTTTCATTAGTTCGGCATTGGGTTCTTTGTTTTCAACATATACCAAACGCAGCGGGAATTTCGAAACCGAATTTCCTTCTGAAAAAAGCAAATCGATAGTGGTTTTGCTTTTTAATTTTTCTTTTTTGGGATATGTGAATTGCATAGCGCAAAGGTATAAAAAAAGCCTCTTCAAATAATGAAGAAGCTTTTTCTATCGCAAAATTCATTTTTTACACTTCAGAAAGCGACGCATTGCTTATAACTAAATTTTCCTGAATGTGCGGAGGAACTAATTGATAATTACTAAATTCTAATTTGAATTTTGCTTTTCCTTGTGTTAACGAACGAAGGGAAGAACCATAATCTTTTAGCTCGGCTAAAGGTACTTCTGCTATTATTTTTTGATAATGCCCATCCGTGTCCATGCCTTGAATGATGGCTCTTCGGGTTTGTAAATCGCCCATAACATCACCAGTGTGATTATCTTCGCACAATACTTCTAAATGATAATAAGGTTCTAAAAGTTGAGGTTTAGCCTCGTTAAAAGCCATTCGAAATGCATGTGAAGCCGCTAATTGAAACGAAATATCATTGCTGTCAACGGCGTGCATTTTTCCATCGTAAATGCAAACTCGTATGTTTTGACAATTAGAACCAGTCAACGGACCTTCGGTCATTTCATGCATGATGCCTTTTTTGATGGCAGTTGCATAACGATTATCAATGGCACCACCCACAATACACCAATAGAACGCAAATTTTCCGCCCCAAGGCAATTCTTCGATTTCTTTATTACGAATGTTTACACCTTGTGGTTCGGGCATATCGTCAAAATAAGGTTCAATGGTTATATGTACTTCTCCAAATTGTCCCGAACCACCACTCTGTTTTTTATGACGGTATTCAGCTTTTGCAGCTTTGGTTATGGTTTCGCGATACGGTACTTTTGGTTCTTCAAACAGCATTTCGATGTTGTTTTCGTTTTCAATGCGGTATTTGATTAAATCCAAATGCAATTGCCCTTGTCCTTGAATAATAGTTTGTTTTAGTTCGGCAGATTGTTCCACTTTTAAGGTTAAATCTTCTTCCTGAATTTGGTGCAACGCTTTAATCATTTTTTCCATATCGGCTAGATTAGCGGTCGAAACGGCTTTTCTGATGCGGCTGTCTGGAAATTGCATTTTTCTGATTTTTCGATCTACACCTTTCGCGTTAAGCGTATTATTTGAATGGCCAAATTTCAAACGAACCGTGGCTCCTAAATCGCCAGCAACTAATTTTTCTACTGCAGTTCGTTGTTTTCCTTCGGTTACAAAAATTTGAGTTAGGCGTTCGATTTCACCATTGTCGGCATTCACTAATTCGTCACCAGCGTTCAATTCGCCCGAAAGTACTTTGAAATAGGAAACCATTCCCACTTGAGGTTCAGAAAGTGTTTTGTAAATAAAAATGGTGGTTTTGTCAGAAGCATCGCATTTTAATTCAGCGCCATTTTCAAGTTTTTTAGCAGGTCTGTCGGCTGGAGAAGGCGCAATATCATCAATAAATCCCATGATTCTTCCACTTCCCATATCTTTCAATCCTGAAGCACAAAAAACAGGATAAATTTGTTGATGTGCCAAGGCAATGGTTAATCCTTTTGCCAATTCTTCTTCGTCTAAATTGCCTTTATCAAAGTATTTTTCCATTAAACCTTCTTCGTTTTCTGCCGCAGCTTCAACTAAAGCGTTATGAAGTGCATTTGCTTTTTCTAATTCGGATGTTGGAATAGGCATTTTTTCTGGTTTACCGCCATTTTCTGTGAAAACATACATCGTCATGCGAAGGACATCTATAATGCTATTGAATTTTTCGCCCGAATTGTACGGATATTGTATCGGAATTACTTTGTTTCCAAAACGATTTTTGGCTTGTTCTAAAGTGGTGTCATAATCCGCTTTTGGATGATCCATTTGATTGATGACAAATAGGGCAGGAGTTTGGTAATTTTGCACGTATTCCCAAACGATTTCGGTGCCAACTTCTACACCCGAAGCTGCGTTTAAAAGAATTAAAGCCGTGTCTGAAACTTTTAAAGACGAAACCACTTCGCCTATAAAATCATCAAAACCAGGTGTGTCAATAATATTTATTTTGTTGTTGTGCCATTTGGCATGCATTAAATGGCTGTAAATGGTGTTTTCGCGTTCACGTTCCAAGTCGGTAAAATCAGAAATAGTGTTGTGTGCTTCTACCGAACCACGACGCGGAATGATACCGCTTTCAAACAACATGGTCTCGATAAATGTGGTTTTCCCTGAACCTGAATGCCCAAGAAATACCACGTTTCTAATGTCTTTGGTTGCAATGCTCATACTATTGTTTTTTAAAATTGTGTACTAATTTTTTGAATTGCGTTTTAAGCACATTAAAATTACGAAAGACAAAACACGCAAATTATGATAAATGTCAGTTTGATAAATATGAAGTTTTTCTAGAGTTTGGTTAAAAATTGGTTTTGTATATTGCATTCGTAAATAAGAATTTTAAATGAGCAAATTTTGTGTATTCTGTGGAGGAAATCCTGACAATAAAAACAAAGAACATATAATTCCAAAATGGTTAATTAAATTAACGGGTGATGAAAATAGAATAATTAGCTTGGGATTAAATTTTAATGATTTGTTCGAAAACAATACAGTAGATTTTAAAAATAGATTGTTTTCTTTTAAAAGTTTTCAATTTCCAGCCTGTACAACTTGCAACTCAAAATATTCTGAATTTGAAAATAAAACATCAAAAATTTTTAAAAAGATTTTAAATAATGAATATATAGATGCTTACGAAATCGATTTGTTATTAGATTGGTTTGACAAATTGAGAATAGGTTTGTGGCTCGGTAGTTTAACTTTAGATAAAATTAAAGAAGATGTAAACCCAAAATTTTTTATAGATAACAGGATTGGCAAGAAGGATAGGGCTTTGTACGTGTATAAGTTAAATGATGATAAAAACAATGGTATTAATTTTCATGGTTTTAATACCCCTGGATTTCAATTTGCACCTTGTGTTTTAGGTTTTAGGGTAAATAATTATTTTTTTATAAACTATTCAAAAGAATTTCTTCTAAGTAAAAATTTAGGATTTCCTTATTTTGAGCATGATGGATTTGATGATAACTCACGAGGAGAATTTTATAGACCATTCAAAGGTAGTAATAGATTAGTAACCCCTGTTTTAAAAACAATTTTTCATAAGCCAACAATTGCTTTTTTTCAATCTATTCTTGATTTGAATATGATACCAGAAGACTTTAAGAATGATTATGTTTGTGATAATTTAC
This sequence comes from Flavobacterium sp. UBA7663, assembly GCF_002483315.1. Classification (GTDB taxonomy): domain Bacteria; phylum Bacteroidota; class Bacteroidia; order Flavobacteriales; family Flavobacteriaceae; genus Flavobacterium. The sequence continues at coordinate 207,536 of NZ_DLHR01000019.1, forward strand.
TAATTGAGAATGTTGGTAGAACTAAAATTTATTATTATGATAGTTATGAAAAAAAAATTAATCAATTAGGAAATGACGAGGAAATTATTTTAGATGGTATAATAATAAACGCAACATTAGAAAAATTTAATAAGACTATAACAAAGAATGTAATTGAAGAAATAGAAAGGCTATTACACTTTAATCATCATTTGAAAATTGAAGACAATGAAAAATCAAAAATTATTGAAAACAATAGAAAATTTGTTCTAAAATTTCATCAGTCTGTAAAGAAAATTACTTATGAGTTGATGGAAAATCAATGATTAAACTATATGTTTCTTAAGTACTTTTTACAAAAATTGAAAAGCGACTCTAAAGTCGCTTTTCGTTATTTTTTGACAAAAACATTGTCTTCTTTATTTACATCGGCTAATAAACCGCTGGGGTCAATAGTGATGGATTTTATGTTGGCTTGTGCTTTTGGAATTTCAAAAAAGTAGGTTGGATAAGCCCAATCCCAGCCTTTTAAAACCGTAGCTTTAATTCCAGTGTAAGGATTTGGTTTTTCCCAACGCATTAACGTGTTTGGAATGTAGAAAAATTCTTTAGTTCCGTCAGTATATTCTACCAAAATATCTAACGGCATTGGCATTCTCCCTTTGCGTTCTAATGAAACACCTGTTTTTTGCACGCCATCGGTTGCGCTTTCAACGTTTTTAATGGCATAATCAATGGTGTTGGTGGTTAGTGTCCAATCTAATAAATACCAATCTAAATTAGCACCCGAAACTTTTTCAGCCACACGTTTAATATCGTTTGGTGTTGGATGCGTAAATTTATATTCGTTGTAGTAACGTTTGATCGTTTTGTTGAGGTTTTCTTGCCCAATTAGGTAACCCAATTGCGCCAAAAACACTTCCCCTTTACTGTAAGCCGAAATTCCATACGCCATATTCAAATCATAACGATCGGCGTGTGTAGAAAGTGGTTGTTCTTTCCCCGATTTTGCCAAGTAAATGTAGTTTTTATAAGAATCTTCAAACGGATTTTCTGGTTTTTTTGGAGGTAAAATTTTGTTCATCGCTAAGTTTGAAATGTACGATGTAAAGCCTTCATCCATCCATTCATGTTTGGTTTCGTTAGTTGCTAATACAAATTGAAACCATGAATGCGCCATTTCATGAGCGGTAACGCCAACTAAACTTCCAAAAGCTCTGTTTCCGGTGATTAAGGTGCACATGCCATATTCCATTCCGCCATCGCCACCTTGAATAACTGAATATTGTTTGTACGGATAAGGCCCAACGTTTTCATTAAAAAACGCTAGTAATTCCGCAGTTTTAGGTTGCATTTTTTTCCAATTTTCTAAATTTTCTTTTTTGTTTTTATACAAGAAATGCAATTCTACATTGTTTGGACCTAAAATCATGTCGTGTATGAATTCGTTATCCGCTCCCCAAGCAAAATCATGAACGTTTGGTGCATAAAAATGCCAAGTTAGATTTTTGGTTTTCTTAGGATAAACGACTTGCACACCAGCATCTTGATAACCATGACCGATTTCGTTTTTGTTTTGTAAATAACCCGTTCCACCAATCGTGTACGCTTTGTCAATTGTGATTTTTACATCAAAATTTCCCCAAACACCATGAAATTCTCTTGCGATGTATGGATTAGCGTGCCATCCTTCGAAATCATATTCACATAATTTTGGATACCATTGTGTCATCGATAAAGCAACGCCTTCTTCAGATAACCTTCCTGAACGACGAATTTGCAATGGCACTTGACCGTCAAAATCTAAGGAAAGAGTTGTTTTTTGTTTTGGTAAAATAGCTTTTGCTAACGTAACTTCTAAAATAGTTCCCACTACTTTTGTGGTTGCTGCAACGCCATCTTGTTTGAAATTAGCGATGTTTAAATACCCAATTTCATTCGGTTTTAAAGTGCTAATTCTACTTTCTTTTACATCTTTACCTTCTTTTTTAAAGGTTTTCACCATTCGCTTATCAGGGTCAGAAATGGCTTGAAGTCTTGCGTCCATTTCGCTTCCAGGCTGAAACGCATTGTTGTACAAATGATAATACACTTTGTGCAACGTATCATTAGAATTATTAGTGTAAACAATTTCTTGTTTTCCAGTATATTGGAATTTTTTCACATCCATTTTCACATCCATTTTATAGTCAACGTGTTGTTGCCAATAACCTGGATTTGGATTGTTTTGTGCAAGACCAATACAAGAAGTAAGTAAAAGAAGTAATTTTTTCATAATCAATTTTTAAAAGAAAAACCTACAAGAATTTGACAACCTGTAGGTTTTGGTTTTTACTAAAGTAGTGAAATTTTTATTTTTTCGCCATTTTTTCGGCTAATAGTAATGCATTGTATGCATTTACGATTCTACCTGATTTAGAAGCATCAGCAAAATTAGCTTTGTGTTTGTCTTCTCCAATAGTTACTGTGTTTTTCAACGGAGTACCACTTTCCATAATAATTTGTTTTACTTGAACCGCAGTTAAACTTGGATAGTAAGAACGAATTAATGTTGCTACACCCGCTACGTTAGGCGATGCCATTGAAGTTCCTTGTAAATATTCGTAAGTATTTAATGGAGTAGTAGCATAAATTTTTTCTCCTGGTGCAAAAATATCAACATTGTTTTTTCCGTAATTAGAAAAATCAGCTACCATTTTGCTTCCATAAGTTGGTGCTAAAGCTCCGATAATTAAAACATTTTTTGCATATTCTGGAGAGTTGTCATACGTATCGTTAGGATATTTGTTCGTAACATCTAAATCATACGATTCGTTACCAGCAGCGATAACTACTAAAACGTCTTTCGATTCTGCATATTTGATGGCATCGATAACCCATTCTTTGTTTTGAGAAAAATATTTTCCAAAAGAACCGTTGATTACTTTTGCACCATTATCTGCTGCATAGCGAATTGCTAAAGCAATATCTTTATCATATTCGTCTCCGTTTGGAACAGCTCTTAACGCCATGATTTGAGCGTTGTTTGTAACACCATCTCCACCTTTATTGTTGCCTCTAACTTGAGCTACAATTCCAGCAACGTGTGTTCCGTGTTTTGCTTCTTTTGGCTCTGGACCAACTACATTGTTGTTTCCATATTTAATGTCTTTTAAATCGTTTGGATTATCACCTACGATTTTTCTTCCATCAAAATCAACATTTAAGTTGTAATTTAATTGTCCGTAAACATAGTCTTTATATTCTTCAATTTGTTTGTCGAAATCTGCTTTTGATGTAGTGCTTAAAACTTGCATAAAAACAGCTTTTGGTTGAGCCAAAGATGTTTCAGTCGCAGGAATTGCTTTTACTTCTTCTAATGTGAAATTGCTTTTCTTGAAGTAAGTAGTTAATTGTTTTTCAGCATTTACAATAAAATCTAATTGCTGTTTTTGAGGTGTAAGTCCTTTTAATTCTTCTTCTAATTTTGCTTTAGCTTTATCATATTCTGGAGTTCCAGGACCTTTTTTAACAATACGTGTCATTTCTAATTGTTCGTGAACAGCATTTCCTAAGAAATTCCATCCATGCATATCATCAATGTAACCATTTTTGTCGTCGTCAATTCCGTTTCCAGCAATTTCTTTTGGATTGGTCCAAATAACCGCTTTTAAATCTTCATGGTTAATATCTACACCAGAATCTACGATTCCAACGATAACTTTTTGTCCTTTTTTACCTTTAAGTAATTCCTTGTAAGCTTTATCAACACTCATTCCAGGAAGTGTATCTTTTACTAAGTCTAAATGACTCCAGCGTTGCAAATCATTTTCAGCAACAGGAGTTGTTTTTAAAGGTAAATTATCAATATTTTCAACCGGAGTTGATACCATTTTTTGCGATCCACAACTTGCTAAAACAAGTCCTAAAGCTAAGCTTAAATAAAGGGGTCTAAAAATTTTCTTCATATTCTCAATTAATTAATTTCAGTTATTGGACTGAAGTGTTTTGTGTTTGTTACAGTTATAGTTGTTTTTAACTTTATTTTAATATGTCTTCGCATTTGAAAACTTCTTTCAATCGAACACCTTTTTCGGTTCTTTCTACTGTTATGATTTCATTATGCGCATCGTGTTCTAAAAATAGATAATAATTATTGTCAGCCGCAGCGTTCATAAATTTTGCTTTTTCGTCCAATGTTAATAACGGTCTTGTATCATAACCCATTACATACGGAATTGGAATATGACCAGCAGTTGCTAACAAATCGGCACAAAAAACAATGGTTTTTCCGTTGTAGTTGATGTGTGGTAACATTTGTTTTTCGGTATGACCATCGGCAAAGAAAATCCCAAAACCTAATTCAGATTCTGATAAAAAATCACCTTGAGGTCTTTTAACGAAATTCAACTGACCGCTTTCTTGCATTGGAATGATATTTTCATGTAAAAAAGAAGCTTTTTCTCTCGAATTTGGTTTCGTTGCCCATTCCCAATGGTTGTCATTAGTCCAAAACTTAGCATTTTTAAAAGCCACTTCGTAACCTGTTTTGTCTTTGTTCCAATTTACACTTCCACCACAATGGTCAAAATGCAAATGCGTCATAAACACATCTGTAATATCATCACGATGAAAACCTGCGTTTTTTAATGATTTATCTAAAGAATGATCACCCCAAAGCGAATAATATCCAAAAAATTTATCCGATTGTTTGTTTCCCATTCCGGTATCAATCAACGTCAATCGGTTTCCGTCCTCAATTAATAAGCATCTTGCTGCAATATCAATTAGGTTATTTTCGTCGGCAGGATTGGTTTTATTCCAAATGGTTTTAGGCACCACGCCAAACATAGCGCCACCATCTAATTTAAAATTTCCAGCTTCAATTGGGTGTAATTTCATAGGTCAAACAATTTTCAGCCAAATTACAAAAAATACTATAAACAGAAACTATGAATCGATAAGTTATAAAAATGTTAGCAACTCTTGTAAAAAGCAATTTATGGATTATCTTTGCAGTTAATTTAGACAAAATCAAAATAAGGAAATGATTAAAGTATCTGATACAGCAAGTAAAAAAATCATCAGCATGATGCAAGAAGATGGTTTTGATGCAGCCAAAGATTACGTGCGAGTAGGCGTAAAAAGTGGTGGTTGCTCGGGTTTGTCTTATGATTTAAAATTCGACAAAGAAATAGGAGAAAACGATAAAATATTTGAAGATAATAATGTAAAAATTGCCGTTGAGAAAAAGAGTTTTCTTTATTTGGCAGGAACTATATTAGAGTTTTCGGGTGGTTTAAACGGAAAAGGATTTGTTTTTAACAATCCAAATGCACAAAGAACGTGTGGATGTGGAGAGAGTTTCTCTCTATAAATCAAAAAATATGAGCAAATACACAGAAGACGACTTAAAAGTCGAATTAGAAAATAAAGAATACGAATACGGATTTTATACTGAATTAGACTCGGAAACGTTTCCTATTGGTCTAAATGAAGACATCGTTCGTGCGATTTCAAAGAAAAAAGAAGAACCTGAATGGATGACAGAATGGCGTTTAGAAGCTTTTCGTGCTTGGTTAGAAATGATTGAGCCTGAATGGGCAAATGTGCATTATGAAAAACCAGATTTTCAAGCGATTTCATATTATTCGGCACCTAAAAAAGCCGATCCGAATAAAAAATTAGAAGACGTTGATCCAGAACTTTTGGCGATGTACAAAAAGTTAGGAATTTCGGTTGACGAACAAAAGAAAATGAATAATGTAGCGATTGATATCGTAGTGGATTCGGTTTCTGTTGCAACTACTTTTAAGAAAACATTAAACGAAAAAGGCATTATTTTCTGTTCGATTTCGGAAGCTATCAAAGAACATCCAGAATTAGTTCGTAAATATTTAGGAACAATCGTTCCTCAGAAAGATAATTTCTATGCCGCTTTAAATTCGGCTGTTTTTTCTGACGGAAGTTTCTGTTATATTCCAAAAGGCGTTCGTTGTCCAATGGAACTATCAACATATTTCCGTATCAATCAAGGAGGAACAGGTCAGTTTGAAAGAACGTTGTTAATTGCTGACGAAGGAAGTTATGTTTCGTATTTAGAAGGGTGTACGGCTCCAAGTCGCGATGAAAACCAATTGCATGCAGCCGTTGTAGAATTAATAGCAATGGACGATGCCGAAATAAAATATTCAACCGTACAAAACTGGTATCCTGGAAACAAAGAAGGAAAAGGTGGCGTTTATAACTTCGTAACCAAAAGAGGTTTATGCGAGAAAAACGCAAAAATTTCTTGGACACAAGTAGAAACGGGTTCGGCAGTAACATGGAAATATCCTTCGGTTGTTTTAAAAGGAGACAATTCAATTGGCGAATTTTATTCGATAGCCGTTACTAATAATTTTCAACAAGCGGATACAGGAACTAAGATGATTCACTTGGGTAAAAACTCAAAGTCAACTATTATTTCTAAAGGAATTTCAGCAGGAAAATCACAAAATAGTTACAGAGGATTAGTGCAAATAGGAGCAAGAGCCGAAAACGCGCGTAATTTTTCGCAGTGTGATTCTCTTTTAATGGGAAATAATTGTGGCGCACACACATTCCCATATATCGAAAGTAAAAATGCTTCGGCAAAAATTGAACACGAAGCAACGACTTCAAAAATTGGAGAAGATCAAGTATTCTATTGCAACCAACGTGGAATTCCAACCGAAAAAGCAATTGCCTTAATCGTAAACGGATTCAGTAAAGAAGTATTGAATAAATTACCAATGGAATTTGCAGTAGAAGCACAGAAGTTGTTGGAAATTTCACTTGAAGGAAGTGTTGGATAAAACTTATATGAACTTATATGCCTTAAATGGTTTAAAATAAAAAAATAAGATGTTAAGCATTAAAAATTTACACGCGTCTGTTGAAGACAAAGAAATATTAAAAGGAATCAACCTTGAAATTAAGGCAGGAGAAGTTCATGCGATTATGGGACCAAACGGTGCCGGAAAATCAACGTTATCTTCTATCATTGCTGGAAACGAAAATTACGAAGTTTCTCAAGGAGAAATCTTTTTAGACGGTGAAGAAATTTCAGAATTAGCTCCAGAAGAAAGAGCCCATAAAGGTGTTTTCTTATCGTTCCAATATCCAGTTGAAATTCCAGGTGTTTCGGTAACGAATTTCATTAAAACGGCCATCAACGAAAGTAGAAAAGCCAACGGAAAAGAGGAAATGCCAGCGAACGAAATGCTGAAGTTAATTCGTGAAAAATCAGAATTATTGGAAATGGACAGAAAATTCTTGTCGCGTTCGTTAAACGAAGGTTTTTCGGGTGGTGAAAAGAAACGTAATGAAATTTTCCAAATGGCAATGTTAGAACCAAAAATCGCAATTTTGGACGAAACCGATTCAGGTTTAGACATCGACGCGTTGCGAATTGTGGCTAACGGTGTAAACAAATTAAAAAACGAAAACAACGCGGTGTTAGTCATTACGCACTATCAACGTTTGTTAGACTATATCGTTCCAGATTTTGTTCACGTTTTAATGGACGGAAAAATCGTAAAAACAGGTGGCGCAGATTTAGCTTTAGAATTAGAAGAAAAAGGATACGACTGGATTAAAAACGAATTAAATTAGTTTACAGTCTCAGTCACAGTTATCAGATGACTGCGACTGAACACTGCGACTGAACACTAAATACAATGGAATTAAAAGATAAATTATTAGCTTCTTTCATGGCTTTTGAAGAAAAGATTGATACACATTCTGAACTTCACGAGTTAAGAAGTCACGCCATAAAAAATTTCGAAAATAAAGGTTTTCCTACTAAAAAAGAGGAAGCATGGAAATACACGTCGTTAAATTCGATTTTAAAGAATGATTTTTCGGTTTTCCCAAAGAAAGAAAATACGATTGAATTTAAAGATGTTAAAAAGTATTTCTTACACGAAATTGACACATATAAAGTAGTTTTCATCGACGGAATCTTTAGTTCGTTTTTGTCTTCAACTACACATGAAGGATTGGATGTTTGTTTGATGGCTTCAGCATTGACAAAGCCCAAATATAAAATGGTAATTGATAGCTATTTCAATCAAATTGCGAGTAAAGAAGAGAGTTTAACTTCTCTAAATACCGCATTTTCATTGGAAGGCGCTTATATCAACATTCCAAAAAGTAAAGTAGTAGATAAACCAATTGAAATTATCTATTTCTCAACAGGAAATGAAGCGGCTTTGATGGTGCAACCAAGAAATTTGGTCATCGTTGGAGAAAACGCTCACGTTCAAATCGTAGAACGTCATCAAAGTTTGAATAGCAATCCGGTTTTAACGAATTCGGTTACCGAAATTTTTGCTCAAAAACGTGCGATTGTAGATTACTACAAAGTACAAAACGATGTGCAAACTGCGAATTTGATTGACAATACTTACATTGCCCAAAAACAAGAGAGTAGAGTAGCGGTGCATACGTTTTCGTTTGGTGGAAACATCACGAGAAACAATTTGAATTTCTATCACCAAGGAGAAAGAATCGATTCAACATTAAAAGGAATTACCATTATTGGCGATAAACAACACGTAGATCATTATACTTTAGTACAACACGCAACACCAAATTGCGAAAGCCACCAAAACTATAAAACGATTTTGCACGATAGTTCTACAGGAGTTTTCAACGGAAAAATCTTCGTTGAAAAAGAAGCTCAAAAAACAGATGCTTTCCAACAAAACAATAACATTTTAATTGGCGATAAAGCTACCATCAACGCAAAACCTCAATTGGAAATTTTTGCCGATGATGTAAAATGTTCACACGGTTGTACGATTGGACAATTAGATGAAAGCGCCATGTTCTACATGCAACAACGAGGCATTCCTAAAAGAGAAGCCAAAGCTTTGTTGATGTATGCTTTCACAAGTGAAGTAACCAACAGTGTAAAAATTCCAGAATTAAAAGCAAAAATTGCTCGTATTATCGCTGATAAATTAGGCGTGAATATGGGATTTGATTTGTAGTTAATCCTTATAGATATTTAGAAACCGCCTTTTTGGCGGTTTTATTGTTTTATAAAACGGATGTCTTTCACGGTTCCTTCAGATGAAAGTTTCATGCTTATAATTTGATTGTTTCCATTTCTTATAAACTGATAGGAAGTTCGAGCATTGTTTCCAAATTCATCAATTTCTACAGTCGATAAAGCTATATTTTCATGATTTTTATAGGTTAAATACAGTTTGTTATCTTTTTTGAAAAAGATATATGTGGTATTTAATTCTTCCGAAAAATAATTTCCGACAAATTCATCGATTTTTACATTTTCGGACTTTACAAATTGCGTTTTTTTAAAGTAAAAAGGTGTACCGCCAAAATAAATAATTAAATCTTGTTCTTTACTTTTTGTAAAATCATACTTAACACTTTCATTATTTATTCTTTGAAATTTATTTTTTTCAAAAGATAAAAGTGAAACTCCTTTTTTAGCCTGACTTCCTTTTGATTTTAACGTATCGTTTTCAATAAAAATTTCCATTTTCATATCGCTATTGATTTCTTTAAATTGACCGATAAATTCGTTTAAATTTTTATTTAAGTCTTTGTTTTTTTTTACTTTAATTGGTTTCTTAATAGTAGTATCATTTAAAAATAAATCTAAAATTTGATACGAAATAGGAGTAGGGTTAATGGATTCTAAATTAGTCAGTATAATTATCCCTAAATTCTTTTCTGGTAGGGTAATCAATTGAGCTTGTCCGCCCCAACTATAACCGCTATGACTAATGGTTTGATACCCTTTGTAATTATCTACCATTACTCCGCGAGCGTATTTTGCTTTTTCTCTATTTTCTAATTTTTCACATTGAATTAAAAAATTTGAAAGTGATTTGAATTCTGAATTTATTCCATTTAAAACACTAATCCATTTTGCTAAATCTTCAACAGTTGAAGCCATACTTCCGGCGCCATAACTTTCTTGTGTACTGGTATTTGTAATATATTCACCATTTGATAATTGATATTCAATGGCTTTATTTTTAATGATTTGTTTGTTAGAAACTTTAAAACAACTCGAATTCATTTGTAAAGGCTTGAATAGTTTTTCTGTTGCAAATTCATTAAGATTTTTACCAGAAACGCGTTCAATAATCGTAGTTAACAAGTTATAGTTTGTATTACTATAAAGTACTTTTTCTCCAGGCTTGTTGTTTAAACCTCTTTGTTTCGTAGCAAGTTGCAAAACGGTTTCATTGTTATAGTATTCTAAATCATAATCAAAACCTTGTAAATCCATTATGGCGTGATAATTTCTTATACCGCTCGTATGATTTAGCAAATGTTTTATTTTTATTGGAGTGCCATAATTTGCTATTTCTGGAAGATATTTCCGAATATCATCTTCTAAAGAAAGTTTTTTTTCTTGTGCCAAAACCCAAATGCAAGATGCAGTAAATTGCTTTGCAATTGAAGCAATGCTAAATATTGTTTTTGTGTTGTTTGATATATTGTTTTTGATTGAAGCTAATCCAATTCCTTTGGAATAAACTATTTTTCCATTCTGAACAATTCCGATACTTAATCCTGGTGAATTTGGCTTTTCAAATGACTGTAAAAGCGCATCAATTTTCTCCGTTTTATTTTCTTGTCCTTGAACTAAGTAAAAAGCTAAAAAACTAAATAGTAATAGTACAACACGAATCATTATTTAGCTGATTTATATTTCTGATAAAAGAAAGTTGGAACTAATCCAAAATTTAATAGTAAGAATCCTGCAAAGACTATCATTCCCCGAAATGGCCAAACTAAAAATTCAAACATAGCACCAATTCCAAGAATAAATGAGGTTAAAAAAGCCAAAATGTAAAAAGATTTTGTCATAACGATTTGTTTAATAAAATTAATTTTTGTTTTGAATGTTTGTATTTGTTAAATAATGCAAACGGAGTGGTGATAAAAATTAAAATTCCAAATCCTGAAGCTAATAGAATACTCGAGTAAGGCCATTGGTTTAGTTTGAATAACAATCCTAAAGCCAATAACATAATGTTAAAAGTTGAAAGTAAATAAAACGCTCGTTTTCTAGCTAAGAATGATTGAATCAACTTTTTCTCGTTTATCTCTTTTTGCATGAGTTGAAATGAAGCATATCCACCCAGATTTTCAATGGCTTCTTGATACGCTTTTTCGAAATCAGTTCCATTATAGCATTCAATATGAGTGCAAATATGATCTATTAAATCTTCTTTTAAATCAACATCTTTTATCTCATAGAATTCTAAATTTGTTGCTATATAATTAATATTGTTGTCCGTTAATGTCATAATTTCATGGTCTTTGAATTGAAAATAAGTTGTAATGTGCTTATAAAATCATTTAACTCAGCAGTAATTTCATCTATTGCTAATTTTCCTGAAGCTGTAATTTGATAGTATTTTCTAACTCGTTTTCCTAAAAAAACTTTCTCTGTTTCTAATATACCATCTGCCTCCAGTTTGTGGAGAATTGGGTATAAGGCACCTTCTGAAATATCTATTTTTCCTTTAGTTATTTCTTTAACTTTTTGGGTAATTTCATACCCGTACATTTTGTCGCTTTCGCTTATTAATTTTAAGATAATTGGCAGTAGCGTTCCTTTTGTTAATTCTTTACTATACATTTTACAAATATACATTTTATTACAATGTATTTACATAAACGCTAAAATTATTTTTGCATTGTGTTTTTATATCTATTTTAACCTTTATTTATTCCAATTATAAACAATCAAGTTGTAAATTTGTACTCAAATTGTATGAAAATGTTTGATGTTCAAAAAGTAAGAGCTGATTTTCCCATTTTATCGCAAAAAGTAAATGGTAAACCCTTGGTGTATTTTGATAACGGAGCTACTTCGCAAAAGCCACAAGTGGTTATTGATGCTATTTCCAAATATTACAGTGAAATCAACGCTAATATTCACCGAGGTGTGCATACGTTGAGTCAATTGGCTACGGATGCGTATGAAGTGTCGCGAAATACGATTCAAAATCACTTGAATGCGAAACATAATCACGAAATCATTTTTACTTCGGGAACGACTTTCGGAATTAACTTGGTGGCGAATGGTTTTGCAAGTTTATTAAAAACTGGCGATGAGGTGATGGTTTCTGCTTTGGAACATCACAGCAACATTGTACCTTGGCAATTTTTATGTGAAAAAACAGGAGCAAAGTTGGTGGTTATTCCAATGAATGAAAAAGGGGAATTAATCCTTTCCGAATTCGATAAATTACTTTCCGAAAAAACGAAAATCGTAACGGTTAATCACATTTCAAATGCGTTAGGAACTGTTAACCCAATTGAATACATCATCAAAAAGGCACATGGAGTAGGAGCGGCCGTATTAATTGACGGCGCACAAGCAACTCCGCATTTGCGTCCAGATCTGCAAGCATTGGATTGTGATTTTTATGTGTTTTCAGGTCATAAAGTGTGTGGTCCAACAGGAGTTGGAATTTTATATGGAAAAGAAGAATGGTTGCGAAAATTACCACCCTATCAAGGCGGAGGTGAAATGATTGCCGAGGTTACGTTCGAAAAAACCACTTATGCCGATTTACCACATAAATTTGAAGCTGGAACGCCAAACATCGAAGGCGGAATTGTTTTAGGAACCGCAATTGATTACATGAATTCGATTGGTTTTGATAACATCGCAGCTTACGAACAAGAATTATTAGATTACGGAACCAAAAGATTACAAGAAATAGAAGGTTTAACGATTTATGGAACGAGTGGAAATAAAGCTTCAGTAATTTCATTTAACATCGAAGGTATCCATCCGTATGACATTGGCACAATTATCGATAAGTTAGGTATAGCGGTTAGAACCGGTCATCATTGCGCCCAACCTATTATGAATTTTTTCAATATTCCAGGAACCATTAGAGCAAGTTTTGCTTTTTATAATACCAAGGAAGAAATTGATATCTTTGTAGAAGCGGTTAAAAAAGCACAAATGATGTTATCTTAAATTTTTTATTATGAAATTAGTCGCATTAGTTTTTAGTATGATGAGCTTTTTTACCAGTTGTAAGTGTAATAAAACTGCAGTTCAAGAAGAAGCAAAAGTTGTGAATACAGAATCAAATTTAGGAGAACAAGTTTCAAATTTACCCGTTGTGGTTTATCAAGAAACGACACGTGGTATGTTTAGAGAAATTACGGTTCGAGAGGGTAAAATTTTTGTTATTACTGCTCGTGGTGCAAAACCAGTTTTTTGGGAATTAAAAAAAGAAGATTATAAAAAATTATTGGATTTATATCAAAAAATAGATTTGAAAAGTTTAAGTTCTTTAAAGGATCCAACACAAAAAAGATTCTATGACGGAGCACCAATAGCAACATTATCTTTTACTAATGAAAAAGATACGTACACTTCTTCTGAATTTGATGGAGGTTTTCCTCCAAAAGAGATAGAAGCTTTTGTAAATGAGTTAATAGTAGTTGCCGAAAAATTAAATAAATAATGACAATTAAAGAAATACAAAACGAAATTGTAGACGAGTTTTCGATGTTTGACGACTGGATGCAACGTTATGAATACATCATCGAATTAGGAAAAACACTTCCGTTAATTGATGAACAATACAAAGTAGACGAAAACATCATCAAAGGTTGCCAATCGAAAGTCTGGGTTCATGGTGAAGAACAGGATGGAAAAATTGTTTTCACAGCAGATAGTGATGCGATTTTAACCAAAGGAATTATTGCTATTTTAATCCGAGCTTTTTCTAATCAATCTCCAAAGGATATTTTAGATGCTAACACCGATTTTATTGACGAAATAGGATTAAAAGAACATTTATCACCAACACGAGCAAACGGTTTGGTTTCCATGATAAAACAAATAAAAATGTATGCTTTGGCATTTCAATCAAAGCAGTAAATCGAAAAATTAAACATATAAGCCATATAAGTTTTTATAATATGATATACTCCACAAAAATTAATACAAGCCATGAAGAATGTAACAAAAACTCATTTAAAGGATTTAGTTTATCAAGTTAACGGAGCAGCAATAGAAGTTCATAAAAGATTAGGTCCGGGATTATTGGAAACTGTTTATCATCAGTGTTTAATAAAGGAATTAGAATTACGAAATATAAATTCAATTTCTGAATGTAATATTCCAATTAATTACAAAGGATTTGAATTGGAATCAAAACTAAGATGTGATATTTTAGTTGAAGATATTTTAGTAGTTGAATTGAAAGCAGTGGCGGAAATGAAACCAATTTATGAAGCTCAACTTTTGACTTACATGAACTTATTGAAAATGCCAATAGGATTATTGATTAATTTTAATGTCAAGAACATTTATTACGAAGGACAACAAACATATGTAAACGAAATATATAAAACAATATGGGATTAACTTATATGACTTATATGTTTAAAAATTTAAAAAATGGAAGAATTTAACGATACAATCAACTTAGGCGAAGACGTTGTCAAAGTTTTAAAAGGAATTTTTGATCCAGAAATTCCAGTAGATATTTACGAATTAGGTTTAATCTATGACGTGATGATTAATGAGGACAACGATGTAAAAATCTTAATGACTTTAACATCACCAAATTGCCCAGTAGCCGAAACTTTACCACAAGAAGTTGAGGAAAAAGTAAAATCTATCGATGCTGTAAAATCTTGTGAAGTTGAAATTACTTTTGATCCGCCATGGAGCAAAGATTTAATGAGCGAAGAAGCAAAATTAGAATTAGGAATGCTTTAAAATAGTAAGCAGTCGCAGTCACAGTAGGCAGTATTTTAAATTTTTTACTGAAAACTGTGACTCAGAACTGTGACTGAAATATGGACGAAATAGTAAATAAAGTAGCACAAAGTTCCTTGATGGTATTCGATTTAGAAGATTACTATCCAGATAATCATGTGGTAGATTTAGATATTTCGCAATGGTTATTAGAAGGATTTATCTTAAAAGAATCCGATTTTCGTGAACAATTAAAAAACAACGATTGGTCTCAATTTGAAGACAAATATGTTGCTTTGTATTGTTCAACAGATGCTATTTTACCAGCATGGACTTATGCTTTAGTTTCTGTTCATTTGGCGCCTCATACATTAAAAGTAATTCACGGAAATAAAGAATTAGCGGTTATTGAATGGTATCAAGATATTTTGCACAAACTCGATTACACTGATTATTTTCAAAAACCTGTAATTTTGAAAGGTTGCTCTAAAAAACCAGTTCCAAATCAAGTATATACTATGGCGATTCAAAAACTAATGAAAGTTGCTAAAAGCGTTATGTTTGGTGAAGCTTGCTCGGCGGTTCCGTTGTTTAAACAAAAATAAGTACCTTTGCGCCTTTAATTTTTAAAAATTTAAGGAATGAAAAAACTTTTTTTATTGATACTATTTGTTTCAACGTTTAGTATTGCTCAAGAAACAACTATTGACACAACAAAACATTGGACTAGAAAAGGCGTTTTTACTTTTTTAGCGAATCAATCTTCTTTTAGTAATTGGCAAGCGGGTGGTCAAAATAACTTCGCAGGAAATATTGGTTTTAATTATGATTTCAATTACAAAAATGGAGATTGGAATTGGGACAACAAATGGATTGTTTCTTACGGTTTAACCAAAATTAAAGGTGCTGATACTCAAAAAACCGATGATAGAATTGAATTAAATTCGTTATTAGGAAAAAAAGCTTCTGGTGAATGGTTTTATTCTGCCTTTTTCAATTTCAAAACACAAATGGATACTGGTTTGGATCCAGCAACTCAAACTGTTAAAATTTCTCATTTCTTTTCGCCTGCCTTTTTTCAATTTGGACCAGGTATGTTATGGAAAAAGAGTGATAATTTAAAAGTGAATATTGCACCAGCAACTTCAAAATTAATTGTAGTACATGACCATTTTACGGAATTTGGTTCGTCTTTTGGAGTAGAGCAAGGAGAAACAACAAGATACGAATTAGGAGCTGCAATTAATGGTTATTATAAATTCAATTTAATGGAAAATGTTTCGGTTGAAAACATCTTGAATTTTTACTCTAACTATTTAGAAGATCCGCAAAATGTTGATATTGATTACCAGTTGAACATTGTGATGAAAATCAACAAATACTTATCTACAAACTTTGCGTTTCAAACGATTTATGATGACAATGCATTTAGAGGCTTTCAAACCAAACAAATTATTGGCTTAGGTGTGAATTACGGTTTCTAATCCAAAATGGCTTAAATAAAACAAAAAGACCTCATTTGAGGTCTTTTTTTATTCGTTTTCAACAGCATCTTTATAATCTGGATATAAAAATTTGTTGTATGGAAATCGGGTGATATGAATTTCTCTGACAGCTTCGTACACTTTTTCTCTAAACTCTTCAAAGTTGGCTTTTTCAGTTGCCGAAATAAACAAAGTGTTGTTTTCGCCTAGTTTGCTCATCCAGGTTCTTTTCCAATCTTCCAAAGTGTAATGTTTAGTTGTCTTTTCAACACTTAAATCGTTTTCATCAAAATAAACTGATTTGAAGGCATCAATTTTATTGAAAACCATTATAGTTGGCTTATCGGCACTTTTAATATCTAATAAAATTTTATTTACTGAAGCAATATGATCTTCAAATTCAGGATGAGAAATATCCACAACGTGAAGTAACAAATCAGCCTCTCTAACTTCATCTAAAGTGCTTTTAAACGATTCAACTAATTGTGTTGGAAGTTTTCTAATAAAACCAACCGTGTCGCTTAAAAGAAACGGCAAATTCTTAATTACGGTTTTACGGACGGTTGTGTCAAGGGTTGCGAATAATTTATTTTCAACAAACACATCACTTTTCCCAACAGCATTCATTAAAGTTGATTTTCCAACATTGGTATAACCCACTAAAGCTACACGAACCATGGCACCACGATTACTTCTTTGAGTGGCCATTTGTTTGTCAATTACTTTAATTTTATCTTTTAGTAATGATATTCTATCGCGTACAATACGACGGTCGGTTTCAATTTCAGTTTCCCCAGGACCGCGCATTCCAATTCCTCCTTTTTGGCGTTCTAAGTGCGTCCACATTCCTGTTAAACGTGGTAATAAATATTGACATTGGGCTAATTCTACTTGCGTTCTTGCATAAGAAGTTTCGGCGCGTTGTGCGAAGATATCTAAGATAAGATTGGTTCTGTCTAATACTTTGCAATCTAATTCTTTAGTAATATTTTTGGATTGTGATGGCGTTAATTCGTCATCAAAGATTACGGTTGTAATATCGCTGTCTTTGATGTAATATTTAATTTCTTCTAATTTACCAGTTCCAACAAAAGTTTTTGGATTAGGCTTATCCATTTTTTGGGAAAAACGTTTTACAACGGTTCCTCCAGCGGTAAAGGTCAAAAACTCCAATTCGTCAAGATATTCGTTTAGTTTCTCTTCACTTTGGTTTTGCGTAACAATTCCTACTACTATTGATTTTTCAAAGTCAATAACTTCTTTCTCTAACATAATCGTTCTTTAAGAATACAAAGGTACGAAATAGCGGGCATAAAAAAAGCGACTCAATTTGAGTCGCTTTTAGAATTTTATAAGAATTGTAATTAGTTAATTACAATGTTGTCAATTTGCATTGTAGTTGTTGGTCCAGAAGTTCCATTTCCAACGTATTCAAATACGAAGAAACCATTTCCTGTTACCCCAGAAGGAATATTATAAACACCACTTGGTGTAAATGATGCTGGGTAACCACTTGGTAATCCTGGAGAAATTGTAAAGTTTGAAGTAATATCAACTAATGTTGCTGTTGTTATTTGTGAACCAGGAACATAGTCAGTTGTATAGTATACTTTTAATACATTTCCATTGTGGAAACCAGCATTTGTAGCAAAAGATAATGTATTTGCTGCTGTCATATTAACAGGAACAATAAATAAAGATCTATTTGCTTCTGGAGTTCCACCAAATGAAGACATTTGAATGTAAGTATTTCCACTGAAGGTTTTTCTTTGCCAATATCTGCTTCCTACAGCTGCATCATTGATGTATTTTGGAAAAACTTGTTGATTAGTTGTTGTGTAAGATGTGAAAGGCTCGTTTAAAGTTGCATCATAAACAATTGCTGAACCTCCGATTGGCGGATATAAATCAATTGCCAATCTTGTATCTGTTAAATTTACATCATTTAAAGTTCTAATCATGAATTGATAATCACTATTATATTTAGTCATTACTCCTCTAATTTTCCCATTAAATGATGGGACTGCATTTGAAGCAAAAGTTGCAAATTCACTAACTCGCACAATGACTTTGTTCCCAAATTCATCTGTAATTTCATGGTTTGTTGCTCCGCCAAAACTATTTAGAGTAGCATCATAGTATTTTTTACCCAAAGACGCATCGGTAAATTGTACCGCATCGAATTCGATTAACATGTTTAAATATTGATCGTTTTTAGCCGCTGCAATACTTAAATCTTTTACTATGTCATTCTCGTTAACATTTTCACAAGATCTTAAAATAACATCTTTATATTCAACTCCAGAAATTCTTCCAACACCGCCTTGATAAGAAGAACCAATAACAGTTGAACCATGTTGTTTGTTGAAATATCTGTTTTTGTCTAATTTGATGGTAACTTTTCTTCCAGGTTCAAATTCGGTATACAAGTTGTAATTGTCAACAGGCATACTAAAACCTTTTAATCCATCTAATGACATCAATGAGATAGATTTGTAGAAGTTCCCACCTTCATCACTTGAAGTAACATAAGCTTCAATGTAGTCAGTTAAAGTTTCGTCAGTTGTATATTGAACTGTTGTAGCAGTTGCAATATCAGTTATTTCAAAAACTTCTTTCGTTGGTGTAATGGTAACACAGTTATCTGATAAATCTGGTGTACCATAATCATCGCCATTAACACATCCTACTAAAGATGCTAAAATGGCTGTTGTTAATACTAATTTTAAGTTTTTCATAGCTATTAATTTTTGGTGATCTTAACATTGTCTAGTTGCAAAGTAGTGGTTACACCTGCTTTGCTTCCTGTGTACTTGAATGCAATTCTTACATTATCACTTTCATAAGAACTGATGTCAATGTTTCCACTACTAACAAAAACGTCATTTGCAGTTGGTGCAGTGAAAGTAAGAGGTGTCCAGGTTGCAGTTGCAATTCCAGCAGTTGTTCCGTCATAATCTGTTGAAATAAAAGCTGTTAACGGATACCCGTTTGCGAATCTTGTTTTTGTTGAAAAAGACAAGATTTCTCCTGTTGTTCCAGTTAAATCAATTACTGGACTTATTAACCAAGCTACATCATTAGTACCTGTTGTAGAATAAAAAGAAGAAAACTCAGCATAAATATTATCATCAAATGTTCTTGCGTGCCACAAGCGAGTTGATAATGGTGTTGATGTTGATGCATTATAGTTTACCCAGCCTTCTAAAGTAATAGGCACTTCAACAGAGCCACTTCCTGTAGTTGAAGTTTCAAATCCTTCATTAAAAGCATAGGTAAAAACGGTAGGAATTGCATAATCATCATCTCCTACACAACTTGTTAAAGCACTTGTACTAAGTACTAACAAGAACATTGTTTTTAAAAATTTTGTTTTCATAGTATATTTTTTTTAGAAGTTAATGTAGAAGTTAACAAAGAATGTTCTTCCGTATCCGTAAAAATATTTTGAACCAAATGAAGGTGTATCATTAGCTTGGTCTGCTTGTAAATCTGGGAAAGTTGCTTTTCTAGATTGCTCAAAACCACCTGTTTTATAAGTCACATCAAAAACGTTGTTTACAGAAGCAAAGAACCCAACAGTGTTACGATTTGCTTTACTTATTCTCCAAGATTTTCCTCCTGTTAAATTTACTAAAGAAAAACTATCAAATTTTTCTTGTTCTAATATCTCTTTAACTGTTTCTGGTGTTGCGCCAGAATAATTGTCTCCCGTAGTACTGTCAATACTGAAATTGTCAGTTCTTAAGATGCTAGCTACATCAATATAGCTGTTTGCTAAATAGTTCACATTAGCTCCAATCCACCAGAAGTTAGGGTCTCTATATTCTAAACCAAATGATGCTGCTGTTTGTGGCATACCTGGTTGGTGGTAATTTTTAATGTAAACAGTTCCAAAGTCAGTTAATGAGTTGTTCCCTGCAGCAGCTAAAGCATCATCGTTTGTTTTTAAGTTAGCATTATCTGAATAGATATACTGACCATAAGAAGCAGCAGCAGTAGCTTTAAGAGTTGAAGTAATTTGGTATTCTAAACCAAGTTCTGCACCCATATTTTGTTTTTCGATACCAGTAACGATTTCACTTACAAATGTATCTTCGTCACCACCATCATCACTTCCAATTCCTTCTCCATAGAAGAATGAAATTTCAGTAGCGTCTTGAATTTTAGAGTAGAAACCAGTTATACGAGCTTTGAATTTTGGTGCTCTTAAGATGTAACTTGCATCAGCACTTGTAATACTTTCGCTTTGTAAGTCTGGAGTAATTACATTGTTCATTCTTGCATTAGAGAAAGAGTTTCTCAAACTTGGAGCTTTTGTTTGGTATAAACCGTTGAAATCTAAATAATTTCTTCCGTTTAATTTGTATGTTAAACCTCCTTTGAATCCGAAGTTTTCAAAAGTGATACTTTCTCCTTTTCCGAAAGAATTATCCGCATAAATTCCATTTCTGTAAATTCCTTCTCTTTGATATTCAGTTCTAGAAAAAGATTGAGCTAAATAAAAATCTGCTTTGTCATAAGTAAATTTGAATTGCGTAAAACCATCAAATGTTAAAGCGTGTAATAAATAGTTATATCCGTAAGATTCGTTTTCACCAACTTGTCTATTTGGGTTATTTAAATCCGATTGGCTAGCATTTCCAGTGTAAAAAGGATCAATATCTAAGAAGTATTGACCACCCATTAAATCTAATAAGTTCTGATAATTATGAGAGCGTAGTTTTCTAAAATTTGCTCCAGCTGTTAAGCTAACATTTTCAGAAATACTTGAGTTTAAAATACTGTTTGCGCTTAACTGGTTGTCATCGGTTCTGTCTTCATATAAAACATAAACACTTCTTCCAGGGAAAGCACTATTTTGATTTGCAATGTACATTGCATCCCAATCAATTTGAGAGTTTTCTCTAAAAGTGTTTCCAATTTCTTCTAATTGAAGAGGAGTATAACCTCCTAAATTACTGAAATAACTTGGTAAGTTTCTGTAATAAGTTGGGTCAGGGTTGTTACCCAATTGGTAATCTAATCTAGAGTTTCCAATTGAACCTGTTTGAAAAGCAACATTAGTGTTTAAGGATGTTTTTTCAGAAATTCTCCAATAATGAGAAAGCATTACAATTGGTTCTTCAACATCTTTATCTCTAGAGTTACGTTTTTTACCTCCTTGGTATCCCCAATACGAATTGTATTCAATTCCCATTAAATCATTTACTTCTTTAGTATTTGGCGATGATTTTCCTCTACTATTTTGAGCGTAAATTGCAGTTAAGTTTAAACTGTGTTTTTCGTTAATTCTTTTCTCAACACTAGCAAATAATGAATTTGCAGCATAGTCAGTTCCTTCAAAGTATCCTTCTTCAGCCCATCTTCTTGATGCAGAAACTACAAATGCCCATCCGTCTTTGTTCATACCAGATGCGTGAGTTCCCATCATTCTCCAACTATAGTTGGTATTTGTTCCAGACATCGAAATTCTTGAACCTGGTCTGTAGAAAGAAGCTCTGGTGTTGATTTCTTGAGTTCCTAAAGCACTACCAAAGGTGTAATCTGATGGTGCAGAACCCATTGTAAATTCTTGATTACGAGTTGCGTCATTTAAACCACCCCAGTTACTCCATTGTGGTCTTCCATCATACAATTTATTCATAGATATACCATTGATCATGGTAACTCCATATTCATTATCTAAACCTCTAATTCTAAAACGAGCTAATCCCCAGTTAAACGCAGCAGCTTGCTGATAAGTATCTCTCGTTGCTTGTAATAAGCCCGAAGTACTTTCTGATCCGCTGTTGTCATCTCCTAAGTCATTTTCTGTAATAGTTACTAAACTTAATTGTTGTTCAGAAGTAACGTCTTCCTCTAAAACAACTACGCCTAAGTCTAATGGTTCCCCATTGTTTGGCTCTAACACGAATGTCTGTTGGTTGTATCCTGTAGACTTAACTACCAATACTTGTTCTCCACCAGGAAGTGATTGAAATACAAAATTTCCGTCAAAATCAGTCAAGGCAGATTGATTCGTGCTTTGAATAGTTGCAACTACGTTTTGTAATGGTTTTTGACTTTTAGCATCGATAACCTTACCTTTTAAGGCTGGATTTTGCTGTGCAAAAACAAAAACAGCTTGCAGCACTAGTAAAGTGCTTAATACAAGTTTTTTCATAAAGAATATTATAATTAATACTTATTTAACGTTAAGTGGTTTAAAACTTAACAGCCTGCAAATGTATAACTTTTAATAATATTATTTACCTTTGGCACCCAATTTGTAATAAACTTGATATTAATATAACATTTGATTTATGAAAATTAAACACCTTTTGGCTGTATTTACCGTGATTTTGTCTGTAAGTAGTGCTTTTTCTCAGGATAAAAAATTTAAAGTGCATACCGTTGCGTTTTACAATTTTGAGAACTTATTTGACACAATTAATGATCCAGACACTTACGATGAAGAATATACCCCCGTAAATGGTTGGACAAAAAAGAATTACAATAAGAAATTAGACAATTTAAGTAGAGTGCTTATTGAGTTAGGTACTAGCGAAGCTCAAAAAAATTCTCCTGTAATTATTGGCGCTTGTGAAATTGAAAACAGAAGAGTTTTAGAAGATTTAGTAAAGCACCCAGCTTTAATTAACAAAGGTTACAAAGTAGTACATTTTGATTCTCCAGACAAACGTGGAATTGATGTTGGATTTTTATATCAAGAAAAACATTTTCAACCTACAAGTTATATAAATGTTCCTTTGTATGTTTATGAATCAGAATCTACTTCTGATAAAAAAGACAAAAAAGAAGAGGAAGAGGTGGAAGAAAATGTAAATTATGATAAAAAAACAAAAAGAATTTACACTCGTGATCAACTTTTAGTTACAGGTTTATTAGATGGGGAAGAAATCAATGTAATTGTAAATCACTGGCCATCACGTTCTGGAGGCGAAAAAAGAAGTAGTCCTTACCGTGAAGCAGCGGGTAGATTGAACAGAAAAATTATGGATTCTATTATTAAAATCAACCCAAATGCTAAGTTTATTACTATGGGAGATTTAAATGATGGAGCATATAATAAAAGTGTAAAACAAGGTATTGGTGCTAAACTGAAAAAAACAGAATTAAAAGAACCAAGAGATGTTTACAATCCGTTTGAGCAAATGGCTAAAGACGGACATTCTTCTTTGTTTTATAGAGATTCAGGCGATATTTTCGACCAAATCATGGTGAGTCAACAACTGGTTCCTGCTGACAACAACGATTATGGTTCATTCAAATATTGGAAGGCAGGTATTTATAATAAACCTTTCTTAATCCAAAAAACAGGACAATACAAAGGATATCCACTTCGTAATCAAAACGGAGTTCCTGGATTCTCGGATCACTTTCCAGTTTACATTTATTTAGTAAAAGAAGTGAAGTAATTCCAATGATAATAATTTAATAAGGTTAGTTTGCAATAAAATGCAGCTAACCTTTTTCTTTTTCTGTAACTTTACATTTTAAATGCAAAAAAGATGGCAATAGGAAAACCGTTTAATTTACAAAAGTGGATTGAGGACAATAAAACATTATTGAAACCGCCTGTTAGTAATAAGAATTTATATGTAGAATCAGACGATTATATTGTAATGATTGTGGGTGGACCCAATGCACGAAAAGACTATCACTACAATGAAACCGAAGAATTGTTCTATCAGTTAGAAGGTGAAATCACAGTTTACATTCAAGAAGATGGGAAAAAGAAAGCTATGAAACTTTCAGCTGGCGACATGTATTTACATCCGGCTAAAGTGCCACATTCTCCTGCTAGAACAGAAGGTTCTGTTGGTTTGGTAATCGAAAGAAAACGAGCTGGAAAAGGATTCAATGATGGTTTACTTTGGTTTTGCGACAATTGTAATCATAAATTACACGAAGTATATTTCGAATTACACGATATAGAGAAAGATTTCTTACCTCATTTTAGTACGTTCTACAATTCGGAAGAAAAAAGAACGTGTAAAAAATGTGGCACTGTAATGGAAACCAATCCTAAGTTTACGACTAAGAAATAGTTAAAAAAGCGCTGTGTAACTTGATACACACAATTATTAAAATATATTTTTTACATTTGTAAAAATTTAACAAAAACCGAATAAAAAGTTATAAAATGATATCTGAAGCAGCAATTCAATTTGGTATGCAAGAAGCTTTGCAACAATTAGGCATTAAAGAAATTAACGAAGGAACTTCTACTGGAACAAAGTGGTTTTCTAACGGAAAAATCATCGAATCATATTCACCAGCAACAGGAGACTTGATTGGAAAAGTAAAATCTTCAACAAAAGAAGATTACGAAACAGCTATGAGTGCTGCAGAAGAAGCGTTCAAAACATGGCGTTTGGTTCCGGCTCCAAAAAGAGGGGAAATCGTACGTCAAATGGGAGAAGAATTACGTAAACACAAAGAAGCACTAGGGAAATTAGTGTCTTTTGAAATGGGTAAATCGTATCAAGAAGGTCTTGGAGAAGTTCAGGAAATGATTGACATCTGTGATTTCGCAGTAGGTTTATCTCGTCAATTACACGGTTTAACGATGCACTCTGAGCGTCCAATGCACAGAATGTATGAGCAATGGCATCCGTTTGGAATTGTTGGAATCATTTCGGCTTTCAACTTCCCTGTAGCAGTTTGGTCTTGGAACACGATGTTAGCATGGATTTGTGGTGACGTTTGTATTTGGAAACCAAGTTCAAAAACGCCTTTATGTGGTGTAGCTTGTCAAAACATCATTCAAACGGTATTAGAAAGAAACAATTTGCCAGAAGGAATCAGCTGTTTAGTAGTAGGTAACGAATCTGGAGATTTAATTAATAACGACAAACGTATTCCATTAGTATCGTTTACAGGTTCTACAAGAATTGGTCGTCACGTATCAAAAACAGTTGCTGAGCGTTTTGGAAACACTATCTTAGAATTAGGTGGAAACAACGCTATTATCGTTTCTCAAGAAGCAGATTTATCAATGGTATTGGTAGGTGCAGTATTTGGAGCGGTAGGAACAGCAGGTCAACGTTGTACATCAACGCGTAGATTAATTGTTCACGAAAGTGTTTACGATAAAACATTAGACGTTTTAGCTAAAGCGTATGCACAGTTAAAAATTGGAAATCCATTAGATGCAAATAATCACGTAGGGCCACTTATCGATAAAGGTGCAGTTCAAGATTACTTAAACGCTATCGAAAAAGCTAAAGCAGAAGGTGGAAGAGTAATTGTAGAAGGCGGTGTTTTAGAAGGAAAAGGATACGAAAGCGGTTGTTATGTAAAACCATGTATCATCGAAGCTAAAAACGAGTTCGAAATCGTGCAACACGAAACATTCGCTCCGGTTTTATATGTAATGAAATACAGCACAATTGAAGAAGCGATTGCAATGCAAAATGCCGTTCCTCAAGGATTATCTTCTTCTATCTTTACCAACAACATGAGAGAAATGGAATTATTCCTTTCTGCTGCGGGTTCTGATTGTGGTATTGCTAACGTAAACATTGGAACTTCTGGTGCTGAAATTGGTGGTGCTTTTGGTGGTGAAAAAGAAACAGGTGGTGGACGTGAATCAGGATCTGATGCATGGAAAGCGTATATGAGAAGACAAACCAACACCATTAACTACGGAACAGCGTTACCTTTAGCACAAGGTATTAAGTTTGATTTCTAAAATAAGTGATTAGTGAAAAGTAATTAGTGAATAGTTACTTTTTGGATATAGAAAAACCCTGCAATCATCTTGCAGGGTTTTTGTTTATTTCAATTTGTCATGCTAAAACTCTTTTCAACAACTCTTTAAAAATTAATCTGGTATAACATATGCTAGATTCTTAACCAAAACTTTTTTTATCTCTTTTGCGTAAATTTTATCAATTATATAAATTTTTTTACCCTCAATAATTTTAGTAAATTCTTCATCTGTCATTTTGTTTATTAAATCTAAACTTAGAATTTGAGTTTTTAATTTCTTATACTCTGTTAATGAAATCATTTTTTGATTTTCATTGTTTTTTCTTGCATTAACATACCAATAGGGATATTTATGATCATTCACAAATATTTTATAAGTAACAATTATAGAGTCTTTTATTTTATCTGTAAAAACCTTAGAACTATCGTTTATTTCAATATAAATGGACTTCTCTTTAGTTTGACCAAAACTATTTAAGCTCAATAAAATAAAAAATATAAAAATTATTCTTTTCATGAATTAATTATTTAAACCATTGGCTAATTTATCCAAAGATAACAAATTGCAAACAAAAACCCCACAAATCAAATTTGCAGGGTTTCTTATATTATCACATTGCCACATCGGCACATTGAAAATTACTTCGTTTTCTTCACGTATTGCGTCAAAATATAAATACTTTGGTTTTCCACTCTACCTTCAATCAGGTTAGCGTCGTCCCAAACTAATTTAATGTT
Organism: Flavobacterium sp. UBA7663; assembly: GCF_002483315.1. GTDB lineage: Bacteria > Bacteroidota > Bacteroidia > Flavobacteriales > Flavobacteriaceae > Flavobacterium. The sequence continues at coordinate 234,185 of NZ_DLHR01000019.1, forward strand.
GTGTACGGCAGCTCCACGTTTTGCGGTAAAAGTAGCACCTTTTACATCTAAATCTTTAATTAACACAACCGAGTCACCATCTAATAAAGTTACGCCGTTGCTGTCTTTATGTACAATTTTGTTTTCGTCTTCTTCTTCGCCTTCACCCGTTGCTTTTGCCCATTCTAATGCTTCTTCGTCTAAGTACATCATATCAAGCAAATCGTTATTTTTCAAACGGGCTAACATGCGCCAAGATAAAATTTGAACTGGTAAATGCTCACTCCACATACTTTCCGATAAGCCTCTCCAGTCTTTTTCATCTGTAGTTTCTGGGTTTTCAATTTGGTCTTTTAAGTGTTTTGCAACTAAAACCGAATGTTCTAAGCTTTCTGCAGTGTGAGGTAGCAACGTGTACACAACTAAATCATGTTCGGCACCACTAATTTCGCAAACTGAACCACTGCGGTCTTTCAGTTTTTTTTCTATTACACTCATTTTGAATGGATTTTACGTAAATAAATATTTTGCGAGCAAAGTTATAAATTGAATTTAATTATCTTTGATTATTCGATTAAAATCTACTTAAAATGAAGAAATTACTCTTAATTATAGCTTTGTTTCCTTTTTTATTAGCTACCCAATGCGATGATGAGGATAATGGAATTGCTTGTACTGAAGAAGCAAGAGCTGGCTTAAACATCACAGTTAAAGATGCTGAAACCAATGTGTATTTAAACGAAGGTGTTGCTGTGGTAGCTACCGATGGAAGTTATTCTGAAGCCTTGATAAGTTTTGATGTAGCAGAACCAATTTTTTCTGGCGCTTATGAGCGAGAAGGGAATTATACTATTACGGTTTCAAAAACTGGTTATGTAACCTTTACTTCTGAAGTAGTAAGTGTTACTTCTGATGTTTGTCATGTAATTCCGCAACAAAGAACTATCTTACTTCACCCAGAATAAAAAAAGGAAGTCAATTAGACTTCCTTTATAAATATATTTTTACAATTTTTATAAATTGAAAGAAGCTCCAATTGATAAATTAAACTGATTATTATATTTTTCAAACCCTCTAGGATTATTATCATAATGAGCAATTGGTAATTGTATTTCAGAGTACAATCCAAAACCATCCGTAATAAAATAGCGAACACCAAAATGTGCACCAAAATTTTTAATTCCGATATTTAATCCAGGATAGATATCTACTTTTTCTTCGATGCCAAAGACATCGGCAATATTAGCACTAAAGCGAGCTCTAAGATCAAAACGGTCATCAAAATTTGGTTTTTCTCCAGCTACTTCTTCAATTCCCAATAAATACAAAGAGGTAAAACCAAACGACATATTTGTTCCTATTCCTCTATCATAAGTAGCAATTACTCCAGTTCCTTTTTCTTGAATGTTTGCTCCCACTTGAAACTTAGTATCTCCTTTTCCTTTAAAAACTTGCGCATTTGACATTTGAACTGCGGCTAATAAACAAACTACTGCTAGTATTTTTTTCATCGTATTAAAATTAAAATTGAGTACAAATATACTAATAATTAATTTCTCCCTTTTTCGTTAGGATATAGACCTGGCAATGAGTCACTTTGCCAGAATTCTTTAGTATCAACATCCATAATAGTTAAAGTGCCTTTAAAGGCTGCTCCAGTATCTACATTCCAAACGCAGGCTTTATTTACTGGAATTGTTTCATCAATCTTAGTAACGGGAGTGTGTCCAATGTAAATTTCTTTATATATTTTTAAACGATTTGGATAGGTAATCGCATCTTTTGAAAGTTGATTATCCATCGCCAATGCGGTTTCCCATAAAGTTCTATCCCAATAAAAAGCAGCTTTAAAAAATTCGTGTTCCACACCTCTCATATTAGTAAAACCAGCATGAATGAACAATCTATTTTCATTATCTAAATAATAATTTTGAAGCGATTGCAAGAAATGAATGTGTTTTTCTTTGGTTGCCACGTCGATTTTTTGATAAGATAAAACGGTTGCCTCACCTCCATGTTGAAACCACAATTTTTCATCGATATTTTCGTTATTGCCTAATAACCAGTATAATAGAAGTTCGTCATGGTTACCTCGAATAAAAACACAATTTTGTTTTTTTTGCAAATCTATTAGAAAATCTAAAACCGCTGGAGATTCGCTCCAACCATCTACATAGTCACCTAAAAAAATTAATGTGTCGTTTTCATCACAGTTAATTTTTTTTAGTACTTGAAGTAATGCTTTTAGACCTCCGTGGATGTCTCCGATGACAAATTTTTTCATAAAAACTCAATAAACGCTGAAAAATAAAAGTGAAAATTTACAGAAAATCTGTAACAACAATATAAAAAGGGATTATTACTTTTATAATGCAAAATTCGACAAAAAATTCAATTAAAAAATTAAAACAAAAAATAAACAATTAAAATCCAATTCACTATGAAAAAAACAGTTAAACTATTCGGTTTATTAATGGTTAGTGTTGTATTATTTTCATGTTCATCTGACGAGCAAGATGCAGACTTAGAAAGAGCTATTAAACTATCAGAGAACATGCAACAAATTCAAGCAAGAGAAGTTGACGAATCCAAGTCGGATACTATCGTAAAAGATGAAACACAAATGGATACTATTGCAAGAGAAGAAACAAATCCAGTAATTATAGTAAAGAAAGATTAATAACTAAAAAAATTATAAAATGAAAACAGTATTAGTGTTATTAGTAAGCTCTTTGTTCGTTTCAAATATTCCAAACAACGAAGAAAATGATTCAATTAAAAAAGTAATGGCTTTTAAAATTGAAAAAACAGATAAAATTAAAAAGGAGAGTATTCTTACTTCAAGAACGCCTATAATAATTGTAAAAAGAGATTAATTTATCATCTTTAAACAGTAAATTTGTGAAAAAGCAACTCTTTTAATTGAAACAGATAATAATTTTATTTGGTTTTATTTTTTTCGTTGGATGTAATTCAAACGAGAGAAATCCTATTATTCAAAAAAAGTTAGATTCTTATTTTGAAAATAGTTCAAATGTAAATTTAGATAAGGAAATTCGTTTAAAATATATTGACTCAGCTAAAAATTTAATTCAAGAAGCAAGTGCGAATGATTCAATAAAAATTAAAAATTATTTTAAGTTAGCTAATCGTTATTTTATATTGTTAGAGTATGAAGAATATAAGAAAACAACTAATAAAATTTTAGATATTTCTCAATCAATTAATGATTCATCAAATATTGCTAAGGCAGAATATTATTTAGGAGATTATTATTTTTCTTTTTCTAAAAATGATAGTGCTTATTATTATTATTTAGGAGCAGAAAAAAAATATGAGAAAATACAAGACAAGTCTAATTTAGCAAGAACAATACTTCACAAGGCATATATTTTACTCTTTGAAAAAGATTTTTTAGGCAGTGAATCAGAAACAATTAGGGTTTTAAACATTGCTAAAGAAATTAACGATCAATCTTTAATATACGAATGTTATGTTAATTTAGGTAGTTCCTTATCTGGGTTAGGAAATTTTGAAAAAGGATTGGAATATCATCAAAAAGCACTTATTCAAATCAAAAACATTGATGACGAAAATTATAAGCCTGTTTTTAAAGCTCAAACTTTAAACAATATAGGTTTTGTCTACTTAAGTATTGACAAATTCAATGAAGCAAGTCAAATTTTTGCAGAAGGCTTAAAAATCAATAACCTAAAAGACATTCAACCTGTTTTATATTCATCTTTACTTGACAATTATGCATATTCTATTTTTAAAACCAATAAAAATGAAGGTTTAGAGGATTTTCAAAAAGCTCTAGCGGTAAGAGATGAAATTGGAGATGTACTTGGAAAAATCAACAGCAGAATTCATCTTACCGAATATTATCTTTCTCAAAACGATACTTTAAAAGCACTTCAACTTAACAGTGAAGCCAACAAATTAGCTAAAGAATCGCATTACAACAAAGAAGTTTTAGTAACTCTCGATTTTTTTACAAAGTTACTTCCAAAAGAAGGCTTATCTTATGCTAGAGATTACATCAAATTGAACGATAGTCTTCAAAAACAAGAAAGAGCTACTCGAAACAAACTAGCTCGAATCGAATTTGAAACGGACGAAATTATTTCTGAAAAAGAAACAATTTCTAACCAACGAAAAATTATTTTGATAGCTTCACTATTGATTATTTCATTTAGTTTTCTACTATATGTAATTCTCTATCAAAGAAGTAAGCACAAAGAATTGGTTTTTACTCAGCAACAGCAAGAATCAAATGAAGAAATTTACAGATTGATGCTTAATAATCAGGAAGATATTGATGAAGTAAGAAGAAATGTAAAACGAAATATCGGCTTAGAGCTTCATGATAACATTCTAAATAGACTAGCGGGAGTTAGATTAAATTTATTTTCAATATCTAGAAAACAAGATGAAGAAACCATTAAAAAAGCCTTAGAACACATTGATTACATTAGAGTTATAGAACAAGAAATAAGAGCCTTTTCACATCATCTACATAATGAATCAGAAATATATAAAAGTGGTTTTAAAAATATTTTAGAAGAACTTTTAAAAAATCAAAAGGAAACATATTCTCCAGAATGTAATTTCGAAATATATTATGATGATGCAATGAATAATATGAGTCCTGAAATCAAAATGAATGTCTATCGGATAATTCAAGAAGCATTTAACAACATTAATAAATATGCTAATGCTACTAAAATTGGATTAATACTGGATACGGAAGATGATTTTTTACACTTAGAAATAAATGATAACGGAATTGGTTTTGATGAGAAAAAAGTTAAAAACGGAATTGGCTTAAAAAACATGAAAAGCAGAACTGAAAGTATGAAAGGTCAAATTTCTATTACATCCGAAAAAGGAAAAGGTACACTTATAAAGTTAAAAGTTCCGTTGGTAAATTAAATAAATTGTAAATTTGAAATAAATAAAATCGCGTGAATAAAACAGACTTACATATTTTAATGATTGACGATCACCCATCAATGATTGAGGGGTATAAAAGCATATTGTCTTTTAACGATTTAGGTTTGCGAATCACAACAACTCCAGCTTACAACTGCGAAGCGGCATATAATATAATTGACAGCACACCAGTTTTCAAAGCATTTGATTTTGCTTTTGTCGATTTGAGTTTACCACCTTATTTAGAAAAAAACATTAAAAGCGGTGAAGATTTAGCACTTCTTATTAAAAAGAAATTTCCAGATTGTAAAATTGTTATTCTTACTTCACATGCAGAAGCATTTATTTTAGATGCCATTCAAAAAAATATAGCACCAAATGGTTTGTTAGTAAAAAGTGATTTTACGGCAGATGAGTTTTTATTAGCATTTGAAAAAATTTACAACAATCATTTCTACACAAGTAAAACAGTTGTGGAAAATATTGCTGAATTGCACGAGAAAAGTGATTTCTTAGACGAAAACAACAGAAAACTAATTACCTTATTGGCGGAAGGTGTAAAAACTAAAAATTTACCTCAACGAATGAATTTATCTATAAGTGCAATCGACAAACGAAAAGCACAAATAAAACTCTTCTTTAAAATTGAAAAAGGTAGCGACGAAGACATCATTCGCGAAGCTAAAAAGCACGGATTGATTTAAAATTTTTCAAGAAACGCCCAAAACACTGAAAAATAAAAGTAAAAATATACAGAAAATCTGTAACAATTTTTCTTTTAAGTATAAGTAACTTTATAATCTAAATGATATAGAAAATGAAGTTATATACTAAATTAGTTATCGTACTGTTAATCCTTAGTCTAATTTGGATTTACTTTATCGTTGATTTAACGTATTATACCCTTTTTCAAGAAAAGGCACCTTTTTTTAACACGCTTGATTATAGTTTGCAATTCAAATTAGTGTATATATTGGGAGTTGTACTTTTTGTTTCTTATCTGATGCTGATTTTTTTTAAAAGAAATAATAAAAACCTATATTAATCATATTTCATTTTTCTTAAAATTCGCATTACTTCTTTAAAAGAAACATAAATCATTGGGTTTTCAAATGTTTTAAGATAAGGTTTTGCATCAATTAATTTTTGTTTTGCCTCTTCAAATCCGTTCAAATAGCAAATCATCATAATGTGAGGTAAATTCTCCAAGTCTCTCTTTTCCGAATCCTGCAAAGGCAATCCTTTTTGAAGTTTACTTAACAATGTCAAATTCGAATTGTAAATGTGGTACAACATTTTTCGGTTGTATTGTGGTGGTTCAAACAACATTTCTGAATTCATTTTGTAATAACCATTATCAAAAAAACTCAACGTAACTTTTTCAAACGGATAATAACTCGTTTTATCGTTTAAACCTAAAGAAACATATTCCGTAATTGAAAATGTACTATCATCATATTCGATACTTACTTCGTCTAATGCTGAATAAAACAACTTCACTTGCTCGTTTATCAATTCAATATCAACTCTAGAATAATATACTTTATCCCGAATTTTCTTCTTATTTCCCGCCCAGCAAACCACGAATAATTCTTTAAAAACATGATAGTTAGAAGGAATGTCTTTATGGCGGTTGTTGATGAAATCTAAAACACTTTCTAACGTATGCGCAATGCTATTTCGAGAGCTGTTTTCAATACTGATAACAGTTTCAACATTCTGTTTCGAATACGGAATTTTCTCTTTTGTCGGCGAAGTATTACTTCCTTTTCTAACAAAAGTACTATTGGCTTCAATAGTATGAATTCCTTTTTTAAAATAAGAAGTTTTCGATTTGGGTTTAATCGTAACCAATCCTACCACTTTGTCTTTTGGAAGATTTGGAAAAGGTACATTTTCATACTGAATTTTAGGTGGATTTTCCAAAAAAGCATTCACCAAATTCTGAATTCGGCTATCATCAAAAAAGTCATCACCAACGATTTCATTCGATTCGTCTTCAACTCCAACCACAATATAAGAGTTATTACTTGGATTAGAATTAGAGAGCGCACAAATGTGTTTTAAAAATTTCGCTTTTCCTTCTTTGGTGTGTAAATTCAATTGGCGCTTCTTATCATAAAAACTGTTCTCATCGTGGTGAGATAATATGTTTTTTATAAGAAGTCGCTTGTTTATCATATTTTTAGTGATTAGTAATTAGTGACTAGCAAAAACTAATTACTAGTCACTAATCACTTTTTTAAGGCACTTTATTTCCCATGCTCTCTGTCCAAATAGCGAACCAATCTTGCTTGTCTAATTTCAATGAACACGCTTTCGATAATTGTTGAATTCGAGCTACATTTACAGTTCCGGCAACAGGTAAAATATTCGCAGGATGTTGTAAAATCCAAGCCAATAAAATTAAATCAGAACCTACATGATATTTATCTACAAGCGTAGCTAAAAGCTGTTTTAATCGAAAAGTTTGCTCTGTATTTTCTCTAAAAACAGTTCCTAACGGATTCCAAGCCATCGGCTGAATGTTGTGAATTTGCATGTAATCTAAACTTCCATCTAACATAGCTTCGTGATGCGTTGCTGAAAATTGAACTTGATTAAATGAAATTTCGGTTTTTTGACGCAAAAGTTCTGTTTGAAAAGGTGTAAAGTTGGAAACTCCAAAAGACAATATTTTTCCTTCCGATTTTAGTTTTTCAACTGCTTCGGCAATTTCATCAGCTTGCATTAAAGGACTTGGTCGATGTAAAAGCAAAGCGTCTAAATAATCGGTTTGTAGATTTTTTAGCGAATTTTCAACTGACCAAATGATATATGCTGCAGAATAATCATAATGTTTTACTACATTATTTGGACGATTTTCTGAAATATGTTCAATACCACATTTTGTAATTAATTGAATTTTTTTTCTATCCACTTTACTTTCGGTTAAAGCTTTTCCAAAAGCAGCTTCGGTTGTGTAACCACCATAGATATCGGCATGATCAAACGTGGTAATTTTATTTTCAATACAAATATTAATCAAGTGTGACATTTCAGTGGTACTTAGGTTTTTATCCCAAATACCCCAATTCATCGTTCCAGCGATTATAGGGGATAATTTTACTGACATAAGATGTTGTTTTTTAAAATTTCCTTAAAATTATAAAATAGAATCATAAAACACTCACAAAAAGCACTTTTTTAATCACATTTTAACGCTTAATTAACAACTAAAAATTAAAAAAAATTACAATTTGCATTGTTAAAAAATGTTGTTAATTTCACACCACCAAATTAAACCTTAAAATGGAAGAAAATACATCGAGTTTAGACATAAGAGCAATCAACGAGAAAATAGAAAGAGAAAGTGCTTTTATCGATTTGCTTACAATGGAAATGAACAAAGTTATTGTAGGTCAAAAACAAATGGTAGAACGATTATTAATTGGCCTTTTAGGACAAGGACATATTCTACTAGAAGGAGTTCCTGGATTGGCAAAAACTTTGGCTATCAATACGCTTTCACAAGCTGTACACGGTTCGTTTAGTAGAATTCAGTTTACACCCGATTTATTGCCTGCAGACGTTGTAGGAACCATGATTTACAACATCAAACAAAACGACTTTACCATTCGTAAAGGACCTATTTTCGCGAACTTCGTTTTAGCAGATGAGATTAACCGTGCTCCTGCCAAAGTACAATCGGCTTTGTTAGAAGCGATGCAAGAAAAGCAAGTTACTATTGGCGACGAAACGTTTAAATTAGATAAACCGTTCTTAGTAATGGCAACGCAAAATCCTGTTGATCAAGAAGGAACATACCCATTACCAGAAGCTCAAGTTGACCGTTTCATGTTAAAAGTGGTTATCGACTATCCAAAAATGGAAGACGAGCGTTTGGTAATTCGTCAAAACTTAAAAGGCGCTTTTGAAAAAGTAAACCAAGTGGTTTCTATTGAACAAATTTTAAGAGCTCAAGAAGCCGTTCGGGAAGTATATATGGACGAGAAAATTGAGAAATACATCTTAGATTTAATATTCGCAACGCGTTATCCAGAAAAATACAAATTAGAAAGTCTAAAACCATTAATCAGTTTTGGAGCTTCACCTCGTGGAAGTATCAACTTGGCAACTGCTGCTAAATGTTACGCTTTTATCAAACGTAGAGGTTATGTAATTCCTGAAGACGTTCGTGCTGTTGTGTACGATGTATTACGTCACAGAATCGGAATCACATACGAAGCCGAAGCTGAAAATGTAACCACAGAAGACATTATCAGCAAAATTGTAAACGAAGTTGAAGTGCCTTAATTTTTTGTTTCAAGTTTAAAGTTTCAAGTTAAAGAAACCTGAAACAAAGAAAACCTGAAACCTGAAACAAAATAAAAATGGATACCAAAGAAATTCTAAAGAAAGTTCGAAAAATTGAAATCAAAACCCGAAGATTGAGTGATCATATCTTTTCGGGCGAGTATCACACGTCTTTTAAAGGACGTGGGATGACGTTTTCAGAAGTGCGCCAATACCAATACGGTGACGACGTAAGAGCTATCGATTGGAATGTAACAGCGCGCTACAACGAGCCTTTCGTAAAAGTATTTGAAGAAGAACGTGAATTAACCATGATGTTAATGGTGGACATTTCAGGTTCGGAAAGTTTTGGTACAAAAAATCAACTAAAAAGAGATATGGTTACCGAAATTGCTGCCACATTAGCGTTTTCGGCCACTCAAAATAATGATAAAATTGGTTTGCTTTTGTTTTCGGACCAAATGGAGTTGTTTATTCCGCCTAAAAAAGGAAAATCGCACGTTTTACGAATCATTCGCGAGCTAATCGAATTCGAATCAAAAAGCAAAAAAACCGATTTATCACAAGCTTTGAAATATTTATCTAGCGTTTTAAAAAAGAAAGCAATCGTGTTTTTAATTTCTGATTTCATGGTGAAAGACTACGAACACACGCTGAAAATTGCTTCAAAACGACATGATGTAACCGGAATTCGAGTGTTTGACCAAAGAGAAGAAAGTATTCCAAATATTGGAATTGTAAATATGTTAGACGCTGAAACAGGAGAAACACTTTTGGTTGATACTACGTCAAAAAAAGTGCGAATGGATTACGAAAAATACTATCGTGAAAACATAAATTATTTCAAAGATATTTTTTCAAAATGTGGAGCAGGAACAATTAGTTCTAGAGTGGATGAAAGCTATGTAACCAAATTATTAGGTTATTTTAAAGCGCGTAATTAAGAAAAATGAAAAAGAAAATTTACTTATACATTGCTTTATTGTTCGGATTTTTTGGGTTTTCCCAACAAATCTCGTCTAATATTGATTCTACTCAAATAAAAATTGGATCGCAATTCAATTTAACCATCAAAGCAAAAGTAAACGCAAAAGATAAAGTGGTTTTTCCTGCTGGAAAGTTTTTTGGTGCTTTGGAAATATTAGAATCTTATCCAATTGACACCATAAAAAACGACAACCAATACGAATTAATCAAAAAATACGGGTTGACCCAATTTGATTCGGGACGCTATGTGATTCCGAAATTATTGGTAAAAATCAATCAAAAAGAATTTCGTACCGATTCGCTGTCGATTTTGGTAAACGATGTAAAAGTTGATACGACCAAACAACAAATGTACGACATCAAAGACATCATCGCCACCGAAGAAAAACCGATGAGCGAATGGTGGAAATTACTGATTTTATTGGTATTGATTATCGCTTCTGGATTTGCATCGTACTTCATCATCAAAAGATTACAAAAAGACAAAGAGCAAAAAGAAGAATTTTTTGCTTCGCCAATTGAAAAAGCGATTGCGTATCTTCAAAACTTAGATAAAAAACAATTGGTGCAACGCGGTGATGTCAAAGAATATTATTCTGAAATGACTGATATTACCAGAACGTACATCGAAGAATCGGTTCATATTCCAGCGATGGAAAGTACTTCGAGCGAATTGATAGAATCCCTAAAAAAAGCGATTAAAGACAAGAAAATGTTTGTAAATCGTGAAGATTTGGAAAAATTCAGTCGCGTTTTAGAAAATTCGGATTTAGTAAAATTTGCTAAATCGCAACCTATGTTGTTTGAAATTGAAACCGATAAAAAAATCATCGATAAGTTTTTGTTAATCATCGATAAAGCTTTACCAAGAACCGAAGACCAAGCGGCTATCCTTTTTGCGGAAGAAGTTCGCAAGAAAGAAATGCAAAAACAAAAGTTCAAACGTTTAGTGATGTCTATCGGAATTTCGATGTTTTTATTGGTGGCTTCAGTTGTAATTTTCGCTTATACAGTGGGATTCGATTTCATTAAAGACAATTACATTGGACATTCTACCGAAGAATTATTAGAAAAAGAGTGGATTACGTCTGAATATGGCGAACCTGCTATTATCATTTCAACACCAAAAGTTTTAAAACGCAATAACGACGAGAAAATTCAGAATAATCTTCCCGAAAACGTAAAATCGAACAGTCGATTTATGTATGGAAGTATCATTGATAATTTTTCTATTGTTTTAATTACAACTGCTTTTAAAGATACCACTCGATTGGATTTGGATTTAGCGCTTGAAGTTGATTTAAAAGAATTAGAAAAGTTTGGCGCTAAAAATATTATCGTAAAAACAGGCGAATTCGAAAACGTAAAAGGACTTTCGGGTAAAAAAGCCTACGGAACATTTACCGCTTTTGATCCTGTGAGAGATGAAGATGTGAAAATGGAATACGAAATCATGGTGTTGTCTCAGCCTGGAGGCGCTCAAGAGTTTTTCCTAATTTATAAAGAAGAAGACGAACACGCGAAGCAGATTATAGAGAAAATTCAGAATTCAATCGAACTAAGAAAAGCCAAGAAATAATGGGAAAAGTAACCTTTTTAAATCCGGAATTCTTATGGTTGTTTTTGGTTTTACCATTAGCAATAGGTTGGTTATTTTATAAAAGAAACCAACTTTCAGCAACGGTAAAAATGAGTTCGTTGGAACCATTCAAACAAAACAGAACTTTCTTGGCTAAAGCAAAACCGTTTTTATACGTATTGCGAATTTTAGCATTAAGTTCGATAATCATCGCATTAGCAAGACCAAGAAGTGTTGATGTAACTTCAAAATCAAAAACCACAAAAGGAATTGATATTGTAATGGCGATTGACGTTTCGAGTAGTATGTTGGCCAATGATTTAAAACCAAATCGTCTAGAAGCATTGAAAAAAGTGGCTTCAACGTTTGTGCAAGATAGAATTAACGATAGAATTGGATTGGTCGTTTATGCGGGTGAAAGTTATACGAGAACACCAGTAACTTCTGATAAAACCATCATTTTACAATCGCTAAAAACCATAGAGTATGATGATTCCATTATTGCCGATGGAACCGGAATTGGCGTTGGTTTAGCTACGGCTATTAACCGAATTAAAGACAGCAAAGCAAAAAGTAGAATTATCATTTTATTGACGGATGGTGTGAATAATTCAGGAACTATTGACCCAAGAACGGCTTCCGAAATCGCTAAAGAATACGGCATTAAAGTATATACCATCGGAATTGGAACAAACGGACAAGCCATGTTTCCTGTAGCAAAAGATGCTAATGGAAAATTAGTATTCAGAATGATGCCAGTGGAAATTGATGAAAAACTGATGAAAGAAATTGCAAAAGCAACCGATGCGAAATATTTTAGAGCTACATCAAATAAGAAATTACAAGCCATTTACGACGAAATTAATAAGTTAGAAACTACAGAAATTCAAGAGAAAAAATTCTACAATTATGATGAGAAATACAAACCTTTCGTTTTAATTGCTTTTGTGTTGCTAGGTGTTGAGGTATTGTTGAGAAATTCAGTTTTTAGAGGAATCGTTTAGAAAAAGAAAAAATGTTTGAATTAGAAAGTCCAATATATTTTTATTTATTAGCACTATTACCCATAATAGTGGCACTTTTTCTATTCAATTTGTTTTGGAAAAGAAAAAGACAAGCTGTTTTTGCCGATTTGGAATTGTTTAACCAATTAGCTCCTGAGAAATCGAGCTTCAAACCCGCTTTAAAAACAGGTGTTTTGTTGTTGGCATTAGCTTGCATTATTATTGCTTTGGTAAACCCAAAAATGGGAACCAAAATGGAAACCGTAAAACGTCAAGGAATTGATATTGTTTTCGCAGTTGACATCTCAAAAAGTATGCTAGCCGAAGACGTAGCACCAAATAGACTAGAAAAAACCAAGCAAATTGTTTCGCAAATCATTAATCAATTGGGAAATGACCGAGTAGGAATTGTAGGTTATGCGGGAAGCGCTTACCCTGTTCTACCGATGACGACCGATTATAGCATTGCTAAAATGTATTTGCAAAGCATGAATACCAATATGGTTTCTTCGCAAGGAACCGCTTTTAACGATGCCATTCAATTAGCGGTTGATTTTTTTGATGTGAAAGACACCAGTAAGTTAATTATCCTGATTTCTGATGGAGAAGACCATGGCGAAGGCGCAGAAGATGCTATTGAAATGGCAAAAGAGAAAGGCGTTCGTATTTTGACTATTGGAGTGGGAACTGAAAAAGGCGGTCCAATTCCATTACGAGATGATAAAGGAATAATAGTTTCTTATAAAAAAGACTCAGAAGGACAAACGGTTACAACAAAATTATATCCTGAAGTTTTAAAAAATATTGCCGATAAAACCAAATCGAAATATATTGTTGGCACATCCACAAAAGAAGTGGTTGAAGAACTTAAAAAATCATTAGATAAAATAGAAAAATCAGAATTTGAATCGCAACAAATAGCTGATTTTGAATCGCAATATCAATGGTTTTTAGCGTTAGGGTTTTTGTTATTATTGGTAGATATTTTCCTTTTGGAGAAAAAAACAGCATGGGTGCAAAAGTTGAACTTATTTAATGAAAAGAAACATGCGTAAGATAGTTTACATATTAACATTATTGAATTGCATTACGCTTTTCAGTCAAGAAAAAGATAAAAATCTATACAACGGAAATCAATCGTTTACCGAAAAAAAATACGTGGATGCCGAAGCTGATTATCGGGTAACGGAATCGAAAAAATCACCAAAAAAAGCCGTTGCGGGTTATAATTTGGGAAATAGCATTTATCGACAAAATCAACAAGGCGAAGCACAAATAAAATATATTCAAGCGTTAGAAATTGCCAAAACTAAAGAAGAAAAACATCGAATTTATCATAATTTAGGCAACACCTTCATGCTGGAAAAGAAATATGATTTAGCAGCTGATGCTTATAAAAACGCACTTCGAAACAATCCAAAGGATGAAGAAACGCGTTACAATTATGCTTTAGCCAAAAGAAAGAAAAAAGATAATCCACCTCCAAAAGACAATAAAAAAGACAATAAAGGTGGTGGCGGTCAAGATAATAAACCACAGCCAAAAGATAAAGACGGTAAAAACGACAAAGGAAACGACAAAAAAGATTCTGATAAAGACAATCAGAATAACAAAGATAAACAAGGCGATAACCAACAAGGAAAAGGAGACGGAGAGAAAAAAGAAGATAAAAACGAAAATCCAAAACCAAGTGGTGCCGACAAACAACGCATCGATAATATTTTAGATGCGGTTAATAATGCAGAGAAGAAAGTGCAGGACAAAGTGAATGCTAAGAAGGTAAAAGCGCGTCCGGTTTCAAATGAAAAAGATTGGTAATTCATGAAAAAGATACTTTTAGTTTTATTTTTATCGGTTTTTTATAATTCTATTTCCGCTCAAGTAAAATTTGAAGCGCAAACAGAAAGAAGTTCTTATGGTTTAAACGAGCGAATTCAATTGGTTTTTTCTATCAATAACGAAGGTGATAATTTTGTCCCACCAAAGTTTCCCGGTTTTAAAGCAGAGGGTCCTTTTATAAATAAAGGAAATCAAACTTCGATTACGATTGTAAATGGTAGAGTTACTCAAAAAAGGGAAATTTCAACCCAAATTATTTATTATTTAACACCTACAAAAAAAGGAACATTTACCATTGGTGCTGCTTCTATTGAATTTGATGAAACCATTTATAAATCAGCACCTATAAAAATTACAATTACAGATCCTATCCAAATGCCAACCTATCCTGGTCAGCAACCAACAAATGTGAATTATGGAGAAGGAATTCATTTGGTAGCCGAAATGTCAACTAAGAATCCGTATGTAAACGAACCTGTTACTGTTATTTATAAATTGTATTTCGAACCAAGATCAACCGTTGGAAATTTTAGAAATTTCAAAGCACCAAAATACAATGATTTATGGAGTCAGTACATTGACATGAAACAACTTCGTGCCGAACGTGGAAAGTATAACGGCAAAGATTTCAGTATGGTAGTATTACGAAAAGTAATTTTATATCCATTAGAAGCGGGAGCTAAAACCATTGAACCTTTTAAAATTGATTTAGATGCTGAGGTACCAACAGGTCGTCGCGATTGGTTTGGTGAATACGAAATGCGTGTAATTCAAAAATCACTTTCTACAGGAATGCAAACTATCAATGTAAAACCACTTCCGGAAAACGGAAAACCAGAAGGATTTACAGGCGCAGTTGGAAAATTTGATTTTGTAGTAAAACCATCGAAAACGTCTTTAAAAGCGGGCGAATCTTTAGATTTAGAAGTAAGTGTTTCAGGAAAAGGAAATTTAAAATTATTTACATTACCAAAACCAGTAGTTCCAAGCGCGTTAGAAATGTATGATCCAGCTCATACCGAAAATGTACAAACACCTGTTACGGGTATGACCGGAAAAATTTCGGACAAATACACCATTATTCCTCAGTTTAAAGGAAAATATACGATTAAACCAATGGAGTTTTCGTACTACGATTTGACAAGTAAATCGTATAAAACCATCACTTCAAAAGAAATCATCATTGACGTAGCGGAAGGTGATGGAACATTTGTAGCCAATACACCAAGTGCTAATAAACAAGCCATTCAGAAAAAAGAAGTATTCCAATTCAACAAGTTGAAAACAGAATTTATTTCCGCTTCTAAAAAAGATTTCTTAGGTTCGGGATTGTTTTATAGTTTGTTATTTGCACCATTATTATTGATTCCAATTGTGATGATTGCTAGAAAACAAAAAGAAACAAAAGATGCCGATGTTGTAGGAAACCGAGTTAGAAATAATAACCGATTAGTGAAGAAATATTTATCGGAAGCTAAAAAACAAATGGGTGACAAAGTTCCGTTTTATATGGCAATGGAAAAAGCGTTACACAATTTCTTAAAAGCTAAATTACATATCGAAACGGTTGAAATGAGCAAAGACAACATCATTGAATTGTTACAACAAAGAAATGCTTCAGAAATCAGTATTTCTCAATTTATGGAATTAATGAATGATTGTGAATTCGCAAGATATGCACCAGCAACTGAAACCGCAATGCACAACGATTTTGACAGAGCTATCGAAATAATTACCGAACTAGAAAAACAATTGAAATAATGAAAAACAAGATTATCCTATTCTTTTTGTTTTTGGTTTCATTTGCTAATGCAAGCGAATCAATCGATGCTACTACCTTCAAAAAAGGAAACGATTTATATAACAAAGGCGATTACGAACAAGCGTTGAAATCTTTCGAAAGCATTGTAAATCAAGGCAACGTATCGGCCGATTTGTATTTTAATATTGCCAATTGCTATTACAAATTAGGCAAAGTAGCGCCATCAATTTACAATTATGAAAAAGCATTGCTTTTAAACCCAGATGACGAAGCCATTCAAACCAATCTGTCATTTGCCCAAAAAACGGCAATAGACGACATTAAAATGCTTCCAGAAGTAGGTTTTAAGAAAATGGTGAAAGAGTTTACAAGTACATTTCATTACGATACTTGGGCATGGTTAGCCGTTTTTATTGCTTTCCTGAGTTTACTTTCGTTTTTAGGTTATTATTTTGGAAATACCGTGTTTCTAAAACGCACTTTTTTCAGTTTGTTTCTATTGTTTTTAGTTGGAATTGGCGTAACCATTTTTTCAGCATTTTTACAGAAGAAATTCGACACAAATTACAATCCAGCAATTGTTTTCGCAGAATCAACGACTTTGAAAGCCGAACCTAAAAACAGTTCTGAAGATGTAGTAACACTTCACGAAGGCACAAAAGTTTTCGTTTTAGAAGAATTAGGCAACTGGAAACAAGTAGAACTAACCGATAAAACCAAAGCTTGGATAGATAAAGAAGCGATTAAGGAAGTGAAGAAATAGTGTTCAGTGTTCAGTCGAAAGTGTTCAGACTGAGCTTGTCGAAGCTTTTACTCCTCACTCTCAACTTCCTTCTTCAAACTATCGTACCACCCTTCAATAGTAGGATAAATCGCTTTTGAAATATTTTGAATTGGGTTATAAAACATTGAATTGTCTTGCGTTTCTTTTGAAAGCAGCATGTTGTTGATGTTGATTTTTTCAAAAATAAAAAGCACTACACTCAACGCTAAAATCGTTTTCAATAAGCTAAAAATCACTCCAGCAATTTTGTTAATCCAACCTAAAAAAGCAAAATCGACTAATTTGGTTAAAATTTTTGCGCTTAAGTGAATTCCAATCACCACCAACAAAAACGTAATGATAAAAGCCGTAATTTCAATATATTTCGGATTCCAACTTGGGACAATTCCGGTAAAAATCGCACCTACTAAACTCGAAAATTTAATCGCTAAATAAATTCCAGCAACCAACGCCACCAGAGAAGCCACTTCCACAAAAAGTCCGTTTTCCAACCCTTTATAAACCGCAAAACCTAATAAAACCGTAAAAACAATATCAATAAAACTCATGCAAAAAGAAAATAGATGAAAGAATAAAGAACAAAGACGATAGAATGTGTAAAAAACAAAACCATCGATTATCTTTGCAAAACTAATATAGAAAGTTGGGAATAGTCTTTTTTCTTTTCTCTTTTTTCTTTCATCTATAAAAAATGTCAAGAGACGAACAATTAAAACAGCGTTGGGAAAGCGTTGTCAACATATTATCAGAAAAATTTTCAGGCGGAGAAGACCTTGATTTAGAAGGAATTATCTATTTAATTGGAGTACAAGAATTGGGGAAAATTCATGCTACTTTCAAAAAAGATGAAAAAGTAAACCTAATGCACATTGCCATTTGCCGTTTGTTGGAACCTTATGGTTACTACGAATTTGAGTATTTTGATAACGAAGGTTGGCCACATTACAAAGTAAAAGAAGAATTGCCACCATTAAAAGCAGGTGAACAAGCCGTGCTAATGAAAGAAGCAATTGTAAGCTACTTTTTAGAGAAAGAATTAATTGACTAATTAATTTATTAGTACAGACAAGTCATTGACTTGTCTCTCAAAAAAAATCCATAAATTTGCATTTTACAAAACGAGTGATGACAGAAACGATTAAAGCCCATATTGAAGAAGTAAAAACTTTTCAAACCGATAATAAAGAACAATTAGAAGCCTTCCGAATCAAGTATTTAGGAAGTAAAGGCTTGTTGAAAGACTTTTTTGCCGAATTCAAAAATGTTCCAAACGAACAAAAGAAAGAATTTGGACAAGTAATCAACGAATTGAAAACTTCGGCAGAAGAAAAGGTGAAAACCATTCAAGACGCTTTAGAAAACAAAGAAGAAGCAAAAGGAATTTACGGCGACACTACGCGTCCAGGAGAAGCGATGAACATTGGTTCTCGTCACCCAATTTCTATTGTAAAAAACCAAATGATTGATATTTTTTCAACCATAGGTTTTAACGTGTCTGAAGGTCCAGAAATCGAAGACGATTGGCACAATTTTACCGCATTAAATTTACCAGAATATCATCCAGCAAGAGATATGCAGGATACGTTTTTCATTCAAACCAATCCTGATGTTTTGTTGAGAACACACACTTCATCGGTGCAAGTGCGCTATATGGAAAACAACAAACCGCCTATTCGTACGATTTCTCCAGGAAGAGTGTTCCGTAACGAGGCTGTTTCTTCGCGTTCACACTGTATTTTCCATCAAGTGGAAGGATTGTATATTGACAAAGATGTTTCGTTTGCCGATTTAAAACAGACGTTGTTGTATTTCACGAAAGAAATGTTCGGAAAATCGAAAATCCGTTTGCGTCCTTCGTATTTCCCGTTTACAGAACCAAGTGCTGAAATCGATATTTATTGGGGATTAAAAACCGAAACCGATTACCGAATTACCAAAGGAACCGGTTGGTTAGAAATTGGTGGTTGCGGAATGGTTGACCCTAATGTATTGAAAAATTGCGGCATCAATCCAGATGAACACACAGGTTTCGCTTTCGGAATGGGAGTTGAGCGTATTGCGATGTTGTTGTACCAAATTGGCGATATCCGTATGTTTTATGAAAACGACGTTCGTTTCTTAGAGCAATTCAAATCGAGCCTATAGATTGTTGAATGATGATTGATGATTTCAGATTTTAGAATGTTCTGAATTCGAAATTCGTTAATCATAAATCTTAAATCATGAAAAAAGACATTATCATCCCAAAAGTAGAAGGCGTTCACATTGTAGCTTTTCAAGAATGGAACGACGATTTCATGGAGAATTCTTGGTACGCTTATTTAATAAACGATACCGATGATTTGCTAGAAATGGCTATGGTAGTTTCACGCGCTTATGGTTTAATCAATGGCGAAGAACGCAAAACGGGAACTTTTCGTCATGCGTTTGCTAAAGTTGAACCAAGAACCGCCGTTAAAGTTGAATTATTGGAAAACAACGTCTTACAATTGAATAACGAATTCATGTTGTCATACTTCGCAAACGGACAATTATTCGATAAAACCTTTGTTTTTAGAACCAATTCCATCAACGAAAAAGCTACTGCCGATTTACCAATTATCAACAAAAGAGGTGTTTTCGTAAATTAGATTTTAAAAAACTTACCGCAGATTCGCAGATTGGACTATTAATCTGCGAATCTGCGGTTTTCATTTTTATCTTTTAGATAATCCATAAAATCTGAGTTATCATTCGTTAAAAAAGAAAATATTTTTACCTTTAAGAAATTTTTTCAACAACACAACATGAAACCATTTCTTATTGCTTTAGCCTTTTTAACTACTACTTTTTCCCAAGCACAAGATTACGCCAAACACGTCAACCCATTTATTGGAACAGGAGGTCACGGACATACTTTTCCAGGTGCAACGGTGCCATACGGAATGGTGCAATTGTCTCCTGATACCAGAATCGATGGCAGTTGGGATGGCTGTGGCGGTTATCATTATTCTGACAATTTGATTTACGGATTTTCGCACACGCATTTGAATGGAACCGGTGTTTCGGATTATGGAGATATCATGTTGATGCCAACTATGGGCGAACCTTCGTTTGATAATAAAGTGTATTCTTCTACTTTTTCACATGATAATGAAAAAGCTTCCGCTGGATTTTACTCCGTGAAATTAGACAAACATAATATCGATGTGCGTTTAACCACTTCAACACGCGTAGGTTTTCATGAATATACGTTTAATAAAGCAGGTCAGGCCAATATTATTTTAGATTTAAGACATCGTGATAAACTTTTGGAAGGTGAAATTCGATATGTTGATTCAAAAACAATTGAGGTTTTAAGAAGAAGCGAAGCATGGGCTAGAAATCAATATGTTTACGCTCGGATTGAATTCAGTAAACCATTTAAAGAAATTAAGACAAATAGTGCAAATCATCTGACAGATAATCGAATACTTACAGATTATGCAGGTGCTTATCAATTCAAAGTCAAAAAAGGAGAAAAAATCCTCGTAAAAGTATCGCTTTCGCCAACAAGTTATGAAGGTGCCAAATTAAATAGTTCCGAAATCAACCATTGGGATTTTGAAAAAGCACATCAAAACGCTATCGCACTTTGGAACAAAGAATTATCAAAAATTGAAGTCACTTCAAATGATAAAGATAAGTTAGCGATTTTCTATACGGCTTTGTATCACACGATGATGCAACCGAATATCGCACAAGATTTAGATGGAAAATACCGTGGTAGAGACAACCAAATTCATGTTGCCGAAGGATTTGATTATTATACAGTATTCTCGCTTTGGGACACGTTTAGAGGCGCGCATCCGTTGTACACGTTAATCGACAAGAAACGTACTTCTGATTACATCAATACGTTCATCAAACAATACGAACAAGGCGGTAGATTACCAGTTTGGGAATTAGCGTCTAATGAAACCGATTGTATGATTGGTTATCATTCGGTTTCTGTTATTGCCGATGCGATGGCAAAAGGAATTAAAGGTTTTGATTACGAAAAAGCCTTTGAAGCTAGTAAAGCGTCTGCCATGCGAGATGTTTTAGGTTTGGATGCCTACAAGAAAAACGGTTTCATTTCTATTGACGACGAACACGAAAGCGTTTCTAAAACCTTAGAATATGCGTATGACGATTGGTGTATTGCTCAAATGGCGCAAATTTTAAACAAACAAGAAGATTACCACTATTTCATGAATCGTTCTCAAAATTGGAAAAACATTTTCGATTGGGAAACGGGTTTTATGCGTCCAAAGAAAAATGGCGGTTGGGACAAACCTTTCGATCCAAGAGAAGTTAATAATAATTTTACCGAAGGTAATTCTTGGCAATACTCGTTTTTCGTTCCACAAGATATTGAAGGCATGATTCAAGCTTATGGCGGACCTGAAAAATTTGAAGCCAAGTTAGACGAAATGTTCAACAGTGAAAGCAAAACTACAGGAAGAGAACAAGTAGATGTAACGGGTTTAATTGGGCAATATGCGCATGGAAACGAGCCAAGTCACCACATGGCGTATTTGTACAATTATGTTGGCAAGCCAGAAAAAACGAATGAAAAAGTCAAATATATTTTAGATAATTTTTATACAAATACGCCAGATGGTTTAATTGGAAACGAAGATTGCGGTCAAATGAGTGCTTGGTATGTGTTGAGTGTTATGAGTGAATATCCTGTTTGTCCTGGAAGTATTATTCATCATTATGAAAACGATTTATATTTTGATAAAATAGTTGTAAACCTTGAAAGTGGTGAGAAGGCTGTAATTACTGAAGAGCAAAGAAAAATCAATAAACAAAAAGCGATTCAACAAGAGAAAGAAATTGAATCTTCTGAAGATATTGATTGGAATTTAGATTATATTATTAAAGAAATAATCCCAGTTCCTGTAATTCAAGCGGAAAGCAAATCATTTAAAGATAAATTGAAGATTGAATTGAAGTCTCAATACTTAAATGATGTGATTTATTTTATGATTAATGATAAAGACGATCATTTGGCAAAGAAACTATTTGTTCCTTACACAAAACCTTTTGAAATATCGCAAACATCAACTATTGAAGCTTATGTAAAAACAAATGAAGGACAAAGCAACACTATTTCCGCAACCTTCTTTAAAAAACCAAACAACTACAGCATCAATATCAAATCAGTTTATAATCCGCAATATCATGCGGGTGGTCCAGAAGGGTTGTTAGATGGGATTTTAGGAACAGAGAACTGGAGAAAAGGCGATTGGCAAGGCTATCAAAATCAGGATTTTGAAGCGGTTGTCGATTTAAAAGAAGTGAAAAATATTACTGAAATTTCAGCACGCTTTTTACAAGACCAACGTTCGTGGATTTTAATGCCAACGAAAGTCGATTATTATGTTTCGGAAGACAATGTGAATTTTACGTATTTCGGTTCGGTAAACAATACCTTAGATCCAAAATTAGAAGAAAATACGATTCTAAATTTCACATCAAACGAAACCAAATCAAAAAAAGCACGATACGTAAAAGTCATCGCAAAAAACTTCGGTAAATTACCAGAATGGCATCAAGGCGCTGGTGGCGATGCCTTTATTTTTGTGGATGAGATTACGATAAAATAAAAGCCAAAAATTAACCGCAGATTCGCAGATTTAAACTAATTAATCTGCGAATCTGCGGTTTTATAACTTGTGAAATAATTAATCCTTATCAGGAAACAATAAAGAAGCTACGACAGACAAGATTAATACACTTCCAACAACCATTAAAGAATAAGAAGTTTCGATGTGGTAAAACGGCGCTATAATCATTTTTACACCGATAAAAGCCAAGATGAACGCTAATCCATATTTCAGTTTACTGAACATGTACATAAAGTTTGCTAATAAGAAATACAACGAACGCAATCCTAAAATCGCAAAAATGTTAGATGTGTATAAAATAAATGGATCATCTGGTGCGATAGCGAAAATTGCTGGAATACTGTCTACAGCAAATAATAAATCGGTAAATTCAACAATTGCAACCACAACGAATAAAGGGGTTGCCATTCTGATTCCGTTTTGAATGGTGAAAAATTTATCACCATCAAAATTTGGACTCACTTTAAAAAACTTGTGTACAAATTTAGAACCAGCACTTTTACTAAAATCTTTACTTCCATCATCTTCTTCACTACTAAATCCAGATTTGATTCCCGCAACAATTAGAATAATTCCGAAAATGGTTAGTAAATAATTAATTTTTACCACTTGTCCAAAAAGCTCCATTTCGGGTAAATAAGTATAATTTAGTAACCAAACTCCAGTAAAAATAAAGATAGCTCTAAATACCAAAGCACCAATTACACCCCAAAATAAGACTTTATGTTGGGCTTCTTTCGCGACATTGAAATAGCCAAAAACCAAGATAAACACGAATAAATTATCTACAGAAAGCGCTTTTTCAATCCAATACGCCCCTTGAAACTGCATGAATTTCTCAGCTCCCATGTAGTGATAAATAATACCACTGAATCCCATAGCTAAAGAAATCCAAATTACCGACCAAATAGCAGCTTCTCTATTGGAAACTACATGTCCTTTTTTGTTTAAAACTCCTAAATCTAGAACCAACATCGCAATGATGGTAATTGTAAAAGCTGTAATAATACCAGGATGATCAATTAAATGATCGATTGAGCCTGTTTTTAGTGATAGCATGAATTAGTTTAATTTATCTGTTAGTTCTTTAAAAACAGCTTTGGCGTCTTTGTTTTCGTATAAAATTTCGTAAACGGCATCGATAATTGGAGTATCAGCTCCGTATTCTTTGTTTAATTTGTAGGCACTTTTTACCGCGTAATATCCTTCTGCCACCATGCTCATTTCCATTTGTGCTGATTTTACGGTGTAGCCTTTTCCAATCATGTTTCCAAACATTCTATTTCGAGAAAACACGGAATAACCAGTAACTAATAAATCGCCTAAATAAGCCGAATTATTAATATTTCGTTTCATTTTATGCACTTTACGAATGAATTTTTTCATTTCGCGAATACCATTACTCATTAAGACCGCTTGAAAATTATCACCATAGCCTAAACCATGTGCAATTCCGGCAGCAATAGCATAAATATTTTTTAAAACTGCTGCATATTCTGTTCCAATGATATCATCAGTAGTTTTTGCTTTGATGTAATGCGAGCTTAGATTTTTAGCAACATATTTGGCTTTTTTTCTATCGCTACAAGCAATGGTTAAGTACGACAACCGTTCCATAGCTACTTCTTCCGCGTGACACGGACCTGTGATTACACCAATGTTTTCAAACGGAATATCATACTTGGTATGAAAATGTTCACCAACAATTAAGCTCGATTCTGGAACAATTCCTTTAATCGCAGAGAAAATAACTTTTCCTTCTAAGCTTTCGGTTAAACTTTCTAATTCTTTGCTTAAAAAAGCAGAAGGAACTACAAAAATTACATAATCAGCATAAGCAACCGCTTCGTTGATGTCGTTTGTGAGTTTTAATTTATTGGTATCAAACGCAACCGAACTTAAATAATTCGGGTTGTGTTTTTGATGTTTCAAATGCTCAATAGCATAAGTACTTCGCATGTACCAAGCAATTTCGTCTTGATTTTCACAAAGCATTTTTGCAATTGCAGTTGCCCAACTTCCTCCTCCAATGACTGCAAATTTCGGCTTCTTTTCCATTATGTGTTTCGATTTAGAAAATCAAAAATAATCATTTTAAAAGGATTTACAAAAAACGTTTGCGTGAAGCGATTTTAATAACTCATTTCTACGATTGCTTTTACCTTTTCGATGGTGATATTTTGTTTTTCGCCTAATACTTTCCAACCTCTTTCTTCAAACCGATTGGCGATGAAATCAGCCGTTTTTTTGTAATTTTCTGTGTTTTCCGATAATTTGGTTTTCATGCCCATTTTATGGAAGAATTCAACCGTTTTTTCAATTGCTTTTTCTGCAATTTCTTCGGTTGAATTGCCTTGAATATTCCAAACGCGTTGCCCGTATTGTGCTAATTTGTCTTTTTTCGTATCGAACATTACGCGGTATAAGTTGGGTCCAATGATAGCCAAAGTTCTCGCATGATCAATTTCGTACAAAGCGGTTAATTCATGACCAATCATGTGCGTTGCCCAATCCGAAGGAACCCCTTTTTGGATTAATCCATTCAATGCCATAGTAGCACTCCAAACAAAGTTGGAAGCTAATTTATAATCATTCGGATTTTCTACTACATCGGGACCAATTTCAATTAGCGTTTGTAAAATACTTTCTGAAATTCGGTCTTGTAGTAAAGCATCGTGTGTATAAGTTAAATATTGCTCCATAACATGCGTGAACGCATCCACAACTCCGTTTTGTAACTGTCTTTTTGGTAAAGAAGTGATTACCGTTGGATCTACAATCGAAAAAACTGGAAACAAAGCGCTTCCGCCTAATGTTAGTTTTTCTTGAGTAGCTTCAATCGTAACCACAGCGCCTGAATTCATCTCCGAACCTGTTGCTGGTAAAGTTAAAACGGTTCCAAAAGGAATTACTTTTGAAATATCTTTGAATAAAATTCGTTTTTTCAAAATATCCGCTTCGTCACCTTCAAAATTCACAGCTGCCGAAATAAATTTCACACCATCAATCACACTTCCGCCACCAACAGCTAAAATAAATCCGATTTTTTCAGCACGAATAATTGCAACCGCTTTCATCAAAGTTTCAAAACGAGGATTGGGCTCAATGCCACCAAATTCCACAATATCGTGATTGGGTAAAGCAGCTTTTACTTGGTCGTAAACACCATTTTTAAAGATACTTCCGCCACCATAAGCGATAAGGATTTTAGTATTTGAAGGAACTAATTCAGTTAGTTTTTCAATTTGTCCTTTTCCAAAGACATAATTTACAGGATTGTATAATTCGAAGTTTAGCATAACATTTTATTTTTAAGAATACAAAGTTACGCAATGGGATTGGGAACGAATGGTAAAGGAATGTTAATCTATTTCTTATAAAAGTTATTATGCTCTACATATTCCCAAACTTTATTCGGTAACATTGGAACAGCATTTTTACCTTTTTTAATGCTTTCGCGAATGAAGGTTGAGGATAATTCTATTACAGGCGCGCCAATTCTATGAATTTTTGCATGATTAATAAATTGCTCATCAATTTCACCTGAATTTAGTCGCGGATAGACATAAATATCGTGGTTTTGCAAAATGACTTCGTAGTTTTTCCACTTGTGAAGCGAGTTCAAATTGTCTTCGCCCATGATTAAGGAAAACTCATGTTTTGGAAATTTTTCTTGTAAATGCGCTAAAGTATTTACGGTGTAATTCGGTTGCGGTAACTTGAATTCGATATCCGATGGTTGGATTTTCGGAAAATCTTCGGTTGCCAAATGCACCATGTGTAATCGATGGTAATCATCTAACAACGAACTTTTCTGCTTATGCGGATTGTGCGGCGTAACCACCATCCAAATTTGATCCAAATCAGAATGCTCTGCCATGTGATTGGCAATAATTAAATGCCCAATGTGAATGGGATTAAACGTTCCGAAATAAAGACCTATTTTCATTTTGTTACACAGAGTTTCACAAAGCTTTACACAGAGTTTCACGAAGTTTTTTGTGCAACTTAGTGCAAAACTTAGTGAGGCTTAGTGCTATACTTTTTATTTACTAATAAAATCCTTTACCAATTTGTACGCATCTTCTTTTGCCACATCTAAATCATAATTTTTGATGATGGTGTCAAACTGTGGCGCGGTAGCTAATTCTACAGACGCTTTTGCAATACGCATGTTGATTTTGTCTTCGCTTTCTGTAGAACGTTGTTTTAGGCGACGTTTTAATTCGTCAACGCTTGGTGGTTTTACAAAAACAGCTAACGTTTCGTTTGGAAATTTACTTTTAATACGCAATCCGCCTGCAACGTCAATATCAAAAATTACGTGTTTTCCTAAAGCCCAGATGCGTTCTACTTCGGCTTTTAAAGTTCCATAGAAATTATCGGTATATACTTCTTCCCATTCTACAAAATCTTCTGCTTTAATATGCTTTTTGAATTCGTCCCAAGAAATAAAATAATAATCTTTTCCATGTACTTCTTCGCCACGTGGTTCGCGTGTTGTACATGAAATCGAAAATTCTAAATTCAAATCGGGTTGGGCTAATAAATGTCTTACTATAGTGGTTTTTCCAGAACCTGATGGCGCAGAGAATACTAATAATTTTCCTTTTGTCATTGTATAGTTGTGTTGTCTATTTTCTTTATTCTTTTCTCTCTTTTCTTAAAGAACATTCAAAACTTGTTCTTTAATCTTCTCCAATTCATCTTTCATCATCACTACCAATTTTTGCATTTCGGTATGGTTGGATTTGGATCCCATAGTGTTGATTTCTCTTCCCATTTCTTGTGTGATGAAACCTAATTTTCTTCCGTTAGCTTCCGTTCCATTTAAAGTTTCTAAGAAATAGCTCAAATGGTTACCCAAACGCACTTTTTCTTCGGTAATATCGTATTTTTCTAAATAAAAAATCAATTCTTGCTCGAAACGATTTTCATCTACATTGACTTTTAATTCATCTAAAGCAGTTCTTAAACGAGTTTTTACCGTTTCAACGCGTTCAGAATCATAAGAAACTGCTTCGTTCATTAAATTATTAATGTTTGAAATACGCAATTGAAATTCTTTTTCCAAAGAAGCGCCTTCATCTTTTCTAAAATTAGCGATGTTTTCCAAAGCTTCATCAATTACGGTTTGGATTTGTTTCCATTCGTTTTCATCGATTTCGTCGCGCTCAGTTTTTAAAGCATCGGGCATACGAACCGCCATTTTCATTAATTCCGTTTCATCTGCTGTTGGAATAACCGCTTTCATCTGGTTGATGTATCCTTTTACAATCGGCACATTGATTTTTGAAGTCGTTTCTTCGCCTGTAACTTCCACATAAAGTGAAAAATCAACTTTTCCACGCTCTAAACGT
The DNA here is from genome assembly GCF_002483315.1 of Flavobacterium sp. UBA7663. Classification (GTDB taxonomy): domain Bacteria; phylum Bacteroidota; class Bacteroidia; order Flavobacteriales; family Flavobacteriaceae; genus Flavobacterium. Next base: position 262,346 of record NZ_DLHR01000019.1, read on the forward strand.
TGTGAAATTTGATTGCGTAAACCCAATTCCATTTCACGAAAAACAGAAGGCATACGTGTATTTAAGTCTAAACCTTTACTGTTTAGCGATTTGATTTCTACGGTAATTTTTTTGGTTGGTAATTGCAAAGAAGCTTTCCCAAAACCCGTCATGGATTGTATCATATTGTTATAAAAATGTCTTCAAAGATATGAAAATGCCCCCTAACCCCCAAAGGGGGAATAAGTTTGTGTATTTATTTGTGATTTATATAGTTGGAAAAAAATATTTAGTTAGTTTTCTCCCCTCCTTTGGAGGAGTTGGGGGAGGCTTTCTGCGTTACTAAATATACCCCAATAAAAATTAAAATAGCCGAAATTAATTTCACCAAACTCAAGTCGTCTTTTCCTAAACTTACAGCGAAAATAGTAGCGAAAAGTGGTTGTAAATAAATGAAAACAGCTACGGTTGTTGGTTTTAGTTCGCGCATAGAAACTAAATTTAGTAAATAGGTTAAGAAGGTTGAAAACACGACTACAAAACCAATTTTCCAGAAAATATCAGTTGGTAAATTAGCAAAATCTATGGCTTGAAATTCGTTCCAACCAAAAGGTAATACCATCAAAAAACCAAAAGTGTAAATCCATTTCACGAAGGTGAAGGCGTTGTATTTGTCCATTAATTTCTTCACGATAATGAGGTAAAATCCGTAGGAAACGGCATTTACAAAAACTAATAAATTGCCTAAACTCGCATTTGTAGCGTTTACCAATGATTTTCCGTATAAAATCAACGTTATCGTTCCAGCTAATCCTAAAATGATTCCTAAAACTTTTCGGTTTTCCATGCGTTCTTTCATGATGAATGCTGATAAAACGAGGACAATCATTGGAGTTGTTACCATCAAAACCGCTCCCATAATAGGTGATGTGTAACTCAAACCTTTGAAAAAAGTCAACATATTAAAAGCTACTCCGAAGAACGCTGCAGCAATAATTCTAGGAAAATCTTCTTTTGCAATTTTTTCTTTGGGTCCAAAAAATGAAATTAGCCAAAATAAAACTACCGAACCACCAACACGCATGACGATAAATCCAAACGCATCAACGTATTTCGGCATAACATCTTTAGCAATAGTAAAGGTTACGCCATAAATAATGGAAACTAAGGTAGCGGCAAATAATGCCCAACTTCTTTTAGACACTTTGAAGAGCTTTCGTTAATTTAAGTACATTGGGTTGCGTGTTTCCAATAAAAATTTCATCATTAAAAACAACAACAGGACGACTCAAAAACGTGTAATGTTCTAAAAGGTATTTTTTGAAATCGGGTTCGGTTAAATTTTTATCTTTTAATCCTAACGATTTATACAATTGCGCTTTTTTGCTAAACAGCGCTTCGTAACTTCCTGAAAGTTGATACATTTCTTCCAAATCACTTTCCGAAATTGGATTTTGACGAATATCAATAAACGTTAATTTATTAGAGTTCGGCAACGATTTAATGATTTTTCTGCACGTATCACACGAAGCCAAATAGTATATTTTGTTCATTTTATTGGTTTTTCATTTTCTGGCACAAAAATACAGCCTTTTGAATTCTAAAAATCAGTAATTTTATAAAAAAATTAAGCCATGGAAGCAACTTTTAGAATTTGGGAAACCAGTAGAAGTATTTATTTAAAATTTTTAGAGAATTATTCATTAGAACAACTCAATACAATTCCAGTAGGAATGAGTAATAATTTGATTTGGAATATGGGTCACGTTATCGTTTCCCAACAGAAATTGGTTTATGCGTTATCAGGTTTACCAATGCATATTTCGGATTCACTTTTTGAGAAATATCAAAATGGTTCGCGTCCAGATGGAAAAACTACTCAAGCAGAAGTAGATGAAATTAAGAAATTACTATCCGAAATGGTTGAAAAAACCAAATCTGATTTTGAAGCGGGCGTTTTCAAAGAATTTCATCCATATCAGACAAAAACAGGGTTTTATTTAGGAACATTAAAAGAAGCAATGGAATTTAACAATTATCATGAAGGCATTCATTTGGGAATTATGATGTCGATTAAAAAATATATTTAGCGAATTGTTAACGATTCAAAAAGCAGCATCAAACAACTTTTATTTACCTTTGTAAAAATTTTTTAAAATGAAATTCAATACAAAAACGATACATGGTGGACAACATCATGAAAAAGTAACGGGAGCGGTAATGCCACCAGTATTTCAAACTTCGACTTACGTACAATCAAGTCCTGGTAAACCAGTGGGCGATTACGAATATAGTAGAGCAGCAAATCCAACAAGAACCGCATTAGAAGAGGCTTTAGCAAGCATTGAAAACGGAGCAAGAGGTTTGGCTTTTTCTTCCGGATTAGCGGCAACAGATTGTTTGTTACGCATGTTCAAAGCAGGTGACGAAATCATTGCTATGGACGATTTATATGGTGGAACTTACAGATTGTTCACAAGATTATATAAAGATAGTGGCATCAAATTTCATTTTGTGGATATGAATGATTTGGAGAAATTCCAATCGTTAATTAATGAAAACACAAAATTGGTTTGGGTAGAAACTCCGACGAATCCATTAATGAAATTAGCTGATATTGCTGCAATTGCTCAAATTACTAAAAAGCACAATATTTTGTTTGCAGTAGATAATACTTTCGCAACACCATATTTACAAAAACCATTGGATTTAGGTGCTGATATTGTAATGCATTCGGCAACTAAATATTTAGGAGGTCATTCAGATGTTATTGCTGGTGCGTTAATCATTAAAGACAAAGCATTGGGTGAAGAATTACATTTCAAACAATTCGCAACGGGAGCAACTTTAGGACCAATGGATTCTTTCTTAGTGTTAAGAGGAATTAAAACATTGCACTTACGTGTACAACGTCATTGTGAAAACGGCGAAAAAGTAGCAGCATATTTAGATAATCATCCTTTAGTGGAAAGAGTGTATTATCCGGGATTAGCTTCTCATCCATTTCATGAAATTGCTAAAAAGCAAATGAGTGGTTTTGGAGGAATGGTAACATTTACTTTCAAGTCAGGTAAAAAAGAAGATGCGATTAAATTCTTAGAAAATTTAAAAGTATTTACTTTGGCAGAATCATTAGGCGGCGTTGAATCGTTAGCGAATCACCCAGCTTTAATGACACACGCTTCTATTCCAGAAGACAAAAGAAAAGAAGTAGGTATTTCAGATGACTTGGTTCGTTTGAGTGTTGGAGTTGAAGATATCGAAGATTTATTGGCGGATTTAGAACAAGCTTTTAAATAGCAGAAACAACTAAAAACAAAAAATCCCGATTCGTGAGAATCGGGATTTTTTTATGTTGTAAAATATATTAATCTAAATAATAAATGTAACCTACATGAAACCATAAGTTCCAGTCGTTTGCTTTGTTTTCTGTCCAAACTTCAGGATCAGGATTTAAACCATCAACCCAATCAGAAAAATAGTACTGCCATCTTACTTCAGCAAATAAATCAGATAACTCTGTTAATTTGTAACGTGTACCCACACTTGCAACAACAGACCAAGCACTTCCTCCTTCATCAGACCAAGCGCCATAGTATTTAATTGGAGTAGAAATTGGAGTATCCATTGGGCCTAATTCAGAATAAGTCCCGTTTTGGAAAAAAGTATAGTGAGCACCTAAACCAATAAATGGAGCCCAAGCACCATCAGTAGCTGTAAATTCACGAATACTTAATGGAAAATATTCTAATTGCATACCAATATCCGTAACCTTGGCTTCACCTTTCATTGCTCTTAATTGAGATGCTGTAAATGAACTTCTGTCTGCCCATTTACCAAAGTGCTGTAATTGAGTACTGTTGTAAGATAACTCAGAACGCACTTTAAAGTGATCGTTAAAATAAGTTTCAGGCATGTAACAATTACATTCTGCACGATAAGCAAAATTCATATAGTGAACCAAACCAATACCAAAACCTGTGTTTCCAGCGTTAGTTTCAAAATCGTTTCTTACTCCAAAGTCAGATTGAAAAGCAACTCCTCCAACAAAAGCTCCAACTTCATGAGAGAAGCCAAATTGGGCAGTCATTGATAAATTTGCTCCTAAAAGCAACATTAGTAGGTATTTAATTTTTTTAGTCATCGCTAAAATTTTTCCATTATCGGACAAATATATAAAAACAAACTGCACTTCAAAAAAAAAAGAATGTTTTTCTTATGTAAAAAACACAACTTAATAGTATAAGTTAAATATTAAAGAACATGTGGTATAAATTTTTCTTAAAAATATACCAAGTAATTTTTAAAATGTATATTTGTCGACTTAAATTTTGCGAATTTGATAATTTAAGTAAAAAAACATATTTAACGAATTAGTTTAGCTACAAGTTTAATAGTATAATGGAACAAAAAATTAATGATTTTATGGCGCTTGTTGAGGCCAAAAATCCAAACGAGCCTGAGTTTTTACAAGCAGTAAAAGAATTTGCTGAAACAGTAATGCCTTTTATTGCTAATGAAAAAAAGTATGATGGAAAAAATGTACTTCTAAGAATGGCTGAGCCTGAGCGTTCAGTAATCTTCAGAGTGCCATGGGTTGATGATAAAGGTGAAATCCAAGTAAACAGAGGTTTCCGTATTCAGATGAATTCTGCAATCGGACCTTACAAAGGAGGTATTCGTTTTCATCAAACAGTAAATTTATCGGTACTTAAGTTTTTAGCTTTTGAACAAGTTTTCAAAAACAGTTTAACAACTCTTCCAATGGGTGGAGGTAAAGGAGGTTCTGATTTTGACCCACAAGGAAAATCAGATGCTGAAGTTATGCGTTTTTGCCAATCGTTTATGACAGAATTATGCCGTCATATTGGTCCAGATTTAGACGTTCCTGCCGGAGATATCGGTGTTGGAGCAAGAGAAATTGGATACATGTTTGGTCAATATAAAAGAATTAGAAATGAATTTACAGGAGTTTTAACTGGAAAAGGTTTAGCTTATGGAGGTTCTTTAATTCGTCCAGAAGCAACAGGTTATGGTGTAGTTTATTTTACCCAACAAATGTTGAGAACTATCGGCGAAACAATTGAAGGGAAAACAGTTGCTATTTCTGGTTTTGGAAATGTGGCTTGGGGAGTAGCTTTAAAAGTGAATGAATTAGGAGGTAAATTAGTTACCATTTCAGGTCCTGATGGATATATTTATGATGCTGACGGAATTTCTGGAGAGAAAATCGAATTCATGTTAGAAATGAGAGCTAGCGGAAACAACAGAGCTGAAAGTTTTGCTGAAAAATTCCCAAGTGCTGTTTTCCACAAAGGGAAAAGTCCATGGGAAGCAAAAGTGGATATCGCTATTCCTTGTGCAACTCAAAATGAATTACATGAAGAAGATGCAAAAAAATTAATTGCAAATGGTGTTATGTGTGTAACTGAAGCAGCTAACATGCCATGTACATTAGATGCTATTAAACAATTCTTAGATGCAAAAGTTTTATTTGCCCCTGGAAAAGCAGCTAACGCTGGTGGTGTAGCAGCATCTGGTTTAGAGATGACACAAAACTCTATTCGTTTAAACTGGACAAGTGAAGAAGTAGATGCTCGTTTAAAAGACATCATGACAGGTATTCACAGTCAGTGTAAAAAATACGGAACAGAAGAAGATGGTTATGTAAACTATGTTAAAGGAGCCAACATTGCTGGTTTCGTTAAAGTGGCTGACGCTATGTTAGCTCAAGGTGTTGTGTAACAATAAACTTTGAATTATATAAAAAGCTCTTTCAGGAAACTGTAGGAGCTTTTTTCTTTTATAAAATATATCAAAATTAAAATTAATACGTTTGTAGTATATTTGTATTAAATACTTGCGATGAAAAAGGCAATTTATATTTTTATATTTTTTATTTCCCATTATTTTTTTGGGCAACAAAGCAATCAATTGTGGAAAGGTTATTTTTCTTACAATGAAATTGTAGATGTTGAATCGTCTACCAATGCTGTGTTTGCCTCTACTCAAAATGCTCTTTTTTCACAAGTAATTGCGTCTTCTAATTTGAATGTTTACAATTCAATTACGGGGCTAAAACCAGATGTTATAACCACAATTCACCATTCAGATGCTTTTAATAAAACATTTGTTGGAAATAATAATGGTTTAATTTTAATACAAAATGCAGATGGTTCTGTTACTACTAAAGTAGATGTTATTGAAGAAGTGCCTGTGCCACCTAACAAAAAGAAAATTAATGATTTTTTTGAATTCAATGGTCGTTTATATATTGCTACAGATTATGGAATTTCTGTAATCGATATAGCTACATCTGAATTTGTTTCAACCTATTTTATTGGTACATCAGGAGAAGAAACAGAAGTACTACAAACTACCGTTTTTAATAACGAAATTTATGCCGTTACAAGAAGTTTTGGTATTAGAAAAGCTAATTTAAATAATCCTAATTTGTTTGATTTTAGTCAATGGCAAACTTTTGATGCTGGATTTTGGGTTGGAATTGTAACTTTCAATAATCAATTGATTGCTACAAACACAAATGCTAGAACGTATCGATTTAATGGAGCTACATCATTTGAAATTTTAAATCACAATCAAGCAGGACTAAAATTAAAAACAAACGGAACGGAGCTCATCGTAACAACTCAAAACAATATTTATGTTTTAAATCAATCATTTTCAATTTTAGCTCATATAACTCAAATACCCGATTTTGCTGTGCGTTTTACAGCCGCTTCAGTCGTAGGCGGATTTATATACATTGGAACTGAAAAAGATGGGTTGTTTTCTACAACCTTAACAAATCCGACGGTATTTACTGCAATGTCTCCAAACGGACCCCTTCAAAATAGTACTTTTAGATTAAAAAAGGCACCTAACAAAATTTGGGTCGTACATGGTGATTATAGCCAATCGTTTAATCCTTATCCACTCGACGAGCTCGGAATTAGTACATTTACAACAGATCAAGGTTGGAGTGTTATTCCATATAGCGATTTAAGTGGTGCAAAATCTTTGTCGGATATTGCAATTAATCCATCTAACCAAAATCAAGTATATGTAACGTCTTATTTTTCTGGACTCTTAAAAATGTTTGGAAATACAATAGAATTACTCAATAACACCAATACAGGTGCAAATGGTTTAGAATCTTTAGTATTACCAGGTAATCCAACTTATGTTGATATTCGAATCAATAGCCCTGCTTTTGATAGAGAAGGGAATCTTTGGGTAACAAATGCATACGTAGATAGAGGAATCAAAGTTTTAAGAGCTAACGGGCAATGGCAATCCTATAATTTATCTGGAATAACAGCAAATTTATCCACTGGAAGATACAACGCAATGGTTATCGATAAAAACAGTACCAAATGGATACCTGCTTATAACGATGGTGTTGTAGCTTTTAATGAAAATTATAACAACAAGTTTATTGTAATTAACCAAGAAAATGCCGATCTTCCTACTACGGTTGTAAATTGTGTGGCTATTGATAACCGAAATCAATTGTGGATTGGAACAATGGCTGGTTTACGTGTGTTATCTGGTGTTGACAGATTTATCTCTGAAACAGAATTAGATGTTTTCCCAATTATTATTCAAGAAGGCGATTTAGCGCAAGAACTTTTTTACCAACAACCTATTTTAGATATTGCCGTTGATGGGGCTAATAGAAAATGGGTTTCCATTGCAGATGGAGGTGTTTTCTTAGTTTCTTCAAACGGTCAACAAACTATTTACCGCTTTGACAAAAGCAACTCACCACTACCAAGTAATAACGTATTAGATATTGAAATTGATGGCGTTTCTGGGGAAGTGTTTTTTGCCACAGATAAGGGAATTGTTTCGTTTTTAGGAACTTCAACTAAGCCAAGTGATAGTTTAGGAGATGTTTATGTCTATCCAAATCCAGTGCGACCAGAGTTTTTAGGAACGGTAAAAATTAGTGGTTTAACAGACAAAGCTAATATCAAAATCACAGATATTGAAGGGAATTTAGTTTACGAAACTACTTCATCAGGAGGAACTATTGAATGGGACACTAAAGCTTTCGGAAAACATAAAGTGGCTTCAGGAGTTTATATGATTTTTGTAGCAAGTCAAGACGGAACTGATTCTACCGTGAAAAAAGTGATGATTATTAGATAATTCAATGCTAGTCAAAACTAAAGCCATCGTTCTTTCTTCCTTAAAGTTTCAAGAAAAAAGCTTGATTGTTAAATGCTTCACGCAATCAGATGGATTAAAAAGTTATTTTGTACAAAGCGCTTATTCTAACAAAAAAGCCAATCAAAAAATCGCCTATTTTCAGCCATTAACCATTATTGAAATCGAAGCCAATCACAAAAACAAAGGTACGCTCGAACATTTTAAAGAAATCCGATTAGCACACAGCTATTATTCCATAAATACAGATATTGTTAAAAGTACGATTGTAATTTTTCTCTCCGAAATTTTGCATCACGCCATCAAAGAAGAAGAGAAAAATCAAAACCTATTTTCTTTTTTGGAGACAGCTTTGCTTTGGTTAGACACACACGATGAAATGGCAAATTTTCATCTAATTTTAATGATGGAAGTAACAAAGTACTTAGGTTTTTATCCCGATGTAACCGAAATAGATTTTCGTTTTTTTGATACTAAAGAAGGCTATTTTACGCCTTTTCAAAGTGTAAATTCGTTAACTGAACATGAAACGCATTTGTTCAAAAAATTATTAGACTTAAAATTTGATGCCGACCAAAAAGTATTTGCTGGAATAGAACGCCAAATTTTGCTGAAAATCCTCTTAGATTTCTACACCTTACACCTCGATGGCTTCAAAAAACCAAAATCGTTAGAAGTTTTAAAAGAAGTTTTTTCCTAAGTCTCAACTTTTACCTTTTACTTTTTGCCTTTTACCTTTAAATCATTACTTTCGCAGATTGATTTAAGAAAGCGACAAAATGAGCACAAAATTTACTGAATACAAAGGACTTGACTTGCCAACAGTAGCATCAGAAGTTCTTGATTTTTGGAAGAAAAATAACGTCTTTGAACAATCGGTAACTTCTCGTGAAGGAGCTACGCCTTACGTGTTTTTTGAAGGACCACCATCTGCAAACGGTTTGCCTGGAATTCACCACGTGATGGCGCGTGCGATTAAAGATATTTTTTGTCGTTATAAAACTCAAAAAGGTTACCAAGTTAAGCGTAAAGCAGGCTGGGATACGCACGGTTTACCTGTAGAATTAGGTACCGAAAAAGAATTAGGCATCACCAAAGAAGACATCGGAAAAACCATTTCGGTAACCGAATACAACGAAGCGTGTAAAAGAACCGTTATGCGTTATACAGACGTTTGGAACGATTTGACCGAAAAAATGGGGTATTGGGTTGATATGGAAGATCCGTATGTGACGTACAAATCCAAATACATGGAAACCGTTTGGTGGTTGCTAAAACAAATTTACAACAAGGATTTACTATACAAAGGATACACAATCCAACCGTATTCTCCAAAAGCAGGAACAGGTTTGTCTTCGCACGAAGTTAATCAGCCAGGTTCATACCGTGATGTTACGGATACAACGATTGTAGCTCAATTCAAAGCAAAAGACGAAACCTTACCAAGCTTTTTACAAGGTTTTGGAACGGTTCATTTCTTAGCTTGGACTACTACGCCTTGGACGTTGCCATCAAATACAGCGTTGACAGTTGGTCCAAAAATTGATTATGTTTTAGTTAGAACATTCAACCAATATACTTTTGAAGCGGTAAATGTAGTTTTGGCTAAGAATTTAGTTGGAAAACAATTTGGTGGAAAGTATTTTGTTGCGGAATTAGAAGAAGATTTTACAAATTATAAATCGGACGATAAAAAGATTCCGTATCAAATTTTAGCCGAGGCAAAAGGTGCTGATTTAGTAGGAATTCGTTACGAACAATTACTACCATTAGCATTACCTTATCAAAATCCAGAAAATGCTTTTAGAGTAATTTCAGGAGATTTCGTAACTACGGAAGATGGAACAGGAATTGTTCACACCGCACCTACATTTGGAGCAGATGATGCTAAAGTAGCGAAAGAAGCAACGCCTGAAGTGCCGCCAATGTTGGTTTTAGACGAAAACGGAAATCCAGTGCCATTGGTTGATTTACAAGGAAGATTCATCCAAAGTTTAGGAGATTATTCAGGTAAATACGTTAAAAACGAATATTACAACGACGGAGAAGCGCCAGAACGTTCAGCTGACGTAGAAATCGCTATCCAATTAAAAGAAGAAAACAAAGCCTTTAAGGTTGAAAAATACGTACACAGTTATCCACATTGTTGGAGAACAGACAAACCAATTTTATACTATCCATTAGATTCTTGGTTCATCAAAGTAACCGAAATCAAAGATAGAATGTTTGATTTAAACGAAACTATCAACTGGAAGCCAAAAGCTACAGGAGAAGGTCGTTTCGGAAATTGGTTGAAAAATGCAAACGATTGGAATTTATCGCGTTCAAGATATTGGGGAATTCCTTTGCCAATTTGGAGAAGTGAAGATGGAACCGAAGAAATGTTAGTTGGTTCAGTTGAAGAATTGTACAACGAAATCGAAAAAGCAATCGCAGCAGGTTTCCAAACAGAAAATCCGTACAAAGGATTCAAAATTGGCGACATGAGCGAAGCCAACTACGATTTAGTGGATTTACATAAAAATGTAGTGGATAACATCGTTTTAGTTTCTCCATCAGGAAAACCAATGAAACGCGAAACCGATTTAATTGACGTTTGGTTCGATTCAGGTGCAATGCCTTATGCACAATGGCATTATCCATTTGAGAACAAAGAGTTAATCGACGAAAATAAAGCTTTCCCAGCTGATTTTATTGCGGAAGGGGTGGATCAAACACGTGGTTGGTTCTATACATTACATGCGATTGGAACATTGGTTTTCGATAAAATTGCCTACAAAAACGTAGTTTCAAACGGATTAGTTTTGGATAAAAACGGACAGAAAATGTCGAAACGTTTAGGAAATGCCGTGGACCCATTCACTACTTTGGCTGAATATGGTCCAGATGCTACACGTTGGTACATGATTTCGAATGCAAACCCTTGGGATAACTTAAAATTTGATATTGAAGGTGTTGCTGAGGTAAGAAGAAAATTCTTTGGAACACTATATAATACGTATTCGTTCTTCTCGTTATATGCTAATATTGATGGATTTACTTATTCTGAAGCGGAAGTTCCATTAGAAGAAAGACCAGAAATTGACCGTTGGATTTTATCCGAATTACATACTTTAATTCAAGTTGTCGATGAAGCGTATGCGGATTACGAACCAACTAAAGCAGCAAGAGCTATTTCTGATTTCGTTCAGGAAAACTTAAGCAACTGGTACGTTCGTTTGTGTAGAAGAAGATTCTGGAAAGGCGATTATGCGCAAGATAAAATCGCGGCTTATCAAACGCTTTATACGTGTTTGGTAACGGTAGCGAAGCTTTCTGCTCCAATTGCTCCGTTCTTTATGGACAAACTTTACATAGATTTAACACAAGCTACAGGTTCTGAGTCATTTGAAAGTGTACATTTGGCGAAATTTCCAGTTTCGGTTGAAAACTTTGTTGATAAGTCGTTAGAGAGCAAAATGATGAAAGCACAAACGGTTTCTTCACTAGTTTTATCGCTTCGTAAGAAGGAAATGATCAAAGTGCGTCAACCGTTGCAAAAGGTAATGATTCCAGTACTTGACGACAATCAGCGTGCTGAAATTGAGGCAGTTTCTGACTTAATTATGGCAGAGGTAAACGTAAAAGAAATTGAATTATTAGACGATGCTTCTGGTATTTTAGTGAAGCAAATTAAGCCTAATTTCAAGACATTAGGGCCGCGTTTTGGTAAGGATATGGGATTGATTTCCAAAGAGATACAAGGATTTGGACAAGAAGAAATTGCTAAATTAGAGCGTGATGGTGAGCTGGTTATGGATATTTCAGGAAAAAGTATAACTTTATCACTAGAAGATGTTGAGATTTCTTCGCAAGATATCCCAGGTTGGTTAGTAGCCAATTCAAACGGAATTACAGTAGCGTTAGACATTACCATTTCCGATGAATTAAGAAAAGAAGGTATCGCGAGAGAATTGATTAACAGAATCCAAAATATCAGAAAAGACTCAGGTTTTGAAGTAACGGACAAGATTACCGTTAAAATGGAAAAAAATCCGCAAGTGGAGGAAGCTGTTTTAGCTAATGAATCGTATATTAAGTCAGAAACCTTAACCGAATCGTTAATTTTTGTTCCAACCCTTGAAAATGGTACGGAAATTGAGTTTGATGATATAAAAACAAGTATATTAATTTCAAAATAAGAACCGAAAGGTTTTTAATCGACGTATAACTATAAAAAATATTGAAATTATGGTAGAGGAGCAAATTAGATATTCAGACGCTGATTTGGCTGAATTCAAAGCGTTAATTCAAGCTAAATTAGAAAAAGCTAAAGGTGATTTAGAGCTTATTAAAAGTGCTTATATGAATGACTTAAATAACGGAACCGATGATACATCTCCAACGTTTAAAGCATTTGAAGAAGGTAGTGAAACAATGAGTAAAGAAGCCAATTCACAACTAGCTATTCGTCAAGAAAAATTTATTAGAGATTTAAAAAATGCCTTAATTCGTATCGAAAACAAAACCTATGGTTTGTGTAAAGTTACAGGCAAATTAATAAGTAAAGAGCGTTTAAAAATCGTTCCTCATGCAACTATGAGTATCGAAGCAAAAAACTTGCAACGTTAATCTTTTTACAAAATTATACTAACGCTCCGTTTGGGGCGTTTTTTATTTAATAAAAACACTATTTTTGCAAAAAAATTGAACATGTCGTTAAAGAAAGCCTATTTATTAATCATTGCTATTTTATTAATTGATCAGATTTCGAAAATCTATATCAAGACGCATTTTTTTATTGGAGAATCCATAAAAGTAATGGGTTTAGAATGGTTTCAAATTCATTTTATAGAAAATGAAGGTATGGCTTGGGGTGCTGAAATTCCTGGCGAACATGGAAAATTAATTTTAACTTTATTCCGTATCGTAGCCGTAGGTGGAATTGCTTGGTGGTTGTGGGATTCGGTAAGAAAAAAAGCATCAAATTATTTAATCGTAGCTATTGCTTTAATTTTTACAGGCGCTTTAGGAAATATTATTGATTCTGTTTTTTACGGTGTTATTTTTAACGATAGTTATCATCAAGTAGCAACAGCTTTTTCAGACCAACCTTATGGCACTTGGTTCCACGGTGAAGTAGTAGATATGTTTTATTTTCCAATGTGGGAAGGAAACTTACCTTCTTGGTTACCTATTTGGGGTGGCAAACACTTCACTTTTTTCAACGCTATTTTCAACGTAGCCGATGTAGCGATTTCAACTGGTGTTGGGATTTTAATCGTATTCAACAAAAGAGCGTTTGCTCATGCGGATAAAGAGGAAGCATTAGCTGAAAAATAATCTCAACATGAAAAACTCAATTTTTTTATTGTTTTCGTTAACCTTTCTTTTTTTTGGATGTAAAAAGGAGAATGAAAATTATATTGAGAAAATAGAATATTTCGAAAGTAGCGATGCCCCAGGTCCTGATAAAATTGAGTTTAATCTGAATGTTTCAGATGAGATTTATAACTTAATGCATGAAGATAGTCTTACTAGACAAATTTTTGTAATTAATAAATCTGAAAGAATTGATTATCCAGCACACTTTTTTTGCATAGAAAAATTAAAAAATAATAAGGTAAAATATATTTTTTTTACGCCTTATTTTCTTGGAGGAAAAAGTAAAATAAAGCATTATTCCGAAAATCAGTTGAATGAATATTTTAATAATTCAAAAGAATTAAAGTTGATTTTACATTTCAACAAACACGTTTTCGAATTCAAAAACAAATAACTCCCTCAGGCGTCACACAAAAATCCAATTTAACATCACTTTCTGATACACCCTCAATTTTTTCTTCTGGAGGAAAGAATGATAATCCAATTTTAATTGTTTCGGGCTTGCATTTGCTTAAAAAGTTATCGTAGAAACCTTTGCCATACCCAACACGATTTCCTTGCTTGTCATAAGCTAAAAGCGGCACAAAAACCACATCAATTTTCACATCAGGAACTTCTAAACCATCAATAGGTTCAGGAACGTTGTAATTGTTCTTTTTGATTTTAGTATTATCGGTTAATAAAAAATGCGTCATTCCTAAAGTAGTAAACTCGCACTTCGAAATGACGATTTCTTTATCTTTTCCCGCTAAAATTTGAAGAATATATTCAGTATTGATTTCTTTCTGCTCTTCAATCGTTAAAAACAAATGATAATACAATTTGTCCCAAATGTCCATACGCAACAATTGGTTTGCAATCGCTAAACTTTTGTCTTCGATTTCATCTTGAGTTAACTTTTGCCTTTCAGCTTTTGCCTTTTGCCTTAACGATTTTTTATCCAACATCTATTATTTATCTAACAATTCATACGTTACATAAAGAGTGTACGTATTAGTTTGTTCTGGTTGTTTGTTATTGTTTGCTAAATAATTGGGCGTTCCACCTGTTACACCCCAATTTGGCGTATTATCATCAATAACTAAAAGTTTTCCAATTTTTTTATTGGATTTTGATGCTAAAAATTCAGCTTTTGATTTGGCATTTTCCAGCGCTTTTGATGACATTTCTCGAGCGAATTCCTCTGATTTATCAAATACATAATTAATTTGTACCGCCGTAACTCCGTTTACTTTTAGATTATTGATTAACTCAATTCCTTTTTCAATGTTGTTTAATGATAAACTGTAATTTCGGGTATTATTACCAAAAGTCTTATCTGAAATAGATTGAAAACTTAGTTTTTCTTTAGAATAATTGTTTTTCGAAATAAAGGATTGAACTTCTTCCAATACTTCCGAAATGGTTTTAATAACTTGTTTTTCTTTACTATAAGTAAGTGTTGTTACTTCTTGAAGCGTAAAAACTAATTCTATTTGAGTTGCTTTTATTGTTTCAGAGTGTTTTCCAACGACTCTAATTTGATTTTCTGTTGGTTGTGCAAATGTCAAATACGATAATGCAAAAAATAGAATTGATGTAAGTTTTTTCATGAGTTATAGTTTTTACTAAAAACTCAAAAATACCGAAATTATTATAACTTTTTTAGTTCTTCAATAAATTTAGTCAAATGTTCTACTTCTACGTGATCCATTAACACAATTTTGTACCATTTGTTGTTTTCGTTGTGTTGTTGTGGCACCAAATCATACTTTTCAGCAATTTTTTCTGGAATTGATTCGGCATGAATTGTTACAATATTCATAAAAGGTTCACGGAAATATTTAATGCTCAATTTGTCTAATTCGTGGCATAAGAATTGGGTTCTCATTTGTAAAATACTCACTTTTTCAAACCAACCATAAGCACCGTAAGTAAATAAAATCATCCAAACCGCAACGGCATTTGCTCCAGAACGACTTCCGCAAAGCGTTAAATCCATTCCTTCTACGTATTCGGCCTCTTTGGTTAATACGTTTTCAATTAAACCTTTTCGGCAAACAAAAACACCTGTTCCATAAGGTGCTTGCAACATTTTGTGTGCATCAATGGTTATCGAACTAATTTTTGGATTACTGAAGTTGATATTCGATTTTTGATTGCTAAACGGATACACAAATCCGCCATAAGCGCCATCAATGTGCAAACGATACGTAGCATTATGTTTTTCTAATATCGAAGTATAATCATCAGGATTATCAACCGAACCAAACATAGTCGTTCCCATATTTGAAACGGCAATGAAGTATTTTTTACCTTTATTTTTAGCTTCTGAAATGATGTTATCCAATGCATTCACATCTATTTCACGATTTTCAAACCCAACCGGAATTTTTAACCAATCAATTTGTAATAAATTAGAAGCTTTTGGAATCGAATAATGCGTGTCTTCCGAAGCTAAAATGGCGATTTCGTCTAATTTCGCATCAAAATTATGTAGAAATTCATTTCTAAAAACCCAAATCGCTTGAATGTTGGCTTCCGTTCCGCCAGGAGCTATATAACCATCGAATTCGTTTTCTTTGGCTTTAAAAATATCAACTGCGATTACGTTTAAAACTTCACGTTCAATTTCTTGAGTGCCATAAAATGCTTTTTCAGAAGTGCCAAAAGTGTGACAGCCAATGTTATTTGGATTGGCAACATACGTTTGAAGTGTTGGCGCATCTTTTAAAAATGGTGCATCATCATAAAACACACGACTGTCTAACTTAGAAGCTGGATAACCTAAAGAAGCATCTTTTGAGAAGTTAACATTATCGTGCAAAGCCTTATCAATTCTTGCTTTTCTTTCTTCGTGTGTTAGTTTTTTCCAGAAGTTCATACCTAAAAATTTTAGCGAAAATACGCCTAGTCAAAACAATAAAACATGACAATTGTTAGGTTTTATGACAAATGTGTAGAAATATGAAAAATAGCATCACCTTGATAGATAATTGGCGCATCATTTACATTGATAATGTAGCCTTCATGTGGCGCTTTTACTTTGTGTTCCACTTTTCCGTAAGGGTCAGAAATAGTAGCTAGTAATTCGCTTTTTTTGACAAAACTACCAATCGTAGTTAAACCATGAAACATGCCGGAATATTTAGCTCTAATCCAACTCGATTTTTCGATGTAAATGGTTTTGTTCTGAGGATTAGTTACTTTCTTTCTCGGATTTAACATTTCTAAATGATTTAGAAATCGTTTAGTTCCTTCCACCGCTTCTTCGGTAACTTGAAGATTTAAATCCAATGATTTTCCACCTTCAAAAAGCAACATTTTTACACCTAATTTATCGCAAGAATTTCGAAACGAACCCGAAATATTCTTCGAATACAACGTAAAAGGTGCATTGAAAACATCGGAAAGTTCTTTCAATTCTGGATTTTCTGGTACAATTCTAATTTGAGGAGCATTAAAACGACTGGCGCCACCTGCATGAAAGTCAATTGCATAATCCACGTGCGGAATAATATCTTTTAAAATATAATACGCAAAACGACTCGCCAAAGAACCTGTTTTACTTCCAGGAAAAACTCGATTCAAATCGCGACCATCAGGAAATTCTCTAGTTTGATTTACAAATCCGAAAATATTGATAATCGGAATACAAATTATCGTTCCGCGCTTAGGTTTATTGATTTTTTGAATGATTAATTGACGTACAATTTCGGTTCCGTTGATTTCGTCGCCATGCAAACAAGCGGTGAATAAAACCGTTGGACCATCAATTTTTGAACGTTCCACAATTATTGGAATCTTCAATTTATTCATGGTGTGCAACTTGGCAATTTCCATGTTGATGGTTTTGCTTTCGCCCGCTAAAATGGTTTCTTTAAGGATTACAAGTGGTTTTGAGGCTGTCATTTTTAAAATCTAAAGTGTTAAAAATACAAAAACAAATGTCATTTAGGAAAACAGATGTAAGAAATTTTGAGAATTGAAATGTTTAAACGCAAAGAGCGCAAAGATTTACGCCAAGTTTACCTAGAAATGTAATTTATAGAAATTGTTGAGGTATTTTTTCCTAGCGGTTAGATTTAATATATTAAAGCTAAAGAAGAAAAAAACAGAATTTGTAAAATAAAGAAAACCAAAAACAGCATTGTAAAATCATTTTTATTGACATTCTTTTTCATTATATGATTTAATCTTGTTTGATTAGACAAGTATATTTTATTTAAAGCGAACACTATAATTAAAATTATCAGGTATAAGTAAGGTTTAGGTTTGATTAAATCTAATAAATATACAAGTAAATTTATAATTAAGCCAATTACATCTGTAAAAATAATTGAGGTGAAAAATATAGAGTTATCAATCAAATTATTTCGTTTTCTTACTGAGAAATGATATGAAGTAATGATTACCCAGTTAATAAATAATAACATATATCTTACAATTAGTTTTTTAATTTTGTATTCAATTCTCTTAATTACTTTTCTCAAAAGAATTCAAAAATACCAAAAAAAAGCATAAAGCAAGAAAACAAATCATTAACTCTCTTATCTTTGTTCTTTACCTCTTTTTTAAAAATGCAAACACCATTAGAACTTCAAATCCAAACTTTGCCCGATAATCCGGGTGTGTATCAATATTATGATAAAGATGGAAAAATTCTATATGTTGGAAAAGCAAAAAATTTAAAAAAACGCGTTCAATCGTATTTCACAAAGAATCACGACAATTATAAAACTTCGGTTTTAGTTAAGAAAATTGTTGCTATAAAACACATTGTGGTTCCTACAGAAACCGATGCGTTATTGTTGGAAAATAATTTAATTAAAAAGCTCCAACCACGTTATAATGTGTTGCTTCGCGATGATAAAACGTATCCGTGGATTTGTATCAAAAATGAACGATTCCCTAGGATATTTTCTACTAGAAAAATGATTAAAGATGGTTCGGAATATTTTGGACCGTATACCAGTTTTAAAACCGTTCACACGATTCTAGATTTAATCAAAGAACTATATCCACTTCGAACATGTAATTATGATTTATCAAAAACAAATATTGATTCGGGAAAATTTAAAGTGTGTTTAGAATATCATATTGGCAATTGTAAAGGGCCTTGTGAAGGGTATGAGTCATTGGAGCACTATCAAAGTCAGATTGAAAAAATCCGTCAAATTTTAAAGGGAAATTTCAAAGAAAGTTTGAAAGACTTCAAGAAATTGATGACCGATTTAGCGATGGAAATGAAGTTTGAAGAAGCGCAAAAAATTAAAGAAAAAATCGAGGTTTTAGAAAATTACCAATCGCGTTCCACAATTTTGAATCCTAAAATATCCAATTTAGATGTGTTTTCCATTATTTCTGATGAAACCATGGCGTATGTGAATTTTTTACAGATTTCGCATGGAGCCATCGTACGTTCGCATACGTTGGAATTGAAGAAAAAATTAGACGAAACCAACGAAGAATTGTTAGAATTAGCCGTGGTAGAACTTCGCGAACGTTTTCACCTGAATTCAAGAGAAATTGTGGTTCCTTTTCCAATTAATTTAGGAGAAAACATCAAAGTTACTGTTCCTCGATTGGGCGACAAAAAGCAAATTTTAGAGTTATCAGAACGCAACGCCAAATATTATAGATTAGATCAATTAAAACAAATTCAAATTGTTGATCCAGAACGACACACCAATCGTATCATGGCG
Organism: Flavobacterium sp. UBA7663; assembly: GCF_002483315.1. Taxonomy (GTDB): domain Bacteria; phylum Bacteroidota; class Bacteroidia; order Flavobacteriales; family Flavobacteriaceae; genus Flavobacterium. The sequence continues at coordinate 281,545 of NZ_DLHR01000019.1, forward strand.
CAAATGCAAAAAGATTTGCGTTTATCGTTAGAACCAAGACATATTGAGTGTTTTGATAATTCGAATATTCAAGGAACAAATCCAGTTGCGGCTTGTGTGGTGTTTAAAGATGGAAAACCAAGTAAGAAAGATTACCGTCATTTTAATATCAAAACGGTTGAAGGTCCAAATGATTTCGCTTCGATGGAAGAAGTGGTATATCGAAGATATAAACGAATGTTAGATGAAAATCAGCCATTACCACAATTGATTATTATTGATGGTGGAAAAGGGCAATTGTCTTCAGCTTTAAAAAGTTTGGATGATTTAGGTTTGCGAGGAAAAATTGCGATTATCGGAATTGCAAAACGTTTGGAAGAATTGTTTTATCCGGGCGATTCAGCTCCGTTATATTTGGATAAAAAATCGGAAACTTTAAAAGTAATTCAGTTTTTACGAAACGAAGCACATCGATTTGGAATCACACATCATCGCGATAAACGAAGTAAATCGGCACTAACCAATAGTTTAGAAAGTATTCCTGGAATTGGCGAAAAAACTATGATTACATTAATGAAACATTTTAAAAGTGTTAAAAGATTGCAAAATGCCGACGAAAAAGCAATTTCCGAAGTCGTAGGTGTTTCAAAAGCCAAAAAAATTTCCGACTTTTACAAGAATAAATACCAATAAAAAGAAATGAAAAAACTGCTCTTGTTTGTAAGCCTACTAATTTTTACCCAAATCAGCTTAGGACAAGAAAATCCACGACCAAAAATTGGGCTTGTGCTTAGTGGTGGTGGTGCAAAAGGATTGGCACATATTGGCGTGCTTAAAGTAATCGATTCACTCGGTATTAAAGTAGATTACATTGGAGGAACCAGTATGGGAGCCATTGTTGGCGGATTGTACGCGTCTGGCTATAATGCAGAGCAATTGGATTCTATTTTTTCTAGAATTGACGTAGATGCCTTACTTCAAGACTACACGCCTCGGGAATCAAAATCGTTTTACGAAAAACGAAATGATGAGATTTACGCTTTAACACTTCCGTTTAATAAATTCAAATTAGGTTTGCCTTCTGGTTTATCTAAAGGACTTTATAATTTCAATTTAATTTCTTCTTTAACACAGCAAGTTAGTCATATAAGAGATTTTGACCAGTTACCTATACCGTTTTTATGTATTGCAACTGATGCCGAAACAGGCGAAAAAGTGGTTTTAGATTCGGGAGTTTTAGCTCAAAACATGATTGCTAGTGGTGCGTTGCCTACGTTGTACAGCCCAGTAGAAATGAATGGAAGATTGTTAATAGATGGTGGTGTGGTAGATAATTATCCTATTGAAGAATTAAAAGCAAGAGGATTGGATATTATAATTGGTATTGATGTTCAGGATGGTTTAAAATCTAGAGAGGAATTAAAAGGCGTTACATCGGTTTTAGCGCAAATTAATAATTTTTCGATGATTGAAAAAATGGCTGGAAAGCAAAAAGCGACTGACATTTACATCAAACCCGATATCAAAGGTTACACCGTTGTAGATTTTGAAAAAGGTAATGAAATTATTGCAAAAGGAAAAGAAAAAGCGTTAGAATTCATTAAAGAACTAGCTCCTTATGGAAATTCAAACGCAAAAAATGATAACAAAATAGTCTTTCAGGATTCTATTTATATCAAAGATATTGTGTTTAATAATTTAGATAATTATACCCGAGCTTATATAATTGGAAAGTTAAAGTTCAAAAGAAATACTAAAATTTCTAATGCCCAATTGCAAAAGGGAATTTTAAATCTAAATGCAACTCAAAACTTTAGCGCTATCAATTATTCATTTGAAAAAATGCAAGATGGCGACAAATTAATTTTGCAATTAAAGGAAAACGAGAATAATACATTCTTGAAATTTGGATTGCACTATGACGATTTGTTTAAAAGTGGAATTTTAGTGAATTATACAAAAAAGAGATTAATTGCCAAAAATGATGTAGCTTCATTAGATGTTATTTTAGGTGACAATATTCGGTACAATTTTGATTATTATATTGATAATGGTTTTTATTGGAGTTTTGGGTTCAATTCAAAGTTAACAACGTTTAATAGAAATATCACTAGTAATATTGCCGATGACGTTGTTTTTAACACTACGGCCAATGCAATTAATGTAGATTTTTTTGATTTGAGTAATCAGGCGTATTTACAAACCATTTTTGCTCAAAAGTTTTCTTTAGGAGGTGGATTAGAATTTAAAGTTTTAAGATTAGAATCGGAAACACTAGAAAACACAGATCCTGTTTTTGAAAACAGTGACTACTTGTCGGTGTTTGGTTTTGTAAAATATGACTCATTTGACAAAAAATATTTTCCAAGAACGGGTTGGAATTTTAATTCTGAAATACGTTCATATCTTTATTCTTCTGATTATAAAAACAATTTTGAACGATTTTCAGTAGCAAAAGCTGATTTTGGTTTTGCACAACCCATTTTTAAAAACATGACTTTTAAATTTCAAACCGAAGGCGGTTTTGCATTTGGAGAACGAAGTGTTTCTTATTTTGATTTTATTTTAGGAGGTTACGGATTTCAACAAGTAAATAACATTAAACCCTTTTTTGGATATGATTTTTTAAGTTTGGCTGGAGATAGTTATGTAAAACTTTTATTAACAGCAGATTATGAGATTTTTAAGAAGCATCATTTGAATTTTAGTGCTAACTTTGCTAATGTTGGAAATAAAATTTTTGACACCATAGACACTTGGTTTGTAGAGCCAAATTATTCTGGTTATTCCTTTGGTTATGGGATGGAAACTGTAATTGGCCCAGTTGAAATTAAACATTCATGGTCGCCAGAAACTAAAGATCATCATACTTGGTTTTCAGTAGGATTTTGGTTTTAAATTTTTTTTACGATATTTGTAATGATGAAAAATTGGACAGACTTACTTTCGCATTTAAAGTTCCTCATCAAGAGAAATCCTGAGTGAGCATAACTTTTCTTTGATTTATAGTGAGATTTTATAGTCTTACTTTAAGCTTTAATTAGAACTTTTAATAAAAGAAAAAATGCCAATATATCACAAATTAGGAGAAATTCCTCGCAAACGTCATACACAATTCCGCAAACCAAACGGAGATTTGTATTACGAGCAATTGTTCGGAACCGTTGGATTTGACGGAATGTCAACCAATTCATATCACGAACAAAGACCTACTCAGGTTAAAGAAATCAGAAGACAATATAGTGTTGCGCCAAAAATCGCAAAGTCAAACAACATTCAATCTTATAAATTAAGAGGTTTTGATATTGCGCCTCAAGACGATTTTCTAGAAAGTAGAAAAATTGTTTTGACAAATTCTGATTGTCATATCGTTTTAGCCGCACCAAGAAAATCAACAACCGATTATTTTTATAAAAATACCGATTCAGATGAAGTAATCTTTATTCATCAAGGAACAGGAAAACTAAGAACCATGTTAGGAAATTTAGATTTCAAATATGGCGATTACTTAGTAGTTCCAAGAGGAATGATTTACAAAATTGATTTTGATACCGAAGACAATCGTTTGTTTATCGTAGAATCGCATTCGCCAGTTTATACACCAAAACAATATAGAAACTGGTTCGGACAATTATTAGAACATTCGCCGTTTTGCGAAAGAGATATTCGTCGTCCAGAAGAATTAGAAACATACAACGAAAATGGAGATTTCGTAATTAAAGTAAAGAAAAAAGACGAAATTTTCGAAATGGTTTATGCTTCGCATCCGTTTGATGTAATTGGATACGACGGTTTTAATTATCCATATGCGTTTTCAATTCATGATTTCGAACCAATTACAGGAAGAATTCATTTACCACCACCAGTTCATCAAACTTTTGAAACAAATGCTTTCGTAATTTGTTCTTTTGTTCCAAGATTATACGATTATCACCCATTGTCAATTCCAGCGCCTTACAATCATAGTAATATTGATGCCGATGAGGTTTTATATTATGTAGATGGTGATTTTATGAGCAGAAATGATGTAAAACCAGGGAATATTTCTTTACACCCTGCAGGAATTCCTCACGGACCACACCCAGGAGCAGCAGAAAGAAGTATTGGTAAAAAAGAAACGTTAGAATTAGCTGTAATGGTAGATACTTTCAAACCTTTAATGGTTACAGAAGATGCCATGGGTATTGCTGATGAAACGTACTTTCAATCTTGGTTAGACTAATGAATTATAATAAATTATCAGCCGACCCAACTTCTTTAATACTAGGAATAATTGCATTTGTAATTATGATTTTAGGATTTTGTTGTGGATTTGTAGTTTTTGTTTCGTTGATTTTAGGAGTTGTAGGATTAGTTCTTTCAATAAAAAGTCTTAAAGAGTATGAAGCAAATCCGACAGTATATTCACACCAAAGCCGACAAAATGTATATGTTGGAAAAATCATTTGTTTGGTAACCACTATTTTATCAGCAATGTATTTTATAGTAATAATAGTTGCGGTTGTGGTTTATCAAGTTGGTTTTTCTGATATTATGGAAAACAAATTAGATAAAATTAGAAATCAAGAAATCAACGATTCCATTTATATGGAAGAAGAAGTAAAAGAAAATTATTATAACGATTCCATTTATATAGATTCCACTTTTGTAGATTCTATCAAAACGGAAAATTAAAATTTAAGAATTATGGCACAAGAAATAAAATCAGTAGAATACGGATTAGAAAAAATATTTGAAGGAGCACAAGACTTTTTACCTTTAATGGGAACAGATTACGTAGAGTTTTATGTAGGTAATGCAAAACAAGCAGCTCATTTTTACAAAACAGCTTTCGGATTTCAATCATTAGCATATGCAGGATTAGAAACTGGAGTTAAAGACAGAGCTTCTTATGTGTTAAAGCAAGACAAAATACGTTTGGTGTTAACAACCGCTTTGAATAGTGATTCTTTAATTGGTGAACACGTAAAAAAACACGGAGATGGTGTTAAAGTTATTGCCCTTTGGGTAGAAGATGCACGTCATTCTTACGAAGAAACAACTAAACGTGGTGCAAAATCTTATTTTGAACCAGTGGTTGAAAAAGACGAAAATGGAGAAGTAGTTCGCGCAGGTATCTATGGAGCATACGGAGAAACTGTTTTCATTTTCGTAGAACGCAAAAATTATAATGGAATCTTTTTACCAGGATATAGCGAATGGAAATCAGATTATAATCCAGAGCCAGTGGGATTAAAATATATTGACCACATGGTGGGTAATACGGGTTGGAATAGAATGAATGAAGCAGTAAAATGGTTTGAAGATGTAATGGGATTTGTGAATTTCCTTTCATTCGACGACAAACAGATTACTACAGAATATTCAGCCTTAATGTCTAAAGTAATGTCTAATGGCAACGGAAGAATTAAATTTCCTATCAACGAACCAGCGGAAGGAAAAAAACGTTCTCAAATTGAAGAGTATTTAGACTTTTATGAAGGAGAAGGGGTGCAGCACATTGCAGTAGCAACAGATGACATCTTAACTACAGTTGCTGAAATGCGCGCAAGAGGTATCGAGTTTTTAAGCACGCCACCACAAGCATATTACGATGCAATTCCAGAAAGATTAAAAGATCATATGGATAAATTCAAAGAAGATATCAACGAACTTCAAAAATTAGGTATCATGATTGATGCTGACGAAGAAGGTTATTTGTTGCAAATTTTTACCAAGCCAGTAGAAGATCGTCCAACACTTTTCTTCGAAATTATTCAAAGAATGGGTGCTAGAGGATTTGGTGCAGGTAACTTTAAAGCCCTTTTTGAGTCAATTGAGCGTGAGCAAGAATTGCGAGGTACATTATAAAAAGACCAAATTATTGACAAATCATCAAATTATAACGTTGTAGTAGTGTCATTTTTGATAAAAATATGTTAAAGTTGATATCTAGCTAAGAATAATTCAAAAATACACATACCTTTGCACTCGCAAAACAAGGAGGTAGTTTGCCTTGCTTTGTAATAAATTTTCATAATTTATAGTTTTTTGGTTGGTTAATAGCATAAAAACTCAGTCATATTTTTGACTGGGTTTTTTTGTTTTAGTATTTTTGGAACGGAAATTGCATTTTCATTTCTAAAAATGAATAAATCATGAAAAAAATTGCGCTACTTCTTATTCTTTTTGTTACTACAAATTCATTTGTAGTTCAAGAAAATGCATATACAACTGGTGAATGGTTCAAACTTCGTATCCATTACGGAATGGTTAATGCCGGTTATGCTTCGTTGGAAATTAAAGACGCCGTTAAAAACAACAAAAAAGTGCATCACGTAGTCGGAAAAGGCTGGACTGTTGGTATGGCCAAATTTTTCTTTAAAGTAGACGATAATTACGAAAGTTATATCGATAAGCAAACAGGGAAACCGTATCAATTTGTTAGAAAAATTGATGAAGGAGGTTATACCAAAAATCAAGAAGGATTTTTTAATCAAGACCGAAACACAGTTCTAGTTAAAGATTATAAACATAAAACCGAAAAAACGTTCTCAGTTCCTGAAGACATCCAAGATATTGTGTCTTCTTTTTACTATTTAAGAAATCATCCTAAAATTGATAAATTAAAAGTAGGGGAATCAATTGTGATTGATATGTTTTTTGATGATGAAACCACAAAGTTTAAGTTAAAATTTGTTGGTAGAGAAGATATAAAAACTAAATTTGGAAAAGTTTCTTGCATGATTTTCAAACCTTACGTGCAAGCAGGTAGAGTCTTTAAAGAAGAAGAAAGTTTAACCGTTTGGGTTTCAGACGATGACAATAAAATCCCAATCCGAGTAAAGGCAAGCTTGGCTGTTGGTTCTATCAAAGCTGATTTAGAAGCCTTTAAAGGTTTAAAGCATTCATTTAAAGTTAAAGTAGAAAAATAATGGAAGTAACTCCTAAGATTCAAGAACAATTAGATCAACTTCATGATAAATTTGAAGCCATCAATCAAAATACTTCCACTCATTTGGAAGGTTTGCTTTGGGCTAAACCCATCACGTATTGGGATTATATCCAAACCGATGCGCTTTTGAGTCTTCAAACACAACGAACCACTTTGCCAGACGAAATGGTTTTTGTAATGTATCATCAAGTAAATGAATTGTTATTCAAAATGATTCTTTGGGAAATGAACCAATTGTGTCATAACGAAAAACCAACAACCGATTATTTCACTGAAAAATTAGGAAGAATTAGTCGTTATTTTGATATGTTAACCACTTCTTTCGACATCATGAAAGATGGAATGGAGCCTGAACAATATCTAAAATTCAGAAATACTTTAACACCAGCGAGTGGATTTCAATCGGCTCAATATCGTTTAATAGAATTTAGTTCTACCGATTTAATTAACTTAATCGACAACCGTTTCAGAGCGACCATCGATAGAAATACACCATACAATCATGCGTTTGAACATTTATATTGGCAAGCAGCAGGAAAAGATTATCACACTGGTGAAAAATCGTATTTAATTTTAGAATTCGAAAGAAAATACAAAAAAGTGTTCTTAGATTGGATGGAAGAATACAACACAATTAACTTGTGGAGAAAATTCAAACAATTGCCAGAAATTGACCAACAAAATCCAGAATTAGTAGCTGCGATGCGTCATTACGACAAAACCGTTAATATTACTTGGGTAATGGGTCACTTTAATGCAGCTAAAAAATACATCGAGAGTGTTCCAGGAAATCACGAAGCTACTGGTGGAAGTGATTGGAAAAAATACATGTTACCAAAATACCAAAAAAGAATATTCTTCCCTGAATTATGGACGAAAGAAGAATTAGATAACTGGGGAGAATAACCGCATAGCGCACAAAACAAAAAACATTGAGATATTTAGTACTAGCCATTTTATTTGTTACTTTTTTTACCGCTTGTAATTCGAAAGAAGATGCAGAGAAAGTTAAAAAAGCAACAGTAAAAAAAGAACCTATCATAAAAGAATACGGATTTACGTTTAACGACTATAAAGTGGTTAGAGATACAATTCGTTCAGGTGATACGTTTGGAAAATTACTAGAAAAATTCCCATTAAAAGATAGTTTACGAATTCACGACGTTACTGAAAAAGTAAAAGATTCATTCAATGTTAGACGAATAAAAGCAGGGAAGCCTTACATTTTATTTTTAGACAAGAAAAAGCCTAATACACTTCAAGCTTTAGTATACATAGAAGACCGAATTAACTTTACGGTTGTCGATTTTAGAGATTCAATTGTAGTATCAAACAAACAAAAACCAACTACTTTGAAAAGAAGAGTGGTTGCAGCGGAAATAGAAGGTTCATTATCTGAAACTTTAAGCAATGCTGGAGTTAGCGCTGGTTTAGCGAATAAATTAGCCAATATTTATGCCTATACGGTCGATTTCTTTAAAATTCAAAAAGGCGATAAATTTGCGGTTACAATTAATGAACGTTACATTGACGATTCTATTTATGTAGGTGTAGAAAGTATTGAAGCTTCTTATTTTGAACACAAAGGAAAAAAGATTTTTGCTTTTCCATATAAATTGTCTGAAAATCAAAAATATGAAGATTTTTATGATGAAAACGGAAAAGGTCTAAAAAGCATGTTCTTGAAAGCCCCTTTGGATTATTTTAGAATCTCATCTCGTTTTTCAGGCAGACGTTTTCATCCTGTACAAATGCGCTTCAAAGCTCATAATGGAACTGATTACGCAGCACCTCACGGAACTCCAATCAAAACTACCGCATCAGGAGTTGTGGAACGAACAGGTTATACCGCAGGAAATGGAAATTTTGTAAAAGTTCGTCACAGTTCGACTTATTCTACACAATATTTACACATGTCAAAGATATCGGTGAGAAACGGCCAACGTGTATCTCAGGGACAAGTAATTGGAAAAGTAGGAAGCACAGGTTTAGCAACCGGACCTCACGTTTGTTATCGTTTTTGGAAAAATGGTGTTCAAGTTGACCCGCTTAGGCTGAAATTACCAAATGCCGAACCTATGAATGAATCACACAAGCAAAAATATTTAGCGCATATTGCTCCTTTAAAGAAAGAATTGGATAGTATAACAGCAGTAAAATTTAAAGAATAATGGCACTATCGAAAGTAAATCCGTCACAAACTGAAGCTTGGCAAAACATACAATCGCATTACGAAAAAATTCAAGCAACTTCAATGAAAGATTTGTTTGCTTCAGATGCGAAAAGAGCTGAAAAATTTCACATTCAATGGAATGATTTTTTAGTTGATTATTCTAAAAATATTGCCAATCAAGAAACATTAGATTTGTTATTGAATTTAGCTAACGAAGTTGATTTAAAACAAGCCATTTCCAGTTATTTTCAAGGCGATATAATCAATCAAACCGAGAACAGAGCCGTTTTACACACCGCTTTACGCGCTAAAGAATCAGCCAATGTTTTGGTTGAAGGCGTTAACGTAATGCCTGAAGTATATTCGGTAAAAAATAAAATCAAAAACTTCTCAAGCGAAGTTATCTCAGGAAATAAAAAAGGATTCACAGGAAAACCATTTACCGATATCGTAAATATTGGAATTGGTGGTTCTGATTTAGGTCCAGCGATGATTGTAGAAGCTTTGCAATTCTATAAAAATCATTTAAACGTTCATTTTGTTTCCAATGTAGATGGCGATCATGTTAACGAAGTAATCAAGAAATTAAATCCAGAAACGACTTTATTTGTTGTAGTTTCTAAAACCTTCACTACACAAGAAACCTTATCCAATGCAGAAACCATCAGAAGTTGGTTTTTGCAATCAGCTTCACAAGAGGATGTAGCGAAGCATTTCGTAGCGGTTTCAACCAATATTCAAAAAGTAACCGAATTCGGAATTAATCCCGACAACGTTTTCCCAATGTGGGATTGGGTAGGAGGTCGTTTTTCGTTATGGAGCGCTGTTGGTTTATCGGTAAGTTTAGCAGTTGGATTTGATAATTTTGATAAGTTATTGAAAGGTGCCAACGAAATGGACGAACATTTCAAAAACGAATCTTTCGACAAAAATATTCCAGTAGTTTTAGCTTTATTGAGCATTTGGTACAACAACTTTTTTGGTACCGAAAGCGAAGCTTTAATTCCATACACCCAATATTTACAGAAGTTAGCGCCATACTTGCAACAAGGCATTATGGAAAGTAACGGAAAAAGTATTGGTAGAGACGGAAAACCAGTAAATTATCAAACCGGAACCATTATTTGGGGAGAACCAGGAACGAATTCACAACACGCTTTTTTCCAATTGATTCATCAAGGAACCAAATTAATCCCAACGGATTTCATCGGATTCAAACAACCACTTTACGGAAACAAAGATCATCACGACAAGTTAATGTCGAATTTCTTTGCGCAAACCGAAGCCTTATTAATGGGTAAAACCGAAGTGCAAGTAAAAGCAGAATTTGAAAAGCAAGGAATTTCAGGTGAAAAATCCGAATTCCTATTACCTTTTAAAGTTTTTTCAGGAAATAAACCTACGAATACCATCCTTATCAACAAACTAACTCCTGAATCATTAGGCGCTTTGGTAGCGATGTATGAACACAAAATTTTCGTGCAAGGCATCATTTGGAACATCTTCAGTTATGACCAATGGGGCGTGGAATTAGGCAAACAATTAGCGAATTCTATTTTAGACGAAATCGTAACAAAAGAGGTTAAAAACCACGATAGTTCAACGTCATTTTTATTAAAAGCGTACTTAAAATAAGAATTTCAAAATTTATAATACAAAACCTCTTATTCATTTTTTTGAGTAAGAGGTTTTTTAATTTCCTATATTTGTAATTCACTTTTAAAAAATTAGGTATGTACGAAACTATTCAATCTGTTCACTCTATTTTAGCGTATGCCGCTTTAGGCTTATTGTTATTGGCTTCATTTAATGCCATTTTTGGATTAACGTCTAAAAAATTATTTACTGATAAAGACTTACGTTTGTCTTTATTCACCTTAATTATCTGCCACATTCAATTATTAGTAGGTTTGATTTTATATTTTGTTTCTCCATTAGGTTCTGCTCAATTAGGAAACATGAAAGACGCAGCTATGCGTTTAACTTCGTTAGAACATCCATTAATTAACATTATTGCATTAGCAGTAATCACAATCGGATGGTCGAAACATAAAAAAGAAGAAAGTAACAACGGAAAATTCAAAAAGATTGCCGTTTTCTATACATTAGGTTTAGTATTAATCTTATCAAGACTTCCTTGGGCTAATTGGTTCAACTAGTCTTTGGTATAATCTTTGGTAATAAGTTTACAAAATCATAAAATTATGAAGAAAAATATCCTAATAATAGCGTTTGTATTACTTGTTACTGCATTAGTAAGCTTTTCTAATGGAACAAAATCTGGTTTCGTTAGAAAAGCTTCTTTATATGATACGGTTAAGAAAAAAGATTCGCTTCAAATTTCAGATTCGATAAAAAAATCAGACTCAATTCGAGTAGCCGATTCTATAGCCAATTTAAAAACTAAACTATACAAGAAAAACGTAGAAGCTTCGCATTATTCTGACAAATTAAACGGAAGAAGAACCGCAAGCGGACAAGTTTTTAGTAATAAAAAATACACGGCCGCTCATAAAACGCTAAAATTTGGAACGAAAGTTAAAGTGACCAATTTAGCCAATAACAAAAGCGTTATCGTAACCATCAATGATAGAGGACCACATACCCGAAATAGAGAAATCGACTTGGCAAAACGACCGTTTTTAGATATTTCTCACAATAACGGACGCTCTCTTTTACGTGTGAGTTTAGAAATCGTAGAATAATTATTTTAATTTACTTCCTTTAGAAGCCCACCAAGGCACAGTTTCAACAATCAATCTTCCTGCTTTAACCGCTGGGTCAAGATTAGCCAAACTATCCGCTTCTTTCATAGTTTCGGTATTAAAAAGTAAAAACCCAGAAATAGTTTCATGCTTGTCAGACGGACCCGCAATACTGATTTTATTGGTTTTCGCTAACCAATTGATGTGTTCCATGTGCTTTTTCTGAATTTCCGCCGCTTCTTCTTTAGAATGTTCGCGGTTAGGCCCTTTTTTAAGCATTACCAAGAAATATTTCTGCATCACATACGTAGTATCGCCTTCTTTGTAGCTAAATGTTTCGTGATTGGTTTTGGGTTTATCTGGATAAATTACGGTGTTAGAACCGCAAGCAATCAATAAAACTAGTGCAAGTATTCCAAAAAGTGCTTTCATTTTACCAAGATTTAAAAGGGTTGTTACTCAAATAAGCATTGTAATAACGTTCGTCGGAGGTGACTTCTTCTCCTAACCAATTGGGTTTTTCAAAAGATTCATTTTCCGATTGTAGTTCAATTTCGGCAACAATTAAACCTTCGTTTTCGCCAAAAAAAACATCGACTTCAAAAAGATGATTTTCATACATCACGTTATATCGAATTTTATCAATAGCGCCTTTTTCGCAAAGTGGCAATAAGGCTTCGGCTTCAGAAATTGCAATTTCTTTTTCCCACTCAAAACGGCTCATGCCTGAATCGTTTCCTTTACCTTTTATGGTTAAAAAGCCTTTGTCTCCTTTGATTCTAACTCTAACGGTTCTTTCAGGATTTGAATTCAGATAACCTTGCACAATTCTAAAGTTTACGCTGCTTTCTGAGATGAAATCGCGATTGGTAACGAGGAATTTGCGTTCTATTTCTACCAAAATTTAATATTTATTTAGGCATCTAAATTACGAAAAAAACCTTTCAATTTGTATCTTTACCCATATTAGACCTAAATCAGGAATATGCTACGAAGAAAAACGAATACAACACCCGATACCATCATTAAAAATTATTTTAATGAATTGCAGCTTTGGAAAAACGAAGAGAACGATATTGATATATTGGTTCAATTTGTGAATTCGATTCGTCCAAAAAACCCAAAGAAACTTGAAAAATTTAGTGTTTTCCCAATAATTGAGTTTTTTTCGAATCATCAAACCGAAAGAGAAAATTTTGTTGTCTATTTAAAAACCGTGCTGCAAAACAAAAATTTTGACGCCATTTTAACCGATGCTGGAATTCTACAAGATATCGATTTCTTTTACGAAGTAAAAAAGCGAATTTTCGCCAAAATCCTTCCATATCAAGCACCAAAAGACTCACTGCAATACGTTTTAAATCAGATTTTTTATGCTGATTCTGATCCAATTTGGATTAATAAAATTCCGAAAACAGAATTAGAAACTCTTTTCGATTTGTTTCAATTTGAAACCATTTATGAATCGGTTGAAGTTCATTCGCCTTTGTACGAAGTAATGGAAGCCATAAATCTGTTGTCGCAACGTACCAGTGGAAAAGCTTTAGAGACCGATGTAATGAAAATGGTTCCGGAATATTCTGGTTTAGAAAGTCCGTTTGCGGCTTTTGAAAAAGAATTATACGCTATTGAAAAAACCATTCGAAACAAGGAATCGGAATTTTATACGACTTCATCAGACATCAATTTCAAGCAATTATTGGTGTTGTATAAGCAATGTAGCGAATTTGTCGAGAAAGCCTTTCAAAACTCTTCTAAATATGGAATTTCGTTACGCGTGAACCAAAACCTATTAAGCATAAAACAACATTTGTATCGCATTGGTGTTTTGATGCCGCTTTTAGTAATCGATAAACCTGAAGAAAAGAAATCAAAATCGATAGAACTAGCTATCAAACTAATTAAATACAATTGTTTAAAAACCAACGTAAGAAAACTATTTGCTGAAAGCACGCAATTGTTGTCTTATGAAATCACACAACATACCGCAAAAACAGGCGAACATTATATTACCGAATCGAAAACCGAATATTTCAAAATGTTATATGCGGCGATTGGTGGCGGGTTAATTGTTGGTATTTTGTGTATCATAAAATTATTGTTGTCCAAAATTGAAACTTCTGATTTTGGTCATGCTTTTTTCTATAGCATGAATTATTCGTTTGGTTTTATTGCGATTTATGTTTTAGGATTTACTTTGGCTACCAAACAGCCAGCCATGACAGCCGCAGCGTTAATTAGCGCTTTGGAAGATGGTTTAAAAAAGCAAGCCAATGGCGACGGTGAAAAACACAGTAGTTTTGCCATTTTATTCGCTCGATTGTTCCGTTCGCAGTTTATTGCGTTTGTAGGAAATGTGGTCATGGCGTTTCCAGTGGCGTTGTTGGGAATTTGGCTAATCGATTTGGGTTTCAATTACAATATTGCCGAAACTAAATGGGAAAAATTGGTTACAGATTTAAGTCCGATACATTCTATGGCGATTTTTCATGCTGCTATTGCTGGATTTTTCTTGTTCTTGTCGGGAATTATTTCGGGAAGCATTGCGAATCGTGATAAACATTTTGATGTGTATTATCGTATTCAAGAACATCCGTTGTTAAAATTAAATTTCGGAAAAGCTAGAGCAGAAAAAATTTCAAAATGGTACGAACGCTATTGGGCAGGAATCATTTCCAATTTTTGGTTCGGTGTTTTCTTAGGAAGTACGGCTTCAATAGGTTTGTTTTTGGGATTAAATTTAGATATTCGACATATTACATTTGCCAGCGGGAACTTAGCTTTAGCGGTTTATGGTGCCAATTATATGGTGAGTAACGTGATGTTGTTTTGGGGTGTTTTAGGAATCGGAATTATAGGTTTTGTGAACTTTTTAGTAAGTTTTGGATTGTCTTTAGGTTTGGCTTTTCGTTCGAGAAACATTCCATTAACGGAGTTAAAACCAATTATTACCTCAATCAAGAAACATTTTTTTAGAAAACCAATGAGTTTCTTTTTTCCTACCGAGTAATTTATGAGTGAGCACTACCGAAAAATAATTCACGTTGACATGGATGCGTTTTATGCATCGGTAGAGCAAATGGATAATCCTGAGCTTAAAGGAAAACCTTTGGCTGTTGGAGGTAGCGAAGTTCGTGGTGTGGTTTCAGCAGCAAGTTACGAAGCTAGAAAATTTGGTGTTCGAAGTGCAATTAGCGGAATTCAAGCGAAGAAATTATGTCCCGATTTAATTTTTGTGCGACCACGATTTGACCGTTACAAAGAAATTTCGAAGAAAATCAGAAAGATATTCCACGATTACACCGATTTAGTTGAACCGTTATCGCTCGATGAAGCCTATTTAGATGTTACTGAAAACAAAAAAGGCAATCCCAGCGCGACTTTAATTGCACAAGAAATCAGAAAACGCATTTTTGAAGAAGTTGGACTCACAGCTTCGGCAGGAATTTCCGTAAATAAATTTGTAGCAAAAATTGCTTCCGATTACAACAAACCCAACGGACAAAAAACGGTAAATCCAGATGAGGTAGAAGCCTTTTTAGAAAAATTAGATGTAAAAAAGTTTTATGGTGTAGGCAAAGTTACGGCAGAAAAAATGTACCAATTAGGTATTTTTACAGGTTATGATTTAAAGCAAAAATCGTTAGAATATCTCGAAAAACACTTTGGCAATAGTGGTTTGCATTATTACCAAATTGTGCGAGGCATTCACAACAGTGCGGTAAAACCCAACCGAAAAATTAAATCAGTAGGAGCGGAGCGCACTTTTGGTGAGAATTTATCTTCTGAAATTTTCATGGAAGAACGCTTGCTAAGTATTGCCAAAGAATTAGAAAAACGCCTCCAAAAAAGCAAAATTTCAGGGAAAACCATCACCTTAAAAATAAAATATTCTGATTTCACCTTACAAACCAGAAGCAAAACTTTACTGTATTTTGTAAATGATAAAAACATCATTTTAGACGTTGCCAAAGATTTACTTTACCAAGAACGCCTAAGGAACTCCGTACGATTACTAGGAATTTCTATCCACAACCTAAACAACGAAGAAAAGACCAAAACCGAGTTGCCACAAAAAAGTGTTTCGGTGCAATTGAAGTTTGAGTTTTAGAAAAGTTGAAATTTTAACATAAACTGCAGAAAAACTACAGCAATGGTTTTATTGAACCTTTTTAAATTGCGCCTTGTAAATAGTATGAACTATATGTTATTTACTAGTTGCAAGAAACCTTATAACATTTGGAGTGTAAAATTGATGCTTGAAAAACAGGAAAAAGACATTTTAAAATAAGAAACCCAATAAACACTGGAAAATAAAATTGAAAATGTACAGAAAATCTGTAACAACTTGTCAGAAACATTATTTTAGCTTTGCTCCATACAAATTATAAGTAAACTTTAAAGCGTTGTCGGCAGATAACTTATTAAACTTTGATTTAAAGAAATTAATGAAACGGTTAGCATTCTAATAGAAAAAATTTGAAACGACTATTTCAAGATGGTTCTACACTTTTTGAGATTATTTTGTAGAATTTTGAAAATTACCTGAGGTTTTCAGAATTAGTAATCAGGAAAAATAATTAAAAAATCTGTTACTTAATAAAATTGAAAAGTAACATAATACATTTACCAATATGAGGAAAATAATCTTCGGCTTAGTTGCCACATTAGCACTTTTTAATTTTATTTCTTGTTCAGATAACAATGAAATTGAAGAAAACTCTAATAATAAAAGAATTTCACAAGACTTAAATCAAGAGAATGTATATAATTTTGTAAAAAGACATGTAGAATTAAATGATAAAATTATTTCTATTTTAGAAAATGAAACAAATTTAAATAATGAAATCTTATTTAATTATTCATCTGAAAATTGTACTAGTGAAAATGAATTTAAAAGTATTTTGCAAAATTCTGGTATAATAGAATTTAATGAATTAAGTGAGTTAATTTCACTTCAAGTTCAAAACAGTAAAATATTCCAGTCGAATAATCCAGCTTTTTATAATTTAGATAAAATAGAACAAGATAAACTGTTGACTAAATATGTTGATGAAGTATTAAACGAAAACTTAATGGGATTGAATGACGAAACCAATAAAAATAATTACGTTACTTTCTCTTGTGCCAGTCAATATGCTACAGCAAAAAATCGCTGCCAGAGAAATTTAAATAGAGATGGGACTTTTGCAATAATAGGTTGTCTTGCAGGTCCATGGGCATGCGGAGTAGGTTTATTATATGCTGGTGCTACCCATACAGATTGCATGAAAGATGCCAAAGAAGATTATGAAACTTGCTTAAATAATTAATATAAACATGAAAAATAAATTTCAAATATATGCTATAATAGTTTTATCATTTTATTTTTTACCAAAGTTGTTAAAAATAAAAGGTTTTACTGAAAACATATGGTATGACATTATTTGCTTTATCGCAATTATCGTTTTAGCTTTTTTTGAATTAAAAAAACTATTAAAATTCGACAAATTAAATAATACAAATAAATTTAAACAAAGAATATTATTAGTAATTGCAGCATTAATTGTGTTAATATTATTTAGAATATACATAGTAAACTAACCTTATTAATAATTAAATTTTGTTAACCCCCGCTCCCGCGTGAATCCTTCGCGTGGTAATATATAATGAACAAAACCTCCATTTTCAATTCAAAATGGAGGTTTTTTCATTCCATTTCCCCGCTTAAACAAGCGTTAAAGTTCGTTTTTAATAGCTATTGGTTTGTTTTTATTTTTAGTTTTATCCCAAATTACAATCGTTATGGAGTTCAAAGTTTACGATGCTGCGTTTGCAAAACAGTATGAAAATGGTACTATAAAGGCAATGCCGCTAGTGTCTTGGGATATTTATTCTCAGTATTTGTTGCAAACTAATGTATTGCTTCACGATGTAAATTCTTTACATCAAATAGCCAATAAAAATCAGTGGAAGTCGGTTTGGGATTATAAAGAAAGTTTACAAGACGAAACCGTAATTGTAGTTACGGATGCGCACTTAAAAATCGTTTTTGCTAGTAAAAACATCGAAAAAATGAACGGCTACGAGGCAAAAGAAGTCGTTGGAAACTCGCCAAAAATGTTTCAAGGCGCCAAAACCGATTTACAAGTTAGTAACGAAATCAGACTAGCCATTTTAAACAAAGTGCCGTTTGAGAAAAACGTAATCAATTATTGCAAAGACGGTTCGGTTTACAATTGTCACATCAAAGGATTTCCAATTTTCAATCATAAGGGAGAAGTAACTAATTTTATCGCATTTGAAAAAATAGCGGCTTAAAACGAACATATATAAAACAAAAACGAGTGCTAAAATTATTTTTAGCACTCGTTTTTTTATGTTGAAATGAGATTATTCTATTTCAGAAACTCTTAATGTGTTTACCATTCCTTTGGCAACAATTGGCATTGCAGCTAAGTTAACGACCATATCACCTTTTTTCACATATTTCTTTTCTTGGCAAATGGTGTTGATGTCTTCAATCGTGTCATCTGTACTTACTAATTTGTCATAGAAATACGCTCTAACTCCCCATAAAAGGTTCAATTGCGTTAAGATTCTTCTGTTAGAAGTAAATACTAAAATGTGCGATTTTGGGCGCCAAGCCGAAATTTGAAACGCCGTATAACCAGAATTTGTTAAGGTTGTAATCGCTTTTGCATTAATGGTATCAGCCATTTGAGCCGCGTGATAACAAATCGATTTGGTAATATAACGACTGTTTTTTATTTGTGGTTGCGAAATTGGCACTTTAATAAGTGGCGAATCTTCCACGCTTTCAATAATACGAGTCATGGTTTCAATAACTTCCACAGGATAATTTCCAACCGAAGTTTCACCAGATAACATTACCGCATCAGCTCCGTCCATAACCGAGTTGGCTACGTCGTTTACTTCGGCACGTGTTGGAGTTAAAGAGGTAATCATCGTTTCCATCATTTGTGTTGCCACAATTACCGGTATACGAGCTGTTTTTGCTCTGTGAATCAATTTTTTCTGAATCAAAGGCACTTCTTCCGCCGGAACTTCCACTCCTAAATCGCCACGAGCAACCATCAAACCATCACAAAATGCTACGATTTTGTCAATGTTTTCAACCGCTTCTGGTTTTTCAATTTTGGCAATAATTGGAATTTTATGATCGGAATGTTTTGCAATTAAATCTTGTAAATCTTCTAAGTCTTTTGGTGTTCTCACAAACGATAAAGCAATCCAATCCACTTTATTTTCAATCGCAAAAATCGCATCGCGAATGTCTTTTTCGGTTAAAGCAGGTAACGAAACTTTAGTGTTAGGTAAGTTTACTCCTTTTTTTGATCTCAAAGGACCACCTTGCACTACAACCGCTTCAACTTCGGTGTTTTTATCGGTTTTAGTAACTTCAAAAATTAATTTTCCGTCGTCTAATAAAATTCTTTCTCCAGGATTTACATCTTTTGGAAATTCTTTGTAGTTCATGTACACTCTCGAAGCTGTTCCTAAGATATCTTCTGCTGTGGTGAACGTAATAATATCGCCTTTGCTAACTACTACATCTTCTTTCATTACACCTACGCGTAATTTTGGACCTTGTAAATCGCCTAAAATAGAAGTTGTATAGCCAAACTCATCGTTTAGCTCTCTAATCATTTGAATTCGTTCGGTAACATCAGTATAATCGGCGTGCGAAAAGTTAACTCTAAATACGTTAACTCCGGCATCAATCATTTTTTTTATTACTTCTTTTGTACTACAGGCTGGGCCTAGTGTAGCTACAATTTTAGTCTTTTTGTTTGTTGGCATTTTAATTAAAAAATTAAATTATTTTTAGATTTTAAGTTCGTGATATCAATCGCGTAAGCCGTAGTTACATTTTTAATTTCCTGAATTTTCTCAATTATGGATTCTGAGTCAAATCCGTAATCGATATTTTCAATTTTAATAAGGTAATCGGCTTTTTTAAATTCGGGTAGTAAAAAAACAGTGATGTCTACTTGCTCAAATAATGAGGTTGTTTGTTTGTTGGAATTGATAATCGTGGTTTTGTTTTCGATTAACGTCCAAACAACATCGTTTTTTTCATCATCAAAAATGTAATTACTAAAAGCACTTTTTCCTTCAGGAATGGCGATTTCTACATAAGCATTATTTTTGCTTAATTGAACGCCTAATTCCTTGTTCAGCATATAAGCCAATTTGTAATCATCTAAAGATGAATGCACGGCAATAAGCTCATAATCATCTGAAACAAAATCGTTTATTTGAATTTTATGAATGGCCATTACCAAAATTTAAGTTGTAAAGATAAGACTAAAATCTATTAAAAAGTACCCATTTACGTGTTCTTAACGTTAATTTAGTAACGAAAACGTTTTAGTACTGGGTTATTTTTTTGAAATTTTTTCTTGCAAAGCAAAATAAGCGCGTTGTGATGCTTTTTCTTCTGCTTTTTTCTTAGAAGTAGCTCTTGCTCGGGCAATAATTTTTTGGTCGATAAGCAATTTTACCCCAAAATATTTCTGACCTTCGATGCCGTTATCTTCTACAAAATCAAAAAAGAACGACATTTTTTCTTTCTGACACCATTCGATGATTAAACTTTTGTAGCTGATAACTTTTCCTTCTAATTTGGCAATATCTACATATTGTTTGATGATTTTATTTTGAATGAATTTTTCGCAATATGTAAAACCTCTATCCAAATAAATAGCACCAATAAATGCTTCAAATAAATTACCATGAATGTTTTCACCAAACTGATTTGAATTTATTTTACTTTCTACAAATTGAAGCAAGTTAAAATCACGACCAAGTTCGTTTAAATGTTCTCTACTCACAATTTTCGAACGCATTTTTGTCAAATACCCTTCATCTCCTGACGGTACTTCGTTGTATAAATGAGCCGCAATTACGCTACCTAACATAGCATCACCCAAAAATTCTAAACGCTCATAATTGAACGGATTTCCTTTTTCGTCTACTTTATTGGTAGAGCGGTGCGTGAATGCTTTTTTGTAATATCTAAGCTCTTTAGGTTCGAAACCTAGTATTTTGGTAATTTTTTCAAAAAAAATCCCGTCTTCTTGAGAACGGGAGTTTTTTCGTATTTTATTTAATAAACGACGCATGTGTTTAGTCTTCCAATTTTTTAAATAATACACAAGCATTGTGTCCACCAAAACCAAATGTATTGCTCATCGCCACTTTAATTTCGCGTTTTTGCGCTTTATTTAAAGTTAAATTCAATTCTGGGTTAATGTTTTCATCTACAACTGTGTGGTTAATCGTTGGAGGAACGATACTGTGTTGCATGGCTAAGATAGAAGCAATTGCTTCGATAGCACCAGCAGCACCAAGTAAATGTCCTGTCATTGATTTGGTAGAGTTGATATTAATATTTTTTGCATGAGCGCCAAAAACATGACTAATTGCTTTTAATTCGGCAACATCACCTAAAGGAGTTGAAGTTCCGTGTGTGTTGATATGGTCAACCATTTCTGGTGTCATTCCAGCATCACGTAAAGTGTTTTCCATTACTGCAATAACTCCAATTCCTTCCGGATGTGGAGCTGTTAAATGGTAAGCGTCAGAAGACATTCCTCCACCACCAACTTCACAGTAAATTCTAGCACCACGCGCTTTTGCATGTTCGTATTCTTCTAATACTAATGCACCAGCACCTTCGCCAAGAACAAAACCGTCACGTGTAGCATCAAAAGGTCTTGAAGCTGTTTCTGGACTTTCGTTTCTTGTAGATAAGGCGTGCATAGAATTAAATCCACCCATTCCTGCAATGGTTACAGCTGCTTCAGAACCACCTGAAATGATAACATCACACATTCCTAAACGAATGTAGTTGAAGGCATCAATCAAGGCATTAGCCGAAGAAGCACAAGCAGAAACTGTAGTATAGTTTGGACCCATATAGCCATTTCTCATAGAAATATGAGCTGGAGCAATATCGGCAATCATTTTAGGAATAAAGAAAGGATTGAACTTTGGAGTTCCATCACCTTTGGCATAATACATTACTTCTTCTTGGAAAGTTTCTAAACCTCCAATACCAGCACCCCAAATTACACCTACTCTATGTTTGTTTACATTGTCTGAAGTAATTCCAGCGTCTTTAATAGCTTCGTCACTTGCAGCAATGGCATATTGAGCAAATTTATCCAATCGGCGCGATTCCTTACGATCCATATAATCTTCGATGTTGAAGTTTTTTACTTCACACGCAAATTTGGTTTTATGTTTTTCAGTATCGTAATACGTTATAGGTGCAGCACCACTTTTCCCATTTACTAAACCATCCCAGTATTCTTGAATGGAATTTCCAATTGGGGTTAATGCTCCAAGGCCAGTTACAACAACACGCTTTAATTGCATATCCTTATTTTTAAAATATCGTTTAAACAAATAATACCCGTGTTTTCTTTAGTTTATAATAGTAAAGAGACAAGGGTATTTCAATATAATGTGATTGAAATTCAATCAAAAATAGTCTAATTTCTTAAAATAATAAAAACCCGCATGCAAAAAAATGCACACGGGCGTTTTATTTATTATTTTTTAGCTTCTTCGATGTAAGAAATAGCTTGACCTACAGTAGCAATGTTTTCAGCTTGGTCGTCTGGAATTTGAATATCAAATTCTTTTTCGAACTCCATAATAAGCTCAACAGTGTCTAATGAATCAGCTCCTAAATCGTTTGTGAAGCTAG
This sequence comes from Flavobacterium sp. UBA7663, assembly GCF_002483315.1. Lineage (GTDB taxonomy): Bacteria > Bacteroidota > Bacteroidia > Flavobacteriales > Flavobacteriaceae > Flavobacterium. Next base: position 304,056 of record NZ_DLHR01000019.1, read on the forward strand.
CTTCTGTTACAACTTCGTTTTCGTCAACACCTAATTTGTCTACGATAATCGCTTTTACTCTTGATGCAATGTCTGACATAATCTTTTAATTTTTAATTTAATTTGTTGGCAAAAATAAAAAACTTTATTTTAAAACAACCTTTTTGTTACTAAATGTGACCACGAATTTAAAAAAAATAATTCACAAAGGCCTCTTTTTTTTATTTTTTACCAATTTTTATTCTTTTTTTTGTGGGAAGAAATCAATACGAAATGAAGAATATTGTGCTTTTTGCTTCCGGAAATGGCTCAAATGCCGAAGAAATAATCAGGTATTTTAAAAAAAATAACCAAGGAACTGTAGTCGCCATCTTCTCTAACAAACCAGATGCCAAAGTGTTAGATAGAGCAAAAAATCATAACATTCTTTCAGTGGTTTTTAACAAAGCACAATTAAATGAAGGTTTTGTACTCGAAAAATTACATCAGTTTCAACCCGATTTAATTGTTTTAGCTGGATTTCTATTAAAATTTCCTGAGTCCATATTAAAAGAATATCCAAAAGTGATTAATATTCATCCTGCGTTATTGCCAAAATATGGCGGAAAAGGAATGTATGGTATGAATGTGCATCAAGCCGTTTTGGAAAATAATGAAAAAGAAACCGGAATTACCATTCATTATGTAAACGAACATTACGATGAAGGCGAATTTATTTTTCAAAAAGCTGTAAATATTGAAGATTGTAAATCGGCTGAAGAAATTGCACACAAAATTCACGAATTGGAACATCAATATTTTCCTGAAATAATTTCCGAAGTTCTAAATTCAAATTTTTAGGAACACAGATTGAAGAAATCGTAATAATTAATTAAAATCTTTTATGAACTTATATTCTCAAATTGCTTTGCTTTAAAAGCTTATATGACTTATATGTTTAAAAGATAATAAATTTTAAAGTTAAATTTTGTCACACGAAGTCCACATATATACAGACGGTGCTGCCAAGGGAAATCCTGGTCCAGCTGGCTATGGCGTGGTGATGGAAATGGTAGGAACGCCTTATAAAAAAGAATTTTACGAAGGTTTTAGATTGTCGACCAATAATAGAATGGAATTATTAGCGGTAATTGTAGGTTTAGAAAAATTAAAAAACCCAAAAACTAAAGTCTTAGTCGTTTCAGATTCCAAATATGTGGTGGATTCGGTAGAAAAGCGTTGGGTATTTCAGTGGGAAAAAATAAACTTCAAAGCCAAGAAAAATCCAGATTTATGGTTGCGTTTCTTAAAAATTTACCGCCGACACCAAGTTGATTTTCAATGGGTAAAAGGCCACAACAGTCATCCACAAAACGAACGCTGCGATGAATTAGCGGTTATGGCATCGCAACAAGGCAACTTATCGATTGATGAGTTTTATGAGAGGGAAGAAGGGAAGTTGTTGTAGGTTTTCCGAAACTTTCCGCATATAACCTTTTGCAACTCTGCAACTAAAAGATTATCTTTGCACCTTATTTCAAATTCAATTTAATGAACAAACTATTAATAGTAGGAACAGTAGCTTTTGATGCTATTGAAACACCTTTCGGAAAAACAGACAAAATTTTAGGTGGAGCCGCGACTTACATTGGTTTAGCGTCTAACTTTTTTAATGTAGATGCAGCAGTAGTTTCTGTGGTTGGTGAAGATTTTCCAAAGGAATATTTAGATTTATTAGAAAATAAAGGAGTAAATATCGAAGGAATCGAAATCGTAAAAGGAGGGAAAACCTTCTTTTGGAGTGGAAAATACCACAACGACTTAAATTCTCGCGATACTTTAGTTACCGAATTAAACGTTTTGGCCGATTTTAATCCAGTTGTGCCACAAGCGTATAAAAATTCGGATGTAGTTTTATTAGGAAACTTACACCCAATTGTACAATCAGGCGTTTTAAACCAAATGTCTGAAAGACCAAAATTAGTTGTTTTAGATACAATGAACTTTTGGATGGATTGTGCTTTACCAGAATTATTAGACGTTATCAAGCGTGTAGATGTAATCACCATCAACGATGAAGAAGCGCGTCAGTTATCAGGAGAATATTCTTTGGTAAAAGCGGCTGCTAAAATTCATACCATGGGACCAAAATATGTGGTTATCAAAAAAGGAGAACACGGAGCGTTATTGTTCCACAACAAGGACGTATTCTTTGCTCCAGCATTACCATTAGAAGAAGTGTTTGATCCAACGGGAGCTGGTGATACTTTCGCAGGAGGTTTTGCAGGTTACATTGCACAATCAGAAAACATTTCGTTTAGCAATTTGAAAAACGCTATTATTTACGGTTCAAATTTAGCTTCTTTCTGTGTGGAGAAATTTGGAACAGAACGAATGGAGAATTTAGATAAAAATGAAGTGAATGCGCGTTTGAAACAATTCAAAGCCTTAACACAATTTGAAATAGAATTAGAAGAATAAAAACGTGCCTCGAAATTTCGGGGCATTTTTTGTTTGAAAAATAAATATAAAACACATAGACACATAGTTTAAGTTTTATTAATTAGTTGGTTACAAGAAATAAATTTCACACATAGTTATGTTATCTATTTTGAGCGAAGCGACTTTTTACATTAAGTTTAACTATGAATCTATGTGTTAAAAAAAGAAAATACAACAACCTACAACAACACAACAACTTATGAGTGACGCTATACAACACGAATGTGGAATTGCATTACTACGATTAAAAAAACCGTTAGAATTCTATAAAGAAAAATACGGAACCGCTTTCTATGGGGTACAAAAAATGTACTTACTTATGGAAAAGCAACACAACCGCGGTCAAGACGGAGCGGGATTAGCAAGTATTAAATTGGATGTAAATCCAGGTGAAAGATACATCAGCCGTATTCGTTCAAACGACCCGCAACCTATTAAGGATATCTTCGCTCAAATTAACGACAGAATCAGTCGCGAGTTAGAAGAACATCCAGAATATCAAAACAATGTGGCACTTCAAAAACAGAATATTCCATATTTGGGAGAAGTGTTTTTAGGTCACGTTCGTTATGGAACTTTCGGTAAAAATAGCATCGAAAGTGTTCACCCTTTTTTACGTCAAAACAATTGGATGCATCGTAATTTAATTGTTGCGGGAAATTTCAATATGACTAATGTAAAGGAGTTGTTTCAAAACTTAATTGACTTAGGACAACACCCAAAACAAATGGCCGATACTGTTACCGTAATGGAAAAAATCGGGCATTTCTTAGATGATGAAGTTACCGAATTATACAAACAATGCAAATTAGAAGGTTTTTCTAAACAAGAAGCTTCACCAATTATCGGAGAACGATTAAATGTGCAACGCATTTTAGAACGTGCTTCCCGTAATTTTGACGGAGGTTATGCAATGGCTGGACTTTTTGGTCATGGAGATTCGTTTGTTTTGCGTGATCCAGCTGGAATTCGTCCTGCGTATTTCTACGAAGATGATGAAATTGTAGTAGTCGCTTCAGAACGTCCTGTTATTCAAACGGTTTTCAATGTGCCTTTCGAAAAAGTACAAGAATTAACGCCAGGAAGTGCTATCATCATCAAGAAAAACGGAAATGTTTCAATTCAAGAAGTTAGAACGCCGTTGATTAAAAAAGCTTGTTCATTTGAACGCATTTATTTTTCTCGCGGAAGCGATGCCGAAATCTACAGAGAACGTAAAGAATTAGGAAAATTAATTTTCCCAAGTGTTTTAAAAGCCATCGATAACGATACCGACAACACCGTTTTCTCTTTTATTCCAAATACGGCAGAAACTTCTTTTTACGGAATGTCTGAAGCGGCTCAAGATTTCTTAAATCAGCGAAAAGCCAAAATGATTATCGAGCAAAAAGATACGTTGACAGAAGAGACCTTGAAAGAATTACTTTCAGTTAAAATCAGAACGGAAAAAATTGCAATTAAAGATGCCAAATTAAGAACGTTTATTACTGAAGATAGCAGTCGTGACGATTTAGTAGCACACGTATATGATGTAACGTATGGCGTGGTAAAACCAACCGATAATTTGGTAATTATTGATGATAGTATTGTGCGAGGAACTACTTTAAAGCAAAGTATCATTAAAATGATGGATCGTTTGCATCCAAAGAAAATTGTAGTAGTTTCATCGGCACCTCAAATTCGTTACCCAGATTGTTACGGAATTGACATGGCAAAATTAGAAGGTTTAGTGGCTTTTAGAGCAGCTTTAGATTTATTGAAAGAACGTAATTTATATCATATAGTAGAAGAAGTGTACCAAAAATCGAAAGCACAAGAAGATTTTAGTGATGCTGATGTGGTGAATTATGTAAAAGAAATTTATGCACCATTCACTGATCAAGAAATTTCAGATAAAATTGCCGAAATGCTTACGCCAGAAGATACAAAAGCAGAAGTAAAAATTATTTATCAAACGGTAGAAGATTTACATATTGCTTGTCCAAAGAATTTAGGCGATTGGTATTTTACAGGAGATTATCCAACTGATGGAGGAAATCGTGTAGTAAACCGAGCATTCATGAATTTTTATGAAGGAAAAGATGCTCGTGCATATTAAAAAGTGCGTTTCATCGACTTTTTATTTCGTTTAACAATTTTTTTATAGTAATACAAAATCTCGCTATACTTTAGCTCTACCAGAAAATTAGTAGGTTAAGTTTTATGGTAGATTTGGGGCAAAAAGGGTACGCAATGCGTGCCTTTTTTTTGCCCAAAAATTGAGTTTTAACTAAAATTGAGGTGTTGTTTTATATAAAAAATGCATTTCATCGGCTTTTTAATTCGTTTAACAATTTTTTTATGCAAGCATAGTATCTTGTATTACTTTAGTCCTACCAAAAAATTAGTAGGTTAAGTTTTATGGTAGATTTGGGGCAAAAAGGGTACGCAATGCGTACCTTTTTTTTGCCCAAAAACTTAGACATTTGTTAGAGAAAATTAAAAAAACAAGTGTTTTGTTTTTTAAAATTGCATTTCATCGAGTTTTTGTGTTATTCAACAATTTTTTTGGTCACATACAATTTACTGTTCTACTTTAGCTCTACCAGAAAATTAGTAGGTTAAGTTTTATGGTAGATTTGGGGCAAAAAGGGTGAAAGAAATTTCACCTTTTTTATTTTTAATAAACTTGGTAAAATAAAAAAGCCGAAGTGTTGCCATAACGCTTCGGCTTTTTTTATATAAAAACATTTTATTTTTCAGTTGCGTATCTTCTTGCAACTTCTGTCCAGTTAATTACATTAAAAAATGCTTCAACATAATCAGGACGACGATTTTGATAGTTTAAATAATAAGCATGTTCCCAAACGTCAAGTGCTAAAACAGGTGTTCCTCCACAACCAATTCCTGGCATTAATGGATTATCTTGATTAGCCGAACTGCAAATTTCTAGTTTTCCACCTTTGTGTACACACAACCAAGCCCATCCTGAACCAAAACGCGTTGCAGCAGCTTTAGCAAATTGTGCTTTAAATTCTTCAAACGATTTAAAATCTCTTTCAATTGCTTCAGCTAAATCACCTGTTGGTAGTCCACCACCGTTTGGCGACATAACAGTCCAAAACAAATTGTGATTGTAAAAACCACCACCATTATTTCTAACCGCAGCATTGTTTGGATCTAAGTTAATTAAAAGGTTCTCAATGGTCATGCCTTCTAAATCAGTTCCTGCGATAGCAGCGTTCAAATTTGTAGTATAAGCATTGTGGTGCTTAGAATGGTGAATTTCCATTGTTCTTGCATCAATATGTGGTTCTAATGCATCGTATGCATAAGGTAATTGTGGTAATTCAAAAGCCATAATATTTTATTTTTAGATTAGTAATATTTTCACCAAATTTACAAATTAAACTTCGGAATCAAAAATAGATAGTTTCTATACCACTATTATTAAGATAAATATAACATTTGAACACAATTGCTTTTACCATATACGACGCTTCGGCTGGCTCTGGAAAAACATACACGCTAACGAAAGAATATTTAAAAATTCTTTTCTTAGCCACTAATGATGATGCCTACCGAAAAATTCTCGCAATTACGTTTACCAACAAAGCGGTAGAAGAAATGAAAAGCCGAATTGTATCAAGTTTGTACGAGTTTTCCATTGATACTACTTCTGATAAAGCGATGGAATTGCTAAAAGATGTAGCCTCGGAAACCAAATTAAGCATCGCCACTTTAAAAGATAAATCGAAAGCAATTATCAAAAATATCATTCACAATTATGCTGCTTTTGATATTTCTACGATTGATAAATTCACACACAAAGTTATTCGAACATTTGCGCAAGATTTGAATTTACCACCCAATTTTGAAGTTTCATTGGAAACCGATTCGCTTTTGCAGGAAGCCATTGATTTGGTGATTTCTAAAGCTGGTGATGATGTAAATTTGACCAAATTATTAATCGAATTTTCTAAAGAGAAAACAGACGACGATAAAAACTGGGACATTTCGGCTGAATTATTAAAGGTTGCCCAACTGATTACCAACGAAAACAATTCGGAAGAAATCAAAGAAATGTCCGATAAAAGTTTGGATGATTTTGGGGTAATCAAAAAGAAATTGCAGGAAGAAATCAAGCAATTAAAAGCCGAAACTAGCGAAGATGGAAAAAAAATCAAGCATTTTATTGAATCAAATGGCGCGAGTTTAAGTTCTTTTCCAAAGTATTTCAATGATCATTTGAATAACATTGAGTCCAATCAGTTGAAAGACTCACAAAAAAAATATTTTTCTCCTGATGATATTAAGGTTTTAAAATCGGCTAAAGATGTTGCTATTATTGAGTCGATTATTGATGAAATTGTATCGCAATTAAAATCAATTTATGATAAACTAGGAAAAATTTCAATGTATGAAGCTTTTCTACAAAACTTAAATCCACTTTCGTTATTAAATACCATTTATCAGGAGTTCAAACAAATTCAGGAGGAGCAAAATTTAGTTTCGATTTCCGATTTTAATAAAATCATTCACAATGAGATTCAAAATCAGCCAGCGCCTTTTATTTACGAGCGTTTGGGTGAAAAATACCGTCATTATTTTATCGATGAATTTCAGGATACTTCGGTGATGCAATGGCAAAATTTAATTCCGTTAATTGATAACGCTTTATCAGGTCAAGACGATTTTGGCCAACAAGGGACGTTGATGTTGGTAGGTGATCCAAAACAAGCCATTTACCGTTGGCGTGGTGGAAAAGCCGAACAATTTATTGATTTAGCAAAAGAAGATAAAAAGCACAATCCGTTTTCCAATAAGGATAAAGAAACGCTTCGTTTAGGAACTAATTACCGTAGTTTTAGTGAAGTTATTCAGTTTAATAATGCGTTTTTCAAGCAATTATCTGATAAATTTGAAAATCCAGATTATAAAAATTTATACGAAAACCTTTCGCATCAAGAAATCAATTCCAAAATTGGCGGTTATGTGAATTTATCGTTCATCGAAGTGCCAGAAGATGAAACCGAAGTCGAAGGTTTTGATTCGGACAACGATTCGATTACAATAAAAGATAAATTTTACTTGAATCAAACGTTGCGAACCATTGAAAAATGTATTGCCAACGGATTTGAATACAAAGACATAGTCTTACTTACGCGGACCAAAGCACCCGGAATTAAATTAGCGAATTTCTTAACCGAAAACAGCGTTCCGATTTTGTCTTCGGAAACTTTATTGATTCAAAATGCTACGGAAGTAAAGTTGTTGATTGCGTTGCTTCGTTATTTGAAAAATCCAAAAGACGACGAATCGAAAGTCTATTTCTTGTATTTTATTGCGAAATATTTACAATCGGAAGTAGCAATTCACGATTTCATTTTGGCCACGAAAGATAAAAACTCCGATGAATTAGAAACGTTTTTGAAAACCATCGGAATTGAAATTTCGTTCAAAAATTGCAAGAAAAAATCGCTGTATGAAGCAGTCGAAATTTTAATTGCAACTTTTTTGAATGACAAAGTGAATACTTCGTATTTGCAATATTTCTTGGATTTGGTATTGGAAAAAGATGTAAAAGTGCAATCGAGCATTGCTGATTTCTTGGAGTATTGGGATAAAATTGGCTACCAAAAAAGTATTCCATCACCAGAAGGCACCAATGCGGTTCGTATCATGACGATTCATAAATCAAAAGGATTGGAATTTCCTGTGGTCATTTTTCCGTTTGCCGAAGAAGATTTTTCGAGAAAAATTAAAGACAAATTATGGATTCCGCTTGAAGATTCGAACATTGATTTACCAAAAGCGTTAATCAATAACAAAAAAGAAGTAGAAAGTTACGGAAACGAAGCCAAAACCATTTTTCAAACCAAAAATCAAGAAGAAGTTTTAGATACCATAAACGTTTTGTATGTAGCATTAACTCGTGCTGAAGAGCAATTGTATGTAATTTCAAATAAATTATTGACCAAAAAAGATGATTTGGTTACTAATAATTTATCGTACTATTTTATTGAATTTTTGCATAATTCTGGGAAATTTGAAGACACAAAATTGGAATACGAATTCGGAAATCCATCCCGAATTTCAACCAACAAAGCGCACGAAGGTAAAAACAATCAAATTGGTATTGTAACGCATAAATTAAATCCAAAAAACATCAAAATTGCACAACGCGAAGCTTTAATGTGGGGAACTGTGCAACAAGATGCGATTAATTTTGGAAATATTTTGCATGAAATAATGGCGTTTATTCATACTAAAGATGAGGTGGATTTAGCGATTCAAAAAGCAACTGAATTGGGATTGATCACGTTTTCTCAATATCAAATTTTCAAGGAAACGATAACGAAAATTGTACTTCATGAAGAATTGATTCCGTTTTTTGAAGCGGATGCCAAAGTATTCAATGAGCAAAACATTATAAAAAAAGCCACAAAAAACAGTAAACCTGATAGAGTTGTAATTAAAGATAATATTGCGTATTTATTAGATTATAAAACTGGAGAAAAAAACAACAAACACAAAGCGCAATTAGAAGAATATGAGTTTGCTTTGCAAGAAATGAAGTATACGGTTGCAAAAAAAGTATTAATATATATAGGTGAAAGTATAGAAATAGTAACTTTGTAACCATAAACTAATAACAACAAACAACAATAATATGTACGGAAAAATCCAACAACACCTACAAAACGAATTAAATACGATTCAAGAAAACGGATTATTTAAAAAAGAACGCATTATTACTTCACCTCAAGGAGCAGAAATTACAATTTCAACTGGCGAAACGGTCTTAAATTTTTGTGCGAACAATTATTTAGGATTGTCTTCCCATCCAGAAGTGGTTCAAGCAGCGAAAGATGCTTTGGATTCTCATGGTTTCGGAATGTCGTCAGTACGTTTTATTTGTGGAACTCAAGATATCCACAAAGAATTAGAACAAAAAATCGCTAATTTCTACGGAACAGAAGATACTATTTTATATGCAGCCGCTTTTGATGCTAACGGAGGAGTTTTTGAACCTTTACTAGGAGAAGAAGATTGTATTATTTCCGATTCTTTGAATCATGCTTCCATTATCGACGGGGTTCGTTTATGTAAAGCAGCACGTTATCGTTATGAAAATTCCAATATGGAAGATTTAGAGCAACAATTGATTAAAGCTACTGAAGCTGGTCATCGTTTTAAGCTTATTGTAACTGATGGAGTTTTTTCAATGGACGGATTAGTGGCGCCATTAGACAAAATTTGCGATTTAGCCGATAAGTATGATGCTTTAGTAATGGTTGATGAATGCCACGCAGCGGGTTTCATTGGAGCAACAGGAAAAGGGACATTAGAAGCTAAAGGTGTAATGGGAAGAGTGGATATCATCACAGGGACTTTAGGGAAAGCTTTAGGTGGTGCAATGGGTGGTTATACAACCGCTAAAAAAGAAGTGATTGAAATTTTACGCCAACGTTCGCGTCCATATTTATTTTCTAACTCGTTAGCACCTTCTATTGTAGGAGCTTCTTTAAAAGTTTTTGAATTATTAGAAAAAGACACTACACTTAGAGATAAATTAGAGTGGAATACGAATTATTTCAAAGCTGGATTAAGAAAAGCAGGCATAGATTTCATCGATGGAGACTCTGCAATTGTGCCTGTTATGCTATATGATGCTAAATTATCGCAAATAATGGCAGAAGAACTGTTAAAAAAAGGAATCTATGTTATAGGGTTTTTCTTTCCAGTTGTTCCAAAGGATAAAGCTCGTATTAGAGTGCAATTATCAGCTGCGCATACACAAGCACATTTGGATAAAGCTATAGAAGCTTTTACTGAAGTTGCCAAAAATTTAGCTATAATCAAGTAAAATCCTATAAAAAAGTAATTTTTTTTAACAAAACTTTTTGTAGTTAAAAAAAACGTATTACTTTTGTTCTAATTATAACGCATTGTAATTAAATAAAACAAGTATGAAACATCTTAACAAATTATTTGCTGCAGCTTTGTTGTTTGCTGGTTTAACATCACAAGCACAAGATAGCAACAACCCATGGGCAGTGTCTTTTGGGGTAAATGGAGTTGACACTAAAGTTAGTGCTGTTGGAAATGACAGTCCAAAATTCATCCAATTATTGAATGCTAAAGAAAACTGGAACATTTTACCTTCAGTATCCTACTTAAACGTGTCTAGATACGTAGGTGATGGTTTTTCTTTTGGTTTAACAGGTTCTGTGAACAGAATTGACAAAATGGTTTACAGAGTTACTGGGACTGAGTCGACTGATGTAGTTGTAAACCCTGGCGATTTATCTTACTATGCTATTGATGCTACTATCAAGTATAGTTTTATGGAAATGTTAAAATCTAAATGGTTAGATCCATCTCTTAACATTGGAGGAGGTTACAACTTTTTTGGAGACGCTTCTGCAGGTACTGTTAATGGAGGTTTGGGTTTAACTTTTTGGTTTTCTGAAAATGTTGGTTTGCAGTTGCAATCTGTTTACAAACACTCATTTGATGACGACAGATTTGCTGATCTTGATGTCCCAACACATATCCAACATTTCGCTGGTATAACTTTCAAATTTGGAGGTAAAGATACAGACGGTGATGGAATTTATGACAAAGATGATGCATGTCCTGAAGTTGCTGGTTTACCAGAATTCAAAGGATGTCCTGATACAGATAAAGATGGTATCCAAGATTCAGAAGACGCTTGTCCAGAAGAAGCTGGAACTAAAGAATTAAACGGTTGTCCTGATAACGACGGTGACGGAATCATCAATTCAGAAGATGCTTGTCCAGATGACAAAGGAACTAAAATGATGAACGGATGTCCAGATGCTGACGGTGACGGTGTTGCTGATAAAGATGACAAATGTCCTACTGTAGCTGGTGCTAAAGATAACGCTGGTTGTCCATGGCCTGATACTGATGGTGACGGTGTTGCTGATAAAGATGACAAATGTCCTACTGTAGCTGGTACTGTTGCTAACAATGGTTGTCCAGAAGTTTCAGACGAAACAATGAAAAAATTAAATGATTACGGTAAAACTATCTTGTTTAACTCTGGTAAAGCTTCTTTCCAAAAACAAACAATGCCAGTTTTACAAGCAATGGCTGCTATCTTAAAAGAGTATCCAACAGCTAAATTCTCATTAGAAGGTCACACTGATTCTGATGGTAAAGATGCAATGAACCAAAAATTATCTGAAGACAGAGCAGCAGCAGTTAAGAACTTCTTAATTGAGCAAGGTATCGATGCTTCTAGATTATCTTCTAAAGGTTTTGGTGAAACTATGCCAGTAGATTCTAACAAAACTGCTAAAGGTAAAGCTAACAACAGAAGAGTAGAAGTGAAATTAGTTAAATAATTTCTTTCTAAAATATATTAAGAAACGCCTCGATTTATCGGGGCGTTTTTTTATTTTTATAAAATGAATCCAACTACTTTTTTAGACAAGTTAAGCGCAACTATTTTATCACAATCTGATATTCAATTATCAAATTGTTTAATTGTTTTACCTAATAAAAGAGCCAAAGTGTTTCTTTTAGAGAGTTTAAAAAATCAATTAGAAACCACTTCTTTTGCGCCTAATATAATTAGTATTGAAGATTTTATTCAGGAAATTTCAGCTTTGCGCACGATTGATCCTATTGAATTGTTATTTGAATTCTACGAAGTCTATCTCTCCGTTACTGAAAAAGCAAAACAGCAATCGTTTGAAGAATTTGCAACTTGGGCAAAAACAGCTATTCAAGATTTTAATGAAATCGACCGCTATTTGTTAGATCCAAATCACGTGTTTTCGTATCTAAAAGATATTGAAGCTTTGAAAAGGTGGAATTTAGAACCGTCAAATACAACCAAATTAATAGATACACATTTAGAATTTTGGGCTAAATTACCTTTGTATTACGAATCTTTTTATAATCATTTATTAAAAAAAGGAATCGGTTATCAAGGATTATTGTATAGAGAAGCAGTTAAAAATTTAGCTGCCTTTACCGAAACAATTACCAATCAAATCTATTTTGCAGGGTTTAACGCCTTAAATCAAGCGGAAGAAAAAATATTTAAACATTTAGCAAACGAGAATAAAGCTAAAATTTATTGGGATATAGATGAAGTTTTTCTAAATGATTCCTATCACGATGCTGGTTTGTTCATTAGAAAGTTTAAAAAAGAATGGAAACCTTTTGTAAATCAAGATTTTGAATGGGTTGTAAATCATTTCAGCGAAGCTAAAAACATTGAAATTATTGGGACGCCTAAAAGCATTGGTCAAGCCAAAATTGTGGGAACCATTATTGAAAAAATTCAATCTGAAAACCCAAATTTAGAGAAAACAGCTGTTGTTCTAGGGGATGAAAATCTGTTGCTTCCTGTTTTATACGGCTTACCTGAATCAGTTGAGGCGTTGAATATTACGATGGGTTATCCAAGTAAAAATAATCCGGCGCAACTGTTGATTAGTAAGTTGTTCAAGTTGCATACCAATGCCAAACAACGAAACGAGAAAAGCTACACTTTTTACTATAAAGAAGTTCTGGATATTTTAAATCATCCTTTGGTGGAACCGTATTGCAAAGTGGAAGAAGTTGTAAAAGTGATTAACAACAACAATTTCACTTTCTTTTCCAATCAAAAATTATTCAGTTTATTCGAAGAAAAATATCCAAACACAGAAAATAAATTCTTTGAATTATTATTCACTCGTTGGGACGATTCTATTTCCGATATTTTAACAAACTTGAATTCGATTTTACTAACCATAAAATCCTATTTAAGTAACGACAATGCCGAAGAAAAAGTTACGAAAGCTTTCGTGTATTCAGTGTTTAAAACCATTAATAAATTAACCAATTATCACGAAACCTATAATCAAATCGAAAGTTTGCAGTCGTTACAAGCGATTTATAAGCAAATCATCGATTTAGCGGAAGTTTCTTTCGAAGGTGAGCCTTTGTCAGGTCTTCAAGTAATGGGTGTTTTAGAAAGCCGTGTATTGGATTTTGAAAATGTGATTATCACATCCGTAAATGAAGGTAAGTTTCCCGCTGGAAAATCACAGAATTCATTCATTCCATATGATGTAAAGAAAGAATTAGGCTTACCAACGTACAAAGAAAAAGATGCGATTTATTGCTATCACTTTTATCATTTGTTGTTGCGAGCGAAAAACGTTTGGTTGCTTTACAATACCGATAACGAAGGAATCGATGCTGGTGAAAAAAGTCGTTTTATTACCCAATTAGAAATCGAGAAACAACCAAAACATAGTATTTCAAGCACGATTTATAACGCCGTTTTACCCGAAAAGGCATACGAACCCGTTACCATTCCAAAAACCGATAAAATTCTAACGCGTTTGCACGAAATCGCAACCGATAAAGGATTTTCGCCATCGTCGTTGACCAATTATATTCGAAATCCGTTACAGTTTTATATGCAACGTATTTTGCGAATCAACGAAGCCGATGAAGTGGAAGAAAACATTGCGGTAAATACATTGGGAACTATCATTCATAATGCTTTGGAAGAATTGTATACACCCTATTTGAATCAGTTTTTAGCATTGCATCATATTGAAGTAATGGAAACAAAAATTGACGAGGTTATTCTGAAACATTTCAAAGAAATTTACAAAGAAGGCGAAATTACCAAAGGGAAAAATCTATTAGCGTTTGAAGTAGCGAAACGAAATGTCTACAATTTTCTACAATTAGAAAAGAAAGATATCGAAGAAGGTCAAGCTATAAAAGTATTGTTGTTAGAAGCAAGTTTGTCTTGTGAAATCGAAGTGAAATCTTTACCCTTTCCACTAAAAATTGCAGGTAAAGTCGACCGAATCGAAGAGCGAGATGGAACTATTAGAATCATCGATTACAAAACAGGAAAAGTATTGGGCAATAGTTTAAAAATTAACGATTTTACCGATTTAACTACTGATATAAAAAATGAAAAAATCATTCAGTTGTTGTGTTATGCGTTGATGTTTGAAAATCACGAATTGAAACAAAACCGAGAAGTTTCAGCGGGAATTATTTCGTTTAAAAACATGAAAAGTGGTTTTTTGCCTTTCGGATTGGGAAAAGGAAAAGATGCTGAACTTGTTATTTCAAATGATATTTTAGAGGATTTCAAATCGGAATTAGAAAAATTGATTGTAGAAATTTTCAACCCAGAAATTCCTTTTAAAGAGAAAGTATAATTAAATAAAGCCTTGCGAACTTTGCGGTTAAAAACTAAACCCTTTTCAAAAATCCACTCAAAACTATCAACAATTCCGCCTGATTCTCAAAATGACTCATGTGGCCGTCTTCGAAAGTGGTAAGTTGCACTTGTGTACCTTCGATTTGTTCTATATTTTCATCGTAATTTAAAACGGGATCTTTTTTGCCTAAAATAAGTTGAATTGGATATGGCGCAAAATGCAAAATAACTTCGCGGTCTTTTCTAATTTTCATGCCTTCCAATGCGGCAACAATACCTTGAAGTGGCGTTTTTAAAGCTTCTAATTTTACTTCTTCGATAATATCTGCTAAACGTTCACGATTGTCTTCACTAAATAAATTGGCAATACTCATACGAATGAATGCCGAATAATTTTGCTTCACCGCCACAATAGCACGGTCACGATTTGCTTTTCGTTCGTCGCTATCAGCTCTTGAAGTAGAGTTTTGTAACACAATTCCTTTGATATTATCGGGATACAATTCAGCGAAAGCCAACGCTACATAACCACCCATCGAATGCCCAATCAAAACCGCTTTCCTGATTTTTAATTCGTGCAATACATGATGTACCATATCGGCTTGGTCTTCCATCGTGTGGACATAACCCAGACATTCGGTTTCACCATGACCTAATAAATCGATAGTAATGATGCGGTGTTTTTTAACCAATTCAGGAACAAACGCCTTCCACATCGATTGATTTTCCAAAAAACCATGTAATAAAACCACAGCCGTTCCTTTTCCTTGGTCGGTATAACTGATTTTAGTGTTTTTGAAGTTAGTGGTTTTCATGAGGGCAAAGTTAGGGTTTAAACGCAAAGAGCGCAAAGTTTTTTCGAGAAGTGCGCTAGGAAAATATTTTTAACCACTTTGTCATTTCGACCTAAGGAGAAATCACATTTTATGAATAAAAAACGTATTTTTGAGAAAAGCATTTTTAGATTTATGAACAGATTAGTGATTATTGGAAACGGTTTTGATTTAGCACATGGTTTGCCAACGAGTTATAGGGATTTTATAGATGATTATTGGAAAAATGTAAAAGACAGTAATCATAATGGATTAGTGTCTTTTAATCTTGATAATTTTGTTGAATTCAAAAACCATGAAAAATTAGATGAATTGATAGATGAAATCGCCAAAATCAAAAACATATACAAAAGAGATGGTATAGAAGTTTATAAAATAAAAGATAATCCTATAGCTTTAGCAAATAATAGGATTCAACTTATCAATTATAAAAATAAATTTTTTAAATTAATGAGTTCTGAATCAATAGAGAATTGGGTTGATATTGAAAATTTATATTATAAAACCTTAAAAGAAAGAGCTAAAGGAGAAGTACAAAATCAAAATTATATATGGGGAATTAAACAACTAAATGAAGATTTTGAAGAAATTAAAAATTTGTTTGAAAGTTATTTAAATAGTGTTTTTGAACAAAGTTATAATTGGGAAAAAATTAAAAATAATGAAATTATTGAGCATTTAATTGAAGTGCCTTGTTATAACGATTTTTTATTTGATAAAGCTCAAGAAGAGTATTTCAATAATTTGGATAATTTTAGTATAGAAGAAACAAACTTATTAAGTTTTAATTACACAAAAACCGTTTTTGATTATTCTGAAGAAATCTTGAAATCAAAATTTGATATTTACAACAATTATATTCATGGTGCAATTGATTCTAAAGATTTGCCAATTATATTTGGGTTTGGAGATGAGATGGATAAAGAATATCAATTGATTGAAGATATTGACGATAATGAATACTTGAAAAATTTTAAATCAATTCAATATTTAGAACACTCAAATTATAAGAATCTTTATAATTTTATAGAATCTGGACCATTTCAAGTTTTTATTATGGGCCATTCGTGTGGATTGTCTGATAGAACATTACTAAGCACAATTTTTGAGAATGAAAATTGTCTTTCTGTGAAAGTCTTTTATTATCAATATTTAGATAAACAAACAGACAAAATAAAAGATAATTATACGGAAATTACTCAAAATATTTCAAGACATTTTAAAGATAAAAAAATGTTGAGAAAAAAAGTGGTTGAAAAAAGACATTGTAAACCATTAATTAAGTTTCAAGAAACAAAGGAATAATGCGATTTTTTCTCTGTCGAAATAACAAATTCGCGTAAAAAACTTATTTTAGCCTTATAAAATTATTCTCTCATGTTCACCATCCAACAAATTCACGAAGCGCACGCCAAAGTAAAAAGTGGTGCCGATTTTCCAAAATACATGCAAGACATTATTGCGCTTGGTGTTACTTCCTTTGAAACGTTTGTATTTGACAATCATACTAATTATTATGGTGCCAATGATTTTCGAATAGCTTCAGAAGGTTTTTCAGAAACCTTAACTATTGCTGATGAAAGTAACGTTGAGCAATTCAAATCAGACTTAAAATCGCACCAACAAGGCAACACTGATTACATGACGTTTTTAAATGATTGCGCCAAATCAGGTGTTGAAAAATGGATTGTAGTGATGGATAAAATGACGTGCAGTTATTACGACAAAGCCGGGAATGAAATGGTAGTGGAAGTAATTCCGTCGGTTTAGTTTCACCACAAACTTGTCATTCCGTAGGAATCTCATAAAGAGATGCTTTACAGCATGACAAGTTTGCGTTGAGTCAAGTTTTGAGCATAAAAAAACGGCTCACTTTCGTAAACCGTCTTTTTTCTTTCTTCTTGTATCTTTTCTCTAATTAAGCATTCATTATCGACTCAATTTCCTCAATTTCAATTGGAATGTTTCGCATTAAATTGAACGCAGCTCCTGTTGATTGAATCACCATATCGTCCTCTAAACGAATACCAAAACCTTCTTTCGGAATGTAAATTCCAGGTTCAACTGTGAAGACCATGTTAGCTTGCATTGGTTCGTGTAGTAAACCGTAATCGTGAGTATCTAATCCCATGTGGTGCGAAGTTCCGTGCATGAAATATTTTTTGTATGCTGGCCAATCTGGATTTTCGTTTTGAACATCGGCTTTGTCGATTAATCCTAAACCTAACAATTCAGAAGTCATGATTTTGCCCACTTCTACATGATATTGTTTCCATAACGTTCCTGGAACCAACATTTTTGTAGCTTCATTTTTCACATTTAAAACAGCATTGTAAACCGCTTTTTGTCTATCTGTAAAACGACCTGAAACTGGAACCATACGCGTCATATCACTTGAATAATTCGCATATTCTGCACCAACGTCTAATAAAATTAAATCGCCTGCTTTGCATTGTTGGTTGTTTTCAATGTAGTGCAATACATTCGCGTTATTACCCGAAGCGATAATTGGCGTGTAAGCAAAACCTTTCGAACGATTTCTTAAGAATTCATGCGCAAATTCAGCCTCAATTTCGTATTCCATTACGTTTGGTTTTACGAATTGCAACACGCGTCTAAAACCTTTTTCAGTAATATCACATGCTTTTTGGATTAAATCCAATTCTTCGCTTTCCTTTACCGAACGCAATCTTTGTAAAATAGGATTTGATTTTTCTACTTTGTGTGCTGGATAATTTTCTTTCCACCATTTGATAAAACGGGCTTCACGAGTTTCTGTTTCAATAACGGCACGATAATGTTCGTTTGTGTTGATGTAAATCGTATCAGCATATGCCATGATTTCTTTCAACGTTTTGTGAAAATCCTGTAACCAAATCACCGATTTAATTCCAGAAACTTCAAAAGCTCTTTCTTTGGTAAGTTTTTCACCTTCCCAAATCGCAATATGCTCGTTGGTTTCTTTTAAGAATAAAATTTCTTTCAAATGTTCGTAAGGTGCATCAGGGAAAAGCAATAAAACACTTTCTTCTTGATCCACTCCCGATAAATATAAAATATCTCTATGTTGTGCGAAAGGCAAAGTAGAATCGGCAGAAACTGGATAAATATCGTTTGAATTGAATACCGCAACACTGTTAGGTTTCATTTGAGCTGTAAATTTCGCTCTGTTTTTAACGTATAAATCGCGGTCTATTTGATGGTATTTCATGGTTTATGATTTTTTTCGATTTCCAAAAATAAAAAGATAAAAATGAAAAGTTGTTAAATACTTTAGAAATTTTGTAGAAGTGCAATGTTTTGGCTAATTTTCAACAAAATTTTTCAAGATGAAGCAAATTACGCTACTGTTTTTATTGATTGTGCAATCAACAATCGCTCAAAATTCGTTGTTTAATCAAGTAGAAGCTAAAAATATCGGACCAACCATCATGAGCGGTCGTGTGGTAGATTTAGCTGTTAATCCAAAAAATCCAACCGAATTTTATGTCGCTTATGCTACTGGCGGACTTTGGTACACTAATAATAACGGAACTTCTTTCAGTCCAATGATGGATTCGGCAGAAACTGTTAATTGTGGTTCGGTTACGGTAGATTGGAATTCGGGAACTATTTGGGTAGGAACGGGTGAAGTGAATGCTTCGCGTTCGTCTTATGCTGGAGTTGGGGTTTTAAAATCTTCGGATAAAGGTAAAACTTGGGAAAATTTAGGATTAAAAGATTCGCATCATATCAGCAGAATTTGGGTTAACCCAAGCAATTTGAATGAAATTGTAGTAGCTGCTGTCGGACATTTGTATACGACCAACAAAGAACGTGGTATTTACAAATCAATTGATGGTGGGAAATCTTGGAAACAAACATTGTTCGTTGCTGAAGATGCTGGAATTATTGATTTAGCGGTTTCGAAAAATAATCCAAAAATCATGTTTGCTGCGTCTTGGCAAAAAGATAGAAAAGCGTGGCATTTTGATGGTGATGGAGAAAAATCAGGAATTTATAAAAGTGAAGATGGCGGAACTTCTTGGAAATTAGTTACCACAAAAGAAAGCGGATTTCCTGCTAATGAAGGTGTGGGAAGAATTGGTTTGGCACTATTTAATGAAAACTTGATTTATGCCGTTGTTGATAATCAGAACAAACGACCAAAAACAGCTTCAAAAAATAAATTGACTACGATGTTGTCAACTCCTGGAGCTGATTTCATGGAAATTTCGAACAAAGAACTGAATATCGCTTTAAAAGAAAGCGGTTTTAGAGATAAATATCGTGCGGAAAACATTAAAAATTGGGTTACTGACAACAACATGGAACCAAAAGAAGTTTTGGCTGTTTTGTCTGATGCAAATAAAGCGTTATTTGAAACCGAAGTAATTGGTTGTGAAGTCTACAAATCGGAAGATGGCGGAAAATCTTGGAAAAAAACCAATCAGAATTACATTGACGATATGTTTTATACCTACGGCTATTACTTTGCGAACATTTCGGTTGATGAGAAAAATCAAAATCGTGTTTATATTGGTGGTGTTCCGTTATTGTTTTCAGAAGATGGAGGAAAAACTTTTACTGCCATTTCTAAAGAAAACGTTCATGCCGATCATCACGTAACTTGGGTAAATCCTGAAAATCCAAATCACATTATTAACGGAAACGATGGTGGTGTGAATATTTCGTATGATAATGGCGAACATTGGATTAAGTGTAATAATGAAGCGGTAAGTCAGTTTTATGCCGTGAATGTGGATTATCAAGAAAATTATAATGTCTATGGAGGAATGCAAGATAACGGCGTTTGGTTTGGTCCGAATAATTACTCGCATAATGTTGCTTGGCATCAAGAAGGGAAATATCCGTATCAAGAATTAATGGGTGGCGATGGTATGCAAACACAAATTGATAGTCGTAATCCAAATGTAGTTTTTACAGGTTATCAATTTGGAAATTACTATAAAATCAATCAGAAAGAAGGAAAGTTTGATTACATTACACCAAAAGCTCCAAAAGGAGAAAAACCTTATCGTTTCAATTGGCAAACACCGATTTTGTTATCATCACACAATCAAGATATTTTGTACATGGGTTCGGAGTTTTTACATCGTTCTATGAATCAAGGTGAAACTTGGGAAAGAATTTCAGGTGATTTAACAAACGGAGCTAAAGAAGGAAATGTAGCTTTTGGAACTTTGACAACTATTTCAGAAAGTAAATTCCAATTCGGATTGCTTTATGCAGGTTCTGATGATGGAAAAATTCATGTTTCAAAAGATGGAGGCGTTTCTTGGCAATTGATTTCGGGTAATTTACCACAAAATTTATGGGTTTCAAGAGTTGCCGCTTCAACTTACAAAAAAGAAAGAGTTTATGCCACTTTAAACGGTTATAGAAACGATATTTTTGAAAGCTATGCTTATGTTTCGGAAGATTTTGGTGCGACTTGGACATCAATTTCAAACGGATTAACAGAAGCAGTTAACGTAATTGTGGAAGATTCAGCAAATGAGAATATTTTATATGTTGGAACCGATAATGGCTTGTTTATTTCGTTAGACAAAGGTACAACTTGGCAAGATTTCTCCAACGGAATGCCAAAAGTGGCGGTTCATGATGCGGTAATTCAAACCAAAGCTAAAGAATTAATCGTAGGAACTCATGGTCGTTCGATTTATAAAATGGATATTTCTAAAGTTCAGGAATTGACTAAAGACGTTTTGGCTAAAAACATTCATTTATTTAAAATAAACGATAGAACAAAATCAGAACGTTGGGGAAGTCAAAATTACGCATGGGGAAAACCGAGTGAGCCGTCTCAAGACATTTGGTTTTATTCAAACGGTGATGAAATGGTAAATGTTTCTGTTACAAATGAAGCAGGAATGGTAGTTCATTTTCAAAAAGTGGATGCAAAAAAAGGCTTGAATTCGTTTACCTACGATTATTCGCTTTCAAAAGAAGTTGCTGAAAAGTGGAATAAGAAAGACAAAAATATCAAAATTAAAGAAGCTGAAAACAAGAAGTTTTATTTGCCTGTTGGGAAATATAAAATGGCAGTTTCAAAAGATAAAGTAACAGAAACCAAATCGTTTGAAGTTTCAGCTCCAAAAAAATAAAATATGAAAAATCTAATTCTGTATATGGCGATTGTTTGGTCTTTGTCTTCTGTGGCACAAGACAAAAAAGCCTATCAAATTTTTGATAAGAACGGTAAAAGAACTTCCTATGAAAAACTCTTAAAAGCTGGAGAAAAGGCTGAAGTGGTTTTGTTTGGTGAATATCATGATAATTCAATTGTACATTGGTTGCAATTGGAGTTTACTAAAGATTTGGATCAAAAGAAGCTATTGGTTTTAGGTGCTGAAATGCTCGAAGCAGACAATCAAAAGCAACTCGACCAATATTTAAAAGACGAAATCAATCAAAAACAATTGGATTCTTCGGCTCGTCTTTGGAAAAATTATAAAACCGATTATAAACCTTTAGTCGATTTTGCAAAAGAGAAAAAAATTAATTTTATTGCTACAAATGTGCCTCGAAGATACGCTTCGTTAGTATTTAAAAAAGATTTAGTGGCTTTGGATTCGCTTTCTGCTCTAGAGAAATCGTGGATTGCTCCGTTGCCAATAGAATTTGATATTAATTTACCAGGTTATAAAAGCATGATGGGAATGCAAGGAGGTCATGCAGGCGAAAAAATGCCGAAAGCCCAAGCCATTAAAGACGCTACAATGGCTTATTTTATCAATAAAAATAGAAAAGAGAACAGCATTTTTGTGCATTACAACGGAACATATCATTCCGATAATTACGAAGGGATTAATTGGTATTTAAGAAAATTAGATTCAGAAATAAAAATCATTACCATAGCCACAGTTGAACAAAAAGATATTTCAAAATTAGAAGCCGAACATTACAATAAAGCCGACTTTATTCTCGTTATAGATGAAGACGTAACAAAAACGTATTAAAATCGTCTTATTTTTGAAACCAAACGTAGGGTTTTGTTTAATGTTGGATTCCTGCTTTCCGTTATAGTCCCGATTTTATCGGGAGCTATCACTCCAATCAGGGTTAGAAAACAATCGATAGTATGAAAAAATTAGTAGTTTTATTCATTTTACTAGTTGGTGCATTTGCTTTTTTCTCTTGTGAGGATTCAGATGGTGTATCAGAAGAGCCTCATTTAATAGTCAAATTCCAATTTGATCCTAATCAAGTGCGATTGAATAATTTAGGTCAACCTGCTACTATTCCATCTGGTCACGCAGCACAATCACCTGACTTTAGTAAAATTAGTGCTCATTATTTTGAGTTGGCACCCACAGCTTATACCCAACTTGGAGATGGAGCTATTTTGTATCACGCAGATGAAACAACTGCAGGCGGAGCTGTAGCTATCGATTTTAGCAAAGCTGTCGTGGTTGGCGAAGGCGAAGCGTTTTTGAGAATTCCATTAAGTCAAGTAGCACAAGGTAATTATGAATATGTTCGCGTTTCTTTGGCTTACCAAGAATATACTATTTCCGTTAGAAATGCAGGAACTGATTATCTAGGAAAATTAGCAAGTTTTGTTGGATACAATTCGTACATCACAACACATTCTATAGGTAATAACTCTTTTCCTGTTAATGCAAATCGACTACAAGGTTACTGGGCTTTTGCTTTGAATGATTTTCCTTATGCTACTTCAGGTCAAACACCAGCCGGAGCCACAACAGTTCCAAACCCAATTGCAGCAACTTCTCCAATACCTGCGGGCTCTTGTGTAGTAACAGGAAAATTTGCTCAAAATCTTATTATTAATGGTAATGAAACGCGCGATGTAGTGATTACTTTATCCCTTTCTTCTAACAATAGTTTTGAATGGCAAGAAGTTACTTCAGATGGTAAATATGAGCCTTCAATAGGTGAAAATGTGGTTGATATGGGCTTAAGAGGATTGATACCTACTTATGTTAAATAAATATATTTGCTAAAATATTATACACTACCATGATTTTAAGTACCTAAACACTTGATATTCAACGATAGTTAAATTCATTTTAAAATCATTATAAATTAGCTCGAAAAGGTTGTAGTTAATTTCAAATAGCCTTATTTTTGTTTGATTTTTTATTAAACTAGTACAATCAAATAAAAATTATGGCAAAATCGGCACTATTAAAGTCATCTATTGTTAAAAAATACTGGATGGCTCTTACAGGTTTATTTTTATGCTTGTTTTTGGCGGGGCATTTGGCAGGAAATCTTCAATTGATTTTTGGAACCAGTAAGCAATTTAATGAATATGCATTATTCATGACCACCAATCCAGCAGTTAAGTTACTTTCTTATCTTACTTACATTTCAATTTTATTCCATGCTATTGATGGAATCATGTTAACAATCCAAAACAAAAAGGCAAGACCAGTTGGTTATGCTAAAACAGATGGTTCTTCAAGCAGTTTAGCTTCAAGAAATATGGCGGTTTTAGGAACAGTTATTATGGTTTTTATCGCTACACACATGGTGAATTTTTGGGCTAAAATGCATTTTGACAAAAACATGCCGTTAGTTCAAAAAGAAATGGACAATGGTATGGGACAAAAACAAATTCAGTTAGTGGGAACTAAAGATTCTCAAATGCCTTACATGCAATTGGATCAAAGCGGAAAATTATCTAAAGAATTTTTTGAGACAATCAAAATGCAAACACAAGGGCAATACGATTTAGAAGTACAAGACATGACTAAAATCGTAAACAAAAAAACAGGTGAAGTAGTTTTTGAAGGTTACAAAGATTTGTATAAATTAACTGTAGACTTTTTTAAAGATGCTAAATACGGATTGTTTTTTACAATCGGTTATGTTTTAGCAATGTTAGCTTTGGCATTTCACTTATGGCATGGTTTTCAAAGTGCTTTTCAATCTTTAGGGGTTAATAGTTCTAAATTAACACCTGTTATTAAGTTTTTCGGAAAAGCATTCGCAATTATAGTTCCGCTATTATTTGCAATTATTCCAGTTATCTTACACTTTAAAAAATAATCAACATCAGTATATATTATGAAGTTAGATTCTAAAATACCAGCAGGTCCGTTAAAAGACAAATGGACCGATCATAAAAATCACTTGAAATTAGTTGCTCCAAATAATAGACCAAAAATCGATATTATTGTGGTAGGAACTGGTTTAGCAGGTGCTTCTGCTGCCGCTTCTCTTGGAGAGATGGGTTACAACGTAAAAGCATTCTGTTTTCAAGATTCTCCTCGTCGTGCGCACTCAATTGCGGCTCAAGGAGGTATCAATGCAGCAAAAAATTATCAAAATGATGGAGATAGTATTTACCGTCTTTTCTATGATACTATTAAAGGTGGTGACTACCGTGCGCGTGAAGCAAATGTTCACCGTTTAGCAGAAGTTTCGGGAAATATTATTGATCAATGTGTGGCGCAAGGAGTTCCTTTCGCTCGCGAATATGGTGGAATGTTAGACAACCGTTCGTTTGGTGGAACACAAGTACAACGTACTTTCTACGCTGCTGGACAAACAGGACAACAATTATTATTAGGAGCATATTCTGCTTTATCAAGACAAATCGGATTAGGACGTGTAAAAATGTACAATCGTCACGAAATGTTAGATTTAGTTAAAGTAGATGGAAAAGCTCGTGGAATTATCGCTCGTAACTTAATTACAGGGGAAATCGAAAGACATTCAGCACATGCTGTTGTTATTGCTTCTGGAGGTTACGGAAACGTATATTTCCTTTCTACAAACGCAATGGGAAGTAACGTAACAGCTGGATGGAAAATCCACAAACAAGGAGCGTTATTTGCAAACCCATGTTATGTACAAATTCACCCAACATGTATTCCAGTTCACGGAACCAATCAGTCAAAATTAACCTTGATGTCTGAATCGTTACGTAACTCGGGTCGTATTTGGGTTCCTAAGAAAAAAGAAGATGCGGAAGCAATTAGAGCTGGGAAATTAAAACCAACACAAATTGCTGAAGAAGATAGAGATTATTATTTAGAGAGAAAATATCCAGCTTTTGGAAATTTAGTTCCTCGTGATGTGGCTTCAAGAGCTGCAAAAGAAGTTTGTGATGCTGGACACGGTATCGAAGCAAATGACACTAACGAAGGAGTTTACTTAGATTTCTCAACTGAAATTCAAACTAAAGGAAAACAATCGGCTTACGCTAAAGGAAATCACAATCCAACTCCAGAAGAAATTACAGCTTTAGGAAAACAGTGGTTAGAAGAGAAATATGGTAACTTGTTTACGATGTATCAAAAAATCACGGATGAGAATCCTTATGAAACTCCGATGAAAATTTACCCAGCAGTTCACTATACAATGGGTGGCGTTTGGGTTGATTATAACTTACAATCTACTATTCCAGGTTGTTTCGTAGCAGGTGAGGCTAACTTCTCTGACCACGGAGCAAATCGTTTAGGAGCTTCAGCTTTAATGCAAGGTTTAGCAGATGGATATTTCGTTTTACCTTACACAATTTCTAACTATTTAGCTGACGAAATTAGAACTGGAAAAATCTCAACAGATTCTCCAGAATTCTTAGAAGCTGAAGCTAGAGTTAAAGATTCAATTAGCAAATTCTTAAACAACAACGGTACTAAATCGGTTGATTATTTCCATAAAAAATTAGGTTTGATTATGTGGAATAAAGTAGGAATGGGTCGTAACGAAAAAGGATTAACTGAAGCTATTGCTGAAATCGCTCAATTAAAAGAAGATTTCTACAAAGAAGTTTATGTTCCTGGAAGCGCAGACGAATTAAATCCTGAGTTAGAAAAAGTATTAAGAGTTGCCGATTTCATCGAATTAGGTCAGTTGATGGCAATGGATGCTTTACAACGTAAAGAATCTTGTGGAGGTCACTTCCGTGAAGAATATCAAGATGCTGAAGGTGAAACATTACGTGATGACGAAAACTTCAAATTTGTTGGAGCTTGGGAATATAAAGGTGATGACATCAGCAAAGAAGAACTTCACAAAGAAGAATTGAAATACGAAGAAATTAAAATTGCAGCTAGAAATTACAAATAAAATATTATGAGTGCAGCAAAAAATATCAATATAAACCTTAAAATTTGGCGTCAAAAGAATGCTAGTTCTAAAGGTAGCATAGAAACTTATAAATTAGATAATGTTTCTACTGCAAGTTCGTTTTTGGAAATGTTAGACCAATTAAACGAGCAATTAATTAACGAAAAGAAAGAACCAGTTGCCTTTGATCACGATTGTCGTGAAGGAATTTGTGGTTCTTGTTCATTATACATTAACGGACGTGCTCACGGACCTGATACTGGAATTACAACCTGTCAGTTACACATGAGAATGTTCAACGATGGAGATACAATTTATATCGAACCTTGGAGAAGTAAAGCATTCCCAGTAATTAAAGATTTAGTTGTTGACAGAACCGCTTTTGATAGAATTCAGCAAGCAGGTGGTTTCGTATCAGTAAACACTTCTGGAAATACAATTGACGCTAACTCAATTCCAGTTCCTAAAGTTGATGCAGACAAAGCGTTTGAAGCAGCAGCTTGTATTGGTTGTGGAGCTTGTGTGGCTACTTGTAAAAATGGTTCTGCGATGTTATTCGTTGGAGCAAAAGTATCTCAATACGCTTTATTACCACAAGGTAAAGTTGAAGCTACACAACGTGTTTTAAACATGGTACGTCAAATGGACGAAGAAGGTTTCGGAAATTGTACGAATACTGGAGCATGTGAAATTGAATGTCCAAAAGGCATTTCATTAGAAAACATTGCTCGTATGAACAGAGAATTTTTAAAAGCATCTGTGAAGTAATTCATAGAATCTTAAAAATAATAAAAACGCATTCATTCATTTGGATGCGTTTTTTGTTTTTTAAATATTTCTTAAACATTCTTAAATGAAAGAATAAAATGGTATTTTTAACCTGATAAATTAGTCAATATGAAACAGCTATTTCTTTTGTTTTTCTTTCTTTTTTCAATTGCTGTTATATCGCAAAGTAACACTTTAGTTATTCAAAAGTTAAATTCTAATTTCACCAAAGAAATTAAGGAGAACAAGCGTATTAAGGTATGGACAAAAGATGGTCAAAAACTTTATGGAAGATTCACAATAAAGGATTCCATAAGTATTATAATTGAAGAAAAAGTTATACTGTTAGAAGACATCATAAAAATGAAGAAAAAGTCACTTTTTGGAACCATAGCAAATCCTATTTTCATTGTTTATGGTTCTTTTGCGATAATTGCTGGTGTGGTAACAGTTGGTACCGGAGGTTGGGGTGCAATTATTGGAGGAAGCTTCATTATTGGAGGAGTGCCATTGGTTTTAATACCGTCAATTTCTAATAATCACCCATCAGATAAATGGGAGTATTCAATAAAAATAAGATAAATGAAAGTAGCCCTTTTTCAAACCAAACTAGCTTGGGAAAATCCAGAAATCAATCGAACATTTATTGAGGAATATTTCTTAAATGAAGACGAATCATTTGATTTATTTGTCTTGCCCGAAATGTTCACTTCAGGTTTTACCATGAATCCATCTACTGTTGCTGAAACCATGGAAGGCGAAACAATCGCTTGGTTAAAAGATTTAGCTAAAAAGAAAACATGTGCCATAACAGGAAGTTTAGTAATCAAAGAAAACAGAAATTTCTATAACCGAATGGTGTTTGTTTTTCCATCTGGCGAAGTGCAGTTTTATAACAAAAGACATTTATTCACCTTAGCTGGCGAAGAGAAAGTCTACACAAAAGGAACTGAAAAAGTAATAGTAAACTATAATAACTGGAATATTTGCCTACAAATTTGCTACGATTTGCGTTTTCCTGTTTTTGTTCGAAATGTTGAAAATTACGACTTGTTGTTGTACGTTGCCAATTGGCCAAAACCACGAATTAACGCTTGGGACGCTCTTTTAAAAGCGCGTGCCATAGAAAATATGTGTTACACAATTGGCGTCAATAGAATAGGCGAAGACGCCAATAAATTAGAATATCCTGGACATTCTAAGGCTGCTGACTTTTTAGGAAATACAATTGTGGATTGTGAGGATGAATTAGGGGTTTTTATCTTCGAATTAGACAAAAATGCCCAACAAGAAACTCGTCAAAAATTGAATTTTCTTAATGACAAAGATGATTTTACAATTATTTAATCCAAAATAAAATCTTGCTCTACATCCCAGTTTGCCCTAACATCAATTAATTTTGGGAAATAGATAATTTCTTCGGCTTGTTTTTTAGCCAGGTAATTTCCTGTTGTCCACTCATTGTCGGAATTATCGTCGTAGATGATTCTTATCGTATATAATTTTGGCTCAATGGTTTCAAAATAAACACTTGTTTCTTTTGTTGAATTCATTTTATACA
This sequence comes from Flavobacterium sp. UBA7663, assembly GCF_002483315.1. Classification (GTDB taxonomy): domain Bacteria; phylum Bacteroidota; class Bacteroidia; order Flavobacteriales; family Flavobacteriaceae; genus Flavobacterium. The sequence continues at coordinate 332,926 of NZ_DLHR01000019.1, forward strand.
AAACCTCATTTTTATCCATCAATTCAACAATAAATGGAAAGCGTTTGATATTTGAGATGTTGATTTTTAAATTTCCATAATCGGAAAGTTGCTTAGTGCTAAAATTATACTTTAGTGAATCGTTTGTGGTTTCGTAAAAGTCTTTGATAGCGCCCGGAAGTAATTCAATGGTGTACTTTTCGTCTTCTTTCTTCTCAAAATCAAAAACAATTTCCTGTTCAAAATCAATATATTTTGATGTAAATTTTACAGTTGTAGAATCTTTACTTCGTAATATAATTTTAGATTCGTCAATAGTAGTTATTGGTGTTTTTGATTTAAGAACGAATGCGTCTCTAAATGCTAAAATACCACCTGTTTTGTTTTCAATATCTAACGAATCTGATTCTTTTAAATCCTTTAGCTTTGCATTAAAAGTTTTAGAATAGTCTTTGTTAGAAACAGAAATTTGTAAAGAATCCATTTTTACATTTGGATAAAAAATTTGAACAGAATCTTTGTTTTTTTCAGGGAATTTTACTATTTTGATTGGTATTTCAGTATTGTTATAAGAAGCGGTAATTTTAGTGTTTTTAAAATCACCTTCATAACCTAAAAAAAGTTTGTTGTTGCTCTCCTGTGTTGGTTTCTCTGCTTTAAATGGTTTTTTTTCTTGAAACAATTCTAATTCAAACATATCTGAGGTAGGAACTGTAATTGGATAGTCAATAAATCCAATTTTATCAGTTGCTGGATTGTATTTGTTATTACCAGCTTTATCTTTCATGGCTACAATTTTATAGGAGCCTTCCTTTAGGTTTTCTAATGAAAAGACTTTTAAACTGTCTAGTGTATTGGTGATGTAAAGAGGTGTTTCCTTATAAACTGTAGAATCTGTAAATGTTTTTGCATCGTAAAGCATAATAGAAACAAAACTATCTGGTTTTTGTTCGTAAGCATCTTTTACTTTTCCAACCACAGTTAAAGAATCCACATAATTCCCTGTAGAAAAAACATATTTGAATTGTGAATAAGGATTCCCTTCATTATTATCGGTAATACTTTGACCAAAATTGAAACTATAAGTTGTATTAGCCGCCAAAGTATCTAAAATTTTTATTGAAATATATTTACTCGCACTTCCTTGTGGTACAATAATAGGTTGTTTTTTCATTGGAGGCGAAATAATCAATTGTTTGTTAATGTCTTTCACCTTAATTAATTCGTCAAAGCTAATTTTGATTTCGTTTCCTTTGAAATTGGCACTAAAATTTTCTGGATTACTACTGACAATTTTGGGTGCAATAGTATCTTTGTCACCACCAGTAATGGTTCCACGTTTAGCACAATTGGTTAATAGTAAAAGACTTGCTAATAAAAAAGCTATGTATTTAAATTTTGTCATTTTCTTAAATAATGTGGTTACAAAATAACGACTATAATTAGTACAAACATACAATTTTTAGTAATTTTTATGATAGCGTGTAGGCAATAGTTACGATACTAACTTTGCTGTTTGGAATTTTTAATAAAGCTTTTGCACAAGCTTCAAGAGTAGCGCCTGATGTCATTACGTCGTCTACAAGTAAAAAATGTTTGTTGTAATCATTTTCGTTGAAATTTACATCAAATAAAGCATTGGAGATATCTTTCCTGTTTTCTTTGTCTTTTTTGGTTTGTGTTTTTGAATAGCGACTTCTGTATAACAGGTTCGGATTATAAGTTATTTTAAGTTCCTTTGACAAAGCTTCGCAAAAAGTAGTAACTTGATTATAACCTCGTTCTTCCAATCTTTTTTTATGTAATGGAACTGGAATAATTTCAGTGATAGTTTGTATTTGGCGAACAGTTTCTAAATTTTTTGCATACCATTTACCAAGTAAGGAACCCACTTCTTGATGGTTTTTATATTTCAAGTTATGTATTAAATTTTGAACAATACCTTTGTGATGAAAATACAACATTGACGCACTAAATTCTATAGGAATTATGCCATAAAATTTTTTTGTTGTATCATTGTGCTCCAAAAAATGATGATTTGTAAACGGTAACTTGTGATTGCATTCGCTACAAATAATTTTTTCATTGTTTAGTAGTAAAGCATTGCAACCCAAGCAAAGTTTTGGAAAAAGTAAGTTTATCAGATATTTTAGCATTTTATCGATTAATTGTACAAACATTAACATTTTTGAATAAATTTATAAAAAAGTTTATAGAATGACACGTAGAAAAAACAAAATAACCAAAATAAGCATCTTAGTATTGCTGCTATTGGCATTGTTTTTAAGTGTCAAATATTATAAAATATCAGATGATTTTGAAGCTTATACAAAAAACTCTGAATTAGAAAATAAAGTTTTAGAAAGTCAACTTACAGAAATTCTTCACAAATACGATTCTTTAAGTGTTAAAAATAAAATTGACAGTTTAAGATTTAATGAAGAAATCAAGTTAGTTCAGTCAGGAAAATCATCAAAACAAGCCTCGAGATTTAATTCAATAGAAGATTCTATAGTGTTTTTTGCTAAACAACAACAAGATTCTAAAGAAATTGTTTCAAAAATCAATACTGTTGTAAATTCAAAAGGAGCAAGTAAAACAGCCCAACTTACAGCTTTGAATGTTAATGCAAAAGGGGTTAAAATTTATTCTGATGCTTACAAAATGAGTGAAGCTAAAATTCAACAATTAAGGGTTTGTTTTACTTTAGAAGAAAATCAATTGGTGCATTCGGGTAGCAAGACTATTTATGTGCAAGTGGTAAACCCAAAAAATCAAATTATTTCTTTAGGAGATACTTCTGTTGAATCGGATACTAATGTTAAGCTACAATATAGCGCTTCTGTAAACGCAAATTATAAGAAATTAGACACAGATGTTTGTACTTATGTTAATTTGGAACAAAAGAAAACGATAAAAGGTAAATATAAAATCAATATTTACCACGATTTTGTTAAAATTGGCACCACAATTTTTGAATATTAATAATTCTCATTTTTATTCTTCAATTTCTTTTCTTTATTTCATTCCTATTTTTACTTTTGCAGTATGGCAAAACAAGATGATATTTTCAAAAATGTAGTTTCGCACGCAAAAGAATACGGATTTATTTTTCCGTCAAGCGAAATTTACGATGGTTTAAGCGCAGTATACGACTACGCTCAAAATGGTGTGGAGTTAAAAAAGAACATCCGTGAATATTGGTGGAAAGCAATGGTGCAAATGCATGAAAATATTGTAGGTTTAGACGCTGCAATTTTAATGCATCCAACCACATGGAAAGCTTCAGGCCACGTTGATGCTTTTAACGATCCATTAATTGATAACAAAGATTCTAAAAAAAGATATCGTGCCGATGTTTTAATTGAGGATTATGCCGAAAAATTAAATCAGAAAGCACAAAAAGAAATCGACAAAGCACGTGAACGTTTTGGCGCTTCCTTTGATGAAGAGCAATACAAAACAACTAATCCACGTGTGATGGAATATTTGTCTAAAAAGAAGGAAATTCTAGAAAGAATGGCACGTTCTTTAGAGACAGAAAACCTTGCTGATGTGAAAGCCTTAATTGAAGAATTAGAAATTGCTTGTCCAGATAGTGGTTCAAAAAACTGGACTGATGTGAAGCAATTCAATTTAATGTTCGGAACAAAATTAGGAGCTTCTGCTGAAAATGCAATGGATTTATACCTTCGTCCTGAAACGGCTCAAGGTATTTTCGTGAATTTCTTAAACGTTCAAAAAACAGGTCGTATGAAAATTCCTTTCGGAATTGCTCAAACCGGTAAAGCATTTAGAAACGAAATCGTAGCAAGACAATTTATTTTCCGTATGCGTGAGTTTGAACAAATGGAAATGCAGTTTTTCGTAAAACCAGGTGAAGAAATGAAATGGTACGAATACTGGAAGACCACTCGTTTAAATTGGCATTTATCGCTTGGTTTAGGTAAAGAAAATTACCGTTTCCACGACCACGAAAAATTAGCGCATTATGCAAATGCAGCTGCTGATATCGAATTCAATTTCCCATTCGGATTTAAAGAATTAGAAGGAATTCACTCAAGAACGGATTTCGATTTGAAAGCGCACGAACAGTTTTCAGGAAAAAAATTACAATATTTTGACAACGATACCAATTCAAACTACACGCCTTATGTTGTGGAAACTTCAGTTGGTCTAGATAGAATGTTCTTAGCTGTTTTTTCAAAAGCTTTACAAGAAGAAACGTTAGAAGATGGTTCAACAAGAACAGTTTTACGTTTACCTTCAGTTTTAGCACCAACAAAAGCGGCTGTTTTACCATTAGTTAAAAAAGACGGTTTGCCAGAAGTTGCCAATAAAATAATCGAAGATTTAAAATGGGATTTCAATGTTGCTTATGATGAAAAAGACGCTGTAGGAAGACGTTATAGAAGACAAGATGCTCTTGGAACTCCATTCTGTATTACCGTGGATCATCAAACGTTAGAAGATGAAACGGTAACCATTCGTCACAGAGATTCGATGCAACAAGACAGAGTGAAGATTTCGGAATTACGAGATATCATCAATAACGAAGTTTCCATGAGAAACTGGTTGATGAAAATGTAATTGAAAGTTTAAATAATAGAAAAATCCCAAACTTCTTAATTGAAATTTGGGATTTTTTATTTTTCTGAATTCTAATTTCTAACTTTCAAGTGCATTCCAACCTCTTGCTTTTAGTTCAATTTTTGTGTTAGCTCTGGTAATTAAATGTGTGCCTTCTTGTGCATCTACCATGTGGCCAATAATGGTAAAATTTGGATTTCCTTTAATTTTATCAAAATCTTCCATTTTAATTGTGAAAAGTAATTCGTAATCTTCGCCGCCGCTTAAAGCTATCGTTGTGATATCCAAATTAAATTCCTCACAAACATTAATCAATTGTGGGTCAACTGGAATTTTTTCTTCGTATAAATTACAACCTACATTACTTTGTTTGCACAAATGTAAAATCTCCGAAGACAAACCATCCGAAATATCAATCATAGCTGTTGGTTTGATTTCCAATTTCTCTAATAATTCTTTGATGTCGTTACGAGCTTCTGGTTTTAACTGACGCTCGATTAAATAGGTGTAATCATCTAAAACCGGTTGGTTATTTGGATTCACTTGAAACACTTGTTTTTCGCGTTCCAATACTTGTAGTCCCATATAAGCCGCACCAATATCACCCGAAACTACTAACAAATCGGTTACTTTTGCTCCACTTCGGTAAACGATATCTTCTAAGTTTGCTTCACCAATAGCAGTAATGCTTATAATTAATCCTTTTTGCGATGAAGTTGTGTCTCCACCAATAACATCTACATTGTAGATTTTTGAGGCTAGTGTAATTCCTTCAAATAACTCTTCCAAAGCTTCCAAAGGAAAACGATTCGAAACTGCTATCGAAACTGTAATATGTTTTGGAGTAGCATTCATCGCACAAATGTCAGATACATTTGCTACAACCGCTTTGTATCCTAAGTGTTTTAACGGCATGTAAGCCAAATCAAAATGAACACCTTCCACTAATAAATCGGTTGAAATTACCGCTTTTTTATCGCCAAAATCCAACACGGCAGCATCATCTCCAATACTTTTAAGAGTAGACTCGTGAGTAATGGTAAAGTTTTTAGTTAAGTGTTCAATTAAGCCAAATTCGCCTAATTGCGATAAACTGGTTCTTGATTGGTCTTTATTTTCTAACATGAATTATTTTTTTTGCAAAAGTACGGTTTTATTGTTACACAAAGTAGCGCAAAGTTTTACACAAAGTAGCACAAAGTAAATTTTTACATCTGCGAATCTGCGGTTTAAAGGGGCGCTAAGTTTCGCTAAGTTTTACAAAGAACCTTGTAAAGTTTTTTTTAAAGCTCAGCGTGTCTCTAAATTGCTCTGTAAATCTTTGTGTAATAACTTCTAACTCCCAGCTTCCAACTCATTCAACTTCTCATATATTAACCCAGTTTCATAGCCCTTACGAAGTAAGAAATCGACAAATTTTTTATTTCTTTTTTGTCCTTTTGGTTCTTTAATGGTTTCCCAATTCTTTTCCGCTAATGTGTGAAAATTATGAAAATAAGTAGCTTCTGGAATTTCCTTTAATGCGGTTTGAATGTTTCGAGATGAGATATTTCGAAATTTTAGCTCGTTTACTATGCGATTTCTACCCCAAAATTTATAATTGTGTTTGCCACGAACAAAACTTTGTGCAAAACGTTCCTCGTTAATAAAATTATTTTCAATGAGATAAGTTATAATTTCTTCTTTTTCAGATTGATTAACGGAAAACGAATATAATTTTTCTTCCACTTCCTTGTAACAGCGTTCTTGATAGGCACAATAATACTCCATTTTAGAATAGATTTCTTTCAAGGAAAAAGTTGATTTATTAGTTTTCAATTCGTTAACAATTTAATAATGCAATAAATATTTCACAATCAAAAAATTATGATTTATCTTTGTAGGCTTTTTTTTAGCCAAAGAAGTAAAACTTAACCAAGTCTAATATTTTCATTCAAAGTTATGAAATTAAAATTATTTATTGTTGCGTTATTTTGCTCGGTTGCGAGTTGGGGACAGATATTAACATTTGAGTTTTCAGCATTGGCTGGTAGTGAAGCAACTGCAGCATCAAACTTTAATAATGTAAATTTATCTGGATCAACTATTTCGAGAGGAGCAGGATTAGCTGCTCCTGCTAATGGTGGAAGATTTAATGCAGATAACTGGGCAATTACTTCTATTGCAAATGCAGTTTCTGGAAATGACTATATGGAGTTTACTATCACTCCCAATGCTGGGTATCAATTTGATGTAAGTTCTATTGTTGTTCAATGGCAGAGATCTGGAACAGGAAATACACAAATTGCATTACGAAGTTCTGTTGATGGGTATGCAACAAATTTAGATGCAGTTAAGAATGTAGTTGATAATACTTCTACACAAACTTTTACTTATACTTTTGCTCAGTCAAATAGTTCTACAGCGGTTACTTATAGGTTGTATTCGTATGCTGAAAGTACGGGTGGTACTGGAGGTCCTGGTGATGGAGCTGGTAATGATATTATAGTTAATGGAACCGTAACACCAACAGTAGCCACTCCAGAAATCAACCTTCAAGGAAATGGTGTTTCAATAGTTTCAGGAGACGTAACACCTGATACAGCTGACCATACGGATTTTGGTACTGTTTCAACTGCTTCAGGAACAATTGTAAGAACGTTTACTATTCAAAATACAGGAACAGGAGCTTTAAGTTTAACAGGAGCGAGTCCGTATGTTACTATTTCAGGAGCTAATGCGGCTGATTTTACAGTTACAGCAATTCCATCTAATAGTATTGTGGCTTCAGGTAATACAACTTTTCAAGTAACTTTTAACCCATCTGCAGATGGTTTGAGAACAGCAACTATTAGTATCGCAAATAATGATAGCAATGAAAATCCGTATACTTTCGCTATTCAAGGAAATGGTATAAGTGCACCTGTAATTACAAGTAGTTTAACGGCTTCAGGTAATCAAGGTTCGCCTTTTACTTATACAATTACGGCAACAAATTCGCCAACAAGTTATAATGCAACAGGTTTACCAGCGGGTTTAGCAATAGATACGGTAACAGGTATTATTTCAGGAACACCAACGGTTACTGGAAGTTTTAATATTACAATTACTGCAACAAATGGTATAGGTTCTGATAATCAAACGCTAGTTTTGACTTTAGGAACAGGGCCTTGCTTGAGCGAACTATTTGCAGTTAATGCATTGCCTTCTGGATGGATTCAAAACACAATTACATTTACTTCTAGTTATGCTGAATTTGGAGGAAATAACAGTGAATTAACTACTCTTTCGGTTTCAAATCCAGCTTCATTGACTTTTACTTTGGCTAGAACCACAAACACTACAGCAAAAGATTTGATTGTAGAAGTTTCAACAACAAGTCAGGTAGCGGGTTTCACAACTGTTACAACCTATAATCATGGAAATACTATTTCAGGAGGAGTTACAAACTGTACTGTAGATTTATCAGCGTATACTTCATTTCCTACAGTTTATATCAGATTTAGAAAATCTTCATCTACAACATCTCCATGGAGATTAGACAATATTGAGGTTTTTTGTGGTACAGCATGTACTCCAGCAGTTGTAACGGTTACGCCAACATCTGGTCCAGTGGGTACAGAGGTAACAATTACCGCTTCATCTGGAGATTTAACGGGGTCTTCGGTATTTTTTGGAGGAACAAGCGCTACCATTATTTCAAACGATGGTGCTGAGATGATAGTAGTAGTTCCTAGTGGAGCGCCAAATGGAACAATAACAATTACAGATAGTCAACCTTGTGATGCAACAGCTACTTTTACTTTAATTGATTCTGATAATTCTTCATGTGAAGGAGCTTCTGCTACTTCTGATTTAATTATTTATGATATTCATGACGAAAAAACAGGTTCAGGCGGATTTATAACACTATACAATGGAACAGCTGCAACAATTGATTTAACAAATTACAGCATATGGAGAACATCCAACCATGATGATGGAAACGAAGTTGATTATGCTAATTTAACAGGAACAATTGCTCCTGGAGCTTTAGGAATACTTAAAGTTTCTGTTGGTAGTTGCGGCCCAGCATCAACAAATGGTACAATTGATGGAGGTTTTAATGAAGACGATGGTATTCAACTTAGAAATGCAGTAGGAAGTGTGGTTATTGATGATGTTGATACTTATCCAACAGTGCCAGGTTATTATATGGTGAGAAATACTGGGGCATTAAGCGCAAGATCATCTTATGTAGCTGCTGACTGGATTACTATACCATTGGTAGCTGGAGAATGTTATCCAAGTGCTGGATTAACGCTTCCAACAGGAGGAGCATCTCCAAGTGTAACTACACATCCAACATATACACCATCTTGTACTTCAACAGCAGCTATATTAACTACAGCAGGAGCTGAAGGTTTTGCAGGAGGAAATACTTTAGCTTATCAATGGTTTTTTGTTGCACCAGGTAGCGCAACGTGGACAGCTGTTACAAATGGAGGAATTTATAGTGGTGCAACAACTGCTTCTTTATCAATTTCTTCAATTACAGGAGTTATTAATTACCAATATTACTGTCAAATTAGAGAGAATACAGCTACTTGTTATACGGCAAGTAATGCTATAAAAATTACAGATACAAGTACAACAATTTGGAATGGTACAACTTGGTCGAATGGAACTCCAGATGTAACCAAATTAGCAATCATTAACGGCAACTATGATACAATATCTCATGGTGATTTTGAATGTTGTAGTTTATTGGTAAACCTTGGTTTTACATTGAATATTCAAGCCGATGATTTCGTTTTAATTCAAAATGATTTAACAAATAACGGTACATTAAATGTTTTCAATAACGGCTCATTAATTCAAGTAAACGATTTAGGTGTTAATACTGGAAATATTTCTTACCAAAGAATAGCTTCGGTAAAACTTCAAGATTATGTGTATTGGTCGTCACCAGTTAGTGGTTTTGATGTGAATAGCATTTCGCCATCAACGCCAGCCTACTATCATTGGCAATGGAATCCAACCATTTTAAATCCAAATGGAGGAGAAGGAAATTGGGTAAATGCTTCAACAACTATGTTAGGTGGGAAAGGATATATTGTAAGAGCACCAAACGGTTTTAGTAATACTGCAAATCAAAACTGGATAGCTACTTTTAATAATGGTGTTCCGAATAATGGAGTATATACTCCAACTATTGAAAGAGGTACTAATTTAAATGCTGGAACTGCTGGTCCAAATGGAGTAATGCGATTGGCTACTGACGATAATTGGAATTTATTAGGAAATCCATATCCATCATCAATTAGCATTAATTCATTCTTAACTGCGAACACAGAACTTGATGGTTTTATTAGACTTTGGACGCATAGCACTTTACCTAGTACAACGATACTAGATCCTTTTTATAACAACTTCGTTTCAAATTACACCGCTGCAGATTATATTGCACTTAATGGTTCAGGAGCTACAAGCGGACCAGGAGCACCGGGTGTTATTGGAGCTGGACAAGGTTTCTTTGTTTTAATGAATCCAGGAGCAGCAAGTACATCAACCGCTTTGTTTAACAATGCAATGCGAAGCAAAAATTATTCCAATAGTCATTTTTATAGAAATGCAAATACTACCAATGCAGGCCCTAGTGGTGATGTAGAACGTCATAGAATTTGGTTAGACTTAGTAAGTCCAACAAATGAAGTGACTAGAACGTTAGTGGCTTATGTAGAAGGAGCAACAGCAGGAAAAGACAGAATGTTTGATGCTTTTACAGATTATAAATTAGCTCAAAACTTCTATTCTTTAATAGATGATCAAGTCATGGCTATTCAAGGTAAAGGATTGCCATTTGAGCAAGAAGATAGAGTTCCATTAGGTGTTAAAATACCTTCAAATGGAATTTATAAAATAGCAATTGCAGCCGTAGACGGTTTATTTGAAAGTGGTCAAACTATTTATTTAGAAGATAAATCTCTAGGTCTTATTCATAATTTAAGACAAAATCCGTATTCGTTTACCGCAACTTCTGGAATCCTAAATGATAGATTTGTATTACGATACACTAATGAAACTCTTGGTAATGAAGATTTTGAAACGCTTAATAATTCTGTTCTTGTAACAAGCGGAAATGACTTATCTGTAACATCTTTAAAAGAAACAATAAAAGAGGTTAAAGTTTATGACGTTTTAGGTAGATTAATTGTTAACAAGCAAAATGTAAATTCTTTAAACTTGTCGTTGAATAACATAATTAAAACAAATAGTGCGTTAATCATTTATGTTACTTTAGAGAGCGGAAAACAAGTGATTAGAAAAGTTTTATATTAATCATTAAGATATTTATTTTGAAACCAGCTATTTAATAGCTGGTTTTTTTGTTTTTATTAAGATGTTTTGATATTTTTTTTTAAGTTTGTTCTATAACCCCAATTTATGATATCATGAAAAAAAGAATACTTATTTTTTCATTACTTTTTTGCGCTTTTTTCGTTAGCGCACAAAACAAAGAAGCTTGGAAAGAAGTTAATAATTCTTTCAACCTTACTGAAAGTAAACTTAGAAAAGAAGTTTTGCCTTTGCAATACAAACTCTTCAGTTTTGATTATGAAAAATTCACCTCAAAATTAGTAAATGTGCCTCTAAGAGGAGAGTTTGCTGAAGTTTCCGATGTTATTGTTTCTTTTCCAATGCCAAATGGAACAATTGAAGACTTTAGAATTATAGAGGCATCTACTTTTGAAGAAAGTCTGCAAAGACAGTTTCCTGAAATTAGATCATTTGCAGGTCAAGGTGTAAAAGACCCTTCTAATGTAATTCGTTTTAGCGTTTCTCCATACAACGGATTAAGTGCTTTAATTCGTTCAGGTTCACAAGGGACAACTTATGTTATTGATCCAATTTCAATAGATTATAAGACTGTGATTGTTTTTGACAGAATTCATTCTGAAAAGAATGCAGATTTTACATGTACTACACAAGATGCCGTACAACAATTTGGCCAAGTTTTAAATCGTCCATCTGATGGAAATGTTATTTTAAACAACGCGGATGACAGTGTATTAAGAAGATTTAGATTAGCAATGTCCACTACTGGAGAATATGCAGCATATCACGGTGGAACATTAGCTACTGTTAACGCAGCTATAAACGCTACAATGACTCGTGTTAATGGTATCTTTGAGATGGATTTTAATGCTACAATGGTAATCGTTGCTAATAATAACAACGTTGTTTATTTGAATGCAGGAACAGACCCATATGGGGCAACAGACGCCAATTACAATACCGAAGTTCAAGCTGCAATTACAGCACAAATTGGATCAACAAACTATGATATAGGACATCTTATGTCAGCAATTGGTAACAATGGTAATGCAGGATGTATAGGATGTATTTGCGGTACGGCTACTCAAGCTTGGACTTATTTAGGAAATGGAAAAGGAAGTGGATATACAACGAGTACTAATCCTATAGGTGATTTCTTCGATATTGATTTTGTAGCACACGAAATTGGTCATCAATTTGGAGGTAATCATACTTTTTCATTTAGTGCAGAAAATAATGATGTAAATATGGAACCTGGTTCAGGAGTAGCCATTATGGGTTATGCAGGAATTACTGGCGCTACAGATGTTGCTGCACATTCGATTGCAATATTTCACGCAGGATCAATACAACAAATTACAACAAATATAAAATCAAAAACTTGTCAAACAAATATACCTACTGGTAATGCAGTTCCAGTTCCATCAGCGCCTGCAACCAAAACACTGCCAATAGGTACTGCATTCAAGTTAGTTGGAACAGCAACAGATGCTAATAGTGGTGATATTTTATCTTATTGTTGGGAACAAGTAGATGATGCAACAGCTGTTGGAGCCGCTGCATCATACCCTTCAGGGACAAAAACAAATGGTGCTAATTTCCGTTCGTTTATGCCTAAGAATAATGGAACAAGATTTTTCCCAAGATTAGAAGATCATGTGGCAAATGGTGTAGCTGGTAATCAATGGGAGATTGTTCCAACGGTTAATAGAACATTAAATTTTAGAATGACGGTTAGAGATAACAGACCTGGAGGAGGAACTAACGAAAGTACAAATACAGCTGTCACTTTTAACACAGCCTACGGACCCTTTTTAATTACATCTCAAAACACAGCAGGTTTAAGTTATACGCAAGGTTCAACACAAACAGTTACTTGGTCAGTAAATAACACAACAGCTTTAGCTGGCTCAACAAATGTAAATATAAAACTATCAACTGATGGAGGTCAAACATTTCCAGTAACATTAGTTGCAAATACACCAAACGATGGAACGCAAACAGTTACAATCCCTAATGTTTCTGCTCCTTACTGTAGAATATTAATAGAGCCAACAGCAAATGACTATTACGCAATTAATACATCAGATTTTGCAATAGGCTATACGGTTACAACTACAACTTCTTGTAATCAGTATTCTTTAACTCCAAATTTAGCTATACCTGATGATCAATCCGTTGTTGGTTTTACTGTAAATGTGCCAAATGCAGGAATTATTTCTGACGTAAATATCTTAGACTTAAATTTAACTCATCCTTGGATGTCAGATCTTTTATTGGCTCTAAATCATCCAGATGCTACTCAAGTAGTTTATGTGAATGGAGTTTGTACGAATAGAAATGGGTTTAATAATACTGATTTAGATTCGCAAGCGGTTAATGCTATTGATTGTACAGGGAATACAAACACAATTATTGGTGCTGGACCATACAGACCATCCTCTACATTTAATGTTTTTAATGGTAAAGAAGCTAGTGGAACATGGACTTTTTTAGCACTTGATTCAGGTTCGCCAGATGCAGGTACGTTGAGTTCTTTAGTTTTAGAGATTTGTACATCTGCAACTACAATCACAGAATCTCCAAACGCATGTGGTGTTATTACGACTACTTGGAATGGAACTACTTGGTCAAATGGAACTCCGCTAAAAAATGTTGTTGCAATTTTTAATGGTAATTATTCATCAACTGCAGATTTAGAAGCTTGTTCGGTTGTTATTAATAGTGGTTTTAATGTTATGTTTAATACAGGGCACACCTTAATTGTGGGCAATGAAGTTGCTGTTAACGGAACAGGTGTTTTAACAATAGCAAATGATGCGGCTTTAAGACAGATTAATCCGTTATCTGTTAATACTGGAAATATTGTAGTTAGAAGAAATTCTACTCCTTTAGTAAGATTAGATTATACAGCTTGGTCATCACCAGTTTCGGGGCAAAATATCAAATCTTTTTCGCCAAATACTTTAGATAACAGATTCTATGAGTATTTATATACAGGTACAACTACTCCAACCGCTTATCAGTCTGTTGCAAACGTAACAACAACTAATTTTACTTCGGGTAAAGGTTATATGATAAGATCTGCAAATAGCTGGCCAACTACTCCAACAGTTTTTAATGGACAATATTCTGGTGTTCCTTTCAATGGTAATCTATCAGTAAATTTAGGAAGAGGTTATAATTTGATAGGTAATCCTTATGCGTCTCCAATTAATGCAGATAGATTCTTGAGTGATAATGAAGCAACAATAGGAGCTTTATATTTTTGGACTCATACAATTGCAGCTAGTGGAGGAGTTTATCCAGTAAATAACTTTGCAAGTTACACAACTCTTGGAGGAGTAGCTTCCGCAGCAGGAGGTCTTGTACCAAATGGAACTATTCAAACAGGTCAAGGTTTCTATGTTAGAGCATTTGATTTTGGTTCTGCTATTTTCTCAAACTTCCAACGAGTTAACGCTTCGGTTTCTACACAGTTTTATAGAAATTCAAATGAGACAACTTCTGTGACAGAGAAACATAGAATTTGGTTAAACTTAAATGATGACAATGTTTCTTATAATCAAATTTTAGTTGGATATACAGAAGGAGCAACTTCAGGATTTGACAACGCAATAGATGGAAGAATTTTAGATGATTCTAAACCGATGTTATACTCTGTTTTAAATGCTGATAAATTAGTAATTCAAGGAAAAGGATTGCCTTTTACAGATGAGGATATCGTACCTTTAGGATTAAAAGTTTTAGAATCAGGAAACTATTCTATTTCGTTAGAAAATGTAGATGGATTATTTATTAATCAGGATGTTTTTGTAAAAGATACGTATACAAATGTTATCCACAATATCAAACAAGGCCCTTATTCATTTACATCTCAAGATGGAACATTTGAAAATCGTTTTGAATTGGTTTACAAAAACACAACTTTAGGAGGAGAAGATTTTGTTTATGAAAATGCATTAACAGTTTACACTTCAAACAATGGAATTGTATTAAATTCTTCAGCGTTAATTTCAGAAGTAGTTGTTTTTGATGTTTTAGGAAGAAAATTACACCAACAAACAGTTACTAATCAAGAAGAAGTTGTTGTTTCTAAAATAGTGAAATCAAACCAAGCTTTATTAGTGAAAACAACATTGTCAAACGGTCAAGTAATTACTAAGAAAGTAATTTATTAATAAATACAAGGTTTTTTGAAAAGCTCGGCAATGCCGAGCTTTTTTTGTTAAATTCTTTTAATAATTGTTAAATATTAAAAACTTTACTATGTTTGCTTTTAATTCCCCAAATTAAAAAAATATGAAAAAAACCTACTTATTCATTGTAGTGTTTATGCTTGCGTGTTTTCAAGGTATAAATGCTCAATCTAAACGAGTAATTGAAAAAAAGAATTCTAATTCTTTAATCAGTAATGAGAATTCTCGAGAAAATTCTCAAGATTTTAATTTTTCAGAATCGCTCAATAGAGCCAGACAATTTTCTCCAAATGGCATAGTAAGATGTGCTACAAGTGAATATACAAAACAAAAACAAAAAGCAGGGTTAGCACCATCTGATGAAGATTTTGAAAGATGGTTAGCTCCCAGAGTTCAGGAAATAAAAAGATTAAGAACTTTAGGGAGATTGCCTTCGGTGATTACAATTCCTGTTGTAGTTCACGTTATTCATAATGGAGATGCAATTGGCTCCAATGAAAACATTGCAGATGGTCAAGTATTATCGCAAATCACAGTTTTTAATCAAGATTTTAGAAGAATGGTGGGAACTCCAGGATACAATACGAATCCTGTGGGTGCCGATACAACTATTGAGTTTTGTATGGCTCAAGTAGATCCAAATGGGAATCCAACAAACGGAATTGATAGGAGAAATCTTGGTATTGTAAGTTTTGATAATGCTGCTGTAGAAACAGCAAAAGCAAATACAATTTGGGACCCTACCAAATACTTAAATATGTGGACCTTTAATTTTGGAGGCGATTTAGCTAGTGTATTAGGATATGCTCAATTTCCAACAGGTTCAGGTTTAGAAGGAATGCCTACTGCTAATTGTGTAACTGGAGAAGCTTCTACCGATGGGGTAGTTTGTAGTTTTAACACGTGGGGTTCCAGAACAATTTTTCCAACAGGTAACTATGGAGGAACGCAATACGATAAAGGAAGAACGATGACCCATGAGGTAGGACATATGTTTGGACTACGTCATATTTGGGGTGATGGTGGTTGTGGTGTAGATGATTTTTGTGATGATACTCCTTTGTCAGATGCAGCAAATTTTGGATGTCCAACGACAAATAGTTGTGTAGATTCTCCTGTTGATTATAATGATCAGGTTCAAAATTACATGGATTATAGTGATGATTCTTGTATGAATATTTTTACTCAAGATCAAAAAGATAGAATTTTGGCAGTGCTTGTAAATTCTCCAAGAAGAGATGACTTGTTAACTTCCACAGTTTGTAACCCAGTGTCAGTTCCTTATATTCAATTTAAAAGACAAGTTTGTGAACAAAGAATTGCAAAATCAATAATAGAAGGAAATGGTTGTGGTTATACTGAGTTTACAGTACCTGTTAATATTGATAAAGCCCCTTCAGCTAATGCGGTTGTAAGTTTCTTTATAGATGCTTCATCACAAGCAGATGCTACAGATATTCAAATAATGACACCATCGGTTACTTTTAATTCAGGTTCTACAGCGGATCAAAATTTAGTATTCAGAATTTTTAACGATGGATTACAAGAAATAGATGAGGAGTTAATAATTTCTTTTACAGTTAATGCTAATGGCGGAAATGCGGTTATGAATACTGAAGGAAATCTCTTTTCATTAACCATTATAAATGATGATGTTGCTCCAACATTAGTTGAAACATTAAATCTAATTGACGAAGATTTTGAAGACCCTTCAGATTGGTTGATATTTGATGCTGATGGTGATAATATAGTTTGGGGATTGATTAATGCAGATGGAATAGGAACGGCTCCTAATACAATTTCTGGTACTTGTGCCTATTCTGAAAAGAGATTAAATTATTTAGGTACAGGAACAGGTAATGCAAATCCAAACAATTATTTTATAAGTCCTCAGGTGACTATTCCTGCCAATGCATCATCAGTTTCTTTTTCATATATAGTAGCAGGTTATGATAATACTGCTCAAACTAGAAATGCAGGAAACTATAGTGTGTATTTTACTACAAGTATTGCTAATGAAGCTGCAATTTTAGCTGGAACAGTTATCCAAGCAAATGCTACAGTTAATGAGAATACCTCACAATTAAGAACATATAATTTATTGGCATTAGCTGGTCAAACAGGCTATATTGTGTTTAGACATAATAATACAGGAACAACAAATATAGGGTTGCTTTTAGTCGATTCTGTCCTTCTACAGGCAGTTGCTACTAAAAATGTTCAAACAGAGGTTAATAACCCAACCCGTTATCAAGCTACATTACCATCATCGGGTACAATCTATACATCTGATACTACATCAGGAAGAGTAATGGCAAATATAACTAGCGCTGCTAGTTTTAATTACGGATGTACCACAGTGGAGGTTGATAGAAGTCAAGTTTCTGCTGGTGCACCAACAGCTAATTTTATAGATATTACAGCCCCAAATAGAGTTTTGTCAAAAACTTTTTACGTTAATCCAGCTAATGATAATGCATCGGGTAATTTTATAATTAAATTGTATTTTACAGAAGCAGAAGTAGCCGCATGGGAAGCCGCAACAGGTAAATCAAGAACAAGTCTAAGAATCATTAAAGTGGTTGATAACAGTATTAGTTCTGTAAATTCAACTAACTATGAGAATTTCACCATTACTGAAGTTCCTGCTACCATAGGTGCTTTTGGCACAAATGTTACGTTTGAAGCTACTTTTAATTCTAATTTAAGAGGTGGTTATGCTGTTGGTCCTGCAACGGGGCTTATTTGTGGAGACTTTACAACTACATGGAACGGAACTGCTTGGAGTAGTGGTGTGCCAACAAAATTACACGCCGTGACAATCAGTGGTAATTATTCTTCTTCATCTAATGTGGAAGCTTGTTCGGTAACAATTTCAAGTGGAGCAAATGTTGTTTTTAACCCTAATCATACTTTAATTGTTGGAGGAAATGTTGTAGTAAATGCAGGAGGAAGCTTAACAGTTGAGAATAATGCTGCTCTTAGACAATTAAATGATACAGCTATAAACACAGGATTAATAACAGTTAAGCGAGTTTCATCTCCGATGAGAAGATTAGATTATACTGCATGGTCTTCACCTGTATCGGGTCAACAATTATTGGCTTTTTCACCAAATACAATTAGTACTCGTTTTTATGAGTATTTGTTTACAGGAACTACTACACCAACGGCTTATCAATCAGTTACCCCAACGAATAATTTCATTTCAGGTAAAGGGTATATGATTCGTGTTGCGGATAACTGGTCGCCTACTATTGCATCGGCTTATAATGGTCAGTTTTTTGGAACTCCTATTAACGGAATTGTTTCTCAAAATGTTGGAGTAGGTTATAATCTTTTAGGAAATCCTTATCCATCACCAATTAATGCAGATAAGTTCTTATTAGATAATTCATCAGTTGGAACACTTTATTTTTGGACCAATACAACTCCAGCTTCAGGAGGAGTTTATCCACAAAATAATTTTGCTTCTTACACAACTTTAGGCGGTGCAGCTGCTTTCGGAAGTGCTATTATTCCAAATGGAATTATTCAAACTGGACAAGGTTTTTATGTGTTAAGTGCTGCAGCAAATAATGTAAATTTTGCAAACGATTTGAGAGAGAATGCTTCTGTTTCTACACAGTTTTACAGAAATTCAAATGCGACAACTTCTGTGACAGAAAAACATAGAATTTGGTTAAACTTAAATGATGACAATGTTTCTTATAATCAAATTTTAGTTGGATATACAGAAGGAGCAACTTCAGGATTTGATAACGCAATAGATGGTAGAATTTTAGATGATTCTAAACCAATGTTGTATTCTGTTTTAAATGCTGATAAATTAGTAATTCAAGGAAAAGGATTGCCTTTTACAGATGAGGATATTGTACCTTTAGGATTAAAAGTGTTAGTTCCAGGAAACTATACTATTTCGTTAGAAAATGTTGATGGATTATTTGTTAATCAGGATGTTTTTGTAAAAGATATGAATACAAATGTTATCCACAACATCAAACAAGGTCCTTATTCATTTACATCACAAGATGGAACATTTGAAAATCGTTTTGAATTGGTTTACAAAAATACAACTTTGGGAGGAGAAGATTTTGTTAACGAAAATGTATTAACAGTTTACACTTCAAACAATGAAATTGTTTTAAATTCTTCAGTGTTAATTTCAGAAGTAGTTGTTTTTGATGTTTTAGGAAGAAAATTACACCAGCAAACGGTTTCAGATCAAGACGAAGTTATTATTTCTAAAATAGTGAAATCAAACCAAGCTTTATTAGTGAAAACAACATTGTCAAACGGTCAAGTAATTACGAAGAAAGTAATTTATTAATATAAATAATATTTTTTGAAAAGCCCAATCGATTAAAGATTGGGCTTTTTTTATTTCAATTAAAATCAATTTCGTATTTTTGAACTTTATCAAACAATCACAATGGACAATATAAAACAATACGTTCAAGAAAATAAAGAACGTTTTTTAAAGGAATTAATAGAGCTTTTAAAAATCCCTTCTGTAAGTGCTGATAGCGCTTATGCTCACGATGTTGTATTAACGGCCGAAGCAGTTAAAGCAAGTTTAGAAAAAGCAGGTTGCGATTTTGTAGAACTTTGCGAAACGCCAGGTTACCCAATCGTTTACGGAGAAAAAATTATCGATAAAAATTCACCAACAGTTTTGGTTTATGGACATTATGATGTACAACCACCAGACCCAATGGAATTATGGACATCGCCACCTTTTGAACCAGTAATCAAAACCACAGAAATTCACCCTGAAGGAGCTATTTTTGCTCGTGGCGCTTGTGATGACAAAGGTCAAATGTACATGCACGTGAAAGCTTTTGAATACATGATTCAAAATAATTGCTTGCCATGTAACGTAAAATTCATGATTGAAGGCGAAGAAGAAGTAGGTTCAAAAAGTTTAGGTTGGTTTGTAGAAAGAAATCAAGAAAAATTAGCAAACGATGTAATTTTGATTTCGGATACGGGAATGATTTCTAACCAACAACCATCTATCACAACAGGTTTAAGAGGTTTAAGCTATGTTGAGGTTGAGGTTACAGGTCCAAACAGAGATTTACACTCAGGTTTATACGGAGGAGCTGTTGCGAATCCAATTAATGTATTAACCAAAATGATTGCTTCGTTACATGATGAAAATAATCATATTACCATTCCAGGTTTTTACGATAAAGTAGAAGAATTATCTGCTGAAGAAAGAGCCGAAATGGCAAAAGCACCGTTCTCATTAGAGAAATATAAAAAAGCTTTAGATATCGAAGAAATTCATGGTGAAGCAGGTTATGTTACTAATGAAAGAAATTCAATCCGTCCTACATTAGATGTGAATGGAATTTGGGGTGGTTACACAGGTGAAGGAGCCAAAACGGTTATCGCAAGTAAAGCTTTCGCGAAAATTTCAATGCGTTTAGTGCCAAATCAAGATTGGGAAGAAATTACCGAATTATTCAAAAAACATTTCGAAAGTATTGCGCCAAAATCAGTGAAAGTGGTGGTAAAACCGCATCATGGTGGACAAGGTTATGTAACGCCGATTGATAGCGTTGGTTATAGGGCTGCAAACAAAGCCTATACTGAAACTTTTGGTGTACCTGCAATTCCTGTTCGTTCAGGTGGAAGTATTCCAATTGTAGCTTTATTTGAGAAGGAATTAAAGAGTAAAACTATTTTAATGGGGTTTGGGTTAGATAGTGATGCGATTCACTCACCAAACGAGCATTTTGGAGTTTTCAATTATTTAAAAGGAATTGAAACTATTCCGTTATTTTACAAATATTTCACAGAAATGAACAAATAAAATGAATCCCGATGAAAATCGGGATTTTTGTTTTTAGTCAATTAAAACCCACTCATTATGTCCAAAATAATCCCATTCGGCCTTTGCCATATCAAATTTTGGATCGATTAAAGTTTTTAGTTCTTTTCTGTTGATGCTGTTTTTACAATCAATGTAAATTGCGATGTGTTTTCCTTGATATTCTTTTTTAATGCGTTGGCAGTATTGCCAAATGAAATCGGGTTTTGTGGCTAAGTTTTGGGCTTGTTTGTTAGTTAGGTTTTTACTGTAATTATAAAATGATTCATCACCAGTTTTTAAATCTTTAATCCGAAAAATAATATAACCACTGCGTTCTCTCAACATCATGCGCCAACTTAATCGATGGCCTTCTTCTGTCCAAAGCACATCACCTTCAATCAAATGATGGCGTAATGGAAGTAAAAGTTGAATAACCAAATACGGAATCATCAAAAAGTAAACTATTTTTTTTCCGTAGAAATTTTGGTTTACATTTTCATTTTCAAGTCTTGACTTTTTTCTAAGGAATATTCTTCTGATGGTTTCGGGTTCGTAAAAAAACAAAGCAAAAGTCAGAGCAAAAAATGGAAAAATTCCAATTTGTAGTGTTATAGAATTAAATATGTGAAAGATTATGGAAGCTATTAAGGCAAGAGTTCTTGTTTTCTTGAACAATAGAAAGGGTACAATTAATAAGTCAAATAATATTCCAGCATAAGCAATAAATAAGTAAAACCATTTTTGAGAAAAAAGTTCTAGAAAGAAAGGTCTTGTGGTGGTTCCTGATAAAAGATTTTTAGCAAAAGTGCCATCTAACCAATCAGGGTAAAATTTTGCAAGAGAGGCATAAACATAAACAATCCCAATTTGAATTATAAATAGAAGGCTTATCCAATAAGGCATTGTTTTTTCTTCTGAAACTCGATTTTGTTTTACATCTAAAGAAGCGTATCGATTTGCTGGAAGAAAAATCAGCAAAAAACTGATGAGAAGCAATAAATAGTAATGGTTGTTATAAGATGATTTCTGCATGAAATACACACCCGCCCACAAAATCGTATAGGAAATAATCGCTATTCGGTAACGATATCCTAACATGATGGCTAATCCGAAAATGCCCATTAAAGAAAAGTAGCAATACATTCCAAAACCAGGTAAAGGTTGAAGCCATTCTAAACCGATAAATGAAAATGTAAATTCAGGGTCAATTAAAACACGTTTTACCCAGCCTGTAAGTATGGCACCAAAACTTTCACAAGCAACTAAAAATCCAAAAAATATTCGGAAAACAATTAACGGACTGTTGTCTATTGCTTGGAATATAGATTTCATTTCAAGTTTTTAATAAAGTCTAGTGAAAATGCTTTGTCTTTTTCTAATTGGGTTTGAAGTTCCGTGATAGAATTAAATTTATGTTCCTCTCTAATATTTCCCAAAAAGGCTATTTGTAAATTTTCGTTGTAAATATCTTCTTTTATATCAAAAAAGTGAACTTCAATCGTTTGTTCGTTATCACCTAAAGTTGGATTTTTGCCAATATTCATCATACCAAAATGCAACACTTTTTTTATTTCGCAAGACACAATGTAAACCCCGTTTTTAGGAAGTAGCTTGTAGTTTTCAGATAATAAAATATTTGCAGTTGGAAATCCGATAGTTCTCCCGATTTTTTTACCCTCAATAACTTTTCCTGAAATAAAATAAGGATATCCTAAATATTCATTCGCTAATTTGACATTACCTTCTAATAATGCTTTTCTTATTTTGGTTGAACTGATTGCTATTTCATCAATTTCTTTAGCGCTAATTTGTTCTACTTCAAAATCATATTTTTTTCCAAAAGTAATCAAATCGTTAATGTCAGCACTCCTGTTTTTGCCAAAACGATGATCGTGACCAATGATTATTTTATGGATGTTTAGTTTGTCAACTAAAATTTCTTTAACAAATTCTTCTGCAGATAAGTTTGAAAATGCCGCATCAAATGGATGAATGATTAGATTATCAATGCCAAATTTATCAAGTAATTCTCCTTTTTCATCAATCGTATTTAATAGTTTAATAGATGAATCTTGTTGTAAAACCATTCTAGGGTGCGGAAAAAAAGTTAAAACAATACTTTCATAAGTGTTTTCAAGTGTTGCATTCTTCATTTTTTCCAAAATAGATTTATGCCCAAGATGAACGCCATCAAAAGTACCAATAGTGATTATGGTTTTGCTTTTATTGTTTTTAAAATCAAGGATTGAATTGTATTTTTCCAAAATATTTTCATTAAAGAAACAAAGGTAATTTCTTATTGTCATAAAAAAATCACATACTGTATAAAAAATGTTTTTTTTTAGTATATTTGTTTAATATAACATTTAATTAACCTAAATAATGAAGAAAAATTTACTAATTGCAGTTATTGCTCTTTCTGGTTATTTTGCTTTTGGACAAAAAAGTTTGCCTATAACAAAACATTCAAATAATGATTTTGAAACTTCTGTTGCTAAAGCAAGAACTTTTGCTCCGAACGGAGTAGTAAGATGTGCTACTGTTGAATATCACAAAGATAAACAAAGTAGGGGTGTAGCTGTTTCGGATGACGCTTTTGAGGCTTGGTTGGCTCCTAAAGTTGAAGAAATTAAAAGGCTAAGATTGGCAGGAAGGCTTCCATCTATTATAAGAATTCCTGTAGTGGTTCACGTAATTCATAATGGAGATGCTGTTGGTGTAAATGAAAATATTGCTACAGGTCAAGTTCTGTCGCAAATTACTGTTTTTAATCAAGATTTCAGAAGGATGTCAGGAACTCCAGGGTTTGGCGCAGGTGTTGATACAACTATTGAATTTTGTTTAGCACAAGTTGATCCAAATGGTAATCCTACAACGGGAATTGATAGAATTAATAGAGGTATAGCAACTTATAATTCTATGAATGCTATTCAAGCGGCTAAAACTGCTACTATTTGGGATCCAACAAAATATCTTAACATGTGGACTTTCCAATTTGGGGGTACAATGGCAAGTGTATTAGGTTATGCTCAGTTTCCTTCAGGTTCTGGATTAGCAGGTATGGGTACAGACCCATGTGTAGATGATTTAGGAGGAGGAGATGCAACTACTGACGGTGTTGTTTGTAATTATAATACTTGGGGATCTAGAACTATTTTTCCTGCGGGAACATATGCAGGAACTCAATATGACAAAGGAAGAACAATGACTCACGAGGTAGGGCATATGTTTGGATTAAGACATATTTGGGGAGATGGAGATTGTACGGTAGATGATTTTTGCGCTGATACGCCTAATTGTGATTCTGATTATTATGCGGGTGCTGGTACAGGTGGATGTAATGCCCCAGTTCAATGTGGAAATACTAGACAAATTCAAAACTACATGGATTATTCTGATGATAGTTGTATGAATATGTTTACACAAAATCAAAAAGATAGAATGTTGGCAGTGTTAATGAACTCACCAAGAAGGGATGATTTATTAGTTTCGACAGTTTGTGAGCCAACTACTCAACCTCCATATATTCAATTTAAAAGGGTTGCATGTGGCTCAAGAATTGTAAAATCTGTTGTTGAAGGTAATGGTTGTGGATATACAGAATTTACCGTGCCAGTTAGTATTAGTAAAGCTGCTTCTGCAAATGCTCTTGTAACTTTTAGTGTGGATGCTTTATCGGTTGCAAATGCTTCTGATATACAAATAATGACACCAACGGTAACATTTAATTCTGGTTCAACAACAGATCAAAATTTTGTTTTTAGAGTTCTAAATGATGCTTCTGTTGAACCAAATGAAGATTTAATTATTACTTTTTCAGTAAATCCTAATGGAGGAAATGCGGCTGCAAACCCTTACGAAGGAACTAAATTCAACATGACTATTGTTAACGATGATACAGCTGTAGTTGCTTCTGCTTTAGGACAACAAATATTTTCTGAAGGTTTTGAAACCTATACAGATTTTACATTAGGAAATGTTGGAGGTTGGACAACGTATGATTTGGACACCAATGCTACTTATACAGATGATACTTATAATTTCCCTAATGAAGGATATACAGGGTCATATATTGTTTTTAATCCTTCAGCTACTACTCCTAGTGCTGCAGGAGGTGGTTATGATGCTCATTCAGGAAATAAAGGGTATTATTGTTATAACGAAAGTGTAGCTCCCTTCGCAAATAATGATTGGGCTATTACACCACAAATTCCTTTAGGAACAAATTCACAATTAAAATTATGGGCAAAAAGTTTAACTAATAATTACAGCGGTGGAGAACGTTTTAAAGTTCTAGTTTCAACAACTAATACAAACACGGCAAGTTTTACTGCAATTTCTGCAGGAGCTTACATAACTCCGCCTTTAACTTGGACAGAGTATACGTACGATTTAAGTGCTTATAACAATCAAAACATTTATATTGCGATACAATGTGTTTCATCTGATGAGTTTGTGTTTATGTTAGATGATGTTTCGGTTACGTCTGATATTATTACTACTATTGAAACCAATGTGAATACTCCTACAGCTATGAGTAGCTTACTATCAGGAGCAGGAACAACCGCATTTAAAGATACTGTTACAAGAGATTTGTCAAATGTTGTTACTTTGAATGATGCTTCAAATTACGGCTGTACAGCTTCTTCAGTTACAAGATCAGGAACAGGAGCTTTACAATATGGGACATCAACAAATGCTGTAGATTTTGCAATGTCAAAACAATTTACAGTTACTCCAGCAAATAATGTAAGTGGTAATGCTACAATTACATTTTATTTTACAGCTGCAGAAATTGCAGGTTGGGAAGCAGCTACAGGAAATAATAGATCATTGTTATATGTAGTTAGAGATGGATTGACAAGAGAAATTCAGCCAGTAACAATTGGTTCTTTTGGAACAGGAGTTACTTTAACTGCCACATTTACTGGTGGAATTCAAGGGGTTTATTCTTTTGCTAGACAACAAAGCTTACCAACAGATAGTTTTGAATTTAACGAAATAGGATTATATCCTAATCCAAATAACGGAACTTTCAATATACAATTTACTCCATCATCGGAGAAAATTAATGTAGTTGTGTTTGATTTAAGAGGAAGGGTTATATTTGATAAACAATATCAAAATAATGGATTATTCAACGAATCAATACAGTTAGATAATGTTGAATCTGGGGTTTATCTTGTAAAAATTCAAGATGGGTCTAGAAAAATTGCAAAGAAAATTATTGTAGAATAAGTAAAATACTTTGTTAACCATTAAAAGAGAAAGCGAAAGCTTTCTCTTTTTTTTTGAAATTTAACTAAATATCTATACATTTGTTTGCTAACCCAATAATTATATTATAGAATGAGAAAAAAAATACACTTTTTATTAGTGTTTATTTTGTTTGTAGGGCTTTCTTACGGGCAAGGTAAATTATGGACAAAAGTTTCTGAAGAGAAACTGGGTGGTCTAGAAAAGATGGAGAGAGCATCTGTACCGTCTGTTTATCAAATTATGCATTTAGATTTAAATACTTTTAAACAAACTTTGGTTGGAGCTCCAATTGATACCGAAGGTACTCTTTCTAATACGATTGTCAATTTTCCAAATTCAAAAGGGGAGCTTTCTAGATTTAGAGTTTATGAGGCACCAATCATGGAAAAAGGACTTGCTGATAGATATCCAGATATAAAATCATATGCGGCTGTAGGTATTGATAATCCTTCTGTTAAATTGAGATTTAGTGTTACACTTTTTGGATTACATGTCATGTCTACTTCAGGAGATGAAGGTACATATTACATTGATACATATACTAAGGATTTAAACAATTATATTGTTTACAACAGAAAAGATCTTTACACAGTAAGAACATTTGCATGTCATTTTCAAGACAATCATGAAGAAATTGCCGAGCAAAATAGAATTGCTGTTGAAAACCAAATTTTAGCTACTGATGGTATTTTTAGACAATACAGATTAGCTATGGCATGTACAATAGAATATGCTGCTTTTCATGTTACTGCAGCTGGTTTAGGCGCTGGTACTCTTGCTCAGAAAAAAGCTGCGGTTTTAGCTGCTATGAATGTAACTATGACTCGTGTAAACGGTATTTATGAGAGAGATATGTCTTTAAGAATGAATTTAGTTGCTAATAATGACCTAGTTATATTTGTTGATTCTGATTCATTTAATAATACTAATGCAAATACATTAATAAATCAAAGTCAAACAGTTATAGATGCTAATATTGGAAATTCAAACTATGACATTGGACACACTGTAAGTACTGGTGGTGGTGGTTTAGCTGGATTAGGTGTTGTTTGTAATAGCACCAATAAAGCGAGAGGAATTACAGGTTCCCCTGCTCCAGTAGGTGATCCTTACGATATCGATTATGTAGCGCACGAAATGGGTCACCAATTTGGTGGGCCTCATACTTTTAGTTCTAATGATGATACTGCAGGAAATTGTAATTCAGGAAATAATAGTAGTGCGAATTCTGTTGAGCCTGGAAGTGGTTCTACTATTATGGCATATGCTGGAATTTGTGAAGAAAATGTTCAGTCAAATTCAGATGCTTATTTTCATGCTGTAAGTATTGCAAGCATGAATGCGGTTATGGTTGGTTCTGGAAACTGTGCTCCTCAAGCAGCTAATGGAAATAATCCTCCTGTTATATCTGCATTAACAAATTATACAATTCCACAAGGAACTGCTTTTGTATTAACTGGAAATGCAACAGATGCTAATGCTGGGGCTTCTTTAACTTATTGTTGGGAGCAAACAAATGCAGCTGCTGGAACAAATTTTCCGACATCTACTCAAACAACAGGTCCTGTTTACAGATCTTTAAATCCAACGACTTCTAACAAAAGATATTTACCAAATTTCCAAAGTGTTTTATCTGGTAATTTAGCTCCAACTTGGGAAGTAACTCCTACAATTGGTAGAACATTAAATTTCGCATTGACAGTTAGAGATAATCAAACGCCAACTGGAGGACAAACAGCAAGAGCAAATATGACAGTAACAACTGTTGCTGCTGCTGGTCCGTTTACAGTAACAAGTCCTGCTGCAAATGCATCTTGGAATACTAATAGTTCTCAAACTATAACTTGGAATGTTGCTGGTACTACTGGTAATGGAATTAACACAGCAAATGTTAATATTTTATTATCAACAGATAATGGAGTTACCTTTTCAACTTTGTTAGCTAATACAGCAAATGACGGTACTCAAGTTGTAACTATGCCAGCTACACCGGCTGTAAATTGTAGAATTCTTGTTGAAGCTGTTGGGAACATTTTTTATGCAGTTTCTCCTAATTTTTCAATTGGATATACTGTAACTAATGTATGTAATAGTTATACAATGAATACAGGATTTGCAATACCAGATAACAATACAACTTTTACTGTAAGAGCTATAAATGTTCCTACAACTAGTAATATTTCTGATGTTAATTTAGCAGTTAATTTAACACATACATATGTGTCTGACTTACAAATTATTTTGCAAGGGCCAATGGTAACTACAACTCAATCAACAATATTTAGTCAGTCTTGTACAACTAATGATAATATTAATGCTACATTTGATGATCAAGGGGCAGGAATTGTTTGTGCGCCAACCATTACAGGGAATGTAATTCCAACAACACCACTAAATGTGTTTAATGGCTTAAATCCTAACGGAAATTGGTTGGTAGGTATTAGAGACGTTGGTGCTGCAGATACAGGAAATGTTGTGTCTTATACTTTAACAGTTTGTTCTCAAACAGCTACATTGTCAAGTGAGTCTTTCGGATTAGAGAACTTCACTTTATATCCAAACCCTAATAATGGAAACTTTAATATTCAATTTACTTCTACTTCAGGAAATGAGATTAAAGTAAACGTTCATGATATTAGAGGGAGAGAAATCTACTCGAAATCTTATACAAATAACGGGTTGTTCAATGAAAATTTACAATTGAGCAATGTTCAATCTGGAGTTTATTTAGTAACTGTAGAAGATGGTTCTATAAAAGAAACTAAGAAGATTGTAGTTCAGTAATTATAAAATATTCTACATTTAATTAAAGAGAAGGCGAAAGTCTTCTCTTTTTTTTGTTATTATGTTAAAAAATTAATAAAAAAATTTATATTTGTTTATTAATCATAAACTTAACCCCAATGAAAAAACTATTACTAATT
Source organism: Flavobacterium sp. UBA7663 (assembly GCF_002483315.1). Lineage (GTDB taxonomy): Bacteria > Bacteroidota > Bacteroidia > Flavobacteriales > Flavobacteriaceae > Flavobacterium. Next base: position 361,995 of record NZ_DLHR01000019.1, read on the forward strand.
GTTGTTTTGGTATTTTCTTCCTTTGTTTTAAAGGCACAAAGCAAATCTTTGTGGCAGCAAATAGATGAAAATTCTATTGAGAATCAACCAAAAGTTAAAAGAGCCTCTTTTCCACAAGAGTATAAATTATGGAAATTAGATGTTCAAAATTTCAAAAATCAATTAAGAAATGCTCCAGTCAGAGGAGAATTTCATGGTATTTCAAATGTTATTATTCAGTTGCCAAATGTAGATGGACAACTAGAAAGTTTCCGTGTATTAGAAACACCTATTATGGAGCCTGGATTAGCAGTGAAATTTCCAACTATAAAATCATATGTTGGAAAAGGCATTGATGATGTTACTGCTACTGCAAGATTTTCTGTTACAGAATTTGGTTTACATAGTATGACTTTGTCAGCAGGAAAAAGTACTGCGTTTATTGATCCTTATACAGAAGATACCCAAAATTATATAATCTATAACAGAGCAAGCCTTATAGGTGATGGACAATCGTTTGAGTGTTTAACTTCAGAAGGAGCTCATTTGCCGTCATTGGAGAGTGACAGAAGAGCAAATGCTATGTTTAGAGCAGATACAGATGATAGGGTTTTAAGAACTTATAGATTAGCTCAATCATGTACTGCGGAATATGGTAATCTGTTTAGAGGAAATACCGGAGACCCTATTGCTACTCAAAAAGGTAGGGTTCAAGCCCAAATGGCAATCACTATGACTCGTGTTAATGGTGTTTATGAAAATGATTTAGCGATTACTATGATTTTTGTGGCTAATAATGATGCTGTAATCTACATTGGAGCTACAAATTCTGATCCTTGGAATGGAGAGTTTAACGATCAAACAGGTGTTACTATAGATGCTAATATCGGATTTAATAATTACGATATTGGTCATAATTTCAACACATCTGGAGGAGGTAATGCAGGTTGTATAGGGTGTGTTTGTAGTACAAGTAACGATCCTTTTGGAGGATTTCATAAAGGTACGGGTATGACAGGTCGTGCAAATCCTACTGGAGATCCTTTTGATATTGATTATGTAGCACATGAAATGGGTCATCAATTTGGAGGATATCACACTCAAAGTAGTTCTGGATGTCGTTCAGGTAGTGGTTTGACAGAAGTTGAACCTGGTTCTGGATCAACAATTATGGCATATGCTGGTATTTGTAATACGAATGTTCAAGGAGCTAGTGATGCTTACTTTGCGTATGTAAATATTAGAGATATCATGGAGAATGTAAAGTTTGGAGTAAGTCAACCAACTTTGCCAATGACAAATTTAACTAATAATCCTCCAACAGCTAATGCTGGTAGAGATTATGTAATTCCAAGATCAACAGCGTTTATGTTAGTCGGTCAAGGTACAGACCCTGAAAGCGACCCTATAACTTATACTTGGGAGCAAAATGACCCACAAAACCCTAATACTACGGCAGCGCCAGTAGCAACAAGAGCCGCTGGCCCTATGTTTAGGTCTATTTGGGGTACTTCCTCGCCAATTCGATATATGCCAAGTATGGCTACGGTATTAACGGGAGCCACATCTAATACATGGGAAGTTTGTCCATCTGTGGCTAGAGATTTAAACTTTTCATTGACCGTTAGAGATAATAATTCTGGTATTGGACAAACTGCAACAGATTTGATGAAAGTAACTGTAAATGGAGTTGCTGGGCCTTTTGTTGTAAATGTACCTAATACAGTAGTGTCATGGCAAGCGGGTACAAATCAAAATGTTACTTGGAATGTTGCTGGAACAGATGTAAATGGTGTAAACGCAAAATTTGTTGATATTTATTTATCTACTAATGGAGGAACAAGTTTCCCAATTTTATTAGCAAGTAAAGTTCCTAACGATGGTTCGGAAACAATTACAGTTCCTAATAATACTGGAACAACTAATAGAATTATGGTAAAAGGGTGGGATAACATATTTTTTGATGTTTCCAATACTAATTTTACAATTACTGCTCCTGCAAGTACAATGGCAATTTCATTTAATGGTGTTGAAGGAGAGCAAAATAAAGCTATTTGTCAAGGATCTTCGGTTTCGTATACTATTAAATATGATGCTTTAGCAGGATTTAGTGGTTTAACAACATTTAGTGTTACAGGAAATCCACCAGGAACATCTGTTGTATTTTCACCTACATCTATGTCTGCTTCTGGAACTGTTACAATGACTGTGTCAAATACAACAGGAGTAACGCCAGGTTTTTATAGCCTTAATGTAACCGCTACTTCTGGTGCTGTTACGAAAACAGCGCCATTTTATCTTGATTTATTGAATTCTAACTTTGCTGCAACAACATTGAGTTCACCAGCGAATAATTCTGTAGGTCAAGGGGTAAGTTTAAACTTAACTTGGGTAGCTGATAGTAATGCTGCATCTTATGATGTGCAAGTTGCTACAGATTTGGCTTTTACTAATATTATTTCAAGTGGTAATTCAACAACAACTAGTTATGCTGTTTCAGGACTTTTAGAGGGAACAACATATTATTGGAGAGTTCTGCCTAAGAATTCTGCTTGTAGTGGAACTTTTGGTCCTGAATACAGATTTACAACTGGAGTTGTTAGTTGTCCTGGTACGGTAGCTTCAACAAATGTTCCATTAACAATTCCTACAACGGCTAATGTAACAATTAACTCCACTTTAAATATACCATCTGGTGGCTTAATAAGTGATGTTAATATAACTATGAATGTTTCTCATACATGGATTAATGATATGACGGCAACTTTAATTTCGCCTTCAGGAACTCAAGTTCAATTGTTTGCTCAGCCTTGTACAAGTGCTAGTATTCTAAACATTAATGCTACTTTTGACGATTCTGGTTCAAATGTTGTTTGTGGGACTAATCCAGGTATTTCAGGAACGGTTAGGTCATCTCAATTATTGTCGGCATTTAATGGACAAAATTCAACAGGAACTTGGACTTTAAGAATCTTAGATAGTTTTAACCAAGATGGAGGATCGCTTAATAGTTGGAGTTTGAATATCTGTACAATTCAGCCTTTAAGTATTGATGATAATGAAATTAAAATTTCAGATTTGATTATTTATCCAAATCCCAATAATGGTAATTTTAATATTCAGTTTACTTCTAACACTGGTGAAATTAAAGTGAATGTTCATGATATTAGAGGTAGAGAAATTTATTCGAAATCTTATACAAATAGTGGCTTGTTTAATGAGAATTTACAATTAAGTAATGTTCAATCTGGAGTTTATCTTGTAACTGTGCAAGATGGAGCTAGAAAAGAAATTAAGAAAATTGTAGTTCAATAATTGAATAGTATTTATATAAAAAGGGAAGCTATTAGCTTCCCTTTTTTATTTTCCATTATAAGTATTCATTGTGTTGTTTAATCCTGCTAACGCAAACGATTTTACTATTTCTGAGCTTATTTTAAGTCGTTCTTTTAATTTTTCTTTTTCTTCTGCGTCCCATTCACCTAAAACATAGTTGACTTGTTGCCCTTTTTTAAAGGCATCACTGATACCAAATCGAAAACGTGGGTATTCAGTCGAGTTTAATAATAATTGAATGTTCTTAAGTCCGTTATGACCGCCATCACTTCCTTTAGTTTTAATTCGGATAGTTCCAAAAGCTAAATTCAAATCATCGGTAATAACCAGCATATTTTCTTTTTCAACATTTTCTTTTTCTAACCAATATTTTACCGCTTTTCCGCTTAAGTTCATGTAAGTATTAGGTTTTAATAAAAGTAAGGTTCTTCCTTTTATTTTTAGCTCTGCAACTTCACCTAATTTTACTGTTTGAAATGAAATTCCTTCCTGATTAGCAATATAATCTAAAATTTTAAAACCGATATTGTGTCGCGTATTTGTGTATTCTGAGCCAATGTTTCCAAGCCCAACAATTAAGAATTTCTTCATTGGAATAGTGTCTTCTTGTTTGTTTTTCTTAAATAGAGTTAAAAACCAATTCATGATGTAAAAGTAGTGCAAAGTTTAGAAAGTTGAAAGCATAAAAAAAGCACCAGTAAAACTGATGCTTCTTTTTTATAGTTTGTAAAGAAATTATTTTTTCTTTTTTCCACCTTTTTCTGCTTTTGCAGCTTCTTGAGCAGCTTTCATTGCAGCACGAGAAATTCTTACTTGACAAACAACAGTGTTGTCTGGGTGCATTAATTTGAAATTGTTTGTTTCTAATTTAGTCACATACAATTTATTACCCATTTCTAATTCAGAAATACTTGCTTCAACAAAGTCAGGTAAGTTTTTAGGTAAAGCTTTAACTTTTAAACGACGTTGGTTTAAACGTAAAACACCTCCTAATAAAACACCTGGAGAAGTTCCTGTGATTTTAACTGGCACTTCCATAACGATTTCTTTGTCGTCACTTAATTGGAAGAAGTCAATGTGTAAAATTTTGTCAGAAACTGGGTGAAACTGAATGTCTTGCATAATTACATTGTAAGACGTTCCGTTTAACTCAACTACAACTGTGTGTGCGTTTGGAGTGTAAACTAAATCTTTAAATGCTCTTTCGTCTGCAACAAAATGAACTGGCTGATTTCCTCCGTAGATAACGCAAGGAACCATTCCAGCATCACGTACGGCTTTAGTTGCCTTTTTACCTACGTTTTCTCTTTCTGATCCTTTAATCGTAATTGATTTCATTGTAAAATATATATAATTAATAAATACTTATTAAGGTGGTTGCTTTTGATTACATCAAAAATTTACCACTGATAGAGTTGTTGTTTTGAACCATGTGCATTACTTCTGCAAATAATGGAGCACAACTCACTACTTTTATTTTGTTTGATTCTTTTCTTAAAGGAATTGAATCGGTAACAATTAACTCTAATAATTGAGAGTTTTCAATTTTTTCGTATGCCTCACCAGATAAAATAGGGTGCGTACAAATTGCTCTTACACTTAATGCTCCTTTTTCCATCATTACATCGGCAGCTTTTGCTAATGTGCCTCCGGTGTCAATCATGTCGTCAACTAAGATAACATTTCTTCCTTTTACGTCTCCAATTAACTCCATAGTGTCAATTACATTTGCTTTTTTTCTTTGTTTGTAGCAAACTACAACGTCTGATTCTAAAAATTTAGAATAAGCATATGCTCTTTTTGAACCTCCCATGTCCGGAGAAGCGATCGTTAAATTTTCTAAATTTAAACTTCTCACATAAGGCAAAAAGATTGTAGAAGCAAACAAATGATCTACCGGTTTTTCAAAGAAACCTTGAATTTGATCGGCATGTAAATCCATGGTCATAATTCGGGTTGCTCCAGCAGTTTCTAATAGTTTTGCAACTAATTTTGCTCCAATTGGCACTCTTGGCTTATCTTTTCTGTCTTGTCTTGCCCAACCAAAATAAGGAATAACCGCGGTAATATGTCTAGCAGATGCTCTTTTTGCAGCATCTATCATCAATAATAATTCCATTAAATTGTCTGCACTTGGAAATGTAGAACAAACTAGGAAAACGCGCAATCCTCTAATTGACTCTTCAAAAGAAGGCTGAAATTCGCCATCACTATATTTAGAGAACGTAATCTTACCTAGCGGAACACCATACTTTTCAGCAATTTGTTCGGCTAAATACACACTCTGAGAACATGCAAAAATTTTTGCTTCTGGTTCTTGATACAGCATGTTAATTTATTGTTTAGTAGTTAGTTAGTGTTGTGTCGTGTTAACGAGGTGCAAATTTAGAAATAAAATCGAACTCTGAAAGGATATTTTTAACTATTTTTTTATGAATTGCAGAAATATTTTTTACATTTGCACCCACTTAATGATTTAACCATCATTTCCCATTGCCCGGATGGCGGAATTGGTAGACGCGCACGACTCAAACTCGTGTACTTAGGTGTGTGGGTTCGATTCCCACTCCGGGTACTAAATGAGACTTATCAGGATTTTCTTGATAAGTCTTTTTTATTTTGTCACCATAAGTATTTGAAAAACAATTAGTTAATTCGAACAAAGCCCCTGTTTTTGAGGTTAGATATTCTTTGTTTTTAAGTGAATATTGTAAACCTTCGGGAAATAGTAATTTTTGTAATACTCTCTTTTGGTTGTATTCTAGGTTTTCATAGAATTCAGAAGGGTTCACAGCGATTTTTGTAAAATACTTTATGGCTTTTTCCTGGTTAGATTTTTTTGTTGGTAAATTTTCAATTTCAATCATTTTTTGATTCATAGACTCTTTTAATTTTTGATTTTGTCTCTCAAAAATATCTTTTGAAATTTCATTCACAGCAAATCTATACTCTATTAAATCCATTTTCTCTTTTAAATCATTTATCTCTGATGTCAATATTCTTTTCTTGTCTTTTGAATTATCTTTTTCATCTTCTAGAATTACTTTAACTTGTTCAATAAATAATTCTTTAAGATTATCACTAAGTTTAAAATTATCTACTAGTTTTAAAAAAGCAGTATTCACACCTTCGCTGTTTGAACTTGGTTTGGTTTCTGCATTAGCAGTTTTATTACAAGAATTGCACTTATAATAGAATAAATTTTTCTTCTTGTTTTTATAGGATGTCATTGTATTATTGCAATCACCACAAATTAAATATTTTGGAACTAATGGTGTTTCTATTTTACCACTTAACTTTTCAATTCCAATTTTAGTTGTACCATTAATAATCTTTTGGAGCTTATTAAATTCAGTTTTTGAAATTAATGGTTCCCAATTTCCTTTAATATAAGTATCATCTAATAATGAGTTACAAACTCTACCTGCATAAAATTCATTTCTCCACATGTTTGATAATGATTGATACGCCATTCTAATGCCTTTTGACGACAACCATTCAATGATTTGTTTATCTGTGTATGATTCGTAAATTTTCTTTTTAAAAGCTTCTCTGTAAATTAATCCTTCTTTATTGATTTTGATTTCTTGTTTAGCTTGAACTTTTTCAGGATTTGTTACTCTTGGTCCATAATGATCATATCCTTTCGGTGTTCTTCCAAATAGTTTGCCATTATTAAGTGAGTTAATTAATCCTGGAATAATTGTGTCTTGTCTGTTGAAGTTTTCTTTCTGAGCATAAAGAAGCTGAGTAGAAAATTCGTTTTCAGCTCTTTCGTTAAAGGTGTTATGACCCGTACTTACAGAATACAAATACACATTAAACTCCTTTCTAAGACTAACAAAAAGTTGAATATGCTCAGCACCAGCCCTGCCAAACCTACTTGGAGACCAGATTAAGATTATTTTTGGTCGTTTTGAGTAATGCGTTTTTTTAAGCTTATTTATAAGCTCTTTTAAAGTACTTTGTGTATTAATTTTTTTTGAACTTTCATATTCTGCATCAAATTCGTCAGTTATATTAAGTCCATTTTCTTTTGCAAAGTTTTTTATTCTTTTTACTTGAGTTTCTATACTTCCATTATTCATGAATTGCTCTTTTGTAGAAACTCTTGTATACGACCAAACTGATGTTCCAAAAAAGTCTTTAAGTTGAAGGTTTTTAGTTTTCATCTTTTATTTGTTCTAAAATTAATTTTGTGAATTCATAAAGTTGCAATGAAAGTTCATATAGATTTTCCTCGTCAACGTTAGTTATGTGTTTTTTTATTATTTCTGGGTTAAGTAATTGCTTATTGCAACCACTTTGATTTTCTTCCTGGCCCATATCTTGATAAAGATAAAACGGGCTGATTCATCAGGAACCGAGTAAGTTCTACAATTCTCATAAATTATGATTTTACTGTTACTTTGTAATTTCCTTGGCTTCTAGTTTCAATAGTTACTTTTGAACCATTTGGAAGTTTTGTGTTTAAGAAAAAGTTTGCCAATTCTTCTGATTTTTTATGACTCTCTGTTATTTTACAAATCTTCTTTTTACCATCTACTAATACTTCTATTTCCATTAGTTTTGGCTTGTCATAAACAAGTGTCCTTCGAATGATATTTTCTACATTGGTTAAATATTCAATATCATCATTAATTTTATCAATTTCTAAACCTATCAATTTTGATAAATGTGGAAGGAACGGAATAGAAATTACTGTTTTTCCATAGAAAATATTGTTAAGGTCAGAATTCAATTGTAATCCCGATTTAGAAAATATAAATTCTTCTTTATTTGGGCAATAGATAAATGAATACAATGTTCTGTTTGAAATTAATGAATCTTTGATACAATCTGTAAATGGATTTATTACTCTTCTAAAAACATCAACCATAATATGTTCGTTTTCCAAGAAATGTTTTAACCAACCTTTATCTTCATCACTTAACGAATCTCCTTTTTTATTAAGATGGAATTCAAATACCTTATCAGCATATTTCTCGTAAAATGGTTTTTCCCATACATCATAAGAAAGTTTTTCAAGTTTCTTTGAATCAATACCAATGTTTGATAGCTCATTAATAATCATTAACCATAAAGCCTCTGCCATATTCATAAACCCTTTTTTTTCTTTCTCAAAAAAAGGGACAATTTTTCTTTCTTTCCAATAATTAATTTGTCTCGAAGAAATATTTATGTCTTTTGGAAGAAGCCTTTTATTGTCAAGAGTTTCACCAATTTCTTTATAAACGATACTATTCATTTTGTTGTAACTTTTAAATAAAAATATTTACCATTTGGTAAATATATAAATATTTTTTAATTTAGCAAAAATATAAATGGTTAATTATGAAAAAGATAGATCCATATACTAAAGAAGAGTTTATTCCAAAGCGAAGAAATCAGGTTTTTGCTAACTCAAAAAACAAAACTGATTATCACAATGCACAAGCAAATGAATTGAGAGAGAGAAGAGCAGTTATAGATAAAAAAATTCATAGCAATCATATGCTTTTGCTTGAACTTTTAAAGGTTAAAGATAGAATAGAAATAGATGAGAAAATTCTTGAAGGCAAAGGTTTTTTCTTTAATGTTTTCAATCATACAGCAAAGTATGATAATAGGTGGGCAAATGCAATTTATGAATTTATATATTTTAAAGAAAAAGATACTAACATAATAATAATTAGAGATGGTAGATTTTAGAGATGTTATGATTATTGACAATAGTCAAGATTATGAAAATTTAGTTGAGAAAAATAATGTTCTAGAGAAGAAGAATTATTTTTTAGGTATAATAGTAACTACTTTAATAATTACTGCTATACTAGCTTATAATGAAGCTAAAGAAAGTAAAAAAAGATGTGTTTTTTATAAAAATTAATCAATATTAAATTAAATGCTTCAAAAAAATTCTTCAGCGAAGTGTTTTTTTTGATAGATACCTAGTTAGTTTTTATGTTTTAAAACGTATTAATACGTTTTAAAATGTTTAGATATGTATTAATACAACTGGGTAATGTTTCAGATTTAGTGATGAGCACTTTTTTGATGTTGGTAATGTTTCAGATTTAGTGATGAGCACTTTTTTGATGTTTAACAAATTGATAATCAACAAAAATTAAAAATAATTGTAAAAAAGATGAGCTATATAGTTCATCTTTTTTTATGTTTAAAGCTCTTAAATCTAAGAAAATGATAAAAAATGAAACCTCGTGTATCAGATTTAGTGATAACAAAATTTGCCCAAGTTGTAATTCAAATCATGTTATCAAAAACGGTTTTACAGCAAACAAAAAACAACAATATATTTGTAAATCATGTAAAAATAGATTCATAGATTTTTATACTTATAAAGCTTATATCAATAGGTAAACAAAAGAATTGTTCAATTTACAAAAGAAGGATTGGGTATACGAAGCACAGCAAGAATTTTAAAAATATCGACAACTACCTTATTGAAAAGAATAATCGCAATTGCTAAGAAAATCCCTAGCCAACCTATTTTTAAACACAAAACCTATGAAGTTGACGAGATCAGAACGTTTATAAAAAACAAAGAAAAACCAATTTGGATTGTCTATGCCTTGGAAAGAAAAACAAGACAAGTTGTAAATTTTAGCATTGGCAGAAGAACTAAAAGAACATTGCAATATGTAACTAATACGTTATTGTTGTCTAATCCTAAAACAATTTATACAGATAAGTTAGTACATTATAAGTCATTACTAAATAATGTTGTACACAATACAAAGCCATTTGGTACAAATCATATAGAAAGAAAAAACCTTTCATTAAGAACTCATCTAAAACGCCTGAACAGGAAAACTATTTGCTTTTCAAAAAGTTTTATATTGTTGCAATGTGTTTTAAGGATTTATTTTTGGGGATAGTTCGATATTTGTTTTAAATCTTAGGTGCATTTTTCCAGTAGGCTTTCAGTTTTTCAGCATATTCTTTTGGAGTTATTTTAATATAGCTTAAAAATTGAGCTTCAGTTTTATGTCCTGTTATTTTCATAATGGTTAATGTGTCAATTTTTCCATACAAGTTAGTTGCAAAAGAACGTCTACAAATGTGGGAGCTAACTAACTCATGTTTTTTATATATTCCTGTTTTCTTCCTATAAATGATTTCTTTTTTGCAATCTTTTTCAGTTATTATTTCGTCCATTATTGCTCCCTCAACTTCTTCAGAAATTCCAACTTATTTACAACCTTTTTTAAATAGTTCTCATTTTTGTTAGCTGATTCTTTTGTGAGTTTTCATTTCTTTTATCAAGAATAAATATAATTTGTTTAAGTTACTACTAGAGCAAAAAAAGAGTTTTCTAAATGTTTGAATTTTTTAATAAAAATATTGTACATTTATTTTATCAAGACTGAAAGTTCAAAAAAAGTTAAGATTTTTAGATAGAATTAAAAAAGCCACTTGAATTTCAAGTGGCTTTTTCTTAACTAACTATAAATTTATTCTTTTAGTAATTTCTTTGATTGGCTTGTACCGTTACTATCTGTTAATTTGATTAAATAAATTCCTGTTTCTAAGTCTGTAATATCTAATTGCTGATTTGATATTGCATTTTTAAACGATTTAATTATTTGCCCTGTAATGTTATAAACTTCGACTAGAGTAACATCTGCTGAAAGAGCAAAACTGTTTTTTGAAGGGTTTGGATAAATTACAATCTCATTTTTAATAACTTCAAAATCATTAGATGATAATGTTGACGGTTTGTTTCCATAAACTCGAAATTGTCCTGGGGTTAAAGTAATTGTTGCTGTTGGACTTGTTATTGTTATTGGGGTATTGTCCATTAAATTATACCACGTCATAGGATATGTATAGACATCAGTAGGGAAATTTGGATTGATGTTTTGATTTCCGACAGAAAAGTTAGCAATAACAACAACATTTCTTAATTGAGTTGTTGGATATGAATTATTGTATATGTATAATCTTTGACGAATATTACTTCCGTCTGGACTAATAGTAAAATCAGAACTAAATACAGGTTCAATAGTTTTTAGTTTAATAAATTTAGACCAATCACTTAAAATAGCTGTTCTTCTGGTATCTGTTAACCAGTTTTCTGTCCATTGAACTTGTTGTTTTGTGTCTAATTTACAATCGCCAGGGAAAAAGGCACTTTCATCATTTACACTGCCGTTAGCACAAGTATAAATAGATTGATTGTTTCCTAATTCGGCAAAATGCCAAATCATTTTTGGACCAGGTACTAAAATACTCATAGCCCCCAGAGCTCCCATTCTTGATAAAGCATTAGTAAGATTACCATTTACTGGTGCTGATCCTCCGCCATTTCCATAGGTGATAGCTTCATACATCATTCTATCTTTATCATGACTTTCAGGATACCCTATTAGTCTTTTTCCTGTAAAACCACGACTATCGTGTCCCATTCTAGAAATGTTTTGAGTAGCGAATCCCATAGCTAGTTCTTTATACTGCGTAAACATTTCTCCCCACATCATAATTCCTTTTCCTTCTCCTAATCTATAGTTTGCCCATTGTTGCTCTTCATTGTCAGATCCTAAGTGTTCAAATATTACATAATGGTCGTTATCTAAGCTCCAAGAATAATCGGCATATTCTTTTAGAATATCTACTCGGTCTTGTTGATAAGCATTAGTACAAGCGTCATCACCACCACTACAGTTTTGTGTAAATCCCTTAGTTAAATCCCAACGAAATCCATCAATTTTATATTCTGTTATCCAATGTTTGATAGTTTGTTTTACATAATTTCTAGTTAAAGAAGAAGCGTGATTAAAATCATCTCCTACGCTGTAACTATGTCTTGCAGTAGTGTTAAAATATGGATTATCACTCGCAGGACCACCCCATCCATCTCCCTCAGGGTCATTCATCCACATTCTAATCATTGGATTTCTACCAAATGCATGATTGAAAGCAATATCAAGGATAACTGCGATACCATTTTGATGGCATAAATCGACTAATTCTTTTAGTTTTTCTGGAGTTCCATAAAATTTATCTAATGCCATGTGAAATGCGGTGTTGTATCCCCAACTTTCATTTCCTTCAAATTCCATAATTGGCATTAATTGGATAGCATTAATACCTAAATCTTTAAAGTATTGAATTCGGTCAATTACATTCTGATAGTTTCTATCGGCATCAAAATCGCGAATTAATAATTCGTAAACGACTAATTTATCTTTACTTGGTTTTGTAAAATTTGTTACTTGCCAATTGTAAGGAGCAGTTCCAGTTTTGAACCAAGTAACTTCACGTTCTTGTCCACTTGGGTAAATTGGTAAATTTGGAAAAGTATTACTAGGAATCCACGGATCGTCATAAGGAGATAAAACCAATGTGGAATAAGGGTCAGCCGCTCTTACTAATGAAGGAGAGTTTGCAATTGGTGTTTGGTCAACGACCCAATATTGATAGGTATTATCAGCACCTGGTGTTAAACCTGTTAGTTCTAGCCAAAATTTACCCGTTGAAGGGTCTTTTTTCATTGCAAAGTTTGTATCAGGAGTATAATTGTTAAAACTACCTGCAACATAAACAAAATCTTTGCCTGGAGCTTCTAAAACTAGTGTTGCTCTTGTGTTGTCTGAGGTGTTGTAATTAATTCCATTGACTAAGCCTACAGGAATTGTTTGTGCTGTACTTCCTGGATTTACAATAACTGCAAAACGTCTTGTAATTGTTGATGTTCCAATGGTTATTTCTAATTCATAATTTGTGTTTGTGGTGATGTTGGTATGATTAAAAGTGTAACTTGATGTTGTATTAGTATTTATACTAATTCCGTTAGCTTTTAAGTTATAGTTAGCATTTCCACCTGTATTGGTAGCTGCAATATTTAAATTACCACCAGAGTTAATAATTGTACTACTATTGTTTGCGGGAGCTGTTAAGTTAACTTGAAAAGTACCAACATTAAATATAAAATCACCACAAGATGGAGGTAGTTTTAAAGTTTGGCTTCCATTGGCATTCCTAAAAACCATTCCTAATTTTGTGGTATTAGCCTGTTGAGTAGCATTTAAACCAAAGTAAGTACTAGGAGTTAAGGTAATACTCCATGTGCCATTTCCGTTATTAGTCATTAAACCAACGCTATCGTCTTGCCCCCAGTTGCCTATAACGCTAAATCCAAACGCATTACTGTCGTCTCCAATTCCTGCATGCATGTAAACTTTTGTTGGGTTTGTTCCTATTAAATTACATCCTTGAGCTGCAGTAGAAACGGTAATAGTGATTTGATCTGTGACATTGAAACTACTGGGTGTTATTGTGACCTGAGCTACGCTTGCCGCAATTGTGAATAAAAGTAAAAATGTAAGTATTGTTTTTTTCATAGCCTAATTGATAAAAGGGTTGCTTATTAGGCAACCCTTTGAATTTTAATATTAAAGAGCAATAAACTCATAAGTGTATTCTCTTGGATTTGACAAGTCTAGTATTACTTTGTAGTTTCCTGCTGCTCCAGAAAAAGTTAAATCTCCACCTTCAACTAAGAAACCATCCGCATTTACTGTTCCTAAATCGAAACCATTACTCCAAGCGTTATTTCCTCTAAATTTGAATGCTCCAGGCACTAGTGCAATACTAGCGATTTCCAATTTTTTAGTTGCAGGATTATATGTGAAATCTGTATCAGAATCCCATCCATTTGGAGTAGCTGCTCCAATTATTCCCCAACTAACAGCAGTAGTTGTATAAGTTAGTGCTTCAGTGTTAGCTCTTACTCTGTAAAATCCTGCGACAGCAGTACAGTTTGATTCATTTGCTTCTGCTAAAATCCCCGAGAAATCTCCATTGTCTCCCCAATCCGTGTTTCCCCAAGCAAAATTTCCTGAGCCATTAGGTCCTAAGAACTTAAATTCACCATCAAGCCACATATATCCTTCGTAATCAGTAAGTCCAAATCCAGAAGCAGCAATTCTAGGGGCTGATTCAAAATTGTTTGCATCAGACCATCCTTGGTGATTTCCTGGTACGGCTAATTTAGGTAAATCTGTAGAATAAGAAGTAACAAGATAAACAATTGTATTTGAATAAGATTCATTTGTGCCAGTTCCAATTGTTGCTTTAATTCTAATATCTATTCCTTCTTGTGAAAAAGGAGTTAATCCAACAGCTAGGGCAGCTCCGTTAAGTTCTTCAGAGTTTATTGTCACAAATGTATTTGTAGTAGAAGTTACAACATAAGGACTGTCAAATTCGTCTCCAGTTTTGTCAATTTCAATTGTGTATGTAATTTCTGTTGGTGTTCCAAAATCTGCTTCACTCCAAGTTAATGAAAGCCCTGGATTAGTTGTAGTTTCTGGATTTAGTTCGACAGCATCACCAGAATTTGGAGATAAAATTTCAAATTCAGCTTCTGGTGTAAGGAAGGATAAATCTTGTTCATCCTCACACGAAATTAATGCTAAAGATAAAGCTGATACAGCAAGTAAACTTTTAAATATATTTTTCATATTATTTTAATTTTTTATTAGTACCCCGGGTTTTGTGTTAAATTAGGATTTGATGCCAAAGTAGCAGGATGTAATGGAAATATTTTCATGTGTTGTGGTAAAGCAATGCCATTAATTCCATTTCCTTTCCATGCCCAATTGTAGGTTCCTCCAGTAAACTTATTAAATCTGATAAGGTCTTGTCTTCTGTGACCTTCCCAATGCAATTCTCTAGATCTTTCATCTAATATAAAATCTAAAGTTAAGTTAGATTGAGAAATGTTTGCAATTGATGAACCATTATTAGCTCTTTCTCTAAGTAGATTAATATAAGTTGTGGCTTGTGATAATGATGCGTTTGAAGCACCTCTTACAGCACATTCGGCATACATCAAATGTACATCTGCAAATCTAAATAATGGAAAATCAGTATCAGCAAATGTTGAGTTTGAACCAGCAATTCCTGTTGAAGTTCTATTTGAATATTTAAATAAAACATATCCTTGATCTCTATCAGTTACATCAGATATTTCAATATTTCTTGAGCCAGATATTATGTTGTTTCGTTGGTCGTTACTAAATTCTGAACCATTAAATTTTTGAACGAACTGCTTTCTTAATCGTAAAGCACCTCCCCAGCCTTGGATTCCCATATCGTCTCCGTTCTGTTCTAGAGAACCAACTTGGCCATTAATCATAACGGTTGTAGGGCCATAGTTTTGAGTTCTAACACCATCAGATTGAATAGCAAAAATTAATTCTGGAGAAATATGATTATCTGCAGTAAAGTTGTTTTTATAATTTGGATTTAAAACATACCCAGCATTTATAAGTTCTGTACATTGTGTAGCACATTCGTTATATTTTGCAGTTCCAATATACACCTCAGCATTTAAATAGATTTTTGCTAATAACATTCTGGCAAAACCTTGATCTAATCTACCATACTGGTTTGTTCTAGGCGCTTTTAGCGTTGGTAGAATAGCTAACAATTCACTTTCAATAAAGTTAAATAATTGTTGTCTATTATACTCAGGTCCCGCAACACCTACTGCATCATTTTCTGAGTTAAAAGTGGCTTTGCCAAAGAAATCCATCAAGTGATAGTAAGCTAATGCACGTAGTGCTCTAGCTTCCTGTCTGTAAATTTGAATTTCAGCTTGTTCTGTAGCACTTATTCCTCTTGAGTTTAATTTATCAGTAGTTGATTGTCTTAAAAACTCATTTGCTAATGCTACTTGTAACATGCCGCGACTATACATTCCTCTAAAGAATGGATTTGATGCATCCCAAATGTTTCTTTGTAATTCACGAACACCTATGTCGTTTCCGCCTTCGTATGACCAGATTACTTCATCAGTTGTTATGTTGTTTAAATACCAAACAACACGACCATACTGGCTAAATCCAGCATCTATTCCTCCCAAGTTTGATGAAGTTGCTCCATTTGTACTTGTTAGAGATAAATTTGCGTAAACACCAGCTATAGCACTAGAATAAGCGCCGGGTTGCGAGTAAAACGCTTCCTCATCTAGTCTCAGAGGATCGTTTGGGTCAACTTCTAAATCGTCGGTACATGAATTAAAACTTACCGAGATTAGTAAAAGTGTTAAGATTTGACTTAATTTTTTCATATTCACAATTTTTTAAAATTTGACATTAGCTCCAAATAAAATTTGTCTTTGTCTTGGATATATAGTTTGGTCATTACCACCTGTAAATTCAGGGTCTAATCCAGAATATTTAGTTATAATAAATGGATTTTGAACACCAGTAAATAATCTCAAAGAAGCTTTTCCTTCTAACCATTTTGGGAATGTATAGCCGAATGTTGCATAGTCCATTCTTAAGAAAGATCCATTCTCAACAAATAAATCAGACAAAATTTGTCCTACTCCAGGAGTGTTAAAATTATAGTCTAAAACAGATGATGGTAAGTTTTGTAATTCACCATTCAAAATTTGATTGTAATAAGAGGAGCGAGATTTTACGACATTCAATATTCTATTTCCAAAACTTGCTCTCAAATTAAATCCTAAATCAAAATTTTTATAATTAAAACTTGTTGAAAAGCCTAAAACTAAATCTGGATCAATGTTTTTGTAGATATATCTATCGCTATTATTAACAAGTCCGTCTCCATTTAAGTCGGCAAAAGCGCCTTCAATAGGTGATCCATAGTTGTTGTATAATTGTTTGAAAACATAAAATGAATTTGGTGTAAAACCTTCTTGCATAATCTGAGATTCAGTTCCAATTCCTATGTTTCCTACAAAGATAGGCACGCCACCAGCAATTTCGTCAATTCTTCTTTCAAATTTTGAAGCATTAAAATTAACATTCCAGTTTAAGTTTTCTTGTTTTAAAACATCATAATTAATGTTTAATTCGAAACCTTTAACACTCATGCTTCCGATATTTTGAGGACCTTCATTTGTAAAGTTACTTCCGTCTGCAAAAGGAGCAACCTGGAACAGGTCATCAGAAACTTTATAAAAGAAATCTAAACTTCCATTTAAACGGTTATCTTTTATACCAAAATCAACACCCGCATTGTAAGTTGTTGTTTCTTCCCATTTAAGATTTGGATTGAAACCTCCTGGTTGTGCAACATTAAAATAGTTACTATCAAAAGCATATTGTGAGTTTTGATCACCTAAATAATATTGTGGTAAGTAAAATAATCCAGCTCCAATATCTTGTTGTCCAGTTACACCCCATCCAGCTCTTAATTTTAATTCGCTGATTATCTTGTTTTCTTTAAAGAAGTCTTCTTTTAATTTCCAAGCTAAAGAAGCAGCAGGAAAATTGCCCCATCTATTTGAGTCTGAAAATCGTGACGTTCCATCTCTACGATAGCTTAATGTTAATAAATATTTGTCTTTATAAGTGAAGTTAGTCCTTCCAAAGAAACCTACATATACAATATCATCATTCACAGTAGATTGCGGAATGTCATCTGCGTTATTTTGATTTCTTGTGGTGTAGCCATATCCTTCAAAAATTTGATAAGAATATCCACCAGTAACATCAAAAGTTAAATCGTTGAAAGTTTTATTGTAAACTAAATAGGAGTCTATTAATTTATTTGTGCTAACGCCATCTGAGTAACTATTGTTTCCGATTAGAGCATTTTGTCTTATAGGAGAAGTTCTAGCTGTTATAGGAGTAAAGTTTCTGCTGTTTCCAGCATCTCTATCATAACCTAGATTGGTAACCCATCTTAGTTCAGGCAGAAAGTGAAATTTGTAATCTACTTCAAAATTACCAAAAAGTTTGTAATTTTCACTTCTGTTGTTTGTTTGTAATAGTTGAGCAACTGGGTTGGCAACTGCAATTGGAGCAAAATCATTAATTGTAGGACCGTCTCTGAATTCAAAGAATCCATCGAAAGGCGAAGTCGGATCATAAACAGGCTGCGTTGGATCCATTGCTATAGCTCCACCTTCAACACCTGGAGCGTTTCTTCTATTAGTATTTGTATAGTTTAAAGACATTCTAGTCTTTAAGTGATTACCGAAAAAACTAGGACTTAAATTTAAAGAGACATTATTTCTATTCATGTAATCAGTTAATCTTATTCCTTCTTGATAAGTGTTTGCTATAGTTAATCTAGTTGGAATAAGACCTAAGAAATTACCTTTTATACTAAGATTATTGTCTATATAATCTGTACGTCTGTAAATTTCTTCTTGCCAATCTGTATTAGCATTCCCCATTTTGTCTCTAACGCCTTGGTTAAAGGCAGAGTTTGGAACACTTGGGCCAACAGGATATAAATTGTTTACTACTTGTCTGAATTGATCTGCTGAAAGCACATCAATTTTGTTAACTTTTTTGCCAGTTCCATATTGAACGTTGTAATCAACTTGTAATTCTTTAGACCCTTTTTTTGTGGTAATGATAATTACACCATTAGAAGCTCTCGTTCCATAAATTGCTGTTGCCGATGCATCTTTTAAAATTGTAAAACTTTCAACATCGCTAGGGTTTAAAGTAGCTAAAACCCTTGAGTCCATTGGTAACCCGTCTAAAACTACTAATGGGTCATTATTCGCTAAAAGTGAAGAGCCTCCTCGAATTCTGATAGTTGGAACTGATCCTGGAGAACCTCCATTTGAATTAATTGTAACTCCAGCGACTTTTCCTGTCAGTAAATTATCAACGGTTACATTAGCGCCTTTGTTAAAATCGCTAGAAGTTATTGAAGTTACAGAACCAGTAGCATCTTTCTTTTTAACTGTTCCGTATCCAATAACAACAACATCCTTCAATTCTTTTTGATCTTCTTGTAAAGTGATAGTTATCGTGTTTTGATTTTCATATGTTATGGTTTCATCTTTAAAGCCTATATATGAGAATACAATTCGATCTCCTTTTTTGATGTTCGTTAAAGTGAAATTCCCATCAAAGTCGGTAGTAACTCCGTTTGTTGTGCCTGCTACTAATACATTTACTCCTGGTAAGGTTTGTTTTGAAGAGCCGTCTAAAACAACCCCTTTTAGGGTGTTTTGAGCCAACAAGCCTAAGGGTAACATCAGTAGCAAAAGCAATAACTTTTTTTGCAATGTTTTCATACAAATTGTTTAGGTTAAATTGTTTTTTATTTACTTGTAAATTCACTTCTAATGTTAAATTTATGTAAAAATTGCAGATAAAAAAACGGAGATTTGTGAAAAGCCTTGCGAAAACGTTTTCGTGTTGAAAACTTTATCAATAAGTGCCAATTTTTAACATAATATTGCAATACCAAAAAAAATAAGTTACATTTATTAAAAAATTATAATCGACTAAATTGTCATGAGAAGAAAAGTTACTTTAAAGCAAATTGCAAAAGAATTAGATGTGTCGATCTCAACAGTTTCAAAATCGCTTCGTGATAGTTCCGAAATTAGCGAGGACACTCGCTTGAAAGTTCAGGCCTTTGCAAAGCTTTATAATTATAAGCCTAATAACATTGCGTTAAGTTTAAAAAATAAGAAAACTAAGACAATAGGTATTATTATTCCAGAAATAGTACATCACTTTTTTGCAACGGTAATTAGTGGTATTGAGCAAGTGGCAAATGAATGCGGTTATAATGTTATTGTTTGTTTATCAGACGAATCTTTTGATAAAGAAGTTATTAATATGGAAATGTTAGCCAACGGTAGTACCGATGGTTTTATTATGTCGTTATCAAAAGAAACCCAACAAAAGAGAGACTTTCACCATCTTCAAGAAGTAATTAATCAAGGAATGCCTGTGGTGCTATTTGATAGAATTTCCAATGACATTATGTGCGATAAAGTGATCATTGACGACCAATTAGCGGCTTATGAGGCGACTAATTTCTTAATTTCAAAAGGATTAAAAAAGATTGCCTTACTTACTACTGTTGATTATGTAAGTGTCGGAAAACTTAGAACAGATGGTTATTTAAACGTATTGTATGATCACGGAATCGAAGTAGATGAAAGCTTAATAATTCGAATTGAAGATACTGAGCATTGTGATGAGAAAATCAATGAATTATTAGAAAATCAATCTATTGATGCTATTTTGGCGGTTAATGAGTTGTTTGCTGTTACAGCAATAAAATTAGCTATGTCTAAAGGGATTAAAATTCCTGAAGATTTATCAGTAGTAGCTTTTACAGATGGAATTATCTCTAAATATTCCACTCCAACTATTACTACTATTAGTCAAAATGGGATTAAAATGGGAAGAAAGGCAGCTGAAATGCTTATAAATAGATTGGAATTAGAAGATGAAGACGATGAGCATTATAGAACTGAAATTATAGAAACGAATCTAATAATTCGAGAATCTACGAAATCGTGATAGTTAGGTTTAATAAATTGAAAATCAATCGATTAAAAATTTATTTTACTCAATTCGATTAAAAAATATTTGACTAAAAGGGATTATTTATTAAAATAACCTTTTATATTTGTGATATCAAAACTTGTAACTTCACTTCTAAAAACATAAGTTTTGATAAGCATACATAACGCTTATCGATTTATTAATCAATAAATTACGATAATGGAAAAGCGTAAATTAGGTTTCTGGGAAATTTGGAACATGAGTTTCGGTTTTTTAGGAATCCAAATGGGTTTTGCCCTACAAAATGCTAACGCAAGTAGAATTCTTCAACTTTTTGGTGCCGATGTGCATGAATTATCATGGTTTTGGATAATTGCTCCTTTAATGGGATTAATTGTTCAACCCATAATAGGACATTATAGTGATAACACTTGGTCTAAATTTGGAAGAAGAAAACCCTATTTCTTAGTAGGAGCAATCCTAGCATCCGTTGGTTTAATTTTAATGCCACAAGCTGAAATTTTCATTGCCTTCATGCCTGCTCTTTGGGTAGGTGCCGGAATGTTAATGATTATGGATGCCTCTTTTAACATTGCTATGGAACCGTTCCGTGCTTTGGTAGGAGATAATTTAAGAGCAGACCAACATACCTTAGGTTTCAGTGTTCAAACCGCATTAATTGGAATAGGGGCTGTGGTAGGATCATGGTTGCCTTATGTTTTAACCAATTGGTTTGGAATTAGTAATCAACCTTCAGAAACTTCTGCTGTTCCATTAAACTTAATTTATTCTTTTATTATTGGAGCTCTAATTTTAGTCGCTTCCATTTTAGTTACCATTTTCACAACTAAAGAATATTCTCCCGAAGAATTAGAACAATTTAGAGACGAAAAAGAACACAAAGAAGCTATTGGTGAAACCAAAGAAGCCAAACTTTCTGATGTTTTTTCAGATTTTACTAAAATGCCTGAAACCATGCGTCAACTAAGTTGGGTACAATTCTTTTCTTGGTTTGGATTGTTTGGTATGTGGGTTTTTACTACTCCAGCTATTGCCCAGCACATTTATGGGTTGTCAGTGAATGACACCAAAACTCCAGAATATCAATCCGCTGGAGATTGGGTAGGAATTATTTTCGGAGTTTATAATGCAGTTTCAGCCGTTGTTGCTTTTGCATTGCCTTACATTGCAAAACAAATTGGACGAAGAAAAACACATGCACTTTCTTTAGTTTTAGGAGGAATCGGATTAATATCCATGTATTTTATGCCAAACAAAGAAGCTTTAATCTTTTCAATGGTTTTAGTCGGATTTGCTTGGGCGAGTATTTTAGCTATGCCTTACGCTATTTTGGCAGGGTCTATTCAGCCTAAAAAAATGGGTGTTTATATGGGAATTTTCAACTTCTTTATTGTAATTCCACAAATTATTAATGCTTTAATCGGTGGACCTTTAGTGAAATACGTTTATAACGATCATGCTATTTATGCTATCATGATGAGTGGTGTAAGTTTCCTATTGGCAGCCCTTTTGGTATTAAAAGTTAAAGATCAAAAAGATATTTAGACAATGAAAAAAGTATTCATATTCGATCTAGACGGCGTAATCGTTGACACGGCTAAATATCATTTTTTAGCTTGGCAAAAGTTGGCCAATCAATTAGGAATCGAATTTACACACGAACATAACGAAGGTTTAAAAGGCGTGAGCCGTGTTCGTTCGTTAGACATTATTTTAGAATTGGGAAATGTACAAGCTTCCCAAGAAGATAAAAACCAATGGTTGGTTCAAAAAAATGAAGAATACCTTTCCTATTTAGTAGACATGGGCGAAAGCGAAATTCTTCCGGGTGTACTAAAAGTATTGGAATATCTGAAAAGTAAAAACCATTTCATTGCTTTGGGTTCGGCAAGTAAAAATGCGCGACCTATTTTAGAAAAAACCAATATCATGCACTTTTTTGATGCTATTGTGGACGGAAATGATGTTTCAAACGCAAAACCAGATCCGGAAGTATTTTTAAGAGCAGCACAATTGGTAGGGGTTTTTAATCAAAATGCTATTGTTTTTGAAGACTCGGTAGCGGGTATTCAAGCGGCAAATATTGCCAACATGATAAGTGTAGGAATTGGTGACGCCACCGTTTTACACGAAGCAAAGTACAATTTTATAGATTTCACCTTTGTGGATGAAGCCTTTTTATCTCAATTAATTGGTTAAGAAATTGACCAATTGACACATTAACAAATTGACATATTACAAAAATGAATCAAGATTATATACAACCCGACAATTGGTCGATTATTGAAGAAGGATTTGATGCAGAGCGAGTTAAATCTTCTGAAAGTTTATTTAGTATCGGAAACGGTGCTATGGGGCAACGCGCTAATTTTGAAGAATACTATTCAGGCAAAACGTTTCAAGGTAGTTACATTGCCGGAATTTATTATCCCGATAAAACAAAAGTAGGTTGGTGGAAAAACGGTTATCCTGAATATTTTGCAAAAGTATTAAATGCACCAAATTGGATTGGAATTGATATTGAAATTAATGGCGTAAATTTAGATTTAGCCAAATGTCAGTCGGTTTCTAATTTCCGTCGTGAATTGAACATGAAAGAAGGAATTTATTACCGTTCTTTTCAAGCAACTTTAGCAAATGGAACCGAAATTGCTGTCAAAGTAAAACGTTTCTTATCGTTAGATTTGGACGAAGTAGGAGTTATCAATTACGAAATCACTGCTTTAAATTCGGATGCAAAAATTGTTTTCAAACCTTATGTGGATGCTGGAGTTCATAACGAAGATGCTAATTGGGAAGAAAAATTTTGGGAACCAATCAGCGTTAAACATTCAGGAAATGAAGCGTTCGTAACGGCTAGAACTTTCAAAACCCATTTCACAGCAACTACTTTCATGCAAAATAGTATTTTGTTAGAAGGTTCCAATTTAAGTATAGCACCCGTAAGTGTTGAAGAAACGAAAGAAAAGATTCAATTTTGTTATCAAGTAGCGGTTACAAAAGGACAAACCACTACCATTCAAAAAATCGGTGGTTATACAGTTTCAATGAACCATGAGAATACGATTATAGGCGCAAAAAACAGTATTGCAACTGCCTTGGAAATAGGTGTAAAGGAATTAACTGAAAACCAAAAACAAGTTTGGGCAAAAATTTGGGAAATGAGCGATATTACCATTGATGGCGATGTAAAAGCGCAACAAGGAATTCGTTTCAATATTTTCCAATTGAATCAAACCTATTTAGGAAAAGATTCGAGATTAAACATTGGTCCAAAAGGGTTTACTGGTGAAAAATACGGTGGTTCCACTTATTGGGACACGGAAGCCTATTGCATCCCTTTTTACATGGCTACCAAAGACCAACAAGTAGCGAGAAATCTTTTAGCGTATCGTTACAACCAATTGGACAAAGCCATCGAAAATGCTGAAAAATTAGGTTTCAAAAATGGAGCTGCTTTGTATCCAATGGTAACCATGAATGGTGAAGAATGCCACAACGAATGGGAAATTACTTTCGAGGAAATTCACAGAAATGGCGCCATCGCTTTTGCTATTTACAATTATTACCGATTCACAGGCGATTATTCTTATATTCCAGAAAAAGGCTTAGAAGTTTTAATTGGAATTGCCCGTTTTTGGCATCAAAGAGCGACCTTTTCAACCTATAGAAATCAATATGTGATTTTAGGAGTAACGGGTCCAAATGAATATGAAAACAACGTAAACAATAACTTCTACACCAATTATATTGCAAAATGGTGTATTGATTATACAGTTGAGCAAATCAACAAAATTGAAAACGAATATCCATCGGATTATACCCGAATCATGAGTAAAGTGAAATTATCACAAGCCGAAATTTCAGAAATGAAAAAAGTGGCGGATACTATGTATTTCCCTTATTCCGAAGAACACGGCGTATATTTACAACAAGATGGATTCCTAGATAAAGAATTAATCACAGTAGCCGATTTAGATAAATCGCAACGCCCAATCAATCAAAAATGGTCTTGGGATAGAATTTTACGTTCGCCTTACATCAAACAAGCTGATACCTTGCAAGGTTTCTATTTCTTCGAAGATCATTTTACCAAAGAACAATTAGAAAAACATTTCGATTTTTACGAACCATTTACAGTACATGAAAGTTCGCTTTCGCCTTGTGTTCATTCGATTCAAGCGGCTGTTTTGGGTAGAATGGAACAAGCGTATACGTTTTATTTAAGAACTTCACGTTTAGATTTAGATGATTATAACAAAGAAGTAGAAGAAGGTTTACACATCACTTCCATGGCGGGAACTTGGATGAGTATCGTGGAAGGCTTTGGTGGAATGCGTGTTAGAAATAACCAATTGCATTTTGAACCAAAAATTCCAGCGCAATGGAAAGGCTATTCATTCAAAGTAAATTTAAGAAATGCTATTGTAAAAGTAGAAGTAAATCAAGAAGGAACAAACGTTTCCATTGAAGGAAATTCGGATGTTGAAGTGTTTGTAAATGGTGAATCGCAATTAATTAAAAATTAAGACATGTATAAATATTTTGTTTCAGTATTCGTGATGTTTTTTTCAATTTTTGGGATGAATGCTCAAGAATTAAAATCGCCAAATGGAAATTTCAAGATGATTTTCGCTTTAGAAAATGATGGTACACCAACGTATCAACTTTTCATGAAAAACAAAGAAATCATCAAAAAAAGTAAGTTAGGTTTAGAACTTCAAAAAGATAAAAAGTCGTTATTGAATGATTTTAAATTGGTAAACGAAGTTCGAAATACCTTTGATGAAACTTGGAAACCTGTTTGGGGCGAAGAAACAGCGATTAGAAATCACTACAACGAATTGGCGATTACATTGAAGCAAAATGAAACCGACAGAAACATCATCATTCGTTTTCGATTATTCAACGATGGTTTAGGTTTCCGTTACGAATTCCCTGAACAAAAAAACCTAACGTATTTTGTAGTAAAAGAAGAACGCACCGAGTTCGCTATGACAGGTGACCACACCGCATTTTGGATTCCAGGTGATTACGATACACAAGAATATGATTTTACCGAAAGTAAATTAACCGAAATTAGAAAATTATTCCGTGGTGCCGTTTCTGAAAATGCTTCACAAAAACAATTTTCTGATACAGGTGTACAAACTTCTTTAATGCTAAAAACCGCTGACGGAATTTACATTAATCTTCACGAAGCAGCATTAATCAATTATTCCTGCATGCACCTGAATTTAGATGATAAAAACTTGGTTTTTCAATCGCATTTAACACCAGATGCCAAAGGAAATAAAGGTTATTTGCAAGCTCCTTGTGTTTCTCCTTGGAGAACTATCATTGCAAGCTCAGATGCAAGAGATGTTTTAGCTTCTAGAATGACATTGAACTTAAATGAACCATGTAAAATTGAAGACACTTCTTGGATCAAACCCGTAAAATACATTGGAGTTTGGTGGGAAATGATTACAGGAAAAAGTGCTTGGGCTTACACTGATGAAGTTCCGTCAGTACAATTAGGAGTGACCGATTTCACAAAAGTAAAACCAAACGGAAAACACGCAGCCAATACAACTCACGTAAAAGAACATATCGATTTTGCCGCAAAACATGGATTTGATGCGGTTTTAGTAGAAGGTTGGAACGAAGGTTGGGAAGATTGGTTTGGCCACGAAAAAGATTATGTATTTGATTTCGTTACACCTTATCCTGATTTTGATGTCAAAGGAATTCACGAATATGCTAAATCAAAAGGCGTAAAAATGATAATGCATCACGAAACTTCTGGTTCAACTAGAAATTATGAACGTCACATGGATAAAGCATATCAATTCATGAAAGACAACGGTTATGATGCCGTGAAAAGTGGTTATGTTGGAAATATTTTACCTTTGGGAGAGCACCATTACAGTCAATCTATCTTAAATCATTATCAATATGCAATTGAAAAGGCGGCTGATTATGAAATTATGGTAAATGCACACGAAGCCGTTCGACCAACGGGAATTTGCAGAACTTATCCTAATTTAATTGGAAACGAATCGGCTCGTGGAACAGAGTTTCAAGCCTTTGGAGGTTCAAAAGCGAATCATACTACTTTGTTACCTTTTACAAGATTAATTGGTGGTCCAATGGATTACACACCAGGAATTTTCGAAATGGACATCTCAAAATTAAATCCAGGCAACAACTCGCATTGCAATACTACAATAGCTAATCAATTAGGTTTGTATGTGGTTATGTATTCTCCACTTCAAATGGCTGCCGATTTACCAGAAAATTACAACCGCTTTTTAGACGCTTTTCAATTTATTAAAGATGTTCCCGTTGATTGGTCAACGTCAAAATATTTGGAAGCAGAGCCAGGATATTACATTACAACCGCCCGAAAAGATAAAAATTCAAACAATTGGTTCGTTGGAAATTCAAACGGATACAATGCAAGAACATCAACGATTACATTAGATTTCTTAGAAAAAGGAAAAAAATACGAAGCCACTATTTACGCCGATGCTGCCGATGCGGATTACAAAACGAATCCACAAGCATACAAAATTTCAAAACAAAAAGTAACCAATAAGACTAAATTGCAATTGAGAACGGCAGCTGGTGGCGGCTACGCTATTAGTATTGTTGAGGTTAAATAATAAAAGCTATGAAAAAAATAATTTTCTCACTAATTACCTTATTCACACTTTCTCTATCGGCACAAATTGACCGAATGGAACCACCGTTTTGGTACGAAGGAATGAATAAATCCGAAGTTCAAATATTGTTCTACGGAAAAAATATCGCTCAGAATTCTGTGCAAATTTCCAATAATGTAGTAATTACGAATGTAACTAAAACCGAAAATCCGAACTATCTTTTCGTTACGATTGACACTAAAAATATAAAAGCGCAAGAACTGCAATTTACGTTTACCAATGGTAAAAAATCATTCAAAAGAAGTTACGAAATCAAAAAAAGAAAACCAAATTCGGCACTTCGTAAAAGTTTTGACGCTTCCGATGTAATGTACTTATTGATGCCAGACCGATTTGCAAACGGAAACTCAAACAACGATTCTTCTTCAGAATTACAAGAAAAAGCTAACAGAAGTTTACCTGGTGGAAGACATGGTGGTGATATTCAAGGCATCATCAACAATTTAGATTATATCAAAGAATTAGGAGCGACGGCAATTTGGAGTACACCAATGTGTGAAGATAACGACAAAGGCTATTCGTATCATACCTACGGACAATCAGATGTGTATCGAATTGACCCAAGATATGGAACCAACGAAGAATACAAAAAGTTAGCCGATGAAATGCATAAACGTGACCTAAAATTAATCAAAGATTATGTAACAAATCATTGGGGAGCAGAACATTGGATGTTTAAAGATATGCCAACATACGATTGGTTTCATCAATTTCCAGGTTACAAACAAAGTAACTATCGCATGACAACGCAATATGATACAAATGCTTCCAAAATAGATGCCAAACTTTGCATGGATGGCTGGTTTGTGCCAAGTATGCCCGATTTGAATCAATCGAATCCTTTGGTGTTGAATTATTTAGTTCAAAATGCTATTTGGTGGATTGAATATGCCGATTTAGATGGTTTCCGTGTCGATACTTATTCGTACAATGATAAAGAAGGAATCGCAAAATGGACAAAAGCAATTACTGATGAATATCCATATTTCAATATTGTAGGTGAAGTTTGGATGCATGATCAAGCTCAAATTTCGTATTGGCAAAAAGATAGTCCAATTGCTAAAATTCAGAGTTACAATTCGTATTGTCCAAGTGTAATGGATTTTACTTTGCACGATGTTTTTGGAAATGTTTTCAACGAAGATAAAGCGGATTGGAGCAACGGAATGATTAAATTTTACGAGAATTTCGTTAATGATTTTTTGTATGCTGACCCAAATAATTTATTGATTTTTCTTGAGAATCACGATACAGGACGTTTTAATCAGATTTATAAAAATGATTTTGCAAAATACCAATTAGGAATGACCATTATGGCAACTATGAGAGGAATTCCACAATTGTACTACGGTTCTGAAATTGGCATGGCTGGAGATAAAGGAAAAGGTGATGCCGATATTCGTCAAGATTTTCCTGGTGGTTGGAAAGACGATACAAACAATGCATTTTCTGCGAGTGGAAGAACCGCTGAACAAGCAAAATATTTCGATTTTTCTAAAAAAGTATTGAATTGGAGAAAAAATAAAGAAGTTATTCATACAGGGAAATTAACGCATTACATTCCTGAAAACAATGTATATGTGTATTTCCGTCACAATGATAAGGAAACGGTTATGGTAGTTATCAATAATGCTCCTGATGCTCAGAACTTGAATCTTACTCGTTTTCAAGAAAACATCAAATCGTTTACTTTAGGAAATGATATCCTTTCAGGAAAAACAATCGATTTGAAAAACGGATTGTCGATTGAAGGTAAAACGTCTATGATTTTAGAATTGAAATAAATGAAACAAGTATTATTCTTTATATTATTCTCTTGTTTTGCTTTTTCTCAAAGTAAGATAAAATCCTATGCTCTTGAAAATTTAGGAAATTTTGAGGGGAATATTGAAAGAGTGGATAGCTTTCCTTCTAAATATATTGTACCACGAACAGTTGATGTTTGGTTGCCAAAGGATTATTCCAAATCAAAAAAATACAATGTTTTGTATATGCATGATGGGCAAATACTATTTGATTCAACTAAAACTTGGAACAAACAAGAATGGAAAGTTGATGAAGTTGCCTCGCAATTAATGAAAGAAAATAAGGTAACTGATTTTATAGTAGTGGCTATTTGGAATATTCCCAACTTACGCCACATGGATTTGTATCCAAAAAAACCTTACGAATCACTTTCAAAAGAGTTAAAAGAGAAAATTCAAATCGAAGCTAAAAAATCACAATTTCCATTTGATGACAGTAAAATCAATTCCGACAACTATTTGAAATTTATTGTAAAAGAACTGAAACCTTACATTGATAAAAAGTATTCGGTTTTTACAACGGCAAATCACACAGCCATTATAGGTTCTAGTATGGGCGGATTAATTTCAATGTATGCTATTTGTGAGTATCCAACTATTTTTGGAAAAGCGGCTTGTTTGTCAACACATTGGATTGGATTTAGAGAATTTAAAAACAACCCCATCCCAGAATCTTTTTTCACCTACATGGAAAAAAAATTACCCGAAGCTAAGAATCACAAAATATATTTTGATTATGGAACGGAAACATTAGATGCTTTTTATTTAAAATACGAACATCGAGTTGATGAAATTTTAAAATCAAAAGAATATACGGATGCTGATTCACGAAATTTAAAGTTCGAAGGTGAAAATCATTCCGAAGCCTCTTGGCAAAAAAGGATTCATATTCCGTTAGAATTTATGTTTGGAAAATAAAACTATAAAAATGAAAAAAACGATCGTTACTGCATTAGCTGTTTTAACTTTATTGAGTTGTAAAAACGAAACAGAAAAAACGGCAGAAAATTCAAAAACTGAAATCGCAAAATTTTCTCCTGAAGTAGAAGAAAGTGCTGTTATTTATGAAGTTAATATCCGTCAGTATTCACCAGAAGGAACTTTCAATGCCTTTACTAAAGATATTCCGCAATTAAAAGAATTAGGAGTAAAAATCATTTGGGTAATGCCTATTTTCCCTATTTCGCAAACCAAAAGAAAAGCAACAGGTGGCGATGATAGCAAATTTGCATCAGAAATGCCAAAAGAAGAGCAACACAAATACTTAGGAAGTTACTACGCAGTTTCCGACTTTAAAAAAGTAAATCCTGAATTTGGAACTATTGAAGATTTTAGAAATTTAGTAAAAACTGCGCATGATAATGGGATGTATGTGATTTTGGATTGGGTACCAAATCACACGGGTTGGGATCACGTTTGGATAAAAGAACATCCAGAATATTATACTAAAAATGCTAAAGGGGAAATCATAGATCCAATCAATCCAGAAACAGGAAAGTCATGGGGTTGGTCAGATGTTGCGGATTTAAACTACGACAATCAAGGATTGCGTGAGGCAATGACCGCAGATATGTTGCATTGGATCAAAAACGAAAACATTGATGGATTCCGTTCCGATGTAGCTAGTAATGTGCCTTTAGATTTTTGGCAAAAAGCAATTCCGCAATTGCGTAAAGAAAAGAATATTTTCATGTTAGCAGAAGCTTGGGAACCTGAATTATTAAAAGGAGGTTTGTTTGATATGGCATATGGTTGGGAAGCTCATCACACCATGAACAGAATCGCTCAAGGAAAAAATTCAGTAAAAGAATGGGGTGCTTATATTCAAAAGGTAAATAAAGATTATGAAGCGAATGACATTTTAATGAATTTTGTGGATAATCACGATGAAAATTCATGGAACGGAACGATTAAAGGAAGATTAGGTAAAGGAGAAGAAGCAATGACAGCTTTATCTTATGTAATGCCAGGTATGCCTTTGATTTACAGCGGAAATGAATATGGTTTGAATCACAGTTTGAAGTTTTTCGAAAAAGATTCTATTCCAAAAACAAAAGGAAAAGATTGGGAATTACGAGCAAAATTAGGAAAGCTTAAAACTGAAAATCCAGCTTTAAATGGAGGGAAAAACAAGGCTAAATATACTCGAATTAAAACGGATGACGATACCAATATTTTAGCTTTTACTCGTGAGAAAGAGGGTAAAAAAGTAGTTTATATCGCGAATTTTTCAAACAATCCAATAAAAACCAAAGTTGGGATTAAGGGTGAATTCACTAATTATATGACAGGAGAAAAAATGAAACTAAATGAAAAGCAAATTTTTTCTATAGAGCCTTGGCAATATTATATTTTGACGGAATAATTTTTAAAGGGTAATATATCAGATTTAGTGATGCACCCATTTTTAGAAATCAACAATCTGAAAATCAACTATATTTTCAAAATAAGTAATAAATAGGAACGCAATATTGCGTTCCTTTTTATGTTATAAGATGTCTTAAAATAAAGAAAATGATAAAAAATAAAACCTTGTGTATCAGATTTAGTGATAGCAAAATTCTGCCCAAGTTGTACTTCAAATCATGTTATCAAGAACGGTTTTACTGCCAACAGAAAACAACAATTTATTTGTAAATCATGTAAAAATAGATTTATAGATTTTTATACCTACAAAGCCTATAATCATTGGGTAAATAAAAGAATTATTCAATTTACAAAAGAAGGTCTTGGAATAAGAAGTACAACAAGAATATAAAAATATCGACAACTACACTATAAAAAAATAATAGCAATTGCTAAGCAAAAACCCAATCAACCTATTTTTAAATACAAAATCAATGAAGTTGATGAAATGAGAACATTTGTAAAAAACAAAGAAAAGCCTATTTGGATTGTATATGCCTTAGAAAGAAAAACCAAACAAGTTGTAAATTTTAGCATAGTCAGAAGAACCAAAAGAACATTGCAATATGTAACCAATACGTAATTGTTATCCAACCCCAAAGCAATATATAAAGATAAGATAGTGCATTATAAGTCAATATTAAAAGATTCTGTGCATAATACAAAGCTATTTGGTACAAATCATACCGAAAGAAAAAACCTTTCACTAAGAACTCATCTAAAAAGACTCAATACAAAAACAATTTGCTTTTCAAGAAGTTTCATATTGTTGCAATGTGTTTTGAGGATTTATTTTTGGGGGATAGAAATTTACTAGTTATTCACCCAAATTATTAAGTTACTAATATCTGCTCCTTCAAATTTCTGTGAGGTTATAAAATTGATTTTATTTTCTTTGATATTGAATCTTAAAATATATTTATTAATTATCAAGCAAGTATTAAATCGATTAGCTATAAAAAAGTAACCAATTTCGCATTTTGTTTTTTTATATTTAAGTTCTTTAATGAAATTTAAAATGAATGAATTTAATGTCTCTCCAAAATAATTGTTTTCACAATTAAAGTCTTTAGAAAAATGAGATTTTACATAAGATGAATTCTCATTTTTACATGAATCTAGAAAACTTTTTATAATTAAACTTTTTTCAATATCATCATTTTCAATACGTTTATTCTTTTTACAGACCTCATAAAATACCTCATTTAGCCTTTTTCTAAGCTCTAAGTTCTTTGGGTCAAAAAGAATTGCTCTCTTGTAGTGTACAACAGCTTTTTCAATTGAATATATATCATTTTCAATCAAATGCCTTTCAGCTGATTCAATATAATACTCTGATATTTCTTTATCTGTTTTCATAGATTGATAGTTAGTTATTAGTTTATCAAAACAAGTGCCATTATTTCAATTTATTTTTAACTCTTAAATTTTCCACAACCAATAATTCCTCATAAATTGTGTTCGATTTTTCGCTTGTTATCTGTACGATTTTAACTACAAAATCATACAAAACCCCTTAAATCATACGATTTAAGGGGTTTTTTCATTTTCAATCCCGTCAAATTATTCAAGAAATAGCATTCGCAAGGTGTCCAATTAGGTGACCTATTTTGAAAATCAAAAAAAGGGTCCCCTAAAATGATGAAAAGCCCAATAAAATAAGGCTGTTCAATCATTAAACATCTTGACTAAATAATAAAAAATTAGTAAATTATTTAATCAAAAGGTTACCAGACTATGAATGCAAAAATCTCTTCAACATTTATTTTGAAGTCTGCTAAAACGACTTCAAAAGGACTAATTCCAATTTACATGAGAGTTACTGTAGATGGAAAACGATTCGAAATTTCTACACAAAAACAAGTGGAAAAATCCAAATGGTCAACTGAAATGCGCAAAATGAAAGGAAATTCAGAAGAAGCTCGTTCAGTGAATGAATATCTAACATTGCTAAGCAACAAATTGTTTGAAGCGCAAAAACAACTACTTCTGGAGAATGAAGTTATCACATTTGAAACATTAAGGAATAAGTTATTTGGTAAAGAAGAAAAAGCAATCACCATTGTAAAGGTGTTTAAAGAACACAACGATAAAATGGATAAACTTATTGGAACTGAATATTCCTATAACACTTGGAAGAATTTCAAAACTACTTTGTCACATTTTGAAAAGTATCTTGTTGAGAGTTATAATGTTTCGGATGTTCCTGTTAAGAAAATAGATTTTGCAATGATGACCGGATTTGATTTTTATCTGAGATCTACTTTGAAGTGCAACAACAATACGACTATTAAATATGTAAAAAGTGTCGGTAAAATCATCAATATCTGTCTTGATAATGGTTGGATAGAAAAAGACCCACTATCTAACTACAAAGCCAAACTCAAAGTTGTAGAGAGAGAATATTTAACCGCGCTTGAAATTGAAAGTATGTTGAACAAACAATTCGTGGTGCCAAGATTAGAACTTGTTAGAGACATTTTTGTTTTTAGTTGTTTTACAGGTTTAGCTTATGTGGATGTGCAGCAACTTAAAAAGGAAAATATTAGCATTGGGATTGATGGTAGTAAATGGATTTTTAAAAATCGTCAAAAGACAGATATAGCTTCAAAAATTCCATTGTTACCAGTTGCAGAAATGATTATTGATAAATATTCTGAGAATCCAGTTTGTTTGAACACAGGCAGTATTCTCCCTATTCTCTCCAATCAAAAAATGAATGCGTATCTAAAAGAAATTGCAACGGTTTGCGGAATCAATAAAGAACTAACATTCCACATAGCACGACACACTTTTGCAACAACCGTGACATTGAGTAACGGAGTTCCAATTGAAACTGTAAGTAAAATGTTAGGACATACCAATCTAAAAACAACGCAACATTACGCTAAGATTTTAGACAAGAAAATTAGTGAGGATATGGCTGTTTTAAAAAATAAATTTATTTCTTTAGAAAGAGAGAAAAAAGTTTCTTTATAATAATTTATTACGTAGATTAAAAATAATTCAGTTTTTATTCTAAATTGATTTCTTAAATTGCAGTATGAAAATATTAATAATTGAAGATGAACCTGAAATTTTAGAGAGTATTTTTACTTATCTAAAAACAAATGAAATTCATTGCGAAACTGCTAACAGTTTTGAGAATGCATATGAAAAAATTATGCTCTATAATTATGATTGTATTTTACTTGATCTAATGTTGCCAGATGGTGATGGCTTTTCAATTCTAAAAGAATTGAAAAAGCTCAATAAATCAGATGGCGTTATAATTATTTCTGCTAAAGAAACACTTGAAACAAAGATAGAAGGATTTACTTTGGGAGCCGATGACTATTTAACTAAACCTTTTCATTTGTCTGAATTATTAGTTAGAATTCAAGCATTAGTGAGAAGGAAACAATTCAATGGCAGCAATATTGTAAAATTTAATGAAATAGAGATAGACACTATTAGTAAAGTCGTTAAAGTTAATGGCTCAAAAATTGATTTTACAAAAACTGAAATCGATTTATTATTGTTTTTAATCGGTAATAAAGATAAAATATTATCTAAAGGTGCTATAGCGGAACACTTGTCTGGAGATATGGCAGATATGTTAGATAATCATGACTTTATTTACGCACACATTAAAAATTTAAAAAAGAAGTTAAAAGAAATGGGAGCTTCAGACTATTTAAAATCAATTTATGGAACAGGCTACAAATGGGAAGTTGAATAAAAAACTACTTCAAAAAATACTAAATTTTTATTTCATATACGCTTTAATAACACTTATAGTAGTAGGTCCTATTTTCTATCTTGTTTCAAACAAACTCTATGAAGAAGAAGCTGATGAAGATTTGCATGTATTAAAAGAACAATTTCATGCATTCACAAAGGATGAGCTAACAATTAAGGAAATAGATCAATGGAATAAATATAACCGTGATGTTAAGATTGAAAAGTTTACAGGAAATCTAAAAGATAGTCTATTTAACCATAGTTATTATGATGCATTAAATAAAGACAATGAACCTTTCAGAGTAATTAATTCCCCTTTAAAAATAGAGAATAAATGGTTTACTTTTTCTGCTAAAATTAATATGGTTGAAAAAGAAAATCTTATTGGAAGTACAGTCATCCTTTTTATCTCATTATTATTATTACTTTTTTTAGGCTTTTTTATCATCACTAAAATAATTTCTTCCAAATTATGGCTTCCTTTTTATAAAGCATTAGAAAAACTTGAACAATTTGAAATTGACAAAACAACATCAGTAAAGTTGATAGAAAACACTACAGAGGAGTTCGACCGTCTTAATAAAGTAATAATTAAACTTATTAATAAAAACAGTAGTATATATAAAAGTCAAAAAGAATTTATTGAAAATGCTGCTCATGAATTACAAACACCAATTGCAATTTTTAAAGGTAAAATCGAAAATATTCTTCAGCGTAAAGATTTAAATGAAGAACAGTTCAAAATAATAGATGATTTAAACAACACAACCTCTCGATTAGTAAAATTAAACAAGAATTTACTAGTACTATCC
The DNA here is from genome assembly GCF_002483315.1 of Flavobacterium sp. UBA7663. Taxonomy (GTDB): domain Bacteria; phylum Bacteroidota; class Bacteroidia; order Flavobacteriales; family Flavobacteriaceae; genus Flavobacterium. Next base: position 398,036 of record NZ_DLHR01000019.1, read on the forward strand.
AAAATTGAAAGCAACTCATACACTGAAAAGCAGCAAGTCGATCTTTATGATATCATTCACAATCAAATATCCTTCTTCAAGGAACAAGCAAATTCAAAAGATATTGACATAAATATAAATTGTAACGAAAAGGTAATTGTTAATGCCAATCCTTTTTTAGTTGAAACTCTGATTAATAATTTATTTATAAATACAATTAATCACAATATAAATTGTGGTCAGATAAATGTTACTATTACTTCCAAAGCAATACTTTTTTCTAATACTGGTGTGCTATTGCCATTAAAAACTGAAAAAATGTTCGAACGCTTTTCAAAATCAAATCCAAGTTCTAAAGGAAATGGCTTAGGATTATCAATAATTAAAAAAATTGTTGATGCAAACAATTGGTCAATCAAATATTCTTTTGACGATTCATTACACATTTTTGAAGTAACATTTTAAGATGCAAAATGGAAATAAAACGTATTATAAATCTTCCTTTAGCAATAGTAAGATAAACTAATATTAAACAAATTTATGGCAATTTGATAATGTAGTAATTTATAATTTTTAAAACAATTTTAACTTCTGTTTGATACCATCTAGGTTAAAAATTCAAAATTACTTCAAAATTGCTTCTGAATTTTGCAGGATAACTTAAAAAAGAAATCCAATTCATGAAGCATTTAATTACACCCTTACTCTTTTTATTCTCAATTACAATCGTAAAAGCTCAAGAAAAAGACACTCTTTCATTTATAAAATCAAAACGAATGTCGGATGATGACCTTTCTAAAAAGCGAGAAGGTACTTTTTTTACAGGATTACCTGATTTTTCATCTGACCCAGTAACAGGCTTTGGCTTTGGTTTAAGAACAAATACCTATTGGAATGGAAATCGTGAAAACCCTTTATTTCCATATACTCCCTATTTAGCAAAACTAAAAGCAAATGCGGCTTACTATACATCTAATGCAAGAGAATTGGCTCTCTCACTTGATATTCCCTATTATAAAGGAACACGTTGGCGATTTAAAATTGATTTTAAGGCTCAACAAAATCCAGCCAATTTATATTTCGGGTTAACAGAAGCTACTCTTGGACAGCTTCGCTTACCATCTGATGAAAATACAACATTTGCAACTTACAAACAATTCGACAAGGCAAGAAAAACAATAAGACCAGGTGGAGTTGGAGAAGCTGATTTTGTGACAGATGCGTTATCAAATCGTTATAGAGAAACAGAATATATGCTCAACCTGAAAGCAGATTATGCACTTGGAAACGGAAAGTGGCGTATAATGGGCGGTTACGAAATTCAACATTTGAGTTATGCCACTTTTGAAGGTGTAGAAGCAGAAGCCATCGACCCAATTACAGGACAAACTACAACAGCACCAAACGGAACTTCCCTTTTACGAAGAGATTTTGAAAATGGCTTAATTTCAGGTGTTGATGGTGGATGGGTTTCGATTATTCAAACTGCTTTAATTTTTGATACAAGAGATTTTGAACCTGATCCAACGAAAGGTTATTATTTTGAAATTGCTAATGAATATTCAAGTAAATATATAGGTTCACAATTTGATTTTGACAAACTTTTCATTCAAGCACGAGCCTATCAGAAAATACCTGTTGGAAAAAGGACGGTTTTTGCAGGACGATTTGGTGTAGGTAATATTTTTGGAAACAATGCACCATTTTTTGAATTTCAGGACCAATGGAGTCCAGAAGGAAGTATCAACGCCTTAGGTGGAAGACAGTCATTGCGTGGTTACAGAGCCAATAGATTTCTAGCAAGGTCTATGTGGTTTACAAATGTTGAATTGAGAATACGACTAGCAGAAACAAAATTAGGTAAGCAAAGATTTGCCTTCGGACTTGCACCATTTTTCGATGCAGGAACAGTAAGAGACCGTTGGCAAGACTTAAACTTTAAAAATATTAAAACGTCCTATGGTGGTGGACTGAGAATTGCTTGGAATCAATCCACAATTTTATCATTTGACTATGGACGTTCAAAAGAAGATAGCCTGTTTTACTTAGGAATTGGTCAAGCCTTTTAGTATTAAAACAAAAAATATATAGAGTATTTTACGATGAGTCATGACCTTAATTAGTTTAGTCTAATAATATTTCTACTTTGACTCAAAATTCAATATTTCTACAAAATTGGTTTTCAAATTTGTCTTTTAATTTGATAAAAATGAAATTTCCAAAATTAATTCATCCAAGCAGATTTTCTGTTTTATACGCATTTATAACATGGTTTCTTGTCGTTTCTCAACTAGTTAGGGTAACCTTCTTTTTCTGGCAATATGATGAAGTTTCGTTCAATCTTTTCACCGTATTAGGGACGCTCTTAACAGGATTGTTTTTTGATATTGGAACCGTTAGTTTTATTGCTTTTCCTGCAATTATCTATTATACCATCTTTCCAAATAGATGGATTGGTACTTGGGGGGATAAAATATTCATTTGGTTTTTTACTTTTTTAACCATTTTTATATTAGTTTTTGTTTTTTTTGCTGAAATCACTTTTTGGGATGAATTTAAAACACGATTCAATTTTATTGCCGTTGATTATTTAATTTACACACATGAAGTCGTAGCAAACATTCAGCAATCGTATCCATTACCCTTGTTGATTTCAGGCGTACTGCTTAGTACCTTTTTAATTTTATTTATTTTCTACAAACGAAAGTATTTCCAAAATACGTTTACTCAAAAGGCTTCTTTTAAACAACGATTAGTGGTTATAGCAACTGCTTTTATTTCTTGTTTATTCTTTACTTCATTTATTACCAATAACCAAGCTGAATGGTCAAGTAACCGATACAATGCAGAAATTTCAAAATCGGGAATCTATTCCTTTTTTGCTGCTTTTAGAAATAACCAAATGAAGTATAATGAGTTTTATACTTCTATAAATAACAAAAATGCATTTGATATTGTCAGAAATAAATTAAGCGATAAAAACAGTAAATACAAATCAGAAGGATTTTCTATTCACCGAACTATAACAGACACAACCAACCAAGAACCAAAGAAAAAAAATGTTGTTTTTATTTTAGTTGAAAGTTTAAGTGGAAGCTTCATGAAAGAATTTGGAAATGAAAAAAATATCACACCTTTTTTAGACAGTTTAGCACAAAAAAGTATCTTTTTTGATAACCTATACGCAACAGGCACGAGAACTGTTCGTGGCATGGAAGCTGTTACACTTTGCATTCCGCCAACACCGGGACAAAGCATTGTGAAACGTCCCGAAAATCAAAATCTATTTACTGTTTCAAATGTTTTCAAAAGCAAAGGATATAACTCTAATTTCTTTTATGGTGGAGATGGCTATTTTGATAATATGAACGCTTATTTTGGAGGAAACGGATTTACAATATATGATCGAGGTCGTGGAAGTGTATTAAGTGATAAAATTAAGACTACAAGAAATAATATTAATGATGATGAAGTAACGTTTGAAAACGCATGGGGAATATGTGATGATGACATTTATTCTAAAATGCTGAAGGTGGCTGATGAACATTACAATAACAATAAACCTTTTTTCAATTTTGTAATGACCACTTCTAATCACAGACCATATACTTATCCAGATAATGCTATCGATATTCCATCAGGAACTGGTCGTGAGGGTGCAGTGAAATATACCGATTATTCTTTGAAAAAAATGTTTAAAAAAGCAAAAAATAAGCCTTGGTATAAAAATACAGTTTTCATCATTATTGCCGACCATTGTGCTAGTAGTGCGGGTAAAGATGAAATTGATGTAGCTAATTATCATATTCCTGCATTTATCGTGAATCTATCTCCCGAATTAAATCAAAAAATACATAAACAATGTTCTCAGATTGATATTTTTCCAACATTCTTCTCTCTTCAAAATTGGTCGTATGAAAATGATTTCTTTGGCAAGAATGTACTCCACTCAAATTTTGAAAATCGTGCATTAATGGGAACCTACCGAAAATTAGTCTTGATGAAAAAAGATCAAGTAATGATTTTATCCGACCAAAAAAAGCAAGCATTTTATAAATGGAATAAAGCAGACAATAGTTTGAAACCATTACTAATGGATAAAAATTTCTTAAAAGAAACCATTGCGTGGTATCAAACTGCCGATTACCTATTTACAAATAAATTATTAAAGTAAACTATGAGAGTACCGGACAATGTAAATAAATTAAGAAGAACCATCATGCGTAAGCTTACTTCAAGCTTTGGAGAATCAAATATGAATGGATTTAAATTAAATGATTACAGTAACAGAGAAATAAAAATTTTAATTATAAGACCTAACCATAGATTGGGTAACTTACTTTTAGTTACACCATTGATTAAAGAAATAGAAAATACATTCTCAAATCCATCAATTGATTTATTTGTGAAGGGGAATTTATCTGAAGTAATATTTAAAAATTATAATGCTGTTAATAAACATATTAAATTACCAAAAAAACCATTTGATAATCTTTTTAAATACTTTGAAGTATGGATTAAATTATTATTCAATAAATATGATTTAATTATTAATGTAGATGAATTTTCATCTTCTGGAAGAATTGCAACTAAACTTGCAAGATCTAAGTTTAAAATAATTGGTCAGAGTGAAGATTTAAAATATATATCAAAAAAGGAAAATGAAAAATCAAAACATATAGCAATAAGACCAATTATAATAGTAAGAAGATTTTTAGGTACTAACTTAATAAATGAAAATGAATATCCTCTATTAGATGTGAGACTTGATGAGATGGAAAAGGAAAACGGAAAAAAGAAATTAAAAGAGATATTCAATAATGATAATAAGGTGATTACTATTTTCACATTTGCAACTGGTGATAAAATGTTACCACAACTTTGGTGGAATCAATTTTATGAACTTCTTAAAATAAATTTTCCAATGTATAACATTTTAGAAGTATTACCAATTGAAAATATTTCACAAATAAATTTTAAAGCAAAAACATTCTACAGTAAAGATATTCGTGAAATAGCGGCATTAATTGCTAATACATCAATTTTTATTGGTGCTGATAGTGGCATTATGCATTTGTCTTCATCTTCAAAAACAACTACAATAGGTGTATTAAGCGGCAGTTTTAAAACAAAATATGAACCATATGGAAATAAAAGTATTGGATTTGATAAAAACGGAACATCACAAGAAGAAATAATAAATGAAATGAAAAAAAATCTCTTTTTCAATTAAAGCTAATGAAATATATCCATTTTATAATCAATCCAATATCTGGCAGTGGCAAACACAATATTGGCAAAACAGAACTAGAAAAACATTTTCCAAAGGAAGTTTACAAGATTAAAGTTGACTATACAAATTATGTAAAACATGCAATCATTCTTACTCAAAATGCAATTTCTAACAAACCAGACTATATTGTAGCCTGTGGTGGAGATGGAACAATAAATGAAGTAGCATCGTGTTTAATTAATACCAAAATAAAATTAGGAATTATTCCAGTAGGTTCTGGAAATGGTTTAGCTTCAAACCTTAATATTCCTAAAAAGTTAGAACAGGCAAGTAAAATTATTCGAAATGGCAAAGCACAATTCATTGATGTAGGAAAAGCAAATGACCATTATTTTTTTAGCAATATGGGTATTGGTATTGATGCATTGATTATAAAGAAATATGATAATTATAATAAGAGAACTTTGACTTCTTATGTTCGAGCTACAATAGCATCAAGCATTCAATTTAAACCGATACAAACTATAATTTCGTTTAACAATCAGATTATCAATACAAATGCATTCTTACTTTTTGTTTCTAATTCAAATGAAATGGGTTATGGTATGAGCTTAACACCCAGAGCGAGCCTAAATGACGGACTATTAGACTTAGTTGTAGTTTCTAAATTAAACTTTTTTAGTAAGCTAATTTTAGGTATGCGTGTGATATCAAATAAAATTGAAAAATTCAAAAAAGCACAAAATACATTAATAGAAAAGATTAGTATTGAATTACCTGAGAAAATATGTTTAGATACACAAATTGATGGTGAATATTACAACCTAAAAACCAACAAAATACAAGTTACAATAATAAAAAGCGGATTAGAGGTTTTAACAAACTAAATTTTAAACGTATAAGATATGAAACAGTATCAAATTTTTGCTATAATATCAATGTTTTTTGCGGGTTTGACATCGGTAGTTGTTAAAGCGGGCTTAAAAAATGTAGCAGCAGATACAGGTTTAGCTATTAGAACTTCTTTCGTATTTGCGTTTATTTGGCTAAACATTATTGTTTTTAACAGCTATAAGGATTTTTCAAATCTTACCAAAAAAGATGTTCTGTTACTTGGTGTTTCGGCAGTAACAACAGCCATTTCTTGGATATTTTATTACAGAGCAATAAAAATTGGCACAGTTTCCGAAGTAGCATTGATAGATAAAGGAAGTATAATAATTACACTTTTACTTTCTTTTATCTTTCTAAATGAACAATTTACTTGGCGTATAGCGTTAGGTGGATTAATGATTATAGGTGGAATTCTAATCTTAACAATGAAATCATAATGGTTTAAAACTACGCGTAACCTTTTAATTATTTACCATGTTTAAAACCATTTTATTTTTATTTTTAAGTATCAATACACTTAATGCTCAAGCCCAAAAAATAAGTGAACAGGAGAAGCAAATAGTTACAGACACTATTCAAAAAAAGGATGACACGCATGACTTCAAATTCAAACATCTAATTATTCCTACGGTTTTAATTGGTTATGGAATAATTGGTATTGAAAGTGATCAATTAAAACTATTCAACACCGAAATAAAGGAAGAAGTAAATGAAGACATTGATGAGAAAATATCTATTGACGATTTCTCACAGTATGCCCCTGCACTATCTGTTTATGGATTAAATACATTGGGTATAAAAGGAAAGCATAATTTTAAGGATAGAACCATAATACTAGGAACTTCTTATATATTAATGTCAACTTCAGTAGTAAGTTTAAAATCGATTACAAAAGTTGAGAGACCAGACGGAAGTGGATTTAATTCGTTTCCATCAGGACATACGGCAACTGCCTTTGCAGGAGCAGAATTTCTTTGGCAAGAATATAAAGATGTCTCCATTTGGTATGGTATTTCGGGATATATAATAGCTACCGGCACAGGAGCATTTAGAATTTACAATGACAAACATTGGTTAACCGATGTAGTTGCAGGTGCAGGAATTGGAATTTTAAGCACAAAAGTTGCCTATTGGATAAATCCTTGGGTTCAGGAAAAAATATTTAAATCGAAAGAAAAAAATAGTGCCTCTGTAATTCTACCCTTTTATAATGGAAAGCAATTTGGAATCGGATTTGCTAGAATTTTTTAAAAAAACGACACTACTTTTAATTTCTTTTCAATCGTAAAAAATCGTGTTTGTTTTTAATTATTCCAAAACTACGTTATCTTCAACATAAATTACTTATTACATCTTTTCACAATGCCCGTAATACTTTTGTAAGTATCGTAAATGTAACTAATTGACTACCAATTTAAACAGTAAGTAAAATGCTGGGACATACTAATCTAATAACAACAAAGCATTACGCTATGATTTTAGACAAGAAAATTAGTGAGGATATGCAAATATTGAAAGCAAAATTCAAAGCTAATATGCAAACACAAAGTAAATCAGTGAATTACTAAAATATTATAGATATTGTAATATTTTTAAGATTTTATTTACATTTAATTTAATAGATTTTAGTTTAATTTGACAAACTAAAATCTATTATTTTATGATAACAACTATAAAAAACAACTCTTTGGTAGATTTTGAACACGAACTTTCTCTAATCCTTAACTCAAATTCTAATGAAGTAGAAAAAGCAAAAAAGATTATTATTTTCATTGAAGACATTTTAAAGCAGTTAACCGACTGGCTTAAACATCATGTCTTCGAAACAATTCAAGAAGAAATCAAATTCTTCAAAGAAATTAAACCCAATATTGTAGCAAAACTAATTTTTTACAAAGAAATCCTTTCTTTAGTAGCATCTCTTCCATTAGACAAGAGCAAAAGAATAAAACACTTTGAGAAAAAACTGGATGCAATCAACCATTTTTATAGGAAAAATAGAGAATTTATCAAATACATTAAAAGTCATTCTACGCATTTTGATGAATTGTATTTTACTAGGAAAAAGTACAAAGACATATTTTTAAACGATTGCTCCGTGATTATTCATGATGCTAAATTATGTACATCACATGATTATTTGTTGGCTGAAGTAATTGCTTTTGAATTACTAGTATTACACATCGAAAACCGCATTGATAATCTCAATCAATCATGTGCAATTAACAACAATCAATTCAAATCTAATCTACATTGGACAGAAAAAAAAGTAGATTTAGTTGAACTCATTTACGCGTTACATGAAGCTAAAGTTTTCGATAATGGTCAAGTCGACATTAAAGAAATCACCCACGTTTTTGAAAAAGCGTTTCAAATTGAATTAGAAGACAACATCTACGGAAACTTCAATGCTATTAAAAAACGCAAAACAGATCAAACTCGATTTTTAAGTCATTTACAAAAGCTTTTGGAAACTAAAATCGAAAACGATTTAAACTAAAACCTACAAAAAACAACCAAATCACATAAAAATCGTTCCCAAGTTGGTACCAATGCAAATTCCAGTGATATTGACCA
>NZ_DLHR01000006.1:0-46163 GCF_002483315.1 Flavobacterium sp. UBA7663
GGACCAAGAGTTTTATGGAATACTAAACGCCTGCTTCAAATCTTTTTTAACATTATACCTTATATATATTGTATGGATTTTATTAAAGGTTTATATTTGCACCTTATAAATTTTAAAAAATGATAAAAGTTACTTTACCCGACGGGTCGGTTAAGGAGATGGCTCAAGGAGTTACTCCAATGGATGTTGCGAAAAGCATTAGTGAAGGTTTGGCTAGAAATGTAATTTCTGCTTCCTATAATGGTACCACTATTGAAACGACAACGACCTTAACGACGGACGGTACACTTATATTATATACTTGGAATGACAAAGAAGGTAAAAAAGCTTTTTGGCATTCGACTTCGCACGTGATGGCGCAAGCTTTAGAAGAAATTTTCCCTGGGATTAAGTTAACTCTTGGTCCTGCGATTGATAATGGTTTCTATTATGATGTGGATTTTGGTGATAAAAGAATTACAGATGCCGATTTCAAAAAGATTGAAGACCGTGTATTAGAAATTTCAAGAGAGAAACATGAATTTAAAATGCGTCCAGTTTCAAAAGCGGAAGCATTGGAAGTTTATAAAAATAACGAGTACAAAACAGAATTGATTTCAAACTTAGAAGACGGAACGATTACATTTTGTGATCATGCCAACTTCTTTGATTTGTGTCGTGGTGGTCATATTCCGAATACAGGAATTATCAAAGCGATGAAAATTTTATCGGTTGCTGGTGCTTACTGGAGAGGTGATGAAAAAAACAAGCAGTTAACTCGTGTTTACGGTATTTCGTTCCCAAAACAAAAAGACTTAACGGATTACCTTGAATTATTAGAAGAAGCAAAACGTCGCGATCATAGAAAATTAGGAAAAGAATTGGATTTATTCCATTTTTCTCCAAAAGTAGGTCAAGGTTTACCTTTATGGTTGCCAAAAGGTGCTGCTTTACGCGATAGATTAGAGCAATTCTTGAAAAAAGCACAGAAAAAAGCAGGTTATGAACAAGTAGTAACTCCTCACATTGGAATGAAAGACTTGTATGTGACTTCTGGACACTATGCTAAATATGGTGCGGATAGTTTTCAACCAATTCATACACCAGCTGAAGGCGAAGAGTTCTTGTTAAAACCTATGAACTGTCCACACCACTGTGAAATTTATAATGCAAGACCTTGGTCTTATAAAGATTTACCAAAGCGTTATGCTGAATTTGGAACAGTATATCGCTATGAGCAATCAGGTGAATTACATGGATTGACTCGTGTTAGAGGATTTACTCAGGATGATGCGCATATTTTCTGTACACCAGATCAATTAGATGCTGAGTTCAAAAATGTTATCGATTTAGTATTGTACGTTTTTGGTTCGTTAGGATTTGAAAACTTTACGGCTCAGGTATCAGTTCGTGATTTAGATAATCCGGATAAATATATAGGTAGCGTTGAAAACTGGGAAAAAGCTGAAAATGCAATTATCAGTGCAGCGAAAGACAAAGGATTAAATTATGTGATTGAATCTGGTGAAGCAGCTTTCTATGGTCCGAAATTGGATTTCATGGTAAAAGATGCTTTAGGTAGAAGTTGGCAGTTAGGAACCATTCAGGTAGATTACAATTTACCAGAACGTTTTGAATTGTCTTATAAAGGTGCAGATGACAAGTTACATCGCCCAGTTATGATTCACCGAGCGCCTTTTGGTTCGATGGAACGTTTTATCGCTATTTTATTGGAACACACGGCAGGAAATTTCCCAATTTGGTTGATGCCAGAGCAGGCTATAATCTTGTCTTTGAGTGAGAAATATGAAAATTATGCGAAAAAAGTTTTAGATTTGCTAGAAAATCACGAAATTCGCGCCCTAATTGACAACCGAAATGAAACAATCGGTAAGAAAATTAGAGAAGCGGAGATGAACAAATATCCGTTTATGCTTATTGTTGGCGAGGAAGAAGAGAAAAACGGAACGATTTCTGTGAGACAACGCGGACAAGAAGGAAAAGGAAATATATCGGTTACTATTGAGCAATTTGCGGCAATGATAAACGAAGAAATCAATAAAACATTAAAACAATTTTAAGTTTAACTAAAATTTTACAGCCATAGCAATTAGAAACAACAGAGGTTTTCAACCTCGCGAAGAGAAAAAAGCAGCACACCGTATCAACAATTTGATTCGTGTTCCTGAAGTACGTTTAGTAGGCGAAAATATTGAGCCTGGAGTATACAAAATAGCGGAAGCCCTTCGTTTTGCTGAAGAGCAGGAAGTAGATTTGGTAGAAATTTCTCCAAATGCTGAACCACCGGTTTGTAAGTTGATGGATTATGGGAAATTTTTGTACCAACAAAAGAAGAGAGATAAAGAACTTAAAGCTAAATCAACTCAAATCGTTGTAAAGGAGATTCGTTTTGGACCTCAAACAGATGAGCATGATTATGAATTTAAGAAAAAGAATGCCCTTAAATTTTTACAAGATGGTGCTAAATTAAAAGCATTTGTATTCTTTAAAGGACGTTCGATTATCTACAAAGAGCAAGGACAAATTTTGTTATTACGTTTGGCTCAAGAATTGGAAGAGTTTGGAAAAGTAGAAGCGATGCCAGTTTTAGAAGGAAAACGTATGATTATGTACATTGCTCCGAAGAAAAAAGGAAAATAGTTTTAGTGATTAGTGACAAGTAATTAGTGATTAGTCTCTAAACTAAATAAATAGTGATTACCTAGTAATCCTACATGAAAAATAATAAGTAAGATAGATTATAAATACAGGAAGAAAATGCCTAAAATGAAAACGAAATCTAGTGCTAAGAAACGATTCAAAGTTACTGGTTCTGGAAAGATCAAAAGAAAACACGCTTTTAAAAGTCACATTTTGACTAAAAAATCTAAAAAGCGTAAATTAGCTTTAACTCACTCTGCTTTGGTTCACAAAACAGACGAGAGAAGCATTAAACAACAATTGAATATTATTTAATTCGTTGTTTGGTTAAAACAATTTAGTAACCCTGGAGTGGGCTGAACGAAGTACGAAGTATGAAATACAAAGTACGAAGTTTATAAGTGTTGAGAAACCGCCTTACTGCAAAAAACATTTAAAATTATGCCAAGAGCAACAAATTCAGTAGCTACAAAAGCTAGAAAAAAAAGAGTATTAAAACAAGCCAAAGGTTTCTTTGGAAGACGTAAAAACGTTTGGACTGTAGCTAAAAACGCGGTAGAAAAAGCAATGTGCTATGCTTACCGTGACAGAAAACAAAACAAAAGAAATTTCCGTGCTTTATGGATTACGCGTATCAATGCTGGTGCACGTTTACATGGTATGAGTTATTCTCAATTTATGGGGAAAGCAAAAGCTAACAATATCGAATTGAACCGTAAAGTTCTTGCAGATTTAGCTATGAACCACCCAGCTGCTTTCACAGCTATCGTTAACAAAATTAAATAATTACGTCTAACTCAGTTTATCTTACTTATATATTAAACCCCGATTTTATCGGGGTTTTTTATTTGGTTGTGGTTTTGATTGTGGGCACGGAATGCAATTCCGCGCTAGCGAGTTTTGATTCTTATATAAAACACAAAATAATGTTAAAAATACATTTTTTACTTGTATTTTGTTTTTTTTATATATATTTGCATAGTAAATAATTTGATTATGGGTTTATTTGATTTTTTTAGAAAAAGTAAAAAGCATAATGTTGCTTTACATTCCGTTGCCAAAAAATTAAAGATTTCAGAAGAATCTATAGTTGCTATTTTAAAAGAAGCTGGCTTTGAGATTTATAATTTTCCATACACATTTTTAAATGAAAAGCATTTAGAAATTTTATCTCAAAAGTATGTTGAAGCAATAAAAAGTTTTTATAGTAGTTCAAGTAAGAATTTTTATGATTTAAACAACTACCAACAAATAGAAGTAAAAAAATTCTTTACAAAGTTTATTCGATATAATTTATCCTTTAATACTTGCAATCAAGAATTAATTGATGATAATTTTTTTAAATCAAAATTAGATTCTGAATTAATCAAAGATTTCTTTTACAGATTAATTGATGAAATTGAATTTGAAGCAATACATGGAAATATCTATCATACGGATAGCATAAGTATTGAAGGAAAAGAATTTACAAAGTTTCTTTATAAAATTAAACTTAAAACCAAATCAACTTTTAATAACATAAAATCAAAATTATTTTCAATTTTAACAACCTGTCATTATTACATTTTTTCAGATGATGAAGATCATATCGCAAAAGCAAAATTAGAATTGTGCTTCTCTGCGATGAGAGATTTATCAGGAGAAGCTTTAAAAAATATTAATTATTTAAAGTTTCGTATCAAATGGAAAAAATTAAAATACTCATAGAAAATATAAAAAATTGCAATTTATCTGATGAAGATAAACAAATATTATTAGAAAAATTAGAAAACGAAAATCCCGATATTAATGGTTTTTTAGAAGCCTTTATTATGATTTGCAAAGTCAGTAAAGAATTTTTAAAACTATTTGACATTGATTTAGGGGATAACTAAAATTTAAGTTATGGATATTGGAACCGCTATTAAAATCTTAAGAAAAGAAAAAGGTTTAGGTCAGAAACAACTTGCAGAAATGTGTGGGATTTCAGTAAATGCACTTTCACAAATAGAAATTAATTCAACTTTTCCACAAAAAGGCACGATAAAGAAAATTTGTGAATCTTTACAAATTCCTGTTTCCTACTTGTTATTTTTTTCAATAAGTGAAGAAGATATTCCTGATGATAAAAAAATAGTATTTAAATCTTTAAATTCAGCTATCAAATCGGTTTTGATTGATTAAAAAAGAGCTTCGGCTCTTTTTTTGTTTTACTAAAATCTCGCGTAATCACTATTTTAATTAGCAAAACACTAACTTTGCTTCAAATACTTTTACTTTGAACACTACCAAAACCATAAGCGGCTTTCATCCGAAAAACAAACACCACGGCAATTACGATTTTAAGACTTTAATTGCAGCTAATCCTGATTTAGCGCCATTTGTTGCGGTAAATGAATTTGAAACAGAAACGATTGATTTTGCAAATCCAGATGCGGTGAAAATGTTGAATAAAGCGTTGTTATTGCATTTTTATGGTTTGAAAAATTGGGACATTCCAAAAGGTTTTCTTTGTCCGCCTATTCCAGGACGAGCAGAATACATTCATCAAGTTGCCGATATTTTAGAAGACACCTATGGAACGATTCAAACCAAGCATAAAATTCGCATTTTAGATGTCGGAATTGGTGCGAATTGCATTTATCCGATTATTGGTGTGTCTGAATACGATTGGCGTTTTGTGGGTAGCGAAATTGACAAACAAGCTTTTGAAGCGGCTCAAGAAAACATCAACTCCAATCAGAAATTAAAAGAAAACGTCACGTTGCGATTACAAACTTCAAAACGTAATATCTTTAAAAATATCATTCTTCCAGAAGACAAATTTGATATGACGATTTGTAATCCTCCTTTTCACAGTTCGAAAGAAGAAGCGAATAAAGGCACGATTCGAAAAAATAAGAATTTAGGCATTGAAGATTCGAAAAAACCAACGTTAAACTTTGGTGGCGTAAATAACGAATTGTGGTGCGAAGGTGGCGAACTAACGTTCATCAGCAATATGATTTATGAAAGTGTTCATTTTAAATCGCAATGTAAATGGTTTTCATCGTTAGTTTCGAAAAAAGATAATTTAAAACCGTTGCTATCGCATCTTAGAAAAGTAAAAGCTACCTACCAAATTACAGAAATGAAACACGGAAATAAAGTGAGTAGAATTTTGTTTTGGACGTTTAAGGAGGAGAAGAAAGAGTAAAGAGCAAAGAAAAAAGAGAATAGAAAACCCGAAAGTGCTGCTTTCGGGTTTTGTGTTTTTATATGATAAGTAAATATTTCTATTCAAAAACTTCCTCATTTTCTCCATCAAAACTGGCAAAAACCATACTTGGATGCGAATCTTGATGAAAGATATTTCCTTGTTTATCAATTCCGATGGCACCTGCGAAACCATCGTATGGTTTTAATTCGGAAAAGGTTTTTTCAAAGGCTTTTTCTATTGAAAATCCGTCGGTAACGCGGGTTACAATTTTTGCTGCTGTGGCGTTACTTACAATGTCTTCTCCTACTCCTGTTAAACTAACTCCACAAAATTCGTTGGCATAATTTCCAGCTACGGTTGCTGAATCTGAGATTCTTCCTGGAATTTCAAATCCTTTTCCACCCGTTGAAGTCGCTACTGCAATTTTTCCGTTTTTGTCTAAAGCTACACAACCTACGGTTCCCGTTCCTAATGAGTCTAATTTGGCTTCATATTCGGCTCTTCGTTGTGGAATTTCAGTTGAAAAAGGTTCAAATCCGTGTTTTCTGGCAAAATTTGTTGCTCCGCTTCCACCTAAAATTCGGTCATCGACTTGCATTAAAACTTGTGCGACTTGGATTGGGTTTTTCACTTCTTCAATATTGATAACACCGCTCATTTTCTGAGATTCGCCATCCATTAAAGAAGCACTCATTCTTATTTTTCCATCGGATTGAATTTGCGAACCAATTCCGGCATTGAACAATTCATCGTCTTCCAATTGAGAAACCGCATACACCACCGTTTCTAATGCCGAATGATTTTGTAAATACGCATACGAATCTTTCACAATACGTAAAAGGGCTTGTTGTTTGGCAATTTTTGTTTCTATATTGGTTGATGATTCTGAGAAAAATCCGCCGTGAATTATAATTTTTGACATAACAGTAAATTAAAAAGAAACACAGATTAAAGAAATTTTTAAATTAATATCATTTCCATAATCTGTGTTCCAAAAATATTTTAAAATTTAAACATATTGCGAAGAATGAATACTCATTTTGTGTGTATTCAAATCGAACTTATCGTATTGACTCATAACGTGTGTCACCAAGTGATTGATTGATATTGGCTGACCTAATTCAACTTGAGTTAAATTGGTGTCTTTTACTTCTCTTCCATCCACTAAAATTACTAATCCAGAACCAATGGCTTCCATTTGGCGGCCATGAGTGATTAATAATCCTGTGTCTTCTCCTAAACCTATTCCTAATACTTTTGGGTTTCCTACCACCGCTTGAAACAAACGACCAATTCTTCCTCGTTGCACGAAATGCGTATCGATAACTACATCGTCAATTAATCCTAAACCAGAAGTGATTTTTACTTCACCTTTAAGCAAAGCTTCCGAACTACTTCCTTGGTAAATCATATTGTTCGAAGCAGCAGCAGCACCTGCCGAAGTTCCTGCGTATATGAATTCAGAATTTCTATATTTGTCAATTAACATGTCGTCAAAAGGCGTTCCTCCTAAAATAGAAGTCAAACGCAATTGGTCTCCACCAGTAAACATTACCACATCTGCTGCTTTTAATCTTTCTAAGATTTCAGGATCGTTAGCTTGTTCTCTTTTCTCAATATATAAAACATCTACATTGTGAGCACCTAAATAACTGAAGGCTTTTACATATTCTGGGCCAATTTCTCTCGGGATTTTTGAAGCTGTTGTAATAACTTCTATGCGAGATTCCTCTTTATTTTTTGATTCTTTAATGATTCTTTTTAAGATTCCTGTTTCGAAAAAATTCAAATTCTTTGAAGCATCTTTATCCAAATTGGTTTCTGTAAAACTTCCTTTATCTACAGCACCACCAATGATTATTAATTTTCCTTGTATTTCCATGCCGTAAAAATAACTATTTCTTAATACTACACAAATCAAATTGAAATAAAGAAATGAAACTTTTTAATGATTTTTCAAGAAAAGGTAAAGATTACCCGTAAATTCTTACCAAATCAAAAATGAAGTACAACAAAAGCTAAAATTTGATAATTTTATTCAAAAAGTATCGCACTATAATATTATTTTTCTATTTTTAACAAAATCATTATTCATTTAAAATACAACTTTCAATTTTTATGAAAATATTAAAAATACAAGCCCTTAGAGGTCCGAACATTTGGAGCGTTCAAAGAAAAAAATTAATTCAAATGCGATTAGATTTGGAAGAAATGGAACAATTTCCTACCAATAAAATCGAAGGATTTAGAGAGCGAATAGAAGCCATGTTCCCAACTATGATTGAACATCGTTGTTCAGAAGGTTGCAGAGGTGGTTTCTTTTCACGTGTTGAAAGAGGCACTTGGATGGGACATGTTATCGAACATATTGCCCTAGAAATCCAAACCTTAGCCGGAATGGAAACAGGTTTTGGAAGAACCAGAGAAACTAAAACTCCTGGTGTTTACAATGTAGTTTTTAGTTATACCGAAGAAAACGTAGGCTTATTTGCAGCTGAAAGTGCTGTCGCTATTGCCGAATCATTAATTGCAGGAACTGAATATGATGTGGAAGCGGATATTCAGAAAATGCGAGAAATTCGGGAACGTGTTCGCCTTGGTCCTTCAACGGGAAGTATCGTGGAGGAAGCGGTTGCAAGAGATATTCCTTGGATTCGTTTAGGCACCAATTCACTAGTACAATTAGGTTATGGTGTAAATCAAATGCGTTTTCAGGCGACAATTACTTGTAAGACGAGTAACATTGCTGTAGATATTGCTTGTAATAAGGAAGAAACTAAGCGAATGTTAGAGTTGGCATCGATTCCTGTGGCAAGTGGTGGCATTTGCGTTGATGAAGAAGATTTAGAAACGGTAATTAAGAAAATTGGTTACCCAATTGTAATTAAACCTTTAGATGGTAATCATGGAAAAGGTGCTTCTATTAATGTAAAAAAATGGGAAGATGCCGTTGCTGGATTAGCTTACGCGAAAAATTACAGCCGAAGAGTTATCGTAGAAAAATTCATTACTGGTTATGATTTCCGTGTTTTGATTATTGATAACAAATTGGTAGCTGCTGCTAAAAGAGAACCAGCTCACGTTAAAGGAGATGGAACACATACGATTCAGCAATTAATTGAAGAAACCAATAAAGATCCAAGACGCGGTTACGGACATGAGAATGTGCTTACCCAAATTGACGTTGATAGAGACACAACCGATTTATTAGAAAAATTAGGGTATACCTTAGAAACCGTTCCAAGAAAAGACGAAGTGGTTTATTTAAAATCAACTGCTAATTTGAGTACTGGTGGAACTTCGGTTGATGTAACCGATATGATGCACCCAGAAAATATTTTCCTTTGTGAGCGAATTTCTCGCGTAATTGGACTGGATATTTGTGGTGTGGATATTATGGCAGAAAACTTAACACAACCATTGAAAGAAAACGGTGGTTGTATTTTAGAAGTGAATGCAGCTCCAGGATTTAGAATGCATTTAGCTCCTTCGGAAGGTTTACCAAGAAACGTGGCTGCTCCAGTTATTGATATGTTGTATCCTCCAGGAAAACCAAGTCGTATTCCAATTATTGCAGTAACCGGAACCAATGGAAAAACAACTACTACCCGATTAATTGCTCATATTGTAAAAAATAACGGATATAAAGTTGGTTTCACGACTTCTGACGGAATTTATGTGCAAAATCACATGATGGAAAAAGGAGATACCACTGGACCTATTTCGGCAGAATATATTTTGAAAGACCCAACAGTGGAATTTGCTGTTTTAGAAACGGCTCGAGGTGGAATTTTAAGAGCAGGTTTAGGATTTAGCCGATGCGATATTGGAATTGTAACGAATATACAAGAAGATCATTTAGGATTGAATGATATTGATACGTTAGACGATTTAGCAAGAGTAAAAGCTACTGTTGTTAAAAGTATCAAGAAAGATGGCTGGGCTATTTTAAATGCCGAAGACGAATATTGTATGAAACTTGTTAAAGATTTAAGTTGCAATATTGCTTATTTTAGTATGGATGAAAATTCAACTGTTGCAAAACAATTAGCTAAAGAAGGCAAAATTGTAGCGGTTTACGAAAACGGTTTCATTACCATTAAAAAAGGCGAATGGAAAATTAGAGTAGAAAGAGCTACTCACGTTCCGTTGACGTTAGGTGGAAAAGCAAAATTCATGATTGCGAATGTTTTAGCAGCAACTTTAGCAGCTTATTTACAAGGATTCAAAACCGAAGACATTAGTTTATCATTACAAACATTTATTCCAAGTGCAGCACAAACTCCTGGAAGAATGAATATTTTCGAATTCAAGAAATTCAAAGTATTGATTGATTTTGCTCACAATCCAGCTGGTTATCGTGGTGTTGAAGAATATTTATCTTCTGTAGAAGCTACCAAGAAAATCGGAATTATTGCAGGTGTTGGCGACCGAAGAGACGAAGATATTAAAGAATGTGCTACTATTGCCGCTCGAATGTTTGATCATATTATCATTCGTCAAGAAAAACACTTACGTGGTAGAACAGAAGAAGAAATAAATAATCTTATTATGGAAGGAATTGCTGCAAGTGGCAAAACCGTTACACATGAAATCATTACAAAAGAAGTTGAAGCTTTAAAACACGCTATTAATAGTGCCGAAGATGGAAGTTTTATAACTGCTTTAAGTGATGTTATTACAAATGCTATTGAAGTAGTTCAAGACTATTTAGACAAAGAAAACGAAGAAGCATAATAAAAGTTAATTCTTAAATATAAATCCCAAATTCCATAATGGTCTTTGGGATTTTTTATACTTTTATCATATTAAAACTACAACATGCAAAACTTACAAAACTTAATTAGCCAGTTAGAATCTAAAATCTCACAATTTGAAACTACAAATCTTGCGGTTTCTGGCGGAAGTGTAGGTTGGCATATAGAACACAGTTTAAAAACGATTGACCAAATTGTTACAGCTTGCAAAAATTCGAATCCTTCAGATTACCAATGGCATTTCAATTTCAAACGCTTTTTAATTTTAACAGTTGCTAAAAAAATTCCGAGAGGAAAAGCAAGAGCACCAAAAATTGTTAGACCAGAAGGCGATATTTCTCTTGAAACTTTGGTTTTGAGTTTGGAAAAAGTGAAAGAAAATTTAAAGAATTGGGAAAGTTTAGACAAGAACGCACATTTTCCACATCCGTTTTTTGGAGTTTTAAATAAAAAAGAAACTGAGAATTTTTTAGTACTTCATACGAAACATCATTTGATGATTATCAATGATATCTTAAAAACGAATTAGGTTTTTAGTTTTTTCTTTCTCGCTGCTGGAAACAAAACATTATTCAATATCAAGCGATAGCCTGGTGAATTTGGATGTAAATCTAAAACTGTTGGAGCATCTCCTACTCTGTGTTGATAATCTTCTGGATCGTGACCACCGTAAAACGTGAACATTCCTTTTCCTTTGGTTCCATGAATGTAGCGTGCTTCTCCATTGATTTTACATTCGCCCATTACTAAGACATTTGATTTTATTTTCTCAGCATCAAAAGCAGTAGTTTGTCCCATAAAACCTTTTACTAATTGGGTATGATTTTGACACAACATCGTAGGAATAGGATCCCATTTTGCGGAATATTCCATTAAAGTGAAGTAGTCTTTATCCATAGAAAAAGCGCCTTTTCCGTGTTCTTCAGTTGTATCGATATCTGAAAATTCATAAACCATTGGATTACGAACTAACGTATAATCTTTAAAAGCAAAAGTATTCGAATAATCGATTCTAGTTTGATAATTGGCTTCAGCATCATCTCCGTCAAACATTGGTTCGCAAATATCAACACCTTCTGCTGAAAGCGCAATATCAAAGCTATCAGTAGCCGAACACATCGCAAACATAAATCCGCCACCGATTACAAAGTCTCTGATTTTTTTGGCAACTGCCAATTTCTCTTCTGAAACTTTATTGTATCCTAATTTCTTTGCTAAAGCTTCTGCTTCTGCTTTTTGTTGAATGTACCAAGGTGTGCTTCTGTAATTTCCAAAAAACTTCCCGTATTGACCTGTAAAATCTTCGTGATGTAAATGCAACCAATCGTATAAAAGTAATTGATCTGACAAAACTTCTTCATCATAAACTTCGGTAAACGGAATTTCGGCATACGTTAAGACCATGGTTACAGCATCGTCCCAAGGTTGTTTGCCTTTTGGAGTATAAACAGCAATTTTAGGAGCTTTTTCTAATACAACCGTTTCCATATTTTGAGATGGAGAACTAATATCTTCTAAAATAGCATTAGTTGCCGCATCAGATAGCACTTCAAAAGTTACGCCTCGAATTTGACATTCTTTTCTGATTTCAGGTGCATCAGGTAATAGAAAAGAACCTCCTCTATAATTTAACAACCAACTTACTTTGTAACTTTTATCTAAAGCCCAATAGGTAATTCCGTAGGCTTTCAAGTGATTTTGTTGTCCTTCGGCCTCCATTGGCAATAATACAAAGGACGCCCTACTCGAAAAAGAGTAAAGAAAAAAAAGTAGTATATATAAGCTAATCGCTTTAGATTTCATTGTTTACTATTATAATTGGACTAATTTATAACATTTCTAACAAATATCATTTATCAAAATGTTAAAGTCGTACCCCCGTAAAAATACCTGGTTACCCCCGTAAAAATACCTGGTTTGAAAATCAGGTATTTTTACTCTTACACAGAACTTTTTTTTGATTTAGTTTTGACCTGTATCTAAATAATAGAAAAGATGAACACAAACAGTAGTAATTTATCGTTAATAAACTCGAAAGAAATGAAATTGTTAAAAAGAATCGGATATATTGTACTTATAGTAACTATCCTAGTATATTTTATTTTAGTTTTTCAGTTCTGTAGAAATTATTAATTTCCACTAATTCATTAAACAGTTTAAGACTCAATATCATTATTAGAGTCTTCTAAGTTTATAATTTTATTTTGTATTGCAAATATGACCAATCCTGCCATATTTTTTGAGTTGGTCTTTAATAAGAGGTTGTTTCTATGACCATCAACAGTTCGCGCACTCAAACTAAGCATATCTCCTATTTCGGTAGAACTATATTGTTTGCAAATTAATTCTAATACTTCTTTTTCTCTTTCGGTTAAAAAATCTTCATCTAAAATTGTTTTAGGAGTTGCATTTGAAATCATATTTTGATGAATTACTTCCATTACGATTTCGTTGTAATAAAATCCTTTTTGAGCTACTTCATTAACGGTTTTAATCATATCAATTGGGGAAGCATTTTTTACTAAATAAGATGCCGCTCCCACGTTAATCATATTCGCAATAAATGATTTGGTGTTATAACTCGTTAAAGCAATTATTCTAATACCTGGAAAATCTTTGTGAATAAGTTTGGTAGCTTCTACTCCGTTTAATAATGGCATTTTTAAATCCATCATTATAATATCGGGAAGTTCTGTGGTAGTTTTTAGATGTTCAACTAATTCACTTCCGTTTGAAGCTTCGAAAATAATTTCAATATTAGGTTCACGTTGTAGCAAGAAAAAGATTCCCTTTCGGAATAATTCTTCATCATCAGCTAATATTATTTTAATCTTTTGTTCCATTAATTGAAATTAAATGTCATTTTTACTCCTTCGTTTGGTTTTGAAATAAAACTAAAATCACCTCCTAAAAAGTTAATTCTACTTTCTATATTCTTCATTCCCAAACCTTTTAGATTTCCCACACTCAAACTATCAAAACCAACACCATTATCAATGTAAGTACAAGTTTTTCTGTTGTCGAAAGTAGTAAATTGTATTGAAACTTTTGTGGCTTTTCCGTTTCGCAATGAATTATTTAACAATTCTTGAAGAATGCGAAATATATGTAAATGTTTTTCAATAGGATAGCATTCAAAATCAACACTATTTTCATACGAAACTTTAACAGTTTTGGTACTATTAAACTCTTCCACAAGTTCTTCAATTCCGGCATGCAAACCAAACTTCTCTAAAACAGGCGGTAATAAATCGTGTGCAATGCGTCGGGAATTTTCTAAAGCTTTTTGAGTTAACTCAATAATGTTATTTGTAATTTCTAATTGTTCCGTTTCGTTTAGATTTGGAGTTTTTAATAAATGACTGTTAAGTGAAACCACATTAAGTTTCGAACTAATATCATCATGCAAATCTTGTGCAATTCTTTTTCGCTCTTCTTCTTGAGTAATTAAAACTGAATTCAACAACTCTTTCTGATGGTCGATTTCTAAGTTTTTCTTATCTACTTCAATTTGTACAATTTTCTTCCTTGAAAAATAAAAAAACAAAATCAGCACCAAGAACATAGATATGAAAGCCAGTAGTGTAAAAAACACCACTTGAATTATTTCGCTATTTTCTAAATTAATTGAGTTCATTTTTATTAAAGTAAATTAATTTCCATTGATAAAAGAAAAATCCAAATTTTATATATTGAAGAATGATATTTATATCAACCATTACATCATTAAACTCATCAAACTCAAAAACAAGAACCAACTTATAAATTAAAAAAATGAAAGTACTTGTAAATAAATAAAATAACAATCCTACATTTATAAAGTAAAACTCCGACTTTTCTCCTAGATTATTATACAAATGCATACTTGCATAAATAATTAAGGGCATTGTAGTTAAATAAGTTTCTAAAAGATTATACTCTAAAAATAAATTCGGATTGAAGAGATATCTTGAAAACAAAAAAATTGGTAGCACAATTAATATGATGTATACCGTAAACAATTGTGCTTTTGTTTTTAATAATAAAGAATAGAAATAACTCAATATTACAAATTGAAATAATTCATAAAAATGATGCATAAAAACATTATAAATACGAAACCATCTCCACAAGTTTGAACCAATGTAGTCAATTATCAAAACACCTATTATATAAATAGTAAAAATCTTATAGGCTTTTCCATTTTTGAAAAAGCCTATAAAATATAGCAAACATAATATTGCCGAAGTAAAATATAAGTATTTAGATTCTAACAAATTATGGATTATATAAAGGACTTGATGGATCACAACATTTTGGACAAGGCTGTGTCGTGTCATAAATCAAATGGTTTGCATCTATTAAATCCTTCCCATCTGAGTCAACTCCTACAAACATTAATTTTTGTGTTCCTGTTTCATCTACCCCCATATAAGCTCTTACATCAACAACTCCTTCCGTTGCTAATAATTCTGTTAAAGCTCCACCCGGAATTAAATGTCCTTTTGCTAAATCAGTTGGAGGATTTGTTCTCCATGATGTTGCCCACTCTTTGGCTACATCTAGAGTAATAGTGTAATCTGGCATATTTTATTTTTTTATAATTGAATTATAAATGTAATAAAAAAAATAATAAAAAAAAACAGGCAAATTGCCTGTTTTTAACTTTATTTTGAATTATTTAAAATGGAACATCTGAATCATCATCAAATGAATTCATGGTGCTACCAAATGCTTCATTAGGTGTTGGTAAATTTGGTGTAATGAACGGATTAGTTTCATCCAAATTCATTTTAGAAGGTAATTCATCAAATGGAGAACTAAAATCGTCTAAGTTTTCGAACTTTCCTAAGTTTCCTACGAACTTTAATCGGATTTCATCCAAACCACCATTTCTGTGTTTTGCTACGATAAATTCGGCCTGACCTTGTGTTGGCGTACGTTCTTCATCATCCCATTCATCAATTTTATAATATTCTGGACGGTAAATAAACGATACAATATCGGCATCTTGCTCAATCGCACCCGATTCACGAAGGTCGGAAAGTAAAGGTCTTTTACTTGAACCACGAGTTTCCACGGCACGCGATAACTGAGAAAGTGCAATAACCGGAACGTTTAATTCTTTTGCTAAAGCTTTTAAGTTTCTAGAAATAGTAGAGATTTCCTGCTCACGATTTCCACCGCCTTTTCCATTTCCACCAGCTGTCATTAATTGTAAATAATCCACAACAATCATTTTGATTCCGTATTGCGATGAAAGTCGTCTCGCTTTTGCACGTAAATCAAAAATAGATAATGAAGGTGTATCGTCAATATATAAAGGCGCCTTTTCTAAGTTTTTTACTTTGATAGAAAGTTGCTCCCATTCGTGTTTTTCTAATTTTCCAGTACGAAGTTTTTCAGATGATAAACCCGTTTCAGATGAAATCAAACGTGTAATCAACTGTACAGATGACATCTCCAAAGAGAATAAAGCCACTGGATGATTATAATCAACCGCCATATTACGTGCCATCGAAAGTACAAAAGCGGTTTT
Organism: Flavobacterium sp. UBA7663; assembly: GCF_002483315.1. GTDB lineage: Bacteria > Bacteroidota > Bacteroidia > Flavobacteriales > Flavobacteriaceae > Flavobacterium. The sequence goes on from NZ_DLHR01000006.1 coordinate 16,094, forward strand.
ACCCATACCTGGACGAGCCGCAATAATAATTAAATCAGATGGTTGCCAACCTGAGGTTAATTTATCCAAGTTATGAAATCCTGTTGCAATTCCACTCAAACCTTCTTTACCTGCAATTTCTTCAATACGTTTTTTAGCCTGAATTACTAAACTTTGAGCTGTTTCTGAACTACGTTTAATATTTCCTTGAGTTACTTCATATAATTTTGATTCGGCTTTGTCTAATAAATCAAAAACATCGGTAGCATCATCATAGGATTCTTCGATAATTTCGCTTGAAATTTTTATCAAACTTCTTTGGATGAATTTTTGAAGAATAATGCGTGAATGAAACTCAATATGTGCCGAAGACGATATCTTTTGAGTTAGCTGAATCAAGTAAAAATCACCACCTGCTAATTCTAATTTACCGTTTTTCTTCAATTGTGCCGAAACAGTTAATAAGTCAACTGGTTGGGTTTCATTAAATAACTGAACAATTGCTTCAAATATATGCTTATGAGCCTCTTTATAGAAGGCATCTGGTTGTAAAATATCAATTACCTCATCTACCCCTTTTTTATCAATCATCATGGCACCAAGTACCGCTTCTTCAAGGTCTAACGCTTGAGGAGGTAGTTTTCCTTTTTCCAAATTGATAATCGTAGTTTTATCTACTTTTATCGGGTTCATATTTCTGACATTTTCCATATTGCGAAGGTAACGAAATTTTATAAAATATACTTTTGAGTTCTTAATACCGAACTGTTAATAACTCCAATTTATTGTTAATAAGCCAAAAAAAATCCGAAACTTGAGGCTTCGGATTTTAATTTATAATGAAAATAAGTGGTTATTCTTTGAATTCACCCATTTTGCTGTATTTATCCATTCGTTGTGCCACCAAATCTTTTGTTGATAAATCTTTTAACTCATTAAAAGCTTTAGTTACATATTCGGCTACCGATTTAAATGTTGTTTCTTTGTCATAATGAGCGCCACCAAGTGGTTCAGGAATAATATCGTCAATTAACTTTTGTTTTTTCATATCAAACGAAGTTAATTTTAATGCTTCAGCTGCTTGCTCTTTGTATTCCCAACTTCTCCATAAGATAGACGAACACGATTCTGGAGAAATTACAGAATACCAAGTGTTTTCCAACATATATACTCTGTCTCCTACTCCAATTCCTAATGCACCTCCTGAAGCTCCTTCACCAATAATTACTGAAATAATAGGTGTTTTCAAACGAGCCATTTCGAAAATATTTCTTGCAATAGCTTCTCCTTGTCCTCTTTCTTCGGCTTCTAAACCTGGATAAGCTCCTGGAGTGTCGATTAATGTTAAAACAGGAATATTAAATTTCTCAGCCATTTTCATTAAACGCAATGCTTTACGATATCCTTCTGGATTTGCCATTCCAAAGTTTCTGTATTGGCGCATTTTAGTATTAATACCTTTTTGCTGTCCAATAATCATAAATGATTGCCCGTTGATTTGACCTAATCCACCAACCATCGCTTTATCGTCTTTAAAACCTCTGTCTCCAAAAAGTTCTAAAAACGTCCCATTAGTAATATTAGTAATATGCTCTAATGTATAAGGACGATTTGGATGACGCGATAATTGCACACGTTGCCAAGCCGTAAGATTTTTGTATATTTTCTTCTTGGTTTCTTCTAATTTCTTCTCAATTTGCTTGCAAGTATTAGACACGTCAACATCCGATTCTTGACCAATGATTTGACATTTATCTAATTGGTCTTCAAGCTCTTTAATTGGTAATTCAAAATCTAAATATTCCATAATCGGTTTATTTGGGTTTGTGTTTGTTGTGACAAAGATAAAATTTTCAATTAACTTTGGTAAACTTATCGTTAATTAGTTGTAACTTTTTTATAACTTTTTACAATTCCGTTAGCAATAACAGTGGCTAAAATTATCAAAGCGCCTACATAAAACAGAGGCGACATTTCTTCTCCATCTTTGAAAATCAGTAAGGCTAAAATGATTCCGTAAATTGGCTCTAAATTAATTGTTAACATAACGGTAAACGGACTTAAAAATTTCATCACTTTTACCGATGCTGAGAACGCATACGCTGTACAAATAGACGATAACAAGAATAACCAAATTAAATCGTTTACAGAAAGTGCAAAGAAAGCAGGTGTAAAACTTCCTGCAAAAAATAAATAGATACTTAAAAAGAATACACCACTTGATAGTTCATATAGAGAAATAACATTTGGGTCATATTCTTTGGCATATTTTCCATTGATAACCGAAAAAAGTGCTGATAAAAATGCAGAAGTTACGGCAAGATAAATTCCAGTCTTAAATTTAGTCTCTACATTAAAAATGATTCCTAATCCTACAACAACAATAATTCCAAAAAGCAATTCGTACCAAATGACTCTTCGCTTGTAAAAAATAGGTTCTAAAATAGAAGCAAAAAAAGCGCCCGTTGACAAACAAGCTAAGGTTATCGAAACATTTGAAACTTTAATAGCTTGATAAAACGTGAGCCAATGTGCCGCAATAATTATCCCAGAAACTATAAATCCAATTAAAACATTGAATGGAACTTTAATTTTTTCTTTATTGAAGAGCACTACAAAAGTCATAATTACCGATGCAAAAAGCATGCGATACCAAACCAAATCTAAAGCTTCTAATGAAATTAGTTTTCCAAGAATAGCGGTAAATCCCCAAATAAATACAATTACATGAAGATGTAAATAACTTTTTAAATTATCGTTTTGCATTGCGTAGTAAGTAGGCTGCTAAAATTCCAAAAACTATATTTGGAAACCATACGGCTAAAAACGGAGGAATACTCGATTTTTCAGCTAAAGTTCCGAAAACTTTATCGAAGAAGATAAAGGTAAAAGCAATAACAATTCCGATGGCTAAATTAATTCCCATTCCACCTCTACGCTTCATAGAAGAAACAGCAACGGCAATAATAGTTAAGATAAATGCAGAAATTGGTAAACTAAATTTCTTATAAAAAACTACTAAATACGTATTGATATTTCCGTTTCCTCTAGCTCTTTCTTTATTTATAAACTTATTTAATTCACCAATAGTCATGGTTTCTGCCACATAAATTACTGGAGTTAAATCATCGGGTTCAAAATTGTAATCAACTTCATTTTTATCAATAGATATAATTTGATCGTCGGTTTGACCTATTATTCTTTTGTTGTAATTGTGTAAGGTATATTTTTTAGTTTCTTCTTTATAATGAATTCTAGTTGCTGTTACTTTTTCAACCAAAACATTATCTTGAAACTTTTCATAAGTAAAATTAAAACCAGTTTGCGATAAATAATTATAGTTACTTACATAAATATTTTCTTCAAGCTTCCCATCTTTCTTAATTTGTCTAAAAATATCGGAAGTTTCTCTAGTTTGTGAATTCCCTTTTAAGTTTTGATATCTAAAATCGTTAAATCCTTTACTAGCTTTTGGAACCAGAAAAAATCCCATTAATAAAGCAAAAACAGAAACAATTACGGCACCGTAAATAAATGGCCTAAGAAATCTTGAAAACGAAATCCCAGAACTTAAAATAGCAATAATTTCAGTATTGTTTGCTAATTTCGAGGTAAACCAAATAATAGATAAGAATAAAAAAATCGGAAATAATAGATTGGCAAAATACACAGTAAAATCACCATAATAAATTAAAATATCCTTCAAAGGGATTTTCTTTTCAATCATTTTGTTTACTTTTTCCGAAACGTCAATTGTAATTCCAATCGGAATAAACATAATCAACATCACCGAAAAAGTGACCAAATAGCGTTTTAAAATGTATTTATCTATTATTTTCATATTTCAAGAGAAAAGAGATTAGAAAAAAGAGAATAGACCATTTTACTTTATCTATATCTCATTTTGTATTCTTTGTTCTATATTCTTTGTTCTATATTCTTTGTTCTATATTCTCAAATTATAATCGTTGACTCATTTGCACCACCATTTTATCTTTCCATTCTCTAAATGTTCCAGCAATAATTTGTCTTCTTGCTTCACGTACTAACCACATGTAGAAACCTAAATTATGAATGGTTGCAATTTGTTTTCCTAAGAATTCATCTGCTGCAAACAAATGTCTAAGATACGCTTTTGAATATTCAGTATCTACCCAAGTGTGTCCCATTTCGTCAATTGGCGAAAAATCGGCTTCCCACTTTTTGTTTTTCATATTCATTGTTCCGTGAGCCGTGAACAACATTCCATTTCTAGCGTTACGTGTTGGCATTACACAATCAAACATATCAATTCCTAACGCAATATTCTCTAAAATATTGATTGGCGTTCCCACACCCATTAAATATCTTGGTTTGTCTTCTGGTAAAATTGCTGTAACAATTTCGGTCATTGCGTACATTTCTTCAGCTGGTTCTCCTACTGAAAGTCCGCCAATAGCATTTCCTTGTGCACCAGCATTTGCAATATATTCTGCCGATTGTTCTCTTAAATCTTTATACGTACTTCCTTGAACAATTGGAAAAAACGTTTGTTCGTAACCGTATTTAAAAGGTAATTTTTCTAAATGATTGATACATCTATCCAACCAACGGTGTGTCATGTGCATCGAACGTTTTGCATAACGATAATCACAAGGATAAGGTGTGCATTCGTCGAAAGCCATGATAATATCGGCACCAATAGTACGTTGAATTTCCATTACATTTTCTGGTGAAAAGAAATGATACGAACCATCAATATGCGATTTGAATTTTACACCTTCTTCTTTAATTTTTCTGTTCGAAGAAAGCGAGTACACTTGGTAACCACCAGAATCAGTTAAGATATTTCTATCCCAATTCATGAATTTATGTAAACCTCCAGCCGCCTCTAAAATTTTGGTTTGAGGTCTTAAATATAAATGATAGGTGTTTCCTAAAATAATATCTGGATTAATGTCTTCTCTTAGCTCACGTTGGTGCACTCCTTTTACAGAAGCAACCGTTCCTACGGGCATAAAAATTGGGGTTTCAATAACACCATGATCGGTTGTTATTTTTCCAGCTCTGGCTTTACTTTTTGGGTCTTTGGTAATTAAATCAAACTTCATATTGTGCTTTTACGAACGGCAAAGATAATTTATTTTAGAATTTAGAAATTGGAATTTAGAATTATTTATGATAAGACAATACATTGGCACGCGGATGAAACAGATTCGCTGATGTGAAACGCGGATTACAACTGATTTTTAATTTGAAAAAACTTTATGGCTTTGCGAGCAAAATAACTAAATTTTCAAAAACTAAATCCGTAATTTTCAGCGTTGCGTTGCATCAGCGTCATCCACGTTCCATTACTTTTACCCATAACAAATCAATTCTTAATAACTTCTAACAAAATGATTTGTACCACCAAAAAAATAAAATTACTTTTGCATCAATTAACACATATATATCTTTTATAATGTCTAACACGCAACAACTACAAGATTTTACAACACAAGTTCGAAGAGATATTCTTCGTATGGTTCATGCCGTAAATTCAGGTCACCCAGGAGGTTCTTTGGGATGTGCTGAGTTTTTGGTTACCCTTTACCAAGACGTTATGAAACGTAACGAAGGTTTTGATATGAACGGAATTGGTGAAGATTTATTCTTCTTATCAAACGGACATATTTCTCCAGTTTTTTATAGTGTTTTAGCTAGAAGCGGATACTTTCCAGTAGCGGAATTAGCAACATTCAGAAAATTAAATTCAAGATTACAAGGTCACCCAACAACTCATGAAGGTTTACCTGGAATTAGAATGGCTTCGGGTTCGTTAGGACAAGGAATGTCGGTTGCAATTGGAGCGGCTCAAGCTAAGAAATTGAACAATGATAACCATTTAGTTTTTGCTCTTTTAGGTGATGGTGAATTACAAGAAGGACAAAACTGGGAAGCTATTATGTATGCTTCAGCAAAAAAAGTGGATAATTTAATTGCTACTATCGACTTAAACGGAAAACAAATCGACGGAACTACAGACGAAGTTTTGGCAATGGGAAGCGTAAAAGCGAAGTTTGAAGCATTTGATTGGATTGTATTAGAAATCAAAGAAGGAAACAACATTGACGCTATCAAAGCTGGTTTAGCAGATGCAAAATCAAAATCAGGTAACGGAAAACCAGTTTGTATTTTATTGCATACTGAAATGGGCAACGGAGTAGATTTTATGATGCACACTCACGCTTGGCACGGAAAAGCGCCAAATGATGAGCAATTAGCAAAAGCGTTAGAACAAAATGTTGAAACTTTAGGAGATTATTAAATCGCTTTATGCATTATGCTTTAAGCCTTACGCTTATTGCCTATTGCCTATAGCTTACAGCAAAAAATAAAATGAAAAAATATACCAACACAGGCAGTAAAGATACCCGTTCAGGATTTGGAGCTGGAATGACTGAATTAGGTCAAAAAAACGAAAACGTAGTTGCACTTTGTGCGGATTTAATTGGATCATTAAAATTTGATGATTTCAAGAAAAACCACCCAGAGCGTTTTTTCCAAATTGGAATTGCAGAAGCAAATATGATTGGAATTGCAGCGGGTTTAACTATTGGTGGAAAAATTCCTTTTACAGGAACTTTCGCTAACTTTTCTACAGGAAGAGTGTATGACCAAATTCGTCAATCAGTTGCCTATTCAGATAAAAATGTAAAGATTTGTGCTTCTCACGCTGGATTAACGCTTGGAGAAGACGGAGCTACGCACCAAATCTTAGAAGATATCGGTTTGATGAAAATGTTACCTGGAATGACCGTAATCAATACGTGTGATTACAACCAAACCAAAGCAGCCACTTTAGCTTTAGCCGATCATCACGGACCAGCTTATTTACGTTTTGGTCGCCCAGTAGTGCCTAACTTTATGCCAGCTGACGAACCTTTCGTAATTGGAAAAGCAATCATGTTAAACGAAGGAACAGATGTTACGATTATTGCAACTGGACATTTAGTTTGGGAAGCTTTAGTTGCAGCAGAAGCTTTAGAAGCAAAAGGAATTTCGGCAGAAGTAATTAACATTCACACGATTAAACCTTTAGACGAAGAAGCTATTTTAAAATCGGTGAAGAAAACAGGTTGTGTAGTTACAGCGGAAGAGCATAACATCATTGGTGGTTTAGGAGAAAGCGTTTCTAGAACGTTAGTCCAAAACCATTTAGCACCACAAGAATTTGTAGCAGTAAACGACAGCTTTGGAGAAAGTGGAACACCAGACCAATTAATGGAAAAATACAAATTAAACAATCAAGCGATTGTGGAAGCTGTAGAAAGAGTTATCAAAAGAAAGTAATTTTCTTTTAAATTTATATAGAAATCCCCAAGCAATTGGGGATTTTTTTTGTTAATGGAATTTGTAAATAATTTTTTATATTTGAAAGACGCAACTTTGTAGCTCCAATCTAACCTATTATTAGGTGAAATATGTGAAAGTCTGTTGCACATATTTACTAGTTGGCAGTAATGCTAAAAAGACTGCATAATAGAAGAAAGCTTATGACCGATTCAAATTATTTTGACAGAAAAGAATTAGACAAATTTCTTTCATTATTGGTATCAGCAAAAAAACTAAATACAATTGAGAGTTACATTTATATCAAGAATATTCTCAATATGGTTGAGTTTCCTGTACCTTTCTTTGTATATCCAAAAGGACAAAGATTTGTAAGAACACGTGTCCACACAAATAATGAAGACTACTTTAGAGAAGTTGATCAACTAACTTATCGAAAAGACATCCAAAATATAACAAAGTTTGGACGTGCAAATGAACCTGGACAATCATTATTTTATTGTTCAAATGATGACACACTATCTTTTGTAGAAACAAGCCACATTGCAAGAAACCTTGAAGAGAAAGAATTTGAATTTTCTACAAATAGTTTATGGATTGCACAAGAGAATTTATCTTTAGTAAGTTTACTAACAAATGATGATATAAAAGGAAAACATTCAGAAATTGATTCTTTGAGTAAAAGTTTTGAATCCTTAATAAATAGTCAAGGTGACGAAAGTGCAGAAGTAGTTCGTGAATTGCTTAATTTCATGTCTAAAGAGTTTTCACGTGTTGCTGAAAACGATTCTAATCATTATAAAATTACCGCCGCTTTTTCAAATTATATATTTGACGAATTTGAAAACGTTGATGGAATTTTATATCCAAGTACTTTATATCCAACAAAAGGTTTCAATTTTGTATTCAAGCAATCGACAGTTGAAAATAAATTGAAATTTTATGTTGCTAGTAGGCGAAAAATGGTCTTCAATGGAGAGAAAAGTTATTATGAAACTGAAATGATAGATTCTCAAGTTAATACTAATCAAAGCAACACAATTATTTGGTAAAACATTACTGCTAACAGCGGTTTCATACAATTGCGAATTTTGTAGTAAAATCACGTTTACATTTCGCAAGAAATTTTATCATTAACAAAATAATAGGTTACGAAGTCTACCACATTGTAATAATTCAAAATTATTCGTATTAATTAATGATAGGCTAAATTGAACAGCATATTTTATTTCAAAGGTTTTTTTATTTTAAAAAAATTATATTATCATTGTATTCAACTAAACTAGTATTAAACCAAGCTCCATAAATATGAAAAAAATCCTTTTATTATTAGCATTGACTACGTTTACCATGAATGCCCAAGAAAAATTCGATTTCCCATTGAATGAAAACGGGCAGATTATCTTCTCGGAAGTTGTATCTGCGGAAGGAAAAACCAAAGATGACTTGTTTAACAACTCCAAAATGTTCTTTGTAAATATCTATAAAGAAACACAGGATAAGATTAAGCAGGATAAGGAAGCCTTGTCGGTTACTGACACTCAGTATTCTTTCATGACGATTAAGGCAAACGGAAGCGAGACAAAAGTAAAATTATTTTATACTATTTCTATTATGTCAAAAGACGGCAAATACAAATACGAAATAAAAAATATCTTCATCAAGTCGAGTGCTGAAACAACTGTAGAGAAAATGTTTGATAAATTGGCTTCCGAAAAAGCGGTGGAAAATCCAAAATTAATGGAAACTCTTAAAGCTTATTATGCAGGAATCAATTCTACAATTGAAACCATTAAAAGCGACATTAAAAAGGAAATGGCTAAATCTAGCGCAGCAAAAAGCGACTGGTAGTTTAATTACTTACAAGATATACTAAAAAACGCTGTCAAAAAAAATTGACAGCGTTTTTTATTTTACTTAAATAAGTTTTAATTCAACCCTCTAAAAAACTCCAATAAAATCCCATTATTCTCTTTTTCGGGTGTAAAAATTTCTAGAATACTTGGTTTTTCGTTTTGGTTTAGGAATGCAGTATATTGTTGTTGTAATGAAGTTTCATCATTCGCTTCAAAATAATCAAAGCCATACATTTTGGCTAAATGTGATGCGTTTAATTGGTGCGAAGTCTCAAAATACGTGTTAAACGTTTCCGTTTCTTGATGACCTGGTAGGATTCTAAAAATCCCTCCACCGCTGTTATTCAGTAAAATAATCTTAAAGTTTTTTGGAATGTAATTGTTCCACAAAGCGTTGCTGTCGTATAAAAAGCTAATATCGCCCGTAATCAACATCGTTGGCAAATCAGACGCTAAAGCTGCTCCAATGGCTGTAGAAGTGCTTCCATCGATACCACTTGTTCCTCGATTACAAAAAACTTGAATGCTTTTATCTAAATCAAACAACTGTAAATAACGTATCGCCGAACTATTGCTTACTTGCAATTGACTATTTTTTGGAACATTTTGACAAATAAAATCAAACACTTTAAAATCCGAAAATGGTATTTTTGCAGTGTATTCTTGATGCTTTACTACTCTATCTTTCCAAATAGTAGAAATACTTGATTTATAAAAACTTTCAATCGTTTTTTCAGTTAATAACTGACTCAAAAATGTATTGATTTTCGTTTCAAAATGATTCGTAAGCGCTCCAAAAGTATCATACGCTCTTAATTCATCTACATGCCAATGATGTGCTGGTTTGTATTTTCGTAAAAACGCTTTGATACGTTTCGAAACCACCATTCCGCCAAAAGTCAATAGAATATCTGGTTGAAACGCTTTAAAATCTTCATCCGTAAAAGGCGTAATCAAAGTATCAATTTGGTCGAAGAATGTTGGGTGATGTAAGTTAGATGTTTTTTCGGTTAAAACCACAACACTTGGGTCATTCGCTAAAACATTCAAATAGGTTTGCTCAACCGAATTTGGGAACAACTCTCCTACTAAAACTAATTTCTTAGTGGCTTTGTTCCAAGTTTCAATAGTTGAATTTCCTAAAGAGAAAGTTTTGCTTTCAGTATTAAAATCGACAATTTCAGGTTGTACTTGTAATTCGGAAACGGTTTCATACAAAGGTTCTTCAAAAGGCGCGTTAATGTGAACTGGCCCTTTTTGGGTAACCGAAACATGCAATGCCATTTGAATGTTATTGTCGTTTTCAGTCGATACATTTTCTTGCAAATTAGCATTGTACAAACTGTGATTCGCAAACACGTTTTCCTGACGAATGGTTTGTCCGTCGCCAATATCAATCTTATTTTGTGGTCTATCCGCTGAAATAACAACCAATGGGATTTGGCTATAAAAAGCCTCCGCAATTGCAGGGTAATAATTCAGTAAAGCGGAACCTGATGTACAAACTACAATAACAGGTTCTTGCAACTGTTGGGCAATTCCTAAAGCAAAAAATGCAGCACAACGTTCGTCAGCAATACTGTAACATTTGAAATACGGATTATTTGTAAATCCAATAGTCAAAGGAGCATTACGCGAACCCGGAGAAATTACGATATGTTGGACTCCTTTTTGTTGGCAAATTTCGATAATGCTTTGCGCTAAAGGAATTTTTGGATACATCATTTTTAAAAAAATAACTGGACTACAAAGTTACGAAGTTGAAAAGGTTTTTAGTACTTTTACTACGTAATTTCTTTACAAAATGGATATAAAAATTAGAGACTACCAAATAGCAGATTGTACTGCAATTTTAGACATCATCAACGATGCAATTTTGCATTCGACCGCTTTATACGATTACAACGTGCGAACATTAGCCACGCAAGAAGCAATTTTTGAAGAAAAACTTCAGAAAGGGTTTCCTGTTATCGTTGCCGAAATAAATAATGAAGTCATTGGCTTCGGTTATTACAGCGAATTCCGTTTCAGAGAAGCGTATAAATTCACGGTAGAACATTCGGTTTATGCGAACAAGAATTCTATCGGGAAAGGCATCGGAAAATTATTATTGACCGAATTAATCGAAAGAGCAAAAAAACAAAATCTCCACACGATGATTGGTGTAATCGATTCAGAAAACACGAATAGCATCGATTTTCATAAAAAATTTGGTTTTGAAGAAGTTGGGTTTTTAAAAGAATCGGGATATAAATTTGAACGATGGTTGCATTCTGTTTTTGTTCAGAAAATGCTTTAAAATTAGTCGCAGTTCTCAGTCGCAGTCAACAGATACTGAAAACTGCAACTGAAAACTGAATACTAAATTATTTCCCTTCAATCCAATTTACGATTTCAGCATCAGTCGGCAACGTTCTTGGAGAAACTACTTTTGCTAATTCACCGTTTTCATTGATTAGGTATTTTTGGAAGTTCCATTGTACTTCGCTGTCTTCTAATCCGTTTTTGGCTTTTTGCGTTAAAAATTGATACACTGAATGCATATCACCACCTTTCACCGAAATTTTAGCCATCATTGGAAACGAAACACCATAATTTTTTTGACAAAAAGTAGCAATTTCTGAATTACTTCCGGGTTCTTGTGCTCCAAAGTTATTCGCAGGAAAACCTACGATTACGAAATTTTTGTCTTTATACTTTTCGCAAATCGCTTGTAATTGTTCATATTGCGGTGTTAAACCACATTCTGAAGCGGTATTGACTACTAAGATTTTCTTCCCTTTTAAGGTTGAAAAATCAAAAGTATCGCCACTCAAATCTTCTACTTTAAACTGATAAATCGTTTCTTTTGCCATAGGTGTTGTAGTTGCTGCTGCAGTAGCTTTTTGCTTTTTTTGTGCCTGATTTTGACAACTATAAAACAAAGCTACTACTGAAAACAAGGTTACTAATTTCTTCATCTCTTTTTTTATTTCAAATTTAGGGTTTTAAAATGCAATTTTTGATAAACATTTCTTAAAAAAAATGGTCGCTAATTAGCGACCAAATTCTTATTTTTTATAATACTTCTTGTACGGAAAGTAAGCTATTGCTGCAATTACCAAGACAATTGCTAAAATAATGAAGTAATAGGTTACGTTTTGTTTTTCACCCGAAGCGTAACTGTGCAAACCGCTTAAGTGGAAATTTACTCCAAAATACGTCATTAAAATCGAAGCAAAAGCTAAAACACTCATTACGTTATAAATCCATCTTCCTCTTAAAGCAGGAACAAAACGTGCGTGAATTACAAACGCATATACCATAATACTGATTAACGCCCAAGTTTCTTTTGGATCCCAACCCCAATAACGTCCCCAACTTTCATTTGCCCATTGCCCGCCAAGGAAGTTTCCTATGGTTAACATGACCAAACCTACGGTTAACGCCATTTCATTAATATACGTAATTTCGTCGATGCTTAATTTCATTCTTTCTTTGTTCTTTTCGTTGGTGAAAATCATTAAGAATAATGAGACTAAACCTAAAACCATCGCTAGGGTAAATGGTCCGTAACTAGCAACTATTACCGCTACGTGAATCATTAACCAATACGAATTTAAAACAGGTTGTAAGTTTCCAATTGTTGGATCCATCCAATTCCAATGTGCAATCATCAAAATCATTGCAGTTACAAAAGCTGTTGAAGCTACTGTTAGTTTCGAATCTTTTCCGAAAGCTAATCCAAAGAACATCGTTGCCCAAGCTACATAAATCATACTTTCATACGCATCACTCCAAGGCGCGTGACCTGAAATGTACCATCTTACAATTAATCCTGCTAAATGCAATATGAAAAACAAACCGATTAATCCATGAAAAACATTGATAATGGTTCGGATTACTTTTGAATCTTTGAAAATTTGAACAATACAGAAAACCAACATTAAAAGACCAGCCAACATATACATATAGTACAATCTCTTGAAAATATCGTACTTGTTGTATGTGATTTCAGAACTGATTTTACTTTCTGAAAGCATAACGGCAGAACCGTATTTCTTTTGGTATTCGTTTAATCCTTTTAAAAGACTATTTGGTAATTCGTAATTATTACTTTTCGAAGCTTTTTCTAAAGCATTTAAGTAAAACGGCATTACGTTTTTTATCGAATCTAAAGCGGTTCCTGTTGGTTGGTTGACTTCTAAAAACGAAACCCATTTATTCGATTTATCACCTGGAACTGGGAACACTTTTAAAATTTGTCCACTTAAAGCTGAATATAAAAGGTTTACTTTTTTATCAGCTTCAATAAAATCTTTTTGAAATTGATTTGGAACTGGTTCTTTGTAAGCGGTTTCTAAAAATTTGGCTAATTTGTAGTTTCCAGTTTCATCAAAAAATGAAATAAGTGGCGCATATTTAGCTTCTTTTTCAACACCAATTAATTTACGAATACTATCGTTTCCTCTCTTCAAATAAATGATTGGCAAACCATACCAATATTGAGGAAATTGAGTCATCGATAAAAACGCTTGGTCCGAATTCATCCCTTCATATGTATCGCTTTTTGATACTTTACGAAGTAATTCAGACGAAAACGTATTGATAGGCTTCATTCGCCCATTATCTTGAATTACTACTTTTCCAAATTCGCTCGCGTGCTCTTTCGAAATTTCGTGCTCCTTTAATAATTTTAGAATTTCTTCTTTACTTGGTTGGTGATTGTGCTCTTGAGCAAATGTCAACGTAGAGAATAAAATCAAAAAGACGCTTAATAAACCAGCTTTCTTTGTCTTTACTTTTTCTAATTTCTCTTTCAAACTAGCAAAACGAGTATTTTTATTGAATAAGATAGCCATCATTCCGAAGTATAATAAGAAATAACCAATATACGTAATCCAAGTTCCCCAGAAATCGTGACTTACCGATAAATTTGTTCCTTTTTCATCTGGATCAAATCCGGCTTGAAAGAATCTAAATCCTCTGTAATCTAAAATATTGTTCATAAAAACACTGTCTTTAAATGTTTTCTTTTGTTCGGTATCAATAACTTCGATTTTACTTTTGAAAGCCGAATAACTGTTTTCAGTTCCTGGATATTTATCGGCAATGAAATCGTCTAATTTAATTGTAAATGGTGTATTATATACTTTACTTCCGAAGAATAACGTAAATTCTAAATCACCAATTTTTACGCTTTGTGGCACTCCTTGTTTTCCTCTTGCTCCTACTAAAGTTAAAACTTCTTCTCTCCCTTGTGTTTTGATTTTAACTTTCAAAGCATCATCGGTTTGTTTGTCTTTGAAATCATTATTCGATTTAAAAGTCAATTCACCTTTAATTGCTGGCTCTGGAAATACAAACTGAGCACCGCCAATATTATACAACGAACGCAACATTAAAGGTTGTACTGAATCTTTAACAACTTTACCTTGCAATTTATCAGCCATTCGCATAAAATCACCCTCAAAAGGCGTTTGAATGGTATAAGCTTCCGCAATTTTAGTAATGTTTATTGCGCCTTCTGTATATTTATTAAAAGCAAAAAGTACATTGTGTAAATTTTGAACTTCGCCTTCTTTTAAATAGTGTTCGTGACGTGTTCCTCCACTCGACTCTACCATTTTAATCATCAACTGTCCGCTTTCTGAAGCTACAACAGTTTCCGTTGCGTTCATAACAAACTCTTGGTGTTCTACTTCGAATGGAATACCACTGAATTCACCACCCATTGAAAAATCATTGCTAGCAAACGTATTCAAAAAAGCATCATCTTTAATTTCTGGAGCTAAAATCAAATCTTTTTCAAAAGTCTTACGTCGCATTTGACCTTCATGATTTCCATCTACTAGAACAGTTAAATACGGTTTATCGGAATAAATGATATTTGCAGATTCTCCTTCTCTAATAGGCATCATTCCTTCGTAACTAATATAACGCGTAATAAAAGCACCTACAATAATTAGAATAAAAGAAAGGTGTAATAATAAGGTAGCCCAATTTTCCTTTTTATGTAACTGATAACGTTTGATGTTTCCAATAAAATTGATTACAAAAAACACCATAATGACTTCAAACCAAACGGCATTGTAAACAATAACTCTTGCAGTATCAGTATTATAAGCATCTTCAATAAAAGTTCCGGCTGCCATGGCTACAGCAAAAGCAATGAATAAAAAAGCCATTAAGCGTGTGGAAGATAACAGGGATAGTATTTTTTTCTCCATGAGTTGGGAATACGTTTTTTATAAATTGGCACAAATGTACTCAAAAACAAAAACTTTTCCGCGAAGTTTAACAAAGGTTTGAGTAATTTATATTCGAATGATTTTAATACAACATTTTTACTTCTTTGACATCGAAAAAGGTTACCGAATCATCTTCCAATAAAACTTCTAATTTACCTTCTTTTGTTACCTTTTGAATTTTTCCAACAAAACGATTTCCTGAAGCAGATTCGAAAGTTGAAACTACCTCTTTCTTAAACAAAATAGCATGATAAGCGTTCCAAAAATAATCTTCGTTAAGATTTTTCAGTTGATTTAAATTAAATTCTAATCGGTTTACGATAGAAATTAAAAGTGCGTCTCTATCAAATAATTGGTTTTCCAATAAAAATAAAGACGACGCTTGTGGCAAATTTTCAAACTGAGATTGATTCACATTCAAACCAATCCCGATTATCGATTGCACTTCATTCTGATTTTTGAATGTATTTTCAATCAAAATGCCAGCAATTTTCTTATTCTCTGCCAAGATGTCATTAGGCCATTTGATAGCAAAATTTAAATTACTAAAGGTTTTCAGTGCTTCAACCACACTTAAAGCCACAACAATATTCAAGGTAAATAAACTTGTAATCTCTTGTGTTTTTTGATTATATAAAACACTAAAAGCTAGATTCTTACCCACTTCAGAAGTCCAACCCGAACCTCTTTGTCCTCTCCCTTGTGTTTGCGATTCGGTGCTAACAACTGTGAAATTTTCACAACTTTCTTGAGCCGCAAGTGCTTTCAAAAAACTATTAGTAGAATCTATGGCATCGAGTTTGAT
The DNA here is from genome assembly GCF_002483315.1 of Flavobacterium sp. UBA7663. Lineage (GTDB taxonomy): Bacteria > Bacteroidota > Bacteroidia > Flavobacteriales > Flavobacteriaceae > Flavobacterium. Next base: position 32,278 of record NZ_DLHR01000006.1, read on the forward strand.
TATCTTCATAATACAATAACAAAATTTAATCTTATGTTAAGGTTCAAAAATAATCACAAAAAATGATACCTTTGCATAAATACAAAAATAATAAATGGCGAAGAAGCAGATTAATAATGATGATTTATTAGCAAACATCATCAAAGGGATTGAAGAAGTAAAAGGCGAAAATATTGATATTCTTGATTTAAGAGAAATTGACAACACCGTTTGTGATTACTTTATTATTTGTAATGGAAATTCAAATACTCAAGTAAATGCAATTGTTGGTTCAGTACAAAAAATCGTTTCTAAAGAATTAAAAGATAAACCATGGCACGTTGAAGGTGCAGAAAATGGAGAATGGGTTTTAATGGACTACGTTAATATTGTAGTACATGTTTTTCAAAAACACATTCGTGAATACTACCGAATTGAGAGTTTATGGGGTGATGCAAAAATCACAACCATTGAAACTAAATACTAAAATTTCTTATGGCACAAAATAGTAATTCTAACTTTAAGTTTAGTCCATGGATGAGTATTGGACTGGTTATTGTCATTTTCTTTACCATTAATTTATTTACTACTGGTTTTGATTTAAGCAATCCTGCGCCAACCACATTATCAAAATTTTATCAATATTTAGATAAAAATCAGGTAGAAAAAGTAGTCTTTACAAATACAAAAGCAACAGTTTACTTGAAAAAAGCAGCTTTAACAGATAAAGCGCACGATAAAGTAAAAAATGATGTTTTAGGAAAACTAAATACGAAAGGACCTCACTATTTCACAGAAATTGGTGATTTAAAAACCTTTCAAGAAAATTTACAAAAAGCGTCAAGCGAAGGCAAACTTTCAGATTACGAGAAAGAGCCTGAAAGTATGTGGGGTGAAATCATCTCAATGCTTTTACCTATCCTACTTTTAGTTGGGCTTTGGATCTTTATGATGCGAAGAATGTCAGGTGGTTCTGGTGGTGGTGGTGGACAAATCTTCAGCATTGGTAAATCGAAAGCTAAACTATTTGATGAAAAGAACGATACTCGTGTAACTTTTGAAAACGTTGCGGGATTAGAAGGTGCAAAAGAAGAAATTCAAGAAATTGTAGAATTCTTAAAAACACCTGAAAAATACACTTCAATTGGTGGTAAAATTCCAAAAGGAGCTCTATTAGTTGGACCTCCAGGAACAGGAAAAACATTATTAGCTAAAGCCGTTGCAGGTGAAGCTAAAGTGCCTTTCTTCTCTTTATCAGGTTCTGATTTTGTAGAAATGTTTGTTGGAGTTGGAGCTTCTCGTGTTAGAGATTTGTTCAAACAAGCCAAAGAGAAATCACCATCTATCATTTTCATTGATGAAATTGATGCTGTGGGTAGAGCTCGTGGAAAAAACAACATGACAGGTGCTAACGACGAAAGAGAAAATACATTAAATCAGTTATTGACTGAAATGGATGGTTTTGGTACTAATTCAAATGTAATTGTATTAGCTGCTACTAACCGTGCTGATGTTTTAGACAAAGCTTTATTACGCGCTGGTCGTTTTGACAGACAAATTTATGTAGACTTACCAGACATTAGAGAACGTAAAGAAATTTTTGAAGTGCATTTAAAACCTTTGAAAAAATCAGAAGAATTAGATACCGAATTTTTAGCAAAACAAACACCAGGATTCTCTGGAGCTGATATTGCTAATGTTTGTAACGAAGCGGCTTTAATCGCTGCTCGTAAAGATAAAAAAGCGGTTGACAAACAAGATTTTTTAGATGCTGTTGATAGAATCATTGGTGGTTTAGAAAAGAAAAATAAAATTGTTACACCAGCTGAAAAACGTGCAATTGCCATTCACGAAGCAGGACACGCTACTGTTAGTTGGATGTTAGAACACGCAGCACCACTTGTAAAAGTAACGATTGTTCCTCGTGGACAAAGTTTAGGAGCGGCTTGGTATTTACCAGAAGAAAGACTGATTGTAAGACCTGACCAAATGCTAGACGAAATGTGTGCAACTATGGGCGGAAGGGCTGCTGAGAAAGTAATTTTCAATGAAATTTCAACAGGTGCTTTGAGCGATTTAGAGAAAGTAACGCGTCAAGCTAGAGCGATGGTAACCATTTATGGATTGAATGATAAGCTAGGAAACATCACATATTACGATTCAACTGGGCAATCTGATTACAATTTTTCTAAACCGTATTCTGAAGAAACGGCAAAGGTTATTGATACTGAAATTTCTAAATTAATTGAAGAGCAATATCAAAGAGCAATTCACATTTTAGAAACAAACAAAGAAAAGCTAACTCAATTAGCTGATATTCTGATAGAAAAAGAAGTGATTTTCAAAGATGATTTGGAAACTATTTTCGGAAAAAGACCTTTTGACAAAGAAGAAGAAATTCCTACTGCGGAATAAGGACTTATCAACAAAATAATATTAATAAAAAACTTAGTTCCTTAGGAAAAGAACTAAGTTTTTTTTTATCTTTGATTTTCACACAATAAAAAACGACTAAAGATACATGAGTCTTTTTAGAAAATTTTTTGGCACTTCGGGAGACGAAGACGAAAGCGACAAGAAACAAGAAGTTAAAAGTCCTTATGCGCCTGACACTACCTTGCCTATAGACGAACAATTTACTTTCAATTTTAAAGAAAATGGAGGTAAATTTATTTATTGTGAAAATTTAGATGAAATTGCCGAGAATTTTGAAAATATTTTAGAAGAAAACGATTGGTTTGAAAGTAACGCACAATGTTATGACAACAGATTACTTTATCTTCTTGACGACAATAAACTAACCTACAATAATACTACACCACCTGTGTTTTTTCTCTCTTCTTGCGAAAATTTAATTGCAGATGAAGGCTCTATCTTATTCTCATCTAATCAGTTTAAGCACTTCAAACCAAATGAACTGCCTACAAACATGATTATTTTCGCTACCACAAGTCAAATTGTAAATAGCAAAAGTGATGGCTTAAGGCGAATTAAAAACACACACGAAAAAAATTACCCTTCTAATATTACCACCATAAAATATTTTGAAGAAGTAAAAGAACAGGATTTTCTTCACTATGGAAGTTGCCATAAAAATCTTTACCTACTTCTTTTAGAGGATTTATAATGAATGAAACGCTAAAAAGAGCATTATCTGGAGCCGTTTATGTTGTTTTACTACTAGGCTGTATTTCTTATTCTAGAGAGGGTTTAGCCATTCTTTTTGGTGCTTTTTTGATTATTGGAGTCTACGAATTCTGCAAAATGTGTGGATTGAACCTCTATGTTAGCATTCCTGTTGCCGCTGCTTCCTATTATTTCTTATGGAATAAAAACTCCGATTTAAATTTAAATACAGCATTAACTGCTATAGCGGTTATAATTTCGGTTAAATTATTACTGTATCTTTTCAATACAAAAAAAACCAATTTTCAACTTTATACACGCTACTTTTTACTGTTTGGATACGTAATTCTTCCTTTTATCTTGGCGAATTATGTTGCTATGGGAGTAAAAGGATACAATCCGAAAATTTTAATTTCAATTATTGTTTTAATTTGGACCAACGATACTTTTGCTTATTTAGTTGGAAAAAACATCGGGAAAAATAAACTTTTTCCAAGTGTTTCTCCTAAAAAAACTATTGAAGGTTTTGCTGGCGGTTTAGTATTTACCATCATTGGCGGTGCTTTATTGGCTAATTATTACATCATGGCTTCAACGCTATACATTTGGATTGTGATTGCAGCTATCGTGAGTGTTTTCAGTACGTTAGGCGATTTAATCGAATCAAAATTAAAACGTGTTGCCGGCATAAAAGATACCGGAAATATAATGCCTGGTCACGGAGGTATTCTAGATCGACTAGATAGTATTATATTTGTAATTCCATTTATTAATTTATTTTATTTAATTTTATACTATGTTTCATAAAGAAGGTTCAAAAATCATTTTAATTACCCTGCTTTTAGTTGTGGGTATTATTTTCTTAACCGATGAATTTGTTGCTATAAATTGGTTACGAACTATTTTATACTTATTCGCATTAGTAATTTTAGTTTTAGTTTTACAATTCTTTAGAAACCCAACTCGAGTTGCTGATAACAGCGACAATCATATTTTAGCACCAGTAGACGGAAAAGTAGTAGTTATTGAAGAAGTTTACGAACCTGAATATTTCAAAGACAAACGTTTGATGGTTTCTATCTTCATGTCGCCAATAAATGTGCACGTTACGCGTTATTGTGTAAACGGAATCGTAAAGTACAGCAAATATCACCCAGGAAAATATTTAGTAGCTTGGCATCCAAAAGCAAGTGAAGAAAACGAAAGAACCACTGTTGTTATCAACAATAGAGTGTATGGCGAAATCTTATACCGTCAAATTGCAGGTGCTTTGGCAAGACGTATTGTAAATTACGCTCAAGAAGGCATGCGAGTGGTTCAAGGTAAAGATGCAGGATTTATTAAATTTGGTTCAAGAGTAGATATTTATTTACCATTGGGAACTGAAGTTAATGTAAAATTAGGTGATAAAGCTATCGGAAACAAAACCGTTATTAGTAAAAAAGCATAAAGAATGAGCGAAAAGGATATTAATACTTTATTTGACGAAGCATTTGCTAACGCACAGTTGATTCCGCAAGAATCTGTGCCACAGGATATGCAATTAATATTGTATGGTTTGTACAAACAAGCTACATCCGAAACCACAAACCCTTTATTATTTCAAAATCCTCAGGATATTAGAAATGCTTTCAAATTAAATGCTTGGATGCAAGTAAAACATCTGAAACCAGATGATGCCAAAGCAGAATACATCAATATCATCAATAAATTACTGAAAGAACGTAACTTATAATCTGCATTACAAATGAAAAAGTCATTATTGATTTTGGCTTGTATATCATTTATGATGACGAGCTGTAAAAAGGAAAACGAATTAGAAGAAGTTAAAATTCCAGATCCAGAAGTTGAAACTAAAATTTCAGCATTAGGAAATCCAGCCGATGTTAAAGTTACTGAAGGTGGTATTTTTCAAATGCGTGGACTTAAATACGCTTACGACGATTTACAACCTCATATTGATGGTCGAACGATGGAAATTCATTATTCGAAACATCATTTAGGTTACGCTAACAAACTAAACAAAGCCGTAATTGGTACTGATTTAGAATTAAAAACCGTAGAAGACATCTTAAAAAACTTAGATGTAAACAATAAAGAAATCCGAAATAACGCTGGTGGCTACTACAACCACAATTTATTTTTCGAAATTTTAAACCCAAAAGGTGGTGGCACTCCTACTGGCGCCCTTGCCGAAGCCATAACTGCCGAATTAGGTTCGTTTGACAACTTACAAAAACAACTTACAGAAGCCGCAGCAGGACAATTTGGAAGTGGCTGGGCTTGGCTAGTAGTTACAAGAGATGGAAAATTAGCTGTAACTAGCACCGCCAACCAAGACAACCCCTTAATGCCAAACGCCGAAGTAAGAGGTACGCCTATTTTAGCTATTGACGTTTGGGAACACGCCTACTACTTAAATTACCAAAACAAACGCAACGAATATTTAACCGCTATTTTCAATGTAATCGATTGGAATGTAGTGAATATTAAATACGAAACGGCGATTAGTAAGATATAATTTAATTAATTAAACGCTAAAAATAGCACTAATATAACCAATTTTGGATGTATATGCGAAAGTTTGTTTCGAATATATACTAATTATGTTACATATATGAGAAACTTTGTCTTAGCCATATTATTCTCGATTTCTTCTAATTTACATTGTCAAATTATTGGAAGAATGACACTTCATAATGAAGGAGCTTGGTCAATGATTTCAGTTAATGGTGAAACTCCATATAAAACGACCGATGGCGAAGGAAATTTTGAATTAAAACTTCCAAAAACTAAGAATGATATTTTCATCTTATCATCATGGATTTCAATTGAAATAAAGAATGTACCAAACTCAAAAAAAGTAAATATTGGAGAAATAAGTTTGCCGTTGAGAAAATCTATTTCAGTGAAAGAATATGAAGATTTATCGAGCAAAGAAAAAGAGTTATGTATTCCAGTTCGACATTGGACAGAGCTTCTTGGTTACGAATTCAAGAATCAACTATCAGAATCATGTTTAACCTTTAAATGTGGACAAATAAAATATGAAATTTGTGAATTCAAATTCGACATTGAAAATCAAAAAGTTATTATTGATTGGAAAAAGGTTAAGGTCTGTGAAGAATAAACGTTAAATAACTCATGCTAGCGCGAGCGTCACACTCGTGAACACAAACTAAATTTATAAAATCACAATGGTCACGAGCATAATACTCGCACCAGCCAATAAAAAAATCCCAATCTTTCGATTGGGATTTTCTATATTACTTCGTTAAGTACATTTTTCTTCTAGCGTACAAATCATAGAATTGATCGTCTTTTAAATCATCTATGAATAGGATGCTTTCTCCAGTTGATTTCATTTCTGGTCCTAATGCTTTGTTTACATTTGGAAACTTACTGAAAGAGAAAACGGGTTGCTTAATCGCATATCCTTTTAATTGCGGATTGAAAGTAAAATCGGTTACTTTATTGTGACCTAACATTACTTTTGTTGCATAATTTACATACGGTTCGCCATACGCTTTTGCAATAAACGGCACGGTACGAGATGCTCTTGGATTCGCTTCAATAATATAAACCGTATCGTCTTTTATCGCAAACTGAATATTGATTAAACCAACAGTTTGTAATGCTCTAGCGATTTTTTCGGTGTGGTCTTTGATTTGTTGCATTACAAATTCGCCCAAGTTAAACGGAGGCAAAGTCGCGTTACTATCACCCGAGTGTACTCCACAAGGCTCAATGTGCTCCATAATTCCTATGATGTACACATTTCCATCAGCATCGCAAATTGCATCTGCTTCTGCTTCGATAGCGCCATCTAAATAATGGTCTAATAGCAATTTATTTCCTGGAATCGATTTTAATAAATCAATTACGTGCTCTTCTAATTCTTGTTTGTTGATGACAATTTTCATTCCTTGTCCACCTAATACATAAGAAGGACGCACTAATAATGGGAAGTCTAACGAATCTGCTAATTTAGAAGCTTCTTCAGCACTTTCCGCAATTCCAAACTTAGGGAATGGAATGTTTAATTGCGTTAACAAATCGGAGAAACGTCCTCTATCTTCAGCTAAATCCAAAGCATCGAATGAAGTTCCTAAAATTTTGATTCCGTATTTGGCTAATTTTTCTGCTAATTTTAAAGCTGTTTGTCCACCTAACTGAACGATTACACCTTCTGGTTTTTCGTGTTGGATGATATCGTAAATATGTTCCCAAAAAACAGGTTCGAAATACAATTTATCTGCCGTATCAAAATCAGTAGAAACCGTTTCTGGATTACAGTTAATCATAATCGTTTCATAACCACATTCTTTCGCAGCTAAAACTCCGTGAACACAAGAATAATCAAACTCAATTCCTTGTCCAATTCTATTTGGTCCAGAACCTAAAACCACTACTTTCTTTTTATCCGTAACAATACTTTCATTGTGAACGTATTTCGTTCCGTCTGCTTTTTCAATTTCTGCTTCGAAAGTCGAGTAAAAATAAGGCGTTACCGCTTTAAATTCCGCCGCACACGTATCTACTAATTTGTAAACACGTTTGATATTTTGTTCGTCACGTAATTTATGCACTTGACTTTCCAAACAACCCATCATGTGCGCAATTTGGCGGTCTCCGTAACCTTTTTGTTTTGCTTCTAACAGCAATTCTCTTGGTAATGTATCTACTTTATAATTCGAAATTTCTCTTTCTAAGTGGAATAGTTCTTCATATTGTTTTAAGAACCACATGTCTATTTTAGTAATCTCATGAATTCTGCTTAATGGAATTCCCATTGCAATTGCATCGTAGATTACGAAAACTCTGTCCCAACTCGCGAAAGTTAATTTTTCGATGATTTGTTCATAGTTTTTATAACCTTTTCCGTCTGCTCCTAACCCATTACGTTTGATTTCTAACGACTGAGTAGCTTTGTGAAGCGCTTCTTGGAACGAACGTCCAATTCCCATCACTTCTCCTACCGATTTCATTTGAAGTCCTAACGTACGGTCTGAACCTTCAAATTTATCGAAGTTCCATCTTGGTATTTTTACGATTACATAATCTAACGTAGGCTCAAATAAAGCCGAAGTTGATTTTGTAATTTGATTTTGTAATTCATCTAAGTTGTAACCTAAAGCTAATTTCGATGCGATTTTAGCAATTGGGTAACCCGTAGCTTTTGATGCTAGTGCAGAAGAACGCGATACACGTGGATTAATTTCAATAGCCACAATATCTTCTTTATCATCTGGCGAAACTGCAAATTGAACGTTACAACCTCCAGCAAAATTTCCGATAGAGCGCATCATTAAAATCGCCATATCACGCATTTTTTGGAATGTCGTGTCTGACAAAGTCATCGCTGGCGCAACTGTAATCGAATCTCCAGTATGAATTCCCATTGGATCCATATTTTCAATCGTACAGATGATAACTACGTTGTCATTACTATCGCGTAATAATTCTAATTCGTATTCTTTCCAACCCATTAAAGCCTTATCAATCAACACTTCGTGAATTGGAGATGCTTCTAAACCATAAGTTAAAGCACCATCAAAATCTTCTTTTTTGTAAACAATTGCTGCTCCAGTTCCTCCTAAAGTAAACGAAGGACGGATTACTAATGGAAAACCAAACTCCTGAGCAATTTCTTTTCCTTGTAAGAAAGAGTTAGCCGTTTTAGCCGGAGCTTGCGGAATTCCGATTTTGTTTAATAAGTTTTTGAATTGCTCTCTATCTTCAGTAATATTGATGGCATTGATATCTACACCAATTAATCGCACTCCGAAATCTTTCCAAATTCCTTTTTCATCCGCTTCAATTGCTAAATTAAGTGCTGTTTGTCCACCCATTGTTGGTAAAACAGCATCAATTTGTGGATGTGCTTTTAGGATTTCAATAATAGATTTTGTGGTAAGCGGTTTTAAGTAAACATGATCGGCCATAGTTGGGTCGGTCATGATCGTTGCAGGGTTTGAGTTAATTAAGATAACTTCAATTCCTTCCTCTCGAAGTGAACGAGCCGATTGAGAACCTGCGTAGTCAAATTCGCAAGCTTGACCAATAACGATAGGTCCTGATCCAATAATTAATACCGATTTGATTGTTGTGTCTTTAGGCATTTTTTGTTGTTTTGTTGTTGTGGGTTGTAGTTATAATGCAAGTATAAAATTACTAATTTTCAAAGGGTTACATCAAAAAGAGCTTTAAAACTTATTAAATTTTATAAACAGTTTAAAAAAAAGCCGCTACTAATAAAAGTAACGGCTGATATATTGTTTTAAGCTAAAACATTATTTTTTGTGTCTTGGTTCGCAAGAAACAGTTAACTTATGTCTTCCTTTAGCTCTTCTACGAGCAAGCACTTTTCTTCCATTAGCAGAAGCCATTCTATCCATGAAACCGTGCTTATTTCTTCTTTTTCTTTTTGATGGTTGAAACGTTCTCTTACTCATTGTAGTATCTTTTAAAATCTATAAATAAAAATCTTTTTTAAAACTCATAGGTTTCCTGTCCTGAAAACCGAGTGCAAATATACAAAGACTTTTTTCATTCGCAAGTACTTTTTTAAAAATATTTTTAATTCATTTTATTATCTTTGCAGTCAACAAATATACACTATAATGTTTCATAAAAATATCAAATTAGTTCTTGCCGCTTTAATTATAGCATTTGGAATTTATCAATTTACAGAAAGTAATATCGGAAATGGTATCTTTTTGTTATTATTCTCTACTATTTTTATTTTCTTATACTTTAAAAATGAGTTTATTTTATTGGCTTTTTTAAAGTTACGAAAACAAGATTTTCCTGGAGCACAAAAATGGTTATCATACATTAAAAACCCTGAAGCTGCTTTGGTACAAAAACAACAAGGTTATTTTAATTACTTACACGGTTTAATGGTTTCGCAAACTAATTTAATTGAAGCTGAAAAATATTTCAAAAAAGCAATTGCTCTTGGTTTATCTATGGATCAAGATTTAGCTTTAGCTAAATTACAATTAGCTGGGATTGCGATGACAAGAAGAAGAAAAATGGAAGCTACCGCTTTATTAAACGAAGCAAAGAAGCTTGACAAACAAAATATGTTAAAAGATCAGATTAAAATGATGAAAGATCAAATGAAAAAAATGTAATTCATTCATTTTCAATATAAAAAAGCACCTTTCGAGGTGCTTTTTTATGTTATTTATTTTCCTAATAACATCTTTCCTGCAATTAATAAAAGAATAAATCCAAATACTTTCTTCAACATTTTTTGATCTAAATTAACCGCCATTTTACTTCCAAAATACCCTCCAATAACAAAAAACACAGCAATTATTCCTACATAACGCCAATCGATATAGCCTTCTTTGTGATAGGTATACACCGCAATTGCCGTTACCGGAACAACTAAAACCGCTAAACTAGTTCCTTGTGCTTGATGCTGATTAAATCCTAAAAGCAACACCAACAAAGGCACCATAATTACGCCGCCTCCTACTCCAACCAATCCACTTAAGATTCCTGCTAAAACACCAATTAATACTAAAGATAGAACTACTTGAATATCCATTGGGCGCTTATTGTTTGTTATATCCTGAAGTTGGTATTTCGATTTCATATTTTTTACCTGTTGTAACCGTTAATTTTTTATCTCGTAACCAAGGATTGTGGATTTTTAAAATCTTATAATTTACACCTTGTGTTTTAGCAAATTTTGCTAAATCGGTAATGGAAGAATCAATCACAATTTTTTTTGTTGGAATAGCATAATACAAGGCTTCATTTGGAATTCTAAATCCGTATTTATCTGAATTTTTCATGATTTCTTTCAGAGCTAAAATTCGGAAAACATATCGTGAAGTTTCTTCTGTAAGCAATAAATCATAGTAATTATCCACTTGTTGTTCTTCCATTTTTTTGTTAATTCCGTTCATTCCTCCATTATATGAAGCCGCTGCTAACGTCCATGAACCGAATTTTTCTTTGGCAACTAATAAATATTTACAAGCTGCTTCTGTAGATTTTTCTAAATGATAGCGTTCGTCTACCTCATCGCTCACTTCCATTCCTTTTTCTTTGGCTGTTGCTGGCATAAATTGCCAAACACCTCTTGCTCCTGCTGGAGAAACAGCGTTTACCAAACTACTTTCAATTACTGCCAAGTATTTAAAATCATCAGGAACTCCATATTTTGCTAAAATGGGTTCGATAATAGGAAAAACTTTATTCGCACGTTTGATTACCAAAGTGGTATTAGTGTGATAATTCATATTGGTAATCATTTCTTTATCTAAACGCTCCTGAACATCCGCCATAAATGTTGGCACTTCCTCTCCAGAAAAATCCATTTTCAAATTATATCCAATTGGAGAAAATTTTGCTTTATCTGAAACTACTCCATAAATAAGGAAACTTGCCAATACAGCAACCATTCCAATAATTACTACCTTCTTCGTCATATACTTTTTCATTTTTATTCGTTTAGAATTAATTTAGGTAAATTTTCATTCAACCACTTGAACTTATTTACAATCATTATATGTGTTCCACCTTTTAAGACAATACAATTTTGAATATGTTTTATTGGAAAAACTTCGTCGGCATCACCATGAATGTGAATTACATTTTCATTTGCTTTTTTTTGCGACCAAATCAACGCGTTTTCGATAGCCCAATCTAAATATTTTTTATCTCTTACCGACAAATATTTTTCATAAAGTTTTAATCTTTTTGCAACTATATTGTTTCCAAAGGCATATTTCACTAACAATTCTACATTCGACAACAATTGTGTTGGCAATAATTTGTAGGCTTTTGTTGCTCTTGCAATTTTTAATCTTGGCGGAAATTCGGAATTTGATTTTACACTCGAGATGATAATTACTTTACGAACTTTCATTTGCTTTGCTATTTCCTGCACCAAAATTCCTCCAAATGAAACTCCAACTAAAACAGGATTTTCATCTTGAATTTTATCAGTCATTCGAAGCGCGTAACTTTCGATACTTTCTTTATCATTGGGCAAAAACCATTCCAAAAAATGCATTTCAAATTGGTCTTCTGGTAATTTTATATTTTCGAAAATTGTAGGACTTGCCGCCAAACCTGGCATGAAATAAACTGGAATCTTACTCATTACCATTATATTAAAAAAGTTTCGTAAATTTGCACTCTAATTGAAGTTATCATGGAAATCAAAGATAATGAACTTTTAAGACAATTTGAAATTATTACGGAAACTGGTTTGGTTGCAATTGAGTACTCTGTACAAGAACGCAAGCTGTTTTTAACCAAATTTTGCAATAACAATAATGAAGATGAAGAGTTGCATCATGAATTTATTAAAACCGTATTAGAACTAGCTGAAGAACGAAAACTAAAAGTGGTGCCAACGCACGCAAAGTTCATAAGTTTCTTTAGAAAAAACAGAAAATATCGAGAGCTTTTGCCTCCAGGGTTAATGATTTAATCCAAAAAAAAATCCCAAGTTTAATAGACTTGGGATTTTTTTATGCTTCTACGTTTATGAATTCCATTCTTACACTTCCGTCTTCATCTATTTTGGTTAGATTAATTTCGTGTAATGTATTCACTAATTCTGGATTCCAAGGTGTTTTTACTTTTACGTAATTCTCGGTAAATCCGTGAATGTAACCTTCTTTATTTTCGCTTTCGAATAAAACTGTCCTGTTAGTTCCAATTTGACTTTCGTAAAACGCTCTTCTTTTCTTTACGGAAAGTCCGCGTAACATTTTACTTCTTTTTGAACGTACATTAGCTGGCACTACTCCATCCATGTCAACCGCTTCTGTATTATCTCTTTCCGAATAAGTAAAAACATGTAAATACGAAATATCTAAATCATTCAAAAAATGATACGTTTCTAAGAAATGTTCATCAGTTTCGCCTGGAAATCCAACAATAACATCCACTCCAATACAAGCATGTGGCATTACTTCGCGAATTTTTGCAACACGTTCTGTATACAATTCACGCATGTAACGACGTTTCATTTTCTTTAAAATATCATTAGAACCCGATTGTAATGGAATATGAAAATGCGGTACGAATGTTCGGCTTTGCGATACGAATTCAATAGTTTCGTTTTTAAGTAAATTAGGTTCGATAGAAGAAATACGTAAACGCTCGATACCTTCTACTTCATCTAAAGCTTTTACTAAATCTAAGAAAGTGTGTTCGTGTTTTTTATTTCCGAATTCACCTTTTCCGTAATCACCAATATTTACTCCAGTTAACACAATTTCTTTGATGCCTTGCTGTGAAATTTCAGAAGCATTTTTCAATACATTTTCTAATGCATCACTTCTAGAAATTCCTCTTGCTAAAGGAATCGTGCAATACGTACATTTATAATCGCAACCATCTTGTACTTTTAAGAAAGCACGAGTTCTGTCGCCAATCGAATAACTTCCTACGTAAAAATCAGCTTCTTCAATTTCGCATGAGTGTACTTCACCCATGTCGTTCTTCGACAAGTCATTGATATAATCGGTGATTTTGAATTTTTCTGTCGCTCCTAAAACCAAATCAACACCATCAACTGCGGCTAATTCTTCTGGCTTTAATTGAGCATAACAACCAACTGCTGCTACAAAAGCTTTATCATTCAGCTTCATTGCTTTTTTGACAATTTGCTTGAATTGTTTGTCGGCATTATCAGTAACCGAACAGGTATTAATTACATAAATATCTGCAATTTCTTCGAAATCAACACGTTCAAAACCTTCATTTTGAAAATCACGTGCAATAGTAGACGTTTCTGAGAAGTT
>NZ_DLHR01000006.1:46307-295435 GCF_002483315.1 Flavobacterium sp. UBA7663
CGAATCTGCGGTTTAATTTTACTACTCTTTTCTATACTTCTTCGTTTCCTCAAAAACGTGTTCTAAAATTTTAGCATCTTCTTCTGTGAATTCTACATGACGGCGACTCATTACAATTTTAGCGGTTTCGAAAGCTTTTTTAGTGATGTAAGTTGTAAATCCTGAAGCGCCACCCCATGAGAAACTTGGTACAAAATTTCTTGGAAATCCAGAACCAAAAATATTAGTAGAAACTCCAACAACTGTTCCAGTATTGAACATCGTGTTGATGCCACATTTACTGTGATCGCCCATCATTAATCCGCAGAATTGCAAACCTGTGCGTGCAAAACCTTCTGTTTCGTAACTCCACAAGCGTACTTCTTCGTAATTGTTTTTTAGATTGGAATTATTCGAATCGGCACCAATGTTACACCATTCACCTAAAACGGAATTTCCTAAAAACCCATCGTGTCCTTTATTAGAATAGCCAAATAAAACCGAATTATTCACTTCGCCACCAATGCGACAATGTGGTCCAACAGTTGTTGCTCCGTACACTTTTGTTGCTAATTTCACTTGCGCTTCTTCACATAATGCAAATGGTCCACGAATAACAGAACCTTCCATGATTTCTGCATTTTTTCCGATGTAAATTGGACCGGTTGAAGCGTTTAACGTTACAAATTCTAACTTTGCTCCTTCTTCAATGAAAATGTTTTCAGGTGCGATTACGTTCACGCTTTTTGGAATAGGTTGAGAAAATCTATCTTCAGTAAGTAATTCAAAATCTTCACGAATGGCAGCATCATTTTTAGCAAAAATATCCCAAGTGTTCTCAATTCTTAAAACGTCACCTTCGTATTCTATTAATTCATATTCATCAAAATCGATATCTTCTTGCGTATCATGCGTATGAAAAGCAATGATTTCTTCTCCAAAAAGAATCGCTTCTTTAGGATTCAAATTTTGAACCATATCAATTAAAATCGGATTGGGTAAAAACGAAGCATTAATCATAATGTTTTCTTCCATTTCCACCATTGGATATTTCTCCATTAAATATTCCTCGGTAAGCGTTGTGGTAGTATATCCTAAATATTTTTCCCACTTTTCACGAATCGTTAAAATCCCGATACGAATATCAGCAACTGGACGAGTAAAAGTAAAAGGAAGTAACGCATTGCGAACGGTTCCGTCAAAAAGTATATAGTTCATATTTTATTATTTTGTTGAGACAAGTCATTGACTTGTCTGTACGATAGTTCTAATTAAATTATAAAATCAAAAATACAATTTATTCCATAAAAAAAGCCTCACAAAATGTGAAGCTTTCTTATTATTTTGAAAAAGCGAAAAATTATTTAGCTTTTTTAGCGTATTTGCTGTTGAATTTATCGATACGACCTGCAGTATCAATAAGTTTAGATTTACCTGTGTAAAAAGGGTGAGACGTTCTAGAAATCTCCATTTTGAAAACTGGATACTCAACACCTTCGTGAGTAATAGTTTCTTTAGTTTCTACTGTAGATTTAGTGATAAAAACATCTTCATTTGACATGTCTTTAAATGCAACTAATCTGTAATTTTCTGGGTGAATACCTTTTTTCATTTTGTAAATCTTTTTATTAAGCGATTATAACTTGTTTCGCGGCTCTACATTAAAAGAGGTGTAAACATTTTATAACCTTTTGGTTTATAAACTTTTTATTTCAGAGTGCAAAATTACATTTATTTTTTAATCTAACAATCTTTATGTAACTTTTTTTTATTTTTTATCACTCATATAGAACGATTAGAATTCTTATATTTGTAAATTAATTAAACCAAAACAAACTATGAACGAAATTATTAAAAAGAACGGAATTAAATTTGGAGTAATCAGTGGATTATTTAGCATTTTTTATTTTATGGCTTTGTATATTGTTGATTACAAGCTTTTCATCAATATTTGGTTGGGCATTGCAGTTTTATTAGCTTTCCTTGTTATTGGAATTTTTCAGTTATCCGAATTAAGAAAAAATTTAGGTGGATTTATGACATTTAAAGAAGGATTTACTGGATATTTTATTTCGGCTTTAATTGGAATATTAATTTCTACTGCATTTTCAATACTTTTATTTAATTTTATTGACACAGAAACAAGGGATTTAATTCATGAAGAACTTATAACTTTTCAAGTTGAAAATCTTCAAAAATGGAATGTTCCAGCGGGAGAAATTAAAAAAGTTGTTGAAGGCATGAAAGAAACACCCCAATTTTCTATTACAGGTCTTCTATATGGTATATTAAAATCATTATTAGGTTCAATAGTTTTTGGATTAATTTTAGCCGCTATCTTTAAAAAAGACAAACCTGTATTCTAAATAAATGAATTTATCTATAGTTATCCCATTATTAAACGAACAAGAATCGTTACCCGAATTACACAATTGGATTGTGAAAGTGATGCAAACGCATAACTATTCCTACGAAATCCTATTTATTGATGATGGTAGTACTGACGCTTCTTGGAATGTTATTTCACAGCTTTCTCATGAAAATCCGAATGTAAAAGGAATCCGTTTTCTTAGAAATTACGGAAAATCGCAAGCATTACACGCTGGTTTTGCCAAAGCACAAGGTGATGTAGTTATTACCATGGATGCCGATTTACAGGATAGTCCAGATGAAATTCCAGAATTATTCCGTTTAATTACTGAAGATAATTATGATTTGATTTCAGGTTGGAAGAAAAAACGTTACGACTCAGTTGTGGCGAAAAACATTCCATCTAAATTATTCAATTGGGCAGCTAGAAAAACATCAGGGGTTCATTTGAATGATTTTAACTGTGGATTAAAAGCTTACAAAAATATTGTCATCAAAAACATAGAAGTTTCAGGTGAAATGCACCGTTATATTCCAGTTTTAGCAAAAAATGCTGGATTTGGAAAAATTGGTGAAAAAGTCGTAATTCATCAAGCCAGAAAATACGGAAGTTCAAAATTTGGAATGAGTCGTTTTATCAATGGATTTTTGGATTTGATTACGATTTGGTTTCTTTCTACTTTCGGAAAACGACCAATGCACCTTTTCGGATTATTAGGATCTATTATGTTTGTGATTGGATTTTTATTTGCTTTCTATTTAGGAATCGATAAATTATTCATCAACACTTCAGGAAGATTAATCACCGAAAGACCGCAATTTTATTTGTCGTTAACCGCAATGTTAATTGGAACACAATTATTCTTAGCTGGATTTCTAGGCGAAATTATCCTAAGAACCAAAAACAACGAAGAACGTTATAAGATTTCAGAAGTATTATAGTTTTAAACTACTATCACAATTTGTGATACCATAAAAACAAATTAAAAAATCATTTTTAGATTTTAAAAATATCAAGATTAAAAATGCATATCGAACAAAGTATTTTAAACAAAGTAAACGAGTGGTTAACACCAACATTTGACGAAGCAACTCGAAACGCTATCGAAGAAATGATGACTTCAGCTCCAAAAGAGCTAGAAGAAAGTTTCTATAAAAATTTAGAGTTTGGAACAGGCGGAATGCGTGGTGTTATGGGTGTTGGAACCAATCGTATCAACAAATATACATTAGGCAAAAACACGCAAGGTTTATCCGATTATTTACATAAATCGTTTCCAAATGAGCAATTAAAAGTAGCCATTGCTTACGATTGCCGTCATAACAGTGATACATTAGCTAAAGTAGTAGCTGATGTGTTTTCTGCAAACGGAATTAAAGTGTATTTGTTTTCCGATATGCGTCCAACTCCTGAATTATCATTTGCTGTTCGTTATTTGAATTGTCATGCAGGAATTGTATTAACTGCTTCTCACAATCCACCAGAATACAATGGTTACAAAGTATATTGGCAAGATGGCGGACAATTGGTTCCACCTCAAGATGCCGAAATTATTAAGGTAATCGAAGATTTAAAATACAGCGAAATTAAGTTCGAGGCCAACAACGATTTAATTGAATATATAGATACAGAAGTGGACGAAGCTTTTGCGAAATCAACGGTTGAAAATGCAAGTTTTAACACACCAACTGAAGCTAAAGCGAATTTAAAAATCGTTTATACTTCGTTGCACGGAACTTCGATAAAAGCGATTCCAAATGTGTTGGCAAAAGCAGGTTACACTGATGTAAATATCGTTCCAGAACAAGCGGAACCTAATGGTGATTTCCCAACCGTAGTTTCTCCAAATCCAGAAGAACCTGAAGCGTTGTCAATGGCAATTGCTTTAGCTGAGAAAATAGGTGCTGATATAGTTGTGGGAACTGATCCAGATTCTGACCGTTTAGGTGTTGCTGTTCGTGATTTAGATGGAAAAATCAAATTATTGAATGGAAACCAAACAATGGTTATCATGACCGCTTTCTTGTTAGAACAATGGAAACGCGCCGATAAATTCAAAGGAAATGAGTTCATTGGTTCAACTATTGTTTCTACTCCAATGATGTTGGAATTAGCAGCAGCTTATGATGTAGAATGTAAAGTTGGTCTAACAGGTTTCAAATGGATTGCAAAATTCATTAAAGATTTCCCAAATCAAAAATTTGTTGGTGGCGGTGAAGAAAGTTTTGGTTATATGGTGGGCGATGCAGTTCGTGATAAAGACGCAGTTGCTGCTATTTTATTAGTGAGTGAAATTGCTGCTCAAGCAAAAGCTTCTGGAAGTTCATTATATCAAGAATTATTGAATTTATATATTGATTTCGGATTTTACAAAGAATCTTTAATTTCGATTACCAAAAAAGGAATTGAAGGCGCAAACGAAATCAAACAAATGATGATTGATTTACGCGAAAATCCGCCAAAGGAAATCAACGGACAGCGTGTAATTTGCATCGAAGATTATCAAGCTTCTAAAGGAAAAGATTTTATGAATAACGAAGAATTTGAAATCCATATTCCAAAATCAAACGTATTAATTTACTATTTAGAAGACGGAAGTAAAATCTGCGCTAGACCAAGTGGAACAGAACCTAAAATTAAATTCTATTTCAGCGTAAATGGAGTTTTAGATAGCATTGAAAACGCTGAATCAGTAGAAAAAGAATTAGATAACAAAATTGCAGGAATTATTTCGGCAATGAAATTAAACTAAATGGACGAAAATTTAAAGAAAATAATTCCGTTTGCAAAAAAATTCAAAAGCCATATTTTTTGGAATGTGTTTTTTAATGTTTTATACGCCTTATTCAGCACACTTTCGTTTGTAGCGCTTTTTCCATTAATGGAAGTTTTGTTTAAAATGAATGAAGCTGTTACAGAATTACCCAAATATAATGGAATTTGGGAATTGGGTTCATACGGAAAACAATATCTACAATTTTACATTACAAAATTATCTGCAGAAAACGGACCACAATATGCACTATTACTTACAGTTGCATTAGTAATTTCAACCTTTCTATTCAAAAACATTTTTAACTATTTTGCATCGCAACATTTAACAAAAGTAAAAAACGGAGTACTTCGTGATTTACGTGAAAAAATGTATGACAAAATCATTTCTTTACCTATTTCTTATTATTCTGAAAAAAGAAAAGGTGATGTTATGGCAAGAATGTTAGGTGATGTTAATGAAGTCCAAAATTCGTTTTTTATGGTTTTAGAACTTATTGTAAAAGAACCATTAACTATTGTTTTTGCCATTATCGCAATGATGAGAATAAGTATCGAATTAACTCTGTTTGTATTCATTTTTATTCCTATTTCAGGATTTATAATTTCAAAAATTGGTAAAAGTTTAAAATCGAAATCACAAAATGCTCAAAAAGAAAATGGCTTTTTAATTTCGATTGTAGAAGAAAGTTTAGGTGGATTAAAAGTGGTGAAAAGTTATAATTCAGAAGGCTATTTCAAAACTATATTCAATGATTCAATTGATAGATTACTTCGTTTGAATAATAGCATCGGGAAGAAAAACAATTTAGCATCTCCAATGAGCGAATTCATGGGAATTGTAACAATTGCAGTACTTTTGTGGTATGGTGGAAACTTAGTTTTAATAGACAAAACATTAAATGGCGCTTTATTTATTGTTTATCTTGGATTAGCTTACAACATCTTAACTCCTGCAAAAGCAATCTCTAAAGCATCTTACGCAGTAAAAAATGGTTTAGCGGCTGCCGAACGCGTATTCGAAATTTTAGAAGTTGAAAATACAATTACCAACAAACCAAATGCAATTGTAAAAGAATCTTTCAACGAAAAAATCAGTATTGAAAACATCAATTTTAGATATGCTGATGAAAATGTGTTGAAAAACTTCTCTTTGGAAATTCCGAAAGGAAAAACGGTGGCATTGGTTGGGCAATCAGGTTCTGGAAAAAGTACGATTGCGAATTTATTGACTCGTTTTTACGACGTACAAGAAGGAACCGTAAATATTGATGGCGTCGATATCAAAGACATGACATTAGAATCGCTTCGTGATTTAATGGGATTAGTTACTCAGGATTCGATTTTATTTAATGATACTATTAAAAACAATATTCGTTTAGGAAAAGAAGACGCTACAGATGAAGAAATTATTGCAGCTTTAAAAATAGCTAATGCATACGAATTCGTAAAAGATTTACCTAACGGAATTGAAACCAATATTGGTGATGCTGGCGGAAAACTTTCTGGCGGACAAAAACAACGTTTATCAATTGCGAGAGCCGTTTTGAAAAATCCACCGATTATGATTTTAGATGAAGCAACTTCTGCTTTAGATACCGAAAGTGAAAAATTTGTTCAAGTGGCATTAGAAAATATGATGCAAAATAGAACTTCGATAGTGATTGCGCACCGTTTATCAACCATTCAAAAAGCAGATAAAATTGTGGTAATGCACAAAGGTGAAATCGTGGAACAAGGAACGCATGACGAATTATTAGCTTTAAACGGAACGTATTCGAAGTTAGTGATGATGCAGAGTTTCGAGTAAAAGTTAGAAGTTGGGAGATGGAAGTTAGGAGTTTAGAAATGTGAATAAAACTAATTGCAGCTTTAAACAGATTTTTAAATTTTAAACATATAAGTCACATAAGTTTTTGAAGTTGAGTATCTTTATGAATTAAGTTCATTTAAGTCTTACACAAACTTGTCATTCCGACAGGAATCTCTTTCATTATTGAATTTTGAACTTGAATTTTGAATTTTGAACTTGAATAATTATGTACATAAATAGTTCCAATATTACGTTACCCGATGACAATGACACCATTGTTTGGAAGTATTTGGACTTGTCTAAATTTTTAGACATGTTGTTGTCGCGTCAGTTATTTATGTCGCGTTCTGATAAGTTTGAAGATCAGTATGAAGGCACATTTTCGGAACCCACTTTTGAGGAAATCAAGAAAATTGCTGCTAATAATCCAAAGTTTTTAGACAATTATAAATCGCATCGTGAAAAAGTAGTGATTAGCAGCTGGCACATTAACGAATACGAATCGTTTGCCATGTGGCAGATTTTTACTCAAAATACGGAAGGTTTAGCTATTCAAACTACTATTGGCAGACTAAAAGAAGCCTTACTTACTGAGAAAAAAACGGAGCAATACATTGGAGCCGTAAATTATATCGATTACAAAAAAGAGTTCATTCCGTTTGATGATACGTTTTTCCCGTTCTTGTTTAAACGTAAAAGTTTTCAATACGAAAGAGAAATTCGCATTATTTCTGACGTTACAAACAGCGGAATGAAAATCGACAACGGATTAAAAGTAGATGTAAACCTAAACCAACTAATTGAAAAAATCTACATTCACCCAAAAAGTGAAAACTGGTATAAAAATTTGGTAATTGAATTGGTTTCTAAACTAGGATTTGATTTCGAAATTGAAAAGTCTGATTTAGAAAGTGACATTTTGATTTAGAGTTGGAACGCTGATGACACTGATGCTTTGCAACGCAGATTGAACCGGATTCTTTACTACTTAATGATGTCGTCTATACGGGACTTTTTCTCTCTCATCACTTATTGGTTACCAAAATATCGTTCCTACGGAACTTTATCTAAACTCAAACTAACTTTGGAATTTAAAAATGCTGTTAGGTATGAAATACTGGTAAAAAAAGATAATCAATTGTAACTAAAATCTCGTAGTGCTGACATATACTAATTTGGAGTATAAACTTCAACTTTCCATTCGTTATCCAAAAGATTTACATAGTGATAATGTACTTTATCATTTTTGTCAAATGCGCCATTTTTGTTGATGTCTTCGATACATCTAAAGTATAAACGATTTTGAGCTTCGATGATATTCCAATCGATTAATTCTTGAAATTCTTCTGAAAGTTTTGTGAAATTTTCGCCACTTGCCGTACTCAAATACAATGATTTAATGTCGTTTTGATTGATTTTTCCGTCTTTATTGGTATCAGCATCAACCAAAGTATATGCAATAATTTGCTTCTTGGTTTTTGAAGCAATTCCGTCTAAAAAAGTAGCAGTTTGAATTTGAATTTTTTTATCTGTTAAAGGTTTTACATTAGTAGAATCAATGTGTTGAAAATTCAAATTATCAAAATATCCAGTAATTTCAAATCGGTTATAATTTGAAATTGCATAACTTACTTGGTTCGTTTTACTACTTCCGTATGCTCTACTATCGGTATCATAAACACGAATATCACCCACTGGATGAATCAAATATTTCGTTCCTTCCATCAAAATAGGCAAATCGGCAACTTTAAAAGACGTAGTATCTCTTGCGGTATTTTCTACCTTAGATTTTCCATCTTCGTAAATTACTTTTGGTGTTTCCTTCTCTTGCTTGCAACTGATAAGTGCGGTTAGCAAAACTATTGATGTGATAATTCGTTTCATGGAAAAGTATTTATAGTCAAATATACTAAAAAACATTGATTACAGCCTTGCAACCAATTTAATATTAAAAACTCGAGTGGTCATATAATTTGGAATTCCGTATTGCGATTTCGTATACACATCGCGCACCCAAGTATTCGTAATTGCATTTTGATTGTTGAATAAATTGAAAATTTCTAATCCCAATGAAAATTCATTAAACGGTTTTAACCAAACTTTACTTGATTTGATTTTTTCATCTTTAAACACAAAAGAGAATCCAACATCAGCTCTGCGGTAATCGTTCAAACGCAATTGATAGGCGTATGGATCAGCATAAGCAGGTGAACCACCCGGCAATCCTGTATTATAAACTAAATTCAGATATAATCTCAAATTTGGAATATTTGGCATATAATCTTGAAACAAAACGCCAAATTTTAATCGTTGATCGGTTGGGCGAGCAATAAAACCTTTTCCATCTTGATTTTCTTCGGTTTTTAAATAACCAAAAGTAAACCATGATTCTGTTCCTGGCACAAATTCTCCGTTTAAACGAGCATCAAACCCATAAGCGTAAGCTTCGGCATCGTTGTTAGCTCTGTAACGAATACGAACGTTATCAATTGTATACGTATTTACATCGGTAATATTTTTATAATACGCTTCAGAAACCAATTTAAACGGTCGCTTCCACATTTTAAAACTATAATCATTGCTCAAAACTACATGAACCGATTGCTGTGCTTTTACATTAGTTTGCACTACACCATCATAATCTCGTAATTCTCTATAAAACGGCGGTTGATGATATAATCCTCCTGATAATCGGAACAACATATCTTTATCCCAATTGGGCTTAAATGCAAACTGAACTCTTGGAGAAAACGTAATTTGGCTATCGCCTTTTGGTCTTCCATCAGCATCAACTTGCCATTGATGTGCACGAACTCCAGCATTTACCCAATAGTCGTGTTCGCCTATATTTCCTCTGTAATTCCATTGCGCATAACCAGATAATCTATTGATTCTGGTGAAATTTGTAGCTCTTACATTTTGATAAGGTGCTAATGGTCCAACATACGGATTATAAGGTTGGTCGTTTTGATAATCTAAAAGTGGGTTAGGTAATGAAAACCCAGCCGAATCTACAACTTCCCATTCTACAATTCTATCGCGAATATCTTCAAGCGTGAATTTTGCACCCCATTCAAATTGTGATTTTTCATTTAATTCGTGAAAACCTTTTACTTCAGCATTTACGATTAAAGCGTCTAAATCGTTACGAGCGTGATTTAATTGCGAACCAATTCCACGCGTAAAAACAACATCTCCAAAGGTTTCTGAACCAATATTAGCATCTACTTCGCCTAAACGATATTGAGCCAAAATATCATAATATTCTTGTTCTTGTGTGTGATATCCTGAAAGGATAAACTTCAATTTATTTTTTTCGTTGTATTGATAAACTGCTTTCCCAGCACCAAAAAACGTTAGGTATTTATCTTTTTCTTGACCTTCATAAAAAACCAAAAGCGCAATTGGTTCATCGATAGTTCCAAAATTGGTTTGACGTGTTAAAGGTTCGTAATTGTATCTATTTTGCGAAATATTACCTAAAAAACTAAAATTCCATTTGGTTGAAGCATTGAAATTCAACAAAGTTTGCACATCAAAAAATGTGGGTCTAAAATTAGTTTCAGTTTCCTGACTGTTTACTAAAAGACTGTTATCTCTGTATCGAACACCGGTGATATTAGTCCATTTTTGATTTTTAGAAATCCCTTCAACTGTTAAACTTCCGCCTAACAAACTTGCTTCTAAACTTGCTGCAAATTGTTTTGGATTTCGATACGTGATATCTAAAACAGAAGACAATTTATCTCCGTATTTCGACTGAAATCCTCCTGCTGAGAAATCCACATTTTGAACCAGATCAGTATTCGTGAAACTCAAACCTTCTTGTTGACCTGAACGAATTAAAAACGGACGATAGACTTCGATTTCGTTGACATATACTAAGTTTTCATCGTAATTTCCTCCACGTACTGCATACGAAGTACTCAATTCGTTATTGGAATAAACACCTGGAAGTGTTTTGATAATATTTTCGATTCCGGCATTGGCACCAGGAATTTTTCTAATGACTACAGGATCAATTGTGGTGACACCTTCGATACGTTTTTTACTATTTCCTGTTACAAAAACTTCTCCAAACTCTTCTACTTTTGAATTCATAACTGGATTTAGCTCAAAATCTTCATTTGGCTTAAGATTTAATTCTAAAGTAATTTTTTTCAATGAAACGTGTGAAAAAGTTATGGTTACTTTTGTGTTGGCTTCTACTTCCAGAAGGTAAAAACCATTTTCGTTAGAAACAGTTCCCTTGTCACCTACTTTTACCGTTACATTTTCAACAGGATTATTAAACTCGTCTAAAATAACACCTTTAACTCTGGCTTTTTGAGCCGAAACAGTCAAAGAAAACAAACCAATAATGAATACTAAAATTATATTTTTCAAAAGAATGGATTTTAATTATCTAAAAAAGTAAGATTCAAAGGTAGTAGAATTTTGTAAATTATCGGTAACAACAATCTTTAAATCGTTTCTTCCTTCAACGTAAATTTTATCATCTAAATTGTGTACCAACTTTTTTGTTTTATAATCGTATTCTAACAAAATCCATTTTCCGTTCAAATAACCGTTATAAGTATTTATATCAGATTGTAAATCGGTAACCGAAACACTTATTGTTTTTTGTGTTGACAACGTTTTACCTTCTACAAAATTTACGTTGTAAATTCTTGGTGGCGTTACATCTTGAGCCAGTTTATATTTTCCTAATGTTTTGGTTTTTATAGAAAATGTATTCCCTTTTCGATATGTTTTATTGTAATCTAACTTATAACCATCTAATGTTGCGATATAGGTTTTTGCCAATTGTTCTTCCGATAACCCTTGTACATCATTAAAAGTAATTGTAATGTTTTTGTGAACCGGAACACTATCATCATGCAACGTTAGGATATCGTTACTAACATCAAAATTCAAATAGAAATTAGAATAAAATGCATTTTCTGGAATTTGAACTGAAACATTATTTTTCTCAAAAATAGCTTCATTTTTAGCTTTTACGAAGTAAGGTGTTTTTTGGAAAGTTTTTTCAATTTTAGCCTCTTGATAAGCAAACTCTATTGGAATTACTAATTCTACTTTATTACCATGAAAGTCGAACAACTCTACTCGATACGTATAATTTGTTCCAGGTTGCACTTTTATAATTCCATCTTTTTTATTTCCAGCTACGATAGAAAGTGGATAATCTGATATTTGAAATAATTTTTGAACGCGTTGTCCCATCAAATGAAAACGTTCGTAATCGATAAAATTATTAATGTATCTCGATTCATCAAACGCAAAACCATCAAAACCATATTGGTACTGCAAAACTCCGTTTAAATACGCTTTTACTTTGTACAATCCGTTTTTATTGTAAGCATTGGTACAAAAATCGTAGGCATTAATTCCAAAAGCCACTTTTCCATCGGCCTTTACTTTTACTCCTAAATAACTTCCATCGGCTTGTTTAGAAAATGAAATATTAATAGGTTTTTGAGAATTATTAACTGTTGTAGAATCTAAAGGATAAGCTACAAGTCCTTGAATAACAGGTTTTCTCTCATCTTTAATTATTTTTTTGAATCCAAAATGCATCGGATTTAAAATTTCTTCCGATTTGGTGTTTCTAAATTCAAAATGTAAATGAGGACCACCACTTCCACCAGAATTTCCTGTAAAAGCAATTACGTCTCCTTTTTTTACTGGTAATTCTGTTGGGTACAAATACATTTCAACTTCATAGGATTGTTCTTTGTACTGTCTTGCTTTAATAAAAGATTCGATAGCACCATTGGCTTTTTGCAAATGTCCGTAAACCGATGTGTAGCCATTTGGATGTGTAACATAAATCGCTTTTCCGTATCCGAAGGTTGAAATTTTTATTCTAGAAACGTAACCATCACCCGCGGCATAAACGGGTAAGCCTTCAACACCTTTGGTTTTAAAATCTAAACCGGAATGAAAATGATTACTTCGTAATTCTCCAAAAGAACCCGATACATCAAGTGGTACATCTAAAGGAGATTGGAAGTAATCTTGAGGATAATCCTGACTAAAAATAAAGAGTGGGGCGAATAAAATGGCTAATACTAATCTCATAGTGCTTGTGTTTAGTGCTAAAATACTAAAATAATTTTATATAAAGTAAACAAAAACCATACCTATAATAATTATTTAATAATCAAATAGTTACAAATAATAAAAATTAATTCACAAAATTTAGTAAAAAGTATTGTTATTTTTGAATACTAATGCTAACTTTGTGAAATATTGAAATGAATTCTATCATTAATGAATGGATTATCTGAATTAATTGATTCTCTCGAAGTTAAATTTTTTAAGCTCAACCAGAAAGTGGCACAGCTTGAAATGAAAAACCAAGAGTTGCAAGACGAATTGTTGCTTTCTAAAAAAAATCAACAACAGCAATCAGGTGAAATTGAAACCCTGAAGAACCAATTAGATACTCTAAAAATGGTAAACTCATTACTAGGCAGTGAAGAAAATAAACGAGAAACAAAACTCAAAATAAATTCATTAATCAGAGAAATCGATTATTGTATAGCCCAACTTTCAGATTAGAAAGCTCATGAGTGAAAAACTGAAAATTAAAATATCAATAGCAGATCGTGTGTATCCCTTAACTGTGGAACCATCACAAGAAGAAGGACTAAGAAGTGCTTCAAAAAAAATAGATGCTATGATTAAACAGTTTGAACAAAGCTATGCTGTAAGAGACAAACAAGATGTTTTAGCCATGTGTGCTTTGCAATTTGCAGCACAAGTAGAGCAAAAACAAATTAGCAAATCTCAAGACAATGAAACCAACATAACCAGATTGCAAAATTTGGATAAAAAATTGAGCGAGTTACTCTCAAAATAAATACGTTCTTACATCATAAATACGATACTGCCTACATTAGTATATATTTGATAAACTCAACACTAACAAATTAAACGAGTGAATCTTTGCAACTATAACAGGCCCTTAAGTGGGAAGTTTGAACTGCAGGTTAGCTCAAATCTTGTATAACAGAGTTTATACAAACACCTAATGTAGGCTTTTTTTATATAATTTTTTAACACACATATGGACATACTAAGTATAATAATTGGAATTGTTGTTGGTCTTGCTGGAGGTTTTGGAATCGCTAAATTTTTAGAGAAAAGCAATGTTTCAAACCTTATTAAAAACGCAAAAAAAGAAGCAGGTTCAATTTTAAAAGACGCTAAAGCTGAAGCTGAAGCAACCAAAAAAGAGAAAATCCTACAAGCTAAAGAAAAGTTTTTAGAACTAAAAGCAGAACACGAACAAGTAATTTTAGCTAGAGATAAAAAAACAGCAGAAGCTGAAAAAAGAACAAGAGACAAAGAATCTCAAATTTCTAATGAATTAGCTAAAGCGAAAAAAGTAAATGATGAAGCTGAAGCTAAAATTGCTGAATATTCAACTAAAATTGAACTTTTAGACAAAAAACAACAAGAAATAGACAAACTTCACAAAAGTCAGGTAGAACAATTAGAAGTAATTTCTGGTTTATCGGCTGAAGAGGCTAAAGAACAATTGGTAGAAAGCTTAAAAGCAGAAGCCAAAACAAATGCAATGTCATTCATCCAAGACACGGTTGAAGAAGCAAAAATGACAGCGCATCAAGAAGCTAAGAAAATCATCATTAGCACTATTCAACGTGTAGGTACTGAAGAAGCAGTAGAAAACTGTGTATCGGTATTTAATATTGAATCTGATGATGTTAAAGGTAGAATCATTGGTCGCGAAGGTCGTAACATTAGAGCCTTAGAAGCTGCAACTGGAGTTGAAATCATTGTTGATGACACACCAGAAGCTATCATCTTATCTTGTTTTGATCCTGTAAGAAGAGAAATAGCTCGTTTAGCACTTCACAAATTAGTAACTGACGGACGTATTCACCCAGCTCGTATTGAAGAAGTGGTAGCTAAAACAGCTAAACAAATTGACGAAGAGATTATCGAAACTGGAAAACGTACGGTTATTGATTTAGGAATCCACGGATTACACCCTGAATTAATTAAAGTAGTAGGAAGAATGAAATACCGTTCATCATACGGACAAAACTTATTACAACACTCAAGAGAAGTTGCTAAGTTATGTGGTATCATGGCGGCTGAATTAGGATTAAACGTTAAATTAGCTAAAAGAGCTGGTTTATTACACGATATTGGAAAAGTACCTGATACAGAAAGTGAATTACCTCACGCAATCTTAGGTATGCAATGGGCTGAGAAATATGGCGAAAAAGAAGAAGTTTGTAACGCTATTGGAGCTCACCACGACGAAATCGAAATGAAATCATTGATTTCTCCAATTATCCAAGTTTGTGATGCTATTTCTGGAGCACGCCCTGGAGCAAGAAGACAAGTATTAGATTCTTATATCCAACGTTTAAAAGATTTAGAAGATATCGCTTTCGGATTCAACGGAGTGAAAAACGCTTATGCAATTCAGGCAGGTAGAGAATTACGTGTTATTGTAGAAAGTGAAAAAGTATCTGATGATGCTGCAGTAAACTTATCGTTCGATATTTCTCAAAAAATTCAAACTGAAATGACATATCCTGGTCAAGTGAAAATTACGGTTATTCGTGAAACTAGAGCAGTGAATATTGCAAAATAATATTTTAGTCGCAGTTGACAGATAAAAAAAAGATGTTTCAATTTTGAAACATCTTTTTTTTGCATGTTATAGTACTGTGACTGAAAACTGAGACTGTTAACTATTTACGTGGATGATAATTATTCAAAACTTCCGACAAGAATTTTCTATCCAAATGCATATACACTTCGGTAGTAGTAATCGATTCGTGACCGAGCATTAATTGTATAGAGCGTAAATCGGCACCATTTTCTAATAAATGAGTTGCAAAGGAATGTCTGAATGTATGTGGACTTATTGTTTTATTTAAGTTGATTTTTACCGCTAAATCTTTTATAATCGTAAAAACCATCGCACGCGTTAATTGCCTTCCTCTCCTATTTAGAAAAAGCGTATCCTCATGCCCTTTTTGCACCGGATAATGCACTCGTATCAGATTTAAATAAGAAGTAATATATTTAATTGTAGAGCTCCCTACAGGCACAAAACGTTGTTTATTTCCTTTTCCTGTAATTTTAATAAACCCTTCTTCAAAAAATAAATCTGAAATCTTTAAACCCACCAATTCCGAAACACGCAAACCACAACTGTATAACGTTTCCAGCATAGCTCTGTTGCGCTCGCCTTCTGGAGTAGATAAATCTATTGCCGAGATTAACGCATCAATTTCCTCAGTAGCTAAAGTATCAGGTAATTTTCTGCCAGTTTTTGGCACTTCTATTAATTCTAATGGAGTGTCTTTCCTATAATCTTCGAAAACTAAGTAATTAAAAAAACTCTTTAATCCAGAAATGACGCGTGATTGACTACGAGCATTGACTTTTGATGAAATTTCGTAAATGAATTGCTGAATAGTTTCTTCAGAAATTTGAATTGGAGAAACGGTAATCTCGTGCTGATGTAAGAACAACACTAATTTTTCGATATCAAACGTATAATTTTCAATGGTATTCTTTGAAAGACCACGTTCTAATCGCAGATAATTTTGATATTCTTTAATGTATGATTGCCAAGTGCTCATATTTCAAATGTAAGCAATTTAACACAATAAAAAAATCCCGAATAATCGGGATTAAAATAATTTTTATACTGAAACTACAATTTAAAAACTCCACCAATATTAAATGCACTATAAGCATTTTTAATTGTAAAATCACTATCCTTAGGAACTTCAGAAAGACCTGTCATTCCTTGAAAATCAATCAATATACTTATTTTTTCACTAACTTCAATCTTATATCCAATACCGTAAGCTAAACCAAATTGAAAAATATTCGCTAAATCTTTAATATCTTCACCATCACCTTTTGCAGACATTAAAAATCCAAAACTTGGCCCGAAATTTAAATTCCATTTTCTTGTAGAACCAAAATGCCAATTCGCATTTACCGGAACAGATAAATAATTCAACTTTTCCTCATAACTTGAACTAAGTTTTGACCCCATTGTTTGATAATGCAATCCCGAACGTAAACTCCATCTATCATTGAAAAAATAATCTGCACCCACACCAAATGTAACACTTGATATTGAAGAATTATTTAAATTTTCTTCACCATAGTAGTTAGCACTTGAATAACCAATTTGAGGAATTAACTCGATTGCACCTTTTTCTCTATTTTGTGCATTTGTAAATCCGAAAACCATTACTCCTAATGCAGCAAATACCATTTTTTTCATTATACTATTTTTAAAGTTTGTGCAAATGTAAGAAAACTTACTCATTAAAGAAATATATCCGACGAAATAAACAAAAAATAGATAAACAAAAAAATCCCGCCGAAGCGGGATTTTTGACTTATTTGTTTTACAAATTAGAATTTGTAGTTAACTCCGAAAGTAACTGCTCTCCAGTCTCCACCGAAAGAGAAATTGTTAGTTTTGTCAACTCCACTTCCACCACCGTTATCGTTAGAAGAGTAACCTAATACAGCTACACCAGCTTCGATAGAGAAGTTAGAAGATACGAAGTAGTTTAAACCAGCTCCTAAACCTAAACCTAATTCAGCTTCAGTATAATCAGTAGCTAATTTATCTTCCATAGAAGAATAATCTAAACCTAACTGAGCGAATAAAGAAAATTTAGACGCAGGAGTAAAATAGTAACGACCAAAAGCACCAACTGTGAAACCAGCATCATCTTGAGTATCACCACCAGCATTTTCAGCTTTGTCAGCTTTGTAACCTAATTTACCACCAATTGCGATGTTTTCAGTTAAGAAATAACCAACTTGTGGAGCGATTTCGAAAGAACTAGATTTCACATCACCTGTTTTTTCAGATCCTAATGTAAAAGCACCAGTTACAAAAACATCACCTTTAGCAAAACCTTCGTTTGCTTTTTCTTCTTGTGCGTTAGCAAAACCAAAAGCTAATAATGCTACAGCAGATAATAAAACTTTTTTCATGTTTAGTTTAAATTTAAAGTTAATAGGGCAAATTTATAGCATTTTTCTACACAAAATAACAAATTTTGTTATGTTATTAACAAATTTATTAACAAGTAAAACAAAAAATACTCATAATCAAGCACTTGAGAATTAAAAAAAAATAAAATTTAAAGTTTTTTTAATAAAAAAACCATCCTAAATAAAATTCAAAAAAAACATAAATAGCTGACAATCAATTAAATCCAAAAAACGTTAAAATATGCATTTCGTCGGTAATTATACTAAAAAGCGCTAGCAAGCGTTACTTAAGAAAACTATTCAATATGAAAAGAACAATTGCAACATTGATTTTACTGGTTCTAGGAACTGGTTTTTCACAGGCTCAAATGCTGAAATTTGGATTAAAAGGTGGTGTTAATTTTGCTAACTATACCGGTGGAGACATATCAGGTGTAGATTTTAAAACCATAACAAGTTATCATGTTGGTGCTGTTATGGAGTTAAAAGTGTTTGAAAACTTTGCCATTCAACCTGAGCTTCTTTATTCTACACAAGGTTCGGAATTAGAAGGTTTTGGCGAGCAAGTTAAAAATGAGTTGGGCTACTTATCATTGCCCGTGCTTGCAAAATTTTATTTAACTTCAAACAAACTAAGTTTAGAACTGGGCCCACAAGCCTCTGTATTAGTAAGTGAAAGAAACGAAGTAGATACAAATGACACCAATTCATTTGATTTTGGACTAGCTGGCGGATTGAGTTATAAAATAACTGATGGTTTATTTGTTTCTGGACGCTATGTTGCAGGTTTAACCGAAGCCAAACAAGATGCTGATGTAAAAAACTCGGTAATACAATTTTCAGTAGGTTATATGTTTTAATACGAAAGTTCATAATATTTTACTAAAACCATTCTCAAAAGGAATGGTTTTTTTATTTTTACAAAAACAATCCACATGAAAATTATCATTATAAACGGTCCAAATCTTAATTTATTAGGAAAAAGAGAACCCGAAGTATATGGAAATGAAACTTTTGAATCATATTTTGAAAAATTACAAATTCAGTTTCCAACGCTAACATTAGATTATTTTCAAAGTAATATTGAAGGAGAAATTATTTCTAAATTACAAGAAGTTGGTTTTTCCTATAATGGCATTGTTTTAAATGCAGGTGCTTACACGCATACATCTATAGGAATTGGCGATGCTGTTAAAGCCATTACTACACCTGTTGTTGAAGTTCATATTTCCAACACATTTTCTAGAGAATCTTTTCGTCATCAATCTTATATTTCCCCAAACGCAAAAGGAGTCATTATTGGTTTCGGATTACAGAGTTATGAATTAGCTTTAAAATCTTTTGTTTAATACAACCTTTCTTTAGAAATAAACGTCTATTAAAATAAACACCTCCATGAATAAAATTTTATTTGCTTTATTTTTCGCTTTTACAACTCTTTCTTTTTCTCAAATAAAAGGAACTATAAAAGATAAAGATGGAAATCCGCTTCCGTTTGTAAACATATATATAGAGAACACCTATATAGGCACCACTTCAAATGAATTAGGTAAATACGAATTGAACACGAATGAGAAAGGTAATGTACATTTGATATTTCAGTATTTGGGATTTAAAACTCAGAAACATATTCTTGCTATTTCTCAATTTCCTTACGAATTTGATGTCATATTAATGGAAGAAGATTTTCAGCTGAAAGAAGTTGTAGTTACAAATGGTGAAAATCCAGCCAATGAAATTATCCGAAACGCTATTAAAAGCAAAAAGAAGAATGCTGCTAAAACCGATAAGTTTGAAGCCGATTTTTATTCGAGAGGCGTTTTTAAAGCCAAAGACATTCCTAAAAAATTCATGGGTGTTGAAATTGGTGATTTAGAAGGCAACTTGGATTCTACCCGAAGTGGTATTATTTACCAATCGGAAACGGTTTCAAAAATTAAATTTCAAAAGCCAGATAATTTAAAGGAAGAAATTATTGCTTCTAAAATTGCTGGTGATGATAACGGATTTAGCTACAACACCGCACTAAATACCAATTATGATTTCTACGAAAATTATGTAGATTTCGGAATCAATATGGTTTCTCCTATTGCTGATAATGCTTTCAATTATTACAAATACAAATTGGAAAGCACCTTTTACGACGATAAAAACCAGTTAATCAACAAAATACAAGTAACACCAAAGCGT
The DNA here is from genome assembly GCF_002483315.1 of Flavobacterium sp. UBA7663. GTDB lineage: Bacteria > Bacteroidota > Bacteroidia > Flavobacteriales > Flavobacteriaceae > Flavobacterium. The sequence continues at coordinate 66,458 of NZ_DLHR01000006.1, forward strand.
GACAAAGAACCTGTTTTTGAAGGTTACATTTATATAGTAGAAGATACTTGGGCAATTTACGGAATTGATTTAGACATTAAAGGGTATCGTATGCAACAGCCTATTTTAGAAACTATGAAACTGACACAAAATTTCAGTTACAATAGCGAAAATAAAATTTGGGCAAAAAACATTCAAACGTTAGATTTTAATGCCGGGATATTCGGAATGAAATTCGCTGGAAAATTTACCCATGTTTTTACCAATTATGTTTTTAAAGATGCTTTTGAAAAGAAAACCTTTGGAAAAGAAGTAGTAACGTTTGCAGAAAATGCTAATAAAAAAGAAGAAACGTATTGGAATGAATACAGACCTGTGCCATTAACAGATGAAGAAACTACCAATTACGTTAAAAAAGACAGCATACAAACCATAAGAAAATCGCAAGTATATTTAGATTCTATTGATGCCAAAGGAAACAAATTTAAATTCCATAAAATTATTACGGGTTATAGCTATAAAAACACGTATAAAAATTGGAATTTCAATTATCAAGGACTTACTAATATAGGCTCGATGAGTTTTAATACAGTACAAGGTTATAATTTGAATAGCGGATTCTCTTTTAGAAAATGGAATGAAGAAACAGGAAAATTTACTTCTATCTCTTCTACATTTAATTATGGATTTTCAGAAGATAGATTGCGTGTTAATGGAAGATATTACCACCGATTTAACAACCGCAATAACGCTTACATCAGTTTAAGTGGTGGAAGTGCTATTAGTCAGTTTAACCCAAATGAACCTATTAGTAATTTGGTAAATTCGGTAGCTACTTTATTCTTTAAAAACAATTACATGAAATTGTACAATAAAGAATTTGCAGAAATTAACTACGGAAAAGAAGTTACCAATGGTGTTTTTGCTTCAGGTAAATTGTTGTACGAAAACCGAAGAGCGTTATTCAACAACACCGATTATACTATTATTAAAAATGATGATTTGTATTTTTCGAATGATCCGTTACAGCCTGATAATTATACTTCGGTTCCGTTTGAAAAGCATCATATCATGAAAGCTAGTTTAGGAACGCGTATTCGTTTTGGTCAAAAATACATTTCGCGCCCAGATGGAAAAATCAACATTCAAAATGATGATTATCCAATATTGAGTCTTTACTATGAGAAAGCATTTGGTGCTTCGAACAGTAATTATCATTATGATTTAATCAGCGGAACAGTTGATTACAACAAAACCATAGGAAACAAAGGAGATTTTGGCTTACGCATTAAAACAGGGAAATTCTTTAATGCTGATAATATCTCATTCGTAGATTACAAACATTTCAATGGTAATCAAACACATATAAACTTGTTGAACAATTCCTTGAACTCATTTAATTTGCTTCCATACTATACACATTCTACGAATGATGCGTATTTGGAAACGCATATTGAGCACAATTTTAAAGGCTACATTATGAATAAGATTCCGTTGCTAAACAAACTACAATGGAATTTAATTGGAGGTTTTCATCAGTTGAACATTCCAAACATGAAACCGTATCAAGAATTTACTGTTGGATTTGATAATATTGGTTTTGGAAAATTTAGGTTCTTACGAGTTGATTATGTAAGAAGTTACCAAAACGGTTTTCAAGGCGATGGCGTGATGTTTGGGGTGAAATTCTAAAATAACAAGAAGCACTTCAATTAAAGGAGTGCTTTTTTATTTAAAAAACACATCATATCCAAAACGAAGTAACGCTAATCCTACCACAATTAAGAAGAAGATTCTAATAAATCCGTTTCCTTTTGAAATGGCTAATCTTGCTCCTAACCACGAACCGGTAACATTGCAAATTGCCATAGGAATAGCAATTGTCCAAATGATTTTTCCTTTTAAGACGAATAAAGTAATGGAACCAATGTTGGTAGCCAAGTTAACTAATTTCGCATAAATATTAGCTTTTAAAAAATCGAAACCTAATATTGCGATAAAAGCCATAATTAACAAACTTCCCGTTCCAGGTCCGATGAAGCCATCGTAAAAACCTAAAAAAACAGCAATTATAATTCCGTAGAGGTAAGTTTGCTTTTGGGTAAGTTTATCGATTTGAAATTGTCCGAAATCTTTCTTGAAATAAGTATAAAGCAAGAGCAAAATCAAAACCACAAAAAGTAAGGGTTTCATGAAATCGTTTTGCATTACGTTGAGTAAACTCGAACCTAAATAAGCAAATGTAAAAGAAACAATTGCTAATACTATAAATAACTTCCAATTCACTTTTGCCGATTTCAAATAGTGATAGGTTGCCATACTTGTTCCACTGAAACCTGGAATTTTCAATGTTCCTATAATAGACGCAACGGGTACATTAGGTAATAAAATTAAAGCTGCTGGTGTTTGAATTAGTCCACCACCACCTACAATAGCATCGATAAAACCAGCTACGAAGGAAGCTATGCAGAGAAAAATGATGATGTAGGTTTCCATTTTTTAGTAGTCAGTCACAGTTTTCAGTCACAATAAAACTGCTTACTGTGACTGAAAACTGAGAACTGAATTTATACTCTTACGATATTAGCTCCAATAGCACGAAGTCTTTCGTCTATGCGCTCGTAACCTCTGTCGATTTGTTCGATATTTTGAATGGTTGACGTTCCTTTTGCAGTTAAAGCGGCAATTAATAATGAAATCCCGGCTCTAATATCGGGTGAACTCATTGTAGTTGCTTTTAATTGCGATTGGAAATTATGCCCCATAACCACCGCTCTGTGTGGATCACACAACATAATTTTTGCTCCCATATCAATTAATTTATCCACGAAGAACAAACGGCTTTCAAACATTTTTTGGTGAATTAAAACATCGCCTTTTGCTTGTGTACAAACTACCAAAACGATACTTAACAAGTCAGGTGTAAATCCTGGCCATGGCGCATCAGAAACCGTTAAGATAGAACCGTCGATATCGGTTTTAATTTCGTATCCATCTTTATGAGCTGGAATGTAAATATCTTCTCCTCTTCTTTCTAAAGTAATTCCTAATTTTCTAAACACGTTTGGAATTTGTCCTAAATTATCCCAACTCACATTTTTAATCGTAATTTCACTTCTTGTCATAGCAGCAAGACCAATCCAAGAACCAATTTCTACCATGTCTGGTAAAATTCTGTGCTCACATCCGCCTAACGTTTCAACTCCTTCAATCGTTAATAAGTTAGACCCTACTCCAGAAATTTTAGCTCCCATAGAGTTTAACATTTTACACAATTGTTGTAAGTAAGGTTCACAAGCAGCATTATAAATAGTTGTTGTTCCTTCAGCTAAAACCGCTGCCATTACAATATTGGCAGTACCCGTTACAGAAGCTTCGTCTAATAACATGTAAGAACCTTGTAATCTTCCATCGATTTCCACTCCATAGAAATGGTCTTCTCTTTCGTATCTGAATTTAGCTCCTAGGTTAATAAAACCCTCAAAATGTGTATCTAAACGACGACGTCCAATTTTATCACCTCCTGGCTTTGGAATGTATCCACAACCAAAACGCGCTAATAAAGGTCCAACAATCATAATAGAACCTCTCAAACTTCCACCTTCTTTTTTGAATGCTTCGGTTTTTAAGTAGTTTACATTTACCTCATCGGCTTGAAACGTGTAATCACCAGGTCCATTTTTTTGAATTTTAACGCCTAAATTACCTAAAAGTGTAATCAATTTGTTAACATCAATGATATCTGGAATATTTGTTACTCTTACTTTTTCAGAAGTTAGCAAAACAGGACATAAAACTTGTAGTGCTTCATTTTTTGCACCTTGAGGTGTAATTTCTCCTTTTAACGCTTTTCCTCCTTCGATTTTAAATGTTCCCATGCAACTGCCTATTTTTTAAATGTATTTTTATTTTGATTGTTCTTGTTCAAATGCCCTTTTGGGTTGTTATTTTTCTTGATAATCCCAACTTTACTTGGACCAAATTGTGTTTTATTCGAAACTTTCTTATTCACTTTCATTAAATCGTGTGTATTTGAAAGTTCTTCATTGGATTTAGAAAGATTTAATTTTCCTCCAGAAAGTTCTAATAAATGTTCGAAAATCACTTCATCGGTTACCGTGTCTTTGTTCCAACTCAAGTAACATTTTTTCATGTGATTAGCGATTACTAGGACTAAAGCATTTTTCAATTCGCTTTCTTCCCAGCTGTTTGCTACATCAATCATGTATTTGATGTTATTTCCGTAAAAACGATATTTTGGGAAATTTTGAGGATATTTTAAACGATCTGGTTTCTGAGTTAAAATATCTTTTGATGGAATTGGATAAGGCGAATCTACATCCAATTTAAAATCGGACATAATAAACAACTGATCCCAAAGTTTATGTTGAAAATCTAAAACATCTCTTAAATGCGGATTCAAAGATCCCATTACCGAAATAATGTATCGAGCCGCTTTGTTTCGTTCTTCACGATCTTCTATTTCGGTGGCTTGGTCAATCAATTTCTGCAAATGTCTTCCATATTCTGGAATAATCAAATGCGGACGTTCTGAATTATATTCTAAATAACTTACTTCTTCTTGCATGTTTTTTTTATAATGAAATGATGCCTTCGATATCTGAGACTTCAATGTATTTATCTATCACATTTTGAGGACTTGCCATAGTTACACTAATAGAAACACTGGTAAATTTCCCTGTTTTAGATTGTTGTGTAGTAATAACCGCGCCCATATCATTAAATGCCGCTTCTACCTTAGCAATACTATGCACATCTGAAGGCATAATAAACTTATACAAATACTCTGAAGGCCAAAGTGTTGAATTGGTTAACTCTTCTTTTAATCTTGCGTAAAAATCTTCTGTTTTCTTATCCATCATCATTTCGTATTGGAAAAGCAAATATACTTTTTTATGTTCAGAATTATATTGTAGTAAGTTATAAATTTTTAAGTTGATTAGATTTTTAAAAAAACTTACTTTTGCGCCTTAGTATTTCCAATATGAATAAAGAAATTGTGGTTTTAATTGGTGGACCAAGCTCTGGAAAAACCACCTTAATAGAGGCTTTAAAAGAAAAAGGACACACTTGTTATCCTGAAGTTTCGCGTGAAGTTATACGTGAAGCACAAGAACAAGGAATAGAACAATTGTTCTTAGAAAAACCACTTTTATTCAGTGAATTACTATTGGAAGGCAGAAAAAGACAATTCAAAGAAGCTTTAAATGAAGAAGCGAACATTATTTTTTTAGACAGAGGTATTCCAGATGTTTTAGCGTACATGCATTACATTGGGGATTCATATCCTGCGTTTTTTGATAAAGCATGTCAAGACCACAAATATTCAGCAATTTTTGTTTTACCACCATGGAAAGAAATTTATGTAAGTGATGCCGAGCGTTATGAAAATTACGAACAAGCGGTTTTAATTCACGAACATTTGATGGAAACCTACAAAAAATATGGTTATTCGATTACAGAAGTTCCAAAAGACACTGTAGAAAATCGTGTGGATTTTATTATGAAACATCTTGTTAAATAATTTTTTTTGTAACTTAGTGTTTCTAAAAGCCAATTCACATGTCTGAAGCCTTACAAATTCTTCAAAAATATTGGAAACACGATAGCTTTAGAGAACCTCAAGAAGAAATCATTCAATCGGTTTTAAGTGGTAATGATACGTTTGCCCTTTTACCTACTGGAGGAGGAAAATCGGTATGTTTTCAGATTCCGGCTATTCAATTAAACGGAATTTGTTTAGTGATTTCTCCTTTGATTGCTTTAATGAAAGACCAAGTGCAAAATTTACAAAGCAAAAACATTAAGGCAATTGCTTTAACTGGTGGCATTTCTCAAGATGATGTTATAGATATTTTAGACAATTGCCAATTCGGAAATTACAAATTCTTATACCTTTCTCCCGAACGCTTACAACATGACTGGATAGTTGAGCGCTTAAAACAATTACTCATAAACCTTATTGCTATTGACGAAGCGCATTGTGTGAGCCAATGGGGACATGATTTTAGACCGGCGTATTTGAAAATTTCGGCTTTAAAAGAACACTTCCCTACTACTCCGTTTTTAGCGCTTACGGCTACGGCCAATAAAAGAGTTCAAGAAGACATTTGTAGGAATTTAGCTTTGGTTAACCCGAAAGTATTTATAAAGTCATTTACTAGAGAAAATTTAGCTTATCATGTGATTAAAACCGAAGATAAGCTTTTCAAAATACAGCAGATTTTAACTAAAAATCCGCAATCTTCTATTATTTATGTTCGTAATCGTAAATCGTGTATTGAAACTTCACAACAGTTGAATCAATTGGGATTTACTTCAACAATTTACCACGGTGGATTGCCTGCAAAAGAGAAAGAGAAAAACATGCAATCGTGGTTGGAGAATAAATCTCAAGTCATTGTTGCAACGAATGCTTTTGGAATGGGAATTGACAAACCCGATGTAAAAACGGTTATTCACATTCAACTACCTGAAAACCTTGAAAATTATTATCAAGAAGCGGGAAGAGCAGGAAGAAATGGTGAAAAAGCATTCGGAATTATCTTAACTAATGCTACTGATATTGGTTATACCAAAACCCAATTTATTGATATTTTACCCGATAAAAAATTTATTAGAGATGTTTATGTTAAACTAAACAATTACTTTCAAATTGCTTACGGAGAAGGATATAATGAAAGTTTTGCTTTCAATTTGAACCAATTTTGTGCGCATTATCAATTTCCTATAATTGCAACTTTTAATAGCTTACAATTTTTAGATCGACAAGGAATTCTGACGTTCCAAAGCGAATCTACAGAAAGAATAAGCTTACAGTTTATCATTCCGAGCAAAGAAGTGATTCGTTACATTAGTTTACATCCACACGATGAACCTGTTATTACTACGATTTTAAGAACCTATTCTGGAATTTTTGAGGTAGAAACCACAATTAATCCGCATTTAGTAGCCAAAAAAGCAAACACTACAGATGTACATGTGGAAGAAGTAATTGATAAATTAGCAGCAAGTCAATGTATAATTTTACATGCAAAAAATAACGATAGTAGCATCACTTTCAATGAAGTAAGAGAAGACGATTTGACAATTAACCGTGTTGCGAAATTTTTAGAACATCAAAATAAATTAAAACAAGACCAATTTCAAAATGTCGTTTATTACATTTCTGATGAAGCTACTTGTAAAAACAAAATGCTTCTGGCCTATTTTGATGAAATCACCAAAGAAGATTGTGGCATTTGTTCGTACTGTACGTCTAAAAAAAAAGCTAATCCTGTTGAAATAACAAAATCCGTTATTCAATTATTAGAAAAAAGTCCTTTAACCTCGAGAGAAATTGAAAACCAACTTCACATTTCTTCAGAAGCCACTATCTTTGCGATTCAATTATTATTAGAAAATAATCGAATCAAAATCAATTCAAACAATCAATATTACCTTATATAATGGAAAAACTTAGAATTGTATTCATGGGAACGCCCGATTTTGCCGTTGGGATTCTGGATACTATTTACAAAAACAACTATAATGTTGTAGGCGTTATCACTGCTCCTGACAAACCAGCAGGTCGTGGACAAAAAGTAAGCATGAGTGCGGTTAAAGAGTATGCACTAGAAAAAAACTTACGTTTGTTACAACCAACCAATTTAAAATCGGAAGAATTTTTAGCCGAATTAAAAAGTTTAGATGCCAATTTACAAGTCGTTGTTGCTTTTAGAATGTTGCCTGAAGTAGTTTGGAAAATGCCAAAATTAGGAACATTTAATCTTCATGCTTCTTTATTACCAGAATACCGTGGTGCTGCACCTATTAATTGGGCAATTATCAATGGAGAAACCAAGACAGGAGTTACTTCATTCTTTATTGACGATAAAATTGATACAGGCGCGATGATTTTAAGTAAAGAAACGGAAATCGGTGCAAGCGAAACTGCTGGTGAGTTACACGACCGCTTGATGCACTTAGGAAGTGATACTGTTTTAGAAACACTTCAATTAATTGAATCAGGAAAAGCGACTACTACATTACAAGAAAACAATCCTGATGTTAAAACGGCTTACAAATTAAATAAAGACAATTGCAAAATTGATTGGTCGCAATCAGGACAAACCATTTTTAATTTAATTAGAGGTTTATCTCCTTATCCTGCGGCTTGGACTTATATTAAAGATGGCGAGCAAGAATGGAATGTTAAAATCTATTCGGCAAGTTTTGAAGAAAAAGCACATTCGGAAAGTATTGGAAAGATTACTACTACTAAAAAAGAGATTTTTATTGTTACAAAAGATGGTATTTTAAAAATCGAAAGTTTACAATTTCCTGGAAAGAAAAGAATGTTAGCTCACGAATTATTAAATGGAATTTCGTTTTCAGAAAATGCAATAGTGCTTTAAGCCTTGAAAACACTATATTTAAAGGTGAAAATTAAAAAAACAAACAATGTTATTAACATTTAATCTATTTTATTAACATTTTAGTCGAAAAATAGCGCGAATACTTGCGTAGTTCAACAATACCGCTAAATTTGTGATAAATAATTAAGTTTAACCAATTATAAATAACTTTAATCATGAACAAATCAGAATTAATCGATGCAATGGCAGCTTCTGCTGGTATTACAAAAGCAGCTGCTAAATTAGCTTTAGAATCATTTTTAAGCAATGTTGAAGGAACTTTAAACAAAGGTGGAAGAGTATCTTTAGTAGGTTTCGGTTCTTGGTCAGTATCTAAAAGAGCTGCAAGAGATGGTAGAAACCCTCAAACTGGTAAAACTATCAAAATTGCTGCTAAAAACGTAGTAAAATTCAAAGCTGGTGCAGAATTAGAAGGTGCAGTAAACAAAAAATAATTTTGTTACATAAAATAAGAGAGTCCCGATGCAAATCGGGACTCTTTTTTTGCAATTCATCGAGAATATTTTGAATTTGTAATTTTTTTTTGATAACTTTAATTAATTAACTACAGAAATATGATATCAACTTTACCAAAAAAAGGTCATCTGCTAATTGCGGAACCTTCGATTTTAGGCGATGTTTCTTTCAATCGCTCTGTGGTCTTATTAGCCGAGCATAACAATGAAGGCTCAATTGGTTTTATCTTAAACAAGCCCTTGAACTACACTATCAATGACTTGCTTCCCGAAATTGAAGCTTCTTTTAAAATATATAATGGTGGTCCTGTTGAACAGGACAATTTATATTTCATCCACAATATTCCAGATATTATTCCAAATAGCGTTGAAATTTCAAATGGAATTTATTGGGGTGGCGACTTTGAAACCACCAAACAATTGATAAACGAAGGAAGAATTACGAAAAACCACATTCGTTTTTTCCTTGGCTATAGTGGTTGGAGTGTGAACCAACTAGAAATGGAGATGCAAGAAAACTCTTGGATTGTAACTGAAAACACCTTGAAAAATAAACTACTTTCAAAAGCTAGCACTTTATTCTGGAAAGAAAAGATAATTGAGCAAGGTGGCGAATACGTGTTATTTTCAAACGCACCAGAAAACCCAATGCTTAACTAAGTCGGATTTTAGCATTCAATCTTTTAAGTACATCTGAAGTAAATTCAGTAGTGTATTCTTTTTTACGATATTTAGTTATAGGTTGAATTCCCGAAATTACATTAGTTAAAAATAACTCATCCGCTTTTTGCAAATCAAAGGGAGAAATTGAAGCTTCTTTAACTTCGATTCCTTCTATTTTTTTCAAAATTTCAAGTACTTGTTTGCGCATAATTCCGTTTAAACAACCATCAGAAACTGGAGGAGTTAGCACTACATTACCCGTTTTCATAAACAAGTTGCTTTGTAAAGCTTCCACCACATTCTTTTCGTCATTTAAAACTAAGCAGTTATCATAACCATTTTCGTCTGCAAAAATACTTCCAGTAATTTGAAGCATTTTATTATTGGTTTTTAAAGTGGAAAGCAATTGTTTTGAAACATAGAAATCTTTATATAATTCGACTTCATAAGTTTCTTTACCGATAACATATAAGTCAGAATTTAATGAAGAAGCAGTTACTATAAATTGCACGTTTCTATTTTTTGGCAAATAAAAACCATCCGAATCTCTGTAAACAGAAAAGCGAACACGATATGAATTAGAATCTAAAAATGTAGCAATTAGATTTAAAATTTGCGATTCAAAATATTCCATGGTAAAATTCATAGGAATTTCCATGCGGCAAATACGCATTGAAGCCATCAATCTAAAATAATGATCTTCCAGAAAAAGCACTTTATTATCCAGCACTTTAATGGTTTCAAAAACACTATCTCCAAATAAAAAACCTCTGTTAGAATCAATAAGAATTGCGCTATTTTCCTGAATATTCCCGTTACAATTTACCATAAAAAATCCCGATTTTTAAATCGGGACAAATATAACTTATATAATTGATTTTTTAAACGGAACCTAATACATGTTTTAGGTCAGAAATTTGATTTTCCCACAATAATTTAGATTCATCTAATTCATCTTCGTGAGCAAAATCAGAAATTACGATAGAAACGTCTTTAGTAATTTCATCTTCCATAATTTTTAATTCAAAAAAGTAATCGGTTTCAGTATTATCTTCTTCTAACCATCTGAACTTAATACGCTCACCTGTTTTCTTAGAGGCTAATTTTGCTTTCTCTTCCGAGTCATTCCAAATAAAAGTAAAAAACTCACCTCTTGAATTTACGTTATCGGCAAACCATTCCGACAAACCAGATGGTGTAGAAATGTATTGATATAGCAACTGTGGCGAAGATTGAATGGGGAATTCTAATTCATATTTTACTTTTGCACTCATTATTGTAATATTTAAGTTGGAAATATATATAGAATTAATTGAATATACAAAAAAACATTTTATTTATTTTTTTACAAAATTATATTTGCAAAGAATATAAATAGTTTTATATTTGCACCCGCATTCAACAAGGATGTCACACCGACCTTTGGCGAGGTAGCTCAGTTGGTTAGAGCGCAGGATTCATAACCCTGAGGTCACGGGTTCAACTCCCGTCCTCGCTACAAGTTTTTTAAAAATCAAAAAGTTAGATTTTACGCAGGATTAGAGCAATTTAATCCTGCTTTTTTTATGTCTAATTTTTTACGATATTTGCAAAGTGAACACGTTTTTGAACACGATTTTGAACACGTTTTGAAAGAAAAAAAGAAATATTCGGAACCAAAAATCTATGATGCTGATGGTGATTTATCAAAGCGTTGGTATGTTTATTTTTCTTTTCGTAAAAAGGCTGATGGTCCTCTTGAAAGGTTTCCAAACAATATTTACGCTCCTCAACACTTAGAAAAGAGAGAACGATTGTTGTGGTTGAAAACTATGCAACGAAATTTATCACTTCTTTTAAAAGATGGATTTAATCCATACAATCCAGAAAACAAATTTAACTTTGAAGAAGAATCTGAAAGTAAATCTATAAAAGAAGCTTTTACATTTGCCTTAAATATCAAAAAAAGTACTTTAGCTGAAACTTCATATAAAGGTTTAGAAGGAAGAATTCTTCGTTTTGAAAAATGGCTAAACGAAAATGGTTTTAAAAATAGATTGATTACTTCTGTCAATAAAAAAGTAATTACTACCTATCTAAATGAAATTTTAATTGCTACCTCAGCAAAAAATAGAAATAATACTCGTACCGATATTAGCACAATTCTTACCGTTTTAGCAGATAATGAAATCATTCCGGAAAATTTTATTCATAAAATTCCTGTTTTAAAAAGTAATCCTGAAAAGAATAAATCATATACCAGTTCTGAGGAAACTAAAATATTTGATTATTTAGATCAAAATAATAAGCTTCTTTCCTTATATGTTAAATTCATTTCTTACAACTTTTTAAGACCTGTAGAAGTAAATCGTATTACAATTGGAGATATCGATTTAAATGATAAAATTTTAAAAATTAAAACCAAAACAGGATTCAAATTAAAAAGAATCCCACAAGTTTTAATTGATGAACTGCCTAATATTACAGAATATCCAAAAGATGCTTATTTATTTGGAAGAAAAGATTTTGGACAATACTGGGAAGCAACGGAAACCAGTCGAAGAAATGACTTCTCTGATTATTTTTTAGAAGTTAAAAAGAAATTCAAATTAGGTAAAGATTACGGATTGTACAGTTTTAGACATACCTTCATAACTAAGCTCTACAACACCTTTATCAAAGAAATGACACCAGAAGAAGCTGAATCTAATATCATGGCTATAACGGGACATACAAGCAAAACTGCGTTAAGAAAATACTTAAGGGAAATTAATGCTTATATTCCTGAGGATTATTCGAGGTATTTGTAAAGTTAAAATGTTTTTTTGATATGATTTTAAATATTAGATAAGCTAAATTTTATTGAAAAATTTCAGTAAAAAATATTCAAACACCTCCATTTTTAATCACCACAGGTCACAGGTTTGAATCCTGAATGGACTTAATACTATACAAGGAAAGTTTGCGGCACGCTAAAATTAATGAGAAAAAAAAAAGGTGTCTAAAAAGTAAAATTAAAGGCGTATCATTTTTAGCAGCTACTAAAATTGTTGCTACATTTGCTAGGATTGCTATGATACTTTCTAAGTTGACTTTAAAAAACACTAAAAAAATGTAATCAATTTTAATTTTTTTTCTTCGGGCTGATAATGAAGTGTAGCTTGACATTTAACCCTTTCTTTAGAATGTTGAACCTCTAATTCTATAATAATGTTAAATTTTATGACGTTATGTTCTTTTAACTCTGACATTTCATAAATATAGTTATCCTTTATTTTTTCTTTTATTAATTTTTCAAAATCTTTAATTGAATAGTTTTCAAATTGTGCTTTTTTAAGTTTACCTATTTTTTCTGTTAGGAGATAATCAAACTTTGAAACTTCAATTTCAATATTTAGATTTGATAAATCACTTACTATTGGAGTTATTGAATTTATTGCAATTTGGGTGTCTAAACTGTATCCATTTATGTCCTCTCGTTCAATTTTATATGACAAAAACAAATCGTAATATAGATTAGGAATACTCTTTATTGCAAAATTATTTTTATCAAATGGCAATCCTTGTGTATTTTCATTGGTCTCCCAATCCTCATCTTCATAAGGAAGAATGACTTCTTTTTCATCTATAATACATATTTTACATAGAATAAATGATAAAATTGTTTTTAAATCTGATTGATGGCTTGTATCAATATATCCAATATATGGATTATATTTACTAAGCTCATCGTTGAACTTTTTGAATAGTGTATTTGAAATATTATTAACATATACAATATAATAATTATTGAGCCTAAATACATCTTCAAGTTTTATTGTTTTAATTTCCCTAAGAAACTTCATCTTTAAGAAACTATTTTCTAAAAATAAATCGCCCGATAAAATACTATGCTTTGTTTTTTTGTCAAATATTGGGATTACTTTTTCAAAAACTTCATAACCATACCATGTGGAATTTATTTTTGAAATATCAAAAACAAGAGCGATTTCTTTTTTATTAATATTAGGAGTCAATACATTCCTTAAATTTTTATATTCTATTCTCTTTTTTGAGTGTAAATTTTCAATAAAATGATTAAAGGCCTCCTGAATAACATCATACATTTGTCTATCAGAAAGTTTAAAATATTCTTTTGTAACTTCTAAATATGAGTTTTCTCTGGATTCAATTGTATAGATTTTATTATTCATTCATCTTACTGTATATCTTTTTCATCATCATTTCTTTTACTAAATCACCAAAAGATTTGTCTTCAAGTATTTTCTCGAAGATTTCTTGATTTTGATCCATTCGTTCAATAAGTTTTGTTACAAATAAGTCTTCAAAAGCATATTTAAAAGTATCTATTTTGTTAACTTTTGCTTGAACTTGTAATGTTTCATCTAACAATAACTCAGCTTCTATCTGGTCGAAAAATAATTTATCAGCTTCTTCAAATTCAGTTCCGAAACGGTCATTAAGAATTGTTATAATTTCCGACAATAAAGCTTCCTCTTCTTTTTCTCTTTTTAAACCTGCTTCTGTTGTTCCGCTTAATTCTCCGTCTTCTCCTTTGATTAAATCAATTGAGCCTTCTTTTATTTTTTGAAGTCTATAATACTCTAACGCAATTTCATCTCCTAGTTCTAAACTTTCTGTTAAATCTCTTTTGGGCAAACGGATTTGTAATAGTTTCGCATAAGCATAAAATTTCTCAAAATCTTGGTCTGTAAATGGCATAATCTGTGAAAGAAAAGCGTAAAGATTTGTCCAAGAACGTATTCCTTTTTTGAATTCATCTTTCTTATCTTCTTCTTTTATTTCTTTAAACCTTTCTATTGCTGGATCGGTAAAACTGTATAAATATTTTTGCTCTTTTGCATTATTTATTTTTGTTATAGGGTTGAAATAAACATTCGCAAATGCGTTTACTTCATTTTCCCAATACACTAAAAATTGGTCTAATCTCGTTTTTAAATCATATAAATGGTTTACATCTGTTTCCTCTGTAACTGATGTTATCTCATAGTATGGCTGAAACGAATCTAAAATTGCTTGTCTTTCATTAGCAAAATCTAATACAAATGTATCTTCTTTTCCCGGACAGATTCTGTTTAGTCTTGATAATGTTTGTACTGCTTTTACTCCAGAAAGTTTTTTATCTACATACATGGTATGCAGTAACGGTTGGTCAAAACCAGTTTGGTATTTATCTGCTACAATGAGGATTTTATAATCGTCTTTATCAAAAACTTCCGGCAATTCTCTTTCTCCAAAACCAGTTAATTCTGGTTCTGAAACACCGTCCGGAAAATTATTATCTATGACTTTACCTGAAAACGCTACTAATACTTTAATTTCATTTTCATACCCTTTTTCTTTTATATAATTATCGAATTCTTCAAAATATCTTTTAGCATGTAATCTTGAGCCACATACTAACATTGCTTTTGCTTTTCCTCCGATTTTCTTTGCTACTACTTGGCGAAAATGCTCAATTATTACTTCAGTTTTTTGAGCTAAATTATAAGGATGTAATGAAACATACTTCCCAATTGCTTTAGATGCTTTTTTACGATTTAGTTTTGGATCGTCTTCTATTGCTTTTGTTAACTTAAAGTATAATTCATAAGTAGTGTAATTGTTTAGTACATCTAAAATAAACCCTTCTTCGATGGCTTGACGCATTGCATATAAATGGAATGGTACTGGTTTACCATTTGCATCTTTATGTCCAAAGACTTGAAGTGTTTTGTATTTTGGTGTTGCTGTAAAAGCAAAAAATGAAATGTTTGTTTGTTTCCCTCTTGATAAAGCCGATTTTTCTACTTGTTCTCTAATGTAATCATCTGATGTGAAGTCATCTTCCTCTTCTTTTTCAGCGTCTTCAAATGATTTTAATGCCAATACTTCTTTTAACTTTTTACTTGCTTCGCCTCCTTGTGAACTGTGTGCTTCATCAATAATTACCGCATATTTTCTATCTGGCAATTCATTTACTTTGTCGATTATATAAGGGAATTTTTGCAATGTTGTAATGATGATATTCGTGCCATAACCAATTGCACTGGCAAGTTGAGAGCTGTCTTTATCAATTTTTTGTACCACTCCTGTTTTGTGTTCAAACTGGTAAATGGTATTTTGTAATTGTTGGTCTAAAACTTTTCTATCGGTAACTACAATAACACTATCAAATATTCTTTCATCAGTATCGTTATGCAAACTTGACAATCGATAAGCCAACCATGCTATGGAATTACTTTTACCTGAACCGGCTGAATGTTGAATTAGATAATTTTTACCTGCTCCGTTTACTATTGCATCCGCTCCAATTTTTCTAACTGCGTCTAATTGATGGAAACGTGGAAAAATAAGTTTTTCTTTTTTGAATATTTTTCCTTCCATTTCAATTTCTTCAGTTTGAAGATGCACAAAACTTTGAATGATTTCCAACCAACTGTCTTTTGCTAAAATATCTTCCCATAAATACTGTGTTTTATATCCTTCTTTGTTTGGAGGATTTCCTTTGCCTCTATTGTAGCCTTTGTTGAATGGTAGCCAAAAGGTCTTGATACCATCCAATTTTGAAGTCATAAAAACCTCATCTTGGTCAACGGCAAAATGTACTAAAGTTCTTTTTTTGAAAGCAAATAATAGTTCTCTATTGTCTCTAGTTGTACTGTATTGTTTTAAGGCATTCTTTACATTTTGACCTGTGAATTGATTTTTTAATTCTAAAGTTGCTATTGGTATTCCATTTAGTGAAATTACCAAATCAACAGAATTAGTATTCTGTTTACTGAAATAAACTTGACGATGGATTTTTAACTCGTTTTTTGCATATAATGCTAAAGCATCTGGATTTAAACCTGATACTGGTTTGAAAAATGCCATTTGAAAACGAACACCATAATCCGTAAAACCATTTCGTAGTACATCTAAACTACCTCTTAGATCGAGTTCTTTATAAAGTCGTTGTAAAACTCTGTTTTCAACATCTTTTTCGTGAATAGCTTTGATTTTCTCCCATTTACTTGGTTGCGAACTTTGTAAAAAATCAATAATATCTCTTCTAAAGAAACCTAAATCTATAGTATATTCACTGGTATTCCCTAATGTATATCCGCCTTTTTCGATAAGCGAGTGCACAATAGCAGTTTCGAATGTGTTTTCGGTTGTGATGCTCATAATTATTTAAATTATTGTTGCGTAATCATTGTTTTGCTGTCAGTGAATTGATAATAGATTGTATTGGATTCACTTTTCATATTAAATATTTTTGTTTTTTTATCTTTCAAATCTTGTAAATTTTCAATATAAGCATCCTGGATGTATTTGTGTAAATAACCTATATTAAAATCAATACCATGTAAATTGTGAATTAGTTTATTTTTTTCACTTATAACTAGAACTTTATTTTTGTGTTCTCCACTAACTAAGAAATTATACTCTTTCTTATTTTTATTTTTAAAAGTCAAACCATTAAAATCTTCTTGTAAAACAATTTTATCAATATAGGCGTTAATATGTCTCAATTTTTTTTCGCTTGTATCATCTAGGTTTATGTTGTTAAATTGAACTTCGAAGTAATTTTCTATTTTTCGTAATTTATAAAAATAATCTAGCAAGAAATCAGCATCAAATGAACCTTTATCAAAAACTATTTTATCTCTATATGAGTAAAATAATTTATTCTCTTTAAACAATTTAAATTTTTTGTTTGATGTAATTCTGGATAAAATATTATAAAAATTCAGACCGTTTTTTACTGATTTTATGAATTTGCTTGGCTTTATTTCAATGTTAAATTTATGATTGGTTGTATTAGACGCAAAATCTATTGTGATTAAAATATCAAAATCATTTGCTTTGATTTTTATCTTGGCTTGATTTTCATTTGGGTTTGCAATAAATATTTCTAAATAGTAATTATCTAATTCAAATGCATCTTCAAAAACAATGTTAAAAAAACCAAAAATTGAAGGAACTTTTTTAATATAAAGACTTGTTATATTCTCTTGATTATTAATCCTAATTCCATTAAAAAAGTGGTTGTATTCTTTTAACAGATCACCACTTAAACTTATATCTTCAAAGTCTTTTCCTCTTAATGAATCTATTATTTTTTTTGTACTATCGCTTTCAGATTCAATTTTAAATTTTACTTCGCTCTTCCCAATACCATCTAGAGAAGATATTCTATCTATAATATATAAATCCTTTGATTTACTTAAACTAATATTAATGTTGTTAATTTTAGCAAAATCAAATGCAGTATCTGCATTACCAATCCCTTTTTTTAATCCAGTGAGATAATTAAATTTTAAATCCTCATTAATTTCTTTGAATAAGTCTTCTGCTTTAGCTTGAATATATTCAATTCCTTTTTGTTGAAAAAATTTTAATTTAGCTGGTTGAATACTTGGTGCCACAAAAAACATTTCCTTACGGTGGTCACCTAATTCATCTAGAATTTTACCAATAGTAGTCAATACATTACTATCTTCTAAAGCATATCCAATAAAAATAATATGGTTTTCAACTAACTTAGTTTTAATAGCATTCCAGAAAATTGATCTTTCACTATCTTTGATAAAATAATTATTGTAATCAGAATTTGTTAGGATGATATTTGAAGTATCTGATAAATCGCCATGAATTTTAAATAAACATTGTTTTTTTTGATTGGCAGTTGCACAGTCAGCACTTTTACGAATTACTTCTATGTTCTTATTAGTTGTTTCAAAAAGTGTATCATAATTGGTAGTTATGATAGTTTTTATTTGAGGAATTTTTGCTAAAAGTTGGTGTGTTTCAGTTGAAATAGGCTCTCTCTGAAATTCATTTTTAAGATTTTCAATTAAATAATTTTTATTTCCACCTTTAAGATAATATATATCCTCAGCTAATTTTGGCAAATTGGTTGTAAAATCTACTTGTTCTTGTAGATCACTAGTCAAATTGTTAAATAAAATTTCTGCTAATTTTGCACCAGAAGGGTAACCTGCATACAAAGACATTCCAGCACCTACAAATAAGGCAGCTTCTTCTTTTCTAATTATCTCAAAAATTCTTTGTTTACTCATTCTTTTAAATAATAAATTGTTTCAATATTATTTTGACTTTCTAAAAATTGCCTGTATGCCACTTCTTTGAATATCAATTTAAGTTTGTGTTTTTCTTTTTCAGAAATTACGTTTTTTAATCGTCCAAAATCTGGATAACATTCAAAAATGAAATCTGTATCTGCACCATAAATTTCTTCACTAATGATACTTAAATTCTCTGGTATGTCTAACTCAAGTAATTCTAGCGTATCAGGATTGAAATAGCGTACCAATGGTTTATTTATTTCATTATATTCTCTTCCTTGAAAGCAAGGTTTTCCTTTACTTGATTCCCAGTAAATTCCAAAAAATTCTGACCTATTGGATTTGTAAATTTTAGCTATTTGTAAACTTCCATCTACTGTTCTAATGCTTTTATCTAGTGACATATCTCGCAATACTTTTAATGGCTCCATATCGAGCTTACTATCAAAAGTATCATCATCCAAAAAGATTTTTTTTATTCTTTCTTTTGCCTCTGTTTCTATTTCTTCTTCTGGGTCTCCAAGAAATGTATAAAATTTAGTTTTGGTATCATCATTTGTTAACTCATCAAATAAAAAGCCTTCTATTTCCTCTGAATAATACAATTTCCAAACTCTAAAACTACCTTTTGTCCAATCCCAACCACCAAATAAAAATTTTACACCGCTTCGTAATTCATGAATATTTTCTCCAGCAATTTCAGAAATAATTCTCTTCAATAAGTCTGAAAATAACTCCGATATGTATAATAATACATCCTCTAATTTTGATGATGGTGATTCAAGAAATTTATCTAAATGTATTGATGACGTTAAATTTAAGACTAATGGATACGCTCTGTTTGTTGTACCTGCAAAACACAACAAACAATCTTTACGAGGTAATTCAAATAACTTGATGCCTTGTTTCCATTTTTCCCCACCTGTTAAACAACTATCTGTTGCAAAAACTAATTCTTCAGTTTCGTTTGCTTGTCTTATGTATGCTGTACAAAGAGTCATATTCTTTAGTCTATTACTTTTACTTTCCCTGTTACTACTTCGCTTATTAAAGCAGAGCGGTATTCAATTAGTAAATCGATTAATTTTTTTGTTTTCTTTATTTTAGAATCTATTCTATCACTTTCTTTATGAATATGGTCTATAATTACTTTTTGTTCTTCCACTTTGGGAATAGTTATGTCTAAATATGCATATTTGTCTGCTCCGATATTCTGAATTGTAGCTTGATTAAAAATGCTATTCTTCCATTGCTTATAATTACTTGTTTTAGTAAAAAGATATAAATAATCAGATAAAATCAATTCTGGATTTGGAGACACTTTAATTAAATAACCTGCAAAACAAGCAATTCCATTATAGTTTTTAAATTGAAAAGTTTTACCAACAGTTGCTCCACTTCTTGCAAATAAAATATCACCTTCTTTTAAAAAATATTCATTTGCTTTTTCAGGTGGCAATGATTTAAAAGTATCTTTTTTTAATTTACCATTTTTTCCAAAATCTGTAATTCTTATATATCTTGGATGTTCACGATTTTCTTCATCAGCAGATTCGTTCGCACCATATTTTAGCTTATCCGAAAGAACATATTTTAGTTTTTTAGTAACCCAATTTTTTGGTATTTCTCCAATCCATTCTATACCAGAATCACACATTTCAGCATTAGAGTCAATTCCTTTGGTTATAAGTTGGCTAATTATAGTTGTTTTTTCTTCCTCTAACAATTGAATTAATTGTTTTTTATCCTCAATAAGCTGGTCAATTTCTTGTGTTTTTTTGTCGAGATAATTGGCGATTGCGATTTGTTCTTCGAGAGCATTTGTTACCGAAAAAGGTATTTGATTTAATACTTCTTGGGACATGCTTGGAACAGCGGAACCATATTTATATAATTCAAAATTTATTGTGGTACATAAATAATAAAAATATCTTGGATTGGTTGAAGGAAAAATCTCTGTATAATAAGCCGTATCAACTGACCAAAATGGTGCTTCCATATATTGCGGTTTATCAATAGTTCCTTTTCTTCCGAGAATTACTGAAGGCCCTTGGTGAAGATAACTATCAGTATAACCAAACGTTCCGCCAGTTCCAATAATGGGAAATTGACCATTCGCATCCCATACCTTTTTATGGTCTTGACCATTGCAAATTTTGGCAAGTCTTTTTAAAACTTTAATTTCCCAATGCTCTGGAATATCTCCAATCCATTCTATATTAGAGGGTTTGTATTTTGGGTATTTTTTACTCATTTAAAATAGTTGGTTTTGGAAGGTTTTTAAATTTATCTTGACTGTTTTCTTTTTCAAGAATATTCTCTTTTATATATTCTACTAATCCTTTCAAAATTGAATCTTTTTTGTTGTAGTCAGTTTGTTCTTCTAAAAGTGAAATGCAATCTTCAATAACAAAGGGAATAAATTTTAGTTTTCTTATCGCAATTGCATAGAAGAATTCATTTAAGGCCTCTGCATGGTCGTCATTGATATGAATAATCATATCACCTAATATTGATTTCATCTGTAGACTAGCATCATCTGACAAACTGTAATCTAATTCTTCTGATTTTGAAGCTCTTAATAAACAAGTTTGAATAATTCCATCATTAAATCTTATAAAATTACCTGGATCTAAAATATTTCTAACGTACTCACTTTGATGAAAAACTTCTTTGTTTCTTAGTTCATTTAGTATGCTTGAAATAATGAAATAAACTTCAGATTGTTTTGCTCTTGCTATAAAATTTGTATGAGAAACTCCTGTATTGAATGGTGCAAATGCAAAACCATTTCTGATTTTTAATGTTTTGCCATTTAATGTTGGAAAAAATAAATTATCACTTAGACCTTTTTGTTTTCCACACTCAGCTAATTCATTTACTCTAAAATCGCAATATTTTGAAAACTCCTTTAAATGATTATTTGTTTCAACAAAGTCAAGAAACTCTAGCATTTTGTTATACTCATGATGCCAAGTAGTTTTAAGTGATTCATTTGAACAAAAAATCGTTTCAACATTGAAAATTTTATGCGTATCGACACCAAATTCACCTAGTCCTAAATTAGATTGCAGAAAATCAAATTGTTCTTTTTTATTAGTCCTATTAATAAAATTAAAAAATATACGTTGATATGTTTTCTCATAATCTCTTAATGCTCTACTTAGATATAATAAATTTCTTCCTGAAACAATACTAGAACTGACAACTGCAATTGTCCCTTTTTGATTTTTATTAATATTTTTGATTTCTTTAGAATCAATACCGATAATGTTCTTTTTATCAAACGGTATTTGATGTTCTGATAATACTTTTTGAATTACTGAAGCTAGTTCCTTGGAACCTTCATCTGGTAATGTAATAATATATTTTAGTGATGCAGGAATATTTTGCAGTATATGTTTTTCAAGTTTAAGGAAAATGTTTTTGTATGGATGATTATCTTCTGTTCGATTATCCCACTCTTTTAGGATAGATGGTACATCAATATAAATATCATATTTTTTATCTTTATATCCGTTTTCTTTATGATAACATCTAATAATTGAATCACTTTCTTTATTAGCTTTTTTATAGAATTCAGAAAAATTTCGAATAAATATAGGAAGGTCTGTTTTCTTGAGAAGAACACTATTAACAATTGGTTTCTCTAATAAAAAAACATCTCCTTCAACCTTTAAAGCTTTAGATCCTTTTTCACAAAATCCACAACTTTCACCTTTTTTATTATTGAAGCTTTTAATAGGATCAATTCCAAGAGGATTATTTTCATTTTTAGTAAGGTCACATATTAAATGACTTTTGTAATGATTTTTAATTGTTAGTCCAAATAATATTGCAATATCATTTAAATCTATATTTTTAGATTTATTTTCTTCAACCATTCTATCAAGAATACTTCCTGAAGTAGATGATGAAATTAAAAAAACAGAATTTCTTTTTGCTTTAAATTTCTGTTTTTCAAACATTTTATATGAACCAAAACTCTCTACAAAAACTGATTCTTTAAAATCATCATTTAATTCCTTTAATAAATTAATATAAGCATAAGCTAATGAATTAATTGAAGAGGTGTCTGAATAAATTGATTCAATTTTTTCTTTTTTGAAATGTAAAACTAGAGCTGACGCAATAAAATTAATTTCACTTCCAGATAATAGTACATTTCCTGTTCTAAGAAATCTATCACTATGTTTGCCTGAAGGGAAAACAAAATGATTTGAGGGTTGGGAAACAATTAAACCACCATTTTTTGTAAAGATTTTTGTTAACCCTATATTGTATAAAAATTTAATTTCATCGATAGAGTCAATTTTATTTACAATATTTTCTAAGTCACCTTTTTTATTAATTGAAACTATATTCAGAGAATTACCATTTATATTGTGGTCAAATTTTGGTATATAATCGTAAAGTTCAGAATCACTTTTAAATATTTCGTTTACTTCCTTCTTATTAAATTCAAAGCAAATGATATATAATTTATTAGGAAGTGTATTTTCATGAAAATAATCTCTTAACTGAATTTTTAAATCAGAAAAATTAGCTAAGATATTTTTATACGAAAAAAAAATAACTTGATGATTTTGAATCTCTTGTGTTTTTGTGTTTACCTTTTTAAAGTAATTATAGATATAACATTGTTTCATGTTGAAATTTAATTTAAAGGAATTGCTAATGTTACAAGACTGCCCTCTGATGTAGGCATTTTTGTATAGTTTTCATTAGATAATGATTGCCAATCAAAAAGCTCAATTTCACTTGGATTATCAAATTTTTTATATTTTGATTTAATAAGATTTTTATACACTGAAACATTTCCAGTTCTTATTTTTAAAAAACCTCTTTTTTTATCCAAAAGATTTAGAACTTCATCTAACCCAAAACCTTTATTTACTCCTTCATTCGATTTAACAGAAGATTGACCTTTAAACAAACAGTTTTTAATTGTATCAACGTTTTTTTCTATTGCTCTATCATCACTCCATTCTTTACCTAAGAATCTTTTAATTAAACCTGGCCCACTATCAAAAACGGAAATCTCTAGAAAAAATGAAAACTCATCATCATCTAAGGCATCTATATAGTACTCTTTTAAACCCTCGTGTTTTGTATTTGAAATAAAATTATTCTTTGAACTTCTGTGAATTTTCATGAATAAACCTCTTGTATTAGGCAATAATTTTATTTGCCCTAAATAATCTGTTGTAGCATGTTCATCGGTATTTTTAAGTAATTCCCATACAATAGTATTTATATCATCAAAAGAGTCACTAATATTTCTTTTTAGTCTCTGTTTATAATTTTTATTTATTTGTGATAATATGTGATAAATTGAATTTTCTATACCTGAAGGAGTGTTGAAAAATTCATTATCATGAGAATAAAACCAATGACTTAAACCTTTTTCTTTTGGAAAATGATCATACGAAGGAACTAAAATTGATTCATTTGGTAAATTGATTGTTAGTGAGTCTATGTACTGATGCATTTTACCTGTAAAATCTTTAAAACTAAGTTTAATATTTACATTATTTTTATTAACGATATCAAAATTTCTCCAAATAGTGGAAAGTATCACATATCCGTAATAATCAGTTGCGAAATCTTCTAATTTCTTCAAGTCATTTTCATTAATTGGCAAAATTATTTTCCCATTATTATTTCTTACCCAAGTAAAAAAAGCTAAAAAAAAGCTCGGTAATATTCCAAAACCCGTATAATCAATTGAAATTGGTAATTGGAGATCAATAGTCTTATTTGCATTAATATCTTTTAGAATTTCTTCTATATCATCAAGGCTTAAAGATTTTTTAATTTTAATTGATTTGCTCATCATTAGTTAGTTAAAATAGTTTTTTCAGCCTCAACAGTTTTTTCCTCTAATGCCATAATATTGGCTTTGATTTCAGCTAATGGTCGTAATGGTTTGAACTCGTAGAAATATTTTGTGAAGTTGATTTCGTAACCTGTTTTCGTTTTGCTTTCATCAATCCAAGCTTTTGGTAAATGAGGTTTTACTTCAGCTTTAAAATATTCTTTAATTGTTTGTTGTACTAATTTACCTTCGCTATTCTTTTTCAAAAATGGAATGTTCTCGTAATCTCTAATAGTTGAATCGGGCTTTGGATTGCCAGAACGATCTGTTACTATTTTTCCATTTTCAACTAATGGTTGTTCTACTGTAATTCTCCAATAACCAAAAAACTCGTTCGGATAGATTTTACTGAATTCGTTTTCTTCAAAATTACCATACAATTGGGTTATGAAACCGATTCCTTTAGTTGTACCATTTTCTGGAATTTCTTTACGTTTATTACCTAGACTTTTATCTTTTTTATTCCAGAATCGATTGAATTCTAACTTTCCATCTTTTAGCAACTCTTCGTCTTTTACTCCAGTAGCATTGATTAATTGAATTTTACCTTTTCTGGTTTTGCTTTTATGATTCGTTACAATCCAAATATAGGTTGAGATACCTGTGTTATAGAATAATTGGTCAGGTAAAGCTATTACAGCTTCAAGCCAGTCGTTTTCTATTATCCATCGGCGAATATTGCTTTCTCCACTTTCAGCAGCACCAGTAAATAAAGGTGAGCCATTAAAGACAACTGCTATTCTTGTACCGTCGGGTTTCATTTTAGACATCATGTGTTGCAAGAACAATAATGAACCGTCATTGATACGCGGTAAACCTGCACCAAAACGACCAGACATTCCTTTTTTATCGGCTTCGGCTTTAATAATTTTTTCGGCTTTTTTCCAATCAACACCAAAAGGCGGATTGGATAGCATATAATCGAATTTGTCGAATTCTAAACCATCAACAGTAAATGTATTTCCGAATTTAATATTGGAAGGATTTTGCCCTTTAATCAACATATCCGATTTACAAATTGCATAAGATTCTGGGTTGATTTCTTGACCAAAAACTTTGAGTTCTGCTTTTGGGTTTAAATCATTTAGATAGGTTTCTGCAATAGAAAGCATGCCACCAGTTCCACAAGCTGGATCATATAGCGTTTTTACTATCCCTTCTTGTGTTAATATGCTTTTATCTTCATTAAATAATAGATTTACCATTAGTTTGATTACTTCACGAGGTGTAAAGTGTTCTCCTGCTGTTTCGTTGGATTGCTCTGCAAATTTTCGGATTAGTTCTTCAAAAACATATCCCATTTCCATAGAATCCATATCAGATAAATCTATTTCTTGGAATTTTTTTAGTACACGAAATAAAATGTCCGCTTTTGGGTCATCCATTCTATCAATTTGATCATCAAAAGTGAAATACTCAATTATTTCTCTTGCACTGGTTGAAAACCCACTAATGTAGTTTCTTAAATTGACCGCAACATTGTTTGAATCAGCAATTAGCTTGTCAAAATTGAATTGACTCTTGTTGTGAAAATTAAAACCTGCTACTTTGTTTAAGGCAATATCTTTTGCACTTTCTTTAAGCGAATCTACTTTCGGTAAATAAGCCAGCACTTTATCTTTTGTTGGTTCTAAAACACAATCTAATCTTCGTATTACAGTAAGTGGCAATATTACTTTTCCGTAATCGGATTGTTTATAATCACCACGGAGTAAATCTGCAACTTTCCATATTAAGTCTGCTTTATCTTTGAAATTTTTCATTTATATATTTAATTAAAACTTTACACTATCTGTAAAAAAGTTTTTATTGATTCAAATTTTACTAATTATTCTATCATTGGTATATTGATAAGCTAAATCATTATCATATTCTACTTCAGGTCTTAAGATGGTAAAAATGTCATTTCTAAATTCATCGTCTTGCATTTTTTCTTCCATATTAGCGAGAAACATTTTACTAGTTGGATTAACTCCATCAGAGAAATTGATATATTCTTTATAGCATTGAATTAACTTATCTGTGTTAATTTCAAGATTTTTTAGTGCTATATCTAAATCGAATAAATCTCTTCCTTTTCTTCTTTGGTATAATGCTCTTAGTTTAGTTCCTAATAATTCTTCTACCTGATAAGTGTTAATCGTACATTTTCCTGAAAACCAACCATTATTTACTTCAAATGGCACTTGTTGTAATCCTAATACTGTAAAATGTTCTCTGCAATTGATTTCGATTTTTAATCGCATTTGGATTATAGGTGGTATTTCTGTTTCAAATTTATAGGTTGCTGTATTGTTATGAATACTGGATTCAATTTTTCTTTTTGTACCTAAAAATGGCGCCAACACTTCTCTTATTCTTACTAAAATAGGTTTTATTGGTCCGGATTTTATTTGCACTAAATCTATATCTTCTGAATATCTTGCTTGGGGCTTTAGAAATAGTTTGTGTAATGCAGTTCCACCTCGAAAAGCAAGATTTTCATTTAGAAAAGGGTCGGCAAATATTTCTACAATTGCTCTCTCAATAATTAGGTCTTGCTCTACTTGTCCGTTTTCTGGCCAAGGAGCGAACTCGCGCCACTCTTCTATGTATCTTTTTGGAATCATAAATCACTTTCGATATTAATATTATTTATAATTCGCCATTTGGTATTAGTATTCCCTTTTTTATTCTTACCTGGCATTAATGGTATGTTTGCCCCTTTTTTATCTGCTATAGTTGCATAAATTGCTTGACTTAGTTTGTCATTTTTAAGCTCGTATTCTAACAAATATCCTAATCGTTGTACCGTTGCTGTTTGAGAATAGTTTTTAGCCGTTTTAGCCAATATATTTGGTTTAATAACTTCTACTAATTCTTTTAATATAGTTATAACGCGATTCATTCCTAATTTATCTACATAATAGAGTAAATCTAAAGCTGTTAATTCTGGAGAAGAAACATTTATATATCCTGCTTCTGTTTTTATTTGATTAATATCTTCTGTGTTCCATTCATTTTTTACTAAAAAATTTATTTTTAGTTTTTTGTTTTTTATATCTCTTAATGCTGGCTTTTCTGTTATTACAAATGTTTCCATAGACTGTTGATGTGATGCACCATGAATTGCAGCTGCTGAAATTAATCCTAAATAGTATTTTCTATTTAGTGATTGCATCATGTCATCTAAATACATATTACTTGGAATTATACCATATCTTGAATA
This sequence comes from Flavobacterium sp. UBA7663, assembly GCF_002483315.1. Taxonomy (GTDB): domain Bacteria; phylum Bacteroidota; class Bacteroidia; order Flavobacteriales; family Flavobacteriaceae; genus Flavobacterium. The sequence continues at coordinate 94,132 of NZ_DLHR01000006.1, forward strand.
TTCGACTGGAAGTATTGTATAAAAGCCTTTACGTATTTGAACTATTTTATTTTTTACTTTTAGTCGGTATAGATTTTGAAGAATTGCTTTATCTGTTACATCTAATTTACCTTTGAGTTCTTCCAATGTAAACGCATATCTACCTTTAGCTCTAACGCTATCTATATATTCTTCTAAATAATTATATGTTTGACCTCCTGTTTTCACTTGTATATTATATTTGCTATTTACTACACAATGTGTAGTGTTACGCAAATATAATATATTATAAACTATCTAGTTTATTTATCATTAAAAAAATAAACTAAATAGTTTATTCTGTCTTTGATATCAGATACATTATTTTAAAAAGTATATCAAAACTTTTAGAAATAGATATAAATAGAAACTAAAAAAACCTTGAAAAATTAATTCTTCAAGGTTTTCAATTTTTGAATATAATCACCAATTAAATTCAAATAAATTTCTCTAATATTTACTTCATCAAACTCTAAATGAGGATATTCTTCTTGATTTTCAGTGGGGTCTTTGGAATCAATTAGTTCCTTTAAGTTTTTAATGTGAAAGGATATTGTGTTTTTAGTTTCCCAATTTTCATATATTTCTGACCAATTTTCTTCTAAAGCCTTATAAATGAAGTTTATGATTTCAGATTTATAATTTGAAATAACAAATCCATAAAAAGTAATTTCATCCAATGATAATTTATTATTGGCTTGAAGAAATTCATTATGCAAATCTTCAACAAAATTTTCATCTACTTTTAAATCCGGTCTATAGTTTATAAACCAATTTAGCACATCTTTATTTTCTCTTTCCATATAAGTATTTTTAAGAATTTAGTTTTTGGAAACTTCCTAATTTATCAATTATGTCATAATATTCAAATTTGGTAATGATTTTAGAATCAGAAAATTTATATTCAAAAATAGACACAAATTGTAAAGAGAAAAATAAGAGTATATTTTTACTTATTTTAGCTTCCTCTTTGTAATTCAACAAATCAGCTAAAATTTTATTTTGCGTTGATATTGTGTTTTTCTCATCTGGTGACAATTTATTTGAAAACAAATTACCGATAGTCAAAGTGCTAATGTAAACATCGTTATTAAAAAGTATATTAAATACATTTTCTCTCTCTTTAGTAGATAATTCTTTTAAATAAAAATAAATTCTTTTTGTAAAGAAGTTTTCCTCTATTTCAGTTGGATTATCTGTTTTAAAAGCTTCAACAAAATTATTTGATAATACTTCATGATCAGAATTAAAGTCTGGTGAGTCATGTTTATCAAATAATAATAAATTAAATAAAGGCAGGAGTACTTGGTGCTCAAGTGTTGCTGATGATTTGTTTTCTTTCATTGGTGCTAAAAAAATGCGTGAGACAATAATCAACAGCCAAAGAGGTACTCGGATACCCAAAAACCAGAAGACCACGCCCACGCAAGTATCATGCACAGGCGTAAGTCTATTAATTTTGGTTTTTTAAGAAGATTCCGAGTTTTCTTTGGCCAAATTAATAGCTTACGCGATTAATATTATTTTAATTGTTGTAAAATTAAATTTTTATTTCCAAATAAAATTATTGTTTTATTAAAATTAAAGTTTATTTTCTAAGGGTGTCTTTTTAACTTTCTAAGTAAATATTCAGTAGCCTCTGCATCAGAAATAAGCGGTTTCTTTTTAGAATTATTTTTATTAGATAAAGTAGGAGACTGCACACCCAGCATTTTATACAAGCGAGCTACTTCCGTTTCTGGAAGGGCTTGTATTACGCTATATGCAGTCTCAGCTTTCATTGATTATCTTTTAAATTTAAATCTTCGTTGATTTTTTATTTCTTCGTTAGTTGGTCGATTTTTTTTGATATTTTTATTTGATTCTCTGTTATGATTTCGTGGGACTTCGCTAACAAGTTTTTCATCTCCAACTGCTTTTGTTTTAGTTGCTCTAATTCCAACATTATCTTCTGGAATAATAGAATGGTTTCTGTTTTGTTCATCTTTTATTATTTTAGTCTTGATATTATTCCACGAAAAGTTTTTATGTATTTTACTTCCTTTGTAAAAAGTCCCTTTGTATTCAAATGATATTCCTGAAATAAATCCTGTTGTTAAACTTTGATTGATTTTGACATTAACTCCTTTTAACCTAAGTTTTTCAGTAAAGTCTTTCATCAACAAATTTTGATTTAGAATTTCTATTAAAATATTTTGTAATTCTAAACGTTCTGGAACATCTCCTGTTCGCAAACATTTTTCTATTTCACCTTTAGAAAGTACATTTGATTCTTGTTTTCGGATTAATTCTGATAAATTGTATTTCTCCTCTAACTTTCTAATCAATGCTTCACTTCTTTTATAATCTTGTGAATCGCTTACAACATTACCAGAAAAATTAACTCGATTTGCCACTATATGAATATGCGAATGTTCTACATCAAAATGTTTGTAGACTATGTATTGATTTTCATTAAATCCCATACCTTCCAAATAATCTATTGCTAGGTTTGCGAATTTCTCATCAGATAATTTATTTGCGTCTTCATAGGGTAAGTTCAAACTCACATGATAAACCGCTTTTGAAAGATTCGGTTTTTGCTGTCTTACTATATTGAATTCTTTAGTTTGTTTAATCACAGATTCAGATGAAAGATTGGTATCTAAAACAATAGCTTCTCCTTTATCTACTTTGTTTTGATTATATTTCAAAACAAAAAAAAATCTTTTCCCTTGACTTGCTTACCAACCATCTAGTTCAATATTTGATTTTTAATTTCGTTTAACTGTTTGTGTAAATTCAATAATTCACTTTCCAATCCTTTTAAATTAGGATTTCCTTGATTTGCTTTTTTCGACATTTGATTAATATTATTTCCTATTCGAGAAAGTTCAATAAGCAAATCTCTTTGTAAACCTGGCATAGTAAATTTTGGTAATTGTTTTTGTAAAGCTCTTCGTCTAACAAACTCGACTACATTTAAACCATATGTTTTAGCAATTTCCTCTAATTGAACTTGCTCATTTAAAGTAACTCTTAGATTGATTTGTAACAACTTAATTTCATCTAACTTCTTTTTTGGTCGTGCCATACTTTCTCTTTTTAATTTGAAAAATTATTGGGTCAAATTCAAAATAAAAACCCACTTAAACTCGTTCAACAGGACAAATTTAAATGGGTAAAAAATGACAAATACGGTTAACCGTATTCAAAAAAACATTACGGCTAAAAGTAAATATTAAATGATATTTTGTTAAACGTTGTCTCCAACTTATTTTAACAATTAATCCTCTTAACTTATTCAGGGTAAAAATACAATAATGTATTTTTGTATTTATATATATAAATATATTTGTATATAAATACATATATACTTTTGTATTATTATACTTTTGTATTATTATACTTTTGTATTATTATACTTTTGTATTATTATACTTTTGTATTATTACACTTTTGTATTACTATATTTTTTTACTAAATTCTTTTATAATTAAATATTTCCTAGTTACCATCACTTTTAATAAATTATAAGTTGTCATGAAGCAAGCCATGTTTTTGATAGCAAAAACCTCCCTTTGGTCGAATGGCTTGGCAGGGTTGCACCCCACACCCTGCTTTGAATTTTATTTGATAGAGAACTAAAAAAATTAAGTTAGTTAAATTATTTAAAATAGATTTTTAAAGAAAAACTTTAATAGATACCCATGTAAATATTAAAAAGGCACTGAATTTTATCTAAAATACTTTAAAAATTTATTGAGATTTAGACTATAATTCGTTAATAATTTGGTTAGAAAAAATCAACAATTTTGTAAATCTTCAAACGTATTTGAAAGTGATTTTATAGCCTCTTCTTTTTCAAAAAAATGAAAAGGAGTTTCTAAAAGTTTTTTTAGAGCCTCTCTATATTGTCTTTTACTTTGATTTGATTCAAAATTTTCATAATACAGACATGGGTTTTTAGGATGTACTTTTTCAGGTGTATCTAAATCTTTTTTGTTCTTGTTTGTAACTTCAAATCGAATAGATGCTTTTCTTTCATATTTAGTTAAATCTTCAAAATCATAATTATTTTTATCAAAGAAATCCTCTTCTAAAAGTACAATTAAAGCAATTCTTCGTGATGTAAAATATTTATATTTAATTAGAATATTGATGTAAAGTTCTTTGTTTTTATCAACCCATTCATGCAATTTTTTCAATTGCTCTACAGTAAATAATTCACCTTCAACATAAATTTGTTCAATACTTATATCTGTTCGTTTTAATACGTCAAAAACTAACTTAAGATTTGTTTTTATCATGGTTTTCTACCTTTATTGATTTTTAATTTTTGATCTAGTGATAATAATTCATTAAGAGCTTGTTTTAAATTTTGTTCTCTTTTGAATAAATAGAACAACTTTTGACATGAAATACTTCCCAATAAGGAATAATTTTGCATATTTAAATCTTGTTTTTCTATTCTGCTTTTGACGTAAAACCCCAATAGAACAGCTTCATAATTTTCAATAGGTTCTTTGATATTAACCATTTTGTCATACAAGTTGTCCCAAAATTTTGCTGAATTTTGATTACTTTGATTTCCTTTGATCTTTTTATTTGATAGAGAAGAATCTAAAATATTTGAATAGGATTTAAAAAAGTATTTCCCATATTCCCATTGTCTTATATTCATTTGATCTATTAAAGCTTCCTCAACAAACTCATTCAAGTTTTTATCACTTCCAACTATTTCTAGCCTAAATGATTGTCTTTTAAGTTCATTAAACCATTCAAATTTACAGTCTTCTAAATTTTCTAATAACAATCTGCCAAAGTCTTTTGAAATGTTAAAATAGTAATTTTGTTCACTTAAAAATTTTAATCTATCCTCCTTACTTTGCTTTTCTAATTCAGTTAAGTGAAGTTGGTATGCAAAAATTAGTGATAAAATTGATTTGAGTTCGTTATCGGTAAATAAAACTTTATCATTTTCATTATAATTAGCTTGATATTTTCTACCAATATCTTGAAAATTGATATGTACAAATTCATTAGTCTTTAAAACATTATAAACCATGATTTTTAATTTTGTTAAATTATTCTCTGCAATTATACATAATTAAGATATAATCTTAAAAAATATTTAATAAAATGGTTAAAAAAATAATTATTTTATAAAGTTATTCTATAATTTGAATAGCGATATAGATATTTTAGATATTTTTAATTAAAAAGGATAGGCTAATTTTGAATTACAAAATATATTTGCTTTTACATAGAATATTTAATAATGAATTATCTAAGCTTAATAATTTTTTAAATATCGGTTTAACTTGCTTTAAATAATTAATTTTTAAAACAAAAAATAGAATATCTGAAGAAATTGTAGTAACGTGTATCAAGATAAATCTTCACAACAAAAATGAAATAGTCTAAATGGTTTGGTCTCAAGAATCCTATTGCAATAAACAAGTAAATATTTTTTATTGGTAGCTATTATATTAAGCTTGCCTTTTTTTGTTTATTCAATTCTTTCATTCTCATCATCAAGTTATATTCATCAATTTTATCCAGATGATTATTTTGTTCTAAATACTTTATATAATAATATTTAATTAATTTGTAATATTCGTCTTTTAGATTAGATTTTTCACAATGTTCTATCACTTGTTTTAGTAAATCCATTTTTCTATGAATCGAAATATCATCAATTATTTTTTTGTCTTCTAAAAAAACTATAAAATCGTTCTTATTGCATATAACAAATCTTGACGCAGTTTTACAAGTTTGATCATTTATTAAATTGACATGAAAATCTGAAATTTTGTAACGATAAATATAATTTACTTTTTTAGTGTTATCATGAGATAATTTTAGAAAATATTTTTTTGTTAATGGTATTGTGAATTCTGCTGAAATAAGAAATGGATTGTTCGCCTCTGTGTTAAGAAAATCTTGAAAATGGATTGGATTATCATTTGTAAAAAAATTTCCTTGAGTTTCACACTTAAAAACTTCCATAGCTGTAAACTCATGTATTTCTCCAAATTTTGCAGTTAAATCTATATGATTTTCTTTGAAAATTTTATTTATTTTCAATTCAATTTTTTCTTTAATTTCATCAATATTAAAATTTTCCGTTTTATACGTTTCATCAAGATAACTGAATTCTAATTTATTTTCATTTATTGAATTTAAATACATTGTATTTATAATTTCAATATGAGCATTGATAAGTTTTTTAAAATTATTAGGATTACGATGATAGAGATGCAATATACTGATTAGTATTTCAGCTCTCTCTAAATTACTAATATAAGTTCTTGAATCGTCTAACAGAATTTTTATTGATTTTTCATACAGAGGTTCAATAAAATCTGAATAAATCTTTTCAACAATCAATGGATTATTTGACTTATTATTTGAAGGATCAAGAGTATATAAATTTGTTACAGATAGAATATTTTCTGTATTAACTTTAAAAAACTTTTCTTCTTTTTTATCATACACTTCAACTATATACTCATTTTTATTTTTAACCGCAAATCGCTTTAAATATACTTTAGGGACAAAATGTTGCTTCATAATAAAATATAATATTCTTGATCAATTGTTTTGAATTCAATAAAATTTATTCTAAAAAAGATTAATAGCACAGATATTATTTGTAAACATTATGGAATTCTTAATACATCGTTTGTTATCGAATTATATATTATCTTCATAATATCCTCGTTTATTATTTGTTGTAAACCCAAATCTATTATTTTCCCTTTAACTAGTTCGCCCCAATTTTTCTTATTCAGATGAATGTACAATTCTTTTAATTCCTCCAATTCGTTATATATTATTTCTTGCCCAAAACCTAATTTTTCTAACTTTCCCATAAGATCATCAATCTTTGAGTTAATAATTTCTTTATCATCACAAATTGATTCATAATTTGGTTTTGACTGCTTTAGTTTATTTTCAACGTATATTTTACCATTAACAGTTAATTGAGCATCGGCTTGACGAGCAATATTATTGCTTATAATATATCCGAAATTTTCAAGAAGCTTAACATATTCAAATTCTTCACGTTGTTTTTTTAAAATAATTCCATTACCCTCTAATATCGGTAATATTGGATATATATTATTATCATACAATTCATAAAGTTTATCAAGGATTAATTCCAAAATATCTTCTGATGTATATTTTTCTCTTATTGACAAATCAATTTGATTTGGTTTGATAATTAAATCTGATACACTAAGAAGTTTTGTTATATATTGAATATATAACAAATCATTTTTTAAATCTTGTTTTTGTTCTCGAGCAAAATTATCAAAAGATGTTTGATTTCCATGTAAATTATATTTATTCGAATTAGCAATTCTGAAGCTCTGCACATAAGAATTTGTACTATCAAGTGAGGAAATCAAAAAATTAACAACTTTATCTCTCCACTCTTTATATTCTGTTACAAAATTATTAGTTTCCTCAATACTTCTCGTAGATATTTTACTTAGTTCTTCCCCTTTATTTCCAAATGAATTCATTTGATTTTTAAAAATTTCCCATTCAATTTTAAGTTCACTCATTTTATCCAATTTTTACTTTTCTATTTTCACTTTTGTCTTTTAACGCATTTGCAACAAATTGAGATAGAATTGCAGCACTTGCACCAATACATGTTGAAAACAAAACTATTTCTGTCGTTGTCATACAAAATTTGTAATTTTATTTTCTCATACTGTTAAGATTAGGAACTTCTGAAAATCCATTAAATCCAACTTTAATCACTCTTTCAAAGAAGAATTTACTTAATGCACTTTCTGGACAATCTTTAATTCGATTGTATTTTTGTAAAACCCAATTATTAATTTTTGCTCTTTCCCCAAAACTTTGAGCATTTCCAATTATTGTATTTGAAGCATGCTTACTTGTAACTCCCTTTTCTGCTTGAAATCTTAAAGCATTATTAGTTGCTTTATATAAGATGCCATAAATTTGAGCAACAGAATAATCATTAATTAAATCATTTAATACAGTTTTAGTTCTATCGCCAATTTCGTAGTCAATCCCTAAAATATTTTCAACACTATATATAAAATATTCAATTGATTCATATAGTGCTATTTTCTTCCACAATTGAATTGCTTCGTCATAATTTGATTGTTCTAAATCTAAAGGATTTATAATTAATTCTATTAATGAGACTTTACTAAATCCATCACTTTTCACATTCAGTTCCCATTTAACTTTGTAAGGATAATATCTGAAACTCCCATTTTCATAATCCACAATCTCAATAAATTCTGAGTCTGTACTCGGATGTATAACAATAGCATTAATTTCCTTTAATCGATCAATCACTTCTGTTAAAAATTCATAAGTAGGAGTTAATGGATTAATAAAATGTTCGATTGGTCTAATATAATTATAATCTTCTGAGATACCTTCTCTCAATAATGCTCCTAAATATATTTTATCAATAAAGGTTAATTCATTTAAATCAATTTTATCTTCTTCTAAATGGTTTAACCAAATATCCATGAACTCCTGCTTATTTTGCCGTTCATTATCTTGTTTATGCCACTCTATAGCTTTACAATTTTTACATAAACAAAATGCGTCATCTTCATGTCCGCAATTTGGACAATATTCAGGAGTAGCTTTCCAATACAAATAATCTCGAGAAACTCTTTTACGAATAAATTCTAAATTGCAATAAATACATTTTTTTTCTAAAATTTCAGGAGGAAAATTCCTTACCAATTCATTCGGTCTTAAATTTAAATTATACTCAGCAATGAGATCAGAAACTTTTTCTTTTTCATAATATCTTATGATAAGTTCTTGAATTTTCTCTTCTGATAAATGAGAAAGTTTTTCGCTCATTATATTAATTATTTTAAATTTTCATATTAGATTACCTAACACTTATAAATATACAAACTTGCTGTTAATATTTACAAATGTTTTATCTTTTACTTTTAGTAATTAGAAATTAAACATAAAAAAGATGAGCAATTGCTCATCTTTTTATAATTGTTTTATGTTAATAGATTTTGAACTATTGATTTCAAAAAAACTAATATTTCAAACAATTCCACTGATCATTATCAATTTACATTACCAACCGTTTGTACTGTATCACTTCCTATTTCTATGAACTCAATAAAACTTCCCACTTTCATTTGATTTGTACCTCCAGGTGCTGCAGAAAACGCTAATTGAGGAGTTAAAACACCTCCTGTAGTACATCGCAACACCCCTTCAAATTCAATTGTGGTTGTTACTGCAGTACTAGCTGCATTTAAAACTTTATTTGCAACACCGCTAACTTGTACAGAAGATGAAGTAGAGATGCCATTTAATGCAGATGAAAAAATTTGAACAACGTATTCCATCGAAGTTATATTCAATCCAGTAGTTGCAACCCAACCCATAGCTGTAGTATGACTAATTGAACCATTTGTTATTAAAAACTTTCCTTTAAAAAAATAAGTTTTATTTGCAGTTAAAGTATATGCGTCACTAGAAGGAGGAAACGCATTTTGTGAAGTATTTGAATTAGACAAAGTAAAATTTGAAGATAAAACACCAATCAATTTTACTGGTCCAGAAACAGATAAATCACCACTACCAACAATAGATTGTCCATTAATAGTTTTAACATTAGTTCCGCTTACTAAAACATTTTGCTTATTGTTTAAATCATTCTCTAATCCGGTTACCTGATTTTTAGATATGGTACCCGTTATTGATGAAGCAGTTCCACTAACATTAGTAACTACAATATTTCCATTTGAATCCGGAGTGATATTGTTCACTTTTTTTACTGGTGCAAAAGTTTCAATACTTTTCTTAACAGTTTTAGGTGTTAAGTATTTATTATCAATCTGATCATTTTGAGCATCTGCTTCAGATGCTTTATCTTCTTCAATATTAAGTTGACTATCAATTAAATTTTCAAACTCTTCTTGAATAGGTCTTTTACCAGTTTCAAAATAGGATTTTAATATTCCTCTATTTTTTGTTGCCATAATTTATTTTTTTTGTTGATTATCTTATATAAAATGTTCCTCCTACAATCATTTCTCCTATTCCTCCAATGTCTTGCCAGTTTACTTCATTATGTATTGTTAAAATACGCTCCTCATTACTCATCATGCCAGCTGTATTTTCAGTAATTATTTTAAAATGATTGTATATAGAATTATTTTCATCATTCATAATTGATAAAGTACCTGACTGTAAGTTTGTATGCGCCAATGGTAGATAATTATTCTGATTATTTGTTTGTAGTTCATGTATTTTTACCCAATTACCTTGTGAATTCATTTTGTATAAATGATACTTACCTTTATAACAAGTTTTTTCCCAATGAAGTACAATCGTTGATAATTCATTATTAGAATTTAAAGGCTCTGAATAATAATCTAAAACTGGAGAAATAGGGCTATAGTTCTCAACAACATTAGTAATAATCAATTTTGAAGCTTCTGAAGGGGCATAATCAACTACATTTACTAATTCCTTATCATTATAACGAATTCTTCTAGAAACTGTTAACCTGTAAAATAAAGGATCTCCAAATGGTATTTCGGACAAATCGGAGAAGTCGTCCTCAAAAATCCATTTACTTTCATCTAATAAATTTTCAACTTCTAAATCGAGAACCCTTACTAATTTCATCGTTCTTATTGATAAAGCATCAGATGGATTATCTGCCCTATAAATTGAAACTTTAGCTATATTTTGAGCTTTAGGATAAGCATTAATTTGTAATTGTACCGATGGAGTAATTCCTAAAGTTCTGTTTTCTAAAACTGGAATTACTTTAATAATCTCAGGGGCAATTGGTGGAGCTGTGTTTACCAAACTTATTGGACCAAGTATTTCACTATAATCACTTGTTTTCAATTGATTATTAATTTCTCTTACGGCATAGAAATATTTTGCATTAGAAGCGCCATCTAATCCATAATCTGTAAATTGAGATTCATATTGCTGTCCTACTGGATCAATACGACACATCATAGGTGCCATATCAAAATTTGATCCAGGATCAAGTGTTGGTTTTATCAAATTACCGTTACGGTCTCTAATAACTTGTTTCTTTGGAATTGGTTTATAAGGAATTGGTTTTACAAAATTATATAAAACAGGAATCTCTGTTAATGGTACAAAACAATTTAATAATACATCTTTTAAAAAATCTTTAATCTTCAGTTCCGTATTTCTAACATCTCCATTAGGTAAAACTACTTCAGGAATAACAGTCTCATTAAGATTTAAAATAGGAACAGATATATGTCCTACCTGATTTGGTAAATTATTATAATACACATTATGGGCATCAATAAAAACATTTATACTCTCTATAAATGATGCCTTGTCTGGTAAAGGTAAAGTTCTATCTTCAAAAGTAGCAAAGTTGCCTGATGGATAATTGAAACTTAGTAAATTGTTCCATCTATCTACATAAAAATCTTCATCTCCATTTAGAAAAACATCCCTCATAACCTGTTGAACAGTGTTTAAAATAGGTTCTTCATTCTCATCATATCCATATACGGCATTATCATAAATAGCAGATAAAAACTGTATATCACTTGCCCTGTTAAACTGTACGGAGTATGGTTTATGAATCTCTTCAGGTGTACCATATTTTGTATTGAAGGTATATGATGATTTCCCGAAATAATCTGGACGTGTAGCATACATACCTCCTGTTGGCTTCTGCGGTTGAATAGGTTCCATTACAGCATTAGCAAACATCAATGCTGGAATAGACATTTTGGAGAAGAAATTATCTGCATTATCATACTGAAACTCATTAGGAAAATCCCAACTTCTCAAGCCAAAAACAGTATAACGTACCTCATCATCTCCTTGAGGTAAAACATTGTCTTCATTCAATCCTAAATTATCATCTTTATACAAATAGACTTTATAACCAGGATAATAATTAGTCATTTGGCTAATTGAATTAACTTCATCATCCATCAACTTCCATTTATATACATCTAAATCATTTAAATCGCTTGGAAAAGTTAAATCCTCAATATAAAGGACTAAGTCATTAGTTGTTGAACCAATATTTTCTGTTCTAATTACTTTAAATTCCTTTCTTGGCTCATTTACATCACTTAATGTATGTAACCTAACTACCCCATTATACCACTCAACTGAATTAGTACCTGGATTACTTTCTAAATGATATTGTGAATGTTGCGGCAGTTTAAATCCTGGAAAAGTAATTTTATATAACCCTAAATGTTTGAGAATAAAATCATCATTTGCGCCCGTATCATATTCACCATCTCCGTCTTCATCAACTTTTTCTAATACTTTTTCTATCGTTGCATTTTGATAAATTCCTCTAAACTTTTGTACATGAGTTTCAGTATTACAATCAATATTTTTAATTATAAGCTCATCTTCTCTATGTACTAAAGTGTGGTCAATATTCACACTAAACCCTGAATTATTTGGTTGCCCCCAAATAGAAGGATTTTGCATATTTTCTACAATCATAAACAAACTACCAACTTCAGGAACTAAAATTTCAGTTTCTGGGTTAGATACAGTACTTAAATTCAAAATTGCTCCACTTGCATCAGCTTTAAAAACTATAAACTTTGGGTAAGTTTCTGTATTATCTACTTCATGAATAATGTATTCAACATTATCAACTAACATTATACTTCCTATGTAATTAGCTTCCAAACCACTAGGAATTTCTGGAATCAAACTATCTCCATTACTATCAAAAACAAATTCTGATGTCTCAACTTCTATTAGCAAAGGGTTACTATTACTCCCAACAAAACTTATTTTACCAGAAACACTATTAGGCACTTGATTTCTAAAGAAAATTTGAACTTTCTCAGCAAATAATTCTTTACCATTATCTGTTTCATAATAATTAGGAATAGTTTCTCCATTTATTTTTTGATGATAATCAATCAATTCCTGGGCATGATTGTATTCAAAAGTTAAACGAACTAAAGTTTTATCCTGATTGGGATTTTCACCGAATAAAAATTGCTCATCTGATGTAGTTAACAATAACGGAAGCTCTTTTTGAATTAGGGTTGCTGTTACATTTGTTGGTGGCAATAATTCATTTTTCGGAGAAATAATCGTTTCTACTGTGTAAATAAGATTACTTGGTGTAGCTCTACTAAACCAGTTAATCCCATAAGAAGAATAATCCAAAAAACCACTTTCTTTTACAGCATGAGTAAATAAAGGTTTTCCTTGTTCAGGTATTACTAACTCAACTGTTTCGTTAGTTAATTCTCCAGCAATTCCACTAGTGTCAATATTAAAATATTGTGGATTATAAGATAGCTCGGGTTTAATCCAATTTATTTCTCCTGCTTTTCTGTACTCTAATCCCGCAAAAACAGGATCAGTAGTTTCACAAGCTACAAATTCATTACTTATATAATAAAATGGTACATCAGCTAATTCATCAATTGCATATTCAGGGAAAAGAGAGTAGTATTTAGTCTTTCCATCAGGAGAATACCCTTCTTGTGTGACTAAATTAATTGATTCGGAATCCGTAAATTCTTCTTCTCCTTCTTCCACTTCAGAATCATCATAACCATTATTAAAAAATATACCTGGAATAGGTTCTTTTAAATCAATTGGAATAGGTAAACGTTGATCATTCAAAGATGTAGGTAAAGAACAATACAAATGCTGTACTTGTCTAGCTCCCAAACCATCATTCAAATCACCAAAAGTAGTATATTCTGAAAGATAAACATATTCACCATCAAACACCAATGGGTTTAAATCTAATGTGCCTAATCCTAACATTCTTGCAACATGGTAATCCAAAGAACCTAACTTTAAAACTTCAAGAAAAGGAATTTCAATTCCTGAATTTTCTGTAGATTGTTCTGGAATGTAAGGATCATATTCAGGTTCGTCACTATCAGGGTAAGTTTGACTACATGCCTCAACATCTGCATAATTTTCAAAAGGGAATATTTCCACAGCTGTAGGATTATTAAATGCATCACTCAACTCAATATACTTTTCAACAGAAGTATGAATTCGCTCAAGTTCTGGAATACTATTCGAATTCCAACGGGTGTGATAATTTGAAACATTAACAAATGCCTGATCATTATATCTTAGCCAATTTGCCAGACAATTTGCTTGAGGCTCTAATCGTTGGTACGCTACATTAGTTTCTTTGGTTAAAGCGTACTTCCCAAGAAAATTCCATTTATTTTGTTTTTTTGTATTAATAATAATATCTGAATAGAATTCAAATGATAATAACTCAATATGTGAACCAGTACTACTAAATCGAATACTTCTGATATTTTCCGAGAGCAATGGTTTATCATTTAGTTCATCAGCAGCATATTTTTTTCTTAATGAGGCTGATTTTGGAGAAGTAATTTTATTTTCCGACACAGAAAGTAATTCTGTTTTAACAGAATTTGTACTATTTGAAATTTGAAATTTTGGAGAAATTTTAAAACTGAGTTCCGTTTTAGTTTCAACTTCAATAATACCATCACCATAATTTTTAATAAAAATTAAAGGTTCTGTAGCAGGATTAATAGTTGCTCTAACAAGATTATATTTACTAATATCTTTAAAATGAACATGGAAAATTTTTCCATTAATCTCATAAATCCAATTTCTTTGACTACCAATTTCATTAACTTGTAAAGGAATATTGTTGAAATCTAAAATAGTTTGATATGAAACATATTTAGATCTGTAAATTTTTACAAAATCATCACTTTTATTAAAATTGTGCGTTGTAGTAGCATAATTAGCTTTTGGTAAATGGTTAGATAATACATCTCGTAATGCCCAACGCAAATGAATCCCTTTTGTACTATCATCTCCCAATGAACCAGCAGATTGCAGATATAAATACCCGGATTGAATAGAAGAATAATCTGTTAAATCAAAAACATTCTCACAATTACAGTTACCTAATTGTGATAAATATTCTAAAATAAACTCAACAGCACTCAATGCTTCAAAATAAAACACATCTATTTCTTTTCCTTCTTTGTAATCAATAAAAGCTATAATTGCATCAATTTGAAATTGTAAATTCTTATCAAGATTAAGATGAGGGTAACTAATATTTATTTGATTAAAAATTTCTAAAAATTTCTTGAAGCATTCTTTAAATACAATTAAATTTTTAGCAAAATCAGGGTTTTTAATTTTAACTGCTTCAATACAACTAGTAAAAACTTCAAGTAATTTATTATATTCAGCACATATTTTTTCGTCTTTGATACACTGTGGGTCAAATGTTGAACAAATGTCTTCAGTCACAGAATTAAGATTATCTACGTTTAAATTACTCGTACCTAAAGAATAATTACTATTTATAATTGAATAATTAATTGTGGATTCTTTAATAAAAAATCCTTTTGGATCAATGCTTAATGGCGCTACATCAAATGTCTTACAACTATTAATATCTATATCTAATTTCCCAATGCACACCATATTACTCTCACCCTGAAGCATTCCAAAATTCAATAATAAAGTATCATCATTAGTAACCTGTTTTATTATGCCCCAAGCTGGTTGTGTTAAGGGATATTCAAATCTTTTAGTCCATATTACATCAAAATTATTATCAATTTTAGTTATAATACTTTCTGTTCTAGTATAACTTTCTAAATAAATAAAATCTCTATTAGATTTAAATTGAGGAGAATTTTGACTTGATAATATTATCTTTGCTAAATTATTATTAGGATATAGAGTTGAGTGTTTTATAAAAACTGGAAATTGATTTTCTAAAAGACCAGAGATTATATATTCTTGATTAATAAATTTAACATTCTTCAATAAAATATCAGATTCAAATATATTTAATGGAGATAAATTAAAATCTAGTTCTAATAAAACTCCCTTATCTATAAGTTGTGTGCTACTAGATTTAAAACCTCCATATATTGACAACTTATTAGCATAAGATGTTATTTCACCAAAATAAAATTCACCATCAGATGAATTTATATTCTTTTGACTAATAATTGATCCTGTAGCTCCTATTTTATAAATTGTCGTTTCATTAATTCCAGTTTGATCCTGAATTGTATTTAACATTAAAAAATATATCTCATTACCAACATTTATGAGCTTCTGGTTTTGATACCAATCCTCATTTAAAGTTCCTTGTTGAAATCTTTTTTCCCAAATAAAATCTCCGTTGCTATTTATTCTAATCAAAGCGGAATTAGTCGAAAGACTATCGACTGCAAGAACTAGAAAATCACTATTTGAACAAGCAATTATATTTATAAATTGAAAACAACCCTTAATGTTACTGTATCTTTTTTCCCAGATTATATCGCCATCTAAACCTGTTTTAGTAATAATCCCGTATTGGTTACCATTGAAACCAATACTATAAATTGCTTGACCTATCTTTTTAGAATTAATATAGGTGTTATTTTCAGTTTTTATATATTTTTTTAAAAATGACATACTTTTCTAATTAATTATTTAATAAATCAATGGGTAATATAACTTCAGTCATAACTGGATAATTGAGTACAACATCATCTCCTGGTAAAACATCTCTGTAGACCTTATATTTAAATTTCAAGCTAATGTTTTCAATAATATTTTTTGCAGAATTCATAATAATAGCTTGTGAGTGATCTTTAGAGAATAGAACCATATAAGAACTATTAACATTACCGTCTGCCATTACTTCAATAGTATCTTTTATAACCTCTTGTCTAAACTTAGGATTATTAAATGGTTCAGGATTTCTCACAATTAAAGCTATAATAGAACCAGTATTAGTATCCTTTATAACATTGACCTCTGTTGAAAAAGCTTCATTTAAAGGTTTCAAACCTAAAACACCCTCAAATACTCTATCAAATGGGTGTTGATAATCATTTGTTAAAGTTTCAATTATTTCTGGTGTAAATCCAGTCAAAGCCTGTTGATTTGTTATATTATTCCAATTCCAAATAGTAGTATAACTGGCATCAATTTCAGCTTGAGTAAATGGCTTTTCTAAATTGAAAATAGCATCTCTCTGTACCAAATTACCTTCAAATTCTCTTTCTAAGAAATAACTTTCAATTTGCTCTTTAAAGTCTTTGTAACGTGAAGTTTTAAAAACAAACTTATGAACTTCTCGGGTTTCATCAATAGCGGCTACTGTATCGAAATTACCATTATGATTTACATCAAACAAATTATTTACAATAGCTGTGTACAGCTTATTTGGTTTTAAATGCTTCGGAAATATAGTAACATATTCAGATGCTGGTTTAGTAATAATAACTTCCCCCATACAGTTTGGTGCTTCCATTAAGTTAAAATAATGGTCAATAGCAAATGGAACTTGAGGATTTTCCTCAGGATTCCATACTTCTTCAGTCTGCGGAATGTGTGTATATTCATTATCATTAGGATTATAATCGAGATATGGAGGATTAACAATTGAAATATCCTCTACTGGATCTTTAATCACAATTTTAAGTCTTCCTGCTAGACTATTATCGCTAGAAGGTGCATTTTTATAAGACTCCCATTTATGGAAAAAATGAGTAGCATACGCTTTACTAAAGAACAACTGAATTTGTGTGGTACTAGCAATTTGTCCGTTTATCATTGATACCTGGTCATCATAAAATAAAGGTTTAGCACTCAATAAATTACCATCAGCATTCGGATAAGATCGATTATAATCAATATATTGTTTCAATGTAGTTAACGGATACTTATCAGAATGAGCAACAACTTTTAAAGGTTTTTCAGGATTACTTCCCGGTATTTTTATATAGATTCCTGTAACAGCATCTCGTAAATATCCTGTGGTGTCCTCTAATATAAATCCGTTCGTATTGTTAATATATAAACTACCATTTTCATTTTCTAAACCATTATTACTTACTACAAAATAACTATTCCCATTGGTATTATCTTCTTTCAATAATCGATCTCCGTTTTTCAATTTAAGATCTCCATAAGTTGATTTATCATGTGTATGGAAATATCCAACAGGACCACCTGTACTAAATCCAAAGGTGTATGGATAAAATTGAATAGTACTGCCATTATCTACATTATCTTTCAAGATAAAATGTACGTAATAACTGGTATCTGGTCTCCATATAGGTTGAATATATTTTGTTATTCCATCTATTGCCGCTTGCGCATCTTCTGCAATAGCTTCTTGTGAAGGTATATTAATATTGTATTCATAATCTTCAACTGACATCCAACAAACTTGATGAATCATCGTAAATTCTTTTGGCGTACATTCACAAATACAATTACCAATCTCATTCAAATAATTAAGTATAGACTGAACCGCACTCCATGCTAGTGTATAATTTTGGATATCTTTTTTACTTAAAAACTGATTAATTAATTCCAATTCATAGTTAAGATATTCTATTAGATTATAGTTAGGATCAAATGCCGCTATAAGATTCTGAATCTCTCTGTAACATAACGAAACTGTTTCAAAATTTGACCCAGTAATAATTTGTGGGTCAATCAAACAACTTTCATAAATGTTCGAAATCTGTTGATAAAGTTGACAAACTTTAGGATCCTCTTCACCACATCCTTCTTCTTTACAATATTGTTTTATTTCAGAAGTGATTATTTCAGAATTTGAAGAATGCTCTTTTAATCCTAATTCGTAAGTTTCTTGTTTTGCATCAAATTTTATAATCCCTAATTCATTATTAATTAAACCAGAAATACTCAGCACATTGGTTAAACAGCTTTGTAAATGAGAATTAGTGTGAACAACTAGAGACCCTTCATTTTGATTAAAACAATTTAAAGTAATAGCATTACTTGCTCTATTAAATGTAAAATTCCTAATTCCGTTTGTTCCGCTATTTAAATGTATTTCTTTACTCCATATTACATTAAAATCAAAACTCATTTTATGTAAAATACCATTATAATCGTTATTCTGAAGAAAATAAAAACCTTCATTATTTAGCTCGATAGAAGAGTTATGATTTGAAGTTGAAGGAAATTGATAAGTGTTATAAACTCCTTCTTCATTAATTAATAGCGCAAAAATACCATCTTGTTTACTGTCATAACCTGATAGTAAATATGAACCATCATCCATAATTTTAATATCATGTATAGTAGTGTATCGCTTATCAATTTTTAAAGAAGAAATAATTTTTAAAGTGCTATCCAATTTTATAATAACACCAACAGAATCATTGTAATCACCTTCAATATACCTTCCTGCTACAACAAGACCTTCTTTATCTTCACAAATAGCATTAATAATAAATTCTTCTTTTTCAATTACCAGTAGAGTTCCTTTGATTAAAGTTCCAGATGAATCAACAACAGCCACGAATGGTTCTTTTTTAGTATCAATTTGGTTTCTATCTGAAAGGGTTAAATAAAACTGAAACTCCTTTTTTGATGGTGTAATATGTACAAATATATCTTCATCTTTCCATTCAATATGTTTAAACCATATAACTTTACCATCTTCAGGATTAAAACTTAATAAATAATGGTCTTTTCCTGTTGTGGCATAAACAATATACTGAAACTGATTTTCCTCTGATTTTTCAATTTGAATGATACGCTTGAAAATTAGTTTTTCATTCATATTCTCCAGAAGTTGATATTTTCTTTCCCAAATCAAAGTACCATCAGTAGCGATTTTACTAATTAATCCTTTTTGTTCAGTTGTACCTATTGAATAGATAAAGTTGGAATCTTTTTCAATAAACTCTTTTGAGTAATAATAATTTAATGCATCTTTCTTAGAATATCTATTAATAAATGATGATGAATTTCCATTATCACTTGCTCCACAAATCAATTGATTCAATTCTTGTTCTAATAATACAGTCGAAAGAATATCTCCATCAATGGCACCAATAGAAATCAAATTATTATCATTTTCAATAGTAGCAATTTGATCGTTAATTAATGCTATTTGTTGACTAATACTACTATCAAAAATAGGTTCAACTACAATTCGAGTAATTGGTCTCCAGTTTTCATGAATAGGTAGCCATTCTCCAATAGCGTTAGTGGTGTAATTATATTTTATTTCTTCGTTTAATGAGTTTCCAAATAAAACCATTTCATAAGGCTCATTTACATTTGAAGCATTTGGATTTGGATTTCCATAAACCACATTAAACATTATATCATTTTGAGGACTTTGTATAATAGAATAGAATTTTACTTTAACCCCATTACTATAATTACTCAATTTTAATCCAGTCATTATAGTGGGTTGAGGCAATAAAATTTCCAAGCCATTCCAATTATTGAAAGCTAAAGATTTAGGCACATTAAAAACGTTTGCCTCTTCAGTTATATAGGCAAAATCTTCATCTGGATTTGGTGTAATCAATTGAAAAGATACATCGTTTGAGAAAAGTGGTGTATTAACATCCCCACAATAATACTTGGCATTCAATGGTTTTTGCAAAAATTTAGCACACTTATGCTCTTTATGTTCTGCTTCACAAAACAAGGTAGAAGCATTTACACCATATTGTTCAGGTACATACCAACCTGGCTCTCCTTGCTCAGTATATGAAAATGGAGTTGTTGCTAATATTCGTACGGCATTATATATCCCATCTGTTTTTTGGAATTGCCCAACTTTCAGATTGGCAATACTAGGCTCATTAGGATATAACGCCTCATAAGGATGATAGCTTTCCCATATATTTTTTGTCTCATTCCAAAATTTAATTTCCAGATGGTCTATAGTATATTGATGTTTAACTTGTCGAATACTTCTTCCATTAATAGTACTTACAGGTGGAATCAAATCCACATAATTTGCTGGTGCATTATTAATACCTCCTATTAACTTTCTTACAGAATTGTTAGGATCTTGAGCGTTACCTGGTAATAAACCCTTTTGTGATTTTATATCAATATAAGTGTCCAGTGGGATAACATGATTTAATATTTTTCCATTTTCAAAATTTTCAGGAGTTCTTTCATTTAAAGGCACTTGATTATCATCAGGACGAGAGCTTAAATAACAAAGTGAAAAAGATTCATTTGTTAACATGTTAATACCTTCTACAATTTCATCTAAAACTACTATCTGAGCTTCTGTTAATGAATTAAGATTATCAAAACCTCCTAAGAATGGATTAATTGGAGTTCTATCCACATTTTTATTAAAATTCCAAACTACTTCAAGATTTCCACTGAATTTAAATAAAGTTATGCGCTTACCAAATATCTTAATACCAACCTTAACTCTAAAATAGAATTTACCATAGATCAAGAATGGTTTTGGTGCTTCAACACCAAACAAAATTCCTATTTCTAAGTTTAAAGTCACGAATAGAACTCTCACTCGAGCACTAACTCCGGCCATTAAATAAGCCCCCATTTGAGGTCTTTCAAAACTAATTTTACCACCTACTTCAATAAAAGCATGTGCTTGCACTTTAATGACACCGTAATTTCTATCAAAATTAAATTCACCACGAGCGCCTGCTTCAATACCTTTTGCCGATAGCATTACATAACTCTTAATAGTAAGTAATGTTAATATTCTAGCAGTAATTGGATTAACATTAGTACCAATATTTACATACCAAGGTTTCTGATTTTTAAAGAAGAAACCAGCCTGAACATCTGCATAAACCG
The DNA here is from genome assembly GCF_002483315.1 of Flavobacterium sp. UBA7663. Taxonomy (GTDB): domain Bacteria; phylum Bacteroidota; class Bacteroidia; order Flavobacteriales; family Flavobacteriaceae; genus Flavobacterium. Next base: position 115,771 of record NZ_DLHR01000006.1, read on the forward strand.
TTAATATTTTTCCATTTCCAGGCAATTTATAATCAGCACCAAATCCAAATTCTAACGAGTTATCTCCAACTGCTACAAAAGCAAAAAATGGAGGATCTTTAGTATCATCAAGTCCTAAACGAGCAGCAAGTATATTTGCTCTTCCGTCTATCATAAATAAAGAAGGTATAGAAAATAAAGCCATTGCTTTTATACTAAAAGTATATCCATCATCAGCAGATGTCCCTAAAGTAGCCCCTGCACCCAAAGAAACAAGAGTATTGTAGTTTACACTCTTATCCGGCCCATTAAACTTCTGTACATTTATTCCTAATTTTGGAGCCTTATAGTATTCATACCAAGTATTATCTGATGTTAATCCTGGTACTGCTTGTTTCTCTGCAACATAACGATAACCTAATAATCCTCTAAAACCATAAATGGCAAATGAACCTAATGGAATAGGAACGGGAGGTTCTAACTCGCAATCAATTATAAATGCTGGATATTTTGGCATCAATTTAATATCTGCCTTTCCTGCTAAATTTACAGAAGGTATTTGCAGCGTTATTCCACCAGCATACTCTTTAGAAACCCCCGGTTCAGGAATAGTTACCCATCCATTAATTTTCGCCAAAGATCCTGAATTAGCAGGAATTACTAAATCTAAATATAAAGTCTGAATGTGTAAATAAGGATGGGGTTTATCATCTAAATCATCTACACAATAATAATATTTAACCCCATCTCCACGAACTTCAATTCCCAGTGGATCTATACTAACACCTCCGTCAAATCCGAAGTAATTAAACTTACGCATTACGCCATTAACCTCTTTTTGGTGTGAACCATAATGTATAGCCGAAACAGTAATTTCAACTGGACCAAGTGGTAAAACAATTGGATCTATAAGTTGTACTGAACCTCCTTTAAACTCAATAGAACCATCACTATAAATGCGTAATCTTTCAATTTCAATTGGACCTAAATTTAAAGTTTCTTTTAAAAATCCTTCAAATTGTAAGGTTCCTGAGGTACCAATATAAAAGTCATCGTCTTCTTTACCTAATTCTACACTTTTCATTCGATAGGTGAAAACGTTAGGAAACTCTATAGGGTATGGTGGTTGTGCTGAGGCTGTTAAATTAAAATCACCATCATCACTTAAATGTCCATCAATATTTATACGAACAGTTGTGTTTGGAGGTATTTGACTTCCATCAGGGTATGTGGCTCCATTTGGATAAACAAATTTTTTAATTTCCAATGCCCCTTTGATGTTGGATGAAATAACTTTGTTTTGTTTGAAAGTGATGTCAAATTTTTGGAAACCAACTAAAAAGCCATTATCGCCACCTACATTTGCCCACATAGTGCCATTTTCTGCAATAATAAAACTCGTTATGAAATTTCTAAATTCTTGCGAACCTCTAAATTCTCTGATAATACCAGAAGAAGATACTTCTAAAGGAAATTTAAAATTGTATAAACTTTTGTTGGTGAGCGAGTTTAGATAACTTAATAATTCTACTTCATTATTTATTTCAATTACTTCTTCATTGTTGGTTGAAGCATTATTCTTTAACCCTTTAATTGGGTATACAAATTCGAACTTATCACTAAAAAAATCTATAATTTGACCATCAGAAGGATTTTGTGTAGGTACAGCTTCTAAAGCAAAAGTACCCGAAACTCCACCTGTACCAATTAACAAATTATATCCTCCTATTCTTAAAGTTGAACCGTTGGTATTTGTAGCTGACTTAAACCATTTAGCTGGTAAAGTTACTGATAAGGCGTCTGCATAAACACCTCTAAAATCAACAGGCCGACCATCGGCATCTGCTTCTGGAATGTTAACTTTATCGCTTAAATCTAACTTTAGTTTTTCTAATTGAAGTAATAATCCCGTTTTTCCAATTTCGCTATAGGTAGGACGTAAATCCCCTACCAAATCCATTTTGTAACCTACACCTGCTTCTGTATCGGCATATAAAAGTATTTTACCAAAATAAAAACGAGTTAACACATTACTATTCTCTGGCTCACGCTCCCATATACCATTACCATCAGTATCTTGGTAAGGATATAAAATATTTCTTGGAAACTCAATGGCAGCTGAAACAGTAAGTGTGGCTCTAACTTTAGGAATTAAAATGTCTTTTATATAACTTTCAATATCTGTTGGGATAAAGGATCTAAAAAATACTTCTAACTTTTTCTTGGTTTCGTTTAAATCATTGTTTAATAAATATGCCCCAAACGCATATAAAGTGGCATATTTACCTGTATGGTCATTAATTGCCTGAACTACTTCTGTTAATTTTGAATCTTCATTTATGGTTAAATTCAAAGATTGAATTACAGGGTCGTTGTTATATTGTTTTAAATCATTAACAAACTGCTCTAATGCGAGTGTATCTTCATCAATAGGCACCGTAAATGTGTTAATAAACTTAGCCAGTGCTTGCTCTTCTGAGATATTAAGAATAATTAAACCTAATTCAAAAAACTCTTGAGGTGTGAACGAAAAATTATTCAAATCAAAACTGCGCAAATAGGCTAATATTTTCCACTGATATTCTACTGTAACAGGGAAAGCTGAAATATTAAAATCAGTAGTTTCGCTTTCATCAGGATTCAATACTAAACTTATGCCCGAACCAAACAATTCTATTGCCAGTTTATTAGATACTATGCTCAAGCTATAAAAAGCAGCATCACCTTTAGGGCTTTTTTTGTACTGTAAATCTTTATAGTGAATTTTACTAAATAAACTTTCAATAGCTTGTTTTAAAAAACCAAGTGACTCAGGAAAATCATCTAAAGTAACCACCGAAGATAAAGTAGGATAATATCTTTTAATTACTGGCTGTGGTGCTGATGGTGTTGGCATAATGCTTTTTTATTATTTCTTAGTTATAACGTATTTTTTTGTTTAAAAAAACATATTCAGTATATGATCCGTTTTTATTTTGTTTTTTCATTCTTGCTTCAATTTTATCTTTATATAAATAGAATGTCACATCATTTATATCTGTACTCTTTAGTATTGCTCTTTTATCAAAAGGAAAAACTTCAAATAATTTTTTATTTAATTTTTCTTCATTTTTTATTTGAAAATAAATTGTTTGATTTTTGCAATCAAGATTGTCAAAATGTAGTTTTAAATAAGGCTCATTATTGCTATCATATTCAATTTTATAATTTATATATTTAAAAGAGAAGCTTATAGATTCAGAAACTGTTATCATTTTCCCTAATTCATCAACAAACAAAAAGTCTTTATCCGAAAGTTTTAATGTTACTTTTGGTTCTGTAAAATAAAATTTTCCTTCTGGTGTAATTATGTCATAAAACCTTGCAATTGGGTCTGGAGTATATTTTCTAAAAAATAAGTTTATATTATTTCTACATTTTTTCTCATCAGTATTTTTTAAATATATTTCATATCCAACAGTTGAAGAATATTGATTAGTTTTTGCATAAATTATTTTTGTTAGTTCGGTTAAGGTTATATTATCATAATCAGAAATCAATAAATTTACTTTATACTTTTTTTCAATATCTTCAACATATTTTTTTATTTTATTTTCCGTATCGTCAGATATGTATCGATTTAAAAACTCTGCCATTGCTTGAGCTTCTGAAATATTTAATATCCATAATAAATTTTCATAAATTTCAAAATTGTTTGAAGGCTTGTAACTATTCAAATCAAAACTGGAATTATAAGCTTTAATTTTCCATTTTGATTCATGTTGAATACTCAAATTTCTGGATAATTTATCATCAGTACCATATTCTAGAAAAATGGCTGAATTACCAATTTCTATTTTTTTAGGTTGGTTTGTCCTTAATGAATAAATGTTTAAAGCAGCATCTTGATTGGGACTAACTTTAAAACTACCAAGTCTAAAAGGTGTTTTATTTGCAAAATCGATTAACCAAGTTTTAAGATTAGTCAATTCGCCAGGAAATTTACTTGAATCGTCAAAATGAATAGAGCTTTGAGAAAAGCATGTAGCGTTTACTAAGAAAAAAGCAACAATTAATTTTTTTCTTAATACTCCGAAAGCTCTATTTGATTTTTGATTATTCATATTTATTTCATTAATTCATTATTCTAACCTCAATTTTATTAACATATATGAAAATGGTAAGCATAATGCTTTTTTATTATTTATTATTGTCTTGTATTTATATAAGAATGCTTTTGGTATAGAATGATACAAATTACATTCTAAGGGTATTTTTTGTTTAGGAATCTGCTACTTCATAGCAATGATAACAAGCTATAGCTTCTCTGACTTTTTAACTATTTTTTCTATGCGTTTGTCTAAATCTTTCATGAGTTCTTCAAGGGCACTTTCGCACATAGGTAAAATTTTGCTAGGTTCTAAAACGGGAATTCCGCCGACCATTACCCCTGTTTTTTTAGATTGCTCACTCTCGTTAATGACCCATACTTTTTTGCCTGTTTTGTCATAAAGAGCAATGCGAGCATACACTCTCATTTTTACAGTAGCGGTGCCACCTATACCAAAACCTTTGATTAACGAAAAGTGAATGCGAGTCATCATTACACCATCGGCTTGTTCTTTAAAAATGGTTGCCATGCCTTCTTCGTTAGATTTACCAAGTAAACCTTCGTATATCTCTTTATAACCTGGGTAGTTTAACAAACTAAAAGCCGTTTCGTTTTCTTTTTCACCCACTTTTGGTTCAAAATCTTTGTAGGCTTGGTTGTTAATAACTTCTTCTTCTAGCAACAGCGCAAAAGGAAATTTTTTAGCATAACTATCAAAAAAAGCAGTATGGTATTTTTCTAAGATAGGTGCCAAATTAAAATTAGGATCGTTTTTTAAATCTAAAATTTTATCTGCCACAGCTTTAACACCATTGAGCCCTAAATCTGTTACATCAACGGTTTTGTCTGTAGAAAAAGATACTACGGCTACTTTTTTTTCTTCCTTGTTTTGTGCTTGCATTATTGCCGTTGCACATACTATTGCTAAAAATAATTTTATTTTTTTCATTTTTGTTGGGTTTAATTGTTTATTTTTTAATCTATTCTTTTGTTATAAATATTTTGCTTTAAAGTGTTCTTTTGAAAAAATCAATGATTTTGCTTTATAAACAGTTTATTCCCATTTTGCAAAGTAGATAGACATATTTGTTTCAATGAATCATAATCAAATAAACCTAAGGGATGTGGCTGGATTTGATTGCTAATTGATAATAATTGATTGTAAAATTCTTGTAATCTTTTTATTTCTGTAAAATCATTACCAAAATCCATATTCATATTATATAGATAAACTAGGCTTTCATTATGAGAATTTGTATCAAAAGGAATCCAATTAACTATTGAACTAAAATCAGCACTAAACATTCTTAACTCAAATATGATTTGATTGGAGTTGTTTTTTTCAATTAGTGTAGTTTCTAATTCACCCATATAATTTTCTGTATATAAATCTATTTGTATCATAATTATTTTGCTTTAAAATGTCCTTTTGTTAGTATTTCTTGTTCAGTTGGTGTTATAATAGGTGGTATCTTTTTTTGCCTATTTATCAAACCTTTCCAATTATCTGAACCTAAAAGGTTTGTTTTATCCTCAAACTTAAACCATGTTCCATCATTTAAATAAATCTCTTCAATTTTTTGAATTGATCCATTGGGGCTTCCACTCTTTTTCCTATTAATAACCCAAATCTGTCCATCATTAAAATAAGGAGACCCAGGTATTGGCTGATGGACTCGAGCGGAAATCTTAAATCCATTAGTATCTGTCCATACAAATCTAAATTGTAAATATCCATTTTTATTTAAGTCTGGTAAAATTTCTGCAATATGCGGAATTTCTACAGGACAAAACTTTCTAATAAAACAAAAATCTTGAAACTGATATACAGATGGTATCCATTCATCAGGTATGTTTTTTAATAAAAGTTTATCTGCTTCATTAAGGTTATTCCAGTTTCTAAAAGTTAATGGTTTTGCTTTTAACTCATTTATTAAATGTGGAGGTAAAATACCATAATGTTCACACCATTTTATCATTTCAGTTTGCCCCAGCTCAATAAAATGGTGTTTTGTAACTCCATTTTCTAAATGTATATAGGCATTATCATCTCCGTATTTTAACCATTTATTAATAAGCGAGGGGTCGTTTTCAAATTTAGTAAAATTAGGAGTGTCTATATCAATAAATATTTGTAAAAACTTTTTTCTTTTTGTAACTGCCACAATTTCTATAGTAGGTTTTGTTGCTGCGTTAGAAAAAAACTTTTGATAAGAACTTACTAAATCTGTGTTTTTTAATAAGGTTAATTCAATCCTTTCAGGAACTTTTAAAAATCTTAATGTATTCCAGTTATCTATTGCATTAATACTGTTTATATCTTGGAAAAAAGATTTACTTCTATTTTGAAAATCAAAATAAAAATCTGTTTTTTGAACATCAGTAAAATCGTCAAATTTTGTAATCAAAGGACTGTCTAAAGCCAATCCAAATTCTGTATGTAACTTGTTTCTAAAAGTTGCAAACATAACACTTGTATCAGCAATAGAATTTACTATAGTTTTTATAGCAGGATCTATCCTATAAGTAGTTCCAGCAGCTGTATGAGCATCAATTTCAAGGGATAATTTTTTACAATTTTTAATCACTTTAAAATTTGTAAATATAGAGGCTACTCCTGTACCAAGAGCTAAAAATCCAAAAACGGTTCTTTGAGTTTGATATTTTTCAAAATCGGCTTGATTATTAGTAGTACTCGCTAAAAAGGCATATTCAGCTGATATTATACCCGCTCCTAAAGAAGCAGTATTTAAAACATTTGTAGCTGTTTGCCATTTAATAATTACATTACCCGTTGTTATAGTTGCATCAGCAGCTCTACCAAAATTAGATAGTTTTCTCAAATATAGTAGTTGCCTTACTGATGAACCTCCTCCTGATACTGCAAAAAGAATTATTTCTATACCTACTTCTATAGCAAAGCTATATTTAGCATCTAAATCTTTTAATTTATCATAATCTTCTGCATAGTAAAACAAAAATGCAGGTATGATTGCTTTTTCGGGTATTTTTAAATCTAAATCAGAAGTATAATGACTTAATGAAATAGGTTGATAAATATGATATGTTAAATCGATTTTGCTTTCTCCTGCATCACCAGACCCAATGTAATTGGGAGGCAATTGAGGGTTATCAACTGAATAACTATAATATCCTGTGGTATAATGTGTGGTTTTAGTTATAGTTATTTTGTTATTTACAATTCCATCTTTTGCTTTATATACATTTCTATAATCTTTCCTTAATCTAAAACCATTATCAACATACATTTCTCCTTCAATTCTGGCAAATTCTAATGTTTTGTCTGTAACAGGTTCAAAATTACTATTTACAAAGTAGTGTAATCCTTGATTAAAAAAATAACAATTATCTTTAATTTGTGTTATTCCATTATTATCAGTATATTGTGGATAGTATTTAGAATATTTCCAAATTTTAGTTAGTGCGTTTATATATCTTTTTTTATTGTCTTTATAAATGCCTAAATCAGGCACTAATGGATATCTTTTAATACGATTATCATCTAATTTATCATATAGAATTTTAAATAATGATTCATTATGTGTAACCCCCATAGATGGAAGTAATAATTCATCTAAAAATCTATCTGCCTGTGGAGATGTTATTGATTTGATTAATTTTATTACAACAGATTCTCTTCGATAAGGCATTGTAGTTAACCAATAAGAATCATCCAACATCACGTTAGAAAATTCATGTAAAAACAATACCTTTTTTTCAACATCAATAACTTCTAATTCCTTTTCATTAAACATTGAAATTAACAAAAACATTTGTTCTGATTCTGAGGCTTGCATTATTTTTTCTCTTTGTAAATCAAACCATTGTTTATATCTAATCAGATAATTTCTATATTCTTTGTAATCGTCATTTCCATAAAAATAAAAATCCAAATCTATATCTTGTGAAAATAAAACGGTTTGATTATTAAATGCAGGTAATAAATTCCTATTAGTTAAAAGAGTATAAAAATCTGGATCATCATTTTTAAACTTTGTTAATATCTCTGCAATGTCAGCAACAATATTAATATCTATTTGCTCTCCGCCAGAAATTATTCTATTACCGTGTTTGTTTATAAAATTTTGATAATCATTACTAATGATTTGACAGTTAGTTTCTGAAGTAGAATTAGCATTTGAAGGAGCTATAACGCTAGAGTAATTGCTAAAATGATTTCCATTAAAACTCCATGAAAAAATACCTGTACAAAACTTATATGTATTCTGTGTTTGAACAATTTTTTCTCTAACTGGTAAATGTATAATATCACCAACTGCAGCTGGTATGAAAGCATTGTAAATGGCATCTTGTGGAATATCTTTTCTAAATGGTCCTTTTTTTTCTATTAAAGCTTTCTGTTCTAATTTATTATATTCAGATTCCATAACATAAATTGGATTGCCTAAATTAACTCCATCTTCTATGCTATCGCTTACACATATATATAATACTTTATTAAAAAACTTTTTAACTGTTCCATTATTGTTATAAATAATAACATTTGTATCACTAACGCTATTTTTTTTCACAACTTTACCTGATACTAAAACTACTGCTTCACCCATAACTATAAAATTAATGGTAGATTAAAGGATTCTTTATTAAAAAATATAATTTTCTCATTGTATGATAAACTTGTAAACACCACTCCATCTAAAGTATAAATAGTAATATCCTCAGACAAATTAAAATATGTTACTTCACCTATCGAATTTTCTGCAGTTATTGCTAAAACATATTTTTTGTATTCAATATTTTCTATTGATTTAAAAAAATCATCTTCACTTTCTAAAACATTTCTAAAATAAATTTTAGGGTTTATAAGATTATTAGTGTTTATCAAGTCTAAAATCTTTTGTTGTTCTTCTTCTGTAATACCCAAAACCAAAGAAGTAGGCAATGAACCATCAACAGTTTTTAAAACAATTCCATTTAAAGTTTCTCCTGTGTCTGTAAACGGTTTTATTTCTATATATTCATTACCCGGCAAGTTTGGCAAGGTTTGAAAATTACCAAAATATTGTTGGCTATACCCCGTTGCCGTTTTATCTGAAGATGATGTAGGAGAAAAATTAGAATGGCTACTTTGCTCGTTTTCTACAATGGCTAAGTAAGTAAACAAAGTAAGGTTTTCGGTTTCACTAACCGCTATGGTGTTTTGTGTTCGCTGTGTAAAAGCAATCACACGCTTTCTGTTTTTGTCTAGTTCTCCTTGATTAAACAAAAGAGGTTTATAGCTGTGTACATGGTAAATTTTATCAGCTTGTAAAAACGAAATAGCATTTATTAAATCAAAAACATCGTCCATGTATTTTGTGGTAAATAATATATCGTCTGGGGTATCAGGGTTACCATCATCAATTCCAGGCTTAGACAAGATTATGTTTTTACCAATATATACTAATTGTATAAAAGAAGCTATATTATGGTTATTAGCAATTGGAGAATGGAGTAAAACCGTTTTGGTAAAAGGTGTCTCTGGCACTCCTTCAACAGTAACAGGAATGAGGTCTTTTGCCTCCACAAAATTTTCTTGGTTGACAGAGCCTATTTGTGCCATATCTCCATACAAACTTACATTTGGGTTTTTATCTGTTGTAAATTGTAACGCAATAGTTTGTTTGGTACTACTTGCCTCAGGTGCTGCTGTAAAAACTTTTACAGGCCAACTATTGGTTTCAAATGTGGTTTCTGTTAAAGTGGTTTCACTTAAACCAATTTTTAAATTATTTGCATTGGTTTCGCTTACTACATATTTATTATAGAAATTATAGGATCGTTGCCTATTGCTTTGCACATAAATATAAATAGTGTTTTTAGTGGCAAATTTATCAATCAATGTAGCCACATCTTGTGGTGTTACTATGGGTTGAGTTTGTCCATGCCTAAATATTTTCCCACCATCATTTGCATGTAAACCATAGTATGCAGCAGGATCTAAAAATTGCGTGATGGTTTCACGTGCTAACTTTTTTTGATAGGCATTCGTAATCCCAGAAACATTAATTATATTAGAAGCCGCTCGAGCGAATTCCAAGTCAAATTTAAAAGGGTTTTGATCGTTAGCTACATAATAATCCCCGTAATTAAGCACAATATCTAAACCTATCGAACCTGTTTCAGTTGCCAAATGTGTACCTGCGGGAATTATAGGAAATTCAAAATTTTTAGTTGGGTCAACAAGGTTTTCTGCATCACCATCATAAGATTGCGATATTTTGTAAAAATAACTATCAATTAAATCTGTTTCAGCTTGTGTTGTGTTATCATCAGGATAACCAATGTATCTTGCTAAAAATTCTGGTATTGGTGGATGATTTTGATAGAAATTAGTAAACTCATTCTGAATATGGGTAATTAATCCATTGCCTGTTAATTTTACTTCCCCATTAGGTTCTATAAAATTAGATTTAGATAAACCTCTATATATAAAGTATTTTATTGAAATTCCATTTATAGGTTGTATGTATGGCTTTAAAATTAAATTCACTTTAGTATCGTCACCAGTCATCGGTTGGATAAAGATTTGACCTTTACAAATGCTAATAACTTTCTTATTAGTAACACTTACAATTGAAGTAGTTCTAAATTGGTTTTCATCTATAATACCAAAGCTTTGTGCAGCTGTTTGTGTAGCAAAAACCCCATCTTCTAGAAAGAAAAAAGACTTAGCATCTAATTTTGCAACCTTATTAGTTCCTTGATCGGAAGAAGTAGCTTGTTGCGTTTGTGTCGAATCTAATAATTCAGCCATAAATGATATAATTGAAATAATATTATTTTAGAAAAATATTTCTTTATCTGTAAGCTCTAAAACTACCGTTTGTTACTGAAATAGTAACGCCATTTTCATCTTCACCAGTAAAAGTAAACGTTCCTTTTACATAATCATCATTTAACTCTGTTATAACTAATGTTCCACTTGTTGCTGTGTAAGTAGCATCACCAACCCATAATTCTGCATTATGCAAGGTATCTAAATTTGTATCATTTGGTGTTTCATCTGTAATTGTATGACTTCCCACAGTTGGGGTAACAGGCATCCATAAAGAAATACGATTATAAACCGAACTTATTTCTTGCTCACCCATTATTAATTTTTGTAGCGATGTAATGGTTGCTGGTTCAAAATCATAGTTTACACCATTAACTGTATATTTTAAATAAAGTTCACTATCACTACTTCCAGAGGAATCATCTGACGAACAAGCAACAAAACTTAAAGAAAATAAAACTAAAAAAAGGAAAGATAATTTTTTCATGGTAGAATAATTTAATTGTTTATTTAACAAATGTAAGCTTGATAATTATTCCAATCAATACGTATTTTTACCCTATTTTAATGTTTTTTTTCTAAAAGAATTGTATTTGTTTTTATAGTGTTTATTATCATAAAACAAATAAAAGAAATAGCTTAAAGTATTTTATACTAAGCCTTAATTTGCATGTTTTCAATTTGTCTTATTGATAAATTTAATTCCCTGAATAAAAGATTTTGATTAATAAACTTCAAAATTTTTAATTTTTTATCCTGATTTAAACTAATAGAATCTTTATCTATTTCACTTAAAATAGAATTATCAAATAATATTGTATTGACTTCAACCAATGAAATACTACTTAATTTTAAGACGGGTAATTCACTCAATAAAATTCTTTCAACTAATTTATTATTCTTTTGAAACGATCTAAAATATCTTCTAAAATAAGCCGCTAACTCTTCTCCTCCTGATTCTACTAATTCAACAATCTTGAATAATGTATTATCTAAACCAGTTATGTAATCATCAAAATTTTTACTCGTAGCAGTACAATTCCTAAAATCTAATTGATCATTATAAACTTTAGTAATCTTACATGAATTATCAAAAAATGTGTTAGCATTAAATTGGCAGTTTAAAAATCTATTATAATTTTCAATTACACTATTAGTGAAGTAAAAATCAGAAAGATCTAGTTTTAGATTTAATATCTCAGGAACATCAACCAAATGGAAATTATTAAGTGCATGAAAACTTTCACTATTGAAATTTCCAACAGAAAACAATTCTATGATGATGGATCTGGTATTTATTTTAACATCTTTTAATTCGTTTATAAAAATAAACAAATTGCTTACAGCTTTATTTATTAGAGACTTATGATTTTGATTAGTCTGTAAGTTGTTAATTTCACTAATTAATACTTTAAAATAAAATATTAATTGCTCCCAAGACATTTCGCTTTTTTCTATTTTATTCTTTAATCCAACAAAAATTGCAGAATTATAAATCAAACCACTCGAAATCATTGTTAAAAATGAATCGTTTAAAGTAAATGAATTAGGATTTATTAATTTTGAATACAATGCATTTACTCGGAATACATGATTGTAAAAATCAAATCTAAATCGATACCTATCATCAATAGAACAGAAGAAAGGATTATCTTTTAAACTTTCCTCAATATTTTTAAGCATAAAAGATGCTTCTATTTTTTTTAGTAATAAATCAATATCTTCAAGATGAAAATAACCATTTTTCTCTATAGCTAATAAACTCAACAACTTTACATATTCATCTGTTTTCAGTTTAAAACCATGCTTTTCTTTTTTTGCAATTTCCCTATCTATAATTTTATAAAATAGATAATCATTACTATAATTTTTTATCAAAATTTCAGAATCATATCTATGCTGTAATAAATTATAATCAAAGTCATTATCAACAATGGTGCAAATAATTTCTAATATGAATGGAGAATAAATATAGTCTTTCTCGTCTTCAGAGTGATGATCAAAAAAATGATTTAACAATTGTAATGAGTCAGTAACCTTTTTTTGATTATTGCTAAAATTTTTATTAAAATATTCCTCTGCTAATTGTTTGTTGAATTTCAAAAGTTTGTAGTAATTGTGCTTTTGAAATAATGAATCTTGTGATTTTATCAATTCATCAATGTATATATCCCTACAACTAATAATTAATTTTCCTTTGCCTAATGTTTCTTCAAGCTGATTTAAATCAATAATAAAATCAAGTAAACTAAAGTTTGGCAAAGTTGAGATAATCTCATCAATCCCGTCAATGATTACTGTAATGTTTCCAAAAGCGAAATTTGATTTTAAGGTGTTAACATCAACCCCTCCAAATTGAATATTAGAGATTTCAAAAATTGTTTGCAAATTAAATTTTGATGTTTCAACATTTCCTCTTTTTTGAATAAAGTCTATATATGTTTGTGTATTTAAAAATATCACTAAATGATTATCAAAATTTTGTAATATTTCATCGTGAATTTTTTCACAGACTGTTGTTTTTCCATCACCACCACCTCCTGTAATAAACGAAACTGTCGTGTCTTCATTTTTAAGCCAGTTAATAATATCATCCAATGTTTCATCATCATTTTTTAATCTAAAAATTGGAGAAATAAAAACTTCTTCTAACAATCTGTTCTCTATATCTTTTCTAATATTTTTCAAACATTTGTCATATAGGTATTCATCAATAAAACTTACTTTATTCTTAGGAAATTTTTCTTGGATATAACGTAAACGTAAATCTGTTGTTTGATTATAATCTTTAGGCAATAAAATTGTTAAGTTGGTTGAATATCCATCTGAGTAATCCGATTTAAATTTACTTAAAACATCATTCCTCTTGTAGTCGTGACTAAAAATTAGAAAATTAATAACAGAATTGTCATAGGTGAAATTATATAAGCAAAAGCTTTCGACATCCTCAAAACTTTTAAATGCATGTGTAGGAAATAAGCTTCTAAGTACATTCTCAATATCTTTAAAACTATATTTTAAATTTTGCTTTGGTTTTAAATAGTCTAATATTAGTTTTTCTATTTTACTTGTGTTTGATAAAGATACTGATCTAGGGTTTTTATATTTTTTTTCGAAAATTTTATTACTAAAGTTTGTAAAATTTAGTAGAATTGGCTTAATTTCATACTCTTTTAAGTAATTAAAAATTTTACAAGTTGGCTCTTTTGAATCTAAATTATCCTGAATAATTTTAGGAGAAACAACAACAATAGCGTTTTTTATAAAGTCTAATTTACTAGTGTCTTTAAGCACTATAATGTTGTCAACAAAATTAGACTTCCTATCTTTTGCTTTTTGTAAAAGTGCAGCACTTGTGGTTACAACATTATACCCTAACTTTGAAATAATTTGAGAAAGTTCATAAGTGTTGTCCAATTCTTCTTTGTCAAAGGTTAACGCTATATACTCAAGTGTGTTATTTGAAAATATATCTATATCAAACAAAACAGATTCTATCTTTCTATTAACTTCAAAAACTTTTAACTTATCTTCTTCATTGTATAAGTGTTGATAAAGTGTACTTAAATCAATAATATTCTTATCAAAATCAAATGAAAAACGATTATCAACAATTTGAAGTAAATCTTGTTTGGTTTTATTATTAAGTCTTTTTTTGGGAGTCAAAAATAAAAAAAACAACTCTGTTGCCTTTTCATAATGTTTATATTTTAAGACTTGCTCAATAGTATGTTTTATTTTTTCAGGCGAAAAAGTTGAGCTAATTTGAAACATAACTTTATTTTCAAAATCAATTCCATCAATGCCTGGAAAATTTTTATCAATTAAATTAGTGTTTTCTAATTTGTAATTATATGCCAAATTAATAACCTCCAACAATGGAGTTTCTAGAAGAATATTTAAACTCTGATCATTTACACTGTTTTCAAATTCTATTTTACTTCTTATTAATCCTAAATTAGTGTTTAATTTATCGTTGAGATTACGTAAAGTTGTCATTACAAAAGGTTTTTAAATCAATTGATTGATAATAAATTGATAATTCATCAACAAACCTATGCGTAACCATTAAATAAATCAATACGTGTTTTTACTTAATTTTATTTCTTAGTAAGGAAAATCTTAAAATAAGATTGCATTCTATAATTCATCCAATCGAATTGCATTTATCTTTAAAGCGTATAAAACAACACCAAGAAAATTTTTAGCTTTTGTTTTTTCCATCATCCGATTTTTATGCTTTTCTACAGTGCGTTGACTTATACATAATTTATCTCCCATTTCTTTACTACTCATTTCAACACAAGCTAATTTAATAATCTCAATTTCTCTAGAACTCAAAGTTAATTGAATTGATAAATCTCCGTTATACTGAACCTTTTTTTCCCACAAAATAGCTTCGCGTATAACTGCTCCTAACTCAATATCAAAATAATAATCTTGCTCAACTACTTTTTTTATTGCACTTTCTAGAAGTTCAGGTGATGAATTCTTTGTAAAAAAACCGTTAGCTCCACACTCCATTACTTTGTGTATAGCTTCTTTAGAAGTTAATTGAGATAAAATCAATATTTTAATTTTTGGGTTAATTGAATGCAATCGTTTGCATACTTCATAACCATCAATTATAGGCATTTGAATATCTAACAATAATACATCAACTTCCTCATTAGAAGCATATTTTAAAAACTCCAATCCATCATCAGTATCAAAAACAATTTCTAATTCATCAAATGTTGATAATAATAGAGCTAAACTTTTTCTAAAAAGTTGATGATCATCAACTATGGCAACTTTAATCATATTTTTTAGGCAAATAAATTATAAAATGATTCCCCTCAGCAACTTCACATTGCTCTAATCTTGCTCCTATACTACTCAATCGCGATTGTATATTTTGCAATCCGGAACCTTTCGATTGTGAATAACTATATTTAAAATCAAACGATACCCCGTCATCAACAATTTCTATACGTATTTGTTCAGCCGTTTCATAAATATCCAATTTACATTCAGTTATGGAGCCATATTTCAACATATTAGATGTAAACTCTTGAACCACTCTAAACAATTCATATCCAATAGCAGTACTAACTACAAAGTCTTCTAAATGTTGTTGTAAAATAAAATTTTTAACTGTAGATTTACTTAAGGTTTCAAAATAATCCTTAACAGCCATAATAAAACCTCCATTCTCTAATAATGGCGGCATAAGCTTATAAGAAATCAATCGAGTATTTTCAATGGTTTGCTCTAATGCTAATTTTGTTTCTTCTAACAAAGACTGATTTTCATTATCTGTAATTTTACGTGACAATAATAAAAAATAGTTTCTAATGGCACTCAAATCACTCTGCACACTATCATGTAGATCCTTTGCAATTCGTTGACGTTCTTTTTTCTCACTCTCCAATGCAGTTTTTAAAAGTAATTCTGTTTCTTTTTGCTTCATCTTAGCAAAATGTCGTTGATAAAACAATACCATAAACAAAAGTCCAAATGCCAAAAACAACATTACAAATGTCCCAGTCCAAAACACTACATTTATTTCACTCGAGCTTTCCATATACCAATAATCAATAACGAACGTAAAACTAAGTTTAAAATTATATTTAAAAGCCAATAATATTGAAAATTTGATTTATCAATATTATAAATTGTGCTGGACATTAAAAATAAATATACTGTTCCACAATAATAAATTATTAAACCAGAAATAAAATAAAAATTAGAATTCTTTAATAGATTATCTACTTCTAAACTTCTAAACATTTTTCTAAACCATAAAATAGAAAAAGTTAAAACAACTATAGTTTGAAATATATTAAAATATGAATTTAAATCTAAAAAATTAAAATCAATCCACAAGCTAAAGGTTAAAACAACTAATAATCCAAAAACACCACAAAACAATAAAAAAATAAACTTGTAAGCCTTGTTCAACAAATAATAAAAAAAATAATGCAGACTCAAAAAAGCTAATATTTTATATATTAAATACCATTTTTCGAAACTAATTTTTAAAATAATAGTCCCTAAAAACTCATATAAACTAGCAATTAGAACTGTTAAAATAAAAGGATAGATTTCTTTTAATCCAGTTAAGTTCTTTTTAATAATTTGGTAGAAAATGAAAGGTAGGGTACCGTATAAAATCGTAAAAATCAACAAAATTTTCATAAAAAAAGTAGGCAATTTTTATACCTACTTTGCAAATTTAATTATTTATTCATTAGACTCGTCTCAATTGGACAAATTGGTGGGCAAACCGCCAAGTCATCATAAATAATTCCATCATCTAATATTTCTTTTCCATCTACATCAACACCAATCAAAACTAAACTAATTCTTTGCTTTTCTTCATCATAACCATTATATATTCTAAGTCCTACACAACCATCTTGCTTCATAATGTCTTCTATATTTTTTGAACCTATAAACGAAGAATTAATTTCCCCATTATATTTTGTATCAAATGCAATAACTAGTTTTTTTGCATGCTCTAATGTTATAATACCACCTGTATTCTCATCTAATTTCATATTAAATATTTTAAAGTTATATGGTCAAAATTAAAGACATTGAAAGAGTTGTAAAATGTGTGTTTTTACTACATTTTATAAGTATTTATACGTAATTCAGAGGATTAAAACACGTTAAACAAAAAATTTTACAAGAAAATACATCAAAAAAGATAATACAGATAGGTATTTATACGTAATGTAACTTTTGGTTTAAATAAAAAATTTGTAGAAAAGCAAAATTTTAGAATAAAAACAATTTTGATTTCCAAAAACACAAACAATAATTAAACTAAAATTTAAGTAAAAACACGTATTGCCATATCACTTAGTAAATCATAATTTTAAAAAAAATTAAACACAAAATAGTATGCTAAACTTACTTCAAAATTTATACACCGAAGAGCACAGCTTTAAAGAGGCCGCTCATGATTTCACAACAAAAGATGGCGACATCCTAGGTTCAGACAAAATTAGTGGTTTAGAAATCAGATTATCTCATGTCATTATTAAAGATAATAAAACAGCTAAAATTTTCCCATTCCCAGGATTAGCTAAAATTTATTTTCTAACACTAGTGGTGTCAGATGTAGAAAATCAAATCATTAATTTAGAACTAAAAGGTTTTGAAAAAGTAGATGATGGTGATGCTTTGTCAATTGATAAAACAATTTTCTATTGGAAGCAAACGAAAAAAGAAAAAGTTCCATCGCAAGTCCATGTAATGACATCAATTATAAAATCGAAACAAAGCTTGAGAGATGTAGCTAAAATAATGGAGAACATAAAAAACGATAGCGATTACAAAGACTTGGCGGGTAAACTAGCAGAGTTCATTAAAGATGCCAATCAATTCTCAAATATTACAAATTTAATTGGTACTGTTTCTTCAATAGTTGGAAAACATCTCGGCAAGGTTGAAGACAAACCATTTCTAACATGGTATCAAAGTTTTACCGATATTGATGGGGATTGGGACAAATTAGGTAAAACTTACAAACACGCAGAAAATAAATATGCAGCCATGGATTTATCAATTACTATTAGAGATAAAAAAAGAGATTAAAAATAATACATAAACACTGTATTATACATTTAAAAAGTAAAAAGATAAAAGAAAAGCATTATTTATTTTGATTTTAAAATACTTATTGTCTTTCCAAAGTCTTTCTTTAGATGCAAAAAAAGTCATCAAGTACTTATGAATATTTTTTATAAAAGCCTGAAAGTGAATTACTGAAATTTGTTAAAAAATGTAATACATCAACCAAAATAGTAATGGGATAAAGTCCATAAAAATGATATATTAACTTAATGAAAATATAAAATATGAAAAGTAAATTTTTATTACTGACATTGACAATATCTATTTTGATTATGAATTTAGTACAAGCTCAAAACGGTATGCCAGATAAATTTTCAAAAAGGAATAAAGACATTTTATCCCTTAACGCTATTGTTGCTGATAAGTCATATTATTCTCAAGCAATATTAGAATATCAAATAGTAAAGAAACTAATTGACAGGTATAGTGTTACAAATAAAGTAATTGAAAGTTCAAATGGTAAAATTGATGAATTCAAAAATGTAGTGATATTAGGCAATATTGATCCTTCAGATTTCGATTATTTAGGAGTAAAACCATGTAATTATCGACTTCCTGAAAAAATAGAAGATTTAAAAAGCGGTTTTCAATTTAGACATTATTTGTTTAAAGGAGAAAACAAAACGGCTTTAGAAGCTTTTGGAATCATTAATAATGAATTTAGTAAAGAAGACTTATATGTTGTTATAGACTACATCCAATACCAAGATTGTGGTTGCGATGCATTACCAAAAATCAGGTATGCAGTTGGTATACGCTCAGAATTTAAAATTTCGGGAATGAATCTTAATAAAGATAAAAACAAAGATTCTGAAGTCAAAAATCTAAACATTGAGAAGTTAGCTGCTAATGTGGAATTTGGAAGATTAAAAGTTGATATATCAATGAAGACTATAGGTATAACAGGAAAACTTGCTAGACTTAATATTCCTACTAATACATCATTCAACGTTCAAACATATGGTGAATATACAAAAGTAATTGATTTTATTAGAAATTCAATTGACCAATCAAGTGACACCACAGCCATCTTTATTCAACCAGAAATAATTCCCGTCATGGATGAATACAGAACCTCTATTTCAGAAATTAATACAGCATATTTTGATGAACTTTTTGAAATAAAAAAAAGGTACAAAAAATATTCTAAAAAACTTAAAGAATCAGAAGAAGATAAAATGAGTTCAAAAATAGATAGTATTTTGAAACTTTCACTTTATCAAGAGGTTGTAGAAAAAAATTGGAATAGAGAACAGCTGACGAACATAGACAGATTGATGAAAAATTTAAAAAAATATGAAAAAATTCTTCTATTCGTTTCAAAACCCGCAGAATTTGAAAGTAATAAAAATGCTAATATGGAAAGTCATAGTTCTACATCAGAAATATATAAATCACTGAGAGATAAATACAATGATGCTATAGTACTTATCTATGAAGGAAAAAAATCAGATGCTATTAATAAACTTCAAGAAATTAGAACAGAGAAACATAATTATGGAAATGCTTATGAAATATTGAATTTACTTTCTATTGAAACTGATGATAAAAAAATATTCTCAAAAATAGTAAATGAATATACATGGCTTATAGATATAGAAACACTTAACAAACTAAAAACAAAACTTTAAAAGATAAAACTGCATATAAAATTACTATGGTAATTACTCCAAAAAATGCAACAAAAAGAGTAAGGATTACAGGAATTCCTCCCATAATTTAATTATCATGAATTCAAGAATAAAAATATCAATCTGTAAAAAAATCAAAAGAAGCATTATATATTACTTTTCTTCATTAATGAGCTTTATTTTTTCACCAAATAAATTCATATTACTCAACGGTTACCAAATAATTATTTTTACAGCAATCTTTATTTTTATTACAGTGATGCTATCTATTTCTAATTAAATTACGTGTTTTTACGTATTGTTTTTATAATTAAAATAAATTTTATTTGAAAACTAACTATAAATCTAAGCAGTATAAATTTAATGATATTTACTATTTATGGGTAATGCAATAACACCGCAACACAATACTAAAATTTGACAAACAACTATGGCGACAATTCACTTTTTAAATGTACTTGAAGGAGACTGCAATATCATACAACACGACTCAGGACGTATTACAGTTATGGATATAAGTAATGCCTATAATGATGAAGACACTGATGAAGAAAAAGCTGTAAAATCTTCAAAAGAAAGAGAAGAAATGATAAATAGAACTCACGTTCCATCTAATAAGACAAACTATAACCAAAAGAAAGAACCCGATAATCCAATTGATTATTTAAAAACCAAACTAAAAGTTAGTAGTATTTTTAGATTTATTATTTCTCATCCAGATATGGATCACTTGGATGGAATTAAAGATTTATATGATGAATTTGAAGTTGTAAATACTTGGGATACTGACAATGATAAAGATATTGACCTCAATAATTTTTTTGGTGGATACAACAAAGAAGATTGGAAATTTTATAAAAATTTGAGAGCAGGTAAAAACACAGAGACCAAGCGTTTAACATATTTTTCAAAACAAAGTAATCAATATTATAATGAAGACGACATTACTATTTTATGTCCAACTGCTGAACTTGTAAAAAATGGCAACGACACAGAAGACTACAATGATGCTTCTTATGCTATATTATTTACACCACCAAAAAAGGACGGTGGAAAGTGGAAGATACTATTAGCGGGCGACACTCACGATGATTCATGGGATTATATACTGAAAAATCACAAAAGTGAAGTTTCTAATATTGACATCTTGCTTGCACCACATCACGGAAGAGATTCAAGTAGAAACTATGACTTTTTAGATACTCTTAATCCAAAAGTTACATTATTTGGAAATGCGAGTTCTGAACACTTGGCATACACTAAATATCCAAAAATAAGAATTACTAATAATCAGGCTGGTTATGTTATTTTAGATACCTCTCCTGACTATTTGAAAGTTTATGTGAAAAATTTTGAGTTTGCAAGAGATTTTAGAACCAAACAAGGTTGGAACGAACCAAAATATAATTCAAAACATAAAGCATATTTTCTTTTTTTATATGAAGCAAAATAGACATAACAATGAATACCTACTATTTTAAAGCAAGACTTTTTCCAACGGTATTGACTTCAATACCTGCAATAATATTATACAACAGGTTTGTATCTTCATTATATCACGAAAAACTTGAAAATATTTTTTTGGTGCTTCCGACAATTACCGACATAATATTATCATCAGCCATTGTTTTTTTGCTTGTTCAAGGAAATCGCTTTTTATCCAAAGAAATATTTCAAAAACTTTATTTTAAAGACGAAATAAATATGCCAACAACAAATTTGTTGCTAAAATCAAATTATGAGCTTGAGACAAGTATCAAACAAAAAATTGAAGATAAAATCAAAAATAAATTTGGAATAAATTTACTCTCGGAAACAAATGAATCAGTAGATGCCTTAAGAGCAAGAAAACTAATAGTAACGGCTGTTTCTCAAATCAGAAATATTTTAAGAGATAATTCACTTTTGTTACAGCACAATATTGAATACGGATTTTTTAGAAATTTAATTGGTGGCTCATTTTTAGCTTTTGTAATTTCAGTGATTATTCTTATTCATTCATATTGTTACTGCAACCTAACAACAAGAAATTTGGGTTGGATTCTTGCTGTTGCATATTTTCTTCCAATATTGTTTAGCAAACTTATTATAGACAGATACGGAAAGTATTACGCTAAAATTTTATATGAACAATTTTTGACAATTGATTAAAAGCAATAGATATAACAACATAAAATACAAAGCCAACATCACGACAAAAAACAAAAACGACAAAATTTAAAAAATGGGACTTAAACCGTACGACAGAAAAATAAGCCAAATATTCAATAACATTCAATATGATGTTGATTTTTACCAAAGAGAATATAAATGGAATGACGAACTTGAATATAAACCTGTTTCCTCATTGCTCAAAGATATTTTTTACAGATTTGACCTTGAAAAATACAATCCAAATCAAGAGATTAATCAAGAAAGCACAGACAAACTTGAATGGTACTATCTAAATACTTTTATGACAAACCTTATCAAAGGGAAAAAGTACATTGTTGACGGACAACAAAGACTTACCACTTTGACATTGGTTTCAATTGGGCTTTATCATTTGGCGATAAAGCATAAACTTGAACAGCATATAATTGACGCATTAAAAAACTCAATAGTAGGTGTAACCGAATTTGGTAAAACGTTTTGGATGGGCTTCAAAGACAGAAAAGATGCACTTGAAGATATTTTAGATAATAGCAAAGACTTTACAAAAAGGAAAGATGATAACATTATTTCTGAAAGAAATATTTATAAAAACTATTTAGTCATACTAAACAGTTTGGACGCAAAATTCGCTACACCACATAAATTACAAACATTCATTTCTTATTTCAGACATAGAGTTTACCTTATAGAAATTGAAATTGATAAGGATAAAGATGTGGCAATGGTTTTTGAGGTAATTAACGACAGAGGTGTTCCGTTAAAACCTTATGAAATTTTAAAGGGTAAAATATTAAGTCAAATTGATATAGCTGACAGAGAAAAGTACATTGAAATTTGGGAAACTCAAATCGAAAAAATCGAAAAAAATGGTGAAAATGAAATCGATGAATTTTTTGGATTTTATTTTAGAAGTAAGTTTTCAGACAACGCAGAACAGTACAGTAAACTTGACAAGACAAGATATCACAAAACCATTTTTCTTGACGAATACGAATTGAAAATAGGTTTAAAAAACAATGAAGAAAAGGCAAGATACTTTGTAGAAAAAACTTTACCCTACTTTTCAGATGTTTATGTTGAAATGCTAAAGTACTATAATGATTATTACAAAGACTTTGAATTTATTTATTTCAATAAATTGAATGATATGGACGGACAATTTGTTTTGACTTTATCGTCAATTGAATTGGACGACAAAATGCGAAATGAAAAACTTAAATTAATGCCAAAATATTTTGACAAATTTTTCAGTTTACTAAACTTGACCAATAGTTATAAATCAAATGAATTTAATACAAATGTTATTTCTCTTTCCATTGCTATTAGAAACGCATCAATAGATTTAGCAAAGGCCAGTTTTGACAATCAACTTCTTACAGCAGTTAAAAAGAAGTATGATAGAGAAACATTAGATGAAGCGTTCAAATATGAATTTTTCAAAAATGTTGGTTACAATGACTTTGGAAGAACTTTTCTAAGATATTATTTTGCAAGAATTGACCATTTTATTAGTGATTTTTCAAATGAAAGTGAGTATGGAAGTTATTATCAACTTGTTTCACAATCGCAAGGTGGCAATGTTTATCATATTGAACATATAATTACTAATCACGAAGACAACCTAAAGTTATTCGTAGATGAAGAAGAGTTTAATTTTCAAAGAAATAGACTTGGAGGACTTTTACTTTTAAAAGGCAAAGACAATCAATCTTCCGGAGACGAGCTTTACTCAGAAAAATTAAAAACATATAATGTTGTAGGTACATATTATGCAAGAACATTGCTGCCAGATATGTACCATAAGAAAGTAACTTTTGCAAAGTTTGTCAAAGACAACAACTTAAACTTCAAGCCATATCTAACTTACGGAAAAGAAGAAATTGAAGAACGACATACTTTACTTTATGAATTGACAAAAAGAATATGGGAATAAGTCCGAACCCTAACATCAGCTGTTTGCTGTAATATTCAGAAAAATCGCAATAAAAAGAAACTTACAGAATAAAATTACAATATTTATAATTAATCTAAAACATCTTAAAATATGGGGGAATGGTCTAAAAAAATCGGGGAACAAGGAGAAGATATTGTAAAATATTTTTTTGAGGAACTAATTGGTTACAGAAACTCATACAGAACAAATATCACAATAGATTGTAATCATAGTGATGACCACAAAAAGAAAGGCTCTGAAAAAAGATTAACTCATGGTGTTGATGGATTGGTTTCTTACAAATCGCCATTATTTGATGAATTATTAGAAATAGGAATTATTTCATCTAAATATACTTTTGATAAATATCCAAACAAACCAAAAGAAAAGTTCAAAGACTTTTTTGTTGAACTTGCTTTCACTATGAAATGTTTTCTTCATTCTCCAAATTACAGAGAAATTAACTCTGCCACCTCAAATGTTTCTGACACTACAATTACTGGAGTTTTGTTTTATTTGTCAAATAACGAAGAATCTAGAAGTCAGAATTTAGTTGAAGAAATCGCTGATACATCTTTTCAAAGCTATAATCTTTCTTACGATAAAATTTTAGTAGTCGATAATTCGAGAATGGAATTTCTTTTCAACTTAATCCAACCAATAAAAAATAGTTTTGGAAATGATAATTACGATTTTATTTATCCAAAAACAGGAATGAATAATTCGATGACGCAAAATAATAGTTTTGGCAAAAAATTACCTTTACAATACTTTTGTTCAAATATAATTCCAATACGAATAAAACAGGGAAGTAACACAATATTATTTATTGGTACTAGAGATAAATTTGATGAAAATGATTTATTAAAATTAATTGGATTATCAAAAGAGTTTAACCATTTAGAAGCTACAACTAAAACAATGATAAGCTTTCCGGACTATAATAAGTTATCACATAACGAAACAGTAAAAAAAGTTTTAGCTCAACTTGAAAGTGTGAATTACTCAGACCAGATAGAAGTAGTTAAACATGATTTTGATTTTAGAAACGTATAGAAATTATGGCAGTAGAACAAGAACAAATTAAAGATTTTTTGCCAATTGGTGAGCAATTACGAGCAATGATTTCACAATCATTTTTGACAGCTAAACATCTTAAAGATTTATTAAATGATCAAGGTGTTTTCATTGACGAAAACGATAAGAATAAATCTATTCCTATCCTAATGTCAACCATTTTAAGTCCGAAAGAGTTTGAAAGGCTTGTAGAAAATCAAACTACTAAGGAAGAAAAATTTAAAACAAATACATTGACAATTCCATGTAAAACTGAAAAAAAGTTACTTGAAATTATCCCTCCAAGTTTTTCGTTAAACAAAATAATTGGTGAAAATCTAGTTTACAAACCAAACTATAAAGTAAAGGGAAATCCTCAATTTGAATTGGTCGAAAACAATCCAAACAGGATTCAATTATCATATGAAATTGAAAGAGATAATAAAACAAAAGATTGGGTTCAAACTAAAACTACTCATAAAGCGTTGATAACAATCGAGAAAAAATCAGATTCAGGAATTAATCTTATCTTAACTAAAAATCATACATCCAAAGAAACAAATGAAATAAATGAAATGCTTCTTAAGAACTTGAAAAATAACTTTAAAGATGCAAAAGTAGTTAAAGAAGAAGAAGATTTTGTTAGAATACTTTTCAAAGATTTTGATAATAAGAATCGAATTCAATTCTTCTATAGTTTTACATCACCTTCAATAAGTAGAAATTTGGAGTTTGTTGAAATTAGTGACATCAATGTGCAATTAGATGAAAACGTAAATTCACCTCTGGAAATTAAAGACTTCATCTCTGGAATAAAAAATTTGAAAATAAATGGTTCTGAACTTCAAGAACATATTTTTATAACAAACCAATCATTTCATGATAAAATTATTTTTTCGTCAATTTCACTTAAGTATAAATTTGATATGATTGGCACAGGAGTAAAAGGCATTTGTATTGTAGATTTCTCTTTTCCTGAATATGTAAATAAACAGAAAGTTATCTCAGAGTTTCAATTCGATTTAACCATAATTCCTGATAAAGAATGTAGAGATTTTATAAACTTCAACAAGTTGAATAATGATATTTCAAAAATATTTGAGAATTATAAACTTGAGCAATTTGAAAAGTACAAACTGAAAGGCGAAGAATAAAATACTACTGTTTACTAAATGGCTGGTTTTATTTTCCTTAGCTGGAAAATAAAACCAGCCGAAAATTCACATATCTTTACAACAAAGCGGTAAATTTAGAAACCAAAAATTGCGATAGAAACCTGAAACCGCCACGACTAAAATAAACTAAAATATAAAAAATGAATATTCAAGATTTAGAAAAGATTTTAAACCAAATAGCAGAAAGCAAAAACATAGAAATATCTGATATCATCGAAAAAATGTCTGATTATGCTGAATTACGTTATAGTAATTGCATCGAAGAAAATGACAGAAAAATTATTGATACTGTAAAAACTAAAATTCTGAAAGGATTATATAAAATGCCAAATCATAGCTATGTAACAAGCAAACCAAATTACAAAGAAAAGTTTAAATTGGATAATTTGGAAAATGAAAAAGTAACACATGCCGTAAATGAACTTTATTCAGAAGGATTAATCGATGGCAATGAAAATTATGCAGAGTTAACAAAAAATGGAATATTAGAAGTTAAAATATTAACTGGGTATCTTTAAAAAAAATTACTGCTGGTAATTACCGTTTAGCAATATGGTGGGTTTTGGCTTCCTTAATCCGCCACATCGCATAGAGGCCAAACATTAGGCGTTATACTATGAGCGACACCGCGAACAATCAACAAATGAACGAATGAGACAATCATTACTTGATCTTATAGAAAAAACAATTGTTTACCAATATGACTTGCCGAATACAACAGCAGGAATAGCAAAAACTATTGTTTCAGTTGATAATGACCAATGTTTCAAATCAATAGACAATAACAAATTCACCGAAATTATTTACAACTCCATTTTAGAATATTCATTTAACGAATTTGAAATTGAAAACAAAGACTATGACAAATTACATTATATAGCCTTACAAAAAAGATTAAAATACAACCCAGATTTAGACCTTGATCAAAAAGTAAAGTATGGTTTTTTAGGTGAAGTAATTTTGTTTAGTGTTTTGTATGTATTATTTAAGTCACAACCTTTAATAGCAAGAGGATACTTTTACAATCCATTAGAAAATTCTGAAACAAAAGGTTATGATTCTTACCATTTGATTGAAAACAACAATCAAACGGAACTTTGGTTTGGAGAAGTTAAATTTCATAAAAACTATAAAACTGGAATCGATAGTATATTTAAAAATATTAATAAAGCTATTTCGGACGATTATTTGAAAACAAATGTATTTGCAATTTCAAATCAAATTAATAATCTCCATTATAAAGGGTCTAAAATTGAAACAGTCATAAAAGATTGGGAAGAAAACCCATATTTATCAATAATTGATGAGCTTAAGCAACATAATATGAAACTGATTTATCCAGTAATGTTATTGTACGAAGAAGACGATTTAGGATATGATGATAGTATTAAAAATATCCCAAAATATATTCAGGAAAAATACACAGCGAATACATTCAGTATAACTGTTGACTATTCTATTTTTTTTATTTTGGTTCCAATCAAAGACGTTAAAGCAATTAAAGAAGAAGTAATCAAATGGATAGAATTGAAGAAACCACTAATGTCTTAAGACAAATCAACAAATTCAATTCAAAAGAAATATCTGACGATATTCTTATTAAATCCGTATGCGATTATTTCAACGAAATAAAAAATGACACATTAAATCAATCTGACTTAAAATTTCTAAAGTATATTTCAAATGTGGTAGGAATACCGCATTATTTTGACATATTGAACAGCCAATTCAATCAAGAAACAGAAATAGAAGAATATAATTTAAATACTTTTTCCTCATTACTTTACGAAAGTACTTTACATACAAATGAGAACTTAAAAGTCCATAAATATCAAATGAAAATTATGGATTTATTTCAAATAGGGAAATTGAACCGATATTTTTTATCTGCAAGTACTTCGTTTGGTAAAACACATATTGTTTTTGAAATAATTAAAAAAATGAACTACGAAAACGTAGTTTTAATTTTTCCAACCATTGCTTTACTTTCCGAAAATTTGGAGAAATTAATATCTGATGACAACTATGAATATTTTAGAAGCAAATATAAAATTCATACTTTAAGTGAGGTAACTGAATTTGAAGAAAATAATTTATTTATTTATACACCTGAACGGTTTTTGTCTTTCAAAGAGAAAAATCCAACAAACATAACATTTAATTTCGCCTTTATTGATGAGATTTATAAAATTGACAACGAATATTTACTTGATGAAGAAGTAAAAGAAAATGAAAGAGATGTTGCATATCGTTTGTCTGTATTTTATGCTTTGGAGATCAATGTTGATGTTTTATTAGCTGGTCCATATATCGATTTTTATGATTCTCAAAAAACAGGATATAATTCTTCATTTGACAAATTTCTTAGCCAAAACCAAATTGAATTAATAAATTTCAATCAGTATGAAATTGTAAGCAAATCATATGAAGATATTAAGACTAAAAAGCATATTGACGTTGATAAATTTTTAGAATTTGATTTCGAGACCAGCAGAAAGACGGATAGACTAATTGAAATAATCAAAAAAATCAATGAAATCAATGAAAATACAATCGTTTATTGTTCAACAAGAAATTACACAGAGACATACGCTAAAACACTTTTAGAATCAGATGTTTTCAATAATCATTCAGACAATGATTATTCAGACTTTATTAAACATATATCTAAAAATTTCAGCAAAGATTGGACAATAATAAAAGCATTGCAAAAGGGAATTGGTATTCACCACGGTTTAATACCAAAGTATATTCAAAAAGAGATTATCTCACTATTTAATTCAGGTCAATTAAAAGTTTTATTGTCAACAACAACAATTACAGAAGGTGTTAATACTTCTGCGAAAAATCTTATTGTACTTCACAGTAAAAAAGGAGATAAAGAACTCAAGAAATTTGATGCCAAAAATATTGCTGGAAGAGCAGGACGTTTTTTATATCATTATTCTGGAAGAGTTATAGTTCTTCAAAATGACTTTATGAAAGCAATTGAATCAGAACCAGAAGGAATCAAACATAAAAACTATGACTTACAAGCTCCGAAAGACGAAATAGATTTGTTTTATTCAAAGGATGAGTTTCTTTCACAAGCCGACCAAGATAGAAAAACAGATATAAAAGCAGAGCAAGAAAAAAGAGGAATTCCAGATGAAATATTCAACTTATATAAAGTTGTAAGTCGGCTTGATAAGATTACAATTTATGATGAAATTAAGAAACTTAATACTTCGGAAATTGAAACCATAAATGCACTAATTAGAAAAATACAATACAAAATGGATATTGACAATGATGGATTTCAAACCATTCTTAAAGTCATTTTTCCAATTGTAAAAAGTGAAAAGCTAAAATTCTTAATATCAGAAACAGATAAAAACGGGCAATTTTCAATTCTTACTCATTTATTACACTTTTATTTAGTTGGTGGATTTATGAGTTCGGTAACTTTTAAAATTGCTCAAGGTAAGACAATTGACAAGTCTATTTCAGAAACTGCTGAATTTGTTTACAACACTTTAAAATATCAAGTAGTAAAATATCTTGGGGTTTTTAATATTATGTTTCGTTTCATTCAATCCCAGCAGAATAACAAAACATTTGAAGATGTAACAGGTATTGATAGACTTTTATTAAAACTTGAATATAATGCTTTGACAGAAAACGGACGAATTGCAAGTGATTATGGAGTGCCTTCAAGTGTTTTAGAATATTACGAAAACGAAGAAAAATCGAAAGACACTAAAGCTAATTTTGACAATTACGAAATGAAAATATTTGACAGAATAGAAACAATTATTAACGGAACAGATAAAAGCACAAACGAATAGAAGTAGTTTGGAGAAGTGTAGGTTCAGTACTTAATTGAATTTCTGTTTTCAAAAAAAATTAGCACTAAAACAAACTTAAATACATCTAAATAAAAAACAATCCATTAATTAAGTATTTTATAACAGAATCAAGAATCTAATACATTTTTTGAAATATTATATAAAATGATAGACAATATTAAACAAAAATCATTTGCAATCATAATCGCTATTGAAGACTACAGATTCTCTGATGAAAAAACAGGAATAAACTCTGTAAAATATGCACGCAATGATGCTTCCAAATTTAAAAAATTACTCAAAGAAGATTTTGGACTTTTAGAAGAAGATATTTTAATGTGGACTGATAAAGATGCAACAAAATCAGCTTTAGAGGATGAATTGAAATATCATATAAGGCAGTTAACTAAAGACAATAGATTCTATTTCTATTATGCTGGTCATGGATTTTATCAAAATGGATATAATAAATTAACCTGTTGGGATTCACATCCTGATAATTTAGACGGAACAACAGTCTCTATTAAAGAGATTCTTCTTGACCCATTAGAAGCGTCAGAATGTACACAAAGTTTAATATTTTTAGATTCTTGCTCAACCTATCTAAAAAATAATATAGTTGCAAGAGACCTAATTTCTAATTTCAATAATAGAGAACTAGAAAATTTTCTTAAATCAGAAAAATATCATGCAATATTCATGTCATGTTCTCCTGGCGAAAAATCATACCCGAATGATGTGTTAAAGCATGGTATTTGGACATGGCACTTAATAGAAGCTTTGAAAGGGAATGTTCCTGAAGTAATACTTAATGATGAATTTATAACCGACTCAACCCTTAAAAATTATTTAAGTGATTCTGTGCCTAAATATATAACACAAAAAACAATATTCAGAAATACTCAAAAACCATTTGCTAAAATCAATTCTTCAAATGATTTTTTAATTAGAAAGATTGAAAAACCTGAGTTAGAAATAAATCAAGACTTTCCTAAACTTAGTCTTAAATTTGACTCAATAACTCTGAGAAGAATTATAGTTTTAGATATTAGAAAAGCCTCCGGTTTTAAAAAAAATCATTTTATTCCCGAAAAAAATAGTCCTTCGGGAAATAGTTTTATTCAAAGTCTATTTGAACAAGAATTAAAAGATGAAATTCAAGAAGTTTATGTGAATACTAAAGAAGTCTTATCATTTAGAAAAAGACAAATTGAGTATAGTGCAGAATCTGGATATGGAAATGTTGAAAATGATGTTTTTAGGTTTTTTATAGAAGTAGAACAAAATCCTCTTGACCCAAGTCAAGCTAAAATAACTAGAAAATTACAAATTAGAGTTAATAGAAATCAACTACCTGAAAACTTTGATGATATTTTCCCTAATCAAATAAATGAAATTGCTATACCTATTGAAGGAAATATTGATTTTGATGAATTAGTAGAAAAATTTGAAAATCTTGCTGATGAAGATGGAGGTAAGCTTAGTGATAATGAATTAAAAGGAGAAATAGAATATCAAACATATAGCGGGCTTTCCATAAAAATTAGTACGAAGAATATGGAATTAATTATTAATCCTAACAGAGACATGAAATGTTTGGAACTTATCGATTCATCAATTGAAGGGTTAAAAAAAATATCAGGTACATCTATAAAATTTTTGAATTAAACTCAAAATAAATATATGGTAAGACACTTAATATTACACTTACAACATTAGAAATTTGCTATGTTAATTTACGCAGTAACATCTGTATAAATATTATAACAATGATACTTTACCCAAATTAAGTATAAATACGCATTGACAATTGACTACATTATCAATAATTTTCAAGAAATTTTTAATAATGAATCAAAAACCAATTATAAACTGCCATACCCATATTTTTACAGGCGAAAATATACCTCCATATATTGGAAAAAAATTCATGCCAGCAATTCTTTACAGGCTACTTACAGTTCCTCTTATTATTGGAATTTGTAAATTTTGGTTTACCAGCAAATACAGCCCTTATAAGTTTAATTTTAGTTTTCAAAATAGCAACCTAAAAAAAAACTTAGTAAAACTTAAACTTTTTTGGCAAAGCATCTGGTTAATTAGAACTTTAGTCGATTTAATTGGTTTTTTACTTGTAATATTTTCATCTTATTTACTATTCAAATACTTCTTTAAAGAAATTAAATTTTGTGATAACCTTCTCATTAAGCTATACAATACTCCACACTTAGAATTTCTTGAAAATGATGCCATACAAATTCTAATAATTCTGTTCACAATAACAGGAATTCCATATGGGCGAAAAATAGCAATGATGATATTCAGAAACTCAAAAAAACTCTCATTGTTATTCATTAACGAAGATCAACTAAAATTCATTACTAGATATATAAGCATTGGAAGATTCGCTTACTACAAAGAACAAAAAACAATTTTTAAAAGATTAAAAGACCAATATCCAAAAGATACGCAATTTGTCGTATTACCTATGGATATGGAATTTATGAAAGCTGGTGAGATAAAACCAGAAGGGAATTACCAAAATCAAATGGAAAAATTAAAAGAGCTAAAACAAAAAAATCCTCAAATAATTCATCCATTTGTTTTTGTAGATCCCAGAAGAGAAAATGTCGGCTATGCAGATTTTTTTAAATGGAGAAACAACAAAGGAAAAGTAGTATTAGAAGAATGTTTCATCAAAGACTACATTGAAAAAGAAAATTTTGCAGGATTTAAAATTTATCCTGCATTAGGATATTATCCATTTGATGAAAAATTACTTCCTCTTTGGAAATATGCTGCGGATAATAATTTGCCCATCATGACACATTGTATAAGAGGTACTATTTTTTATAGAGGTTACAAAAGAAAAGAATGGTACTATCATCCAATCATAAAAGATGTTAAACTTCCTGATGAATACATGTTATTGTCAAAAAGCAAAAACATTGATTTCACAGTTGACTTCACCCATCCATTGAATTATCTATGTTTGTTGAACCCTTTTTTACTAAAAGAATGGATAAAAAAATGCAATAAACCTGAACTGTTTGAATTATTTGGTTATTCAGAAGCAACTGATAGCATTAGTTCTGATTTAAGTAATTTAAAAATTTGTTTTGGTCACTATGGTGGGGATGATGAATGGAAAAAATTTTTAGAAAGAGATAGAGATAATTATTCACACAAAATGTCCAATAACTCAAATGGTATTGAATTTCTCAATCCTCAAAACCCAAATCTATCATATGGTGGATTAATGGATATTTGGAAAAATGCAGATTGGTATACTATAATTTCCAGTTTAATGATACAATATCCAAAAATTTATGCAGATTTAAGTTACATCATCCATGATCAAGAAATTATACCACTATTAAAACATACTTTACGAAATGAATCATTGAAAAGTAAGGTATTATTTGGTACTGATTTTTATGTAGTTCGCAACCATAATTCAGAAAAAGACTTACTTGCTCAAACAATGTCAAATTTGTCTTCTGAGGAATTTGATTTAATTGCCAGAGATAATCCAATAAATTATTTAAAAAACTAAACGGTAAAGCTATGATGTACAAAATTAAACCAAACGATAATTTATCAAAAATTGCCAAAAAATTTAATTGCACTGTGGAGCTAATAATGGCATTCAATCCAACTATTAAAAATCCAAATCATATATATGTCAATCAATTAATTAAGATTCCTAATCTTGAAGATGTACCTGGACCAATAATCATAACCGAGACAACTGATGTTTCTTTATTTATGAACAGAGCAAAATCAGCCATTGGAAAAGGTATAAAGTATAAATTAGGTTCTGGAGGGATGAAGCCTGAGTTAAACCTACCAACAGCAGATAAAAAATGTGATTGTAGTGGATTTGTTTGTTGGGTATTTAAAATTTCAAGAAAAACAGATATTCCATTTTACCAAAAATTTGGAGGTTGGATTTTTACAGATTCTATGGAAGCAGATATAAAAAGTGTTTCAGGTATATTTAACAAAATTGATACCCCAGAAGTAGGTTGTATTGTGGTCTATGGAGCAGGAAATAAAATTGGACATGTAGGAATTGTTTCTGAAGTAAAAAACGGAAAAATGACTAAAGTAATTCATTGTAGTTCAGGAAATGATAAAAAATATAATGATTCCATTCAAGAAACATCCCCAACTGTATTTAATAGACCAGATATTCTATGGGGTCGATTTACAGATCTTATATAATTCTATTTTTTTCATTATTTTCAAATTTAAGAACTTTTAAAAACAATCAAAATTTTAATTTTTTATTTCTTATTTTTACAATTAGAAAAAACACAGAAATATTTATTAATCAAGTTCTATTCCTGAACACGAAATTGAACACGATTTTATAAAAAACTAGTAAATTTTGGTCTCGGAAGCCCAGTAAATACGTTGAAAATTTACTGATTGCCGAATTCATAACCCTGAGGTCACGGGTTCAACTCCCGTCCTCGCTACGAAAACCCGAAATTTTACTTTATTGTAAATTTCGGGTTTTGTTTTTTAAATCTAATCCGTTGATAATGAAATTAAAACATATTTACATAGCCCTTTTTGCACTAATTAGTTCTTTGGGATTTTCTCAATTAAAAACCATAACTGATAAAACTACTTATCCATTTTGGATTAATGTTCCCGAAAAAGAAAACTCCGAAAAGCAACCCATTTTAATTTTTCTTCACGGGAAAAGTCTTTCTGGAACTGATTTGAATCGCGTAAGACGTTATGGTGTTTTACGTGCAATGGACAAAGGAAGAAAAATTCCTGCTATTGTTGTAGCACCACAATTGGCAAAAGGAAGTTGGAATCCAGATAAAGTTTTAGAAGTTTTAGAATACGTAAAGAAAAACTACAACGTAGACGAATCAAGGATTTACGTTTGTGGTATGAGTTTAGGCGGTTACGGAACCTTACATTTTGCAGGTAAACACGCTGAAAAAATTACTGCAGCAGTAGCTATTTGTGGTGGTGGAAATGTGAGTGATGGTTGCAAATTAGCCACTATTCCACTTTGGATTCAGCATGGAGATATAGATTATATTGTACCGCTTTCGGAATCTCAAAAAGTGGTGAATGCCATTAGAAAATGTAATGAAAAAGCAAATCTAATCTTTTCGATTATCAAAGGCGGAAATCATGGCAATGTGGAACGTCTTTTTCATGAAGATGCCATGTACGATTGGTTATTTAAACAGAAAAGAGAGTAATTCACTGCTTTCTCTTATCTTTGCCACATGAGTATTACATTATTATCTTCGCCTTTACAAGGTTTTACCGATTTTAGATTTAGAAACGCTTTTCACAAACACTTTGGTGGAATCGACACTTTCTATTCGCCTTACATCAAACTTAACGGAAAATTGGTTGTAAAAGGTTCGTATGAACGTGATATTCTTCCTGAAAACAATAGTACGTTAGAAGTTATTCCGCAAATAATCACCAATGATGTAGAAGAATTTTTATTTGTTGCGAAATATGTACAGCAATTTGGTTACAAAGAATTAAATTGGAACTTAGGTTGTCCGTATCCAATGGTGGCTAAATGTGGTATGGGTTCTGGATTGATTAAAAATACCAACCAAATTGAACATATTTTAAAACGTGTTCATAATGAAACGGATATTATTGTTTCAATGAAAATGCGAATGGGTTACGAAAATGCAAGCGAAATTTTAGATGTTTTCCCCATTTTAGAACAATATCCAATAAAAAATATTGCGATTCATGCTCGAATTGGCAAACAATTATACAAAGGTGGTGTCGATTTAGATTCATTTCAAAAATGTTTAGACACATCAAAGCAGAAAATTTATTACAATGGCGATATTACGTCGGTAACAAAATTTAAAGAATTACAAGAACGTTTTCCCTCCATTGACCATTGGATGATAGGAAGAGGCTTAATTGCTGATCCATTTTTACCATCAATGATTAAAAACAATACAACAGAATATCCAAAAAATAGATTGGAAATTTTTGAAGCTTTTCACGATGAAATTTATCGAGAATACGATGCGTATTTGCAAGGTCCAACTCCAATTCGTATGAAAATGTTAGGCTTTTGGGAATACTTTTCAGAATCCTTTTCAAATCCGCAAAAAACGTATAAAAAGATTAAAAAAGCAGGAAACAGCAAGAATTATGAAGCCGCTGTGAAAGAGATTTTTAAAAACGGGTAAACAAAATTCCTATAAAGCAATTATAATCAATTCATTAACAGTTATTAAAAAAACAATACCAGTTATTACTTCACCCCTATCTAATAAATAGATTTTCCTAACATTTGTTCTATAAATAAAAGCCAAACACCTTGTTTACAACGCTTTATACTTATTGATTGTTTATTTAAAAACAAATGTGTTATGGAAAGAAAAATTACCCAAAAGCTCCATAAAGAATTGATAGTAGTATTTTGTCTATTCTTTTTTTGCATCGCAAAGGCTCAAATCCGAATTTCATATCAGGGATTTGACAACAAACCAGAAGATTCTTGGAATTATACATCCACCTTAAACTCTGGAACCATTCAAACCAATACAAGCACATTTGTTTCTACACCAAATTCGTTAAGATTTGGCGGTTCAAACAGTTCTTCACCAGATGATCCTAATATTAGTTTTGATAATATTGATATTAGTAGTTTCACTAATGTTTATGTTAATATTTACTTTTCTTCAAACGGAACACCAGATGATAATGATGATTTATATTTAGATATTTCCTACAACAACGGAACTTCATACACAACTTCGATTAAGTTAATTGATGGGAAAAACAGTACAACTTCAGATGTTTATGCATTTAATCATGCCGCTAGTTCTGGCAACACTGTTGGTTCTCCATACACTTATGCTATTCCAAATGGCAATACACAAGTGAAAATTAGAATTCGATTTGATGAATTAAATGGAGGAAGTAATACCTCCGATTATTATTTCATAGACAATGTTAGTTTACATGGAAATGTTACTGGAAATCATCTAGAAATTCTTGGAACAAACAATACAACTATACCTTATAACGCATCGGTTTCATCAAGTTACGGAACAGATTTTGGAGAAACTCAAATTGTTTCAGATCCTGTAATTAGAACTTTCACGGTAAAAAATATTGGAACTAACACCATTAACTTA
Source organism: Flavobacterium sp. UBA7663 (assembly GCF_002483315.1). GTDB lineage: Bacteria > Bacteroidota > Bacteroidia > Flavobacteriales > Flavobacteriaceae > Flavobacterium. Next base: position 153,201 of record NZ_DLHR01000006.1, read on the forward strand.
ACCGGAACTCCTTTAGTTCAAATCATTGGAAGTTCTGATTTTACAGTTACTCAAAATCCAAGTAATTCAATTAACACTAATAATTCAAGTATTTTTCAAATACAATTCAATCCAAGTTCTATTGGAATTAAAACGGCACAAGTTTCAATTACAAGTAATAGCGATGATGTGAGTCCGTTTTTATTTGACATAACTGGAAAAGGAATTCAAACCTTTTATGACAGTGACAACGACGGAATTTTTGATAATGTTGACATAGACGATGATAATGATGGAATTAGAGATGATGTTGAAGAATCAAATTGTAATTCTCTGAACGGAAATAAAGTAAATTATAAATTTCTTAACGAAACCTTTGGTGCCGGAACTCGTACAACTATCAACACTACTTATAATGCTTTAACCACTTACTGCTTTGAAGACGGAACCGTTGGGGTAAACACTCCAGAATGTCCAAATCTAAACTTAACTGACTTAAATGACGGAAAATATACTGTTGGCTCATCGGCACAAATTGCTTCATGGGCACCTTCTTATTGGCACATGGGCGGTGATCATACAGGAAATCCAAACGGAAGAATGGCTATTTTTAATGCCTCATATACTCCAGGAATTTTTTACACGGCAACAATTACAGGTGCACTTCCAAACATTCCAGTTACATACAGTTTTTGGGTTTTAAATTTAGATAGAACTGACGCTCCTGGCATTGCAACTCGATTAAGACCAGATGTAAGAGTAGAATTTCGCGACATGAGTAATAACCTAATTACTTTTATTGAAACTGGAGATATACCTCCTACTACAGCTGGAAATTTAGCTGGTGACTGGCAACATTTTACAGCAGATATCAACCTTAACGTAAGTGCTTTTCAGGTAATTTTTATCAATAACGAAACTGGTGGTACTGGAAATGACTTAGCTTTAGACGACATCTTAATTTCACAAACTCTATGTGATTTAGACGGAGATAATATTGCCGATGTATTTGATTTGGATTCTGACAACGACGGAATTCCAGATGTAGTTGAAGTGGGACTAGGTAATTTATCAGATGGAAAAGCCTATTTATACCAATGGATTGACACCAATCAAAACGGAATGCATGATGTAGCAGAATCTCACACAATTCCCGATAACGACGGTGATGGCGCTCCTAATTACTTAGATTTAGACAGTGATAATGATAGTGTTTTTGATGTGGATGAATCTTGGGCAGGAAATACAAATGCTTATGTAGGTTTTGAAAATGGTGATGGCGACATCAATGGTGATGGAGCAGGTGACGGTCCAGAATCGGAAGATTTTAGAAATAAAGACACAAACGGAGATGGCAACTTAGAAGGTTTTGGCGACGGAATCTTAGATATTTATGATTATGCATTTAATATTTATGGAAATGAAAACCAAGGTACAAATGTAGTTCCTTTTGTTTATTATGTTAAAGATACCGATGGCGATGGAATTCCTGATTATTTAGATATAATGTCTAACGGAGTAACTTTTGATATTTCACATACCCTTTACGCTAATTTAGACACCAACAACGACGGAATTATAGACGGAACTACAGATACTGATGGCGACGGAATTGTAGACGCTTTTGACACTAATAACGCTTTCTTTGGTTCGCCAAGAGATTTAGAACGAAAACTTTTCATTGCTTTTGATGGTAGAAACGATTATGCAACTGACAACAACGTTATAAACAATTGGTCAAATGCTTCTTTGATGGCTTGGATTAATATCAATCCTGCATTTTCTACCGATGGAATTTTGGTGGGTCAAGACAAATTTCATATTAAAATAAATAATTCGAAAGAAGTTGAAGTAGTTGCAAACGGAATAACGTTAAACAACAATTTGGCACTAAATTCGGCACAATGGATTCATGTTGGTGCGGTTTATGATGGTTCAAACGAACTATTAAAATTATTTGTAAATGGTGAAATGGTTGCGAGCACTTCTATTTCTGGAACTATTTCAGATACTTCGCTATTTACCATTGGAAAAAATTCAATTACAAACACGCAGTTTTTTAAAGGAAAAATCGATGAAGTTCGCTTGTTTAATATCGCGTTAACGGATTCACAATTCCAAAAAATGGTATATCAGGAAATTCAAGATAATAGTAGCCAAATTCGCGGAACTATTATCCCAAAAGACATACCAAGTTTACCATGGATTAATCTTGTTCGTTACTTTAGAATGGATAACTACAAAGATGATGTCATTGATAATCATACTACCTCAACAATTGATACAACCCCAGGAGCTAGAATCTTCAATATTAAAACAATTGCCGTTCAAGAAGCACCAATGCCTTTTGTAACAGAACAAGTTGGAGATTTTCCAACAGCAGTGCACTCAATTCCAAATGAAATTCGCGGATTGGATATTGCAGATTACGATTGGTCAATTGTCCATGTTAAACATAATATCAATTCAAACATAAATCATATAGACTTAGGAATGATTGTAGATTCAAATGTTTTAATTGACGTTACCAATGATACTAAACTTCATAATGATTGGTATTTAAAACTGAATGGAAAAATTGATTTGCATGATTATTCGCAGTTGCTTCAAACTAGCGATAGTGATTTAGATCCTACTAGTATTGGAACCATAGAAAAAGATCAAAAAGGAACTGGAAATTTATATAATTATAATTATTGGTCGTCTCCCGTAAGTTCTATTGTTAGTACCGTTAGTAACAACACCGGATTTACCGTTAAAAATGTTCTTCGAGATGGAACAAACCCATTAGCTCCACAATCAATCATCTGGACATCTGGACTAAATAGTGTTGCAAATCCACTAAGATTAGCAAGATATTGGTTGTACAAGTTTACCAATTTAACATCTGAATATGCCAATTGGCAACAAATCAATGAAAACACCATACTTCAATCTGGTCAAGCCTATACAATGAAAGGAAGCGGAATTGTAACTCCTCCAAACATTCAACCTCAAAATTATGTATTCACAGGAAAACCTAATAATGGCTTAATCAATCACAGCGGAATTCAAATAGGAATTAGCAATATCAATTTAATCGGAAATCCTTATCCATCAGCATTAGATGCCGATGAATTTATTACTGATAATTTAAGTACAATTACAGGAACACTTTATTTTTGGGAGCATTATTCATCAAACAACACTCATGTACTATCTGGATATCAAGGAGGATACGCAGCTCGTAACTTGGTGGGAGGTGTTCCACCTGTTTCACCGGTACTAATAAGTGGTTTAGGTTCTAGTTCTCGAATTCCTGGCAGATATATTCCTGTTGCGCAAGGTTATTTTGTTAAAGGAAATTTGAATGGAGGACAAATAACTTTTCAAAATAGTCAAAGAAAATTTGTAAAAGAAACCAATGCCAACTCTAACGAAATGTTTAGACAAAATAATGTTGCTACAAGCGCACAAAATGGAGATGATGATGAAATTCCTGATAATTTTACAAGAGTACGATTAGGATATACTGGAAATACAAATTTCCATCGTCAACTTTTAATTGGTTTTATGAATGAAAACGCAAATGATGATTACAACTTAGGCTATGATGGAGAAATAATTGATATTCAACCAGACGACATCTATTTTCAATCTGGAACTTACAGATTGGTTATTCAAGGTGTTGGATACTTTAATACAAACTCCATTTATCCATTGACTTTAAAATCAAGTCAAATAGGAACAGTAAATTTCATGCTTGATGGTGTAGAAAATTTTGATTTAAGTCAACCAATTTACATCCACGATAATACAAACGATACTTACAACGATATTAGATCATCAAATTTTAGTGTAGTACTTCCAATTGGTGAAATTAATGATAGATTTTCTCTGCGATTTTCAAATCAAACATTATCAAACAATGCTTTTGAAAACAATCAAAATATAGTGTTTTTTAATTCTGAAAGTCATCAATTAGAAATTATAAATTCAAAAAACACTGAAATTGAAGAAGTTACTTTATTTTCAATTTTGGGACAAAAAATTAATCTTTGGAAAGTTAATAGTTCTGAAAACAGTATCAAATTACCAGTTAAAAATGTTGCCACTGGAATTTATATTGCCAAAATAAAAACCAATGATGGCAATTACTTTAGTGAAAAAATAGTTATCAAATAATAGAATTTAAAAACGGATACTTATCCATTTGAAAGTATCCGTTTAATTTTTTCTAAGTCTATTAGTGAGTTCTCTTTAATTTCAATAAAATATAAAACCTGCCAAGCCTGAGTTTGTATTGCCTGTTTATTTTCTGGTTTATCCCAAGGCGCATACACTCTTATACCTCGCTTTCCTCCTTTTCCATTTTGAGAGACAATTCCTTTAGCAACTAAAACCGATTTTGGAAAAATAAACTGACCGAAATTTTCAGAATCTCGTACCGAAATAATCATAAAATCTAATGAATCTGCAACATCAAAAGGAGCTGTTATACCTTCGCTATTTCGTTTCCAAATAGCAACAAATTGTCCAATTTTTGTAGGAGTGATATTCGCAACACGAAATTGAATTTTATAGTTGTTCAATTCAAAAGAACAAGCACCGTAATTTGTGCTTTCAGGATTCCAAATAAGATTTTGAAATTGAAAACCACACTCGTTATAAAGTAATTTTTCAGCAAGTTGCAAATCGGTTTGAAAACTTTCTGTAGCCATAAATGGAATTGTTTTTCTAAATTTTGAATCGATCTCCTAACTTTTTCCCAATCAAATAAGCGACTCCAATTCCTAAAATCAGAATCCAAAGATTCATGAAAATATAAAATGTATACGCAATTGGATTTTCAGTTGAATTGAAACAATAACTATCAATCAAAAAACAAAAATTAGTAGTTTCTTTAGAAAATAACGACAACGCAAAACTCATCAAAAAAGTAATTCCAATCGCCGACAAAATATAAACCACGTTTTTATTCATCGGTTTTTTACCTGTGGGCTGAAACACATTTCGTTCAGCTTCAGTACGTTTATTGTTCTGAAGTGACCAAATTACTTTTTTAGCTTCGTCGTCTACATTCATATTAATTTATTTTAACGCAAAGGCGCAAAGTTTTTCGCAAAGGCATTTTAGGACAATCTAAAGTCTAATCTTTGTGTAAAAAAGAGACGCTTTCAGCGTGACAAGTTTGCGTGTAGCAAAGTTCGACTTTTATTTATTGTAATAACGTAACTAATGTTGCAAAGTCTACTTTTTGTTGTTCGCCAGTAGCTAGGTTTTTGAAGCCAAATTCTTCTCGTTCTATTTCCGATTCTCCTACAATAACAGCAAATGGAATACCTCTTCTATCGGCGTGTTTGAATTGTTTATCGATTTTTGATTTATCTGGATATAACTCAACTTTGATTCCTTTTTGACGCAATTTACCGATGGCTTTCATCGAATACAAAGCTTCTTTGTCACCAAAGTTTAAGAATAACGCTTTTGATGTCGCTAAAACAGCTTCTGGAAACAAACCAACTTCTTCCATTACCAAAGCAATTCGGTCTAAACCAAACGAAATTCCAACACCCGACATGTTTTTTAATCCAAAAATTCCTGTCAAGTCATCATATCGACCACCGCCACCAATTGAACCCATAGCTACTCCTTTTGGCGCAGCGACTTCAAAAATGGCGCCCGTGTAATAATTTAAACCACGAGCTAATGTAACATCTAAATCCAAGAAAGCGGTTTGCAAACCTAAAGTCGTAACGTTGTCACAAATGAATTGCAGCTCGTTTACGCCTTTCATTCCTTCTTCTGAATTCGCTAATAATTGCGCTAATTTTTCTATTTTTTCGTTGATAGTTCCAGTGAAATTGAACAATGGTTGTACCTTCTGAATCGCCGTTTCCGAAATGCCTTTTTCTGACATTTCTTTCTTCACACCGTCCTCACCTATTTTATCTAATTTATCTAACGCTACTGTAAAATCAATCAATTTATCCGAAGCACCAATTACCTCAGCAATTCCAGATAAGATTTTACGATTGTTAATTTTAATAGTAACGCCACCTAAACCTAACTGACTAAAAACCGAGTCATACAATTGCACCAACTCCACTTCTTGCCAAAGCGAATTGGAACCCACCACATCGGCATCACACTGATAAAACTCTCTAAAACGTCCTTTTTGAGGTCTATCGGCACGCCAAACCGGTTGAATTTGGTAACGCTTAAACGGAAACTCAATTTCGTTTTGGTGTTGCACCACATAACGTGCAAATGGAACGGTTAAGTCGTAGCGAAGGGCTTTTTCGGAGATATGACTAGTCAATTTTAAACTATCTTTATTTTCCAATAATGTAGCATCCGCTTTAGATAAATAATCTCCCGAATTCAGAATCTTAAAAATCAAGCGATCACCTTCTTCACCATATTTTCCCATTAAGGTTTCTGAGTTTTCAAACGAAGGTGTTTCAATCGGTTGAAAGCCAAATTTTTCAAAATTGGTTTTTATCGTACTGAAAATATAATTGCGTTTCGCCACCTCTGCTGGTGAAAAATCTCGGGTTCCTTTTGGTATGCTTGGTTTTTGTGCCATTTTTCTAATGTGTCAATTTGAAAATGTGTCAATAAGACAATTCTGATTTTTTGCAATGCAAATATCGGATATATTCGGCAGTATAAAAAATCTATTTTTTGGTTTTAAACACATAGGCACATAGTTTAAATTTAAACTAAAAAGGCATTCCATTTTACATCAAAACACATAGCTTTTGTGAACTATGTAAAGTGAAACACCTAAAACTATATACAATCCAAATCTAATGTGTCTATGTGTTTAAAAAAAACTCCATGATACTGTAACATTTTACTCTTACTTTAGTCTTATAGTCATGGTAGGATTATTTAAAGAAAATACAAAAATTGCGCTTGATTCTATTAAAGGACAGGCTTTGCGTACTTCGTTAACGGTTATGATTATTGCTATTGGAATCACGGCTTTGGTTGGAATTCTAACGGTAGTTTCGGCTTTAGAAAATACGATTTTGAAGGATTTTGCTTCTATGGGAGCGAATACTTTTTCAATTAGCCAATACGATTTTTCTTCTGAAATTAATCAAAACGATACGGAGCAACGTATTAATCCTATCATCAGTTATCCAGAAGCCAAGGCTTTTCAAGACAAATTTAATTTTCCATTTACCACAACCTCTTTATCATTTACAGCAGGTTCGGCGGTCGAAGTAAAATATGGCGAAAAAAAGACCGACCCAGAAATTTCTATTGTTGGAGTAGATGAAAATTTTTGTCCGAATAAAGGTTTAGAAGTGGTAAAAGGAAGGAATTTTAATTCTTTTGACATTTCAAACAACAATTACGTTTGTGTTTTAGGTTCCGATTTTGAAAAAGGGTTATTTGAAAACATCAATCCGTTAGATAAAACCATATCAATTCGTGGAGCAAAATTCAAAGTTATTGGTGTTTTGAAAGAGAAAGGTTCAACTTTCGGAAATAGTCAAGATTTACGTGTTTTAATTCCAACACAAGTAGCGCGTTCACTGTTTTCTGCTCCAAATATCAATTACGACTTAGACGTTATGGTTACCAATGAAGCTCTTTTAGACGAAGCGGTTGACGATGCCATTATCACAATGCGAAGAGTGCGAAAATTAAGTCCGGTTGAAAAAGAAAATTTCGGAATTGAGCGTAGTGATGATTTGATTCAAACCTTACTTTCTAACACAGCAGTTTTAGGAATATCGGCTTGGGTAATCGGAATTATTACGGTTTTTGGTTCGTCGATTGCATTAATGAATATAATGTTGGTTTCGGTTTCTGAACGCACACGTGAAATTGGTGTAAGAAAATCGCTTGGCGCCAAAAGAAGTACAATTGCTTGGCAGTTTTTTACTGAAACACTAGTAATTGGTCAATTAGGTGGATTAGTTGGAATTTTATTAGGAATTCTGATTGGTTTTGTCATTGCATCAGCCATTGGTTTTGACTTTGTAATTCCTTGGATGGCGATTATTGCTGCTTTCATCACAACGTTTATTGTAACGATTGTTTCTGGATTATATCCTGCAATAAAAGCTTCTAAATTAGATCCAGTGGAAGCGTTAAGATACGAATAAAAAGTTAACCACAAGAAACACAAAGAAGGCACAAGGTTCACAAGGTTTTTAAAATAAACTACTAGAGGTATTAGATAAATATTCACCACAGATTCACAGATTTTAAAAATCCCTTTTAATCAGTGAATCTGTGGCAAAAAAAACAAATCGAAGCAGAGCTTCGAGGAATTAAACCAAACGAAATTAAATCATCGTGGGACTTTGTGAAAAAACTTTGTGAAACTTTGTACTACAAACCTAAATTGAACATTTTATCATTCGATCATTACCGTAAATATCTTTTTTCAATTCGATATTTTTGAAACCTAGATTTTCAAGTAATTCAACGGTTTCTTTTCCTAAATATTGATTGATTTCGAAGAATAATAATCCGTTTGACGACAAATTTTTCAAAGCCAATTGCGCAATTTTTCTATAGAAAAGTAACGCATCGGTATCTTCAACAAAAAGCGCCAAATGCGGTTCGTAGTCCAATACATTTTTCTTTATTTCTTGTTTTTCTAAGTTCCGAACATAAGGTGGATTTGATACGATGATATCAAAGTTTTGATTTAAATCTAGTACTTCTAAAATATTGGCTTGAATGAAATTCACTTCAACCTTATTTGATTGAGCATTTCTTTTGGCAACTTCTAATGCTTTTTCGGAAACATCAATTGCTGAAACATTTGCTTGTGGTAAATTTACTTTTAATGAAATAGGAATACAACCTGTACCGGTTCCAATATCCAAAATCTCTAACTTTTGACTTTGAACTTTTGACTTTTGACTTTCAATAATCCATTCTACTAATTCTTCTGTTTCTGGTCTAGGAATTAAGGTGCTTTCGTTAACTTCAAATTTTAAGCCGTAAAACCAAGCTTCTCCTGTGATATACTGAATGGGTTTATCATGTTGTAATTGAGCTAAAATGACATTCCATTTTTCAACTTCTTTTTCAGAAATTTCAAAATTTGGATTCAAAGCGACATCTACTCGTTTCAAATTATGCAAATACTCTGTCAGGATAAAAAAGAAACTTTCGATTTCTTGTTCATCTTGAATGTTTTTCAGTGAATTGAAAAAATGGATTTTGTATTGTTTTAGTAGCATTAGAATCCGTATTTTTTTCTGATAAGTTCATAAATATCTTTATCCAATTGCCATGGCGCTAAACCAACAGCTACTCTTCGTTTATCTAAGTTTTCAAAATCTTCAATCCTTTCTTTTTTTACGTTATTGTAAATTCCATATTTAAAAATCCCATTACTTCTTAAATTACTATCGATTAAACGACCATAAATATCTGCTGGAGCTCTTCCCCTTCTTATTAAATCTAGGAAAATAGGTTTCCAATATTCAGCATCTTCCGCATTAATATGCATTACTAAAACAGATATCTCTGGATCAAATTCATCTGTATCGTAACTACCCACTAGATTCACAGAATAATTCGGATAACAATCGCAATCTTTAACTATTCTTTTCAATTTTTCATTATTAATACTATCTACAATTTTAGCTCCTTCAGCATCAAATCCGTTAGTTCTTACCCTTTGATCTTCCTTCTTCATAAAGTTTAATTCTTTTCGTAAATCAAAATCAACACTTTTGGAATAATCATTAAAATATTTCTCAGCATTATTCTTAATTTTTTTCCATCTTTTAGAAGATTTTAATTCATGAAATACAGAGTCATTTTCAATATAACTAAACTTTGTTCCAAATTCTTTTAGGGTAAATTCAATATAATCTAACGCTTCATTATTTTTACCTAATCTAACTGCACATTCTGCTAAAATTGTTGGCTCATAAATCCCCATTTGATTCAATAGCGGACAATTCTTTTCAGCCGTTTTTAATAAATCATACGCTTTTTGGTAATTTCCAGATAAGTTCTCATAATGTGCTTGATAAACAAACTGATAATAATTGTTGATATAATCATATTCTTCATTATTTTTTTTCTTTTGAGAAAAACCAACAATAGAAATTAACAAGAAACATAAAATCTTAATTTTCATAAATTTAGTATTAATACTTACTACTATAATTTCTTCGTCATCCAAACTTCACAACTATTATGTCCTGTATTTCCCATTGGACCATCAATATTTTCAAAACCTATTCTTTTGTATAGTTTTTGTGCGGTTGTCATAAAAGATAAGGTTTCTAAATAACAGATTGCAAATCCTTGAGCTTTGGCGAATTCCAAACATTTTTCAATGATTTTTTCGGCATAACCTGTACCTCTGATTTCGGGAGCAAAATACATTTTTTGTAATTCACATACCGAAACATCTGCATTTTCTAGAGGAGCCACACCACAACCACCAAACACTTTTCCGCCATTTTCCACCACATAATATACCGAACGTGGTGCTTGATATACTTCGTATAACGTATCTAAAATGGGGTCAGCATAAGCAGTTCCTACTTTTGGCGCATCTAATTCATGAAAAATATCGCGAATTACCTTAGCAATCGACTCATTATCTTTTTGTTGGATTTCTCTAATTAGCATAGCATTTTTATTGTCGGGTAAAATTACATAAATTAACTTGAGATTGTTTTAAACATAGAAGTCATTTAAGTTTTTTTTTACAATTTGGAAAGATTTAAAAAGCACATAAAAGAAGATTAATAACTTATATAAACTTGTTAATTAACTCCTTAATCATTTTTAAACTTATATGACTTATATGTTTAATTTTTTAATCTTAAAAATACTACTTTTGTATTATGACGACGCACGAATTTTACATGAAACGCTGTATTGAACTCGCCAAAAATGGTTTGGGAACTACTTATCCAAATCCGTTAGTAGGAAGTGTGATTGTACACGATGGTAAAATCATTGGCGAAGGTTGGCACAAAAAAGCAGGCAAACCTCATGCGGAAGTCAATGCGGTGAATTCTGTAAAAGACAAATCGTTATTGAAAGAAGCTACGATTTACGTAAGTTTAGAACCGTGTAGTCACTTCGGAAAAACGCCTCCGTGTTGCGATTTAATCATTGCAAATAAAATTCCGAATGTTGTAGTTGGAACGGTTGATCCATTTGCAAAAGTGGCTGGAAATGGCATCAAGAAATTAGTTGAAAGTGGCAAAAATGTAACCGTTGGTATTTTAGAAGATGAATGCAACGAACTCAATAAGCGATTTTTTACCTTTCATCAAAAGAAAAGACCTTTTATTATTTTGAAATGGGCAGAAACCGCTGATGGATTTATTGCTCCACTTTCGAAAGAAGAAAAAGCTCCTATTTGGATTACAAATCCATATTCCAGACAATTGGTTCACAAATGGAGAACTGAAGAGCAAGCGATTTTAGTGGGAACCAATACCGTTTTAGACGATAATCCAAAATTAGATGCGCGTGATTTTTCAGGAAATAATCCCGTTCGAATTATCCTAGATAAATCAGGTAAGATTTCGGAAAACTATCATGTAAAAGACAATTCGAAAAAAACAATTTTCATAACCGAAAACGAAAATTTCATTTCAACTGAAAATTGTATCTATGAAAATGCTATCTTTGATATTCACCTGATTTCTTCAATTTGTGACATTTTGTATAAAAACGAAATACAATCGCTTATTATTGAAGGAGGAAGTAAAACTCTTCAATCATTCATAGATGCCAATTTATGGGATGAAGCAAGAGTTTTTATTGGAAAAACAACATTTCAAAACGGCACAACAGCCCCAATTATTTCCGGAAATCCGGTTGCTGGTTTTGACATAATGAATGATGAACTTAAAATTTTCAAGAATTATGATTGAAGCAATTATTTTTGATTTTGGCGATGTTTTTATCGATTTAAACAAACAAGCTATTGATACCGAATTTAGAAAATTAGGTTTAACCGCTTGGCATGACGATTTGGATGCTTTGAACAAAAAGTACGAAATTGGAAAAATTGACGAACTTGAATTCATGCAAGGTTTTCAAAAACATTTACCAAATGCTGATTTATCAGAAATTAGAGCTGCTTGGAATTCCATTTTAGGTGATTTCCCTTTATATCGATTGGAATTTTTACAAATGATTGCATCAAAATATCGTTTGTTTCTTTTAAGCAATACTGATCATACTCATATTGAAAAATTTGAACACAAAGAAGGCCAAACTTTTGCTCGCGATTTTTATAGTTGTTTTGAAAAAGTATACTTTTCATACGAAATCGGAATTCGTAAACCCGATGAAAATGCGTTTAAATACGTGATTAACAATCATAATTTGAATCCTAAAAAGACGTTATTTGTAGACGACAAAAAAGAAAACACTGATATGGCTGAAAAGTTAGGTTTTCGAATTTGGAATTTACAACCAGGCATTGATGATGTTGTGGAACTTTTTGATAAAAAAATAATTTAACATCGTGATTTATTTATTACTGAGCATTGTATTTAATGCTGTACTTTTTGTTATTATTAAACTCTTTGCCAGATTTAACATTGATGCATTACAAGCTTTAGTAGTAAATTACTTTGTTGCTTTTTTAGTTGGATTGTTCTTTTTAGATAATAGTCTTGCGCCAAAAGAAATCATCAGTCATGATTGGTTTAAAGGAAGTATTCTCTTGGGATTTGTTTTTATATCTACTTTTTATGCCACAACATTAACATCACAAAGAAATGGCCTTTCGGTTGCTTCAGTTGCTTCAAAAATGTCAGTGATTATACCTATCTCTTTGGGTGTTATTTTATATAATGAATCTCTCGGTTTCGTTAAGATTATCGGAATACTTTTGGCGTTAATTGCCGTTTATTTTACTTCTAAAAAAGAAACTGGCGAAGTACAAAATGCCAACAATTTACTTTTCCCAGTTTTAGTATTTCTTGGCGCTGGAACTATCGATGCCAGTTTAAAATATTTACAAACCTATCATGTTCCTGCCAATCAAATTGGACTATTTTCAACAGTTACTTTTTTTTGCGCTTTTACTGTTGGAGTTTTAACAATACTTTTTTTAACCATCAGAGGACAAATTAAATTTTCAGGAAGAAATATTTTAGGCGGAATAGCTTTGGGCTTACCCAATTACTTTTCTTTGTATTATTTAGTAAAAATGTTAGAAGCAAAAGCTTTCCAAAGCGCAACTTTATTTACCATTCACAATATTTCTATCGTTTTAGTTTCTACTTTTGTAGGCATTCTTTTTTTTAAAGAAAAAATTTCGCTTCGCAATGCATTCGGAATTGGATTAGCATTATTCGCCCTTTATTTAGTTACCTATTAAAATGAATTTTTCAGAAAACGATTTATACAAAACCATAGATTTTCCGTCGGAAGAAGTTTTACTCAAAGAAAAAAACAGTAAATTCTTTGGCTACGCTATTCCTGTAACTTCTGAAGAAGAAGTAAAAGAGAATTTAGAACGTTTGCGAAAAGAACATTTTTCGGCACGTCATTGGTGTTATGCGTATCAAATTGGTACAGAGAAAATACAATATCGTGCAAATGACGACGGTGAACCAAATAATAGCGCCGGAATGCCCATTTACGGACAAATTCAGTCATTTGAAGTCACGAATGTATTAGTTGTAGTCGTCCGTTATTTTGGTGGCGTAAAACTCGGCGTTGGTGGATTGATTTCGGCATACAAAACAGCAGCTCAAATGGCTTTAGAAAATGCAACTATTATTGAAAAAACAATTGACAAGCATTTTATTATTTCGTTCGGTTATGCACACATGAATAAAGTGATGCGAATTATTAAAGAGAAAAATCTTCAAATTGTTTCTCAAAAAATGGAAATGGATTGCGAAATTGAGATTTCTATCCGAAAAAAAAATGCCCAAAATTTATTGGACACTTTTGAAAGTTTGTATGAAATTAAATTAACGGAAATTTAAACTTGTAGAAAAGAATTTATCTTTTCAGAAACATAATTTGGAGGTGTCATTGGACGTCCAGTTTTCATGTCTACAAACACCAACATTGAGTAACCCGTTGTTAATAACTCATTTGCTTCGTTATAAATTTCATAGTCAAATTCTATCTTCACAGAAGTCTGACTTTTAAAAATTGTTTTAACGGTTAGTAGGTCGTCATAGCGTGCAGGCTTTTTATAATTCATGGTTAAAGTAACTACAGGCAACATCACCCCATTTTCTTCCATCCATTTATAAGAAACCCCCATGTTTCTTAACCATTCCACGCGTCCCATTTCAAAATATTGTGCATAATTTCCGTGATAAACGACTCCCATTTGATCTGTTTCCGCATAACGCACACGAACTTGAAATTGATATTCTCTCATATTAAACTAATATTAAATTAATCTTAAAAAATTATTTACAAGGCTTACAATATTTTTTTTTAAAAATCAAGTGCAAAAAAATTTTTTTTACAGAATTTTGTTCACATATTTGCTATCCCAAATTATCCGAACAGAATATCCGTTCTTTTCACTTTTGTAACCTATACAAAACTAAAATAAACAAGTAATAATTAAATGAATTTATGACGAAAACTGCGCAATCGGTATGGAATAACTGTCTGTCTTTCATAAAAGACAATATTCAAGATCAAGCTTACAAGACTTGGTTTGAACCTATACAGTCAGTTGAGCTAAACGATAACGCGTTGTCTATTCAGGTACCTAGTAAATTTTTCTACGAATGGTTAGAAGAACACTATGTAAAATTATTAAAAGTAGCCTTAACTAAAGAATTAGGACCAGGCGCAAAGTTATTGTATAAAATTAAGATGGAAAACACTTATGGCAATAAACTTCCATTTACTGAGCAAATTCCGAGTTATAATAGAACAGCGGTAAAACCTCAGGAAGTAGATGTGCCAATTGTGAATAAAAATCCAGAATTAAAAAACCCTTTTGTTATTCCTGGAATTCGTAATTTAAAAATCGAATCGCAACTTAATGCTAATTATAGTTTTGATAATTTCCTTGAAGGAGATTCTAACCGTTTAGCAAGAAGTGCTGGAATGGCTGTTGCAAATAAACCAGGCGGAACTTCTTTCAACCCATTGTTAATTTTTGGTGGTGTTGGATTAGGAAAAACGCATTTAGCTCACGCTATTGGTGTTGAGATTAAAGATAAATATCCAGAAAAAACGGTGTTGTATATTTCGGCTGAAATATTCACACAACAATATATCGATTCAGTTAAGAAAAACACACGTAACGATTTTATTCACTTCTATCAATTAATTGATGTTTTGATTATTGACGACGTACAATTCTTATCAGGTAAATCGGGAACGCAAGATGTATTTTTCCACATCTTCAACCACTTACACCAAAACGGAAAACAAGTAATTCTAACTTCTGATAAAGCACCAGTTGACATGCAAGATATTGAGCAACGCTTACTATCTCGTTTTAAATGGGGATTATCAGCAGAATTACACCAACCTGACTACGAAACTCGTATTTCTATCTTAAAAAATATTTTATTTAGAGATGGGGTTGAAATTCCTGACGAAATTGTAGAATATGTTGCTAAAAACATTAAGTCAAACGTTCGTGAATTAGAAGGTGCTATTATTTCGTTAATTGCTCAATCTTCTTTCAATAAACGTGAGGTTACCATTGAATTAGCAAAACAAGTAGTTGAGAAATTCGTTAAAAACGTAAAACGTGAAATTTCAATTGATTATATCCAGAAAATTGTTTCTGATTATTTCCAATTAGATGTTGAGACTTTACAGTCAAAAACTAGAAAACGTCACGTTGTACAAGCTAGACAATTAGCGATGTTCTTTGCTAAGAAATTTACAAAAGCTTCTTTGGCAAACATTGGTTCACAAATTGGAGACAGAGACCACGCAACTGTTCTTCACGCTTGCAAAACAGTAGACAATTTGGTTACTACCGACAAACAATTTAGAAAATTCGTAGACGATATCAACAAGAAATTATCGCTGTAATTCATGGCTTCTAAAATCTTAATGGTTTGCTTAGGAAATATTTGCCGTTCTCCTTTGGCAGAAGGTATTATGCGCTCTAAACTTTCCGAAGATTTTATCGTGGATTCCGCAGGAACTGGCGGTTGGCATGCAGGTGAACTACCTGACAAACGTTCCGTTTCAACTGCCAAGAATAGAGGTTTAGATATTACCAATCAAAGAGCAAGACAATTCAAAAAAAGTGATTTTGATACTTTTGACCATATTTTTGTAATGGATAATTCCAATTACAAAGATGTTTTGACGTTAGCTCCAAATGAAGAATCAAAATCGAAAGTCAAGCTGATTCTAAACGAAATTTTTCCAAATGAAAACGTTGATGTTCCAGACCCATATTACGGAGGTCAAGACGGATTTGAAAGCGTTTTTGATATGTTAGACCAAGCTTGCGAGGAAATTGCAAGAAAACTAAAGCAATAATATCATGAAATCAACTGCAGCAGGTAAACTATATTTAATTCCCATTACTTTATCCAATCCTGGAGAAACTACGGTAGTCCCTGAAGATGTTTTGCCTCAAACCATAAAAAGAACCATTGATTTTGTAGATTATTATATAGTTGAAAACGAGAAAACCGCTCGTAAATTCATTAAAAGCATTCATCCCGAAAAAAAACAACCTGAGTTAAAAATTTCGGTTTTAAATAAGCACACAGAAATTGCGGAACACAACGAATTTATCCAACCTTTATTAAGAGGTGAAAACATCGGATTAATGAGTGAGTCTGGTTGCCCTGGAATTGCTGATCCTGGTGCTGTAATTGTGAAGTTAGCACATGAAAAAGGAATTCAAGTAGTTCCTTTAGTTGGACCAAGTTCGATTTTATTAGCTTTGATGGCGAGTGGAATGAACGGACAAAGTTTTGCTTTCAATGGCTATTTGCCAATCGATAAAAACGATAAAAAACAAGCGTTGAAAAATTTTGAACGTTTGTCGCAAGATAAAAATCAGTCACAATTGTTTATTGAAACTCCGTATCGAAATAATAAATTAATGGAAGATTTGTTGCAAATTTTACAACCAAGCACCTATTTATGCGTGGCTTGTGACATTACTTTGCCAACAGAATACATAAAAACCAAAACGGTTAACGAATGGAAAAAAGAAAAGGCCGATTTACATAATCGACCTTGTATTTTTATTATTCACAAAATGTAAAATTACTCTAAATCTACTTTAGCATTTGCATCTGCTTCAATATGCGAAATGTCGTAATTTGAAAATTTTCTGATGTAACTTGATAACGATGTTCCAAAACCATCTTTGAAACCATTACGTCCATTACTTCTTAGATATTTCTTTACCGAACCTGCACCACCTAAATGAGCTGCTGCAACTAAGCCTGATTCTGTAATTTCAACACCATTAATAATTCTTCCTGAGTATTTTTGAATTTCTTTACGCAATTCCCATTTGTTACGAGCAATTAAAGCTTCAAAAGCCTTGTCTTGCCAGACAGCATTACGTAAAAATTCTTGAAAATCATAAACACCTACAGTGCGTAATGTACTTCTTCCAAACTGGTATTTTCCCATGTATCCGTATGGATTCACTAAATGTAAAATACCTCTTGACTCTTTGTAAGCCATTTTTTGAGCAAAACCAGCAAATGATTTACCAACGTGTGGTACTTTAACTGGTATAATTACTTCTTCGTTTTCGTATTCATTTGGAACGTGGTATTTAATTACCTCTGAGTTCGACAAATGAAATCCTTCCAATTTTTCTTCTTTAAAGGTTATAAAACCTGAAGAAACGACTAAGACTAGGAGTGTCAATCCTATAAAGTAAGACCTTTTTTTTATCATGAATTGTTATTTCTCAGCGTCTGTCACCCATCTGAAATTACCGATGCAAATATACAAAAAAAATTATAATATTGATTTACAGCATGTTAATAATTTCTAAAAGTAGATGAAGTGAGCTTTAACTCCGTTAAAATCATCGTATTGCAAAGTTGGTGCAGGAATTTTTAGCGTGTTAAAAACCGAGAAAAGTGACTTTAAAAAGTGTGATTTTGTTTCAATTTTAGTCAAATCGATATCCAAACTAAGGTAAAATTGACGATATGGGTTTTGAATGATTCCATTTTCGAGTGCTTCTGAATCATTTCCATACAACATTCCCTCTCCACTATAACCAATTGCAAGGTTTAACCACTTGGGAATAAAGCTATCTTTTGTAAACGAATGAACGTTAAACGACAACCAATACGTTTGACCGTTGTAATCTTTTAAAATTTCTTCGTTAAAGGATGCTCCCAGAGTTTCAGGACGTTGTGACGCGAATTTGGTTTGATGAAAGGAGAATTTTGGAGTGATTCGTTGTTCCTTCCAAAGTAGTTCTTGAGAAACATAAAGAGCTGTTCCAGAAACATTTGCAATAATATCGCCAGATGATGCTCCCCATTCTTGCGAAAACCCATCAAAAACCTCAACTACGGTTAAAAAGCCTAATCCAAGAGTAGAACCATAAATTAATTGTTCCTTTTTTGAAGCTCCACTCCATTGCAACATTTCAGCTCCTACCCTTCCTAAATGATAGGTAGAATATAGGTGTCCTAATTTATCCATTTGTAACCACTGATTATTATCGTTGATGAAATGGAAACTCGATTTTGGGTAATCTTTGTACCAAAGTTGGTTCAAACCAATTAAAGTAGCACCCAAAGCAACAGATTCACCAACATATACGCCAGTTCTTCTTGGTTTATTGAGCGTATCAGAAGGTTTTAAGAAAGCATTGATATCTGATTGTGCCTGAGAAAAAACAGAAACAAACAGAAAAATGGACAGCAAACTAGCCCTGATTGTAGTGGAAATACTTTTATAAAACCTTAAAATTTTATAAAAGATTGTAACGGAAAGCAGGAATATGGAAACCAAGAAAGCCCAAGCCATTCGCTCCTAAAAATTAACGGTCAATTCCTAATTTAGTAACCCACTCAGCATATTTTTTGGCATTTACTTGATGTGCTTCATAACTTGATGCAAAAGCATGATAACCTGGTTTATCTGGATTTGCGCAGAAATAAATATAATCGTGTTTTTCTGAATTTAAAACTGCATCGATAGCCGAAACATCTGGCATAGCGATTGGTCCAGGAGGCAATCCTTTATTTACATAGGTATTGTAAGGAGAATTAATTCGTAAATCGTTAAAGAAAACGCGTTTAATTTCTTGGTCAAAATCGCCCGAACGTTTTTTGATTGCAAAAATAATGGTTGGGTCAGCCTGAAGTGGCATATCTTGTTTCAAACGGTTTAAATAAACGCCAGCTACTGTTGGTCTTTCATCTACTTTTGCTGTTTCTTTATGTACAATTGAGGCTAAAGTATATACTTGAATTGGTGTTAAACCTAATGTTTTTGCTTTTTCAGTACGATCAATATTCCAAAAAATTCGGTATTCTTTAGCTAATTTTTGAGCAATTTTGTCCGCCGGTGTATTCCAGTAAAATTCATACGTATTTGGAATAAAAAGCGCTAAAATGGTTTCTTCTGTTAATCCGTTTTCTTCTAAAAAAGGCGTATTAGTAAACGCTACTTCTAATTTTAAACTATCAGGTTCTAATTGAGTTGCTAAACGTTGCACTAACTTCCCTAATGTTTCCTGGTTATTAAAAGCCACTTTTACTGGAACATTTAAACGTAAACTTCTTACCATATCAAAACTGGTCATGTCTTTTTTGAAAAGAAATTTTCCTGCTTTTACATTCGTACTATAATTTCTTGATGTAGCCACGAAATCAAATTTTTCAAAATCTTTGACGAATGGTTTTACAATTTCTACTACTTGTTCATAAGTTGAATTCGTAGGAATATAAACATAAACCTCGTTTTGAGAAAATTGAGTATTTGGTGTAAAAGCTTTAAAATATACATAAACACCAACTGCAGTTGCAACTACGATTCCGGCAACAGCTATAATTGAAATAAGTTTTTTTACGTTCAAGGGGTTATTTTTTTAATTGTGATTGATTAATTGATATAAAATTTCGTCTTCGTATTGGTTGTTGATTTTATTCCAATCTTTTTTTACTCCGATTTTTTGAAAGTCAAATTTAGTAAAAAGGGAAATACTAATTTCATTTTTTGAACCAATATTTGCATATAGTTGATGCAATTGCAATTGATTGAATGCATAATTGATTACAAGTTGCAATGCTTCAGAACCAATTCCTGAATTTCGATTGCTTTCGCTTGAAATTACAATCCCAACTCCTGCTCTATTATTTTTAGGATCAAAATCAAATAAATCGATTAAACCTACTGCTTCAAAAGTATCATTTAAGCAAATGGTTAAGCGTAATTGTTTGGCTTCATAAATATCTTGGTGCGCATTTTCTAAATACTGACGAATTAAAAAACGACTATAAGGCGTTTGTGTATTACTCACTTCCCAAACCGACTCATTGTTTTCTATGGCATAGATAAACTCTAAATCTTCGGGTTCGAGTGCGCGTAGGTATATGTTGGTTCCTTTTAATGTTATCATTAGAGTTTACTTTTAAATTTATCAATATCTAATTTCAATTTTGTAAGAACTCTAATTAATGATTTATTTATAATAATTGTTTCTCTTTGAATTTCAATTTTCCTGTACAATAAATTCCATAATTCAATTGAACCACCAAGTTTATTAAAATCTGTTTCATGTCCAGATTTAACAGAAACATCAGGTAAGTTAAAATGTTTGTTTTTCTCAGGTTTGAGCATTACATCAGCATAATTAATATTTTTTTGAATATAAGGTTGTAATTGCATAATGCAAAATTCATTTCTTAAATCATCATTAACTTTAATCTGCATCTCATAATATTTGAAATGCTCAAATTGTTTTCTAATTTGATTATCATTTATATTTACTAAATACCCTTGATCAAGAAATTCATTTATTACTGGAAAATATAATGTTTGAGCATCACAATCTAACAAAACCTTCAATTTTTTTTTAAAAAAATCATCAGAGGTATTTTTATTGGCTCCCAAAAAAAGAACATTTTCATACAAATCATTTGTTGTTCCTTCATAATATTTAGTATTGTAATCAATTAATTCAACCATTGATGTTATTTCTTCAGATATCTTCTCGCAATATGCTTTAACCTTAATATTTTGCTTCCTTACTTCATTCCAATTATTAATTTGCAAAGCAATCAATATACCAAGAACAACTAAAATCAACTCCCCAAAAGCATATTTAAAATATTCCTTATATGCTTGTTTGATTATAAATTTTTGTCGTATTTTTCTAAAAAGACCTATCATTATATTTCTATTTTACCTTCAAAAACAAAAGTTGCGGGTCCGATTAAGAAAACGTTTGTGTAATTTCCATTATCTACGTCAAATTGTACTTTTAATTTTCCGCCTTCTACATTCAAATCTATAATATTATTATTTGTTTTTCCAGTTTGATGCATCGCAATTGCAACTGCTGTAACTCCTGTTCCACAAGACAAAGTTTCATCTTCTACGCCACGCTCATACGTTCGAACTGCAAAAATGTCATTTGCTAATTGGTGTACAAAATTGACATTACTTCCTGCTTTTCCATACAAATCAGAATAACGAATTTTAGCGCCTTCTGTTTTAATATCCAATTCTACTAAATTATCTACCAATTGCACATGATGTGGTGAACCTGTATTTAAAAAGGTATAATTTGATTCGCTTTTAATCGTATCAACATCTTTCATTTGAAGCGCTACGATTCCTTCAGCCTCGATAGTTGCGTAATGATATCCATCTACGGCTTCAAACTCAGCTTTGTTTTCGATAACGCCCATTTGTTTGGCAAAAGCCACTAGACATCTACCTCCATTTCCACACATCGAACTTTCATTCCCGTCTGAATTGTAGTAGACCATTTTAAAATCATATTGCGGATGATTTTCTAACAAAATCAATCCATCACCACCTACACCAAATCTTCTGTCACACAATTGTGCTACCAGTTTAGTATTATTTTTTGGAAAAAAATCAGTACGATTGTCAATCATAACAAAATCATTTCCTGTTCCTTGATATTTATAAAATGTAAGTTGCATTGTCAAATTAGTTTATACAAAAGTACAAATATTAATAAGATGTTAAACATTGTTAATCGAGCGTTAAAGTGATTTTTTGGAATATTTTTTGTTATAATTTTGAGTGAACAAAAATTAATACACATGAAAAAATTTGGAAGTTTATTATTCGTATCGCTCTTGAGTGGAGCTGTAACATTAGGTGCTTACAAATTCTTTTTAGAGCCAAATAATGCAGGAAAACTTACACTTGCATCACCTAATTATGCCAAAAATGTAAATTTAGGCGCCGAAAACATTGATTTTACCTCAGCAGCCGAAAACACAATTCACGCAGTAGTTCACGTAAAAAACGTGAGCGTTTCAAAAGTACCAAATAATCCTTTAATGGAGTTTTTCTATGGCTATCAAGGACCAAGAGAACAAACACAAATTGGAACTGGTTCTGGAGTTATCATTACCGAAGATGGTTATATTGTAACTAATAATCACGTAATTCAAGATGCAACTGAAATCGAAGTTACACTAAACAATAACAAATCCTACAAAGCAAAATTAGTCGGAACCGATTCTAAAATGGATGTCGCGCTTTTAAAAGTAGAAGCGGATGAAAAATTACCTTACGCTGTTTTTGGTGATTCTGACTCTATTAAAGTAGGTGAATGGGTTTTAGCTGTTGGGAATCCGTATAACTTAAACTCTACTGTTACTGCAGGAATTGTTTCTGCAAAAGCTAGAAATCTATCAAACAACGGAATTCAATCCTTCATTCAAACCGATGCTGCCGTAAATCCTGGAAACAGTGGTGGAGCATTAGTAAATACTCGTGGAGAATTAATTGGAATCAATACCATGATTTCTTCTCCAACAGGAAGTTATGCTGGATATTCGTTTGCTGTTCCGTCGAATTTGACTCGAAAAATTATTGAAGATTTAATGCAATTTGGAAACGTTCAAAGAGGTGTTTTAGGAGTTGAAGGTGGCGAATTGAATTCGAATTACGCAAAAGAACTAGGTATTAAAGAAACACAAGGTTTCTATATTAATAAGGTAACCAAAAATTCGGGAGCTGAAAAAGCAGGATTGACTAAAGGTGATATCATTGTACAATTAGACGATAAAAAAATTAATGGTTTTGCTGAATTATCTGCCTACATAAATACAAAACGACCTAATGACGTTATTCAAGTAACCGTTTTACGTGATGGAAAACAAAAAACACTTCCGGTTAAGTTAACTAAAAAAGAAATTTTGAATTACGAATTCAACGGAATTGAATTTGAAGATCTTGATGCTACCGATAAGAAACAATTCAATACAAAAGAAGGCATCAAAATTAAAAAAGTCAACAATCCTGAGTATGCAGAATATAGTGATATTTTAGATGGCGCAGTTATTTTAAGCATTGACGGAATTAAAGCGAAAGACATGGAAACTGTTTCGAGCTATTTGGCTAAGAAAGAAAATCAGAAAGCGCGCTATCAAATTATTTCTAAAAACGGTCAGATGTATAGTATTATCATGTAAAATCATGCTACCCAATTCATATTTAAAACCAGACAAAAATAATGTCTGGTTTTTTTAGTTAAAAAATTTTACGAAAACGATTGAAATCTATACTTTTGCACCACAAAACAACACATATTATTTTCATGAGCAATATCTCTTTATACGAAAAAGAATTAGCTTTTCAGGCAGACAGAAGAAAAGCTGGTGTAGAATTCATTAAAATCATCAGTGATTTATGGTATGACAAATCAATCGAATTGGTTTTATTCCGTAATCAATTGATTGATAAAAACGTGAGCGAAATCATCAACTTACACGAGTACGCAGGTGCTTTTGTTGAAAAACCAATTAACGTTTTCGACTCAGTTGAAATTGCAAGTGCTATTGTAGATTTAGATTTACCACCTTCAAGAATTGATATTGGAAAATTAACTTACGAATATCATTTAGAAGATGACAAATACAATGATGCAAAAGCATTCGTAATCGACAAATTAAAAAACGCAAAAAACTATCAAGAAATTAAACCAAAAGATGTGGTTTTATACGGATTTGGTAGAATTGGTCGTTTATTAGCACGTGAATTAATGTCGAAAATTGGAAAAGGACAACAATTGCGTTTAAGAGCAATTGTAACTAGAGATAAAAATGATGCGGTTTTATTAGAAAAAAGAGCTTCATTATTACGTTATGATTCAGTTCATGGTGATTTCAATGGTTCAGTTATTGCAGATCCAGAAAATAATGCTCTATTGATTAATGGAACAACGGTTCACATCATTACAGCTAACACACCAGAAGAAATTGATTATACGGCTTTCGGAATTGAAGATGCTTTAGTTATCGACAACACAGGAGCTTTCACTACAGAAGAAGCATTAAAACGTCATTTATCTTCAAAAGGAGCTGATAAAGTTTTATTAACTGCACCAGGAAAAGGAGTTCCAAATATCGTTTACGGAGTAAATCATGAAGATTACAATCCAGACGAAGTAAACATTTTCTCTGCTGCTTCTTGTACGACAAATGCGATTACTCCAGTTTTAAAAGCCGTTGAAGATACTTTAGGAGTGGTTAAAGGACACTTAGAAACGATTCATGCGTATACGAATGACCAAAACTTAGTAGACAACATGCACAAAAAATACCGTAGAGGTCGTGCTGCTGCCTTAAACATGGTTATCACAGAAACTGGCGCTGGAAGTGCTGTTGCAAAAGCTTTACCTGCATTAGCCGGAAAATTAACTTCAAATGCAATTCGTGTTCCCGTTCCAAACGGTTCATTAGTAGTATTGAATTTAGAAGTTGGAAAAGAAACTTCTATTGAAGAAGTAAACAATATCATGAAAAAATATGCTTTAGAAGGCGATCTTGTAGAGCAAATTAAATACTCTTTAAACAATGAGTTAGTATCTTCGGATATTGTAGGAACTTCTGCTCCTGCTATTTTTGATAGTAACGCAACTATTGTTTCTGGAGACGGAAAAAACATTGTAATGTATGTTTGGTACGATAACGAATATGGTTATAGTCACCAAGTAATCCGTTTAGCTAAATACATTGCTAAAGTTAGAAGATACAGCTACTATTAGTAGATAGTCTCAAAAACAAAAAGCTCCAATTTTTCAATAGGAGCTTTTTGTTTTTATAGTATTGCAATTACTCTTTCGAAGCAATATAACGCTCTGCATCTAATGCCGCCATACAACCAGTTCCCGCAGCCGTAATAGCTTGGCGATACACATGGTCAGCTGCATCACCTGCAACGAATACACCTGCTACATTTGTTTTAGAACTTCCAGGAACATTTACGATGTAACCCGTTTCGTCTAACGTAATGTAATCGGCAAAAATATCGGTGTTTGGTTTGTGACCAATCGCTACGAAAAATCCTGTTGCTGGAATTTCAACAACTTCTCCTGTTGCTCTATTTTTTGCTTTAACCCCTGTTACAACTTGACCGTCACCTAAAACTTCTTCTGTTTCAGTGTGCATTAAAATTTCGATGTTTTCTGTTTTTTGAACACGTTCAGCCATAATTTTTGAAGCTCTAAACTTATCGCTACGCACTAACATCGTTACTTTTTTACATAATTTAGAAAGATAATGTGCTTCTTCACATGCACTATCTCCTGCTCCAACAATTACTACTTCTTGATTTCTATAGAAAAATCCGTCGCAAACCGCACAAGCTGAAACACCACCACCTAATTTTAAATAGTGCTGTTCAGATTCTAATCCTAAATATTTAGCTGAAGCTCCAGTAGAAATAATTACCGTTTGTGCATGAATTTCTATGGTATCATTAATCCAAACTTTATGAATATCTCCAGAGAAATCTACTTTTGTAGCCCAACCATCACGAATATCTGAACCAAAACGTTTTGCTTGCTCTTGCAACTGAACCATCATTTCAGGTCCGGTTACACCTTCAGGATATCCTGGAAAATTTTCAACTTCATTGGTTGTAGTTAACTGACCACCTGGTTGTTGTCCTTGATATAAAACAGGATTCATATTAGCTCTAGCCGCATAAATAGCCGCAGTATAACCCGCTGGACCAGAACCTATAATTAAACATTTTACTTTTTCAATTGTATCTGACATAACTTTATTCTTTTAAGAGTAGCAAATGTAAGTTTTTAATTAAAATTATTTCTTAAAAATAGATTAGAATTCACTATTTCATAATAAACGAAATTTATTTTTAAAAAACGTTTTGAAAATAATAATATAGTTCTATATTTGCACTCACAAATTCGGGGTGTAGCGTAGCCCGGTTATCGCGCCTGCTTTGGGAGCAGGAGGCCGCAGGTTCGAATCCTGCCACCCCGACAAAAGACCTTCAATTGAGGGTCTTTTTTCATTTATAAAAATCTGTTTTCTATCTGCGATGCAAAGCATCCGTTTTATCTGCGTTCCAAAACCTATATTTTTTTAGCATTTATTCCCAAAACTTTCTCACCAAAACAAAAAACACATAGAATATTATTTCTATTTTTGCTAAAACAATCAATTTAAGAATCTTTATGCTAATTATTGGAATTGCCGGCGGTACCGGAAGTGGAAAAACAACAGTTGTACATCAGATTATGAATGAGTTACCTGCTACTGAGGTAGGTATTATTTCTCAAGATTCTTACTACAAAGAAACGCATCATCTGAGTTATGAAGAGCGTACCAAAATTAATTTCGACCATCCAAGAGCTATTGATTTTGAATTATTAGTAGCTCATCTTAAAGATTTAAAAGCTGGAAAAACTATTGAACAACCAGTTTATTCTTTCGTTACTCACGACAGAACCGACGATAAAATCATCACACATCCAAGAAAAGTAATGATTGTAGAAGGTATCTTAATTCTAACCAATCCAGAATTAAGAGATATGTTTGATATTAAAGTATACGTTCATGCCGATTCTGACGAACGATTAATTCGCCGTTTAAAACGTGATATTGCAGAACGTGGTCGTGATATGGAAGAGGTTTTAAACCGTTATCAAAACACGTTAAAACCAATGCACGAACAATTTATCGAACCTACAAAAGCATTTGCGGATATCATTATTCCAAATGACAAGTATAACACAGTTGCTATTGATGTAGTACGTGCTGTTATCAATCAAAGATTAGTATAATGAAAAAAATAAAGAATTTAATTGCCAACTATCCGTTCCTAAAGTTTTTAGTGAACCGTTATGTTTTGGTATTACTTTTCTTTATTATTTGGATGTTATTTTTTGACAATTACTCCTATTTAGAACACCGCGTTTTAGATAAAGAAATTGAGGAAATAGAGGATAACATTCAATACTACAAAACCGAAATCAAAAAAGACAGCGCCAATATAAAACACCTTAAAAATGATGATCGTGTAGAAAAATACGCTCGCGAAAAATACTACATGAAACGCGAAAACGAAGATATTTACATCATAGAATTTGAAGGCGAAAAGAAAGCTGAAACTGAGAAAACAACTAGTAACAATTAAACATATAATTCGTGGCTAACAATAATTTATTTTCCGATTTTGAAGCCGTTTCTTCTAAACAATGGAAGCAACAAATTCAATACGAACTAAAAGGTGCTGATTACAACGAAACTTTAGTTTGGGAAAGTCCAGAAGGCATTAAAGTAAAACCGTTTTATCACAATGATGAAACAGCAGTAAATCTTGACGCCATTGTTCCAACAAAACCTTTTGCAATCGTTCAAAATATTTTTGTTCATGATGTGAAAAAATCGAATGCTCGTGCGCTTGAAACTTTACATAGAGGAGCTGAAAGTATTCGTTTTACATTAGAAAATGACACTGTTTCCATTGAAGAATTGATGCAAAATCTTCCGACAGAAAATGTGAATTATTATTTCAATTTACCTTTTCTTTCTGTTGAATTTTCGAATAAAATCAATGATTTCGCTTCAAAAAACAAATCCAACATCTTTATCCAAAACGATCCAATCGGTCAATTAGCAAAAGATGGTAATTGGTTTGAAAACCTTGAAAAAGATTTCGAAAAGCTAAATACAATTGCTTCAAAAACAATAGTTCCATTTTTAACTATTTCAAGTGGAATTTATCAAAACGCTGGTGCGAATATCGTGCAACAATTAGCTTATACTTTAGCACAAGCAAACGAATATTTCAATAGAATTCCAGCTATCAACCAACCGATTACGATTGAAGTTGCTGTTGGAACAAATTACTTTTTCGAAATTGCGAAACTAAGAGCATTACGTCTTTTATTCAACACATTAGCATCAGAATACAATCACAATTTTGATTGTCATATCATTGCAACTCCAACAAAACGCAACAAAACCTTATACGATTACAACGTAAACATGTTACGTACAACCACTGAATGCATGAGTGCAATTCTTGGTGGAGTCGATGCAGTTGCGAATTTAGCTTACGATGCGATTTATCACAAAGACAACGAGTTTGGCGATAGAATTTCGAGAAACCAATTGTTAGTTTTAAAACACGAAAGTTATTTCGACAAAGTGAATAATCCTGCTGATGGCGCGTATTATATTGAAACCTTAACGGAACAATTAGCAGAAAAAGCTTTAGAATTATTCAAAGACATCGAGAAAAATGGCGGACTGATTTCGCAATTAATCGATGGAACAATCCAAAGAAAAATCAACGAAAGCGCACAAAAAGAACAAGAACTTTTCGATTCAGGGAAAGAAGTTTTGTTAGGAACTAACAAGTATCCGAACAAAAACGACCAAATGAAAAACGATTTGGAATTGTATCCTTTCGTAAAACAAAACGCCAGAAAAACGCTAAT
Source organism: Flavobacterium sp. UBA7663 (assembly GCF_002483315.1). GTDB lineage: Bacteria > Bacteroidota > Bacteroidia > Flavobacteriales > Flavobacteriaceae > Flavobacterium. The sequence goes on from NZ_DLHR01000006.1 coordinate 182,044, forward strand.
CACACCGATTATTGAAAAACGTTTGGCTGAAAAATTAGAACAGGAAAGATTAGCTTCGGAATAATTTTGTAACTTTCAAAAAAAGAAGACCATGGAAGCAATTAGAAGATTTGTAAAAGTAAAAAATCATCAAGTAAACATTACTTTACCTGAAGATTTCAATGCAGAAGAAGTAGAAGTGATTATTCTTCCAACTTCCAAGGAATATCAAATTCCGCAATGGCAAATTGATGAAGTTAGAGAACGAACCGAAAACTACTTAAAGAATCCAGAAAGTGCAACAGATTACGAGGATTTTTTAAAAGAACTTGGAGATGAACTTTAAGATTATAATTTTAGAAGAAGCTAAATCTGATGTTCGTGAAAGTATCGCTTGGTATAAAAACATCAATCCAATGCTTTCAAAAAGATTTGCTAATTCTTTTAATAATAGTGTTAAACAAATAAAAGAAAACCCATTTCGATACCAAATTAGATATGATCAAATCCGAGTAGTTTTATTAAAAACTTTCCCCTATCTAATTCATTTTAGTATTGATAATGAAATAATAGTGATTAAAGCTGTTCTTCATACATCGAGAAACAGCAAAATCAACCAAATATTTTAATTGCAAAAGCAATGAGAAAAGATATACAACATTTAAAGTTAGAAGTTAGAAGTCAGAAGTTAGAAGTTTCTGAAAAACAGCACTTCACCACAGCTGAAAACATCGAGTTAAAACCAACTTACACTAAAGAAGATATTTCTAATTTAGAACACCTTGGTTTTGGAGCAGGTTTTGCACCAAATTTACGCGGACCATACGCAACTATGTACGTTCGTAGACCTTGGACAATTCGTCAATATGCGGGATTTTCAACTGCGGAAGAAAGTAACGCTTTTTACAGAAGAAACTTAGCTGCTGGGCAAAAAGGTTTATCTGTTGCCTTCGATTTAGCCACACACAGAGGTTACGATTCTGACCATGAACGAGTGGTTGGTGATGTTGGAAAAGCTGGAGTTGCGATTGATTCGGTGGAAGATATGAAAGTACTTTTCGACCAAATTCCTTTAGGTGAAATGTCGGTTTCGATGACGATGAATGGTGCGGTTTTACCAATTATGGCATTCTATATCGTAGCAGCGGAAGAACAAGGCGTTACTCCTAACCTATTATCGGGAACGATTCAGAATGATATTTTGAAGGAATTCATGGTGCGAAATACCTACATTTATCCACCAACGCCTTCGATGAAAATTATTGCGGATATTTTCGAATATACGAGTAAAAATATGCCAAAATTCAACTCGATTTCTATTTCGGGTTACCACATGCAAGAAGCGGGAGCTACTGCAGATATTGAGTTGGCATACACTTTAGCTGATGGTTTAGAATACATTCGCACCGGTTTAGCCGCTGGAATGGATATTGATACGTTCGCTCCTCGCCTTTCGTTTTTCTGGGCGATTGGAATGAACCATTTTATGGAAATTGCAAAAATGCGTGCCGGTCGTATGCTTTGGGCAAAATTATTGAAACAATTCAACCCAAAAGACGAAAAATCTTTAGCTTTAAGAACGCACTGCCAAACTTCGGGTTGGAGTTTAACCGAGCAAGATCCTTTTAATAACGTGGCTCGAACTGCAATTGAAGCAGCCGCAGCGGCTTTTGGAGGAACACAATCGTTACATACCAATGCTTTAGACGAAGCGATTGCTTTACCAACCGATTTCTCCGCACGAATTGCTCGTAATACGCAAATCTTTTTACAGGAAGAAACTAAAATCTGTAAAACAGTTGACCCTTGGGCAGGAAGTTATTATGTGGAAAGTTTAACCGCTGAAATTGCTGAGAAAGCTTGGGCTTTAATTGAAGAAGTGGAAGCACTTGGCGGCATGACCAAAGCGATTGAAGCTGGAATTCCAAAATTAAGAATTGAAGAAGCTGCTGCGCGCAAACAAGCACGTATCGACAGTAGTCAAGATATTATTGTTGGGGTGAACAAATACCGTTTGGAAAAAGAAGATCCGTTACATATTTTGGATGTGGATAACCAAATGGTGCGCAAACAACAAATTGAACGTTTAGACCAAATCAAAGCCACTCGCGATAACGCTAAAGTTGCCGAATGTTTGGCAAAATTAACCGAAAGCGCTAAAAATGGTGGTGAAAATTTACTATCTTTAGCAGTAGAAGCAGCACGAAATAGAGCTACATTAGGCGAAATTAGTGATGCTTTAGAAGTAGTTTTCGGAAGATATAAAGCACAAATTAGAAGTTTTAGCGGCGTGTATAGTAAAGAAATTAAAAACGACGAAAGTTTTGAAAAAGCAAAACAGTTAGCCGATGCTTTCGCTAAGAAAGAAGGTCGTCGTCCTCGTATTATGATTGCGAAAATGGGACAAGACGGTCACGATCGTGGTGCGAAAGTAGTAGCAACAGGTTATGCCGACGTAGGTTTTGACGTAGACATTGGCCCATTATTTCAAACACCACAAGAAGCAGCCAAACAAGCAGTTGAAAACGACGTACACATTTTAGGCGTTTCTTCATTAGCAGCGGGACACAAAACTTTAGTACCACAAGTAATTGAAGAACTAAAAAAATACGGAAGAGAAGATATCATGGTAATTGTGGGTGGTGTAATTCCTGCACAAGACTACCAATTCTTATTCGACGCCGGAGCTGTAGCAGTTTTTGGTCCTGGAACTAAAATTAGCGATGCCGCGATTACGATTTTAGAGGTTTTATTGGAGGAATAGCTTAAACTCAATATAAAAACAAAAAACACCAGCAGAAATGTTGGTGTTTTTGTTTTATCTAAATTTCTTTAATTCCGATTTTAATAAAAAAATCAAATGTACCATCATACATAAAGTCCGGCCTAGTTAAATCTTCATTATTTCCCTCAGGAATATAAATAATCATACCTTGTCTTGCTCTTGTTAATAAAACCCTATAAGAATTAATCAAATATTTTATTCTTTCAGTATCGCTACAATTCTTCCAAGTTGTTCCTGTAAATTTTTTATAATTCCATTGCTCATTATTATAATACAAATCACCATCCCAAGCAACACAAGTCCAATCTAATTCTAATCCTTGAATATCAAATTCTGTTGCAACTTCTTCCAAAAAATAAGAAGAACGAATATCTTCTTTGGGGTTTAAAAACCAAACCGGGGCATCAATCTTAGCTTTAACATTTAAACCGAAAGGTCTTAATCGAATAGCTCCAGAAGATGCAATAATTCCAGTTCTTTCTGTCCCTTTTGCTTTATTATTTAACCAGTTTTTTGCTTTTTCTAAATCACGAGTTATTCTAATTGGGTAATCTTTTTCAATAAACTCCTTATAAATACTATTTGCTTTTACAATATCATTATTTATAATCTCTTGAATAAAACTTGATAATTGAGCGCTTCTAAATGAACGCAAGGAAACTGACAAATGAAGTTCATCTTTTCTTTCAGCTTTTTTATTTTCTAAAATTTCTAAGGCATAATTGTCTTTTATATAATTATCATCTTCTATTATTTTTGATGAATAATAAATATCCCAATCTTTAAATTTATAATCAAAAGGTCTAATCCATTCTTCTAAACCTGCTTCTCCCGTATTAATTTCTTGTCCTCCTCCTATTAAACAGACTATTGTACACCAATCTTTATGCCTGTCCATAACTTCAATTAAGAATTCAGGTTCAGATTTATTAAATTCAGAATTTCCTTTATTTCTTTTCATAAAACTCGATGCTTGTTCCTTCGTCCAAGCTCTTTGAGCCTCATCGAATATTGTTACTTTTTCAATTGGTGCTTTGTCATCTCTTAAAGATGCATCTCTAAAATGATGAATATTTTGTATGAATGATTTAACTTGAGATTTTGCATTTTCTTTTGATAGTTTTTCTCCATTTTCCAATGCAGACTTTACTTTATCTCTTGTTAAAGCTTCTCTTAAAACATCAACCAATGGACCATTTCCTGAAAGGAAAACTGCATGCTCTTCCTCAATATAATTTGAACGTATGTTCGCGATATTTAAACCTGCCAATGTTTTTCCTGCTCCAGGAACTCCAGTAATAAAACAAATCGATTTCTTATTATTCCTTTTTGAAAAATCAATTATTTCTGAAATACAATTTGATGTTACTGATAAATTTTCAGCACCTGAATCACTTCTTGAAATTTCTAAAACATTATGTTTTTTATACAGAGCCGTTGCTGCTTCAATAATTGTTGGAGTAGGCTTATAAATAGATTCTTCCCAAAACTTTATATCTATCTTCTCAAAAGATTTTAAATTTTGTAGAGTGTTATTAATTATATCTTTAAGATTAGAAGAATTTGCGCAAATAGTCTGATGTAAGCAATCTAAACTTTTTGAATATGTATTTATAATTGAAGGAGCTTTATCAGCAACTAAGATTGGTATTAAATTTTTGTTATGACTTCCTTCATGAAAATTATTCAAGTCTAATCCGTAATCAAAAGCTTGTTCTTTAGCTGATTTATCATAAATATCAGAACCAATTTTAAATTCTAAAACAAAAATACAATTATCAATAATTAAAATATTATCAACTCTTTTTCCCATTCTTGGGATTGTAAACTCAAAATAAATCTTTCCGCTAAATGACGATATGGATTGTTTTAAAATTTCAATTTGCTTTTTCCATGCATTTGACTGTTGAATAGTTAATTTATTCAAATCAAAATTTCCTGAAATTTTTCCGTAAATTGAATTAATATCTTCGTTGATAAATTCTTCAATAGAATTTGAGTAGTAAGACCTATTCATCGAATAAATCTTTAATTTTCACATCAAGAGCTTTGGCTAATTTTTCAACTACTTCAATGGAAACATTTCTTTCTCCTTTTTCTATTGTTGGCAAATATGTTCTATCAATTTCAGCTAAGTTCGCTAATTTTTCTTGCGACAAATTTTTTACTTTTCGCAATTCTTTTACTTTGAGACCAAATTTTTGTTTAATATTCATAGCCTCAAAGTTTAAAAAATGAAGACTACTAAACAACGGAGTATTGTCTACAAAAATAAAATTAGAATTTACTTCACCTCATCCACCGCCTTCACACCTTCAAAAAAATCAATACTTTTCACTTCTTCAAAAAAGTCGATTTCGGTTTCGTGAGGTAAAAAATCGGAGATGATGCGCACGATAAAATCTTGTGGTTTTTTCAAAAATTTAAAGGTATAATCTTCCATATTTACTACCGTTTTTTCGGCTAAATCGGTTGTTCTTACAAACTTATCGGAAGTTAAGGAAGACAAAAAAGGCAAATTTAGCTTTGGCTTTTCGGTGATAATGGGTTTTCCGTTTTCAAACAAGCCGCCTTCGTAACCGTATAGCGAAGCATTGGTAATTTCGATAGGTTTACCTAAATGCAAATAATCGGGTAAATGGGCTTCTTTTCCTACAACAGCAGCAAAACCCATTAACACACAAATATCATGTGGTGGCATTTGCATCATCGCCTTAGCGGTACTTTCACGACCAATTCCAGAAACGATTACTTCGTAAGTATGATTCAAATTCGGAATTCGAGCTAAAGCGTTTAGGACTTTTTCTCGCTCAATTTCCATTGGGGTTAGGATAATTATCTTCAATGTGCTATTTTTTGAAATACAAAGTAAAAGAAATCTATCTTAGTTTCCTAAATTTGTAACATGTCAAAACTACCTAACATCACCACCAGTATTTTCTCTGTAATGTCGCAATTAGCGAACGAACATGGAGCTATTAATTTATCGCAAGGATTTCCAAATTTCCCTGAAGACGAACGCTTGTTACAAATTTCAGAACGCATTATTAGAGAAAACATTCATCAATATACCCCAATGGCGGGTTTGCCTTCGTTATTGGAAAAAATTGCGAATCAAACCTTAAAACAATACGGTAGAAAAGTCAATACGACAACCGAAATGTTGATTACCGCTGGCGCTACACAAGGCGTTTTTACAGCGATTAACACGTTTGTGAATCATGGTGATGAAGTATTGATTTTAGATCCAAGTTATGACAGTTACGAACCCTCGGTTTTAGTAGCGGGTGGAAAACCAGTTCGTGTTTCATTAAACGATGATTACACACCGAATTTCAACCGAATTGAAAGTGCGATTTCGCCTAAAACTAAAATGATTGTCATCAACAATCCACACAATCCAACTGGGAGAATTTGGACAGAACAAGATTTTGAAGCTTTAGAAACCATTTTAGAAAAACATCCTCAAATTCTTATTTTGGGCGACGAAGTGTACGAATATATTACGTTTTCGCAACCTCATATTTCGTTTAATACACGTCCAAAATTAGTAGAACGAACGATTATCGCTTCTTCTTTTGGAAAATCATTACACGTTACCGGTTGGAAAGTGGGTTATCTAATTGCACCTGAAAACCTAATGTTTGAAATGAAGAAGGTGCATCAATTTTTGGTCTTTAGTGTGAATAGTTTTTCGCAACACGCTATTTCTGAATATTTGAAAGTGGTTGATTTTAGTGAAGTTTCGAAAATGTACCAACGTAAACGTGATTTGTTTCAAAACCTAATCAAAGACAGTCGATTCGAGTTGATGCCTTGTGATGGAACGTATTTTCAGGTGGTGAATTACAACCAAATTTCGAATAAAAACGATGTGGATTTTGCTAAGGAATTGATTGTAAATCATGGTGTGGCTTCCATCCCGATTTCAGTTTTTTATAATGATGCTACTGATAGACACATGCTTCGTTTTTGTTTTGCGAAAACCGATGAAACTTTGATTGCCGCAGCTGAAAAACTGTGTTCAATTTAGAAACAACAAATTTATTTGTTTATAAAATCAAACTTTAACCTAAACAACACCTATACAGAATAACGATTTACATCATCAAATCAGCTTTAAAGTCAGTAAATATTGATATTTATTGCTTAATGATTATTTGTATAGTTTTTATGACTGATTTTCGCTTCTAACTCTTGAAAAGATATTCTAATTTTAAGAAGTTATGAATATCCCGAAAAACATGTCACTAAAATTAAAAGAATTTTATTTTTTTATTGTTTTAATTTTTTATTCTGCCCTTTCATTTGGTCAGTTAGGATTTTGTAATGGTAGTAGTGGCGCTCCTATTTTTTTAGAAAATTTTGGTAGTGGTTTAGATTACGGTCCAGCATTACCAGTTGGCGTTACCAATTATAGTTACGTTAATACTGGTTTTCCTCAAGATGGTCAATACACATTATTTCACAGAACAAACATAATTCCGAATTCTCCTAACTGGCTTTTTTCACTAGACCGTACACCCGATAATGAAGTTGACGGTTTAAACGGAAAATGTTTAATCGTAAATGCTAGTAATTCATCAGGACAATTTTACAGAAGAACCGTAACTGGATTATGTAGCAACACGCGTTTTGAATTTTCGGCTTGGCTTTTAAATATTTATAACGCGGCATCAGGCGGTTGTCCTGGGACTGGAATACCAATTAATGTTACTTTCGAAATTTGGGATGAAACCGATACCATTTTGTTACGTTCAGGAAATACTGGGAATATTGCAGGAACTTCAACTCCGATATGGAATCAATTTGGATTAGTTTTCACAATGCCTGCAGGACAAACTTCGGTAATTTTAAAAATGCGAAATAACGGTGTTGGTGGTTGCGGAAACGATTTGGCTATTGATGATATCATGTTTAGAGCTTGTGGAGAAAATAGCGCCATTATCAACACGGCAACTACTGGAAGTGCAATGACCGTTTGTCAAAATTCAAGCATTACCAACCCGAATTTACAAGTAGTAACAACAGGTAGTATTTCTCATGTTTACCAATGGCAACAAAGCAGTGATAACATTAATTTCATGGATATTCCTGGCGAAAACACAGCAAATTATACCATTCCAAATATAACAAACACAACGTATTATCGTGTTAAAGTTGCGCAAGACATTGCTAATTTAAACAATGCGTTTTGTTCCACTTTTTCAGATATTTACACCGTATCTTTAATTTCAGCTCCAAATGCTCCAATTTCAAATGGTGCCCAACGTTTTTGCACCAATCAAGCTACGAGTTTAAGCGTTAGTGTTTTGGCTGGAGAAAGTGCTAATTGGTATGATAGTCCCACAAACGGAAATCTTTTGTTAGCAAATTCAACGACTTACACACCTACTTCCACCGGAACTTATTATGCTGAAACTGTCACTATTTCAAGTGGATGTAGAAGTAATACTAGAACTGCTGTAACATTATTACCCGCAATTTCAGTTACTTATTCAGGACCAACAACTTTATGCACCAACTCCAATACCATGATATCACTTGTTGCTTCTGATGTTAATGCTTCTTTAAATTGGACTGCTTCATCTTCTGATGTTACAGGTTTTTCAAATAGTTCGGGTACGAATATCAATCAAACATTACAATATAATGGAACAACAACAGGAACTGTAACTTATGTGGTTACACCCATTTTAAATGGTTGCGCAGGAACTCCCGAAACCATTGTTGTAACTGTAACGCCTGCAACTACTATTGCTTTAGTTTTTCCACCGATAACTACTACTTATTGTATAAATGCAACCCCAGAAGTTTTACCAACATCATCATCAAATACAACTCCAATTGCAGGAACTTGGAATCCTGCAATAATAAATACAACAACATCAGGAACTACAACCTATACTTTTACACCTCAAGTGGGTTCTTGTCAAAATATTCTTCCGTACCAAATAAATATTACGATTGGAAACAGCTTTTCTCCCGATTTTCCTAGCACCATTTCATTATGTTCTGGAGAAACACCTCCTGTCTTATCTTCTACTTCTCCGAATGGAATTTCAGGAACTTGGTCCCCAGCTGTAATTGATAATTTAGTTTCAGGTAGTTATACTTTTACACCAAATCTAGGTTCTTGTGCTAATCCGCAAACGATAAATACAATCGTTTTACAATCAACACTTACAAGCATTACTTATTCTGTATCTGGTGCTTTTACACAAAATCAAACCATCACTATTATTGCCTCTCCAAGCGGAAATTATTACTATCAACTCGACAATGGGACCATTCAGGAAAGTAATATTTTTGAAAATGTGAGTCCAGGAAATCATACCATAACAGTTATGGATCAGAATGGATGTGGTAATTTTATATCTGAAGATATTTTTATAATAAACTATCCCAATTATTTTACTCCAAATGATGATGGCATAAATGATTTTTGGACAATTGTAGGTATGGATAGTTTTGAAAATTGGAAAATTTCGATTTTTGATCGTTATGGAAAATTAATTACACAACTTTCTGAAACTAATTTATCTTGGGATGGTAAATACAATGGAAATCAATTACCTTCAAGTGATTATTGGTTTACTATTGATTACCAAGAAAACAATGCTGCTAAAAAATTTAGAGCCAATTTCAGTTTAATTCGATGACACTAAATGAAAAAGATTAAATGATATTTGCTTTTTAATTACTACATTTACTAAAAACCTAGAAATTATGGCAAAAAGTCAAGACGCGAAGAAAACCGCAAAGAAAGAACCTTTGAAAACCGCAAAAGAGAAAAAAGAAGAAAAACGAAATAAGAAAAATTCACCAAAGCGTGATTAATACACCTCCAAACACGAATGATCTTCGTGTTTTTTATTTTTTATTCCTAAACGATTGATTGTAGCCCCGATTGTAGTGAAAATCCATTTTGTAAAAGTCAAAAAACTTTTGCAAAATTATTGCAACGGAAAGCGGGAATCGACCTTTAAAAAATGCCTAAAGTGTGGCTTCAAAATATTTTTATTTCGATATTTTTCTGTCTCTAAATCAGTTAAGTTACACTTTAACCCATTGTTAACAAAATTGACTTGAAAAAACCATAAATAATTGTATTTTTACCACTTAAAATTTTTAACTATCAAATGGGTAAAATCATTGCAATTGCCAATCAAAAAGGTGGTGTTGGTAAAACAACTACATCTGTAAACTTAGCGGCGTCTCTGGGTGTTTTAGAAAAGAAAGTACTTTTAATCGATGCTGATCCGCAGGCTAATGCCAGTTCGGGTTTAGGAATCGATGTGGAAAGTGTAGAAATTGGTTCCTATCAAGTTCTAGAACATAGCGCAACACCTGAAGAGGCAACTGTTTCTTGTTCGGCACCAAATGTTATGGTGATTCCGGCTCATATTGACTTGGTGGCTATCGAAATTGAATTAGTAGACAAAGAAAATCGTGAGTACATGCTTAAAAAAGCTTTGGAAAGTGTAAAAGATAAATATGATTATATTTTGATTGACTGTGCTCCTTCTTTAGGATTATTAACATTGAATGCATTAACAGCTGCAGATAGTGTTGTAATTCCAATTCAGTGCGAATATTTTGCATTAGAAGGTTTAGGAAAATTATTAAACACCATTAAAAGTGTTCAAAAAATACACAATCCTAATTTAGATATTGAAGGATTGTTATTAACCATGTACGATTCTCGCTTGCGTTTATCGAACCAAGTGGTTGAAGAAGTTCAAAAACACTTTAACGATATGGTTTTTGAAACGATTATTCAAAGAAATATCAAATTGAGCGAAGCACCAAGTTTTGGAGAAAGCATTATTAATTATGACGCTACGAGTAAAGGAGCGACTAATTATTTGAACTTGGCAGAAGAAATTATTAAGAAAAATCAATAATAGAGAAGATGACAAAAGCGGTAAAAAAACAAGCCTTAGGAAGAGGATTATCGGCTTTATTGAAAGATCCTGAAAACGATATTAAATCGGTTGAGGACAAAAACGCAGATAAAGTTGTAGGAAATATTATTGAATTAGATATTGAATCGATTGAAATTAATCCGTTTCAACCGAGAACAAATTTCAATGAAGAAACGTTACAAGAATTAGCCAAATCAATTAAAGAACTAGGCGTGATTCAGCCGATTACTGTTCGAAAATTAGATTTCAATAACTACCAATTAATTTCGGGAGAACGTCGTTTGCGTGCATCTAAATTAATCGGATTGAAAACGATTCCGGCATACATTCGTTTGGCAAATGACAACGAATCATTGGTTATGGCTTTGGTAGAAAACATCCAACGTCATGATTTAGATCCTATTGAGGTGGCTATTTCATACCAACGATTAATTGAAGAAATCAATTTAACGCAAGAAGAATTGAGCGAGCGTGTTGGAAAAAAACGTTCTACCATTACCAATTATTTACGTTTATTGAAATTAGACCCAATCATTCAAACTGGAATGAGAGATGGTTTTATTTCAATGGGACACGGAAGAGCGTTGATTAATATTGACAATCAAGATGTTCAAAGCGATATTTATCATAAAGTGGTAACGCAAAATCTTTCGGTTAGAGAAACAGAAGCTTTGGTTAAAAATTATCAAGATAGTTTAAAACCAAAAACAGCTAAACCTGTAAAAGGCAATTCATTTGACATTAAAGAAGATGAGAAAAAAGCATTTGCTAATTATTTCGGAACAAAAGTTGATGTTAAAGTAGTGGGTAACGGAAAAGGGAAAATTACGATTCCATTTCACTCAGAAGAAGACTTTAATCGTATCTTGAAACTAATCAATTCTTAGTGAGAAAACTTCAATACATATTCATTTTAACTTGTCTTTTTCTAAGTTTTGAAGGAAGAGCGCAAGAAGAGATTTCTTTGGTTCCTAAAGACACTGTAAAAGCAGTTATAGATCCGAATCGTCCAGCTAGAGCCGCTTTCTATTCAGCTCTTTTACCAGGTTTAGGTCAAGCTTACAATAAAAAATATTGGAAAATTCCAATTGTTTATGCTGGTTTAGGTGCTGGTATTTACTACTATACTTTCAATCAAAATAAATATCACGAATACAGAGACGAATACAAAAGAAGATTAGATGGAACTTCTGACCCTAATCATCCAATTTATGGAAGTTTAGACAACGATAGATTAATTCGTGCCCAAAAATTTCATCAAAAAAACAGAGATTTGTCTGCTTTAATTACGGGTGCTATTTACATTTTAAATATTGTAGATGCCAATATCGACGCGCATTTAATGCAATTCAACGTTAATGATAATCTTTCTTTAAAACCCGATATGAATCAAAATCAAATGGATTACAGATTCAATTACGGAATGACACTCACCTATCGTTTTTAACAAAAATTTGGGTAACATTTCAATCAATCCAACAACTAACTACTATGAAAATTGCACTTTTAGGATACGGAAAAATGGGAAAAGTTATTGAAAGAATAGCTTTAGAAAGAGGTCATGAAATCGTATTAAAAAAAGACCAAAACAACACTTTTGAAGGATTATTAAATGCCGATGTCGCTATCGATTTTAGCGTTCCTGATAGTGCTGTAGAAAATATATCAGAATGTTTAAACAACGGAATTCCTGTTATTTCAGGGACTACAGGTTGGGTTGCAGATTATCCAAAAATGGTAAACTTGTGTGAAGCTAAAAACGGAAGTTTTATTTATGCCTCTAATTTTAGTTTAGGCGTAAATGTGTTTTTTGAATTGAATGAATATTTAGCCAAAATGATGGCCAATTTGAAACAATACAACGTTTCAATGGAAGAAATTCATCACACACAAAAATTAGATGCGCCAAGTGGCACAGCAATAACATTAGCAGAAGGAGTTATCAAACATACCGACTATGTCAATTGGACATTAGAAACACCAATTAGCAACGAAATACACATTGAAGCAAAACGCATCGAAAACGTTCCTGGAACGCATAGTATTTTCTATGATAGCGAAGTTGACCAAATCGAAATCAAACACACAGCACACAGCAGAGAAGGTTTTGCATTAGGAGCTGTTGTTGCTGCCGAATGGTTAGTAGGCAAAAAAGGTGTTTTCACTATGAAAGATGTTTTAGGTTTAAGATAATAGAATATAGAAAACAGAAAAAAGACCAAATGAGTGGTAAAAAGAGACATAATCATAAGAATTTGAAAATTTGGTTATTAGGGATAGAAATAGCAAAAGACATTTCAGATATTTTAGTCCTTTTTCCAAAGCATGAACAATATGATTTAAGTTCTCAAATGAACAAAAGTTCAATTTCTATTTCAAGTAATATTGCAGAAGGATCTTCACGAACAGATAAATCTTTCAGTCATTTTATTGATATATCTTTGGGCTCATCTTTTGAATTAGCAACTCAACTTATTATAGCACGACACAAAAATTACATAGACGATAATACTCATCAAACAATTGAAAATAAACTAGAAGAATTTCAGAGAATGGCAATGGGATTTCAAAACGGACTTCAATAAAGTCTATATTCTATTCTCTATATTCTTTTTTCTAAAAATAAAATTATGGAAATATCAGGTTGGTTAATCTTTATCTTATTAGTTCAAGTAATTCACGGAATTGGAACTTGGAAATTATATGTAAAAGCAGGTAGAAAAGCATGGGAAGCATTTGTTCCGGTGTATAACGGAATTGTATTAATGCAAATCATCAACCGACCAAAATGGTGGATTTTATTGCTTTTTATTCCAGTCATCAACTTGTTTTTATTCCCAATTATTTGGATTGAAACCCTAAGAACTTTTGGTAAAAAATCAACCGTTGACATGGTTTTAGGTCTTATTACATTAGGATTTTACATCGCTTATGTAAATTACACACAAAAAGTAACCTATCATGCAAATCGCGATTTAACGGCACCAAACAAAACAATGGATACTTTGGGTTCGTTGTCTTTTGCAATTGTTGTTGCGACCTTAGTTCACACGTATTTCATACAACCTTATACCATTCCAACTTCATCATTAGAAAAATCGTTATTGGTAGGAGACTTTTTATTTGTGAGTAAATTTCATTATGGAGCAAGAACCCCAATGACGCCAATTGCTGCACCTATGGTTCATGATACTTTACCAATTGTAAAAGTAAAATCATATAGTGCTAAACCTTCATTACCTTATTTTAGATTTCCTGCATTGCAAAAAATTGAGCGTAATGATATTGTAGTTTTCAACTGGCCAGCTGATACTTTATTTCACATGTACAAAGCGGCTGATAAAAGATACGATAAGCCTATCGACAAGAAAACCAATTATGTAAAACGTTGTACGGCTATTCCTGGTGATAAAATTGAAATTAAAGAAGGTATTATTTTTATAAATGGAAAAGAATCAATTCTTCCAGAAAGAGCGAAACCGCAGTATTCATATAAAGTAGCTTGGGACGGAAAAACACCCGTTGATTTAGATTATATTAAAAAAGAACTCAATATAACGGATGCTTTTGGACAGATAGCAAACGACACTTTAATTTTCAGTGCTTTACCTCAATCGTCTGTAGATAGATTAAAAAATATTCCTGGACTTACCAAAGTTGAACGCATTATTCATAAAGAAACTGATAAAACTATTTTTCCTGGAACAAAAGATTGGAACGTAGACAATTTAGGCCCAATTTACATTCCTGAAGCAGGAAAAACAGTTGAATTAAATAAAGAAACACTTCCTTTTTATAAAAAAGTAATAGGTGAATACGAAGGAAACGATTTAAAAGTAAATGGTAATGAAATTCGTATCAACGGACAAGTTGCAACTTCTTATACTTTCAAACAAGATTACTATTGGATGATGGGAGACAATCGTCACAACTCATTAGATTCACGTTATTGGGGCTTTGTTCCGGCTGATCATATCGTTGGAAAACCAATTTTCATTTGGATGAGTATTGATGGTATCAACGATGGCCTCAAAAACTGGAGCATTCGTTGGGACAGATTATTCACAACTGTTCGTGGTGATGGGCAACCAAAATCGTATTTCCAATATTTCTTAATTGCTTTAGCAGCTTACTTTGCTTTTGATTATTTCAGAAAAAAGAAGAAAAAGAAAGAAGACGCTTAATTTCAAATTACCAAAATGAACATCCTTATACATCCAACTTATTTTCCATCAATTAGTCATTACATTGCTATGATTAAGGCTGATTCAGTTACGTTTGAAATGGAAGATAATTTCCAAAAACAAACCAACAGAAATAGGATGTATATTTATAGTCCAAACGGTGTTCAATTACTAAATATTCCTGTAAAACATGCTATTGAAAAACATCAAAAATATAAAGATGTTCGTATTGAAAATGATTTTGGATGGCAAAAAAACCACTTTAAATCCTTAGAAGCAGCTTACCGAACTTCTCCTTTCTTTGAATATTTTGAAGATGATTTTCGTCCATTATTTGAAAAAAAACATGAGTTTTTAATGGATTTGAATTTAGAAGTTTTTCAATTAGTAAATGATTCATTAGGAATTAATATCCAACCCCAAAAAACTACTGAATTCTTCCATGAAGTTCCTGATTATACTGATTTCAGACATTTAGTAAACGGGAAAAAAGACACCACTCAAATAGAAGAATACACGCAGGTTTTCAATGAAAAACATGGTTTTATCAATAATTTAAGCATTCTGGATTTGCTATTTAACGACGGTAGATATGCCGTAGATTATTTGAAGAACCAACAACTTTAGCATTATTCTTTTTCTCCGATTTTCAAACGTGTAATTTGCGGAAAATGATCACTTTGCTGAAAAGTTTCAATCGATTTGAATTCCTTTACTTCAATATTTTCTTCTACAAAAACATAATCAATTCTAGCAGGATAATATTTGTAATTATACGATTTACCAAAACCAGTTCCTGCTTGTTCAAAAGCATCTTTCATATCGCCTTTAATGGTTCGATACACATAAGAAAAAGCACTATTGTTCAAATCGCCACAAATAATTTTTGAAAATTTACAATCTTCAAAATGCTTTTTAATCAATTCAGCCTGTTGCTGCTGCACAGTAAAAGCTTCACTTAAACGTTTGAAAATAAACTTTGACTTTTCCTCATCAATTTTTTCATGAATATCAGTACTGATTTTTATGGATTGTAAATGCATACTGTAAACACGCATGGTATCTTTACCTTTAACAATATCAGCAAAAATGACATTGTTGCTAGAATTTGGAAACTCAATTTCTCCTTCGTCAATTATTTTAAAATTAGAATAAATGGCTTGTCCGTATTTATTTTTTCCTCCGTACAATTTTGTAAAATTGTATTTAAAATTGAACGATTTCGAAACCAATTTGTTTGGAGAAAATTCTTGCAAACACAAAATATCAGGCTGTTCTTCCACTATGAATTTTGAAATTTGTTCAGGTACATCTGTATTGGGTAACCATTCATATAAATTGAATAATCTAACGTTGTAACTCATCAATTTAAAATCGGAATTTTCAGTTGGAATATTGGTTTCAGAAAATTTATAAAATCGATTTACAAACGTAATTCCTAGCAACAAAACAAATCCAGAAAGCAACATATAACGCTTTAACTGAAGTAACCAATACACAAAAAAGAAAAAGTTAAGGAATAAAAAAACAGGTAATCCTAATGTTAAAACGCTTAAAAATGGAAAAACTTTTGGCGCTAAAAAAGGTAAAGTATAAGCAACGAAAGTTACTACAGCTAGAACTATATTAAGAAAAAACATTAATTTGCTTAACCAACTTTGCTTTTGCATGTACTACTTTCCTGCTTTAAATAGGAATTCCTTTTCTTCTTTTGTTAAACTATCATAACCCGATTTACTGATTTTATCTAAAATATCATCAATCTGTTTTTGTGTTACATCTTTATTCTCTTGAAACGAATTTACGCCATTTTTTGTTGTATTACGATGCACTTTTTTAAATGGTGTTTTCTTTTTTGGTTTTAAAAGATTCGCAAAACCATCTAATAGAGCTGAAAAAGGCTTTGTAATATCTGTACCCGATTGCAATAATTTTATGTAGATAAATCCGAATAAAGCGCCACCAAGATGTGCTAAATGTCCGCCAGTGTTATCTAACGGCATTTGAATTAAATCAACTAACAAAATCACAAAAGCGACATGCCATAATTTTACAATTCCGATTAACGGGATACGCAACAACATAAAAGGCGCATACGTTGCTGTAGCAATTAAAATGGCCATAATAGCACCACTTGCTCCAACTAACAAACCTGCTTTTCCAATAAAAATATAAGATATAACGAAGGTGATTCCAGAGAAAATACCGCCTAAAACATAAACACCGAATAACTGCTTATCTGTAAAATAGGTATTAAATAAACGTCCTGAAAAATGAAGCACCATAAGATTAAAAATCAAATGCAAAAATCCACCATGAAAGAAATTAAACGTAATTAATGTCCAAGGTGTTCTAATGAACGTTCCTAAATCAGAAGACAAAGCAATCCATGTTGGAATTTGGAATTTCCCAACAGAAAAACTATAAAAAAACACCAACGAAAACAAGAAGAAACCAATGTTCCAAAAGATTAACTTTTGCACCATGCCTCCTGTTTTGTATTGTAGTTTTAAATCGTCTAAAATGTTCATCTTTTTTCTTTGTTCTTATTTCTATTTTCTAAAAACTATCTATCCCAACGGTTTTTATCAAACTGATTTTTCTTCCAATACCACATCATAACAAAACCAATCAAAGCACCACCAACGTGAGCAAAATGGGCAATATTACCTCCAAAAAGACTAATTCCTGTTACCCCAGAAAATAAATCTAACAATACGATTACAGGAACAAAATATTTTGCTTTAACTGGCACAGGAATAAACATCATCATCAACTCAGCATTTGGAAACATAAAAGCAAAAGCAACTAATAAGCCATAAATAGCTCCAGAAGCTCCTACTGCCTGATTATTAAAGGCATCTCCCATTTGATTTACATAATTTTGAAGTAAAACCGTATCAGAAGCATTAATATTTACACTATCTCCCTTTATTAAAGTTTGAATATCTTGAACAGAAACGCCACTCTGTATTAAGAAATTTTGAGCGTCATGAAAGTAATAATAATTCACACCTGAATGAATTATGGCTGCTCCTAATCCACAAGAAAGATAGAAAAACAAAAACTTTTTTGCTCCCCAAAAATGTTCCAAGGCACTTCCGAAAGAAATTAAAGCGAACATATTAAAGAAAATATGCATCAAACTTCCATGCATGAACATGTGTGTTATCGGTTGCCAAAATTTAAAACCATCGCTTTCAAAATAATGAAGCGATAATAATTCATTGGCTTGTGGCACTAAATAACTTCCTATAAAAAATAAAACGTTAATAATTAATAACTGTTTTACAGTATCGGTCATATTATTCATCATAAGGCAAATCTTTTATCTAAATCTTCTACCGTTAAGGTAATAAATGTGGGTTTTTGAAAAGGAGAAACATTTGGGTCTTTACAAGCAAATAACGAATTTACCAAATTTTCTTGTTCCTTCACCGTCAAATATGTTCCTGTTTTCACCGCCATACTTTTTGCCATTGATTTGGCAATACTATCACTTTGTGAAAAACTACTTTCCGGAATTTCGTTTTGTAAATTACTAATTAATTCTTCTAGAACAATCGAAACTTCGCTTTCAGCCATTCCAATTGGCAATCCCGAAATCTGAACTGAATCGCTATTGAAAGCATCAAAAACAAATCCTGTATTTTCTAACGACGATTGTAATTCGCTTAATAAAACCATTTCTTCCGAAGAAAAATACAATTCCAAAGGAAACAACAATTGCTGACTCGATGCTTTTTGAACCGTAATGCTTGTTAGAAATTGTTCGTATAACACACGTTGGTGTGCTCTACCCTGATCAATTACTAACATGCCCGATTTTATAGCACTTACAATATATTTTTTATGAATTTGATACGTTGAAGAAGATTTTGTTTCCTCAACCTCATCATCAAATAATTTTCCAGTCACTTCTTCGCTTTCAAATGAAAACTGTTCTAATTCTTGTGTTTCTTGCTTTAATCCTACATATAAACTTTCCCAACTTGCAGAAGACGTTTCTCTCTTGTAACTTCCAAAAGAAGAAAGCGATTTAGCAGCTGGTTTATCAGTTGCAAATGGATTAAAACTAGAATCCACTTGAATCGTTGGAAAATCGGCTTCTTTATCTTTGTATTGATATGGCGTATCTAAATTTGAATCGCGCTCAAAATCTAAAACTGGCGCCACATTAAACTGACCTAAACTATGTTTTACAGCCGAACGCAAAATCGCATATAACGAATGTTCATCGTCGAACTTGATTTCGGTTTTGGTAGGATGAATATTGATATCAATGGTGTGAGGTGGCACTTGCAAATACAAAAAATAACTTGGTTGATTGCCTTCCTTTAACAAACCTTCATACGCATTCATAATAGCATGATGCAAATAAGCACTTTTGATATATCTGTCATTTACAAAGAAAAACTGTTCGCCTCTACTTTTCTTGGCGAATTCGGGCTTTCCTACAAATCCTGTAATATTAATTAATTCTGTTTCTTCTGAAACAGGTACTAATTTTTCATTGGTTTTTCCACTAAAAATATTGACGATGCGTTGACGATAATTTGAACTTGGTAAATTATACAACTCACTTCCGTTATGAATCAACGTAAACGAAATTGACGGATGCGCCATTGCTACACGCTGGAATTCATCCATCACATGACGAAATTCTACTGTTTCCGATTTCAAAAAATTTCTTCGAGCCGGAATATTAAAAAAAAGGTTTTTAACAGCAAACGAAGTTCCTTTTGGCAAAACGGCCACTTCTTGAGTTACTAATTTACTGCCTTCAATTACGACATGCGTTCCTAATTCTTCTTGATCTTGTTTGGTTTTCATTTCTACATGAGCAATTGCGGCAATTGAAGCTAATGCTTCTCCACGAAAACCTTTGGTATGCAAATCAAATAAATCTTCTGCTTGGCGAATTTTAGAAGTAGCATGACGCTCGAAACACAAACGCGCATCAGTGGTATTCATACCTAAACCGTTATCAATTACTTGAACTAAGGTTTTACCAGCTTCTTTAACGATTAATTTTATATCGGTAGCTTTAGCATCAACGGCATTTTCCAACAACTCTTTTACTACAGAAGCAGGTCGCTGAACCACTTCTCCTGCAGCAATTTGATTGGCAACATGATCCGGTAAAAGTTGAATAATACTCGCTGCCATTATTTTCTTCTAAAAATGGAAAAATCAAAATCGATGATAAAGAAAAATATCAACACCAATACCAAAGCAATAATGATTACTCTCATATTGAAAGATCTATTCTTTCGGTTACGACTACTATCACGTGCATCTTGCCATTGACCTCTAAAATCATTATAACTCACTCCCTCTCTATCACGACGAATAGGTGAATCAAAATCAAACGGATTATCAACTGTTTTTCCCTGATAATGACGTGGTGTATAATTGAATTGCTTATTTTTTGGCATTCTACCTTTTCCAAACTTAATCATGTCGCATTATTTTTTTCAAATTTAGGGATTTTTACGCTTTTAACCTCCAAATTTTTGTTAACAAAAAATCCCGATGAAAATCGGGATTAGTATATTGATTTTAAAGGAAATCCTTTTATTTTCTATTCAAATCTACCATTTTAATTGCAGCAATTGCAGCTTCTACACCTTTATTTCCGTGTTTCCCACCACTTCTATCTAACGATTGTTGCATGTTGTTATCGGTTAATACACAAAAAATGGTTGGTACATCATATAAAAGATTTAAATCTTTCATTCCTTGTGTAACACCTTCGCATACAAATTCGAAATGCATAGTTTCACCTTTAATTACACATCCAATTACAATTACAGCATCTAGCTCTAATTTTTCATGCATTTGTCGTGCTCCGAAAATCAATTCAAAACTTCCTGGTACATCCCATCGCGTGATATTTTCTGGTAAAGCACCACAATCTGTTAAGGCAGCAAAAGCACCATTATACAAACCTTCAGTTACTTGTTCGTTCCATTCTGAAACAACAATCCCAAACCGAAAATCTTTCGCGTTTGGGATTGTGTTTTTATCATAATTAGATAAATTTTTATTTTCTGTTGCCATTCTTATTCAGTCATTGCAATGAAAGCGTCAATATTCATTCCTTCTTTAGAAGTTTCATATTTTTCTTTAATCTCCACAAATAATTTATTTGCTTCAGCTTTTTTACCAGCTGCTAAATACAATTGAGCTGCTTTTAATAAAAATCTTGGCGTAGTGAAATCATTTTCAGAAGCTTCAGCTGCTTTTTTGTAATGAGCAATAGCATCATCTACTTTATTAGTTTCTGCTAAAGCATCTCCAATAGCTCCTAAAGCCAATGGTTTTAAAATAGCATCTTCCGATTTGAATTTTTCTAAATACGTAATTGCATTTTTAAAATCGCCTAAGTTTAAGTAAGCCATACCTGCGTGGTAATTTGCTAAGTTTCCAGCATCAGTACCAGCATATTGCTCTGCAATTCCGATAAAACCTAATTTACCTTCACCACCTTTAAGTGCTAAATTGTATAATGAATCATTTTTCTCAGTAGCATCAACTGCTTGTTGAAAATATTGTTGCGCTTGGAAAATTTCGTTTGTAGCTTTTTCTTCTTTTGGCTCTACAACAAAACGATTGTATAACAAATAACCTAAAGTTGCGATTGCAATTGCTCCAACCACTCCTAAAATTACTTTTTGATTCTTAGCTACCCAATCTTCCGTTTTAGATGCTGTTTCGTCTAATGTATTGAAAACCTCAGCGGTTGTACTATCGGTAGTATCAACTACTTCTTCTAATTCGTTTTCAACTTTAGCTTCTTCTGGTTTTGGAGCTTTGTATCCTCTTTTGTTATATGTTGCCATTTATATTAAATTTAATGAGGTGCAAAAATATAATTTTTATTAAAATTAAAAACCATTTTAGTATATATTTTTAACAAATTCGATTTACTTTTGCATTAAGTCCTATTTTTAGTCCAAAATCAAAGTATATTTATTGTGTTTTTAAAACAATTATCGCTTCTTAATTACAAAAATTTAGCCCAAATCGAATTTGATTTTGACGCTAAGATTAATTGTTTTGTAGGAAAAAATGGTGTGGGAAAAACCAATGTTTTAGATGCTATATATCATTTAGCCTATGGAAAAAGCTATTTCAATCCGTTAGCGGTTCAAAATATCAAACATGGCGAAGAGTTTTTTGTGATCGATGCTTTACTTGAAAAAAACAGCAAAGAAGAAAAAATTATTTGCAGTTTAAAAAAAGGACAAAAAAAAACCATCAAACGCAACGGAAAAGTTTATGACAAACTTTCTGAACATTTAGGCTTGATTCCGTTGGTAATTATATCACCTTCCGATGCGGATTTAATTGTTGAAGGAAGCGAAACACGCAGAAAATTCATTGATAGCGTAATTGCAACTTTAGACAGTACGTATTTGCAATTACTGATACAATACCAAAAAACGTTAGCGCAACGAAATGCATTATTAAAGTATTTCGCTTTGAATCATACATTTGATGCAGATAATTTATCGATTTATAACGAGCAATTGAGTAATTCTGGACAATTGATTTTCGAAAAAAGAAAACAATTTTTAAATGATTTTATTCCAATTTTCGAAAAACATCACACTAATATTTCGGGCGGAAATGAAAAAGTTGCTTTAAAATATGAAAGTCAGTTGTTCGAAAAAGAATTACATTCACTTTTAGAAGAATCACTACAAAAAGACCGAATTATTCAATATACCAGCGCTGGAATTCATAAAGATGATTTAATTTTTGAAATAGATGGTTTCCCAATTAAGAAATTTGGTTCGCAAGGCCAACAGAAATCTTTTTTGATTGCTTTGAAATTGGCGCAATTCGAGTTCATGAAAAAACAAAGTGGCGAATTACCGATTCTTCTTTTTGATGATATTTTTGATAAATTAGACGAAACCCGCGTGCAAAAAATTGTAACCATGGTTAATGATGCCGTTTTTGGACAAATCTTTATTTCTGACACTCACGCAGAAAGAACAGAACTGATTATCAAAGAAACACATCAATCGTATAAAATATTTCCGATTTAGAAGTTGGATGATGGAAGCTGGAAGCTGGAAGTTTTTTTTAACACATAGTCACATTAGTTTTTCTTTGAACATAAAAAGGCGTTTTACTTTACATAGACAACATAGATTTGATTTGTGAAAATTTTTAAAATTTGTGTTTATTTTTGGAATTTCTACTATATAAGTTACATTTGAAAAAAATTATTCTAAGATGAATATTCAAACCAATTTCTCTCTAAAAAATTATAATACTTTTGGAATTGAGGCTAAAGCTAAACACTTTGTTTCAGTAAGTTCAATTGCTGAATTGAAAGAAGTGTTGACAGAAAACGATGATATTTTTATTTTGGGTGGCGGAAGTAATATGCTTTTAACACAAGATATCGAAAAATTAGTCGTTCATGTGAATTTAAAAGGAAGAGAAATTGTTGAGGAAAACGATGATTTTGCCATTGTAAAAGCGCAAGCTGGTGAAAACTGGCACGAATTTGTACTTTGGTGTATTGACCAAAATTTTGGTGGGATTGAGAATTTATCATTGATTCCAGGAAATGTTGGCACAACTCCTATTCAAAATATTGGTGCTTATGGTGTTGAAATTAAAGATACAATGTTCTCTTGCGATGCTTTAAACCTGAAAACATTAGAAATTGAAACTTTCACTAACGCTCAATGCAAATTTGAATACCGTGAAAGTGTTTTCAAAAACGAATTGAAAAACCAATATATTATCACTTCGGTTTATTTCAAATTGACTAAGAGAAATCATAAAGTTTCTACAACTTATGGAGCAATTGAAACCGAATTACAACATCAAAACATACAAAACCCAACATTAAAAGACGTTAGCAATGCTGTAATTGCAATTCGTCAAAGCAAATTACCAGATCCAAAAGAATTAGGTAATAGCGGAAGTTTCTTTAAAAACCCGATTATTGCAAAAGAAGCTTACGAAAAAGCAAAAGCACTTCACCCAGAAATGCCGAATTATGTAGTTTCTGAAACTGAAGTTAAAGTTCCTGCGGGTTGGTTAATTGAACAAGCTGGTTTTAAAGGAAAACGTTTTGGTGATGCGGGAGTGCATAAAAATCAAGCTTTGGTTTTAGTGAATTATGGAACTGCAACTGGAGCCGAAATTGTAACCCTTTCGAGAAATATCCAACAAACCATTTTAGAAAAATTTGGAATTGCAATAGAAGCGGAAGTGAATATTATTTGAGTTGGGAGATGCGAGATGGAAGTTGGGAGTTTAAAATCTTTGAGTTAACTTTTTAAAACACATAGACACAATAGATTTGCTTTTTGTTGATTTTAGACGTTTCACTTGACATAGTAAACATAAGAAATCCATTTTAATCTGCTTTTTGCATTAGCAAATCAGTTCCTTCCGCGTGCTAATCTTTTTTAATTTAAAGATTTCTTCCATTTCTTCAATCGGTGTTCCAAAAATTTTGAATTTGTTTTTTGAGATTTGTTTGGAATTTGGGATTTGTTACTTGGATTTTAATTAATTTTGCAGTTCAAAATAGAAAAAGATGAAACTTGTATTAGTAACCATTGGACTTTTAGGACTTGCGTTTGCAGGTATCGCAATAAAAATTTGGGCAAAAAAAGACGGAAAATTTGCAGGAACTTGTGCTAGCCAAAGTCCGTTTTTGAATAAAGATGGAGAAAACTGCAGCTATTGTGGAAAAACTCCAGAACAAATGAAAGACTGCAACGAAGAATCGCACGCATAATTTTTACCCATTTATGATACTAACAATACTCTTAATCGCTTTTGCGGTTATCGTGTTTATTCAATTTATTTATTATCTTTTTATTTTCGGAAAATTCTCATTTGGTAAAAAAACCGAAGGAACTCCGAAACGTTTGCCTATTTCTATTATTGTTTGTGCTAAAAACGAAGAAGAAAATATCAAAAAGTACTTTCAATCTTTGGTTACCCAAAACTATCCTGATTACGAAATTGTCTTAATCGACGATGCTTCGAGCGATGAAACTTTGGAATTATTTGAAAGTTACGAAAAGCAATATTCAAATGTAAAATTGGTAAAGGTTGAAAATGTAGAAGCCTTTTGGGGTAATAAAAAATTTGCGTTAACCTTAGGAATCAAAGCCGCAAAAAATGAGTATTTAGTATTTACCGATGCGGATTGTTATCCAGCTTCAAACGATTGGTTGTTACAAATTTCAACTCAATTCACAAAAGAAAAAACGATTGTTTTAGGTTATGGTGCTTACGAAAAAGTGAAGAATTCCTTCCTAAATAAAATCATTCGTTTTGAAACGATGCTAACTGCTACCCAATATTTTTCTTGGGCAAAAATTGGCAAACCTTACATGGGTGTTGGTCGTAATTTAGCTTACAAAAAAGAAGAATTTTTCAACGTTCGTGGTTTTATGGATCACATGAAAATTCGTTCGGGTGATGATGACTTGTTTATTAATCAAGCAGCTACAAAAAAGAACACTACCATTTTATATACGCCAGAAAGTTTTACTTTTTCAGAGCCTAAAACTACTTTTTCGTCTTGGGTTTACCAAAAAAGAAGACACGCTACTACTGCTAAATTCTACAAAGGATTTGATAAATTTCAATTAGGACTATTTTTCTTTAGTCAGTTTTGGTTTTTAGTTTTGGCGATTGTTTTATTGGCGTTTCAATTCCAATGGATGATTGTGACTGGAATTATCGTGTTTAGATATTTATTCACCTGGATTTCTTTAGGTTATGCCGCTGGAAAACTAAAAGAAAAAGATGTCATGTATTGGTATCCAATTATTGAAATTGTACTTATCTTTACACAACTGAGCGTATTTTTTAGAAACCTCATCTCAAAACCTGTACATTGGAAGTAAATTCGGTAATTATTCAAGAAAATATTGAAAAAGCAAAAAAGGGAGACCAAGTTGCTTTCACTTTTTTATTGGATTTTTTCTGGAATGAAGTCTACGGATTCATGCTAAAACGCACCGAAAATGAAACGGATACCGAAGACATCACAATTGAAACTTTCGCAAAAGCGTTTGATAAAATCGCAACTTACAATCCAGAATACGGTTTTAATACTTGGTTGATTGCTATTGCAAAAAACGTCCATATTGATATGCTTCGCAAAAAGAAATCGTCTTTATTTATTGAAATAAATGACGAAGAAGATCATCAAGCCTACAGTGTGGCCGATGATTCCAATTCTGCCGAAGATGAATTGATTATCGAGCAAAATTTAGCCCAATTACTACAATACATCAAACAATTGAAACCTGCTTATCAGGAAGTCATTCAAATGCGTTATTTTCAAGAAATGACGTATCAAGAAATGGCAGAACAAATTGATGAACCGCTAAATAACATCAAAATCAAACTACTAAGAGCTAAAAAATTATTAGCGGAGATTATTTCGGGAAAGTAATCCCTTTTTACATTTCCTAAAACTTTCCTAAAGTTTTCTCATTTTCTAAATTCTTACTTCAAAATTCTAAAATTCATATCGTATCTTTGCCTATCAAAATTTTGATTATGGACACGGCTATTGACAATGTTTTTCCACCAAGAGAACCCAAACCAAAATGGTTGCGCGTAAAATTACCAACCGGTAAAAACTACACCGAACTTAGAGGTTTAGTAGACAAATACAAACTGAATACAATTTGTACTTCGGGAAGTTGTCCTAATATGGGCGAATGTTGGGGCGAAGGAACAGCAACTTTCATGATTTTAGGGAATATCTGTACGCGTTCGTGCGGCTTTTGTGGTGTTAAAACTGGTCGTCCTGAAACTGTGGATTGGGACGAACCTGAAAAAGTAGCGCGTTCTATCAAAATTATGAACATCAAACATGCCGTAATTACTAGCGTTGACCGTGATGATTTAAAAGATATGGGTTCGATTATTTGGGCAGAAACCGTGAAAGCCATTCGCCGAATGAATCCAAATACGACTTTAGAAACCTTAATTCCAGATTTTCAAGGCAATACAAGAAACTTAGACCGAATCATCGAAGTAGCTCCAGAAGTAGTTTCGCACAATATGGAAACCGTTAAACGTTTAACACGTGAAGTGCGTATTCAAGCTAAATATGAAAAAAGTTTGGAAGTGTTGCGTTATTTAAAAGAACAAGGCATCAAAAGAACTAAGTCGGGTATTATGTTAGGTTTAGGTGAAACGGAAGAAGAAGTGATTCAAGTTTTACATGATTTAGCCGATGCAAAAGTAGATATTGTAACGATTGGTCAGTACTTACAACCTAGTAAAAAACATTTACCAGTTAAAGAATACATCACGCCAGAACAATTCGCGAAATACGAACAAATAGGAAAAGAATTAGGTTTTAGACATGTGGAAAGCGGTGCTTTAGTTCGTTCTTCTTATCATGCGGAGAAACATATTCATTAAGCGGGAAGCTGGATGATGGATGCTGGAAGTTTTTTAAATCCCGTATTCAATTAATTAAACTTGGTTACGCTAACTTTTCAACTTGAAACTTGAAACTTGAAACAAAAACATTGAAACCTGAAACAAAAATAAAAATAAAAATTGCTATTAATGGTTTTGGAAGAATTGGACGTAATTTGTTCCGATTACTTTTGAATCATCCTACAATTGAAGTAGTTGCCATCAACGACATTGCGGATAACAAAACAATGGCTCATTTGGTAAAATACGATAGCATTCACGGGGTTTTAAAGCAAAACGTTTCGTTTTCTGACGATTCAATTATCATTGATGATAAATCCTATTTGTTTTTTCATGAAAGAGAAATTAAAAATTTAGATTGGAAGTCGTTAAACATTGATATTGTTATTGAATCGACCGGAAAATTCAAAACTTTTGAGGATATTAACCAACATATTTTAGCTGGAGCGAAAAAAGTTATTCTTTCCGCACCATCTGAAGTTGAAGAAATAAAAACAGTTGTTTTAGGTGTAAACGAACACATTTTAGACGGAAGCGAAACGATAATATCCAATGCAAGTTGCACGACAAACAATGCCGCTCCGATGATTAAAATCATTCAGGAATTGTGTGAAATTGAGCAAGCCTACATCACCACGGTTCACTCCTACACTACCGACCAAAGTCTACACGATCAACCGCATAAAGATTTGCGTAGAGCTCGAGGTGCTGCACAATCTATTGTTCCAACAACAACTGGAGCTGCAAAAGCATTGACAAAAATATTTCCAGAATTAGAAGGAAAAATTGGTGGTTGTGGTATTCGTGTTCCTGTTCCAGATGGTTCGTTGACCGATATTACTTTTAATGTAAAACGACAAGTTTCTATTGAAGAAATTAACTTAGCGTTTAAAAAAGCTGCTGAAACTAATTTTAAAGGAATTTTAGATTATACTGAAGACCCAATTGTTTCGGTAGATATTATAGGAAATAGAAATTCCTGTTTATTTGATGCTCAATTAACATCTGTTATTGATAGAATGGTAAAAATTGTAGGTTGGTACGATAATGAAATTGGTTATTCTTCTAGATTAATTGATTTGATCGCTTTCGTTTCTAAAAAATAAAGTTTTTATTATCACTAAAAAAACTTTAAATTGCAGGGTTAAATTTAACTCAGGCATTTCTTGATTAAAAAACTTTTCATATTATTTTCCCTAGTAACTATAAATAGTTACTCACAATCTGTATATAAAGATGCTGGTAAAATAAGCGATAGTACCGACTACTATTTAGAGATTGGTCTTTTCAATAAAGAAGCTAAAAAATCCTATACAAAAGCAATTCTTTATACAGAAAAAGCAATTGAATATGCCAAAGCAAATAGCTTAAACATCAAACTTGCTGACTGTTATTTGCAATTAGCCACCATTTTTTACGAACTTGAAAAAAATGATTTAGCTATTGATTATTACATTAGAGCGATTAGTATTTATAGTAAAAGTGAGCCAAAATCAAACATTGCGCTGTCTTATTATGGTTTAGGGAAATGTTACCTCAAAAAAAACAATATTGCTTTTGCTGAAATCTATTTTGAAAAAGCTACGGTTATTTATAAAAAATTAAATTTCCTTGAAGCAATTGAATTAATCAATCTTCAAAAAGCTATCATTAAAAAAGAAAAAGGAAACTATAACGAAGCTAGTAATGTATTAAAAGGAGTTGTGGAAAATATTAGCGACGACGCTTTACTTAGTACAAAAACCGAAGCTTATATTCAGTTGGGCGAAATTGAAATTATTAAGAAAAATTATCCTCAAGCAATTAACTACTTAAATCTTGCCAATCAAACTAACGAAACAAATAATAATGATTTTCAATTAACTAAGCGCATTTATAAACTTCTTAGTGTAACTTATGAAAAAAATAAAAACATTTCAAGTTCGAATTTATATTTAAAAAAATATGCCGATTTAACAGATTCTATTGGAAAATATTACAATAGTTATGTTGCCGAAAACACTGTTGATAAAATTCAGTTTGACAAACAACTTAAAACGATTGAACAATTAGACAAAGAGAAAAAAAGTCAACAAAAAACTTTACGATTCTCTAAGTTGATTAGTATTTTAAGTATTGCACTTATTTCCATTTTATCTTTATTGAGTTTGTCTTTGTATAAAAATAATAAAATCAGAATTAGCACCAATAAACTTTTAAAAGAAAAAAATAAAGAGTTAACACTTGAAAAAGACAAAGCAGAAAGAGCTTCAAAAGCTAGAGCCGATTTCTTGTCAACCGTAAGTCACGAACTTCGTACACCTTTAAATGCCATAAATGGTATTACTTATCTTTTATTACAAGAAAAGCCAAAAGCTAGTCAGTTAAATTATTTGAAATCATTAGAATTTTCCGGAAACTATCTATTAAATTTCATTAATGATATATTAGAAATCAACCGTTTAGAATCGGATAAAGTAGTGATTGAAAAAATCAATTTTAATCTTTCCGAATTAACCGAAAATATTGTTATCTCATTCAAAGAATTCATTCACGAAAACAATATTAAGTGTCATTTAAACGTTGATAAATCGATTAACTATAATTTAAAAGGCGATCCAACTAAATTATCACAAATTCTAATTAACTTACTAAACAATGCTATTAAGTTTAGTAAAAATGGTGATGTTTGGTGCAATATCATCAAGAAATCAGAAAATACTGATAATGTAACGTTATATTTCGAAATAAAAGACAACGGAATTGGTATACCAAAAGATAAACAAGATGCCATTTTTGATAGTTTTAGTCAAGGTTCTGTTGAAATCAATCGTACGTATGGTGGAACAGGTTTAGGACTTTCCATTGTGAAGAAAATTCTAGAATTAATGGGAAGCGAAATTCACTTAACGAGTGAATCTGGAAAAGGAAGTGCGTTTAGTTTTGAATTAGAATTTGAAAAAGGAGTGGCAAATAAAACTAAGGAAGTAGAAGCTACACCTGATTTAACTTTACTGAATAAGAAAAAAGTTCTTTTAGTAGAAGACAACAAAATCAACCAAATGATTACACAGAAAATGCTTGAAAAAAGAGGAATTTCTTGTAATATAATTGACAATGGTGAAGATGCCATTGAAGACGCAAAAGCAAATGATTACGATTTAATCCTTATGGACGTTCACTTACCGGGAATCAACGGAACGGAAGCCACGAGTGAAATTAGAAAATTCAACAGTCATACTCCTATCGTGGCATTAACAGCAATTTCTTTGAATGAAAACAGAGAAATGCTCTTATCCTATGGCATGAATGAAGTAATCACCAAACCTTTCGAACCAGAGCATTTCTATACTGTTGTAACTAGTTACTTAACTAATAACGTGCAATCAAATTCTTAATTAAATTTCTTACATGAGGTTCTGCTTTTTGCGCCGCTTGTAACACTTCTTCATGGTTAACTTCTTCGATATTTTCCTCGTCACCCATATCAGTAATCACAGAAACTCCAAAGCATTCCATATCCATATGACGTGCAACGATAACTTCTGGAACGGTTGACATTCCTACGCAATCAGCTCCCAATGCTTTTACCATTTTATATTCGGCAAGCGTTTCAAATGTTGGCCCTTGCAAACCTAAATAAATTCCTCTCTTTAAATCGATGTTTAATTCTTTTGCCAATTCAAATGCTTTTGCATTCATCGTTTTTGAATACGGTTCGCTCATATTTACAAATCTTGGTCCAAAACGCTCATCATTATGACCACGTAATGGGTGTTCAGGCATCATGTTGATGTGATCTGTAATAACAGCGACATCACCTATTTTATAAGATGGATTTACGCCACCCGAAGCATTGGATACAATTAATTTTTCAACACCTAAATATTTCATTACACGAACTGGAAACGTTACTTGTTTCATATCGTAACCTTCATAAAAATGAAAACGCCCTTGCATCGCTACCACTTTTTTTCCTTGAATCGTTCCAAAAACCAAAGCTCCCTTGTGACCTTGAACGGTTGAAACTGGAAAGTTTGGAATTTCTGTGTAAGGTAATGTATGTTCAATAGTAATATCCGCTGTGAATCCGCCTAATCCTGAGCCTAAAATCACACCGTATTCTGGAGTGAAATTGGTTTTATTTTTAATGAAACTAACTGTTTCTTGTACTTTGTCCCACATAATCTTCTATTGTTTTATCAATATTTGTATTTAAAAAAATAGATTTTATTGGCAAATAGAACAATTGCTCTTTAGGCAATAATCCGTTTAAACGAACAAAATCTTTTTCTGTTGTAATTATTTTTCTTCCATTGGCTTTTGCCAAAATTTGCTCACAATCCTGTTTCGAAAAATGATGATGATCTGGAAAAACCAAAGTTTCATCTTTCTGGTTTTTTAGAAAATCGAAGAATAATTTAGGTTTTGCAATTCCAGCAACCAACACTTTACTTTCGGATTGAATTTCCGAAACCAACAATTGACTGTCATTTCCAAAAACAAAATCGTCGTACTGAATTGTGGTGAAGAAAACTTGCTGCTTTACCTTCAACTTTTCTCTGATTTTCTGCTGCGCAAGTTCGGACAAATCATTCGGACATTTTGTGACAATTATCATATCCGCTCTTTTTTTACCGGAAGAAGGTTCGCGTAAATTCCCGAAAGGCAAAATAAAATCATCGCAGAACAAATCATCGTAAGCCGTGAGCAAAATATAAAACCCTGCTTTTACTTTTCTGTGCTGAAAAGCGTCGTCTAGTAAAATAACATCAGGCTTATTTGAAAGTTGTAATAAATTTTCAATTCCATTTTTTCTATTCGCATCAACCGCTACTTGAATATTTGGAAATTTCGAATAAAACTGAAAAGGTTCGTCACCAATTGAACTCGCAGTAGCTTTTTCATCTGCCAAAATAAAACCTTCGGTCGAACGCTTGTAACCGCGACTCAAAACAGCCACTTTATAGTTGAAGGAAAGTAATCGGATTAAATATTCAATTTGAGGTGTTTTTCCTGTTCCGCCAACGCTAAGATTTCCAACAGCAATAATTGGAATATCAAAAGAATAACTCTTGAAAATGCCTTTGTCGTAAAGCCAATTTCGGATAAACGTAATGAGCCAATACAAAAAGGCCAAAGGGAAAAGTATTTTTCGTAACAAAATCATATTACGAAAGTATAATAAATTATCATCATATTAAAGTTTATGCTATTTATCATTTCATTTCTAACTGGTATTTCGTTAATTTGTGTAATCATTTAGTAAAATCAAACATCATGAAACTTTCCGATATACTTTCTGTTCTTGAAGAAATGGCGCCACTAGGTTATGCCGAAGATTTTGACAATGTTGGGCTTTTAGTTGGAAACCCGAATCAAGAAATTGATGGCGTTTTAGTTTGTCATGATGCGTTGGAATCGGTTATTGATGAAGCGATTTCGAAAAAATGTAATTTGGTTGTTTGCTTCCACCCCATTTTATTTTCGGGAATTAAGAAAATTACGGGTAAAAATTACGTCGAACGTGCGATTTTGAAAGCCATTAAAAATGACATTGCGATTTATGCCGTTCATACTGCTTTGGACAATCATCAAAAAGGAGTAAATAAAATTTTCTGTGATTCTTTAGGTTTGAAACATTCTAAAGTATTGATTCCGAAAGAAAATTACATTCAAAAATTAGTTACCTATACGATTCCTGAAAATGTTGAAAAATTGCGAAATGCTTTATTTGATGCTGGTGCAGGAACCATTGGGAATTATGAAGATTGTAGTTTTAATTCGAAAGGAATTGGAACCTACATGGGAAATGAAAATTCGAATCCGGAAATTGGAGAGCGTTTTGAATTTGTAGAAAACGAAGAAATTAAAATCGAGCTAACGTTTGAAAAGCATTTGCAAGGTAAAATCTTGAAGGCTTTATTCAAAAATCATGTGTATGAAGAAGTGGCATATGAAATTTATCAGTTGGAAAACAAACATCAAAATATTGGTTTAGGACGCGTTGGAGAATTCGAAAATCCGCTTTCTGAAACCGAATTTTTACAATTGGTAAAAGACAAATTACAATGTGGAGGCATTAGACATTCGGCTTTTACTGGAAAATCGATAAAAAAAGTAGCGGTTTTAGGCGGAAGCGGCAGTTTTGCAATTAAAAATGCAATTTCCTCAGGCGCAGACGCTTATCTTACGGCAGACCTAAAATACCACCAATTCTATGAGACTGAAAATCAATTACTTTTGGCTGATATTGGACATTTTGAGAGCGAAAGATTTACAAAAAATTATATAGTTGATTTTCTTAAAGAAAAAATCACTAATTTTGCACCAAATTCGCTGCAATGCGGAATTATTTTATCAGAAGAAAATACAAATCCAGTTAAGTACTTTTAAATATGGCAACAATCAAAGAGCTAAATGTAGAAGATAAGTTAAGAGCCCTTTATGCTTTACAACTAGTTGATTCTAAAATAGACGAAATAAGAAATGTAAGAGGAGAATTGCCTCTTGAAGTAGAAGATTTAGAAGATGAAGTTGCAGGACTTTCTACTCGTTTAGAAAAACTAAAAAGCGATTTAGAATCTATTGATGATTTAATCAAAGAAAAGAAAAATGCTATCGACGAGCACAAAGCTGCGATTAAAAAATATTTAGAGCAACAAAAAAATGTTCGTAATAATAGAGAATTCAACTCTTTAACTAAAGAAGTGGAGTTTCAGGAATTGGAAATTCAATTGGCTGAAAAACACATTAAAGAAATGAAAGCTTCTATTGAGCACAAAAAAGAAGTAGTAGCTCAAACTAAAGAAAAATTAGACGGAAAACAAACTCACTTAAAACATAAAAAAGCGGAATTAAGCGACATTATGGCTGAAACTGAAAAAGAAGAAAACTTCTTATCAGCAAAATCAGAAGAATTGAGAGGTCAAATTGAAGAGCGTTTAATTGCTGCCTACGACAGAATTAGAAATAGTGTAAGAAACGGTTTGGCGGTTGTTTCTATTGAGCGTGGCGCTTCTGCTGGTTCATTCTTTACTATTCCACCACAAACGCAAATGGAAATTGCAGCTCGCAAAAAAATCATTACAGATGAGCACAGTGGAAGAATCTTAGTAGACGGTGTTTTAGCTGACGAAGAAAAAGAAAAAATGGAGAAATTATTTGCTAGCATCTAATTGAATCCTTTTCCAAATAAATGAAAGTCCTTTTTTTAAAGGGCTTTTTTTATTTTAAACACATAGGCACATTAGTCTTGCTTTGCCTATATAAAGACGTTACACTTTTCATAGATAATACATAGAGATTACATCGTTGATACTTTATCGCTCGGGTCACTTAGATATTTTAAAAAAGCTTGGCGAACTTTGCGAAAAACTTTGCGACTTTGTGTTTAAAAACACATTGACTCAATACACTAAAAAAACTTATCTTTGCATCATGGAAGAAAATACAACACGAATTAATAAATTTTTATCAGAAACTGGCTATTGTTCTCGTAGAGAGGCCGATCGTTTGATTGAGCAAGGAAGAGTTACCATTAACGGAAAGATTCCGGAAATGGGTACAAAAGTGAGTCCAGGTGATGAAGTTCGTGTGAATGGTGAATTGGTACAACAGAAAAACGAGAAACCTATTTATTTAGCGTTTTACAAACCTGTTGGTATTGAATGTACAACCAACTTAGGCGTGAGAGACAATATTGTAGATTACATCAATTATCCAGAGCGTATTTTTCCTATTGGTCGTTTGGACAAAGCCAGTGAGGGATTGATTTTTATGACCAATGATGGTGATATTGTAAACAAAATTCTTCGTGCGAGAAACAACCACGAAAAAGAATACATCGTAACCGTAAACAAACCGATTACGGATAGATTTATTGACCGAATGGCAAACGGAATTCCGATTTTGGAAACGATTACCAAAAAATGTAAAGTAGAACAAATTAGCAAATACGTTTTCCGAATTATTTTAACGCAAGGTTTAAACCGCCAAATTCGTAGAATGTGTGAATATTTAGATTACGAAGTAACAGCTTTAAAACGTACTCGCATCATCAACATTTCCTTAGACGTACAAGAAGGCAAATACCGAAACTTAACCG
Source organism: Flavobacterium sp. UBA7663 (assembly GCF_002483315.1). Lineage (GTDB taxonomy): Bacteria > Bacteroidota > Bacteroidia > Flavobacteriales > Flavobacteriaceae > Flavobacterium. The sequence goes on from NZ_DLHR01000006.1 coordinate 217,465, forward strand.
ATGCCGAAGTTGCTGAATTAAATCAATTAATTGCTCCTTCAAGTAAAACCGAAGAAGCGAGTTTACCAAGTAATAAAAGTAAGTTTACTGGGAAAAGGAATTATGGTGAGCGAAATAGATAGAAAATACATAATTTGAAAAAGCACGGGAAATTTCTCGTGCTTTTTTTTTCTTTGTGGGCACGAGCGTGACGATTACGCTTGAGTGGTAATAGAAATAAATTTAAGTCTATATTTTCATTAATTCATCAATAGCTTTTTGTCTAATGTTTCTATATAATGTATTAAAATTATCAGGAAAAGTATAAATATATAAATCGTGCTTTTTTTCCATCCCAAGTAAACTTTTTGTATCAGTTTTTATAGTTATATATGAATTTGGATCTTGATTTAACTTTTCTAAAATACTTTCAATTTCAATTATTGGGTGATGGAGGATTAGCATTCTTTCAAAAAACTCACTATTATTTTCCAATTCATTTACTACTAAACTAACTGAAGGACTCAAAAAGGAATAAGGATTTATATCAATTTTATTCCATGAGACAAAAACTTTCTGCTTTCTATAATCAAGACCTTCAAAATTAGTAGATTTAATTCCTTGTATTTCATTTAAACAGAACATTTTTAATCCTTTAAGCTCATACAAATTTGAAAGAGAGAGTAAGTCTGCAATAATAACAGAAAGCTTTTCTTCTTTTTTTGTTAGTTCTTTGATAAATTTAGAAATTTCATTTTCTAATGAGTTTAAACTAGTTTTTAAAGGCAAAGACTTCAACCATTCATTAATTCTAATAATATCATAGGCATTTGCTTCAGTATTAGAGGTACCATTACGATAATATACTTTTCCTGCTTCAAGTCCTTTTAAATCTTTGATAATTGGGACAATAGGAAATTCATACTTTTCAACAGGAAACTCTATTACTCCGTATAAAATATCTTTGTAATTGAAAGTATAAAATGAAAAAATAGGTCTAGGAAAAACCTTATCTTTTATTTTATCTTGAAGAATAGCTTCATCAATTTTTTCGTTAATTCCTTTAAACTCTAATTCTCCATTATCCAATTCTTGAATTCCAAATATAATATAAGATGTTTCAGTTCTTATTGTATTAGAAAATGAAATCACATCTTTAACAAACTTGGCTGTGATAAATTTAGTTTTATCATTATTAAAGTCGTAAAACTCTCCTTTAAAATCCAATATTGAACTTTCATTTTTACTAATTAAACTTTCGAATTCTTTTTCTGTAATCATTTGTAAATTGACTTAAAACTAGTGATTTAATTCTATCCTGCAATTTACAAAACCCCTTTCAAACCAAAATGTGAAAATCAGTAATGTTATAAACATTTTAAAGATTTAAAACTTAATATCATTCCAAAAACTGGCGTTGTATTTCACTTTTTCAAATGAATGTTCTTCATCCTTACTTTTTATTAGTTTAGGATTTTGAATATTAAAATTCTTCCAACTTGAATTTACTGTTATTTCAAATTCTTCTTTTTCAGATGCATCGTTATAAACATTTCCTGATAAAACACTTATAGATTGTCTAATGAAATAATACTCACCAATCTTTGTAAAATCTGTAAGCATGGATTCGTTTTTATATTCTTTCGAAGTGTATTTTGATAACGAATTTTTAAGATTAAATCCTTCTCTAAACTGTTCTGGGAATTCGGTTACTGACCAATTTTCGAAAATCTTTACAATTGCAAAATCTTTTTTATTCACATACAAATATCCTGAATAGTCACTTAAAAAAACGCGTCTGGTAAAAGTGGAATGATTTCTTGGCGATGAAAAATTAATCACAAAGACTTCTTCATTGTTGTATATCTTAGTTTCTTCAATTTGAAAAATAAATTTCTTAAACTTTCCTTTTTTCAAAAAAGGCGCATATTTTATTGGACAATTATACACCAAACCATGATATTCCCTTAAGCTTTCCGACAGAAAATTACCTTTCTTATTCCATCTTAACTCTTTTATATTTTTTGTACTTCTGTTGATATGATTTACATAACCTAAATCATATTGTTCGGCAATAAAATCAAAATCAAGATAAGTAACATCTGAAACTTTGGCTTGAACATTGGTTTTCATCGATGAACTAAATGGATTATCAGGATAGTTTCTTTCAAAAGATTCTATCACATTTTTCATAACCTGATAAGCTGTTCTTTTTCCATAAATGACAACTTCATTTAATTCCGTTTTCTTAAGTTCATCATCTTTAGGTTCTGATTGATTGACCGTATGTATATCTTTAGTTTTAAAAACTTTATTCTCTTCATCTGAATCTATTATAGTGGAAGGCGTAACGCTTCTAAAATAGAGATAACCATCGTGTAACTCATTTAATTTACTTTCCACAAAAGTAATTGGACTAAAAAGTCGGTTCCAAGCTAAAATTTGCATTCCACTTTGATTTGAAGAAAGAAAAATGTGTGGAGAAGTATTTTTTTCTTTTAAGAAATACTCAAATGAGTGCTTTTTAATTGGTGTTGCATGCCATTTATTTTGAAGATATATAGAATCCTCAGACGTTATAGTAGCCAAACTATACACTTTGTTTTTTAGTTCTTTTTTAATATAAGAACCCATTGGTACAAATTCTTTTAATATAGGCTCATTAATTGAACTCATATCATTTACAAAATGTGCATTGGCTCCCCAACAAATTATCTTAGCTTCAGGATTTTGTTTTAAATAAGCTAATAAATTATCCGCCATTTGTTTGTCTCGAATATTGTCAAATGAAGTTGTATTGAAAGTACTTAAAATCTCTTCTTTTGAAACAGCATCATAACCTAACTCTAAAAGACTTTTTACAATTTGATTCAAATAAAACTTTTCTTCAGAATCTTTTTGTTGGCTAATTTTAGTTTTAAATAATGTTAATTCGGTTTTAAATTGCTCATAAGAAACATCTTCCTCATCAAACATACCAGAATTAGTCATCGATTCTAAAAGCAACTCAAAATCTTCTTGTTTAAATTTTATTTTATGATTGATTTTTTTAGCATATTCGAATAAATCTTTAGCTAATAATACATTTCCATTATTACCCGTAATCTGATAATCAAAACCGAATATTCTTAAATCTTTCTTATTCTGATTATAAAACTCTATAAAACTTTGAAATTCGTTTCTTTTTGCCCAAATAGAAAATAGAGATTTTGATAGTGCTTCCTTTACATTTTGTCCTTGTTCAATATTTTTTTGAGCTTTCCACACATCATAAATTCCAGATTCAAATGCAATAGTATTAAAACCCATTTCTTGATGCAAATATTGAACGATTTTGGTTTTCATTTCAAACACATTTCCATCAAAATGCGTATTTTCTCCAAGCATAACAACCTGAACATCTTTTAATTCTTCTTTTAAAAAACTAAAATCAGTGATTTCGGGATTTTGTGAAAGAGTTATTATTTTAGGATTGAAATCTTGTGAATAAATTGCAAAACCAAAAAAGAGAAATATAACTAATGTAATTTTTTTCATTGATAGTTTAAAATAATTAAATCTACTACAATACTATTTCAGTGCATTTAAAATTTCATCATACAACGCTTGTCCTTCAGAAGGCTTTTTTGTTGCTGGTAAAACCAATTCTCCTTTGGCATTAAACAATAAATATCTAGGAATATAAACACCATTTGGTTCGTTCAAAAGTTTCTGAAGGGAATCTTGTATTTTATCTGAAGTAAAAATATGATTTCCTTCTAAATAATTATTTTTAATATTTGGAATCCATTTAGTAATTTCCTTGTCTTTATCTATAGCTAAGTATAACATTTCGATATTATTTGTTTTCAAAAACGCAAATAGCTTTTGAGAATGAGAAAACTCTTGAAAACAAGGAGCACAATAAGATGCCCATAAATCTACAAAAACAGCTTTTCCATTAAAATTATCTTTTATAATAGAAGTTATATCAACACTATTAACTTGTTTATTGTATTCAAATTTTCCGTTTAGGAAATAACCAAAAGCAAAAGGTTTGTACTCTGAATTTTTTTTATTTTTTAAATATTTTTCTAAATAGGGCGTGTATCTACTATTTGGAAAGACTTTTTTAAATTGTTTAAAATCATTTTCATCTAATCTATCGTTACTAAATAAATGAGCAAATAATTTTTCTTGCAAATGTAATGGGATAAAATTATAGTAATCCCTAGCATTTTTATTCTTCCATAATCCTCTATCATTACGATTTTCGTCAAAGCCACTTTCAGCCATAAATCTTGTAATTGATTGCGCATTATCAAAAAAAGCATACGTTGTGAAATTTTTAAATTTATCATCAAACGGATTAAATTCCGTCATTAAATTGTTTAATAAATCTAAAAATTCACTTTTAGATAATTTTGTCTTTGTAAACTCTTCTTCAATTCTAAAAACATCTTCAATGATACTTTTTGAATTATTAGCAAGTGTTATCTCAAGATATAGTTTTGAGATTTCATAAATATCTTTAGAGATTTCACCATTTTCTAAAAAAGCTTTCAATCTTTCAGATTCTAATTTATATTCTTCGTTTATAAAGTTTAAAATATCAGCTCCTTTATTTGCATTAAAAATTATCGGTCTTAATTTTTGTGAAAATTTTTGATATTTATAGATAGAGTCTACATTTATTGCTAATGAAATAGAACTATTTCTACCTTCATAATGAATCTGATATTTATTATCTTGATTTTTAGAAACATTTAAAACAATCACTTCATTTGGCTCATATAATATATTGATTCCGGGATTCGCTTTGGAAAACACAAAATAAAGATAACCTGGATTGCTTGCTTCGAATTTTAATTCAGCTTTGTTATTTTTTGTGTAAATTGTATCAGAATAAGATAAAAAATAAGCCGCATTCTCATTTATTGATTTACTAACAACTATAGGAATAGAATCAGTAACATTTTGAAATTTTAACTGAATTGAAACATTTTGAGAATAAGAAATTTGAAGAAACAAAAATGTAAAAAAAAGATATTTCATTTTTATAAGATAAGTTATACAAATATTGATTTGAGTATAACGAATTAATTATAATCTTATTGCATAATATTTACTTCCATCACATAATCATCCATTACATAACCGTTTCCAATATCAATTACTTCGTCTTTTACTTTTGTAAAGCCTAGTTTGGTGTAAAAATGTATGGCATTGTTGTATTTGTTAACGTTTAAGAAAATGGCTTTTTGGTTATTTTCAATGGCTTTTTCTTTTACGAGTTCAAAAAACTGTCTACCTAAACCTGTTCCTTGTGTTTCGGGTAAGACGTATATTTTATGTATTTTTGTTTTGTTGGGTTCGCTATTAATTTCATAGGAAACAAAACCTACGTACTTTTCATTTTCATCTTGTGCCAAATAAAAAACGTGTCCTTTAACTTCTATTTGTTCACGCAAAGCGGTTTCGTTATAAAACTTATCAATCATGTAATCTAGCTGTGCTTTTGACAAGATTTCGCCATACGCTACGGGCCAAATTTTCTTGGTTAAGTCGATTACTATAGGAAGTTGTTCAATTTTTAATGCAGTCAATTTCATGTTGCTAAAATAAAAACAAAAAGGGCCAACCTCGAAAGATTGACCCTTTTTTATTTAAAAAACTTAACTTTATTTTTTAATTACTTTAATTTCAGTTTGGTTTCCACCTGCGTTCACTTTTACAATATACATTGCAGCAGCTAATTCAGACATGTTCACCTCAACCTCAGTTTGATTTGGTGTTACTTGTTTCACCAATCTTCCACTTAAGTCATACACGTTAATTGCAGTAATTTCTTCATTATATCTAATTGATAAAATGTCTACAACTGGATTAGGATAAACAGTTAAAGCATTCATATCAAAAGAAGAAGATCCTAAAGTAGTAACATCAAAACAAGTACTTCTAGAAGTACATCCGTTTAATGTAACATCTACAGCATAACTACCAATTGCAGTTGCTGTATATGATTGTGATGTAGCACCTGAAATAATTGTATATACAGGACCCGCAGCACAAGTATACCATTGGTAAGTTGCACCAGTTTCAGCGGCAGTTAATGTATCGTCTACACGAGTTATTGTCGTATCTGGTAATGCACTTACTGTAACACTTACAGTATTACTTGTAAAACATCCTGTTGCTCCAATTGTTGCAGTAGCAGTATAAACCGTTGTGCTAGGAGTTGCAGACTGTACATAAACTGTTGTTGCATTTGTTCCTGTATATGGAATTGTTGCTCCTGCATCAGTAAATAAATTAGTTACTGGAGACCAAGTAATGTTAGCTGTTTCTAATGTAGAAATTCTAAGGTTTGGTCTTGTTGTAGTAGCTGTAGGAGCTGTTACATTTGTACAAACAGTAGCATTATTATCTTGTGATAAATACAAGTTTAATCCAGTAGCCACAACTGTAGATTCAACAGAAATGTTATTTGCACTAACACCTCCTCCATTGTTATTATTGAAACAAGTTTCAATTAATAAACTTGAAACACCATCCCATGTTAAAGGAGTAGAAAGAGTAAAATCGATATTTCCTGCTCCAGTACTAGGAGTGTAATTAGTAGGTGCTAAAACAACGTTGGTTGCACCAGGAATAAATGCTGTTCCTAAAGTTGTATTAGAAACAAATCCTGCATTAATTGTAAAGTTATTCAATGCTATAGGAGTTCCTGATAAGGCAATATACCCAATTGAATTGATACTTTGTCCAGCTGCTATACCTAAAGCAGTTAATTCAGCAGGTGTATAAAGTGCTTGCATTTTTGAACCACCAAACCAGCCTTTGAAAGGAGTTGATCCTGTATTAGTTGCAACACCTGAACCTAGTTTTCCTACTACTCCTAAAGTTCCGCCTGTAACAGCTAAACTTTGAATTGTATTAACACAAATAGTAGGTGCTACTGGAGTAATTGTTACGCCCGTTGGCAATGGATTTACATTTACAGTAAATGTTGCGGTTGTAGAACATAAAGCTCCAGAAGTTTGAGTAGCTGTTAAAGTATAAGTTGTAGTAATTGTAGGATTGAAAGTCCAACCAATTGTTTCATCACCAGTAACCCCAGTTGCAGGAGACCATACAAAAGTATTATAATCTAATGCACCAGCAGTTAAAGTAACTGCACTAGAAGAATTTCCAGAACAGATTGTTGTAGTAGCTCCACTCAAGGTTAATGCTGGAGGTGAAGAAACAGTAGCAACAACAGGTACTCTTGTTGAAGTACAAGCCGCTTGACCACCAAAAATCACATTAAGTCTATTTACAGAAGTTGTACCTGTAGTAGTTGCGCCAGTATAACTATTTACCCACAATACTTTATTATCTGCTGTTGCAGTAAAATAAGTTTGCGAATTATTAATATTATCAGCACCATCATGAGTTACGTTTACAACGATATTAGACACTCCATCCCACATATAAGGAGTAGCAAATGTAATAGTTTGCCATCCGCTTGCAGTATGAGTATAAGTCGAAGGTCCATATACTGTTGTATAACCAGTTGTTGCTAAGAATGTATTATTAGCAAAGTTATTCCCTGCTGTTGTACCAATTCTAACAGTAAAGTTGGCGTTTGTTGCTGCATCACCTAATGAAGCAATATTATATGCCATTGAAGTAATATTACCTGCACTTAATCCAGCAGCTGTTAATTCTGCAGCCGTATAAATTGTTTGACTCCAATAATTTGGCCATCTGTTACAAAATGCTGTTGGTTGAACTGTAGCACCTGTTAAAGTACCACCTGTACCGATGGTAACAAAACCTGGAGCAGCAGTTGTTGCAGCAGCATAATAAGTAGTAGTAGCACTAATTGAAGGAGTTGTAAATAAATTACCTGAAGCTAATGAAGCACCACCTGTTGCAGCTGCAAACCAATTAATAGTTGCACCAGCGCTTGGTGTAGCACTTAAATCAACTGTTCCTGTTCCACATCTTGTAGCTGGCACAGTTGCAGTTACTTCATTTGCAAAAGTAATTTGAACTGGAACTGAAGCAGCAGTTGAAGGACCTGTTGCACAAGTAACTTCACACATAAAATATGTAGATGCAGTTGGAGTAGTTGAATATGTTGGGTTTGTTGCCGCAGCAATTGGCGAATATGTCACTCCATCTGGAGATGAAAACCATTGATAAGAAACCCCTGAACCCGTTGTTAAATTTTGTAAACTTAAAGTAACCGAAGTTCCTAAACAAATTGCATTACTTGACGCAATTGTATTACCTGGAGTTGGAACTCCAACACAAGCGTTAGAATCTGCATAACTTAAGAAACCGGTGTAGTTTGCAGTTAGTACAGGTGTAGTTGATTGAGTTGAAACTCCTGCAACAGCAGTAGCAACCGATCCAAATGTACTAGTATACTCTCCACTAGCAGAAGGCGCTTGAACAGGAATACTTGTTGCTAAAATTCCAGCATCACCTACTCTAACATTAATATCAGTAATTGTTCCTGACACTAATGGTAATTCCCATCTTCTGTTGGTTGCCATATTTGCAATCGCAGCATTTTGTGTTCCAGTATTAGAATCAAAAGTTTCTGCCTTCATTACAGTTGCAGCGGTAGTAGCTGGTGCAGCCCACACAGGAGCATAAGCTACTTTACCAACAGGGAATAACAAATAATTTGTATTTGCATTAGCATTAGAAATAGTTCTTGCAAATGGACCTCTAACCATGCTAGTAGCACTTGGCGTACCTGCTAAAGTTCCTCCTGCAGTTGCAGTTCCTAATGTTAATAAATTTGTATTTGTAGTATTAATAATACCAGATGTCATTGTTAATGTACCACTAACTGATAAAGGTATATTTAACGTTACACCTGTTGCATTAGTATTATTAACCGTCAATGACGTTAAGTTTGCTGTTGGAGCAGCAGCTAAGTTTCTATAAACTCCTGTACCTCCAATTGTTTGAGCATTTGTAGTTGCAGTTTCAGCACCATTTAAATAATTAGCTAAGCCTAATAATGTAGTTGAAGTAAAAGTACCATTATTAACAATGTTACCCGCTACATAAGACGTTGCAAAAATTACTTCAGAACTTGGTGCAATTGTTACATTTCCACTGAAACCTAACGACCAAGCCGTTGTAACTTGTCTATTTGTACCACCTAAAGTGTTTACTTCTAAGTTACCAAATAAAATTCTATTAGATCCTACAAAAGTATTTAATCTAAAACCATTAGTAGCATTACCACCAGCATCTGTTGAAACACCATCACCTAATTTAAGCGTATGTGTATTAGGAACATTCACATGTGCAGTACTATTACTATAAGCTAATGTATTTGATGCAGTAGCATTCGCATGTGGATCCAAAATAGTTAAAGCACCACCTGTCCAGTTAATAAATTGTGAATTTAATTGTACGATTGCAACTCCAGAAGCTACTGAATTTGCAGCAACGCCACCTTCATTACCATCTACCAAAATATCACCACCACTTTGATTAAAAGTTGAAGCAGCATTATGTACCATATTACCATTAACTGCTAATAGACCTCCAGAAACGGTTAAAGTACCACTATTTGCTAAAGTATTATTATTTAATGTACAACCCACTGTTAAATCTCCTGCAGAAACTACTAAAGTTCCTCCAGTTGCAATAGTTACATTTCTTGCCACATTACCAGATGTAGTAGATGTAACTGTATGACCATTTGCAATTACAGCTGAGTCTGCACATGTTGGCACTACTCCACCATTCCAAGTTGAAGTTGCATTCCAATCTCCTGATGCAATAGAAACGACAGGAACATCAGCTGCATTAACTCCAAGGTATAATCCTGTTGCTGAAGTTAAATCTGCTGTTGAAACTCCACTTCTTTGTCCGTAAGGTGCATTTGAAGTATTAACGTGAGTACCTGACAATGCCACGCTTTCTCCAGTAATTCTAGCACCAATTGCAGTTGTAAAGAAAGCATTTGGAGTAAACATTGTTACCCAGTTTGAAGTCGCAGCAGGTGTTGTACCATCTAATGTAACTACAAAATTACCATCCCATTGATTAGTAACCGTATAAGCACCATCAACAATACTTAAACCAGTAGTAGTCGTTGTAGCATTATTGTATGTTACAGCATATTTACCACCCGCAGTTGGAGTTGTTCTACCGATGTAGAAGATTCTTTGTTCACCTGTTGGAGAATAAAAAGGATATCTTCCAGCAGCACCTGTTGGAATCGTTGTTGGACCTGATGTAGTATACCCTGTCTGACCAGCTGTCCACCATCTAGAGAATGTTCCATTCAAGAAACCTCCATTAGTAGCTGTAAATGTATTACCTGTATCTGCAGCAACTGCCGAACCAATTCCAAAAGTAATTTTATTACCATTTAAATTAATTTTAGCATTAGCTATATTTAAATTATATGCAACACTCACACCATCAAAACCCCAATTAATATTAGGAATTGCTGTTGATGTATTAGTGAAAATTAAATTTCTTATTAAATTATTAGCAAACGTTCCAGAACCAGTAATTGACTGAACTGCACTACCGTTTAATGTTAAACTTCCAGCAGTTGTTGCTCCAATAGAAAGATCAATATTTCCATCGTTTACAATATTTCCTGAAACTACAATTGCTTTACCAGTTGTTCCATTGAATACAAGGAACTCTCCTCCAGCTTCAACAGTTAAATTTCCATTTACATTAAATGTTGTTGGTGTTGCACCAAACTCTAAAGAACCTTGAACTGTTAAGTTATTAATTGCTAAACCAGCTACATCAATTGTTACTGTATGAGCTGCAACGGTTGCGCTATCAAATCCTGTTGGAACTGCATTTGCGTCCCAAGTAGCTGGATCAGACCAGTTACCATTAGCGATAGAAATAAATACTCCTGGAGCATTTGTTGCTTGAGAACCTGAAATTTCTGTTGAAAAAACAGCCTCTGATATTGCTTGAACTTTATAATAATATAAGGTACTTGGCGTTAAACCTGTTTGGATAGAATTATACGCACCACCAGTTGCTGCTACCGATGTTGACGCTACAATTGTAGTAACAACATTAGTAGTAAAAGTTGCATCTGTAGCTCTTGTTACTAAAAATGCAGATTCATTAGTTGAATCATCAACCCAGTTTACTGTAGTTCCCGCAGAAGAAATTCCCGAAAATGTTAAAGTTGTTGGTGCTGCAACTGCTAAAGTTGATGGTGTAAACACATAAGTTCTTCTTGAACCATCAGCACTTGAATTTAAATTTGCAATCGCAGCTACTGCGTAAGTATTATTTACAAAAGTAGTACCGTTAGTTGTAAGTGCATTTGTTGAAGAGGTTATTGAAGCAATTTTACCTGCTACAGCTCCTCCTGAAAAACCAACTATTGGACCAGTAGTAAAAGTATTAGCAACAGACATTGCGCCATAAACAAATTCAATAACTCCTGAAGTTTCATAAATCCTAGCTTGATAGGTACCATTTGAAGTAGTTGATTCATAATCCATCTCCATATTTAACCACTCTATAACTAGAGTTCTGTTTGGGGCTGAACCAACTACTTTATAATGCACTTTACCAGTGGCATGAGTTGCTTGATCACCACCAAAAGGCGCTACAAACATTGTTGTAGCCGAACCCACATTAGTAATGCCAGATGTACCTATTGCAGTATTCCCTAAAGCCATAGCTCCATTTGAGTTGGCTGAGAAATTAGTTTGCACTGCCCCCATACCAATAAAGTTAAAACCTATTGCTTGAACTGTAGATGCTGAATCATCTAGACCAGAAGCAAGCAATTGAGTTGTTCCTGTTGACATATCAACAGTATTTCCATTAGCATCGAGAGCCAATGAACCAGTTGTTGTTGTACTAAAGGCATAGTTTGTTACTGATTGTCCTTGTACAAAAACAAAAGAAAACAACATCAAAAACACAGTCATAAAGGATACCAAAGCTCCTTTTTTTCCCGTGAAGGATGTCGATTCTTGTTTTTTTGAGTTTGCTGAGCCTTTTAAAAGACAGGTCTCAACCGAATCGTAATTGTTTATCATATAGTTAATTTTTGTTAATTGTTGTAAACAGGTTTAACCCTATTTACAAAAAGCTATACAATTTCCAAAAAAAAACAACAACTAAGACAAATCACCGATGAAATGCGGTATTAGTCGATGAAATACATAAATAATAATTCCTCAACCTTGTTGAGGAATTATTATTTATGCTTGCCCAGTTGGTCCAAAATTTAGAGGAATTGGAGGTTGCTCACTCTCTTCAATTTTTCCGTGTGCAGCTTCAAATCGATGAATATTTTCTCCTAATGCTTTTAACAAACGTTTGGCGTGTTGCGGTGTTAAAATAATCCTCGATTTTACTTTTGCTTTTGGCACTCCTGGCATAATCGTTACAAAATCGACTACAAATTCTGAATTGGAATGATTGATAATTGCTAAATTGGAATAGGTTCCTTCTGCTGTTTGTTCATCTAATTCGATGTTTATTTGCCCTTGTTGGTTGTTATTTTCCATAGTTTTTAATTTTTAAACATGTGTAAGTCATATAAGTTTTTCTACTTTGGTTAGACTTACGTTGTGTTATTAAGTTTATTTAAGTGGTATTCAATAATCTTATACAAGAATAAGTATAATTTCGATTAAAAAAAAACCTAACAGAAAAATCTGTTAGGTTTTTAGCATTTAAATAATCGTTGCTCTTAATAGTTGAACTCTTCTTTAGCAGCCATTAGTTCATTATATTCTTCTTTAGAACCTACTATTGTATTGTCGTAGTCTCTCATACCTGTACCAGCCGGGATTCTATGACCTACAATAACGTTTTCTTTTAATCCTTCTAACGTATCGATTTTACCTGCAACTGCAGCTTCGTTCAATACTTTAGTTGTTTCCTGGAACGACGCGGCAGAAATGAATGATTTCGTTTGTAACGATGCTCTCGTAATACCTTGAAGTACTGGAGTAGCTGTAGCCGTAATAACATCACGAGCCACTACTAAGTTTTTATCATTACGTTTTAATAACGAATTTTCGTCTCTTAACTGACGTGGAGAAATAATTTGACCTGGTTTTAAATTTTCAGAGTCACCTGATTCTTCCACAACTTTCATTCCGTATAATTTATCATTTTCTACAAGGAAATCTCTTGTATGCGCTAATTGATCTTCTAAGAATAATGTATCTCCTGGATCTACGATTCTTACTTTACGCATCATTTGACGAATTACCACTTCAAAGTGTTTATCATTGATTTTTACCCCTTGTAAACGGTATACTTCTTGAATTTCATTTACTAAATACTGTTGAACAGCAGATGGTCCTTGAATTCTTAAAATATCTTCTGGTGTAATTGCTCCATCAGAAAGTGGAGTTCCCGCTTTTACGTAATCGTTTTCTTGAACTAAGATTTGGTTCGAAAGTTTTACTAAGTATTTCTTCACTTCACCAAATTTAGACTCGATAGCGATTTCTCGGTTACCTCTCTTAATTTTTCCGAATGTTACAACTCCATCTATTTCAGAAACTACTGCAGGATTTGAAGGATTACGAGCTTCTAACAACTCTGTAATTCTTGGTAAACCTCCTGTAATATCTCCCGCTTTTGAAGAACGACGAGGAATCTTAACTAAAATCTTACCCGCTTTAATTTTTTCTCCGTCATCTACCATAAGGTGTGCCCCTACTGGTAAATTATAAGAACGAATCAATTCACCATCTTTACCATAAATTAATAAAGTAGGAACTAATTTTTTATTTCTACCTTCAGAAATTACTTTTTCTTGGAAACCAGTTTGCTCATCGATTTCAACTAAGAACGATTGTCCTTGTTCTAAATCTTCGTAAGCAATTTTTCCTGTAAATTCAGAAACAATAACTCCATTATACGGATCCCATTTACAAATTGTAGTACCTTTTTCAACAACGTCTCCGTCTTTAACAAAAATACTTGAACCGTAAGGAATATAGTGTGTATTTAATAAAATACCTGTTTTAGCATCTACTAATTTTAACTCAGTAGAACGAGAAATTACGATATCAACAGTATTTCCTTCAGAATCCTCACCTTTAACTGTTTTTAAATCTTCAATTTCTAATTTACCTGCAAAACGAGCAACAATACTAGATTCTTCAGAAATACCTCCAGCAACCCCTCCAACGTGGAACGTACGAAGTGTTAACTGTGTACCTGGCTCACCAATTGATTGCGCTGCAATAACTCCAACTGCTTCACCTTTCTGAGTCATCTTACCAGTAGCTAAGTTTCTACCGTAACATTTCGCACAAATACCTTTTGTAGCTTCACATGTTAATGGCGAACGTACTTCTACTTTTTCAATTGGAGATGCTTCAATCTTCTTAACATCAGCTTCTGTAATTTGTTCCCCAGCATAAATTAAAATTTCATTGTCAAGAGGATTAATTACATTTTGTAACGCTACACGTCCTAAAATTCTTTCTCCTAATGATTCAACGATTTCCTCATTTTTCTTTAAAGGAGATACTACAATTCCTCTTAATGTACCACAATCTACAGAGTTTACAATAACGTCTTGAGATACATCATGTAATCTACGAGTTAAGTAACCAGCATCGGCAGTTTTAAGAGCCGTATCCGCAAGACCTTTACGAGCACCGTGAGTAGAAATAAAGTACTCAAGAATCGAAAGACCTTCCTTAAAGTTAGATAAAATCGGGTTTTCAATAATTTCACCACCACCAGCAGTTGATTTTTTTGGCTTAGCCATCAAACCACGCATACCAGTTAACTGACGAATCTGTTCTTTAGAACCCCTAGCTCCAGAGTCAAGCATCATATATACCGAGTTGAAACCTTGTTGGTCTTCACGGATATTTTTCATTGCTAATTCTGTCAATTGAGCATTAGCAGAAGTCCAGATATCAATAACTTGGTTGTAACGTTCGTTATTGGTAATAAGACCCATACTATAGTTCATCGAAATTCCATCAACTTGCTCACGAGCATCAGCGATTAACTGTGTTTTTTGTTCTGGAATTCTAATATCACCTAATGAGAATGACAATCCTCCACGGAATGCGAACTTATACCCCATATCTTTCATGTTATCCAAGAAAGCTGCTGTTGTAGGAACGTCAGTCACCGCTAAGATTTTACCAATAATATCACGAAGTGATTTCTTAGTTAATACCTCATTAATATATCCTGCAGCTTCAGGTACTACTTCATTAAATAATACTCTACCTGCTGTAGTTTGGATAATTTTATAAACTAATTCACCTTCTTCATTAAAATCTCTTGCTCTAATTTTCACTCTAGCATTCAATTCTAATTTTCCTTCATTCAAAGCAATATTTACTTCTTCAGCAGAATAGAAAGTTAAACCTTCTCCTAAAATTTTCATTTCTGGTGTAGACAAACGCTCTTTGGTCATATAATAAAGACCAAGTACCATGTCTTGAGAAGGTACTGTAATTGGAGCACCATTTGCAGGATTCAAGATATTGTGAGAAGCCAACATTAATAATTGTGCCTCTAAAATAGCTTCTGGTCCTAATGGTAAGTGAACCGCCATCTGGTCACCATCGAAATCGGCGTTGAATGCCGTACATACTAATGGGTGTAACTGGATTGCTTTTCCTTCAATTAACTTAGGTTGGAACGCTTGAATACCCAATCTGTGTAACGTAGGAGCACGGTTTAGTAATACTGGGTGACCTTTAATTACATTTTCAAGGATATCCCATACAACTGGCTCTTTTTTATCAATAATTTTCTTAGCCGACTTAACTGTTTTAACAATTCCTCTTTCGATTAACTTACGAATAACGAATGGTTTGTATAGTTCAGCAGCCATATCTTTTGGAAGACCACATTCGAACAATTTCATTTCTGGTCCAACAACAATTACTGAACGAGCAGAATAATCTACACGTTTTCCTAATAAGTTTTGACGGAAACGACCTTGTTTACCTTTTAATGAATCTGATAAAGATTTTAATGGTCTGTTTGATTCTGTTTTAACTGCAGAAGCTTTACGAGTGTTATCAAATAATGAATCTACAGATTCTTGTAACATACGTTTTTCGTTTCTTAAGATTACTTCTGGAGCTTTAATTTCCATTAATCTTTTTAAACGGTTGTTACGGATGATAACTCTTCTGTATAAATCATTTAAATCTGAAGTTGCAAAACGACCTCCATCAAGTGGCACTAACGGACGTAATTCTGGTGGAATAACTGGAATTACTTTTAAAATCATCCATTCTGGACGGTTTTCTCTGTTTAAGTTAGACTCACGGAATGATTCTACAACATTTAAACGTTTTAACGCTTCTGTTTTACGTTGTTTAGATGTTTCGTTATTAGCTGCGTGACGTAAACTATAAGAAAGTTCATCTAAGTCTGTACGAGCTAATAAATCCATAATACATTCAGCACCCATTTTAGCGATGAATTTATTAGGATCGTTGTCATCTAAATATTGATTTTCCATTGGAAGTGTATCTAAAATATTCAAATACTCTTCTTCCGTAAGGAAATCTAATCTTTGTAATGATTCGCCATCAGCGTTTTTAGCAATACCTGCTTGAATTACTACGTATCTTTCGTAGTAAATAATCATATCTAATTTCTTAGATGGTAAACCTAAAATATAACCAATTTTGTTTGGTAACGAACGGAAATACCAGATATGAGCAATAGGCACAACAAGGTTGATGTGTCCTACTCTATCTCTACGTACTTTTTTCTCTGTTACTTCAACACCACATCGGTCACAAACGATTCCTTTGTAGCGAATTCTTTTATATTTTCCACAAGCACACTCGTAATCTTTTACTGGACCGAAAATACGCTCACAGAAAAGACCATCTCTTTCTGGTTTGTGAGTACGATAGTTGATAGTTTCTGGTTTTAAAACCTCACCTCTAGATTCTCCTAAAATTGATTCTGGAGAAGCTAATCCTATCGTGATTTTGTTAAATCTTTTGATTTGTTGCTTGTCTTTACTATTTCTATTATTCATCATAGTTTTTACTATTGATTTATTTTGCAATTAAAAATTGATTTTGAACAGCTGTAGCAATGCTACTTTTCTGTTGACTCGGATTACTTCTCTAAACTTCAAACCTAAAATTTTGAAGTGCTAATTATAAAAACCAAAAGGTTTAAATAAAAAATCGGAACGGTTTACGGTTATAAATCCTTAAAAACTTAATTATAAAAAGTATTCAGCTCCAAAAAAATCGGAACTGAATACTGCATTCTTTTTTATTCTTCTAATCTGATGTCTAATCCAAGACCTTTCAATTCATGCATTAATACATTGAATGATTCAGGTAATCCTGGTTCTGGCATAGTTTCACCTTTTACGATAGCTTCGTAAGTTTTAGCTCTACCAATTACGTCATCCGATTTAACAGTTAAGATTTCTCTTAAAGTACTTGATGCACCGTATGCTTCAAGTGCCCAAACCTCCATCTCTCCAAAACGCTGACCTCCAAATTGAGCCTTACCTCCTAATGGTTGTTGCGTAATTAACGAGTATGGACCAATTGAACGTGCGTGCATTTTATCATCTACCATGTGTCCTAATTTCAACATGTAAATTACACCCACAGTTGCACGTTGGTGGAAACGCTCTCCAGTTCCTCCATCATACAAGTATGTATGACCGAATCTTGGAATTCCAGCTTCGTCTGTAAATTCATTAATTTGATCTAAAGTAGCACCGTCAAAAATTGGAGTAGCAAATTTCTTGTTCAATTTTTGTCCAGCCCAACCAAGAACTGTTTCATAAATCTGTCCGATGTTCATACGAGATGGTACCCCAAGTGGATTCAATACGATATCTACTGGTGTTCCGTCTTCTAGGAATGGCATATCTTCATGACGAACGATTTTAGCAACAATACCTTTGTTACCGTGACGTCCTGCCATTTTATCTCCTACTTTTAATTTACGTTTCTTAGCGATGTAAACTTTAGCAAGTTTTAAAATTCCAGAAGGTAATTCATCTCCAACAGTAATTGTGAATTTCTCTCTTCTTAACCAACCTTGTAAATCGTTTAATTTGATTTTGTAGTTGTGAATTAAGTCGTTCACCATTGCATTAGTATGCTCATCTGTTGTCCATTGACCTTTAGTTAAGTGAGCAAAATCTTCTACACCTTGTAACATCTTTTTAGTGAATTTTTTACCTTTTGGTAATACTTCTTCACCTAAATCATTCATTACACCTTGAGAAGTTTTACCATCGATGATAACAAATAATTTTTCAATTAATTTGTCTTTCAAGTCAGTATACTTAACTTCAAATTCAACTTCTAATTTATCAACGTCTTCTTTATCTTTAGAACGTTTTCTCTTATCTTTTACTGCTTTCGCAAATAATTTTTTGTCTAAAACCACACCGTGTAAAGATGGAGACGCTTTTAATGAAGCATCTTTTACATCACCTGCTTTATCCCCAAAGATAGCTCTTAAAAGTTTCTCTTCTGGAGTAGGATCTGATTCTCCTTTTGGTGTAATTTTTCCGATTAGAATGTCGCCAGGTTTAACCTCTGCACCAATTCTAATCATACCGTTTTCATCTAAATCTTTAGTAGCTTCTTCAGAAACGTTTGGAATATCATTAGTTAATTCTTCGTTACCTAATTTAGTATCACGAACTTCTAATGTATAATCATCAATATGTAATGATGTAAAAATATCATCACGTACTACTTTTTCAGAAATTACGATTGCATCCTCAAAGTTGTACCCTTTCCATGGCATGAACGCCACTTTTAAGTTTCTTCCGATTGCTAATTCTCCGTTTTGCGTAGCATAACCTTCACATAATACTTGCCCTTTAGCAACTCTGTCACCTTTTCTTACGATAGGTTTAAGGTTGATACAAGTACTTTGGTTGGTTTTTCTATATTTGATTAATTGATATGTTTTATCGTCTGAATCAAAGCTTACCATGCGTTCTTCTTCAGTTCTGTCGTATTTGATAGTAATCATATTAGCATCAACATACTCAACAGTTCCGTTTCCTTCCGCATTGATTAATACTCTTGAATCAGAAGCAACTTGTCTTTCTAAACCAGTACCTACGATTGGAGCTTCAGGACGTAATAATGGAACGGCCTGACGCATCATGTTAGATCCCATCAACGCACGGTTCGCATCATCATGCTCTAAGAAAGGAATCAATGAAGCTGAAATCGAAGCAATTTGATTTGGAGCAACGTCTGTATAATGTACGGCAGTTGGAGCAACCACAGGGAAATCTCCTTCTTCACGCGCAATAACATTCGTAGCGGTAATTTTACCATTTGCATCCATTTCAATGTTTGCTTGAGCAATCATTTTACCTTCTTCTTCCTCTGCACTTAGGTACACTGGAGTAGACTCTAAATCTACAACACCATTAGTTACTTTACGGTAAGGTGTTTCGATGAATCCCATTCCGTTTACTTTAGCATATACTCCTAAAGATGAAATAAGTCCAATGTTTGGTCCCTCTGGTGTTTCAATTGGACAAAGTCTTCCGTAGTGTGTATAGTGAACGTCACGTACCTCGAAACCAGCTCTTTCTCTAGATAAACCTCCAGGTCCAAGGGCAGATAAACGACGTTTGTGTGTAATCTCTGCTAATGGATTGGTTTGATCCATGAACTGAGATAACTGGTTAGTTCCAAAGAATGAGTTGATTACCGATGATAATGTTTTAGCATTAATCAAATCGATAGGTGTAAACACCTCGTTATCACGAACATTCATTCTCTCACGGATAGTTCTAGCCATACGAGCTAAACCTACTCCGAACTGAGCTGATAATTGCTCACCAACTGTTCTTACACGACGGTTTGATAAGTGATCAATATCATCAATCTCTGCTTTAGAGTTGATCAATTCGATCAAATATTTAACGATTGTAATAATATCTTCTTTAGTTAAAACTTGTTTTTCCATAGGAATATCAAGGTTTAACTTTTTGTTCATTCTGTAACGACCTACTTCACCTAAGTTATAACGTTGGTCAGAGAAGAATAATTTATCTATAATACCACGAGCCGTTTCCTCATCAGGCGGTTCCGCGTTACGTAATTGTCTGTAAATATGTTCAACAGCCTCTTTTTCAGAGTTTGTTGGATCTTTTTGTAACGTATTGTGGATAATTGTGTAATCAGCCGCGTTGTTATCCTCTTTATGTAAAAGGATAGTTTTTACGTCTGCTTCAATTATTTCTTCGATATTATCTTTATCAAGAATTGTATCACGATCTAAGATAATTTCGTTACGCTCAATAGAAACTACTTCACCAGTATCCTCATCAACGAAGTCTTCATGCCATGTATTTAATACACGTGCAGCAAGTCTTCTTCCAGCATATTTCTTGATACCAGTTTTAGAAACTTTAATTTCTTCAGCTAAGTCGAAAATCTCTAAGATATCTTTATCTCTTTCAAATCCGATAGCTCTAAATAAAGTAGTTACAGGTAATTTTTTCTTTCTATCGATATACGCATACATTACGTTATTGATATCGGTAGCGAATTCAATCCAAGAACCTTTAAAAGGAATGATTCTGGCAGAATATAATTTAGTTCCATTTGCATGGAAAGACTGTCCAAAGAATACACCTGGAGATCTATGTAATTGCGATACAACTACACGCTCAGCACCATTAATTACGAATGTACCACTAGGAGTCATATATGGTATTGTTCCTAAATACACATCTTGAACGATTGTTTCAAAATCTTCGTGTTCAGGGTCAGTACAATATAATTTTAATCTAGCTTTAAGAGGCACACTATACGTTAAGCCTCTATCAATACACTCTTCGATGGTATATCTAGGTGGATCAATAAAATAATCTAGGAATTCTAATACGAACTGATTTCTCGTGTCCGTAATTGGGAAATTTTCCATGAAGGTATTATACAGCCCTTCGTTGCCTCTTTCGTCAGATTTAGTTTCTAATTGAAAAAAATCTTTAAACGATTTCACTTGAATATCTAGAAAATCTGGATATTGTGGAATGTTTTTTGTTGAAGCAAAATTTAATCTTTCAGTCTGATTAGCAATCATCAATGGATAAAATTTTGATTTAAAAAAAGTAATTTTTGTGTAAATACACTGTTTTAATAATACTTCCTTTTTAATAAACAATACATCTTTAAAATAAACCAGGAAAGATAGTTTAATTTTTTTCTTCGTTATTGTCTACTTTTTAACGCATAAAAAATACAATAATTTAATATACGCAAAATGGTTTAGGTCTTTGAGAACACTCTCAAGACCTAAACCTAGCTTTATTATGAGTAAAAATTATTTTAACTCAACTACAGCTCCTGCTTCTTCTAAAGCTTTCTTAAGACCTTCAGCCTCATCTTTAGAAACACCTTCTTTTACATTTGTTGGTGCAGCATCAACTAAATCTTTTGCTTCTTTAAGACCTAAACCAGTTAATTCTTTAACCGCTTTAACAACTCCTAATTTAGAAGCTCCAGCCTCTTTTAATACTACTGTAAATTCAGTTTGCTCAGCAGCAGCTCCAGCATCTCCACCACCAGCAGCAACTACAACAGCTGCAGCAGCAGGCTCGATACCATACTCATCTTTTAATATTGTTGCTAATTCGTTAACTTCTTTAACTGTTAAGTTAACTAATTGTTCTGCGAATTGTTTCAAATCTGCCATTTTTTCTATCGTTTAAAATGTTTTGTAAAAAATATAATTTATTTGTGCGTACTTATTATTCTGCTCCTTCTTCCTTGTTAGGTTGATTTTTAAGAGCTGCAATAACTCTTTGAGCAGGAGATTGTAATAATCCAATGATTTCTCCAATAACTTCTTCTTTAGATTTAATAGCTACTAAGCTGTCTAATAAGTTGTCACCGATGTAAATTTCTTGGTTAATGTAAGCTCCTTTAAAAAGTGGTTTTTCACCTTTCTTACGGAATTCTTTAATGATTTTTGCTGGACCATTAGCTGTATCCGCAATAAACATAGAAGTATTTCCTTTAAGAACTGTAGATAAATCACCAAAGTCACTATCAGAAGCTTCCATTGCTTTTTCAAGTAATGTATTCTTCACAACTTCTAATTTAATACCTGCTTTGAAACAAGCTCTTCTTAAATTTGAAGTAGTATCTGCATCTAGTCCTGAAATGTCTGCTAAATAGATAACATTAACATCCGCTAACTGTGCAGTTAAATCTTTAATCGCGATTGATTTTTCTTCTCTAGTCATACTAAAAATTTTTAACTACCAATTATACTGCTTTAGGATCTAAAGCAATAGCAGGACTCATTGTACAAGA
Source organism: Flavobacterium sp. UBA7663 (assembly GCF_002483315.1). GTDB lineage: Bacteria > Bacteroidota > Bacteroidia > Flavobacteriales > Flavobacteriaceae > Flavobacterium. Next base: position 239,733 of record NZ_DLHR01000006.1, read on the forward strand.
TAAGTGAATAGACTTAATATATGTACCTTTAGCTGCAGTTGGTTTTAATTTGATTAATGTTTGAACGATTTCGTGTGCATTTTCATAGATTTTATCAGCATCAAAAGATACTCTACCTATTCCAGCATGAACGATACCAGTTTTATCAACTTTGAAATCGATTTTACCAGCTTTTACTTCTGCAACAGCTTTAGCAACATCCATAGTTACAGTACCTGTTTTAGGGTTAGGCATTAAACCTCTTGGTCCTAAAACACGTCCTAATGGACCTAATTTACCCATAACAGCTGGCATAGTGATGATTACATCAATATCAGTCCAACCATCTTTGATTTTTTGAAGGTAGTCATCTAAACCTACGTGGTCTGCACCAGCAGCTTTAGCTTCCGCTTCTTTATCTGGAGTAACAAGAGCTAAAACTCTTACATCTTTACCAGTTCCGTGAGGTAATGTCACAACCCCTCTTACCATTTGATTCGCTTTTCTAGGATCTACCCCTAATTTCACTGCGATATCAACAGACTCATCAAATTTTGCAGAAGCAACTTGTTTAATTAATGCAGAAGCATCTTTTAAACTATAAAGTTTGTTCTTTTCAATTTTTGCTGCAGCCTCTTTTTGCTTTTTTGTCAATTTTGCCATTGTCTAATTCTTTTTAGAGATTAAAAAGGAGCATTCCCTGTTACTGTTATACCCATAGATCTAGCTGTTCCAGCAATCATACTCATCGCTTTTTCGATTTCGAAAGCGTTTAAGTCTGCCATTTTGTCTTCAGCAATAGTTCTAATTTGATCCCAAGTAACGTTAGCTACTTTTTTACGGTTAGGTTGCCCTGAACCAGACTTTAATTTTGCTGCTTCTAATAACTGAATTGCAGCAGGTGGCGTTTTAACAACAAAGTCAAAAGACTTGTCTTTATACACAGTAATTTGTACTGGTAAAACTTTGCCAGGTTTATCTTGTGTTCTAGCATTGAACTGCTTACAGAACTCCATGATGTTAACCCCAGCAGCCCCCAAAGCAGGTCCAACCGGTGGCGATGGATTCGCTGCACCTCCCTTAACTTGTAGTTTAACTACTTTACTAACTTCTTTTGCCATTTTTAAAAAAATTTAGCACATCTATCAATTGGAAGCGATTGATGTGATTTATATATGTAACGAAAATTATACTTTTTCAACTTGCATAAAACTCAATTCTAATGGTGTTTTTCTTCCGAAAATCTTAACCATAACTTCAAGTTTACGCTTTTCTTCATTTACTTTTTCGATAGTTCCATTGAAACCATTGAAAGGACCATCTACCACCTTAACTGTTTCTCCAATAGCATAAGGTATTGCAACATTATCTACTGTAACAGATAATTCATCTACTTTACCTAACATTCTGTTTACTTCAGATTGTCTTAATGGCACAGCATCACCTCCTTTAGTTTCACCTAAAAAACCGATAACTCCTGGAATCGATTTGATGATATGAGGAATTTCACCAGTTAAGTTAGCTTCGATCATAATATAACCAGGAAAGTATACTTTATCCTTAGCTATTTTTTTCCCATCTTTAACTTGAACTACTTTTTCAGTAGGAACAAGAACCTGAGAAATATAATCAGCCATACCTAATCTAGCTGTTTCTGTTTCAATGTAAGCTTTAACTTTGTTTTCCTGACCACTTACAGCTCTTACTACATACCACTTATTAACATTATTATCAGCCATACTGTAAGTACTATTTTAAAATGTTAAAAAAACCTTCAAGTGCTTTTACAAATAATTCATCAACACCCCAAGTTAATAGAGCGAAAACAATTGAAAATACAGCTACAATAATTGTTAAACGTTGTACATCTGCCCAAACTGGCCAAGTAACATTCGTTTTCAATTCATGAAATGCTTCAGATATGTAATTAACTACTTTTGTCATTTTAATCTTTATTTGCACGGGCGGAGGGATTCGAACCCCCATCAATGGTTTTGGAGACCACTATACTAGCCCTTGTACTACGCCCGTTTGTTAAAAAAACCAGCAGCGAACTGCTGGTTTTAATTATTATCGACTTATAATTAGTCTAAAATTTCAGTAACCTGACCAGCACCTACTGTTCTACCACCCTCACGGATAGCGAAACGCAAACCTACTGATAAAGCGATAGGGCTTAACAAAGTAACATCAATTGTTAAGTTATCACCAGGCATAACCATCTCTACACCAGCTGGTAAAGAAATAGTACCCGTTACGTCAGTTGTACGTACGTAGAACTGTGGACGGTAGTTATTGTGGAATGGAGTGTGACGTCCACCTTCTTCTTTTTTCAAGATATACACCTCAGCTTTGAAATGAGCGTGTGGTTTAACAGATCCTGGCTTAACAATTACCATTCCTCTTTTGATATCTTCTTTAGCGATACCTCTTAATAATAAACCTACGTTATCTCCAGCCTCACCTCTATCAAGGATTTTACGGAACATCTCAACTCCTGTAATAGTAGAAGTTAATTTATCAGCTCCCATACCAATGATTTCAACAGCATCACCTGTATTAGCAACTCCTGTTTCGATACGACCTGTAGCTACAGTTCCACGACCAGTAATTGTAAATACGTCTTCAACTGGCATTAAGAAAGGTTTTTCAACGTCACGAACTGGTAATTCAATCCAGTTGTCAACAGCTTCCATTAATTCCATGATAGTAGCAACCCATTTTGGATCACCATTCAATCCACCTAAAGCAGAACCTTGGATAACTGGACCATTATCACCATCATATTGATAGAAAGATAATAAATCTCTGATTTCCATTTCTACTAATTCCAATAATTCTGCATCATCAACCATATCCACTTTGTTCATGAATACAACCATTCTAGGCACACCTACTTGACGACCTAAAAGGATGTGCTCTCTTGTTTGTGGCATAGGACCATCTGTAGCAGCAACTACTAAGATAGCACCGTCCATTTGAGCAGCACCTGTAACCATGTTCTTAACGTAATCCGCGTGACCTGGACAGTCAACGTGAGCGTAGTGACGGTTAGCTGTAGAATATTCTACGTGAGATGTATTAATAGTAATACCTCTTTCTTTTTCTTCTGGAGCATTATCAATTTGATCAAATGATTTTGCTTCTGATAAACCAGCATCAGCTAATACTTTAGTAATTGCAGCTGTTAACGTAGTTTTACCGTGGTCAACGTGTCCGATAGTTCCAATATTTAAATGGGGCTTCGAACGATCAAAGGTTTCTTTTGCCATGATTTAATAATTTAATCTTAGTTATATATTAGTGTTCAAAAAATAAACTTTTTTAAGAGCCAATGACGGGAATTGAACCCGTGACCTCTTCCTTACCAAGGAAGCACTCTACCCCTGAGCTACACCGGCTTTTGTGTATTCAGAAGTTAGCCATCAGAATTCAGAAAAACCAAATCCTTATCTCTAAATTCAAAATCTCGTGGGGAGAGCAGGATTCGAACCTGCGAAGACGTAGTCAGCGGATTTACAGTCCGCCCTCGTTGGCCGCTTGAGTATCTCCCCAAACCTTTTACATTCAGTTACTTAAAACTTTGAGCCGATAGAGGGACTCGAACCCACGACCTGCTGATTACAAATCAGCTGCTCTAGCCAGCTGAGCTACATCGGCGTATGAATATAAAAAGTCCGCTATTTCTAACGGACTGCAAATGTATATAATTTATTTTTGAATCAAAACATTTTTTATGTTTTTTTTCTTTTTATGAATGTGCTCTTAATTTTTCTTTCCTTTTTAAGATTACTCGCTCTAAAGAATCAACCGACAAATCAACTCCTTCTTCAAAACTTTTTGCCGTTTTTTTAACTAGAAAATCGTCTCCAGGAACGTTAATTTTTATTTCTACTGTTTTATTTTCTTTATCACTTGTATTTTCAAGCCTCAAAAAAACTTCAGCTGAAACTATTTTATCATAATATTTTTCCAATTTATCCATTCGCTCTTGAATGAAATCTATCAATTTTCTGTCTACATTAAAATTTACTGCTTGCACATTAACTTTCATAATTCTGTTAATTAAAATGGTTATACAATCGAGTTATTTCTTATTTCTAGGATGTGCTTCTTGATACACTTTTTTTAATTCAGCCAAACTGCTGTGCGTATATATCTGAGTAGACGACAAACTAGCATGACCCAATAACTCTTTTACGGAATTTAAATCGGCTCCATTATTCAACAAATGTGTTGCAAAGGAATGCCTAAGAACGTGGGGACTCTTTTTTTCTTTTTTCGAGACAGCACTAAAGTAGTTATTTATTAACCGATAAACAAACGATTCACTTACTTTATTTCCGGTTTTAGATAAAATTAACATCTCTTTCTCGTTAATTACCTCTAAATGATTTCTTTGATCTTTATACAACTTATACAAACCTATTGTACAATCTAATAGCGGAATAATCCTTTCTTTATTTCGTTTACCTATAACTTTTATTGTTTTTTGAATTTCGTTTACACTATTCATTTTTAAGTTAATCAACTCTGCTCTACGGATTCCAGTTGTATAAAAAAGTTCTATTACAAATTGATTTCGAATACTTTCAAAGTCATTTGCGTATTCATTTTCAGAAAAAACATCTTGCAACTCTCTTTCGGAAAAAGGAATTTGAACTTTCTTCGCTGTTTTTAATGATTTATGCTTTAATAATGGATTAATCGAAATTTGCTTCACCTTCAACAAAAATTTGTAATACGATTTTAAAGCCGATATTTTTCGATTAACAGAAGTGGTTGAAATGTTTTGTTCTACCAAAGTTACAATCCAATTTCTAACATGTGGGTAAATAACTTCCTCGAGATTTACAGATTGACCAAGAAGATATTCTTGAAAAGATTTGATATCATCTAAATAAGCACGAACCGTTAAAGGAGAATAGTTTTTCTCTTTAACCAAATAATCCTGATATGCTTGTAGATTTGTAGACATAAAAAAACCGCTAACAACAAAGTTACACTTTATTAATTAGCGGTTAGTATAGTTTATTCAAAAAATTAACTCTCTAATGAGTCTCTTAATCCTTGAATGTAAGCAGCTTTTTGAATTTTAGCTCTATTTGATACAGAAGGCTTAATGAAAGCTTGACGTGCACGTAACTGACGAACAGTTCCTGTTTTATCAAATTTTCTTTTATAGCGCTTTAATGCTCTATCGATATTTTCTCCGTCTTTAATTGGTATAATTAACATAATATAGACACCTCCTCTCGTTAAGGGTGCAAATGTAGAAAATAATTCTGAATTAAAAATTATAAATCAAAATTATTTAACCGCTGGTTTATAATTCTGATTATCAATTATCATTTTTGATAAAATCTCTTTCAAAATTTCAGAAGTTCCTCCACCAATTGGACCTAAACGACTATCTCTTAATAAACGAGCTAAAGGATATTCTTCCATATAACCATAACCACCTAACATTTGCAAACAATCATAAATTGCTAAATCTGCCACTTTAGTAGATTTTAATTTAGCCATGGTAGCTTCTTTAACTACATATTCTCCTTTATCTAAACGAGCTACAGCAGCATAATTAAACAATTTACAATGTTCTACTTCTGTTGCATGTTCTACCATTGTATGTCTCAAGGCTTGGAATTTATTAATTGTACTTCCAAAAGCTTCTCTTTGCGACATATATTCTATAGTATACTCAAGTGCATATTCTGCTCTAGCATGTGCATTGATTGCCATAATTAAACGTTCAAAAGCAAAATGTTGCATGATGTATGGAAAACCTTTTCCTTCTTCGCCCATTAAGTTTTCTAATGGAATTTCAACATTATCAAACGCAATTTCAGCCGTATCTGAAGCTCTCCAACCTAATTTATCTAATTTTGTAGCTGATATACCTTTTGTAGCTGTATCAACTAAAAATATACTTATTCCTTTATTTCCAAGTTCTGGATTTGTTTTTGCAGCCACCACATAGTAATCTGCATACACACCATTTGTAATAAAAGTTTTAGAACCATTAATAACAAATTTATCTCCTTTTCTTACAGCTGTTGTTCTCATTCCTGCTACATCACTTCCTCCAAAAGGTTCTGTAACACACAAAGCTCCAATTTTTTCTCCAGCAATACTTGGTGCTAAATACTCTTGTTTGATTCTTTCATCACCTTCAGCATTTAAGTGTGTCATTGCTAAATAAGCATGTGCCCACATAGCCGCAGCAAAACCAGAAGATTTAACTTTTTGAAGTTCTTCCAAAAACACAACAGTGTAAAATAAATCCAAATTCATTCCACCATACGCTTCCGGATAGTTTAATCCGAAAAAGCCCATATCTCCAAACTTTTTCCAAATGAAGCGTTCAATTGTTCCTGTTTTTTCCCATTTTTCAATGTGAGGAACCACTTCTTTATGTAAAAAATCTCTAAAACTTTGTCTGAATAATTCGTGTTCTTCTGTAAAATATAATGAATTCATAATAAGGTATTATTGTTTTTTGGTGTGTTTTTTAGGGTATTTTTTTAGAATTCCAAATATAAGGCGATTATTTTTATTTTTTCGTTAGGCATTCCCTTAATTTTTGTTAAATCGTCAATATTTTTAATTCCACTATTCATCGTTCTGTAAATCACAATTTCTTTTGCTAAAGCATAATTAAAATATGGAAATTTCGCTAATTCTTTTTGAGACAAATCATTTATCGCAATTTTCTTAATTCCGTTTTGAGTCTTTACAGAAAATCTTTTTTCTAAATCTGAAATTGCTTCTGGGCTAATTCCCCACATAAACTGAAATTGTTCCATACTAACAAAACCGCCTAGCTTTTCTTTTTCTTGCAAAATTTTGTCGGCCAACTTTTCTCCAATTCCGTATACTGCAATTAAATCTTCTCGCGTTGCAGTATTTATATCTTTTTGGATGAATTTTTCTTTTTCCTTTGGTAAAAACTTATGGAATTTTTCCGAAGTAGCAGTTCCTTTATTTTTTACCCAATCTGGAAATTTGAAATAAGGACTAATCTTAGATAGAAAAGCATTTGAAACTTTAGTAACTTGTTGAAACTCTTCTACAGAATTTACAAATTTCCCTTGTTTTCTGTACGCATGTAAACGATCAATTTCTTGAATTGACATTCCTAGCTTATATCCTTTGTAATCGGTTATATAATTTGGATTAAACGGATAAATCGTATCTTTTTTTGTTGATTGAATATTTTTTAAACTATCAATTTCGCTTTGCACCAATAACCAAGCTTTATCCTCTGTAGTATTATTTTTCATAACAAAATAATCGCCAAAAAAGATATACGCCAGTTGAAATATGATAATAATTGCAAACAACAAAAAAATCCCACTTCTGTGTTCTCTTGAAAACAGGAAGTAGGATTTAATCTTATTCATTTATGCAAATATTAATCGTTTTTTCTAACTAATTCATCATCGTTTTCCTCATAAGAGTCAGGCTCTTGTTTAGGAGGTGTACTTAAAACCAAGTAGAAAAAATATCCCGTAACAGCTGTTACTGTTCCAACTGCTGTAAGCATTGTAATTAAAGCTTCTGTTTTCATGATTATATTCTCCCTTCTTTTTTACGTTTTTTATATGCAACAAATACTAAATATGAAATACCTAAGAATACTAAAAGTAATAGCAATCTTGAAGCATTTACAAATAAAATAGTTTCGTTTAATAACTCTAATTCTTTAGGATCTGTTGTAGTTGCAATTTTTTGATAAATATCCTTGTTGATGATTTTATCCCATACTCCAGGTAAACTTGAGAAAAAGACAACTCCTAAAAATAAAGGGGTAACATATTTAATAATAAATTTATATACGCTAGGAACTTTAATATCTGCACCTGTTGTAATTTCTTTCCAACCTTTATCCATTCCAAAAATCCATGCGAAAAGTATAATTTCAAAGAAAGCAAAGACTACTAATGAGAAAGTTCCTGCCCAGTAATCGTATTCATCAAAAACTCCGTAGTTAAAGAATAAAACAGTTGGTAATCCTAATAAGAATACTAAACCTCCAAATGCCCAAGCTGCATTTTTGTGTTTCCAACCAAATTCATCTTTTAAGAATCCCATAACTGGAGTTCCCATTGCTAAAGAAGAGGTAACTCCTGCGAAAAACAATAAACCAAACCAACATACTCCACATAATATGGCTAAAACTGTTCCCCATTGCTCAAATAAGAATGGTAACGTTTTAAATCCTAATCCTAAACCTCCTGTTTGGGTCATTTCTAAAACTTTATCAACTCCTAAATAACCTACAGAAATTGGGATAATAATTGCAGCTCCTAAAACCACTTCAACAAATTCATTCATCCATCCAGCACTCATAGCATTCAAGGCAATATCGTCATTCTTTTTAACATAAGAAGCATAACACTGAATTGAACCCATACCTACTGAAAGCGTAAAGAAAATTTGACCAGCTGCAGCTAACCATACTTTTGGAGACCATATCGTAGAAAAATCAGGTGTCCATAAGAAATTCAGTCCAACAGAAGCGTCATTGATGGCTCCAGCAACTCCAGCTTCAACATTAAAAGCCATTATTGCTAAGAAAACACCAAAAACAATTAATAATGGCATTCCTATTTTAGCAACTTTCTCAACACCTCCACTTAAACCTTTAGATAAAATCCAAGTATTTAAAAGCAAACAAAGTAACCAAAAGAAAATTGTTTCAAACGGCATTTCTAATCCAACATAACTATTGAAAAATCCAGCTACTTCATCTTGGGTTTGTCCAGCAAAAGTTCTAGAAATACTATGCCAAACCCAGCTTAAAGTCCATGATTCTAAATAACAATAGTAAGCAGCAACGGCTAAATTGGTAAAAATTCCAAAAACACCAATGTATTTCCAAAATTTTCTTTTATCCATACTATCTAAGATAAATGGCGTACTGTGATGACCGTATTTTCCACCGAATCTTCCCATACTCCATTCTACGAATAGCAACGGAATTCCCATTAATAAAAAACACACTAAATAAGGAACAATAAAAGCTCCTCCTCCATTTTGAACTGCCTGAACAGGAAACCTTAAAAAGTTACCCAATCCAACGGCGTTTCCTGCCATGGCTAAAATAAGTCCAACTCGTGAACCCCACGATTCTACTTTTGCAGTCATATAATTTTATTGGTTGTTAATTTTTCAAAGATAAGAAAACTATCTAAAAATCAAATAAAAGTTACATTTAATGAAATTTTATAAGTCAAAAACTGAACTTCTTTTAGTTTTTATCATATCTTTTAACTTTAAAAGGAATGCTAAAGTGAGATACAACCCAAACCCTAAGCCTACAGTTATGAAAGATATGTAAATAAAAAACAAACGCACATTAGTTGCTCGCATTCCCAATCGGTCGGCTAAACGAGTTGCTACGAAAAATCCGTGCTTTTCAAAAAAGTGTAACAGGTTTTGAACCATTTTTTATTTATTTTTTCAAAAATACGATTATTTTTTAAGTATGAAATGCCCTACAGCACAATCTAAACATTTTTTTAAATCGCAATACTCCTTTTTTAATTGTAATAAAGCTTGTGATTCATATACATTTTCAGATGCAATACCAAAAGTCTTAAATTTATCAATAATAACATTTCTCTCTGACGGAATTGAATTGGCTAAATCAATCAAATCTTGTGTAATTTCTTTTTTCTGACTTAAGGCATAAGTAAAACGTAATGGAATAATGGTATTTATTACTAATAATTCGATGAATGATTTTGAAAGTTTTTTCATCTTTTTCGAACTTTCTCTATCAAAATTGTAATGGGTTTCCCAATATTCGCTAACACCAATATTAAAAACTTGATACAATTCATTTATAGAACTACAATTCATCACCAAAGAAAATAGATTCTTTTGATGAAAATACAAACTAGCCAATTGCACTAATCGAATAGTAGGAAAATTATCCGGACGATGTTTGAAAAATTCTACAGAACCAATCACTTTTTCATGTAATTGATGTTTCTGAACTAAGTAATAATAGGATTTTTGTAATTCTCTAGCATAACTATCTTGAAAATCATGTGTAAGTAAATTCGCTTGACCTAAAAGTAAAGCTTCCAGACTTTCTTGCTGAAACGATTCTTTTCTAACAACAGAAAAAGGAATAGATTTGGCTACTTTATAAAACATTTCGCCATTCGTATTCAATCCAAAATTCTTAGCTAAAAGACAAAACAAAACCGCTTCCCAATCTTGATTGGAAGTTTCCGCTAATTCAAAAATCAATTGAGATTTTCTTTCCAAACGTTCAAAAAACAAGCGTTCTTGCCAATTCTTAAAAATAAAATCATCTACATTTCCAATTTCATTTTCACAATAAATCCAGGATTTCTTACTTATTAACGATTGATATTTATGCAAATCTGAAAGCGCAACATTTTCCTTGAGTTCTAATGTTGGGATTTCAGAATTATCTTTTCTGAAAATCGGCACATCATGTTCCCAAACTATATGTAAAATCACCGAATCATAGTTTGGATCTTTCTCGTGATTATGCACATACCAATCTGATGACTTGAGATGAATTTCTACATTTCCAGCCCATTTTTGATTTCCGATAATAAGTTGCGCATTAAAAAAATCAGGTCCAGCAAGTTGCAAATATTGACCTGAATTAAGAATCTGGATCGACTCTCCTTTTGTAGTTTTTAAATTGGCAATATCAAATTTCTTGAATTGCCACACGTGGTGCAAAAAATCTTCTTTCATTCTGTATGGCGTATATAATTGAAAAACAAAGATAAAAAAATTATATTTGCGGAACAACCCAACTTTTATGAAAAAATTTATAACCATCACATTATTAAGTCTTTTTACTTTTGCGCAATCTCAAACTAGCACAAAACCGCCAAAAGGATTGAAAATTACGTATGCCAGAAGTTCAAACGGAAAGCTAATTGAAAATCAAGATGCAATATTTGTTTTCACAAATCCAACAGAAACTTTAGTAACTACTGAAAAAATGAATTCAGGAAAAGCGGAATTTCCTTTCGAACAAACGTTAATCAATCGTTCTGAAAATAAAATTATTCAAGTTACCCAACTTAAAAAAGACAAATCGGTAACTACTGTTGATAGTCTTTCTTTAGCGAAACAAAACTTTGAGTTTTTATCGGATACCAAAACTATTTTGGGCTACAAATGCCAAAAAGCGAAAACGATAATCAATTCAAACACAATTGAACTTTGGTACACCAACGAATTACAAGTGAAAGGAGCGCCAACTACTTTAGGACAAAACATTGGCTTGGTTTTGGAAATGGTTCGCAATGGTAATTTTGTGATTTCGGCTACTAAAATCGAAAAAATGAAATCGGTGAGCCCGAATATGATTTTACAAAACAACACAACAAATAGTCCAGTTATAGATGGATTAACTTATAAAGATTTGGTTTGGAAAAGCCGTTTTACAACGATTAAAGTGTTTGAAAATGAAATCATTAATTTTTCAGACGCTTCTAAATCAAATGACAGTATTTTACGATTTGCCAATGGAACTATTATTTTAAAGAAAATTACTTTTCCGGAAATTAAAAAAGGTGATTCAGTCTTTTTAGATTTAGCTGAACAATCTAATGGCGATGCTTATGACAGAACGGGTTCGGTTTTTATAATTCCGCAAGACAAAAGGCTATCGTTTTTTGATGGTTTGCAAAATGGTCCTAAAACTTTACCTATTTATGAAAACGGAAATGGAAAACAATATCAGGGTGTTGTGGCAACTCCAGAATTTTCTCCAATAATTGAATTGATGCGCTTTTTTACACCTTTCGGAATTAAGCAATACAATTACATTCAATTGAAAGATAAAACCTGGCACGAAATTGTTCCGTACCGAATGGATATTACCGATTTAAAACCGAATTTATCAGGAAAAACGATTTATGTTGGAACTTTTATTGGTAATTATGACAAAGGTGGACATAAAATTTCAATGAATATAACCATTAATCCGAGCGAAAGTTCATTAGACAAAACCAATATTTCTATTCCGTTATTTAATACGACAAATGTGATGGAAATGGCAGGACAAGAATATGCTACGATGTTCAATCATGAAAAAGGATTGGAAGTTACTTTCACCTTAGATAAAGAAATCAAAAATGCAAAATTACGTTACATCACAACTGGTCATGGTGGTTGGGAAAACGGCGACGAATTTGTTCCAAAGAGAAATACCATTATTTTAAACGGAAAAGAAGTGTTTTCGTTTATTCCATGGCGACAAGATTGTGGCGGTTACCGATTGTTTAATCCAGCATCAGGAAATTTTAATGACGGCTTATCTTCTTCAGATTTGAGTCGTTCAAATTGGTGTCCAGGAACAGCAACGAATCCAATTTATATAGAATTAGGTGATTTGAAAGCGGGAACACATACGATACAAGTAAAAATCCCACAAGGACCAAACGAAGGAGGAAGTTTTAGTGCTTGGAATGTTTCAGGCGTTTTACAAGGAGAATAAAAAAAGGACGTTCAATTGAACGTCCTTTTTTTATATTATTTTATTGAACCAATAATATCATATTTAGTAATAATGTGATGTTTTCCATTTCCTAAATCGACTAAAACCGCTTGGTTATCTTTAGTAATTAGTTTAGAAACATCTTCTACAGGTGTTCCAATTTTTACAATTGGAAATGGTTTTCCCATTACTTCACGAATTGGTCTTTCTGCTGTGTTTTTATCTGAAATAAAACTTTGGAATAAATCCGATTCATCAACAGAACCTACAAATCCATTTACATCAACTACTGGAATTTGAGAGATTTTATATTTTCTCATTCTTTCGATAGCATGAGAAACCAATTCTTCAGTACGAACAATAACTAATGGTTTGTCGATATGTTCTTTAATTAAATCTTCTGCTTTTGTAATTTCTTCTTCTATGAAACCTCTTTCTCGCATCCAATCATCGTTAAACATTTTCCCAACATAACGGCTTCCAGAATCATGAAATAAGACCACAACTACATCTTCTGGACCAAAGTGTTCTTTTAACTGCAATAAACCCTTTACAGCGGCTCCAGCAGAGTTTCCAACAAAAATCCCTTCTTCTAAAGCGATTTTTCTTGTATAAACGGCCGCATCTTTATCAGTAACTTTTGTAAAACCATCAATTAATGAAAAGTCAACGTTCTTAGGTAAAATGTCTTCACCTATTCCTTCTGTGATATACGAATAGATTTCGTTCTCATCAAAAATTCCAGTTTCATGGTATTTTTTAAAAACCGAACCATAGGTATCAATTCCCCAAATTTTAATGTTTGGATTTTTTTCTTTCAAATATTTAGCAACACCCGAAATGGTTCCACCAGTTCCAACACCCACTACAAAATGTGTGATTTTTCCTTCGGTTTGTACCCAAATTTCTGGACCTGTTTGTTCGTAATGTGCAATAGCATTACTAGGATTGTCATATTGATTTACGTACCAAGAATTTGGAATTTCTTCTCCTAATTTTTTAGACACTGAATAATAAGAACGAGGGTCAGTTGGTTCAACATCCGTTGGACAAACGATTACTTTTGCGCCTACAGCACGAAGAATGTCTGACTTTTCTTTAGATTGTTTATCAGAAATAACAAAAATACATTTGTACCCTTTTACGATTGCTGCTAAAGCTAAACCCATTCCGGTATTTCCTGAAGTTCCTTCAATGATAGTTCCTCCTGGTTTTAAACGACCGTCTGCTTCTGCATCTTCAATCATTTTCACAGCCATTCTGTCTTTTACAGAATTTCCTGGATTGAAAGTTTCTACTTTAGCCAATACTAACGCATCAACTTCAGCAGTTACTTTGTTTAATTGTACTAAAGGTGTATTACCAATTGTTTCTAATATATTTTTTGCGTATTTCATTACTTATGAATGTCTGATATTAATTTTTGCAAAGATAGTGTGAATATTACGAATACAAAAATGAAAATGATTGGCTAACTAACCCTGATGGTAACGGTAGCTTTTTTGTTTGTTAAAAAACAAAAAACTATAGTGTACAGCAGGAACATGGAAACCAAGAAAGCCCAAGTGATTCGTTTCTACTTAAAGAAATTCCAAACTAAACCAAAGCGAACAATAAAATCACGATAAGGATAATTTGGTGCAGAATAAAAATCATAACCCGTCCAAGCAGAGTTGAAATGTTCGGCTTTTAAGAAAATTCGGGTTTGTTTTACTCTTGCATTTACAAAGAAATCAAACATAGGAAAGCCACCTATTTTAGTTTCATTTTGTATATAAAATTCGCCAAGCAAAGGATTATAATCGTTAGCGTAATATTCAGAAAAATATTGAAAGGTAACTCCAGTTTGTAAAAACATTGCCTTTTTAAAAACGTAATCTGAAAAATATAAAGTATTTCGGGTTACAATTTGAGGCACGTTAACAACATCGTCTGATTGATCAACGGATTGATACAAAATGGTGTTATCTAAAGCTAATTTCCAAAACTTGATTTCTTTATTTGCTTTTACCGAAAGGTAATTAATGGTCTTGTCGTATTGTACTGGCTTTACCATTAACTCTGTTATATCGTTTGTTTGATTATCAAAAAACAAGTGATCATTAATAACTTTGTATGTTGCAGAAACGCTTAACCATTTAGTTTGAGCTGAAAATTCAAACTGGTTCAGCTTTTCGTTTTTAAAATTATTAAACCAATTGTAATCCACATAACCACTTTGGTATAATGTGTAATTCAAATTAGGCAAACTATTTAATTTTTGGTATTTGAATTGAAAATTGTAATCATCATTCACTTTATAGTTTGCAGTAGCTTCTATATTTGAAATCGATTGATCTGAAATTGATTGTGAAGCATGTAATCTTACATTAACATCGTTAATTAGATAGGAATAGTTACCTCCCACCATATTAATTCTATCTGAAACTGCATTTGGTACCGTTATATCACCAAGAGCATCATAAACAACGCTATTATAGTAATAGTTGTAATTGTTATCGTCTATAAAAAATTCCAAATCACCATAAGATTTAGTTTTATAAGCTACTCCAAATTTATTGTATAAATGATTATATCGTGTTTTAGTATTAACGGTGTTAGTATAAGTATCACCAAATCTTTCGCTAATTGTAGGTTGTGTGAATTGGAAAAACTTATATTCTTGATTAAATTGATGTGTAAAAACTAAACTATTAGGATTTTTTTTATTTAACTTAAAAGAATGATCAATAAAAAAACGATTCCCCTTTAAAAGTGATGTTGCATTTGTAAAATAAACTTCTATTCTTTCTCTTTCATTAAATGGATCTTCACTAGTTTCAAATTCTTCAGTATTTACAATTCCCCCATTTTCTTGATTCGATATATCTTGACCTGCAAAATGAGCATTTAGAATATAACGTTTATCATTAGTAAAGTAACTAGCAGTAAATCTAAAATTACCTGAACTTGTTAAATTATTAACGTATTTACCTAAAGAACGAAGTCCGCGATAAGCGATTGAGAAATTAAGATTTGGCTTCGTATTAACGGTTAAAAAAGCATCTAAAGCTTGTCCTTGTTCCATAACCGTCTTAAAATACAAATCGGTTAAAGGAGTCGGCACCGAATAATACTTTATGTCATTAACCTCCAAATAATTAAAATGTTTGGCTTTAAAGCCAAAATTAGGGGCAGCACTTTTAGTGTACAATCCAAAATCTAAAGAATTATAAGTATGCCCTTCATTTGCAAAAGGCATCAATCCGAAAATATCTTTTCGCAATAAATTGTATTTATACTCACTTTGAATGGTAAGCGAAGTATCTACATAAGTAGTCTCTTTATGTAGGGTGTAGATTTTGTATAGATTAATTCTAAGTGAATCATTAATCAAAAAAAACTTATCAATGTCTTTTTTCTTTTTAGAAATAGAATCGTTCTGGCCGAAACAAATAGAACTAAGAAAAATAAATAAAACTAAAAATTTCATTAAATCAGATATTGGACAAAGATAAAAAAAAGACCATACAAAAGCATGGTCTTTTAAGCATTAAATTTACTAAAAAACTAGTTAGTTTGGTGTATAAACTGAAACTCCTGTCTCACCATAACCTGTGCAAGTCCATCGTATTGTAATAACTCCGGTAACCGAGTCATACGTACAAGCACCATCAGCAAGAATTTGTCCCCAAGGATCAGTTTGACCACTCCAAGAAATATTACCACAGTTTACTGCGAAAACTAAATCTCTATTTCCAGCTTGTCCAGCAGAACCTGTACCATAATTTGTAGCGTAAGGCCCTGTAGAATATAAACCACCTGAAAAATCATCAACTTTATAAGTATTAGTTCCTGTTTCAGAAACATTAACAGTTAAAGTATTAGAAGCATACGATGGTAAAAAGTCATGGTAGCTGTAAGTAGTAGTAACTGAATAAGAACCTGCTAAATCAGTAGGACAAAATCTAAACAAGCTAACTGTATGAGATTCTTTTCCTGGTATAATATCTTCAGCATCTAAATTTAAAACTAAAGTAGCTGTAACATTATCAACTAAATTAGCATAATTACCATAAATTCTTACTTTACCAACATACTCATTAGCAGGGATTACAAGTGTAGTAGCATCAATAGTATATTGATCAACAGTAGCTGTAGAAGCAGGGTCTACAGATAAAGTAATAGCTCTATCTACAGCAGACTTAGTTGTAACACCAACCTCAACATCTACAAACGAATCACCTGTATTACCAACAGGTAAATTAGAAGCAGGTAAATTAAACAAATAAGCTTCTATATCACCTGAATAACTCTTTAAATTATCATCTGAATTATCACAACTTAATGCAAAAAAAGACAAAGCTAAAAGAGCAATTTTAAAAATATTATTTCTTTTCATATTTTAATAATTTAAGTTAATTAAGGAATGCAATAAATTGCATTCCTTAATAAAAATTAATAACCTGTATTTTGTTGTTGTTGAAGTTGAAGATTTCCAGCAATTTCACTTTGAGGTATAGGGAACGTAAATCTGTAATCAGTTACAGGTAACGTCAAAGGAGTTGAGTTAATGATATCATCAGTAATATTTCTATCAATACTAGCATTAGCTAGAGCACCTAATCTCTTAATATCAATATATCTGTGACCTTCAAAACACAATTCTTTTCTTCTCTCCAAAAGGATATCAGCCCAAGCTGCTTGAGGAGTACCATAAACAGGTAAAGGCTGAGCAACAGTATTTCTTGCAGTTCTAACAGCCTGAATGTATGTAGCTGCTTGAACTAAATTAGGAGTTGCGCCTCCAACTTCACACTCAGCTAATATAAAATACATCTCTGACAATCTAAACAATTTAAGATCATTTCTTAAAGGCTGACTCGCTTTTCCAGGATATTTATCGATAACTAAAACATCAGAGTTGATATAATTTGGATTAGTAAGGTAAGTTGCATCAATTGTTGAAGTACCATCAACAAATACAGTTCTTCTAATATCACCTGAGACAGATCCTAATTCATTAAATAAATTTCTACCCATGTCTAAGAATGCACCACCTGTAGCAGTAGTAGTATTAAAGAAGAAATTTGAAGCTACATTACTCCAAGCACCAGCTGATGGTCTAGAAGCAGCAAAAATAACTTCACCTTGAGCTAAATCTCTCCACATTTGTGTATACTGTGCAGTATTAGATAATGATAAACCAGAACCAGTGATTACAGCTTGAGCATATTGTTTAGCCAAAACATAATCTTTTCTATATAAATACATTCTAGCTCTAATAGCATTTACCAAATTAGCAGTAACATATTTATAGTTTACAGAAGATGGTAGAAGATTATTTTCAGCAAATAATAAATCACCTTCCATTAAATTATAAATTTGAGAATTTGCAACTCTTGGTAATTTAGTGTCAATAGTTGGAACAAAATCTAAAAGTAAAACACCTAAAGCTGAATCATCAGACATATCCTCAGAATAATAAGTCATCAACTTTAAATAAGACAACGCTCTTAACGTTCTTGCTTCAGCTAAGATAGATTGCTTTTCAGCTTCATCAGTAGGATTAGTAGTAACAACTAAATTTGAAACTTCAATAAGCCTATTAACTCTATTAATAATAGTATAATTATTTAACCAAATTGCCTCAGCATAACCATCATTTGCATTGAAAAAATATCTATGCAACTCTAAAGCTTGACCACCATTAGATGGACCAACACCAACTTCATCAGTAAAGATTGAAGTAAAAGCAATTTCATTTCCAATATCTACTCTACCATAGATATCACCATTTAAGTAAGACCTTAAATTAGCAACAGTCTTAAATGATGTCTCGTTGTTAATTTCTCCATCTTGAACTATCTCAATTGCATCATCACACGAAGCAGTAAAGATAACTATCAAGCTGAAAAACAACATTTTTTTTATTTTTTTCATAATTTAATAATTTTTTAATTAATTAAAAACTTACACTAGCTCCAAAAGAAATAGTCTTAGGATTTGGGAAGTTAGTTACAGATAAAGCAGTAGTAGCCTCTGGATCAAAACCTCTCCATTTTGTCCATGTTAATAAATTCTCTCCTTGAACGTAAAAACGTAAATCACTAATTAAAGTGTTCTTCAAGAATTCTTTTGGAAAATTATATCCAAAATTAACACTTTTAAGACGTAAGAAAGATGAATCATATAAAAATCTATCTGAATCCCCTGACAAAGCAGTATTAGCTGCTGATAAAGAAGGGATAGTAGCAGTTTGATTTGTCGGAGTCCAAGCGTTTAACAAATCAGCTGAAACGTTATCATCTCCAATAAAGTCAGGATTATAAGCCCAAGTTAATTGGTTATCAATTCTCCATACATCATATTGATAAGAAAATAAAGTATTTAAGAAGAAACCTTTATAATCAGCATTAAATCCGAAACCACCTTGATAAACTGGTAAATTACTTTTTCCAGTAGCTCTTCTATCATTTGCTGGATCTGGAGTTTCAGTTAAATTACCATCCGCATCAATAAATAATAAATTACCATTTGCAGGATTTACACCAGCATAAGGAATTAAATTCCATTCACGAACAATGTTTCCAACTTGTAATAACTGAGAAACACCGCTTTGATCATTTTCTAACAATTTAGTAATCTCATTTTTATTGTAAGATCCATTAGCAAAAACAGAAAATCTCAAATCATCATTATTGATGATATTATATTTTAAACTTACCTCAATACCTTTATTTACCAATTCACCATTGTTAGCTGAAAGAGCATAATTACCTGTTACAGCTGAAGTACTAACCGAATTGAATAAATCAGAAGTTACTTTTTTGTACACATCAACATTACCTTCTAATTTATTGTTAAATACAATAAAGTCAAGACCAATATTTGATTGAGTAATTTTTTCCCATCCTAAAGTAGTATTTGCTAACTGACCAGTAAAAATACCAGGGATATTTTCATATCCATTACCTGTAGCATTTAAATCTCTAACTAAGTTAGTAGCAGTTAACAAAGAAGGGAAACCATAATTAGCAGCTTGAATGTTTTGATTTCCATTTGTTCCATGAGAAACTCTTAATTTTAACATGTCAAAAACAGAACCTTCCATAAAACTTTCTTTGTCAATATTCCATCTACCAGATACAGACCAAAAAGTACCCCATTTATTATCATCAACAAAACGATAAGAAGCATCTCTTCTTACAAGACCTGTAACTCCATATTTTGAATTATAATCATAATCCAACGTACCAAAATACGCAAGTGTACCACCATCCAACTTAGTACCTCCAACAGTAGAAATGTAAGAGTTTGGAGTAGCAGGATTAAAAGCTACATAACCAGTACCTGCACCAGGAACATAATTAAGAGGATTCAAACCATTTTGTCTTGATGTTTTGGAAATATAGTGAGCTTTAGTATATTCAAAAAACGCACCTAAGCTTAATTTATGAACATCTTTATAAGTTTTATTAAAATTTAAACTTGCAATGTTAGTAAAAGTTAAATCTTTAACATTAGATCTATCTTCAAAACCTCCAAACTGCTCACCTCTTGATTGAGCAACAACTAAAGCTAAATAAGACCACGGAGCTCTTGCAAAAACACCATCACTATCTTTAACATCTAAACCAGATCTATTTCTTAAAGTTAAACTTGGAGTTAACTTATAACCAACAGATAAGTTTACAATAGCTGAATTTTCTGTAAAGAAACTTGGCAGACTATTTGGTCTTAAAATATCTTGCAACACATAAGTATCATTAGCTCCACTAAAATCTTGACCAATTCCAGCCAATAATTCAGCACCTGTATTATAAGGACTAGATGGTAAATAAGGAATACCCATTACACTACCATGAAGTGGATTTTGAATTGTGTTGTTATTTACACCGTTGTTAGTTTCTTGGTTCAACTGATTTCTCTTAGAATGAGCTAGAGCAATTTGACTATCAAAAGTGAATTTATCATTCTTTGATTTAGCCATAAGGTTATTTCTTAAAGAGAATCTTTTGAAATCAGTAGTAGGCACTAAACCTCCTTGAGTAAAGTAACTTAGTGAAGTATAAGAAGTAACGTTCTCTCCACCAAAAGTAACACCTAAATTATGTTGTTGCGTAACATCAACATTAAAAAACTCATCTCTCCAATCAGTATCAATAGCATAAGCAGCAATTTGAGCATCAGTTAACGTAACCCCCAAACCACCATTTGTAGCTTTTCTTTTTTCAATAGTTAACAACTCTCTAGCATTAGACATGTTGTATTTATTTTTTGGCAAAACGTTAAAACCAGTAACAGCATCATACGTGAATTTCACACCAGAGTTATACTTAGCACTCTTAGTTGTAATTTGAATAACACCATTAGCCCCTTTGTTACCATAAATAGAAGTACCCGCCGCATCTCTTAATACAGTTACCGACTCAATATCATTTTGATTTAAATTTCTAAACTGGTTAGAAGTAGAAGGAATTCCATCAATTACAATCAAAGGATCCGTACTACCATTAATAGAAGAAGCTCCCCTAATAAAACCATCAAACTTTGCCGAACCTGGAGAACCCGAAGAAGAAATCAAAGTTAAACCAGGAGAAGTACCTTGTAAAGAAGCCAAAACCGAAGAGTTTGGTCTATTTTCAAGCTTTTCAGAACTTACAACCGTTACAGCCATATTGTTATCAACTTTAGTTTTAGTTCTGTCATAACCAGCAGAAACCACAACATCAGCCAATTCCATAGCTTTTAATTTTACGTTGTAAACACTCTGATCACCAACTGTGATCTCCTGTTTAGACCCAACATAAGAAACTTGCAAAACATCTCCTTTTTTTGCTTTGATGGAAAAATTTCCATCAAAATCCGTGGTTGTACCTTGAGACGTACCTTTAACAACCACTGTTGCACCCGCAACTGGTCCCAGTTCATCTGAAACCACCCCAGTCACTATCCTTTCTTGAGCAAAAGAAATGTGGACTGACAACACCATCAATAGTGTAAAAATCCATTTAAAACTTGATTTCATCATTATTATTTAAGTTAGTTATAATGCAAATATTATATATTTTTTTTGAAAAACCAAAATTAAAAACAATTAATTTACATTAGATTAAAAAAAAAATTTTGAAAATTTTAACATTTAAAAAAATAAAAAAAGCCTCTAAAAATCAAATCTTTAGAGGCTTTTTTTATTTTGAAAAAATTAAAAAACAATTTTCTTTGATATTGTTTGGTTATCAGCTGTAAGAATCTGAACTATGTAAAGCCCTTGTTCTACAGTCTTTAAATCAATTAAACCTTCGTTCTCAAAAACTTGAACACCATAAACCTGTCTCCCATTAACATCAAAAACATTAAAAACAAATGGACCTGTTTTACCCAGTAAGGAGTAGCCCAACAATTTGTCAGATTTTTTTGAAACCCAAACAAAATCATTAACCTCGTTATTATCATCAAAACTTAAATTGGCATCAGCATCGATTCCTGTAACTATTAATGAATAATTTTGACTACCTCCAACTAATGTGTTTTTATGACTAACTGTAACTTGATAAATACCAGACGGATTATCTACATCTACTCTTTCAATAGGATCAACATTATTATCTCCTTTGACCGCAATTAAATTATTCCAATCCTTATTTAACTTCCAAGGTAAGTAATCTACTCCTAATTTAGTAACTTTCACATCCAAATCATTAATTAATCTTGAACTATTACTATCTAAAGTTCCATTAGCAATAACACCCCCCGGTCTATCCGTCCATGAAACAGAAACTTTTAATGGCTCTGTACCGAGTGCTAATACATTAAATACGTAAGACTGACTATTATTTAAAACTCTTTCTTCAACAATAGATTCTGTAGTTCTTTCCTGCAACACCTCTATCATTTTAGCCGTATTAAGTAACCCCCATCCAAACATATGATCTGGACCATCTTCTGGACCAGCCTCGTCAGCAGTATGTATTGCCAAACCTTTTAGCGTTGATGAATTTAAATAAGGTGCACCAAAAAACTGTTGCACTAATAACAACGAAGCTGTTACAGACGGAGCTGCCATAGAAGTTCCTGATAAAAAACCATAAGAAGTATCACTTGTAAAGGTAGTAGAGTTTACATTAATTCCTTTAGCAACTAAATCTGGTTTAATCCTGAAATCATCAGTAGGCCCGTAACTAGAAAAATTAGAAATTGAAACACTTGAAGGATTTAAGTAATTTAAAACCTCAGCAACAGCACCAACAACTAGTCCGTTTTTAGAAGTTTTATCACCACTTAATAAATCATTACCATTTTTTGTAGGATTTAAAGTTACAAAACTATCCCTATCATTTCCAGCTGCATAAACTGGTAAATACTTAAAGTTATTAAAACACACATTATCCACAGCATTTGAATCAGAAACGTATGCACCAAAATACCAAAGAGGTAAAGCTGTTGCGTTTAAACCATATGAATGATTAGATATAATTAATCCAAAACCTGCATAATCATTCATCTCTTCAACATCGTTATTCCAATCAAAAATCCAACCCTCAGCATTATAAGCAATTCCTCTTCCAGACAAACTTGACGAACTTAAACCTGAAGACAAAACAGTACCTGTTACGTGTGTAGAGTGATTACTTGGCGCTGTAGGACCATCAACAGCTAAAATTCTACTAATTCCCATAGAATTTTTAAAATCATTATGAGTTAATCTAGGATGATTTTGATCCCAAACACCTGCAATCATTCCGTTACCAGATAAACTAAGCCCCATTCCACCACCCGTGTAAAGCAAATTTGCTCTTGTTGTAATTGCTGAACCTTGATTGTATGCTCTATAATATAATGGTATATCTCCATCAAACCTAACTAATTCGCTTGTAGTTCCATCTGTATTATGTAACAAAACTGGAACACCCAAAGACTTTGCCTTGCTTATAGTTCGTTCTTTCTCATTATTAGAATATCTTTCAGAATCGAAAGGAATTTTATCTTTTTTAGAATTATATAGTTTAATGATTTCTTCTCTCTCTGAAAGACTTTGAGAAAAAATTAGCTGTCCAAAAAACAAAACCACAAATGCATAGTAGATTTTCATTTTCATATTTTATACTAGTTAAATTAATTGACAAACTTACGATTAATATAGTAAAAATAAAAAAAATAGCCTTTTTTAACAAATGACCAACAATCATATTATATTTTTGTCAAAAAAAAGTATGTTAAGTAAAAGTTACAGTAATTTAATATTAGAATGTGGAACCGACGAAGCTGGGAGAGGATGCTTAGCTGGTCCAGTAACTGCAGCTGCCATTTTACTTCCAACAGAATTTGAGCTTACTTTACTCAACGACTCCAAACAATTGTCAGAAAAAATACGAGAGAAATTAAAACCAATAATTGAAACTACTGCCGTTTCATTTTCTGTGACTCATATATTTCCTAATGAGATTGATGAAATAAACATTCTTAATGCCTCGATGAAAGCGATGCACGAATGTATTTTACAGTTAAATCCCACTCCTGAACATATAATTGTAGATGGAAATCGTCCTTTGAATGGAAAATTAGGCATGAAACAAAAAACAGGAAAAATATTTACCTCGGATGAAATTGAATTATTAAAATCAATCCCCAATACAAGCATTATTAAAGGAGATAGTAAATATTTGAGTATTGCAGCTGCATCAGTTTTAGCTAAAACGTACCGAGACGAATACATGAATAAAATTCACGAGGAATTTCCAATGTATAACTGGAAGAAAAACAAAGGGTATCCAACAAAAGACCATAGAGTAGCCATTAAAAAATATGGCCCATGCAAATATCACAGAATGAGTTTCCGATTATTACCTGAACAATTGACATTAGAATTGTAGTTTAACACAGAGCTTCGCAGAGTTTTTTTGAAACACTTTTTATTAAGATAGTTACACAGAGATATTTTAATTTCTTTAAAGCTTTTGCAATTAAACTTGAATTTGCTCTTGAATTTTAAACAATCTCAGCTTCAAACAAAATTTGAAAATGCTTTACAATTTTTTCTTTTACTTCTTGCTCATTTACAACTTCACCTAATTCTGCATGCATTGAAGTTACAGCTTTACCTTTTATCCCACATGGAATAATATTATCAAAGTAGCCCAAATCGGCATTTACATTTAATGCAAAACCATGCATGGTTACCCAACGTGAAGCTCGCACTCCCATAGCGCAAATTTTTCTAGCAAATGGCGTTCCTACATCAAACCAAACCCCTGTTTCGCCTTCGCTTCGAGTTCCGTGCAATCCGTATTCTGCTAAAGTTAGAATAATTGCTTCTTCTAAGAATCGTAAATATTTATGAATATCGGTAAAAAAATTCTCTAAATCTAAAATAGGATAGCCTACAATTTGCCCTGGTCCATGATACGTAATATCTCCTCCTCTGTTTATTTTATAAAAAGTAGCTCCTTTTGCTTCTAATTGTTTTTCGGAAAGTAATAAATTCGAGACATCTCCGCTTTTTCCCAAAGTATAAACATGCGGATGCTCCACGTATAAAAAATAATTTGGTGTAGCAATTGAAGTTTCTTCTCTCCTATTTTGAACTTTGATGTCTACAATTTCTTTGAATAGTTCTTCTTGATAATCCCAAGTTTCTTTGTAATCTTTATTTCCTAAATCTTGAAGTTGGACTTTTTTATTCATAGCGAACGAAATTGTGTTTTGAAAAAGTTTCGCAAAGATACGAATAGTTTTTTGATGATGGATAATGGGTGATGGAT
This sequence comes from Flavobacterium sp. UBA7663, assembly GCF_002483315.1. GTDB lineage: Bacteria > Bacteroidota > Bacteroidia > Flavobacteriales > Flavobacteriaceae > Flavobacterium. The sequence continues at coordinate 264,957 of NZ_DLHR01000006.1, forward strand.
GATGAAAAACCTGAATCTCGAAACTTGAAACTTGAAACCTGAAACTTTTGAACTTGAAACAAAATAAATTATCTTTGCACGCTTAAATACAATACTATGCAACTTTCGGAACAAGAAATCATTAGAAGAGACAAACTAAACGCTTTACGCGAACTTGGAATTAACCCTTATCCAGCGGATTTATTTCCGGTGAATCACACTTCAAAGCAAGTGAAGGAAAATTTCGAAGAAGGCAAGAAGGTTATTTTGGCTGGACGTTTGATGAGTGTTCGTGATCAAGGAAAAGCTTCGTTTGCTGAATTACAAGACAGTGAAGGAAGAATTCAGTTGTATTTTAATCGCGATGTACTTTGCGAAGGCGAAGACAAAACGCTTTACAATCAAGTTTTCAAAAAATTAACCGATTTAGGTGATTTTATTGGAATTGAAGGTGAATTATTCATGACGAAAGTAGGCGCTATGTGTGTTCGTGTGGATGATTTTAAAATGTTGAGTAAAACATTAAAACCGCTTCCATTACCAAAAACTGACGAAGAAGGTCACGTATTTGATGCGTTTACTGACCCAGAATTACGCTACCGTATGCGTTATGTAGATTTAGTAGTAAACCCACATGTGAAAGAAGTATTCATGAAAAGAACCAAATTGTTCACCGCTATGCGAACTTTCTTTAATGAAGCAGGTTATATGGAAGTGGAAACTCCAGTTTTACAATCAATTCCTGGTGGAGCTGCAGCGCGTCCTTTTATTACACATCATAACAGTTTAGATATTCCGTTATACATGCGAATTGCTAACGAATTATATTTGAAAAGATTAATCGTTGGTGGTTTTGATGGTGTTTACGAATTTTCGAAAAATTTCCGTAACGAAGGAATGGACAGAACCCACAATCCAGAATTTACCGCAATGGAAATTTATGTAGCCTACAAAGACTACAACTGGATGATGGAAATGACCGAAAATTTATTAGAATATTGTGCCACTCAAGTAAACGGAACTACGGAAGCTACTTTTGGCGAACACAAAGTAAACTTCAAAGCACCTTACGCAAGAGTAACGATGACGGATGCTATCAAACAATTCACAGGTTTTGACATTACAGGAAAATCGGAAGATGAATTGCGCGAAGCTGCAAAATCTATGGGAATCGAAGTAAACGATACCATGGGTAAAGGAAAATTAATTGATGAGATTTTTGGGGAAAAATGTGAAGGCAACTTCATTCAACCAACTTTTATCACCGATTATCCGAAAGAAATGTCGCCTTTATGTAAATCGCACCGAGATAATCCTGAATTAACAGAACGTTTTGAATTGATGGTTTGTGGTAAAGAAATCGCGAATGCTTATTCCGAATTAAACGACCCAATTGATCAACGTGAGCGTTTTGAGGCACAAATGGCTTTAGCCGAAAAAGGTGATGATGAAGCCAACGGAATTATTGATGAAGATTTCTTAAGAGCATTAGAATACGGAATGCCGCCAACTTCTGGTTTAGGAATTGGAATGGACCGATTAATCATGTTTTTAACGAATAATCCATCGATTCAAGAAGTGTTGTTCTTTCCACAAATGCGACCAGAGAAAAAAGGACCAGAATTAACGGAAGATGAAAAACACATCATCGAAATTTTAAAAGCAAACCAAGGTATCTCAATTGGAGATTTAAAAATAAAAGCCGATTTAAGCGGTAAAAAATGGGATGTAGCTAGTAAAGGCATTAGCAAACATGGCTTAATGAAAATTATTGTTGACGGTGATAATAAAATTGCTGAATATTTAGGGAAATAAATAAAAAAAGGAACTCAAATGAGTTCCTTTTTTATTATAAACTATAATTCAAATTCAAACTCCAACGGTAATTGGCTTCTAAATTACCACCATTCAAATTTTGAGTAATTGGCAACATTACATTTGCTCCCAAAGAAAATTTATCTTTTCCTATTTCAAAGCCTAATTTACCAAAGAAAATATCACCAGCAGTATTACGAACTTTTTGTCCTAACTGATAATTATCTTCATATACTTCTCCTGCAAAACCAAGTTGTGGTGCTATCGAATACTTTTCTTTTTCATACAAATAGAAAAAAGTTCCTGAATAATTGAATTGATTTCCGAAACGATAATTTTTATCATTTTCAGTTTTAATCACATAATTAAGCATGGTGTTTAGCCCAAATTTTTTTCTTTTTACCACATATTCGGTAGCTAAAAAATAATCTAAACTTCCTGTTCCTACTTGGTAACTTGGGTTGAAACTACCGTTATTTGCTTCATCAAATTTTCCAGTTGGAACTTTTATTCCTGCTCCAGCTTGCAATGAATGAACCAAAAAAGTACTGTCTTTATGCGTTTTGTATAATTGATACATTCCTAAAATGGTGATATCTCCAATCCCGCTAACATTTTGTTTCCCATTTGCCGATTCTCGATTATGAAAATGATAAGGAATTAAAGCAGAAATTTGTACTTTTTTCACCACCGGAATTCTTGCCCAAACCTGCATAGTGTTATAACTTTCGTTGTACCAAGCCGAGTTACTATACAAACCATCCGTACTTTTATAGGATTGGTTAAAATAACGAATTCCAACAAAATTGGTATTTAACATAGAGGCAAAACCCATGCTTCCGCCACTTGCCGAACAGCCACAAGCATCGCAATCATCAAAAAAGTCCTCAGAAACTTGATGAAATTTTAAAAACGGATTAATTGTTGACAAACTGTCTTTTTCGGCTGTAAATCCATATTGAAAAATCAATAGGAAAATGATGATATATTTTTTCATTTTAAAATTCAGAAAATTTTGGATTCGTTAAAAATTCGTTATCCGTCAAGGTTTTTAAGAAGGCTACAAGTTGTGATTTTTCGGTTGCAGTCAACGGAATTCCTAATGTTCCACCATTGTTTAAACTTGCGTCTAAATTTTGAGTATTTGAAACACCTGACGAATAATGATTTAACACTGCTTCTAAAGTGTAAAAACGACCATCGTGCATGTAAGGTGCGGTTTTTTCGATGTTTCTCAAACTTGGCACTTTAAACTTGTATTTGTCAATATCCAATTCGGTTACGCGATATCTTCCTTTGTCGTTTATTGACGGATTTATTGGCAATCCGTTGTTTCTGAACGAATTATCAGTAAATATATCAGTGGCATGACACGAAGCACATTTTTGATTGAACAAATCATAACCTGCTAATTCGTCTGAAGTTAATGTTCCTCCAGCTTCGTTTCTTCTGTATTTATCAAAACGTGAATTGGAAGAAGTGAGTAGGGTCATAAATTGTGATAGTGCTTTTAACATGTTTTCGGAATTGATTTCTTCTCCTGGAAAAGCTTGACGGAATAATTTTTTATACTCACTATCATTTTTCATCATATTGATTATACTGATAATATCGCCATTCATTTCTAATTCGTTAGAAATAGGCGCCATTGATAGCAATTCGATATGATCGGCTGCTCCGTCCCAAAAAAATTGGGTTTGATAAGCCATGTTTTGAATGGGTGGTGCATTTCGTGTTCCAACACCATCACCAACACCGTGACTAAAGGTGTGACCGTGATGTGTAAACGCATCTTCTTGAATGTGACAAAAGCCACAAGAAACCACTCCATCTGAAGCTAAGCGACCATCGTAAAAGATTTTTTTTCCCAATTCAAAACCTTTTTCGGTTAATGGATTATTAGCTATATTGTAAGCTAATGGTGGAAAATTTGAAGGCGCTTGATAATCAATAGGAATGTTTTGGTATTCTGATGAATCGTCTGATGCGCAACTGAATAAAAATCCAATTGCTAATAAAATTAAATATTTTGTTTTCATAACGCTATGTTTTAGCCCAGATGGGAATTAAAAGCCCGTAAAGGAAAAACAAATTGATTTTGTTGCTAAAAAAGGCGACCTAAGAAGCCCTTTTTTTAGTTTACAAAATTTTTGTTTTTCCTGCGGACTTGTAATGTACAGCTGGATTAGCTTTTACTAAAATTAATCGTTGTGAACGTGGTGTACTTCAAACATTGTAGGAACGTTGTTTGCAGAAATGTTTTGCACTTTTGTTCCTCCCATTACGTCTAGACCTTCTTCAAAATTGATAACCGTTGTACCATCAACAATCTTCTTTAAATCGGCCATGATATGAACCTGAGGAGTAATGTTTGTTCTTACTAATGCGTTGTCTGGTAAATCTAAAGTAACTTCGGCATAATTGTATACATCACCGGTTTTTCCTGTATGCACTCTGTAATTTGCATTTGTATGCGTTGCTGAAGTAACAGTTCCTTCGAATTTTACAAATTTATATCCAGCAGCCCAAGACCATGTCATTCCTAATGCTTGCGCATCTGTCCACATAGTTCCTTGTCCGTCTGCTCCAGCGTTAAATTGCGCTTGATCAACACCAATTCCGAAGGTAACTTTTGTGTAATTTCCAGCTGGAATGTTTGGTAAATTTAATAATGTACTTGTAGCATCTGCTTCGTTTACAAAGAAATAGCTTTCGCTTTTAGGCACAGTATAAGTTGAACCATCTTCTTTAGTTAAAACAATATTACTCACAATATAGATTGCATTTGAAGCTTTAACAACTTCTCCGTTTGAGTTTGTGTATGCTGTATTGAATGCAAAATCTGCATCACCATATACGTTATCGAATTCTAATTTTAAGTTTCCTTCACCTGTTATTGCGTTGTTATCATCGTCTGAACATGAAGTAAATGCTAAAGCTATAGCCATTACAGCTACTATATTTTTTAATTGAAATTTCATTTTTTGAAAATTTTTAGTTTTTAAAATTTAATATTATTTGTGCTTAAAGATTGATTTCTTTAAACAATTTTGGACATAGATATCCTAATCGATTCTTAGAATTAGAAACGATTGCAATAAAAAATTAAACTAAAAAGGTGGGTGGATGAAAAGTGGACTGTATTGCAGTCAAAGCATACAAATTCTGATAGTCAGAATTGATTTTTTTGTTTGTGAAAACGAAGTTTTTAGCAAAAGAAACTACTTTGAATTCTTGACAAAACATGGTTTCAATTTCTTGTTTTACGTTTTGCTTTTTATCTGAAGAAGCATTTTTATCTTCTTCAGCAGATTTTGCTAATTGCTTCGTTAAGTGACATTTACCATTACATTTAAGTTCTGGTTTTTCCTTATTTTCACAAAGCTCTTTTACAATATAGTCATAGTTAATAACGTATTCCAAAAATGGAATAGCTGGCTTTACCAGCATAAAAAAAGCGATTAAAATGACTAAATTTTTCACTTTGCAAATATACAAACGTTTTTCTATTGCAATTAATTAAAAACAATTTTTAATAATATTTTGTTAATGATTAAACCTTTTTAAAATGGTTGTGTCTTATCATCAAACAATTAAAAAATAAGAAAGATGAAAAAAATGATTTTAGCAATTGCATTAGTAGCTACCACACTAACCTTTGCACAAGAAAGAAAAGCAAGAGGAGCAAAACTAACTCCAGAGCAACAAACAGAACTTCAAGTCAAAAGAATGACTTTGGAATTAGATTTAGATGATAAACAACAAAAAGAAATCAAAACAATTTTAGTAGAACAAAGTAAAAAAAGAGAAACTAAAATTGCCGCTATGAAAGCTAAAAAAGAAAAAGGTGAAAAGCCATCAGCTGATGAAAAATTTGCTGCAAAAAATGAAATGCTTGACAATCAAATTGAAATAAAAGCCAAAATGAAAAAAATATTAAAGCCAGAACAATTTGCAAAATGGGAAGAAAAGCAAGCAGATAGAAAAGAGGACAGAAAAGAGAGAATTGAAAAAAAGGTTGAAAAACGTAGTACTAAATAATTATTTCATTGAAATATTTTGATATTTATTGAATTTAATTTAGTTTTGACGAAACAACATTTAATTTATTAAATCTATTATGAAAAAAATATTTCTATCATTGATAATCTTTTTTGCTTTAAGTAATACTGCACTTGCTCAAGATAAAGTTCAGGAAAAAAAATCTAAAGACCCTGTTGTACAAGCAAAAATGGAAATAGCTGAATTAGTTAAGGAAATTACTCTTGAAAGCTCGTTAGAAAATGGATTAATTAATTTATTAACTTATAAACACGAAACATTAGCTAAAGCAACAACTGATCAAGAGCGCAATCAAGTTTACGAAACTATGAAAAGTAAATTAGATGGATCACTTTCTCCAGAACAATTAAAAAAGTTAAAAAGTAATAAAAAACTTTACGAAAACTTAATTAAATAAAAAAAGTCCCGATTTTATCGGGACTTTTTTTATAGTTCTTTTGCTACTTCTTTAATTTTAGCAATGGTAAAATCTAAATCTTCATACGTTAACGCATCAGTAATAAACCAGGTTTCATAAGCGGAAGGTGCAATATAAATTCCTCTGTTTAATAATCCGTGGAAGAACTTCTTAAAAGTATCGTTATCTCCGTTTTTAGCCGTTGCAAAATCATAAACAGGATTAGCATCAAAATGAACTGAAATCATCGACCCTACTCTATTAATAGTAAAAACTATATTTTCTTCTGTTAATACTTTTTGAATACCTTTTTCTAAATAAGCTGTTTTTTCATCTAAACGTTTAAAAATCTCAGTATCTGAATTCAAAGCTTTCAACATTTCTAATCCTGCAGCCATAGCTAACGGATTTCCAGATAATGTTCCCGCTTGATAAACTGGTCCTAATGGCGCTAAGTAATTCATGATTTCTTCTCTTGCCGCAAATGCCCCAACAGGTAATCCACCACCAATTACTTTACCAAAACAAACAATATCCGCTTGAACTCCGTATAATTCTTGCGCACCACCTTTTGCTAGGCGAAAACCGGTCATTACTTCATCAAAAATAAGCAAAGTTCCGTTTTCTGTACAAACCGCTCGTAAAGCTTCTAAAAATCCTTGTGCTGGTGGAATACATCCCATATTTCCAGCAACAGGTTCAATTATAATTGCTGCGATTTCATTTTTATTAGCTTCGAACAATGCTTTTACGTTGTCGATGTCGTTGTAAGCCGCTAATAATGTATCTTTTGCTGTTCCTTCAGTTACACCAGGAGAATTTGGCACACCAAAGGTACTCAAACCACTTCCCGCTGCAATTAAAAACGAATCTGAGTGTCCGTGATAGCATCCTGAAAACTTGATTATTTTATCTCGCTTTGTATAACCTCGTGCTAATCGAATAGCGCTCATACAAGCTTCTGTACCCGAATTTACAAAACGAATTTTATCGATATTTGGAACCATAGAAACTGCTAATTGAGCAATCTGAGTTTCTAATTCTGTTGGCATTCCGAAAGAAGTTCCTTTTTTAGCTTTTTCTATAACCGCGTTCACCACAGGCTCGTAGGCATGACCTAAAATCATTGGTCCCCACGAATTGATATAATCGATTAATCGGTTTCCATCTTCATCATACAAATAAGCTCCTTTTGCTTCTTTCGCAAAAATAGGAGTACCTCCTACTCCTTTAAATGCTCTTACTGGAGAATTTACGCCACCAGGAATTACTTTGTTAGCCTCTACAAATAGTTCGCTACTTCTTTTATATAACATTATTTTATTTTGATTTGTTGCCCAATAGAAATGGTATTGTCAGACATGTTGTTTAATTTCTTTAAATGATCCACCGAAAGATTGAATCTTTTTGACAAAGAATACAAAGTATCGCCTTGTTGAATGGTATAATAATCGCCACCTTGCGCTAGAATCATTTCTTTTTTTGAAGGTTTAAAATCGCGACTTAGAACTTCATTATCGTATTTATATAATTCGAAACGTTCAATTAATCCAATTAATTTATCTGGATATTTTACATCCGTTGCATAACCTGCCGATTTTAATCCTTTTGCCCAAGATTCATAATCACCTTTATCTAATTTAAACAAATTAGAATAACGGGGTCTAGACGTTAAGAATAAAGAATGATCACGATACGATTCTGATGGATGCTCATATTTTCTAAAACATTCTTGAGCAGCATCGTCGTCGTGTTTTACACTTTCACCTTTCCAACCTGTGTGACATTTTATTCCGAAGTGATTATTAGCACTTAATGCCAATTTTCCTTTACCTGCACCCGATTCTAGAATACCTTGCGCCAATGTAATGCTTGCCGGAATTCCGTGAGCTCGCATGTTATTTTGAGCAATTTCTTTAAAATTATCTACATAAATTTGAATCTCTTCAGCATACGTTTTCACGTTAGATGTAGCCACTAAACTAACTTCTGAATCGGTTTTGGATTTTGATTCTGTGGTTTCCGATTTAGTTGATGAAGTAGTAACAACTGGCTTTGTTGTCTTTTTTGTTTGAGTTACTGGCTTAGATTTTGTCGTTACTTTAGGCTTTGTAGTAGTTCTAACAACTGGTTTAGTGCTCGTACAACTTACTACAAAAAGTGCCAAAATAAATAGAGCAAATTTAATTTTCATAAAACTGTATTATTTCTTTATTCTTACTTTGCAAAGCAAAATTCATGCCTTTAATTCCTTGTAAACCACCAGTATGAATCATTAAAATTTTTGAATTTTCTGGAAAATATCCTTTTTTAATCAAATCCAAAACTCCAAAAACCATCTTACCTGTATATACAGGATCCAATGGAATAGTCGTTTCACTATAAAACGAATTTAAAAAATGAATCAATTCGCTGGTTACTTTTCCATAACCACCAAAATGATAATTATCGTTTATACTCCAATTGGTTTTCGATACAAAATTACGAATTACCTCAGACAAAAAAGCACCTTTTAACGAAGAAAATCCAATTAATTGCTGTTTTTCAGTTGACGAATTAATTAAACCCGAAATTGTTCCGCCTGTTCCTACTGGACAAACAATGTGAGTAAAACACTCTTTATCTGTTGAAGTTAAAATTTCTTCACAGCCTTTTATAGCCAAATAATTAGTACCTCCTTCGGGAACTAAATAGAAGTCTCCATACTTTTCATGCAAATGCGAAATAAAAGAAGGCTCTTCTTTATCGCGATAAGCTGTTCTACTTACGAAGTAAAATTGCATTCCTAATTCTTGTGCTTTAGCTAAAGTAGGATTTTCTGAAATCTTATCTTCTAATTCTTCACCTCGTATAACGCCAATTGTTTTAAAACCAAATTCGGCTCCAGCTCCAGCAACCGCTAAAATATGATTTGAAAAAGCTCCACCAAAGGTTAGTAAAGTCGTTTGATTTAATCTTTTCGCTTCTTCAATATTGTATTTGAGTTTTCTGAATTTATTTCCAGAAATAATAGGATGCAACAAATCTTCTCTTTTTATAAAGAGTTGAATGTTATTAGGGAAGTATTGTTCTATTTCTTGAATCACATTACAAAGGAAGGAAAAAACGCTTTATGATTTTATTTTATTACACTCTAAAACTCTTTTTAATCTTAAGAGATAAAACTACCATTAAAAAAACGTGCACACAAGTTTAAAAATTGCTTTTATCTCATAAAAAGAATGATTTTATAACAATTCATTAACATTTAATTGATTAAAAATCAATTTTACATCATTATTATCATATAACCACCTTTTTTATAAATTTAATTTAATTAAATACAAAAAATAGCAACATGAATTAAAAATAGAGAAAGGAAAACTGCTAAAACACGAGACATCTCACAAAATTCACAAAAAATAAAATTACTTGATTTACAGATAGTTAACAAAAAAATTACTTTGCAATTATCTAACCATAAGAAAAAACTATTATGCAAGCATAGTATTTAGTAATCAGCATTTTATCTTTGCAACCAATTAAAAAAATAACATCTATAAAATTTTTACCCTCAATGAAAAAAAACATTTTATTCTTTCTCTTTCTTTTACCTTTTATAGTTTTTTCACAAAACCCCTACACATTTAACGGAAGTTATTCCTTAACAAATAACACTTCATTTCCAAGTGCCTTCAGTGGGCTAGGTAACGGAAATTGCGGTAATGGGAATACGCAAACTATTATCATTAATGGTGATTTAAACTTAAACGGCAGAACTTTAAACCTTAGAAATGTAAACTTAATTGTTTATGGGAATTTAAATGGAGGAGGTTCTATAACAACATGTACTGCTAATTCTACTTATTGTGTTAGAGGTGCTATTCAAAATAATCCAAATATTACTGTAACTAGAAACTATGATTGTACTCCGCCTCCTGCTTGTACAAAAACATGGACAGGCGTTCAAAACACCAACTGGAATAACAGTGCTAATTGGTCTCCTACAGGTGTACCAACAATTAATTGTGACGTAATCATAAACAACAACGTAAACTGTATTGTTTCTACAACTAATGCAGAAGCTAAAACCATTACAATTTCAAATACTGGATTTTTAACTTTAAATAACTCAGGAAGTGTAAGAGTTAAAGGAAGTGTTAACATTAGTTCAACTGCTTCTTTTATAATTGAAAATGCATCAAGTTTAATACAAATAGACAATGTAGCCAATTCAGGAAACATCCAACTAAAAAGAAACACATCAATATCTAAATTTGACTATGTATACTGGTCATCACCTGTAACTAGTTTTAATACATCACAAGTATCACCTAATTCGAGTTCTATTTACAAATGGGTTCCAACAATTGGAAACAACTTAAATGGATTTGGAAATTGGGCTGGAGCGTCTAACCAAATTATGACATTAGGAAAGGGATATATCATTAGAGCTCCTAATAATTTTCCAACAAATACAACTCAAAATTTTACAGCTACTTTTACGGGAGTTCCAAATAATGGCAATATAAATACTCCTATAGCAAGAGGTAATTATGCTGGAAATAGTTATATGAACGGCAATTTAAAAGTTACAGAAGATGATGATAACTGGAATTTAATTGGAAACCCATACCCTTCTGCGATTAATGCAATCCGATTTTTAAATAGCAATACTTCGCTTGATGGCTTTGTTCGTGTTTGGACACATAACACACCTGTAAGCGCAAACAACAACTCTCCTTTTTATGGTAATTTTACATATAATTATTCTACAGACGATTATTTGTTGATTAACGGAACTGGAACATCTATACCTGGCGCTTTGAGTGTAATTGGTGCCGGACAAGGTTTCTTTGTAAAAATGAATCATAATTCTGCTTCACAGTCAGGAAACGCAATATTTACGAACGATATGCGAGGTTCAGATATATCAAATAATCAGTTCTTTAGAAATGGAAATACAACAACTTCTGAAGATGCTGACGAAAAGCACCGCATTTGGTTAAACCTAGTAAATCCTAATCAGATTGCAAGTAGTTTATTAGTAGGATATGTTGATGAAGCTACTAATGGAATCGATAGAGTTTTTGATGCAGAAACCAAACTTAAAAATAATTTTGAATTATATAGTATTATTGAAAATCAATATTTTACTATTCAAGGAAAGGCATTACCTTTTACAACAAATGACGAGATTCCACTAGGATTTACAACAAATCAAAATGGTATTTACACTTTTGGATTATCAGCTGTAGATGGTTTGTTTGAAGGCAATCAAGATATCTATATTCAAGATTTAGAATTAAACCTGACACACAATTTAAAAGAGTCACCATACAGTTTTACTACTTCAGCAGGGGATTACAATACTAGATTTGTATTAAAATTTTCGAATGAAACTTTAGGAAATGAAGACTTTATAAATAATGAATCGGTAGTTATTTACACAAATGATGCTCTTAACATTGAAGCTAACGAAATCATCAAAGAAGTCTTAGTTTATGATACTTTAGGAAGACTAATTTCACAAAACAAAAAAGTAAATTCAAATAAGTATAGCGAAAATCAATTAGTAAAATCAAATTTACCTTTACTTATTCAGATAACTCTAGAAAACAATATTAAAATTGTCAAAAAAATAATTTACTAATAACTTATAGATTTAACCGTCAATTTATTGGCCGTTTTTTTCTTCAAAAAAAAATAGAATCGCAGCAAACTTTATGATAGGGTTGTTTCTATTTACATTTAACCCTCATTGTCTTACTAAATTCTTAAATAAAAAAGCAGCCTTTTATAAAGCTGCTTTTTTATTTATAATGTAAACCTAGTAACTCTTATTTTCTAGAAACAATTACTTTTTTACTAATATCTAAGTTATCTTTTGTTTTCGTTTTTACTACATAAACACCATCACTTAAAGCTGAAGTTGAAAATTCAAACGAAACCGCACTTCCTAAATTTGATTTATTCAATACTAATTTACCTGTAACATCATACATCATTAAAGATGTAATATCTTTATTTAAAGTATTGTAAATGGTTAACATTCCATTCTCGTTATTTTGAAAAACAGTAAAAGCATCTGCAACATCTGATGGATTACTCAATACGTCATCAGTATTTTTGAATGTAATTTCATAACGCGTTCTATTATCACCTGCTGGCATTACCATATCAAAAATACCATTTTTAATATCATAGTAAATTCCTGTTTGTTTGTCGTGTAAATATACTGGCTGATTGGCATCAAAATCTACCACATCTTTTACCTGAAGTTTAAAGTTTGTGCTTGCAGTACATCTAAAACCAACAGGTATTCTTTTATCAATATCAAATTGAACCGCTGTTGCTACATATTCATGTGGCATGTCAGTTAATACATAATAAAATTCTGCTGTTTCACCAGATGGAGAACGTCCGTCAGCACCATAATCAAAACCATCAGTAGCTGTATCTAAAAACGCAATAGTTGTTGGACGAACACCACCATTATTATACATGGCATGAATTCTAATATAAGGAGCTGTACCTTTTCTAATTTGAGTATAATCTGTTCCTGCTACGTTAGGAATTTCAGGAAAAAATTCAGAGTTTGGATCATAAACATCTGTTGAAGCAACCTCTCCAGTTCTTGCAAATTCCGACTGATTAACTACACCTTCCTTTACAAAAACACGAAATGCGTTTTGCATAGTAACACTACCCGCAGCAGTCCCTAGTACCATAAAACCTTGCCCAACAGGACTGAATCTTCTTTGAAAAACTGTACCAGAACCAGCAGGAACCCCTTGGTTTCCAGCGCCGTCATACGTCCAAAAAGCAGCAGGAGTATAAATTCCAGTACCTGGATTATAAATACCATAACCTCCCTGGTATTGATTTAAAATATGAGTATTAACAGTTACTTGTTCCCAAAAATAAGCTTGACCATTAATTACAGCCGCATTAGACGGATGTAACAAATAAGCATTTAAATCAATAGCACTTGGATACGGATTACCAACTAAAGTAAAGTTACCTGCAGATACCGGAATTGACATATTTCCATCGTTAGGTTTTCCTCTAAAATCATAACGTTGTCTGCTTCCTGAATTATTTTGAACTCCTTCTATTGCTTGAGCAACAGTAGCATCTGTTCCTGAAGTTCCTTTCATTGTAAAACCTTCACCTGCATTAATTGTAGATCCAGCACCCACATACGTCCATTGCGCATAAGCATTAGAAGTTATAAATCTCCATATCCAATATGGTGCAATTGCCAAAGGACTTGCAGTTCCATTGTAATTATTTGTAGGCAAAATAGTTGCCGCAGTACTTGTGATTATACCCGTAGGACGATTCAACATGGTAATTCCAAACGCTTCATTTCCTACAGCAGCTGAAGCGTTACCTACTGGTGAACACCAATAATTGTATTGAAAATTATTAGTTGTGCCTTCTTGAAAAACAGAAAGTTTACCCGCACCTGTATTAGCGCCAGCACCAGCAGTACCTTGTAATAATTGTGAATTATTCCTCAAAAAGAAATTACCGTTATTTTGCAAGTTTACATCTTGCGTTACATACATAAACTGATCGTTTACAAACACGTAACTATTTGGACTCACATACATTTGTGAAAAAACAGCACATGAACTAATAAGCCCTAATGTTGAAAGTAAAATTCTTTTCATAGTGTTGGCATTTAAAACATTACATTACAAATTTAGTAAAAAAATAATTAATTAAAGATAGTGAAATAAAATTTTAATTATTATTTGAAAGGTACAACTTTTTACCTAACACAATTTACTTACGAAAAAAAAACAGCCTTGGTTTTACTTTTGGAAAAAAAAACAAAAAATAACCTTAAGATTTTTTCAACAAAAATCAATTAAAAATAAATACCCATATTCTTTAACAATAATAAAAAACACCTGAAAATCTATTCATTATAACTCCAAAAGCATCTTTAAAACCTAAACTGCTTAATTTCAACGAAATAAATTAACATATAATCGATAAAAGTTTTGCCATCTAAAAATTTAACATACTTTTGCGCTTTAAACAGTTATTTCAAGAAAAAGGTACAGTTATTCCAAAAAAAGATACAGTTATACTTTTTTTTAAACTAATTATTTATATATTTACATTAACAAGTCTTTAGATTTGTTGTGAGGAAGAAAAGCTAAAAAGTTTACTTACAGGTTTATTTTTAAGCATACTTGCAAAACATAAGCTTCCCCAAGCCAATTGTTTTAATTAAATTTTAATTTTTATGCAAAAAAATTACTTAACAAAAATGGTGAAGTCAATGATTAACCCACTTACGTCGACTTCAAAAAACTGGAAAAACAGCACAACCACTTGGTTAGTTGCTTTATTTATGCTTTGTGGGATTTCAAATGTCTTTGGACAAAGAAGTGATTGCGACAGTAATGCAGGCGGTCAACTAACAGTCAACTCAACTTGTACATTTCAAACATGGGATTCTAATAACAATACTGATTATTGGAATAGTGCAGCTGGTTGTAATGCTGCTGATCGTGATGATGCTTGGGGTTGGTTTGACGCAACAAGTACATCGACTACAATCACTTATTCACCAGATTCTGAAGATGCTGTGCTAACCCTTTTTCAGGGAGCTTGCTCAGCTACAATGGCTTCTGTTGCATGTGCTGATGCATTTGGTGCTGGAGGAGATGAAACCATAACATTTGCGACAACCATTGGACAAAGATACAGAGTTAGAATTCAAAGATACAACAGTGATGGAAACATGACTGGTGATATTTGTGTTTATTCACCAGTTCCACCACCAGCTAATGATGTTTGTTCTGGCGCCATTACCCTTACTTCAAACACCACTTGTACTACAACAACCGGTTCAACAACCGGAGCAACAGACAACAACGAAACCGGAGATTGTACTACTGGAACAGAAAATGCTGTTTGGTATGAATTCCAAGCTGTAACTTCAAGCCATGTTGTAACCGTTGACGGAATTGCAGGTTTTGATGCCGTAGTAAAAGTAATTAGTGCTTGCGGATCTGCTACTACACCAACTGGCGGAGCATGTGTTGACGTTACAGGAGATAACGGTATTGAAACTTTAACCCTAACAGGTTTAACCATAGGGGCTTTTTATAAAATTCAAATTCATGATTTTAATGGTGATTTAACCGCAAACGGTTTTACTGTATGCGTTACTCACACTTCACCTCCAACAATAACTAGTTTAGGTGCTGCAAGTGGTTGTGTTGGCTCATCATTAGTAATAAATGGAACTAATTTAACAGGTGCAACTGCCGTTACTATTGGCGGTACAGCAGCAACCATTACAGGAAATACAGCAACAACAGTAACTGTTACAGTTGGAGCAGGAACAACAGGAACCGTACAAGTTACAACACCAGGAGGTTCTGCAACATCAGCAGCTACTTTTACAGTTAATCCATTACCAGCTGCTATTGGCGGTGGAGCAGCAACAGTTTGTACCGGAGCAACAACTCCAGCCTTTACAAATGCTACAGGAGGAGGAACATGGTCTATTATAAATGGAACAGGGTCTGCTACCATTTCTGGGGGTGGCATTGTAACTGGCGTTACCACTGGTACCGCAACAGTAGTATACACTCTACCTACTGGCTGTTCAATATCAACACCTATAACAGTAATTACAACTCCAACCATTTCAGCTAACCCTGCAAATGCAACAACAAATATAGGTGGCACAGCTAACTTTAGTGTTACCGCTTTAAATGGCCCAACATCATACACATGGCAAGTGAGTACTGATGGTGGTGGCTCATGGAGTACTGTAGTTAATGGTGGGGTTTACAGTGGTGCTACTACTGCAACTTTAACCATTACAGGAGCTACATTAGCCATGAATGGTTATCTATATCAAGCCTCTGCAACTAATGCTTGTGGCACATCTACATACTCAACTTCTGCTTCTTTAACAGTTAGTAATTTAGTTTTAGTTAGTGGTAGTGGAGTTAACAACGTAACCTGTGGTGATAACAGTATTTTAAGAGACCACAACAATTTAGCTAATTACGGAAACAATAGAGATGACTGGTCAGTTTTAAATGTAACATCTACAGCTGTAGTATCTCTAAATGGTACTTATGACACTCAATCTGGTTCAGATGGAATTATTTTATATGATGGAGTTGGAATAGGCGGAATACAATTAGCAGTTTATACTGGTGCCGGAACAATAAATTATACTGGTAATCCAGGGCAAACAATAACGATAAGATTTATATCAAATGGCTTTACTGTAAGACCAGGTTTTGATTTAAACATAACTTACAGTGGAAACTGTAACATTCCTTGTGTAGCGCCAACAGCTTTACCAACAGCATTATCTTTATCTGCAACAGGTACTGTAATTTCAGGTTCGTTTACACATGCGGTTCCACAGCCTGATAATTACTTAGTTGTGATTAGCACAAATCCAGTAGCTCCAACACCTGCAAATGGAACAACTTATACAATTGGAGCAACTGTAGGAGCAGGTTACACTGTAATTGCAAATGGTTCAGGAAATACTTTCTCTGCAACTGGCTTAGCAAACTCAACTACATATTACATATATGTTTTCTCTTTCAATAGATTATGTATTGGAGGTCCATTATATTTAGGAAATCTAAATGGCAACGTTACTACAACAGCTAGCGACCCTTACTGTATCCCAACATCTAATGTTAGTACAAGATATATTGAAAACATATTTACAGTTGGGGCAATTACCAACCTAAACAATATGGGAACAGGTAGAGCTCCGAGTGGCTATGCCGATTATACTGCATCAACACCAGTTACTCAGGTACCAGGAGGTGGTGTAGCAATTGATTATTTATTGAGAGTTTCAAGACAATACATAGAAATGTGGGTAGACTGGAATAACGACGGAACATTTGCCGATCCAGGTGAAATGGTTTACAATTCGGGTGCTGTTCAAACAATTGAAGGTACAGGAGGATTTGTAGTACCAATCGCTCAACCATTAGGAACGTATAGAATCAGAATTAGAACAAGAGAAGATTCTGACATAATTGCTCCTTGTGGCAATTACACAACAGGTGAAACTGAAGATTACAGATTAGTCGTTGTTGCGGATTGTGTTGCAAAACCAGTTGCCTTATATGATGGTGATAGATGTGACAACGGAACTGTTGTTTTAGGAGTAGAAGGAACTCCAGGTGTAACTGAATTTAGATTTTACGATTCATTATATGGAGGAACTTTAATTGGAACTCAAGCGGCTGTGCCAGGAATTACAAACTGGACTACACCTTTCTTAACTACTACTACAAAATATTATGTTACTGCTTTTAACGGAAGCTGTGAATCATGGTATAGAGAAGAGATTATAGCAAAAGTTAATCCAACTGCAAATATTGTAGTTACCCCTTCAGTTCCAAATGTTTGTGGAGAAAATAATGTCGTTCAAATTGATGCTGGAGGTGACGTAGTTATTGATTATTTAGTTAATGAAGATTTTGGAGATGGAACAACAGGCTTAGGAACAATGGTACGATTTAACGTAGTAGGTCAAGCAGATGCTAACACACAATGGACAAGTAGAACAAGTCCTTATGTTCCAGTTGGAACTGTATGGAAGCCAGCAATTACTTCAAGAGCTATCGGTGACGGTTTTGCTTTAGCAAACTCAGATTTTACAGCACCTAATCCTAAAGATACACAGTTAAGAACTGCTGTATTAGACGCTTCAGCATACAGTGATTTAACTTTAAGTTTTAGACATCATTTCTCATATTATCCAGGGGAACCTGTACAATTTGGATATGTTGATGTTTCAACTGATAGCGGAGCAACTTGGCCAACAACTTTAGCAACCTATACTTCAAATCAAGGTTTCGCAGGACAGTTTACTAATGTTAGTGTTGACTTAACTGCTTTTGCAGGGCAACCTAACTTAATGGTTCGTTTTAGATATTATTTAGCTGGAGGTTCTGCTTGGGCTAACGGATGGGCTATTGATGATGTACAAGTATTTGGAACAAGACCATTAAACACAACGTTTACATGGACTGGTGGAACTGTTGCTGCTTTTATTGATCCTGCATGTACTATACCTTATGTAGCGCAATCTGTAACAACGGTATATGTTAGACCAACAGCACTACAATTAGCCTCACCTTCATGGTCGTTTACAGCTAATGCCACTTTAGGTAATGGATGTCCAATTTCAGAATTTATTACAATTACAAATAGTACTAAACTTTGGAAAGGTGGCACAAGTGCAGATTGGTATAATGCTAACAACTGGGAACCTACAGGTGTACCAGATGCAAATACCTGTGTATATATTTATGACGGACCAAATGATTCATATATTAATACAAGCGCAAGTGACGCGTACGCAAGAATTGTTACTGTAAGGCCAAATGGTTTACTACAGATTGAAGCAGACAATACATTAACAGTAACAGACGAAGTAACTGTAGATGCGAGTGGTACATTCAATGTTGAGAACTCAGGAAGCTTAATTCAAGTAAACAATGTGGCTAACGTGGGTAATATCTCAATGAAACGAAATGTTAATGTTAGAAAACTAGACTATGTTTATTGGTCTTCACCTGTAGCTAACTTCCAATTAAGCGCAGTATCTCCAGGAACATCAGCTGGATATAGATTCAAATGGGTTCCAACAATTGGAGCTAATATTAATGGTTGGGGTAACTGGACAGCAGCAAACGAAGCAATGGTAGCCGGAAAAGGATATATTGTAAGAGGTCCTAATTCTTATACCACAGTCCTTCAAAACTTTACAGCAAACTTTGTAGGTGTCCCTAATAATGGAAATATCAACATGCCAATAAGTAGAGGCGTTTATGATGGTGTTAATTATGCAACAGGAGTTTCTACAACTCTAGCAACTAGAGATGATGACAACTGGAATTTAATTGGTAATCCATATCCTTCAGCTATAAATGCTAATCTATTCTTAGCTGCTAATACCAATATTGCAGGATTTATTAAGTTTTGGACACATGGTACTTTGCCTTCAGCCGCTACTGTTGATCCATTTTACAACAATTATGCTCAAAACTATACTGTTGGAGATTATATTACCTACAATGCAACTGGAGCTAATCCAGCCATTGGAAATGGAAATATTGCAGCTGGTCAAGGATTCTTCGTATTAATGAATCATAGTTCTGCCGCTGCAACAGAAAATGTAGTTTTCAATAATAGCATGAGAAGAAATGATTACAGAAACGATATTTTCCATAGAAACGCTAATGTAACCGATGCAGGTAATGATGAAAAACACAGAATATGGTTAAATTTAATTACACCTTCTGCCACTTCAAGTACGACTTTAGTTGGTTACGTAGCTGGCGCAACTAATGAAATAGACCGTATGTACGACGCACCTGCTTTGGATGTAAAAGCGAGTTTTGAACTATATTCCTTCTCAAACACAGACAAATTAAATATTCAAGGAAAAGCTTTGCCGTTTAATAATGATGATTTAATCCCATTAGGTATTAAAATTTCACAAAATGGAATACATACTTTAGGAATTTCAACAGTTGATGGTTTATTTACAGACGCTTCTCAAAGTATTTATTTAGAAGACAAAACATTAGGTATAACACACGATTTGCGTGTTGCACCATATAGTTTTACAGCAACCGTAGGTAATTACGAAAATCGTTTTGTATTGAAATTTAATAATGAGACTTTAGGAAATGAAGACTTTATTGCAAATGCAGTAACTGTTTACACAAATGAAAGTATCAATGTAAACACAAATAACCAGACTATTCAATCGGTTCGTGTACACGATTTATTAGGAAGAGTTTTAGGAACATTTAACAATGTAAATGCAACTACATTCACTAGTAAAAACATTGCAAAAACACAAAGTGCATTATTAGTAGAAGTAACTTTAGAAAATGGTTCTACCAAAACTTACAAAGTGATTTTCTAATAAAATCTTAACTATTTTAAAAAGGCTAACGTAACTGTTAGCCTTTTTTTGTTTTACCAAATCCGCAACCAATACAACTTAAAAAAATGAAAAGTGTTTTTTTTAACGACAAACCACATGAAAGTTATCAACAAAATAACTTTTTCTTAACAAATGTTGCATTTTGAACTTGTATAATTCACAAAAAAAAGTATTTTTGTGCTAAAATCAACACAATCAACTATAAACTACAATTTATTCACTTAAAATGAAAACTAATTCTTACCCCTTGAAAAACTTTTTGTTTTTTCTGTTTTTTATTTTTACAAGTATAACATTTGGACAGACAACAGACACTTATACAGCTTCAGGCTCATGGACAGTTCCAGCAGGAGTAACTTCTGTTACTGTACAAATATGGGGTGCTGGAGGTGGAGGTGGCGGATCTAACACTAATGGATCTGGTGGTTCTGGAGGTGGATCTGGCGCATATGTTTCTAAAACAATGACAGTAACTCCATTAACAAACTATACCTTTACAATAGGAACTGGTGGAGGTGGTGGAGCCGCAGGCTCTGCAACTGGAGGTAATGGAGGAAACTCAACAATAAACTTTGGCGGATTAATGACTGCTGGCGGAGGTAATGGTGGCGCAAGAAATGCAGGCGCCGTTGGTACCGGAGGTACTGCAAGTGGTGGCTCAACAAATACAAACGGAAACCCCGGAATAGCTGGTGGTGCATCAGGAGGAAATGGAGGAAGTGCTCCAAACGGGGGAACTGGTGGTACAGGAAGTACAAATGCAGCTGGTAACCCCGGAAATACCCCAGGAGCCGGTGGTGGTGGTGGTGAACGTGGAGGAGGTAATCAACCTGGAGGAAGTGGAGCACGAGGAGAAATTCGCTTTACTTATACTTTACCTGGCCTAGCTAACGACAATTGCAATACTGCAACTTCGCTTACAATTAACACAAGCTGTAGCTATTCAACTTATACTACTGTAGGAGCAACTGCTTCTACAACACCTTCTACTCCACCTGTACCAGGCTGCGGCAGTTACTCTGGTGGTGATGTTTGGTTTAGTTTTGTAGTACCCGCAAATGGAGAGGTTACTGTTGATACACAAACTGGAGGAATGTCAGATAGTGGTATGGCTTGGTACACCGGAACTTGCGGAGCTTTGACCTTATTAGAATGTGATGATGATGATAGTGCTAACGGGTTAATGTCTAGCATAACAAGAACTGGTTTAACACCAGGAGCAACAATTTATGTTAGGGTTTGGGAATATGGAAATGACAATCAAGGCACTTTTGGAATATGTGTTACCTCTCCTGGTCCATGTACAACTCCTGGCTCACAAGCTTCAGGATTTACAGCTGGGACCATTACTTCTGATTCATTTCCTGCAACTTTTTCAGGAACAGCAGATAGTTACTTAGTCATTCGTTCTACTTCAGCTACTCCTCCATCTGCTCCAGTAAATGGTGTAGTTTATACAGGTGCTAACATAGGAACATTAGGAGCTGGGCTTACTTTAGTTCAAAACGGAGCTTCAACTACCATTCTCGGAACTGGATTAAATGGTAATACCCGTTACTACTATTATATTTATGCTTACAACAATAGTGGATGTTCTGGAGGTCCTTTGTATAATGCCTCTAGTCCTTTAACAGGTAATGCGGTAACATGTCCAGCATCGCCGTCTCCTGTAACAACTTCAAGCACCTTGACTAGCATTAACTTCTCTTGGCCTTCTTCATTAGGAGGTGGTATTAATGCCGTTACTTATCAGTTACAAGTCACTACAGATGCAGGATACACAGCTAATATTGCAGGTTCTCCATTTACGATTAATGACCCTACAACTACACAAAACATTGTAGGTTTAGCTTCAAACACTACTTACTATTATAGAATCAGAGCTAATAATGGCTGTTGGAGTGCTTACACAACTGGAACTGCTACAACAGGCTATTGTGCTTTTACTTCCTCAACCAACACTTATTGGATAAGTAATTTTTCTACTACTGGTGGTAGTACAAATATTAACAGGAATTCAACTTATTCAGCTGGAGGTTATGCTAATTATTCAGGCACAGACATTGTTACACAAATATTAGGACAATCTTTCAATTTTTCAACTACAATGAGTTCTGGAACACATGGAATCAATATTTATGTAGATTGGAATAACGATTTAGATTTTAATGATGCTGGAGAATTAGTATATGCAAGTGGAGGTTATGTTGCATCAACAACAGGAACTATCACAATCCCTGGTAGCACAACAATAGGCAATCACAGAATGCGTGTTGTTGCCAATTATTTTGATACTAATCCTTTAGCTTGTGGATCTTATTCTTATACTGAAGCAGAAGATTACACTATAAATGTAGTAGCACCTGCTCCTTGTGCGGGAACACCAAATGCAGGAACAGCTACAGCTACTCCTAATACTGGATGGCCAGGATCTAACTACTCAGTTACAGCTACTGGTTATTCAATTGCTTCAAATTTAACTTTTCAATGGCAATCTAGCACTGATGCTGGCGCTACATGGAGTAATGTTGGTGCACCAACGAGTTCTTACGCAGACTATACAGCTACAGCTCCTGCAAGCGGTGTTGTTTTATGGCGCTTAGTTGTAACTTGTACAAATAGTAGTCAATCTGCTAATTCAACGAATGCAACGTTTACAACCATTGCAGTTAGTGATGTGGAAACAGGTTGTCCAAATGTAGTTTCAGGAGGCTTAGGATTAAATGGAGCCGATCCTGCAGCTATTAACTGTACCGCAGCTTCAACTTGTGTTGATCTTGAGGCAACTTATTTAGATTTAGGAAATACTACAAGTTATATTGTTGAACCAATTATTTACAATCCTCCATACAGCTTTAGCGGACTTGCAAATCCTGTTAGTGTAAATACTGATGATGTTTGGTCACCGATTGTTACACTTCCTTTTGATTTTTGCTTTTTTGGAAACACTTACAATCAATGTGTAATTGGTTCTAATGGAATATTAAGTTTTAATACTAGTTTGGCTGGAGCCTCAAGTGGATATAGTTTCAATAACAACATTCCAATTAGTGGCGATACTGTATTAAGAGAAAATTCAATTTTCGGAGTATTACACGATATAAACCCTGGAGTTGGAGGAGAAGTAGGTTGGGAATTAATTAATTTACCAACAGGATGTAGAGCATTAGTAGCTTCATGGTCAAATGTACCTATGTTTGACGAAAATGCAATTCTATATACAGGAATGATGGTTTTATATGAAAATTCAAATATAATTGAAGTTTATATACAAGAAAAAAACATTGACAATTTTGGAGCTGGAACATGGAATAATGGAAATGCTATTGTTGGTATCCAAAATGCTACTGGAACACTAGCTACAGTAGCACCAGGAAGAAATGGACTTGACACAAATTGGTCTGCTTCAGGTGAAGCTTGGCGTTTTGTACCAGATGGTGCATCAATAGCTACTTTGGCATGGCATGAAGGCTCAGGTACAAGTGGTCCTATCGTTGGAACTAATCCTACTTTGAGTGTATGTCCTACTTCAACCACAACTTATACTGCTGAAATCACTTATACTTTATGTGATGGAAGAACTATCGTAGAAACAGATGAAACAACAGTAACAGTCAATGGAGCAAAAGTTTGGGATGGCTCTGTAAGTACAAATTGGAACGTAGCTAACAACTGGACACCTTCTGGTGTTCCAACTGCTTCAGATTGCGTTGTAATTGCTGATACAGCAAACGACCCAATTATTTCAGGTACAAACTTTAATGCTTTAGGTTTAAACTTAACTGTTGAAAACAATGCAACTTTAACTGTTACTCCTGATAATTATTTAACAATAACAGATTGGGTTAACATCAATGCTACAGGAGATTTAGTATTACAAAATAGTGCTAGTTTGATTCAAATTAATAATGATGCAAATCAAGGAACTATGCACATGACTAGAACCGCAAACATCCGTAAATTAGATTATGTTTACTGGTCTTCTCCAGTTACTAATTTTAATTTAAACAATGTTTCTACAGGAACTACAGGTAGTAAATATAAATGGACACCAACAATTCCAACAAACACAAACGGCTTTGGAAATTGGGCAGGAGCAAATGAAATTATGGTATTAGGAAAAGGATACATTGTTAGAGGACCTGATAGTTTTACCACTACTATAGCACCATTTAATGCTGTGTTTACGGGAACACCAAATAATGGAACTATTACTACACCAATTTTAAGAGGTACTTGGAATGGTGGAAATTATGCAACAGGTGTTTCTACAACACAAGGAACCAACCATGATGACAACTGGAATTTAGTTGGTAATCCATACCCTTCAGCAATAGATGCAATTGATTTCTTAACGCTAAATACTAACATTGATGGTTTTATAAATGTTTGGACTCATGGCACTTTACCATCTTCTGCCATAGCAGATCCGTTTTATAATAATTATTCTTATAATTACACTCCTGGAGATTATATAACATATAATAGCTCAGGTGCATCATCTGGTCCTGGCACATTTGGAGGTCATATTGGTGCTGGTCAAGGATTCTTTGTATTAATGAATCATTCTTCTGCATCTACTTCTGAAAATGTTACTTTTAACAATTCTATGAGAAGCAGTACAAACGATAACACTCAATTCTTTAGAACATCTAATGATAATGGCAGAATTTGGTTAGACTTAATTGCAACAAATGGTTCAAATGTTAGAAATTTAGTTGCTTATGCAGATGGCGCAACGAACAATAGAGATCGTATGTTTGATGCAATTACTGATGAAAAATTAAATTTAAATCTATATTCAGCTATTGGAGACGAGTTTATGAAAATTCAAGGTAGAACTTTACCATTTGACCAAGAAGACCTAGTTCCTATGGGAATAAAAGTTCCTCAAAATGGCAATTACACTATCGGAATTGCCGCTGTTGATGGTTTCTTTACAGATACAAATCAAAATATCTATTTGGAAGATAAAGTAACAAATATCATCCATGATTTAAGACAAAATCCATATAGTTTTACAGCTGAAGCTGGTAATTATCCAACTCGCTTTTTACTGAGATACACAAACGAAACTTTAGGTGGAGACGATTTAGTAACAGATGAAGCAAATTTATGGGTTATCAGTTCAGACGTTTTATCAGTAAAATCAACTAAAAACGAAATTCAATCTGTCCGTGTTTTTGATGTTTTAGGAAGACAATTAGCATACTATCCAAATATTGAAGGTTATGAAGTACCTTTAAACACGATTCAAAAAAACAATGCAGGTTTAGTAATTCAAGTTACATTATCAAATGGAACTGTTATCAGCAAAAAAGCTATTTACTAATTAAAATTGTTTTAAAAAATTCCAAAAAGGCCTCTTCTTTAAATAGTCGAGGTTTTTTTCATTTGTATAGGCTTCCCGTTCGAAAGAAATATTGTAATAAGCTTCTCTCCTATTTTTATATTGAATCAATCGAACTAAAAACTCGATTACATACCATAAAAAAAAGAATACAATCAAAAGTTCTAATTGCTGTTTAATATGAATTCTCTCATGATTCAATAATATCGCATGCGATTTATCTTTTTTATCAGATAAAAACACAAATGGAAAAAAGGTAAACCCCCTAAACCCTTTCGGAATTAAATATTTAAAAACTATTACAATCATTTCATGCAAAGTTGCTAAATTTGTCGATATGAATAACGATTTAAATCCGAATAATTTAAAAGAAGGTGAAGATTTCTACTATACACCCGAAGGATACAAGTGTTTCACAGAAAAATACCATCTAAAAAGAGGCTATTGTTGTAAAAGTGGGTGCAGACATTGCCCTTATGGTTTTGACAAAAAAACCGGAACTACTAAGAAAAAGTAAAATGGACATACATTTATTCAAATACCGAATCAAAATTCACAAGTCTTATCATAGGTCTGACATTCGTTATCCCTAGTTTTCTAAATTACGACTTTAGAAAAAAATAATACAAACGAATTAACACAACAAAAATGACATTTCAAGAACAAATACTACAAGGCATTCCATCGGTTTTACCAAATCCTAAACCGTATGAAACCGAAATAAATCACGCTCCTAAAAGAAAAGAAATTCTTTCTGATGAAGAAAAAAAATTAGCGTTAAAAAATGCACTTCGCTATTTTGATGCGAAACATCATGCTGAATTAATTCCAGAATTTAAAGCAGAATTAGAAACTTACGGAAGAATTTACATGTATCGTTTGCGTCCAGATTACAAAATGTATGCTCGACCAATTTCAGAATATCCTGGAAAATGCGAACAAGCCAAAGCAATTATGTTAATGATCCAAAACAACTTGGATTATGCTGTGGCACAACATCCTCATGAATTAATTACCTATGGTGGAAATGGAGCAGTTTTCTCCAATTGGGCTCAGTATTTATTGACGATGAAATATTTGGCAGAAATGACCGAAGAGCAAACGTTAGCCATGTATTCTGGTCATCCAATGGGATTATTCCCTTCTCATAAAGACGCTCCAAGGGTTGTTGTTACTAATGGAATGGTGATTCCAAATTATTCCAAACCAGACGATTGGGAAAAAATGAATGCTTTAGGCGTTTCGCAATACGGACAAATGACAGCTGGGAGTTATATGTACATTGGTCCACAAGGAATTGTACATGGAACAACAATCACCGTTTTAAACGGATTTAGAAAAATAAAAAAATCACCAAAAGGCGGATTATTCGTTACTTCTGGATTAGGCGGAATGTCTGGAGCTCAGCCAAAAGCAGGAAATATAGCAGGATGCGTTACGGTTTGTGCCGAAGTAAATCCGAAAATCACACATATTCGTCATTCACAAGGTTGGATTAACGAAATTGTTGAAGATATTACATTGCTTGTTGCAAGAGTTCGAAAAGCATTAGAAAATCAAGAAGTAGTTTCGATTGCTTACCTAGGAAATATAGTCGATGTTTGGGAACGATTTGATCAAGAAAATCTACATATCGATTTAGGTTCTGATCAAACTTCTTTGCATAATCCTTGGGCTGGTGGCTACTATCCTACTGGTTATTCTTTTGAAGAATCGAATGAGATGATGGCTAATAATCCTGAGAAATTCAAAGAAGAAGTTCAAAAAACCTTACGTCGTCATGCGGCAGCCATAAACAAGCACACTGCAAAAGGAACCTATTTCTTCGATTATGGAAATGCCTTTTTGTTAGAAGCTTCTCGTGCTGGAGCAGATATTATGGCAGAAAATCATATCGATTTTAAATATCCAAGTTACGTTCAGGATATTATGGGTCCAATGTGTTTCGATTATGGTTTTGGACCATTCCGTTGGGTTTGTGCTTCAGGAAATCCAGAAGATTTAGCTAAAACCGATAAAATTGCTTGTGACGTTTTAGAAGAAATGATGAAAAATTCGCCAGAAGAAATCCAACAACAAATGGCCGATAACATCCAATGGATTAAAGGCGCGCAGGAAAACAAATTAGTTGTGGGTTCTCAAGCTCGTATTTTATATGCTGATGCAGAAGGAAGAATCAAAATTGCAGAAGCTTTCAATCAAGCTATTGCACGTGGTGAAATTGGTTATGTAATTTTAGGAAGAGATCATCACGACGTTTCAGGTACAGATTCTCCATATAGAGAAACTTCAAATATTTATGATGGCTCTCGTTTTACAGCCGATATGGCCATTCAAAACGTTATTGGTGATAGTTTCCGTGGAGCTACTTGGGTTTCTATTCATAACGGAGGTGGAGTTGGCTGGGGCGAAGTAATTAACGGAGGTTTTGGTATGGTTCTTGATGGAAGTAAAGAAGCATCAAGACGCTTAGAGTCAATGCTTTTCTGGGATGTCAACAACGGAATTTCAAGAAGAAGTTGGGCAAGAAATGAAGGAGCCATTTTTGCAATAAAAAGAGCCATGGAGACGCAACCTTTATTGAAAATTACCATCCCTAATATAGTAGATGAATCATTGTTATAGTTTCAGCTTTAAAGTTCCTTGTTAAGCTTTACAACCTGAAACATGAAACTTTAAACAAATAAAATTATGAAAACATTAAAATTACTTTCGATTCTTTTTATAGTAACGCTTGCTTCTTGTAGTTCAGTAAGAGTGAACGCTGATTATGATAAAAAAGCAACTTTTACCAACTACAAAACATATGCTTATTTAAAAAGCGGAATTGATAAAGCCGAAATTTCAGATTTAGATAAAAAGAGAATTTTATATTCTATTGATGAAGTTATGGCAACAAAAGGTTTCAGTAAATCTGAAAATCCTGATGTTTTGATTAGTATTTTTACCAAAGAAAGAGAACGTGTAGATATTTATCAAAACTATGGTTTTGGTTGGGGTTGGAATCCATGGTGGGGCATGGGTTATTCAAATGTAACTACAACTCCTGAAGGAACACTTTTTATTGATGTTATTGATGCTAAAACAAAAGAATTAGTTTGGCAAGGCGAAGGAAGTGGTTACTTAACAAAAAACACAGACAAAAAAGATGCTCGCATTAAAGAGTTTGTCTCAAAAATACTGGAGCAGTATCCACCAAAATAATAAATAATACTAGTAAAGGCGTAAAATAAAATTTACGCCTTTTTTTATAATATTAATGCTTTAATAATATTAGTCGTTAGTTGTTTTTGTAACTTTGCACCCGCTTTTCAAATGAAGCTTTTTGTAGCATGAATTTTTTTAAGGTTTTAACTTTATCCATAAGTTTGTTTTTGTTTTCAAATCAAAGTTTTTCACAATGCTTTGAAATAGAAAGTATTTTAGTAGATGCGTGTGACAATACTACAGATGAAGCATACAATGAGATGTTTCGAATGAGAATTGGAGGAGCACCAGTAAACACAAGCACTTTAAGTATTAACTGGCCAGCTCAAACTTGGTTAGGATTGGTTCAAAATGCTACTACTGCTAGTAAAGTAGCTCAATTAAATGCTGACATACTTGCCGCTGGAGGATGTGGTCAAATTTTAGAGCCAACTGGAGGAGTTCTTCCAGCAAACTCAACTGTTATTGTAGTTACAAGCCCAAATTTAGATACTACTTTGAATTCTTTTGGAGCTTTGCCTTCTACGATTTATATGATATTTCAAAATACCCCAGCAGCTCCAAACGCAGGCCATTTTGGAAATTATAATGCAACCCCAGCCACTCGAACTTTAGCCGTTACCTTTGGCGGAGGGTGTTCTGATTCTGTAACGTATCAAAGAGCCAACTTAGTAAATATATTTGGTGCTGTTGGAGGTTCAGTATCCGATTTAAATGGTTCTACTGTAAATTTTACCCCTTCTGGAACAGCTTCTTATGTTAATAATGGATGTACTGCCCCTATTCCTCCATTCACAGTTGAAGCCGGAACTACACCAATTGCTGTATGTCCCGGACAAATTATCAATTTAACAGGAACTGCTCAAGGACAAACAAGCGTTACTTGGACAGCAGCTTCAGGTAGTTTTTCAAACCCAAATAATTTAGCCACTTCTTATACTGTACCTTTGAGCGCAACTAGTGGTAGTTCTATAACCTTAACTTTATCAGCAACTAATTCTTGTTTAACTACAATTACTGACAACATCATAATTAATGTAGGCGGACCTAGTCTTACATTAGCTTCTGGTTCAAATACACAAAATATTTGTTCTGGTAGCTCAATTACTCCTATTCAATATACTTTTGGTGGTGGGGCAACAAGTGTTAACGTAACTGGATTACCAACGGGTGTTACTGCTACAACTTTTGGAAATACGATAACTATTAGTGGAACGCCATCTGCCTCTTTTTCATATTCAATAAACACTGTAGGCGGTTGTGGAACGGTTACTTTAAATGGAAATGTTTCTCTTTCATCTAATGCTATTTTAGTTCTTGATTCGGCAAACAGCTCCCAAAATATTTGTTCTGGTAGCTCAATTACCCCTATTCAATATACTTTTGGTGGTGGCGCAACAAGTGTTACTGTAACAGGATTACCAACAGGTGTTACTGCTACAACTTCTGGAAATACGGTAACTATTAGTGGAACGCCATCTGTCCCTTTTTCATATTCAATAAACACTGTAGGCGGTTGTGGAACGGTTACTTTAAATGGAAATATTACTCTTTCATCTAATGCTACTTTAGTTCTTGATTCGGCAAACAACTCCCAAAATATTTGTTCTGGCAACTCAATTACTCCTATTCAATATACTTTTGGTGGTGGGGCAACAAGTGTTACTGTAACAGGATTACCAACAGGTGTTACTGCTACAACTTCTGGA
>NZ_DLHR01000027.1 GCF_002483315.1 Flavobacterium sp. UBA7663
GCCACACGCATCTGCTCCATCAAATGTTCTTCGGTGCCTGGCATTACGTCGTGGAGCATTCCTCTCCAAGTCACTTCTTCAATAAAATTTTTCATGATTTTATAATAATTTGAGCAAAGATAGTTTTTAGTTTAAAAGTTTAAAAGTTTTATTCAAAATTCAAGGACAAAGACAAGAAACAATTATTTTTACTTCGCTTAAAGATAAGCCTATTTCTAGGAGTTTCCTGTTTCGGAAAAATGACTAAAGTAGGCTTAAAAATTACATTCAAGAGGAAGGTTCAACTTAAAATCAATTCTTCCAGCATCCAGTAAAAAATATTATATTTACAACATGATTTTAGTCACAGGAGCAACAGGTTTAGTAGGTTCGCATTTATTGGTTAAACTTCTTCAAGAAAATGAGGAGGTAAAAGCGCTATTTCGTTCTGAAAAACAAATTGAAAAAGTAAAGAATGTTTTTACTTTTCATCATCAAACTGCCCTTTTTGATAAAATCAATTGGTTAAAAGGCGATATTACAGATATTCCATCTTTGGAAATTGCTTTTGAAAAGGTAACACATGTGTATCATTGTGCTGCTTTGATTTCGTTTGACCCAAGTGATGAAGACGAGCTTAGAAAAATCAATATAGAAGGAACTGCTAACGTAGTAAATTGTTGTATTGATTTTGGTGTAAAAAAACTTTGCCATGTAAGTTCGATTGCTGCTTTAGGAAATCCGAAAGAACACGAAACTACTATCACAGAAGAAACCGAATGGAATCCTGAAGAATTACACAGCGATTACGCCATTACGAAATACGGTGCCGAAATGGAAGTCTTCCGTGGACATCAAGAAGGTTTAGAAGTTGTGATTGTGAATCCAGGTGTGATTTTTGGTTACGGTTTCCCGAAAAAAGGTAGTGATGTAATTATCCAATCCGTAAAAAAAGGATTATCGTTTTATACGAAAGGTAACGTTGGAATTGTTTCGGTTAATGATGTCGTAAAAAGTATGATACAATTAATGAAAAGCAACAATAACGGAGAACGTTATACTTTAGTTGGTGAAAACATCTCCACAAAAGCATTACTCGATTTTATCGCAGAAGAATTGAAATTGAAAAAACCTTCAATAGAAGCAACTAAATTAATGACTTCTATAGCTTGGCGAATGGATTGGTTGATTTCGAAATTATTGAATCGCAAAAGAAAGTTAGCTAGAAGTACTGCAACTTCATCACATTCTGTAACCACTTTTGACACTTCAAAAATGGAAAAAGAACTTAATTTTACTTTTCAGAAAAAAGAAAGTTATTTAAAAACTATTCTACAGCAGAGCTAGGAACTCCAACACTAGTTTCATTGTTTATGCCCTGAGTGCTTGCTGTATTTTCTTTCTCAAATCTTTCTATTACTTTTTTATAGATTTTTTTATATTTTCTTGCGTCAGCAGCATAATAGCGTTGGTTTTCACGATAAGTAATGCTGTCAATTTTATATTTTTCAAAAATATATTGATCCATTTTAATATTGTGATCTGTCAACTTATATGGCATAGAACCATCTGTTGCTTGTAGAATTGAAATATCGTAAATGATATCCACCATTACTTCCTCGTCTAATAAATTATCAGGTTTTGGAACCGGATTCTTAGAACACGAAAACAACAATAAACCTAGTAATAAAAATAGTATTTGTTTCATTACACTTCTCTTTCAAATAATAAACGTTGTCCTGCTTTTGCTTCTTTTACTTTACCATTATGATAAACTAATTTTCCGTTAACAAAAGTATGTGTTATACGTGATTTAAAATTATACCCTTCAAAAGGAGACCAACCACATTTTGCGATAATATTTTCTTTTTTAACATTCCAAGGTAAATAAGCGTTTACAATTGCAATGTCTGCATAATAACCTTCTTTAATAAATCCACGCTTCTCGATTTTGAAAATTTTTGCTGGATTGTGACACATTTTCTCAACAATTTTTTCTATCGAAATTTTTCCTTGGTGATGCGCTTCAAACATAGCCACAACAGCATGCTGAACCAATGGACCTCCAGAAGGACACGTCAAATAAGGATTACATTTTTCTTCTAAAGTATGAGGAGCATGATCAGTTGCAATTACATCAATTCTGTCATCTAATAGCGCTTTCCACAAAGCATCTTTATCTGCTTGTGTTTTGACAGCAGGATTCCATTTAATTAAAGAACCTTTGGCATCATAATCAGCATCGGTAAACCATAAATGATGGATACATACTTCTGCTGTAATTTGCTTTTGTTCTAAAGGAATTTTATTAGTAAACAAGTCCATTTCTTTTGCTGTTGACAAATGAAATACGTGTAAACGCGCACCTGTTTTCTTAGCTAATTCAATTGCTTTTGATGAAGACAAATAACAAGCTTCAGCACTACGAATTAAGTGATGGTATTTCATTGGAATATCATCGCCATATTCTTCTTTGTATTTTTGGGTATTGGCTTTAATAGTAGCTTCATCTTCACAATGAACCGCAATTAACATCTTAGTTGATGAAAAAATCTTTTCTAAAACTTCAGGATTATCTACCAACATGTTTCCTGTAGATGAGCCTAAAAACAATTTAATTCCGGCTACGTTTCTTGGATTGGTTTTTAAAACTTCTTCCAAATTATCATTCGTTCCTCCCATCATAAACGAATAATTCGCATACGATGTTTTTGAGGCAATTTGATATTTATCTTCTAAAAGTTCTTGAGTAACCGCATTTGGAACCGTATTTGGCTGTTCAATAAACGAAGTAATTCCTCCAGCAACTGCTGCTCTACTTTCTGTTTCGATAGTTCCTTTATGCGTAAGTCCTGGTTCTCTAAAATGCACTTGATCATCAATAGCTCCTGGCATTACATAACTTCCTTCTGCATCAATAATAACACAGTCGGACGATTTTGGACTAATTTGAGGTGCAATTTCTTTTATGAATTCATTTTCAATCAATATATCACCTTCAAAAACAGCTCCTTCGTTTACAATCTTGGCATTTCTAATTAAAAAACAACTCATTATAATCTATTAAATATTTTACGTAATCTCAACATTATCACTCCCACTACAGCTTCACGAATAATTCCACCGCTCATTTTAGACTGTCCTTTTGTTCTATCTGTAAAAATTATTGGAACTTCTACAATTTTAAACTTATTGACAAAAGCACGGTATTTCATTTCTATTTGAAACGCATAACCTACAAACTTTATTCTATCAAGGTTAATCGTTTCTAAAACAATTCTTCTGTAGCATTTGAACCCTGCAGTAGCGTCAGCAATTTTCATACCAGTAATCATTCGAACGTAAACAGAAGCAAAATAGGATAACAAAACTCGGCTTAAAGGCCAATTCACCACATTTACTCCGTTTGAATATCTTGAACCAATAGCTACATCTGCACCATTTTCGCAAGCCACTAATAATTTTTCTAAATCATTAGGGTTGTGGGAAAAATCGGCATCCATTTCAAAAATATAATCATATCCATGAGAAAGTGCCCATTTAAAACCTGCCACATAAGCTGTTCCTAAACCCGATTTTTTCGTTCGTACTTTCAAATGCAATTGTGAAGGAAATTCTTGTTGCATTTCTTTCACTTTTGCAGCCGTTCCGTCAGGAGAATTGTCGTCTACTATTAAAACATCAAATGGCGTTTGCAAAGCAAAAACAGCCTTTATGATTGCTTCAATATTTTCAATTTCGTTAAAAGTTGGAATTATAACAATACCCTGAGCCATAAAAAATCGTGTATTTTAAGTGCAAAAATAAGCTATTTCTAGTAGACAATTCTTAATAATTTTATAATAATGAATATGACAGTATTTTTTGTAATTTTGCGCCAATATGTTAGCAATTCAATTACACGACCGAATTATTGAAAGCAAAGACTGGGCAACCATCTTGTTTGTTATTTGCGTGGCCATAATTGCAATTAACAAAACCATCTCTTCGGTTCGTTTTAATGAATTTGTTCGATTGGCTTATTCAGATAAATACACCAAAATTTACCGCGACAGTAGTAACTTAATGAGTGGTTTTACCATTTCAATGTTTGTACTACAACTGATTTCGTTTTCATTCTTTACTTTATTAGTATTAAATCAATTTGATAGAGCTGAAAAAACCGACTTAATTGTTTACATCCAAGTTTTTACCTTTTTAACTGTTTTTATCCTTTCGAAATTTTTAATTGAGAAAATTATAGCAACTGCTTTTAAAATTGAAGAATTTAACGAACAATTTAACTTGCTAAAAGTGAATTATAGAGCTTATTTCGGATTTATTTTGTTACCCGTAAATATCATCTTATTCTACAATTCATTAAATGCTGATTGGTTCTTTTGGACATTATTGATTATTCTAATCACTATAAACATCACTACTTACTTGGTTGCATTGAAATTATATCAAAATTTACTATTACGTAAAATATTTTATTTTATTTTATATCTTTGCACCCTTGAAATAGCACCTTACTATTTTATTTATAATTGGTTTACAAAAAATTAGAGAGAAATATGTCAAATTTGAAAGTGAAAACAATATTAGTTTCACAACCAGAGCCTAAAGTAGAAAATTCTCCTTATTTTGAGCTTCAAAATAAACTGAAAGTTAAAATAGATTTCAGACCATTCATTCACGTAGAAGGTGTTCCTGCTAAAGAAGTTCGCGCTCAAAAAATCGATTTAAATAACTATACTGCCATCATATTAACGAGTAGAAACTCTGTAGATCATTTTTTCAGAGTAGCAGAAGAAATGCGCTACAAAGTGCCAGAAGATTTAAAATATTTCTGTCAGTCTGAAGCGGTTGCTTTCTACTTACAACGTTATGTAGTGTATAGAAAAAGAAAGATATATGTGGGTCAAAAAGACTTTGTAGATTTGTCTCCACTTATTAAAAAATATAAAGACGAGAAATTCTTATTACCTTCTTCCGATCAGTTAAATGCTGATGTACCACCTACACTAGATGGTCTAAAAGTAGATTGGACAAAAGGAACTTTTTATAGAACCGTAATGAGTGATTTAACAGATTTAAAAGACGTTTATTACGACGTTTTGGCTTTCTTTAGCCCAACAGGAATTAAATCGTTGTTCAAAAACTTTCCAGATTTCAAACAAAACAATACGCGTATTGCTGTTTTTGGAAGTACTACTCAAAAAGAAGCCTTAGAACACGGTTTACGAGTAGATATTATGGCGCCAAGCCCTGGAACACCATCAATGACTGGAGCTTTAGAAAAATATATTGCTGAAGCAAACAAAGGAAAATAATTATTTTTTCAATATATAGAAAACCCAAATTCTTTCGAATTTGGGTTTTTTCTTGAGTTTAAACCAATAAAAAAGTCCCGAAAATTTCGGGACTTTTTTATATAAATTTCTTAGATTACAATTGAGGACCAGCTGCTACTAAAGATTTTCCTTCTTCGTTATCGGTATACTGAACGAAGTTTTTGATGAATCTTGAAGCTAAATCTTCTGCTTTAGTATTCCATTCAGCAGCATCAGCATAGGTATTTCTTGGATCTAAAATGTTAGTATCTACATTTGGTAAAGCAGTAGGTACTACAAAATTAAATACTGGAACTGATTTTGTTTCTGCTTTTTCGATAGAACCATCTAAAATAGCATCTATAATTGCACGAGTATCTTTAATTGAAATACGTTTTCCTGTTCCGTTCCAGCCTGTGTTTACCATATAAGCTGTAGCATTGTGTTGCTCCATTTTCTTAACTAATTCCTCACCGTATTTTGTTGGGTGTAATGATAAGAATGCTTTTCCGAAACAAGCTGAAAATGTTGGTTCTGGTTGAGTCACACCTCTTTCTGTTCCTGCTAATTTAGCTGTAAATCCTGATAAGAAGTAATATTTTGTTTGCTCTGGAGTTAATTTAGAAACCGGAGGCATTACTCCGAATGCATCTGCCGTTAAGAAAATAACTTTAGTAGCATGACCCGCTTTAGAAACTGGTCTTACAATATTTTCAATATGATTAATTGGATAAGAAACACGTGTATTTTGAGTAACAGAACCATCTTTAAAATCAATTTTTCCGTTAGCATCAACAGTTACGTTTTCTAATAACGCGTCTTTTTTGATTGCTCCGAAAATATCTGGTTCGTTTGCTGCACTTAAATCGATAGTTTTAGCATAACATCCACCTTCAAAGTTGAAAACACCATCATTATCCCATCCGTGTTCGTCGTCTCCGATTAATTCACGTTTTGGATCGGTTGACAACGTAGTTTTTCCTGTTCCTGATAATCCGAAGAAAACAGCAACATCTCCATCTTTTCCTTTGTTAGCTGAACAGTGCATAGAAGCAATTCCTTGAAGTGGTAAGTAATAGTTCATCATAGAGAACAATCCTTTTTTCATTTCACCACCGTACCAAGTTCCACCAATTAATTGGATTTTCTCAGTTAAGTTGAACGCTACATATACTTCAGAGTTTAATCCGTGAGCTGCGTAATCTTTGAAACTTGTTTTTGAACCATTCATTACAATGAAATCTGGCTCACCAAAGTTTTCTAATTCTGCTTCAGTAGGACGGATGAACATGTTTTTCACAAAATGTGCTTGCCATGCTACTTCCATAATGAAACGAACTTTCAATCTTGTATTTTCGTTTGCACCACAAAAAGCGTCAACAACGTATAATTTTTTGTTTGATAATTGCTTTACCGTAGTTTCTTTTAAAGCATTCCAAGTGTCTTGAGAAATTGGTTTGTTATCGTTAGCTGCTTTGTCAGAATTCCACCAAATGGTATTTTCTGTAACGCTATCTTTAACAATGTATTTGTCTTTAGGAGAACGCCCTGTAAACTCACCTGTCATTACGTTAACAGCACCAAGTTCAGATAACTGTCCTCTTTCAAATCCTTCTAAAGCTGGATTTAATTCTTCATTATATAAATAGTCGTATGAAGGATTATATATTATTTCTGATACATTAACGATTCCGTACTTTTCTAACGAAATCGATTTCGTAATATGCGCATTCGTATCCATAAATTGTTTGTTATGTTGTGTATTTAATAAAGTGCAAAATTATAAATTATATTTTAGATAGCGTTTTTTAATCACTGTTTTTTAGATAAAACAGCATAAAATAAGTATCCCCAGGCTGAAACCAAGAACAAACCACCAATTGGCGTTATAGGTCCTAGAAATTTAGTCTTCAAATTTGTAATTGTATTTGTGGCTAAAAGATAAATAGAACCCGAAAAAAACAAAACACCTACTATCGTTAAATAAAAAATAATCGAACGTTCTTTCTCTCCTAAAAAAGCAAAAGTCCCTACAAAGAGAAGAAACAACGCATGATACATTTGATAACGCACTCCTACCTCAAATGTTGCCAATTGCTCCACCGAATGTACTTTTTTTAATGCATGAGCACCAAAAGCTCCTAAAATTATGGCTGTAACTCCTAAAAATGCTGCTACTAATAGTATTCTTTTGTCCATTTTTCTTAATTTGAGACCAAAGATAGGAAAAGTTTTTATGTTAAATTATGACATAAATCAACAAAATGTTTTCATAAATATAACATTTTACTATCTTCGTGTGATATTTTTACAACACACCCAAAGATGAGACACATTTTAGTCATTGGAGCAGGTCGTTCTGCTTCTTCTCTTATAAAATATTTATTAGACCATTCCGAAACACAAAATCTTCATGTTACTATTGGTGACTTGTCGGAAGAATTGGCCAAACAAAAAACCAACAATCACAAAAATGCCAGAGCCATTGCCTTTGACATTTTTAATGAAGCGCAACGAAAAGAAGAAATTCAAAAAGCTGATGTTGTAGTTTCAATGCTTCCTGCGCATTTGCATTTAGAAGTTGCCAAAGATTGTATTACCTACAAAAAACACATGGTAACCGCTTCGTACATTAGTCCGGCTATGCAGGAATTAGATGCTGCGGCTAAAGAAAACGGCTTGGTTTTTATGAACGAAATTGGGCTTGACCCAGGAATCGATCATATGAGTGCGATGAAAGTATTGGATGAAATTCGTGAAAAAGGCGGAGAAATTATCCTTTTTGAATCGTTCTGTGGTGGATTAGTTGCTCCAGAAAGTGATACCAATTTATGGAATTATAAATTTACTTGGAATCCAAGAAACGTAGTTTTAGCTGGACAAGGCGGCGCTGCAAAATTCATTCAAGAAGGAAAATACAAATACATTCCGTATTCAAAATTATTTAGAAGAACGGAATTTTTAGAAGTAGAAGGTTACGGAAGATTTGAAGCATATGCTAACAGAGATTCTTTAAAATACAGAAGTGTTTACGGATTAGATGATGCTTTAACTTGTTACCGAGGAACGATTAGAAGAGTTGGCTATTCAAGAGCTTGGGATATTTTAGTACAATTAGGTATGACTGACGATTCCTATACTATTGACAACTCGGAAGACATGACGTACAGAGAATTTACGAATTCATTCTTACCATATCACCCAACAGACACTGTTGAAATCAAATTGCGTCATGCACAAAAAATTGATCAAGATGATATCATTTGGGACAAATTAGTGGAAATCGATTTATTCAATCCAAACAAAAAAGTGGGGTTAGTAAAAGCAACTCCAGCTCAAATTTTAGAAAAGATATTAGCCGAAAAATGGGCGTTAGAACCAAATGACAAAGACATGATTGTCATGTATCATAAATTTGGTTACGAATTAAATGGCGAAAAGAAACAAATTGATGCTACTATGGTTTGCATTGGTGATGATCAAACCTATACTTCAATGGCAAAAACAGTTGGATTACCTGTCGCTATTGCTACATTAAAAATCTTAAACAAAGAAATTACAACTCCTGGCGTACAATTACCAATTACGAAAGAAGTGTATAATCCTATATTAAAAGAGCTAGAAGATTATGGCGTAATTTTCAAAGAAATTGAAGTACCTTATTTAGGCTACAATCCATTGAATGTGACAAATTAATCCTCAATTCGAAATTTTAAAAATCCGAAATCGTAATTAGTTTCGGATTTTTTTTATTTCGGAAGAGCTGCAAAATGTCATCCCTACGGGATTTCTTTATCACCATACGGTTTAACTATCAATATTTCGCACCTAACGGCGCTTTAAAATTATTTTTGAACCATATATATAAATCATTTAAGTGGTCTCTTACTAGTTCAGTAGGAACAGAATATCGGTAACGAATAATAGCTCCGTGAGAAAAGTCCCGTAGGGACGATATAAAAAAATACAATTTTGAAATCTATTTTGTATTTTTACTTTCAAATAAGTTAAAAATGAAGATAAATCACTTACAAATTGAAATCGACGGAATCGACAAAGAAATCCTTCGTGATTTAATGGACGACGCTCGTAAACCTATTTTACAAATTGCTAATAAAATCGGGATTTCGGGTGCTGCAATTCATCAACGTTTGCGAAAATTAGAACAAGCCGGTGTTATTTCAGGTTCAAAATTTATTGTGGATACGAAAGTTTTGGGTTATAGCACAATGGCTTTCATTGGGATTTATCTGGAAAAAGCTTCAAGTAACCCAGAAGTAGTAAAAGAATTGAAGAAAATTCCAGAAGTTTTAGAATGTCATTATACAACAGGAAATTGGAGCATTTTAATCAAACTGATTTGTAGAGATAACGAACATTTGATGCAATTGCTCAACAAGAAAATCCAACCCATTGATGGCGTTTCAAGAACAGAAACGTACATTTCTTTGGAACAGCAGATAGAAAGGCAAATTCAATTATAAGTACAAAATAAAAAATCCGTCAAACTTGCGTCTGACGGATTTTGATTTTATAAAATATTCGTTTAGTCTCTCGATCCTAAAATTTGGAAAGCCCAATATAACAAAGACGCTAAAGCTCCTAAAGCCGCCACTACATAAGTACGTGCTGCCCATTTTAATGAATCTTCGGCACCCGCATATTCTTGTTGACTCACCATGTTTTTGTTTTTTAACCAAGCCAAAGCTCTGTTACTAGCATCGTACTCTACCGGAAGTGTTACAAAACTAAAAGTAGTTGCAATTGCCATTAAAATTAATCCTGCCACAGCTACATAAAAACCAATACTTGATTTTGAAGCAAAGCCTAAAATTAAACCTCCCATAATCAACCACTGTGACATACTTGACGAAATGTTTACTACTGGCACCATTTTAGAACGCATTGTTAACCATTCATAAGCTTGTGCATGTTGTACCGCGTGACCACATTCGTGAGCCGCCACCGCTGCTGCTGCTGCATTTCTTTGGTTATAAACTGCTTCTGACAAGTTAACTGTTTTGTTCGCAGGGTTGTAATGGTCGGTTAATTGACCTGGAGTTGAAATTACCTTTACATCTGTAATTCCGTGATCTTGCAACATTTTTTCTGCAATTTCGGCACCACTCATT
Source organism: Flavobacterium sp. UBA7663 (assembly GCF_002483315.1). Taxonomy (GTDB): domain Bacteria; phylum Bacteroidota; class Bacteroidia; order Flavobacteriales; family Flavobacteriaceae; genus Flavobacterium. The sequence continues at coordinate 10,427 of NZ_DLHR01000027.1, forward strand.
CCGTTACGTAAGGTAACTTTTGAATAAAAAGCAAACTTGCTCTTCAATTTATTACTTACTAACCAACTTACTAGAGCAATCGCTCCAAGCATGATATAATATGTCCACATATCTTTTATATTTTAATTTCTAAATTTACTAAAATCAATAACAAATTACAAGCCAAAGTTACAAAATGACAATTTGACATTAGTTAAAAATTTCCAAAACTAACGGCTTAACGTAACGAAAGCAATCAACTCAGAGGCTTCATAATAGGTAAACGAAATATCAACAACTTCATAACCTTCATTTACTTTCTTATTTAAGAATTGCTCTACTTCTTTTGCTAATTCTTCTTTCATACTACCAAAACTAGCTCCTTTCTTCAGAATATGTACTTCGTGCTTTTTCATACTATTCTGGTTGTTGCATTTGTTTTACTGGAGATTTCTTGGAAACATCCATTACCGGAACCATTCCATTGGTTGGTACGTAGATAATTTGTGGTAAATCGCCTTTATCAGCTAATTTCTCTAAGGTTCTAATGAATAAATATTGGTTGTAGGTTTCGCTTAAAGTTCCGTTTTCTAATTTCATAGCTTCTGCCATCCCTTTTGCGCGTTCAATTTCGGCTTGTGCGTTTAATTTTTCTGCTTCTAATTTAGCTTTTGCTTCTTCTACTAAAATTCTACGATTTTGTTCGGCTTTTGCCATTTCTGCTTTTCCTGCCATTTCTTGTTGCCACACGTTATATCTTGGTAATCCAAACATTAAAGCGGCAATAAATACAAACCCAATGACCACAACTCCAGCAATTATTTTTCCAATGTTTCTTTTTTCCATTTCTAATAGTTTTTTAGTTTATCTATTATACGTAAAAAATGAAAAATGTTACAAAAACGAGAAGAAAAACCGCAGATTCATAGATTATCAGAATCGTTTTGAAACATTTTGACACCCCACCCTTCGGGCACCCCTCTAAAAGAGGGGAAATAAAAAACCGCAGACTCATAGATTAAAATCTGCGAATCTGCGGTTAAAATATCCATAAAGTTTGTCACTCTGAAAGAGTCTCTAAAAGTTTGCGTGAGATGCTTTCAGCATGACAAAAATGCGGTGAAAATTATCCCACCAAATTAATAATTTTTCCTGGAACGATAATAATGTTTTTCGGTGTATTTCCTGCTAATTGTGCAATGGTTCTTTCATCTGCTAGAACAATTTCTTGAATTTGCTCTTTGGTTAAATCCAATGGTAATTTAATGGTAAAACGCATTTTTCCATTGAAAGAAACTGGATATTCTTTTTCAGATTCAACTAAATATTTCTCTTCAAATTTTGGGAAAGCAACAGTTGCAATTGAACCTTCATGACCTAAAGCAGACCATAATTCTTCCGCGATATGTGGTGCATATGGCGAAACTAAAATCGCTAATGGCTCTAAAATGGCTCTATGATTGCATTTTAATTGTTGCAATTCATTTACGCAAATCATAAACTGAGAAACCGATGTGTTGAAAGAGAAATTCTCAATATCTTCTGTTACTTTTTTGATGGTTTTATGTAACGATTTATACATTTCTGCCGTTGGCTCATCGTTTACAATTACGGAACCGTTATCATCAAAGTATAATCTCCATAGTTTTTTTAAGAAACCAGAAACACCCGTAATTCCTGCTGTATTCCAAGGTTTAGATTGCTCTAATGGACCTAAAAACATTTCGTATAAACGCAACGTATCGGCTCCATATTCTTCACAAATATCATCTGGATTCACCACGTTATACCAACGTTTTGACATTTTTTCTACTTCACGACCTACAAAATATTTACCATTTTCAGTAATGAATTCAGCGTCTTTGAATTCAGGAATCCAATTTCTTAATTTATCTAAATCAATTTCATCTGAAGCATTTACAAGATTTACATCTATTCTAATTTCTTCAGTTTCATATTCTGATTTTAGATTTTTAGAAACATACTTGTTTGTTCCAGAAACCCTATAAACAATTGCACTCATTCCCAAAATCATTCCCTGATTAATCAGTTTTTTGAATGGTTCTTCTGTTGGAGCATAACCTCTGTCTTTTAAGAATTTATTCCAAAAACGAGAATACAATAAATGTCCGGTTGCGTGCTCGCTTCCGCCAATGTATAAATCTACACTTTCCCAATATTTAAGCGCTTCTTCATTTGCAAACTCTTCTGTATTATGCGCATCCATATAACGCATCCAATACCAAGAAGAACCTGCCCAACCTGGCATTGTGTTCAACTCTAACGGGAAAACTTTCACGTTATCTATTAACTGATTACTAACCACTGAACACTGAACACTATCCCATGCCCAAACCGTTGCGTTTCCTAATGGTGGTTGACCGTCTTCGGTTGGTAAGTATTTTTCTACTTCTGGTAAAACGATTGGCAAGTGTTTTTTGTCAATCATTTGTGGTAAACCATTCACATAATATACTGGAAAAGGTTCGCCCCAATATCTTTGGCGAGAGAAAACGGCATCACGTAAACGGTAATTTACTTTCGCATTTCCTGCACCTAATTGTTCTAAAGCTTCAATTGCTTTTTTCGTTCCATTTTTATAATCCAATCCGTTTAAGAAATCAGAATTTACCAATTCAAAACCACCTTTTTCTCCAAAAGCGGCTTGTGAAATATCTTGGTTGAAAATATTCTTAATTGCTGGCATTCCATTAGTTCCTTTGAAGAAATTCGCGAAAGCATAATCACGCTCATCCCCACAAGGAACCGCCATAACCGCACCCGTTCCGTAACCTGCTAACACGTAATCGCCAATCCAAACTGGAATAGGTTCTTTTGTAAAAGGATGTTCTGCATAAGCACCTGTGAAAACGCCTGAAATGGTCTTTACATCTGCCATTCTTTCACGTTCTGAACGTTTTGCAGTTGCTTCTACATAGGCTTCAACTGCTGCTTTTTGTTCTGGAGTTGTAATTTGTGCAACCAAATCGTGTTCTGGAGCAAGTGTCATAAATGTAACTCCGAAAATAGTATCAGGTCGTGTTGTGAAAACTTCAATTGTTGCTGGAAGCTGGGTGCTGGAAGCTGGAAGAACTTTGAATGAAACCATTGCTCCAACTGATTTTCCAATCCAGTTTCTTTGAGATTCTTTGATCGATTCGCTCCAATCGATTTCGTTTAAACCTTGTAATAGTCTTTCCGCGTAAGCAGAAATTCGCATGCTCCATTGTGTCATTTTCTTACGAACTACAGGATGTCCACCACGCTCTGAAACGCCGTTTACAATTTCGTCATTCGCTAAAACGGTTCCTAAAGCCGCGCACCAGTTTACTTCTGTTTCGGCTAAATAGGTTAATCTGTATTGTAAAAGTATTTTTTGTTGTTCTTCTGAGGAGAATGATTTCCAATCTTCTGCTGAAAATGGCGCAATGTTATCATCACAAACCGCATTTACATTGGCATTTCCGTTTTTCTCAAATTCTTGAATTAACGTACAAATGCTTTCTGCTTTATCCGAATTTTTATTGTACCAAGATTCGAATAATTGAATGAAAATCCATTGTGTATGCTTGTAATAATCGGGATTTGAAGTACGCACTTCACGACTCCAATCGAAAGAAAAACCAATTCTATCTAACTGATTTCTGTAGCCTTGAATCGTATTTCCTGATTTATCTACACCACCTTCAATATTCATGCGAGTCGTATCTGCTGGATGTTGACCCGTTTGAATCGCATATTGTTCGGCTGGCAAACCAAATGAATCGTACCCTTGTGGATGCAATACATTAAACCCTTGATGTCTTTTATATCTTGCGACAATATCGGAAGCAATGTAACCTAGTGGATGCCCAACGTGTAAGCCCGCTCCAGAAGGATAAGGAAACATGTCTAATACATAGTATTTTGGTTTTTCTGAGGTATTACTTGCAGCAAAAGTTTGGTTTTCTGCCCAATATTGTTGCCATTTGGCTTCGATTTTTTCGTGGAAATATTTCATGTCAGTTTTCTGTTATCGGTTTTATCCGAAAAATAAAGGTGCAAAAATACGTTTTATAAAACTTCTATAAAACTAATCTTTAAAATATAGTGTTCCGTTTGGATTAGCGTAGCCTTTGAAGTTTCCGTTTTCGTCTTCTAATGCGACATATTCTATTGCTTCTAATAAGGAAATCCCTTTTTTACCACTACTAATAGTGTAGCGAATTTCTCTAACAGGATACGGATAATACACAGGAAGTAACGTCAATACATAATCCGAATTACTGTAATAACTAATGTAAGCCGAATGTTGATTCCCTTTTTTTACCCTCAAGAAACTTTGATTTTCTGGATTGAATTTAATATCATCAAACTCGAGAGGCAATTTGAACTCTTTCGTTTCAGAAACTAATCCAAACAAGTTGTTTTTCTTTACTAAAAACACTTGTTCTTTAAATGATGATGTTATGGTATATCCCATTTTAATATCGTCATATTCGGCAGGCAAAATAAAAGTATGATTGACATCGATAATACCATATTTCATGGTTTTGGTTTTTTTATCCAACACCCCAACTTTGAAATAATTTTTACCGCTTGGATCATATTTTCTTTCAGATTTCATAGGCTCTAGGAAATCATATTCAACACTTTTTTGAAATGGAAATTGGTAGACTAAACCGAATTTATTTTTCTTTTGATAAATAATATAATTGAAATAGGTTTGTATGGTATCAGCATTCGATTTATCGTCTGTTAGAACTCCTTTTGTTTTGAAAACTTCTATTTTATCAGCTTTAATTGGAAATTTTATAGCCTTTTTATTTTTAGTAACGTTATTTGAAACCTCAACTTCAATTTGATTTTCTATTAAAGCATATTTGTAGTAAGAAGTTCCTTTTGGCTTTTTTCTGGTTGCATTTCCCCTTCCTGCTCCTTCTCCACTTCCTGAGCCAGTTCCTGAATAACCTCTTGGTTCCTCAACCACCATTTCACTTCCCATATCGGGAACTGCTACATTATTATCATACTCATTGTAGCTGTCTTTTTTTCTTTTAACTCCCGTATTTTCTTGAATATACTGACTGTCTTTTTCAACATCTAAAAGAATGATTTTACTTCCCTCTACTTTAAAATATTTAGTTTCAACACCACTCGTAGCTGTTTGTTTTACGTAGGCAATTGCTAATTCTTCTTTCGATTTTTTATTATCTAATTCTATAGAAAAAACATCTTTTATTACATAACTTAATTTGTTGTCATTGTAATAATCTAGATTTACTAACGACTCTTTTCCTTCTAAATCCTTTATATAAAAACCAATTATGAAACTACTATCATAACGCTTGTCATTCCCTTTAAATCCTTTTAAAAAAGAAAGCGGTTTACTGATTAACAACTCGCCATTAGTATTATATAAATATTGCGCTTCTTTTTTGTTTGCTGATTTTTTAATAGCAATTATTAAATTACTTGACACATAAAGCAAATCTTGAAATTCAACTGGAATTACATTTTTTGAACCTATGTAAACTCCCGAATTATTTCCTAAAGAAGCTTGAAAAAAAGTAGCGCCTTTCCCTCTTTCTTTTTTTATGGCATCGTATTTTGGAGCTACCAAAACCGTTGCTTTTTCATCACACAATCCCCATAAATTGCCTTCTCGGTAAGGAAAAATATTTTCTTGTGCCACTAATGTTAGTGCAAAAAAGAATAAAAGTGCCGAAATCTTAAATTTTAGTGCCATTTTTATGAATTTAAAGCTTCAAATTTACAGATAATAAATACTAAAGTTAAAACTTTGTTGTTATATTCTATGTAAACAAAATTTCTTTACTATTTTTACGGCTTAAATAGAATTTTATGGCATCATCTTTTGAAAATTACAACAAGCGACGTTTAATCTCGTCCTACTTTTCGGTAGTTTTAAGTATCTTTTTAGTATTATTCCTTTTAGGAGCTTTAGGACTTTTTGTAATTAATTCAAAAAAGATAACTAATGATTTTAAAGAAAACATTCCTATGACGGTTTTCTTTAATAACGATGCTAATGATTCGGTCATCAGTAATTTTGATACGGAATTAAAAAACGCAAAATTCATTAAAGACTACGCTTTTGTTCACAAAGACAGTGCAGCAAAGAATAATGTGGATATTGTAGGTGAAGATTTTATGGAATTCTTAGGCTTTAATCCATTACAAAATTCATTTGACATTCACTTAAAAGGTGATTATGTAATTGCAGATAGTATTAAGAAAATTGAGCGTAACATTCGTAAAAACGAAATGGTTTCAGAAATTATCTACGATAAAGAATTGGTAGACATGGTAAACAATAACGTGACAAAAATTAGCTTTTGGATTTTAATCATCAGCGGAATTTTAACTATTGTAGCAATGTTATTAATCAATAGTTCGTTACGTCTTTCTGTTTATTCACACCGATTTACTATTAAAACGATGCAAATGGTGGGTGCGACGAAATCATTCATTAGAAAACCATTTATTTGGAGAAGTATTAAATTAGGATTAATTGGTTCTGGATTGGCAATTATTGCTTTATTGGCTTTAGTGTTTTATGTAGATGGTTTATTCCCTAGTTTAGGCATTGCAAAAGATTACGTTTCTATTGCAATCGTAATTTTAGGAGTGTTAGTAGTTGGAATCGTAATTACTTCAATTAGTACATTTTTTGCTACACAACGTTTCTTGAATTTAAAAACAGACGATTTGTATTAATGCAAGATTGATGATTAACGATTTGCGATTTTAGAATTAAATAAAAAAATTATGAACAACGAAAATAACAAACCTGAATTTCTTTTTGATAAAGTAAATTATAAAATTCTTTTAGTTGGATTAGCTGTAATTGCACTTGGATTTATCCTAATGAGCGGTGGTGGCAGCGAAGATCCAAATGTTTTTAATGGTGAAGAATTATTCAGTTTCAGAAGAATTCGTTTGGCTCCAACCGTAGTTTTAATTGGATTCGGGATTACGATTTATTCGATTTTAAAAAATCCGAAGAAGTAATACTTTATGGATGTTTTACAAGCCATTATTCTTGCCATTATTGAAGGAATAACCGAATTTTTACCTGTTTCATCAACAGGTCACATGATTATTGCTTCTTCATTTTTTGGTATTGCGCAAGACGATTTTACCAAACTTTTCACGATTGTAATTCAGTTAGGAACGATACTTTCTGTAATTGTTCTGTATTTCAAACGATTTTTTCAATCGCTTGATTTTTACTTCAAATTATTTGTTGCTTTTATTCCTGCCGTAGTTTTCGGATTATTGCTGAGTGATTTTATTGATGGTTTATTAGAAAATCCTATCACAGTAGCGGTTTCGTTAATTATTGGTGGATTTTTATTATTGAAAGTTGACGAATGGTTTGGCAATTCGGAAGGAACAGAAATTTCGTATTTAACCGCTTTTAAAATTGGATTGTTCCAATGTTTAGCGATGATTCCAGGCGTTTCTAGAAGTGGTGCCAGCATCGTTGGTGGAATGACACAAAAATTATCCAGAACAACTGCAGCCGAATTTTCATTTTTCTTAGCTATCCCAACCATGTTAGGAGCCACTTTGAAAAAATCATACGATTATTATAAAGATGGCTTTGTACTTTCAGACGACCAAATTAATTTATTAATTATTGGAAATGTAGTCGGATTTATTGTGGCCTTAATCGCTATAAAATCATTCATCGGATTTTTAACCAAACACGGGTTTAAAATTTTTGGTTATTATCGAATCGTTGCCGGAGTTGCAATTCTACTTATTCATTTCTTCGTACAAAAATTAACTATTATCTAATGAATGCCGAAGAAATTTTAGCAGGAAAAGTCCTTTTAATTGACAAACCCTTGAAATGGTCATCGTTTCAAGCGGTGAACAAATTGAAATACATTTTAAAACGCAAATACGATTTACCAAAGAAATTTAAAATCGGTCACGCCGGAACATTAGATCCGTTAGCAACTGGTTTATTAATTATTTGTACAGGGAAATTCACCAAAAGCATTACTGAAATTCAGGCACAAGCTAAAGAATATACTGGAACTATTGTGGTTGGCGCTACTACTCCATCATACGATTTAGAAACTGAAGTCAATGCCACTTTTCCAACGGAACATATTACAGAAGCTTTAATTTTAGAAACCACAAAACAGTTTATTGGCGAAATCGACCAGAAACCACCTGTTTTTTCTGCTATTAAAAAAGATGGAAAACGTTTGTACGAACACGCGCGCGCAGGTGAGGAAGTTGAAATTCCATCGAGAAAAACTACCATACACGAATTTGAAATCACTCGAATTCAATTACCAGAAGTCGATTTTAGAGTAAAATGTAGTAAAGGAACATACATTCGTTCGTTAGCTTATGATTTTGGATTAGCGTTACAATCAGGTGGACATTTGACAGCTCTTCGTAGAACAAAAATCGGTGATTATTCAGTTGAGAATGCGATTACCCCTGACGATTTTGCACAATTGCAAGAAGATGAAAAATAAAACATTCCTTCTATTATTACTTTTATTCCAATTTAGTTTTTCGCAAAATGTAAAACTAAAAACAGGGGATATTTTATTTCAATCGATGAATTGCGGACCACTTTGCGAAGCAATTAACGAAGTTACCGAAGGTTATCAAGGAAAAGATTTTAGTCATTTAGGAATGGTATATATTAAAAATGATTCTGTTTTCGTAATTGAAGCCGCAGGAAAAGCAGTGAAAGTAACTCCATACGAAACCTTTAAGACCTACACCACAGAAGCAATGTTTGTAGGAAGACTGAAAAACAAATACCGAAAATATATTCCAGAAGCCATTACTTTTTCTTTACAACAAGTTGGCGTTCCTTATGATGATGAATATTTATATGACAACGGAAAATATTATTGTTCGGAATTAATTTATGACGCATTTTTGCATTCGTACAAAAAACCTTTATTTGATTTGTACCCAATGACTTTCAAATCGCCAAAATCAAATGAGTATTTTGAAGTTTGGGCTGACTATTATGAAAAACTAAAAATGGAAATCCCTGAGGGGCAACTAGGTTGTAACCCTGGCGGAATTTCCACTTCTGATAAATTAAAAATTATTGGAACAATTGAATGATTTTTCAGTACAGAAACACAGATTGAAGAAATTTTAAAAATTACCTAAATTTCTATAATCTGTGTTCCAAAAAAAAATCAACTTAAAATTTGCTCATGCATTTCCACAATTTCATTCTGAATTGAAATTCCTTTATCGTGTAAATACCATTTTTGCAATTCAATTTTAGCCGCTTCATCTACAACACCGTGAGCAGCTTTGTACTCTAAAATCAATTGTTTGGCGCCATGAGGTCGTGGTCCCCAATCTAAAACAACTTCTAACGTTTCTGCATCTAAAACGATTAATTTTGGAATTGCTTTTCCTCCATTCGTTAAAAAATGCTGCATTAAAGCATCGTTATCATCGCGCAAAGCAATTTTTAACTCCACCTTATCTGTAACATCCGCCATTTTATGAATCACAGGAACAATTTGCGCAGCATCACCGCACCAACCTTCTGCTAAAACTAACCAAATATATTTTTTATCTAAATTTTCTAATTTGGCTTTTACTTCATCAACAATTGCAATGGTTTTTTCTAAACGATTCATTCGGGCTTCATTCAATTCAGAATAATGAAATAAATCATTCGATTGTTCGTGTCCAGTTGATTTTCCTTCAGCAATCAATTCAGTAACCTTTTTTCTATACTCTGAATAAGAAAAACTATTTAGTAACGTTTGTTGTATGGTATTTTTCATCTTATTAACTTTATTTGGCAAATTTAAGTCTAATTTTGGAAATTAAATGTAAGAATTGTTACATATGGATTTAACTTCAAAATCAATCGGATTAGCGCTTTCTGGTGGTGGTTCTAAAGGAATTGCTCATGCTGGCGTACTGAAATTTTTAATTGAAAAAGGCATAGAGCCTTGTTGTATTTCAGGCTCAAGCGCAGGGGCAATTGTAGGAACTATGTATGCTTTTGGAAAAAAACCAGAAGAGATTCTAGATTTTTTCAAGTCGATTTACTTTTTTCACTGGAAACATTTTACGTTTAAAAAACCTGGAATTGTAGATTCGGAATCATTCAAAAAATATTTTGAAGAAATTTTTGGAGAAACTACTACACTTGGTGATTTAAAAATTCCAACTTATATCACCGCAACCGATATGGTAAAAGGAAAATTGAAAATATTTAGTCCCGAAACTAAAATTGTTGATGCTGTTTTGGCTTCAACTGCAGTTCCTGGAATGATTTCGCCTTATACCATTAAAGAAAAATTATATAGTGATGGCGGTATTTTGAATCATTTTCCAGCCGATTTATTACAAGGAAAATGCGATTCAATTATTGGCGTTTATGTTAGTCCTGTTCAAAATATTGAGGCCAAAAACTTAAATTCAATCAAATCTGTAACGTATAGAGCATTAGAACTATTGACTGCCAATTCAAATCTTCAAAAATTTAATCATTGCGATTTAATCATCGAACCTAAAGAATTGACTAACTTTAGTACTTTTGAAACCAATAAAGCCAAGATGGATTTAATTTTTAAAACGGGTTACAACGAAGCAAAAAAAGCATTTGAAAATTTAGCAACATAAATGTTAAAACATTTTTTTTAGAAAAAAGCTATTTAACTATATTTGCACCACAAATAATACAACACAATGAAGTACAAAAGAATTCTTCTAAAATTAAGCGGTGAAGCTTTAATGGGTGATAGACAATATGGAATTGACCCACAACGCTTAGCTGAGTACGCTGAAGAGATAAAACAAATTCACGATAAAGGTGTAGAAATCGCTATCGTTATTGGTGGTGGAAACATTTTTAGAGGTGTGGCTGGTGCAAGTAACGGAATGGATAGAGTGCAAGGTGATTACATGGGAATGTTAGCAACAGTTATCAATGGAATGGCTTTACAAGGCGCTTTAGAAGAAGCTGGAATGCAAACGCGTTTACAAACGGCTTTAAAAATTGAAGCAATTGCTGAACCATACATTAAAAGAAGAGCAACGCGTCATTTAGAAAAAGGAAGAATCGTAATTTTTGGTGCAGGAACAGGAAATCCTTATTTTACAACAGATACAGCAGCAGTTTTAAGAGGAATTGAAGTGGGTGCTGACGTAATTTTAAAAGGAACTCGTGTAGATGGTGTTTACACTTCTGACCCAGAAAAAAATGCTGATGCAGTAAAATTTGACTTTATTTCGTTTGAAGATGTATTAGCAAAAGGATTAAATGTAATGGACACAACTGCTTTTACATTAAGTCAAGAAAATAAATTACCTATTATTGTATTCGATATGAATAAAGATGGTAATTTATTAAAAGTGTGCGAAGGAGAAACTATCGGAACAACGGTAACAATATAAATACGAAGTACAAAACTAGAAGTACAAAGTAAAAATTAGAAAGATGACAGAAGAAATTAACTTTATTTTAGACAGTGCAAAAGAAGCTATGGTAGGTTCTGTTGCGCATTTAGAAAAAGAATTTTTAAACATTAGAGCTGGAAAAGCTTCGCCTCAAATGTTAGGTGGTGTTTTTGTTGATTATTATGGTTCTCAAACGCCATTGTCGCAAGTTGCTAACATTAATGCTCCTGATGCTCGTACCTTAACGGTTACGCCTTGGGAAAAAAACATGTTACATCCTATTGAAAAAGCAATTATGATTGCTAATTTAGGGTTAAACCCAATGAACAACGGAGATAACATTATCATCAATATTCCAGCATTAACTGAAGAAAGAAGACGCGACTTGGTAAAACAAGCAAAATCTGAAGCTGAAGATGCAAAAATTGGTATCAGAAACCACAGAAAAGATGCTAATTCTGATATCAAAAAAGAAGAAAAAGACGGAACTGCAGAAGACATTTGCAAAAAAGCAGAAGAAGATGTTCAGAAGCTAACTGATTCTTTCATCAAGAAAATAGACGAACTTTTAGCTGTTAAAGAAGCTGAAATCATGAAAGTATAAATTTAAGTCCCGATTAACACTCGGGATTTTTTATTTTGAATATATTTGTAGAAATACTTGAAATTACTTACATGAAATATTTTTGGCTTTTTTTGTGCTTTATTATCACCAACAGTTTAGTAGCACAAACCAAAATAAAAGGACAAATTATCGACTTTGATACAAAAGTACCTATTGCTTTTGCTACTATTACGTATAACAATACCAAATTCAATGCTGACTGGGAAGGAAAATTCTCTGTTAATGTGAATGATTTTAAATTACCAATAAAAGTCAATTTTAAAGGCTATTATGAAAAAATAACCTATCCAGAAACAAAGGTTGTCAATATTACGATTAAGTTGGTAAACGATTTAAACGAAAAAAAAGCCGAAATTTATACTGAAAACGACGTTAACAATATCATCAAAAAAGTAATTGAAAACCGAAAATCAAATGATCCTGAAAAAGGATTATCGAGTTTTCAATATAAAAACTACGAATACCTTCAAGTAACGGCAAACCCAGATAGTATTTCTTCAAAAATTGATACTATTTATAAAAAACGTTTTTTAAGAAAACCTTTAATGAAATTAGATTCAACGAATTATAAATTCAAGAAGTTTTCTGAAAAACAACATTTGTATCAAACAGAAAAAGTTAATTTAATTCAGCACAATCAATTTCAAAACAAGGAAACGGTTTTAGCCACTCGAATGGCTGGTTTTGAACAACCGGTTTATGAATATTTAGGTTTAAAACTTATCTCCTATTCAGTTTATGAAAATCCGTTTGAAATTTTAGAAATTCCGGTGCAAAATCCAATTTCAAATTTTGGACGAAAACTGTACAACTACAAATTAATTGACACTGTAAAAATAGATGGCAGAAGTGCCTACCGAATTTACTTTGAACCCAAAAAACTAAATGCAAATCGTTTAAGAGGACTGCTTTATATTGACACTCAAAATTATGCAATTGCAAAAGCGTATTTTCGTATCTATGGTGTAGTAAATATCAATGCCACTTATACCTTTGACTACAGAAAAGATACTGATATTTGGTTTCCAAAAAATAGAAAATTTAAAGTTTCAAAAGGAAACAATCAAGACGATATTAAAATTTTAGGAGGTACTATAAAATTCAGTTCCGATTTAGATTTAACCGAAAGCAAAAACGCAACCGACCAAGCCTATATTTCAATAGAATCGACGCCTTTTGATATTGAAATCAATAAACCAATTACCATTTCTAAACCCAGAGTAAAAATTGAAGTTCCACAATCGAGCTTAAAACAAGAAAACAATTATTGGAATGCGTTTAAAAAAGACACTTTAGATAAACGAAAACTCAGAACTTACACATCAATTGATAGTTTATCACTTTCTGAAAAAATAGAACACAAAGTGTTTTTAGGAAGAAAAATTATTAATGGCTATTTTCCAGTTTCAATTTTTGACATAGACTTACGAAGTATTGTAAAATATAATAATTTTGAAGGTTTTAGATTAGGTGTTGGTGCGGTTACCAATTCAAAATTATCAGAAAAATATAAAGTTGCTTTTTATGGCGCCTACGGATTTAAAGATGACGAATTCAAATACGGAATTACACCTTCCTATTTAGCGCATTCAAACTCTGAAACATGGGTAAGTGCATCTTATTCAGATGATATTAGCGAGATTGCACAAACCAATTTTATCACTGATTCTCGTAGATTTAAAATTTATGATCCTCGACCAATTAATATTTCTACGTTTTACAACAATAGAATGAGTTCGGTTTTTGTAGAAAGTAAGTTTTTACCTAAAACATCCAGTTATTTTGGGGTTTCTCACAATCAAATTCAACCTCTTTTTGATTATACTTTTGTAAATGATGGAAAATCGTATACCGATTATACTATTAGTACAGTGCAGTTAGCATTCCAATGGAATCCATTTAGCAATTACATGCAAACACCAATGGGAAAAATTGAATATGAAAAAAGACACCCAAAATTTTCGCTTCAACTTACTCAAACATTACCAGATGTGTTAGAAAATGATTTTGTCTTCTCAAAAATAGATTTCAAAACGTTTTATGAATTGCCTTATTTATCAGGTCAAAAAAGTTCTATTTTATTGCAAACAGGAATTGCTTTTGGCGATGTGCCAATTACTCATTTATATAGTATTGTTCCGAATAATTTGAATCGTGACGCTATTCTACAACGTGTAACTTTTGCTGGAAAAAACAGTTTTGAAACTATGTATTTTAATGAGTTTTTCTCTAATCAATATGCATCATTGCAACTAAAACATACTTTCAACAAAATCCGTTTAGGCTATAAAATTAATCCCGAATTTACAGTTGTTACACGAATGGCATTTGGTTCAAACAAAGACAACAATCAACATCTTGGTATCAGCTACAACACTATGGAAGATGGCTTTTTTGAAAGTGGTGTAGAATGTAATAAAATCTACAAAGGAATTGGTTTAGTGGCATTTTACAGATATGGTCCTTACCAATTAGCCAATTTTGATGACAACATTGCCATTAAAGTTTCTTACTATTTGGATTTAGGACTTTAAATTTAACTTAATTGTTACCTTCAAAACCAATAAATTAACCAAGATTTACTACCTTTGCACCCTAATTTTTGAGAGATGTTAAAGTGGTTAAGTACCAGTTTTTGGGATTATATTGCAAGTAGAATTTTAAGAAACCGCGTTTTTTTATTAGTACTTATTGTACTTTTTACGATTTTCATGAGTTTTCAGTGGAAAAACATGCGTTTTACCTTCACTGAAGCTAACTTGCTACCTGATGATCACGAGGTAAATATTCAGTACAATTCGTTTTTAGAAAAATTTGGCGAAGAAGGAAACTTAGTAGTTCTAGGATTTAAAGACAAAAATTTCTTTACCGAAAAAAATTATAGAGCTTGGGAAAAATTTGTTTCAGAAATAAAAAAAGACAAAGCAACTGAACTTACCCTTTCTATTGAAGATTTACGCGTATTAGAAAAAGATACGATTGCTCAAAAATTTAAACTTGTTCCTTTTATCAATAACGACAGTATTTCCGATTCATATTTAAAAACAAAAGAAAAAGAATTCTATAACGATTTACCTTTTTACGAAGGAATGCTTTTTAACAAAGAAAGTGGCGCTGTTCGTTTTGCAATTTACATGGACAAAAAAATTGTAAATACACCAGCAAGAAAAGCTTTTATTGAAAAACATCTTAGTCAAGAAAAAATAAGCGCCTTTGAAAAAGAAACTGGATTAGACCTTCGCGTTTCGGGAATGCCATACATTAGAACGTTAAACGCTAATAGTATTATTGGGGAAATTGGATTGTTTGTAGGTGCCGCACTTGGAATTACTTCTTTATTGTTCTTCTTCTTCTTTAGAAGTTTTAGAGCTACCATGATTTCAATGTTTGTAGTGATTATTGGCGTAATGTGGTCGTTTGGAACATTAGGGCTTTTAAACTACGAAATCACGGTTTTAACGGCAATTATTCCGCCATTAATTATTGTAATTGGAATTCCCAACTGTATTTTTCTAATCAATAAATACCAACAAGAAATCAAGAATCATGGTAATAAAGCCAAGTCGTTACAACGTGTAATTTCAAAAGTAGGAAATGCTACTTTGATGACGAATTTAACTACTGCGGCTGGTTTTGGTACTTTTATTTTTACGGATAGTAAACTGTTAAGTGAGTTTGGTATTGTTGCGTCATTAAACATTGTTTTCTTGTTTATTTTATGCTTAATCATCATCCCAATTGTTTATAGTTATATGCCAATGCCAAAGGAAAAACACTTGGCGCATTTGGGGAAAAACTATATGGCTGCTTTCATAAATTGGATAGAAAATACAATTAGACATCATCGTGTCACGGTTTTTTCAACTGCAATTGGAATATTAGTTTTAGGAATCATCGGAATTTATCAAATCACAGTTTCAGGAAGTATCATTGAAGATATGCCTAAAAAAGCACCTTTCTTCAAAGATATTTTATTCTACGAAAAAGAATTTGATGGTGTAATGCCTTTAGAAATCGTAATTGACACAAAAAGACCGAAAGGCGCTTTAAAATCGGTTACATTAAAACGAATTGAAGAACTACAACAAACGATAGAAGAAATTCCAGAATTATCAAAACCAGTTTCGGTTGTGAATTTAGTTAAATATTCCAAACAAGCTTACTATAACGGAAATCCCGAATTTTACGAATTACCAACCAAACAAGAAGAAGCATTTATTTTATCATTCATCAAAAATTCGACTCAAAAAGGAAATGAAAACATGCTGAAAAGCTATGTAGACAGTACAGGGCAATACGCACGCATTACCACTTTTATGAGAGATATTGGTACCGATAAAATGCAAAAAATAGAAGAACGTTTACAAGATAAAATCAATCATATTTTTCCAAAAGAACGTTATGAAGTTTCGCTTACTGGAAAAGCCTATGTGTTTGAAAAAGGAACACATTATTTAATTGACAACTTAGTGCAATCGTTACTTTTTGCTATTGTTTTGATTTCTTTATTAATGGCTTACATGTTCCGTTCTTTCAAAATGATTGTGGTTTCGTTATTGCCAAATATTTTACCTTTGGTAATGACAGCTGGATTAATGGGCTTTTTAGGAATTCCAATTAAACCTTCGACCATATTAGTATTTAGTATTGCTTTCGGAATTTCTGTTGACGATACGATTCACTTTTTAGCCAAATACCGTCAAGAATTAAAATCTAATGATTGGAAAATAAAACGCTCTGTTTATGCCACTTTAAAAGAAGCAGGAATTAGTATGTTTTACACTTCAGTCGTATTGTTTTTTGGATTCTCTGTATTTACGCTTTCAGATTTTGGAGGAACAGTTGCTTTAGGAGGATTAGTTGCAACAACTTTGCTTTTTGCAATGCTTTCCAACTTAATTTTATTACCAGCTTTGTTGCTTTCGTTAGACAAAACCATTGCTAACCAACAAGAATTCTTAGAACCAACATTAGATATTTTAGCTGAAGATATTGAAGAAGAAAATTCAAACGAGAAATAGTATATTTGCATTATAAATAATAAATCGAAATGAAACACTCAAAAGTTATAGACCTTTTAAACAGCACGAAAACATTACATGAAGTAACAGCTAAAGGTTGGGTTAGAACATTTAGAAACAATCAATTTATTGCGTTGAACGATGGTTCAACCATTCATAATATTCAGTGTGTAGTAGATTTTGAAAACACACCTGATGAAACGTTAAAAAGAATTACAACTGGAGCAGCTATTTCTGTTACTGGAGAATTAGTAGAAAGTAAAGGCGCTGGTCAAAAATTTGAAATTCAAGTTTCTAAATTAGAGATTTTAGGTGATAGTGATGCGGAGAAATTCCCAATGCAACCTAAAAAACACTCGCTAGAATTTTTACGTGAAAACGCTCATTTACGCGTTAGAACTAATGCTTTTGGAGCAATTATGCGTGTGCGTTCAACATTAGCGTTTGCAGTACATCAATATTTTCAAGAAAAAGGATTTTTCTACGTGAACACGCCTATCATAACAGGTTCTGATGCCGAAGGTGCCGGAGAAATGTTCCAAGTAACTGCTTTACCAATAGATGGTTCTGCTCCAAGAAACGAAGATGGAAGCATCAACTACAAAGAAGATTTCTTCGGAAAACAGACCAATTTAACAGTTTCTGGACAATTAGAAGGCGAAACTTTTGCTATGGCATTAGGTCAAATTTACACGTTTGGACCAACTTTCCGTGCAGAGAATTCTAACACTTCGCGTCACTTAGCTGAGTTTTGGATGATTGAACCTGAAGTTGCTTTCAATGATTTGGCTGATAACATGGATTTGGCTGAAGATTTCATCAAATACGTTATCAAATATACAGTTGATAAATGTGGTGATGATTTGAAATTCTTAGAAAGCAGATTGTTAGAAGAAGAAAAGTCAAAACCACAAGCGGATAGAAGCGAAATGACGCTTTTAGAAAAATTAAGTTTCGTATTAGACAACAACTTCAAACGTGTTTCTTATACGGAAGCTATTGATATTTTAAAAGACTCAACACCAAATAAAAAGAAAAAATTCCAATATATCATTAACGAATGGGGTGCTGATTTACAAAGTGAGCACGAACGTTTCTTAGTGGAAAAACACTTTAAATGTCCGGTAATTTTATTTGATTATCCTGCAAAAATTAAAGCGTTTTACATGCGTTTGAACGATAATACTGAACCTGGAAAAGAAACTGTTAGAGCAATGGATATCTTATTCCCAGGAATTGGAGAAATCGTCGGAGGTTCACAAAGAGAAGAGCGTTATGATGTATTAGTAGAAAAAATGAAAGCCTTAGGAATCGACGAAGAAGAACTTTGGTGGTATTTAGATACGAGAAGATTCGGTTCGGCTGTTCACTCAGGATTTGGATTAGGTTTTGAAAGATTAGTGCTTTTTGTAACAGGAATGGGTAACATTAGAGACGTAATTCCTTTCCCAAGAACGCCACAAAACGCAGAATTCTAAAAATATTTGTTTCAAGTTTAAAGTTTCAAGTTGTTTTTGTTATTGACAACCTGAAACCTGAAACCTGAAACTTTTAAACAAAAAACAATGTTAAAACACAGTTTACAATTCAAATTATCTCAAAAATTATCGCCTCAACAAATTCAGTTGATGAAGTTAATTCAATTGCCTACGCAAGCATTTGAGCAACGTCTTCAGGAAGAATTGGTTGAGAATCCTGCTTTAGAAGAAAGTAGCAAGGAAGATAATTACGAAGCAGATGATTACGAAGTAAACACAAACGATGATGATTACGACGATTATGATAACGACCATATCGACGCACAAGACATAAACATCGATGAGTATTTAAGTAACGACGAAACGCCAGATTACAAATATCAAACCAATAATTACAGCGATGACGATGATGATAAATCACTTCCGTTTGCTGCACCTGTTAGTTTTCATCAAGATTTAATCAATCAGTTAAATACGTTTATTTTAAGTGATGACGAACGCGATATTGCCGAATTTTTAGTCGGAAGTATTGACGATATGGGTTATATCCGAAGAACAACACAAGATATTGTTGACGACATGGCGTTTACGCAAGGTATCTATACGGATGAAGCTACTGTAGAACGCATTTTGCATTTGGTTCAGGATTTAGAACCTGCTGGTGTAGGCGCACGCAATTTACAAGAATGTTTATTATTGCAATTAAAACATAAAACACCATCGGATTCTATTAATTTAGCCATTCAAGTTATTGAACAGCAATTTGATGCTTTTAGTAAAAAACATTACGATAAATTATTGCAAAAATTTGACGTTTCTCAACAACAATTAAGAAAAGCGATTGATGAAATTGAAAAACTAAATCCGAAACCAGGAGGAAGTTTTGACGGCAATCAGAAAATGGTAGAACACATTGTTCCCGATTTTACAATTCGAATTGTTGATGGCGAATTAGAGTTACTTCTAAACGGAAGAAATGCTCCAGAATTGCATGTTTCAAAAGATTATCAGGAAATGTTGCAAAGTTATAAAGACACTTCTGAAAAATCGAGTTCGCAGAAAGACGCAGTTCAATTTATCAAACAAAAATTAGATTCGGCAAAATGGTTTATTGATGCGATTAAACAGCGTCAGGAAACCTTATATGTTACGATGAATGCGATTATGTTTTATCAGCAAGAATACTTTTTAGAAGGAGAAGAAACTAAACTTCGTCCGATGATTCTAAAAGATATTGCTGATATGGTTGGTTTAGATATTTCAACTGTTTCGCGTGTAGCGAATAGCAAATATGTTGACACACCTTACGGAACGAAATTAATCAAAGAATTCTTTAGTGAATCGATGACCAACGACCAAGGAGAAGAAGTTTCTACTATCGAAATTAAAAATATCTTACAACAAGTTATTTCAGAAGAAGATAAAAAGAAACCGTTACCAGACGATCAATTAGCCGAAATTTTAAAGGAAAGAGGTTATCCTATTGCCCGAAGAACAATCGCAAAATATCGCGAACAATTAGATATTCCAGTAGCGCGTTTGAGAAAGAAAATCTAACAGAGTAATTATGGATTTAAAAAAAATATTACCTGTTTTTTCGTATATTTTTCATCCCATATTTGTTTCCATTTATGGTACTTTATTTTTCTTTTTAATTACCAATTCTTTCTATTACAATTCGCAAATAATAGTCACGCTAGTTCAAGTAACGATATTGACACTATTATTACCATTATCGATGTATTTTTTATTTAGATCGTTAGGAGTTGTAAGTTCGTTTACCGAAGCCAGCATTAGCGAAAGAAAAATGCCAATTGCGGTACAAGCTATTTTATTGTTTGTATTAATAAAATTCAGTGTTTCACAAGATTCGGTTGCTGAATTGTATTTCTTTTTTCTTGGCGGATTTTTAAGTAGTGTAATCGTCTTAGCCAGTGTAATTTTAAAATTCAAGGCAAGTTTACACATGATAGGAATTAGTGCTTTAACGTGCTTTATTTTTGGTTTAAGCATGTATTACCAATTACCTTTTGTAAACCTTATTGCTTTTTGTATTGTTTGCATTGGTTTAGTAGCTTCTTCGCGCTTATACATGAAAGCTCACACTTACACAGAACTTATTGCCGGAATTATTATTGGAGCCGGACCACAGGTATTTTTGTATCAGTATTGGTTATAAGATATAAAACATCAAACCAATTTTCAAAGTCGTCATGTTATTTTCAGCGGCTGTTTTGTCTTTATCAAAATATGGGTTTAAACCATAATGGATGTAGGCATTCCAAGTGTTGAATCCGAAAGTTAAATACGTTGCGTACTGAAATTTATTTAAAATATCGTTTATGTTTTCGCTTCCTGTTAAACCACCTTCGTAAGTAAATTTTCCATTAATTAAATAACTCGCCATAAAACCAGCATGAATTCTCCAAAATTTGTGACTATCGGGAGTTGCATTTCGCCAACGAATTTCTAGTGGTAAATCAACATAATGTAAAATTATTTTACTTTTAACCAATTCAAAATCGGGATTTTCTGTAACAGCAGATAAATCGATTGTTTGTTTTAAATCGTTGTAAGAATAACCGATTCCAGGCGCTATTGCCCAATGTCTATTTTCAGAAATAGGAAAATCTCTTAAAAACCCTGCAGACAAACCAGTTGAAAAAGAATACTGATTAAAATTATCGGGTTTTTTTTGAATAAAATTATAGGCTATGGAAACATAGAACTGATCTTCTCTAAAAAGAGAATCTACAACTGGTTTTGACACAGATTCAGTTTGTGAAAAGCCTATTGTAATAAAAAGCAGAAAAAAAAGGGATACAAATTGTCGCATTATATATTTTTTATAAAAATAATAAAAAAAGGCACGCAAATGCGTGCCTTTTTATTTATAACATAAAAATACTATTCAACAGGATTACCTTGTGCTGTTGTATAATTTACTTTTAATTGTTCTATTTTACGTAATTCTAGTTTAATAGCACCTACTAATCCCATTTTCACTTGTTTGTCAATTTTCAATGAAGCAGTAAGGTATTTTTCGTCTTCAGAGTTACGTTGAGCTCTTTCCGTAATAATGAAATTTCTGATTTCTGATGGCGAAGCCATTTTATCAGCTAATTGAATACGATCTGAACCTCCAAGAGTAGCACGATATCTTTCACTTGGTTTACCAGCGTAAATATACATTACATATTCTTTCTTATGCAATTTAGCAGTTTGATTTGCTTTAGGTAATGTATTTTCAATTTTTAAATCAGTGTCTTTCATGGTAGTAGCAGTCATGAAGAAGAACAAAAGCATAAATACAATATCTGGTAAAGATGCTGTTGAAATTGCAGGAGTCCCCTCCGTATTTTTCTTTTTAAATTTAGACATACTTTCTTAATATTATATAATTATTTTTTTGGCTCTGCTTCAGAAAGTCTCATAGGAAATAATTCCTGAATCTTTTTTACTTTCGGCTCTAAATCCTCTACTAAACCTTCGGTTGCTTTAGAAGCTGGATCATTAAAAATGTATTCCATTTCTGTAAAAGTCATACCGTAACGCTTCTTACATTCTCTATCTCTTAAAAAGTTATATGCTGCTACTAGTTCATTTTGAACCGCAATATAAGTTTCATAAGTAGTTTGCCCATCATTATTTAATGAAATTACCGCATCATCAGGACCGTCTGATGAATTTGGATCTTTTTTTCCATTACAATATGTACAAGTACCTTTACCATTATTTTCAAGAAAATCAATAGCAGTTTGTCTTAAGTCTTTAATATCAACTAGTTTCTCTTCAACAAGTAACTGATTGTCTTTATTAACTAAAACTGTTAAAATATTTCTTTCATTAATAGGCGGAACAGGTGGGTTCTCTTCATAACGAGGTAAGAGTCTATTAATTCCCTGATCTACTCCAATTGTAGTAGTAACTAAGAAGAAAATTAAAAGTAAGAATGCAATATCTGCCATAGAACCAGCATTCACTTCTGGCGGTGCACCTCTTTTTTTACCCATGATCTATTATCTTTTAATTTTTGAAAATCCAGTCCAAGCTAATACTCCTACTGAAATAAAAGCAAGAATATAAAATGTATTCAAACTAGTACTGATTAACTTAGAAGAAAATGAAGAGATAACTCCACCATCTTTCAATTTAACTTCAGTACTATCTGCAAGAATAAAGGCTACTAAAACAATAGCAGCAAACAATCCTAAAGAAATAAGCGCTCTTTTTAACTGATCTTTGTGCGTAATTAAATTTTTAAATACGAAGTAAACAACAGAAAAGAAAGCAATTGCCATTGCTAAATAGGATACATATATAAAGTAATCTACAATATAAGAATTATTCTCCATTGAAATCTCCATACCTAAAGCAGATACGAATAAAATAGAGGCAATAATACCAATTATAATTACTACAATTTTTGAAATTTTGTATACGTTCATAACAATAATTTGTTAATGTATTATTTGTTTAATTTCTCTTTGAAGTAATCTGACAACATATCAACTAAGCTGATAGAAGCATCTTCCATATCATTAACGATAGAGTCAATTTTAGCAGTAATATAGTTGTAGAAAACTTGAAGAATCATCGCAACGATAAGTCCAAATACCGTTGTTAATAACGCTACTTTAATACCTCCAGCTACTAATGATGGCTCCATAGATCCTGCAGACTCAATTTGGTCAAATGCAACAATCATACCAATTACTGTTCCTAAGAATCCTAACATCGGTGCAAGAGCGATAAATAAAGAAACCCAAGATACGTTTTTCTCTAATTGTCCCATTTGAACACCACCGTAAGCAACGATAGATTTTTCAGCAGACTCTAATCCGTGAGATGAACGCTCTAAACCTTGATAGAAAATAGATGCAACTGGACCAGCTGTATTTTTAGCTACTTCTTTAGCTGCTTCGATACCACCTGAGTTTAATGCAGATTCTACATCAGAAACGAATTTTTTAGTATTGATAGTAGAAAGATTTAAGTAAATAATTCTTTCAATAGCAATTGCTAAACCTAAAATTAAACACAATAATACCGGAGACATCCAAATTGGATCTCCTTCAATGAAACGTTTTTTCATTGATTGAGTAAAAGTAGCTTCTTCAGCTACAGCCTCTTCAGTTGTTGCTGTTGCTTCGTCAGTTGTTGCTTCTGTTGCAGTTGTATCAGCTACTTGTTCTGTAGCAGGAGCTGCTGCTTGAGTTGAATCTTGAGCTTGAACATTTCCAAAAGTCATAAGCCCCGTGATTGCTAAAATAGAAAATAATCTTTTCATCGCTTTTGTTCTTAAATTTAATTAGTTAATTGGGTTTAAAGATATAAAAATATTTATAAAATTTTAAAATTAATATCATTCTGCAGAGAGGAAGGGATTCGAACCCTCGATACCCTTGTGGAGTATACACACTTTCCAGGCGTGCGCCTTCGACCACTCGGCCACCTCTCTATTGAAACAATACTCGATTTTAAGGGTGCTAAATAACGCAAAAAAACTCATGTATAAAAATTTTAAACGTTATTTTTATAACATTTCTCCGCGTATTCCTGTTTCAAATATGGTCTTAAAAACATTATTTGACACTTTTTGACCTAACAGATACATCAATTTAGTGATAGCAGCCTCAGTAGTAATGTCTTTACCTGAAATTACTCCTATATTTTTTAATTGTGTACTGGTTTCGTAATTTCCCATCGAAACACTTCCTCCACTACATTGTGTAACGTTAATTACATGTATATTATTATGAATAGCATGCTCTAATGTTTGAACAAACCATTCTTCTGTGGGTGCATTTCCTGAACCATACGTTTCTAAAACGATTCCTTTTAAATTAGGAATGGCAAAAAAAGCGTTTAAAACATGTTGATTAATACCTGGGAAAATCTTTAAAATAGCCACATTGTCATCAAAATCGGTGTGTACTTTTAGCTTTTTAGCTGCTTTTTGTTTTAGAATGATATCCTTATTTACTTTTAAATGCACACCAGATTGTGCTAATTCAGGAAAATTTGGTGAAGTAAAAGCATTAAAATGTTCGGCACTGATTTTTGTAGTTCGGTTTCCACGATATAATTTGTATTCGAAATACAAACATACTTCTTGAATAGCTGGCTTTTTATTTTCTTGAAGCGAAGCAACTTGAATTGCTGTGATTAAATTCTCTTTAGCATCCGTTCTTAAATCACCAATTGGCAATTGCGAACCTGTGAAAATTACTGGTTTTGACAAATCCTCCAACATAAAACTCAATGCAGAAGCACTATACGACATCGTATCTGAACCATGTAAAACAACAAATCCATCAAATTTTGAATAATTTTCCTCAATAATTTTGGCCATTTTTTGCCAATTGGAAATATTCATATTTGAAGAATCGATAGGCACATCAAACGAAATCGTTTCAATTTGACAATCTAATAAATGTAATTCTGGAATTCGGCTTAACAACTCATTAAAATCAAAAGCTTTCAAGGCTCCTGTTTCAAAATCTTTTACCATTCCGATAGTGCCACCGGTGTAAATTAAAAGTATTTTTGGTTTATGAGATGTCATCAGTATATTTCAATTTATTCACAACCGGATTAGCGTACATCGCCAAGAAACCTTCTCTCATGGTTTCATTATCGGCGTCAATTCGCATTTCCAATCTTCTTTCAAACAATTGACGTTCTTTTTCGTTGTACAAATGCTCAAATCGAGTTGTTTTGTATAAAATATCGTAAGCAATAAAATTTGTTGGCCATAATTTATAAGTTTGAAGAATTGAATCATCAATTACTTGAGCCAATGCCTGAATTTGCTTGTTGTTATTGTCAGTTTCAGCTTTTATTTTTTCATATTCGTTTTCTAGAACGTCGCCAACATGAATGTGAATGCGCTTCTTTTGACCAATAATCCCACTTAAAAGCGTTATAAAATCTTCGTTTTTCTCCTTAATATATACTTCGTCTTTTGAAAGCGCTATTAATTGAGGCATTTTCAAAGCGTCTGTAGGGTCATATTCGTACGAAATAGAAACAGGAACAATTTTTAATTTCTTAAAGAAGTCCATTCCTTTTTCCTCATCGTTTGCCATTCCTACCATTTTCAACACACCTTGATGCGTTGCATCATTACCGTCTTTTGTTCTTCCTTCGCGTTGGGCAATCCAAACAGAACGATTTTCTTTTGACAATAAATGATACATGTATTCTGACATCAATTTTGAACTTTGCAATAATTCTCTTGGCGATAATCCTCTTTGAACTAAGAAATTTCTGTTCAATTTTGATAGTTTCAGCAAGAAATCTTTCTGTACCAAATTATCTCCAATAGCCGAAGCCGTCATCACTAATCCATGATCTATTAATGAAACATTCAACAATGAAGTGTCTAAAATAATATCGCGGTGATTGGAAATAAACAAATACGAAGTATTAGGTTCTAATTTCTCAAAACCCGAAGTGGTAAGTCCTTCCGAACTTCTCTCTAAAACTCTTTGAATGGATTGATACACAAAATTGACTTGGAAATCACGAATAGAATGTGTTCTACTCAATTGCGATTTCCATTCCTCGTCCTCCATTTCTGGAAAAGTAAAATCCATCATGGCCTTCATCATAGGATGATGTAACAAAGATTTTAAAGCTTCGTTAACTTCTGAATCATAATACGGGCGAATAGAATCGAATTTTGACATATTTATTTTAAAAACAATTCACAAAAGAACAAAAATTTTATGAATTGAGACTTTATTTTAGGTTAAATTCCGAAAATTTGTTTTGAATTTTCTGTTGTAATTTTTGCAATTTCTTCTACGGACATCTGATATATTTCAGCTAGTTTTTGTGCAACTAATAGAGTATAACTGCTTTCGTTTCGTTTTCCTCTGTATGGAACAGGCGCTAAATAAGGCGAATCTGTTTCTAAAACAATATTTTTCAAATCGATTTCATTTAAAAATTGGTCGATTTTTCCGTTTTTGAAAGTAGCTACTCCTCCTATTCCTAATTTCATTCCTAACGAAATCGCTCTTTGGGCTTGACCCAAATCACCGGTAAAGCAATGAAAAATTCCAAATAAATCAGCTGATTTTTCACTTTCTAAAACCTCAAAAACTTCATCAAAAGCATCGCGACAGTGAATATTGATTCCTAATTTATACTTTTTCGCTAATTGAATTTGATGCTTAAAAGCGTGTTGTTGTTCTTTTAAAAAGGTTTTATCCCAAAATAAATCAATTCCGATTTCTCCTATTGCATAAAATTTTCTGGAAGCCAATTCTTTTTCCACATGTGCTAATTCTTCCAAGTAATTTTCCTTCACATACGTTGGATGTAATCCCATCATTAAAAACACATTTTCGGGATATTGCTTTTCTAATTCGTACATTTTGGATGTATAATTAGAATCTATTGAAGGCACAAAAAAACGAGAAACGCCTGCATTTATAGCACGTTGCATCATTTCGTTGCAGTCTTGATCAAATTCTTCTGAATATAAATGCGTGTGTGTATCGGTAAGTATCATTAATTAGCTTGATTACAAAGTGCCAAAGTTACAAAGTTTGATTCAGAAATTTGATTTACTTTTGAACTATGGAAGATTTACAAGACTTTTTAAAAGGGAAAAAATATAAAAAGATAAAATTTACGGTGCTAAAAACCCAACATTTATTAATTAAAGGAAAGATAAATGGTGTTAAAGGCAATTTTATTTTAGACACAGGTGCTAGCAATAGTTGCGTAGGTTTTGAAAGCATTGAACATTTTAAATTAGATGCCCAATTTTCAGAAACTAAAGCCGCAGGTGCTGGTGCAACCGGAATTGAAACACGATTGGCAAAAAACAACGAAATTCAATTAGGTAGATGGAAAAATAAAAAATTTCATTTGATTGTTTTTGATATGAGTCATGTAAATGATGCACTTCGTCATTACAAAACCAAACCGGTTGACGGAATTATTGGTGCTGATGTTCTGCTAAAAGGAAAAGCAATTATTGATTATAGTAATCATTGTTTGTATTTGAAGTGATTTAATAGCAAAGACGCTGAAGATTTCACAAAACTCGCAAAGAAAAAAATCCTAAACTCATTAAAATTTAGGATTTAATATTTTATTTTTTAAATAACAAAATTTGTAGGTTTTTATAGATAAAATGTAGGTTTTAAAAACGACCTGTAGCAATATAAAACATTAACCAACCTGTACAACCAACTGCTAATCTCCAAATCAATTTCTTCAATAAAGTGTTAGACATTGATTTTCCTTGTTCAAGATATTCGTCTGTTTTTTCATTTGCTGTTCCTACTTTCTTAGATAATTTGGTTCCAGCAACAGCACTTAATGATATGATATAAAGAATTCCAATCCAAGCGCCATTAATAAATCCTAACACCATAATTATCATCCCTATAATTGATAAACTTTCCATTTTTTTAGTTTTAAAATTAATCCCAAACAACATAAAACATGAAGTTTGGGATTTGAATATTTATAAAAAATTATTGCTTAATGCTTTTTAGAAATGTTTGCATGTTAGTATCAATAGCTTGTGCCGTTTCTGTGCCTCTTCCAATTTCATTGCATATCATTAATACTAAATCTGGATTTGTAGGATGGTTAAGGATATAGATTCTGAATTGCCCTACATCTTTATAAGTTTTTCCATCTTGTCTTCCTGTATTGTACAAACCAGATTGAAATGTGTATCCTTTCATATTTCCGAATTCAACTTTTTCATATAAACTCATTAAATCTTTTGATTTAACATCTTTAGTTATGAAATAATCTACATTTTGTATTTGTTCATCTCGAAAAAGCACGCAGATATGATACCAAGGTAAATTATATTTTTCGAAATCATATTCATGGATTTTTTTTACTTTATCGTTATTTGAATGATAGGTAACTCTATGAATGAAATCTTTAGCTAATTCCTCAACCGTCAAACCTGGGTGTGACGATTTCTCAAAAGCATAAATTTTATACGTTTCTTGGTTTTTGTGTATTTGGTATCCTACTTCTGTATCGCTTCTATCTGTGCTTCCTGTTTGGCTAGTATTGACATCTTCCTTTATATTGGTTTTATCAATAGTTAAATCAAGATAAGGTAAATATAGACTTTTTGATTCCCACATAGGTACATAAAAGAAAATTGGTTCTAATAATTGAACTTTTGGTCCATATTCTTTATATCCTGTTTCTTCTCTAACCCAAAATCCTATTTCTACTTTTATCGTTTTTTGTTTTTCTATTCCATTTGCACCATTTAAAATCCATTCAAGTTTATTTCCTCTAGTTAAAAAATCTTTACCTTCAAAAACACTGAATTTTTTGGTTGCAGGAGTATTTTTCATAAAATCAGACATGGCAGTATAGCCTTCTTTTTGAAAACTCCAACTGTTTATGTAGGCATTAGAATTGTCTGAAAACTCTACATATAAATTTGTATAACCTGAATATACGGTTACAGCTTTAGGCTTTTTAAAACTTACCTGTAAGGTTGCTAAATCTTTTTTAGAAATTGTAGCACCCGATTTTACTTCTTTACCATTAATAAAAGCTGACAATTGAGCTTGAGAAAAAGCAAAAGAAAGTAATGAAACTACTAATAGTAAACGATTGATTTTCATAATTGTAATTGAATGATGAAATTAATTAAGCTGTTGCTTGAGATTTTTTTAAATGTAATTTGTAGCTCATAAAAGCACATGCTGAACAAACAATAAGACCAATACATCCAATTAAAGCAAGCGATTTAGGATTTGCGCCAGAGAATGTTCCAGCTTCCATGTAAGGAGTTATAGCCCACAAAACAACTGATAATAAAGCAATCAAAATGCTTAATTTAGTAACAAATTCTTTTTTCATAAATGCTACTACAACCATTACAAAAGCAAGAACAGCTAATAAAATACCCAATTTACCCGCATACACAACTTTCCATTTAGCAGGAGTACTTTCAATAATTTCTAAACTTTCTTTTATTTGTGGATCTTCAATTTTAGTAACGTCGATTCCGTCTTTTTTTAATTGATCAATTTGTTTTTGCTCGTTTTCTACTAAACGATACACTTCTTCTAATTTTTCAGAATCGCCATCTGTTCCCATTCTGTTTTCAATGTTTTTAAATAAAACTCCTGAACAAAAACCTCCTACTAAAAAGGATAGAACCATAAAAATTAAAGCTAATACTCTCATAAATTTGTTTGTTAAATAATTGGTTAATAAAATAAATTTGATTTTTTAAGAAACGCTTTCAATTAATAAATGAAAGCGTTCCGTTTTATTGTTTAATGAATTTTACTGTTTTTACTTCATTACCAGATGTAACTTTTAACAAATAAGTTACATTAGATAAATTGGAAACATCTATTGAAATTTGGTTACTGTTTACCGTTTTTGTAATAACTTCTTGACCTAATAAGTTGTATATAGAAACAGTTGTAATTACTTTATCAAATGAAAGGTTTAAAATGTCTTTTACAGGATTTGGATAAAGCTTCAAATTTTTTATTGAGAATGATTCCGAAGTAAGCATTTGGGTTGTAAATGAACCGCCCGAAACCCAATCGGTTTGTGTGTTGCCACAAATAGATTTTACCCAAAAATAATACGTAGTGTTTGGTGTTAAATTATTCAAAACAGCAAAAGTATCTGTTGTTGTTCCTGTGATTGCATTTGCAGAAAATGGGTCGTTTACAGTACTGTAACAATATACATAGCCATTGCTCGGAGTAGGTGTAGCTTCTACCCATGCAATATTTACAACTGTTGCCGATTCAGGATCTGTAAATAATTGCGTAGGAGCGTTACATTGAGATTCTGGATATGTGGTAAACGATCCACCTGAAACCCAATCGGTTTGTGTTTGTCCACAATTTGATTTTACCCAAAAATAATAGGTGGTGTTTGGCGATAAATTGGTTAATTCTACAAAAGTATCTGTCGTCGTTCCTGTTATTGCATTTGCAGAAAAAGGATCGTTTACAGTACTATAACAATAAACATAGCCATTACTCGGTGTAGGTGTAGCTTCTACCCATGCAATATTATTGGTTGTCGACGTTAAACCATCGTAAAATAATTGTGTTGGTGCATTACATCCGGATGCTGGATATGTGGTAAACGAACCTCCAGAAGCCCAATCTGTTTGTGTTTGTCCACAATTAGATTTTACCCAAAAATAATAGGTGGTGTTTGGCGTTAAATTGGTTAATTCTACAAAAGTTTCTGTCGTCGTTCCTGTGATTGCATTAGCAGAAAACGGATCATTTACAGTACTATAACAATACACATAGCCGTTGCTCGGTGTAGGTGTAGCTTCTACCCATGCAATGTTATTGGTTGTCGACGTTAAACCATCGTAAAATAATTGTGTTGGTTCGTTACATCCTGATGCTGGATATGTGGTAAACGAACCTCCAGAAGCCCAATTAGATTGTGTTGCGCCACAATTAGATTTTACCCAAAAATAATAAGTGGTGTTTGGTAATAAATTGTTTAATTCCGCATAAATCTCCGTCGTTGTTCCTGTTATTGCATTTGCAGAAAACGGATCGTTTACAGTACTATAACAATAAACATAGCCATTGCTTGGCGCAGGATTTGGTGCCGTCCATGCAATATTATTTGAAGTCGAAGTTAAACCATCATAAAATAGTTGCGTTGGAGCATTACAAACTGAAATTGTAGAACATGTAATAGATCTTACTCTGTTTGTGTTTTGAGTTCCACAACTAGAATTGGCATTCAAATGGTATCTAACTACTCCAGAAGTTGTACCAGATAACCAAGTTAAAGGAGTTAAACCACTGGCTAAAACCGCTGTTCCTGTTGCATTAGTTATGGTAATAAAATCTGTGGAAACTGAACTTCTAAAAGTATATTGTTTATTTGACAAGATATTTACATTTGAATATTCTCCTGCATAAGCATCTGCAACGATTTGTTCTGTATTTCCTGTACAAGCAGGTGTAAAAGTTGCATCAGGATATAATCCATAAATTGCACCGTTACAAGTTAATGCAGGTGGTGTAGTAAAATTACCACCAGAAACCCAAACACCAGTTGTAGCTCCACAGTTAGAGCGTACCCAGTAGTAATAAGTAGTACCTGCTGCAACATTCAAATAGAGAGTAGTATTTAAGTTAGTTGTACTAAATAAGGTAGGAGTAGAATTTGCAGTAGGGGCGATATTGGCTGTAACAATATAAATATCATAATGAGAAGAAGGCACTGGTGATGCCGCTGTCCAAGTCATTTTACAAGAATTGGATGTTATATTTGATACCACTAAATTTGAAGGTGGTACACAGTTTGATGCATCCGCACATCGAATATAACGAGACCTTTCCACTTGTTCACTACCACAACTAGCGTTGGAATGAAGGTAATAACGAATAACACCTGTAGTACTTCCAGAATCCCAAATTACAGGTTGTACTCCGCTTGCATAAGTGACAGTTCCAGTTGCATTTGTAATTGTGATATAATCTGTTGTTACAGAACTTGAAAACGAATATTGTCTGTTTGCGATTACATTCACATTGCTGTATTCGCCTGCATAACTTTGACTGGTTAATGTCTCATAGTTTCCACTACAGTTTGGTGTATAAGTGTTAGCTGGAAACAATCCATACGTTGCAGTAGTACATTGCGCAACAGCATTAGGAATGAAGTACAAAAATGCCAATAGGCAGAGTAAAGTAATTCTTTTTTTCATATTTTCGGTCTTGATTTTATTTTACACCAAAACTATGAGATAAGAAGTACTAGACCAATTTATATATTGGACTATTTATAAATAATCAGAAGATTAAAAGAGAATTATCTTATTGATTTTTAAATACTTAATCGGTATTTTCTAATTTTTCAATATAATAATTAGGAGAAAGACCTGTTTGCTTTTTAAAAACACGAACAAGAGTATTGGCATCTTTATAACCTACTTCCTCTGCAATAGCTTGCAATGTATATTTACGAAAATAGGGAGCATCTTTCAGCTTTTTAAGTACGTAATGAATTCGCAATTCTTGCGAATATTCTGAAAATGTTTTTTGGATTACCTGATTGAAATATTGTGACAAATAAGCGGTATTTGTATTTAATTTTTTTGCCACAAAAGCCAACTTGAAGTTAGGATCTAAGAAAATTTCTTTTTGCTCTAATTTTTTTAAACCTATTGCTATTTTTTCAATAAGCTCTTCATCAATTATTTGTTTTGGTTGGGCTTCAACTTTTTCAATTTGAAGATTACTAATTTCTGAAGTTTTAGATTCTTTTAGGTTTTGAATAATTTTTAAAAATCGATAATGTTTTTCTTTCTGGTTTTTGTAATAATAATAAAAACTATAAACTACTACGGCAAAAAGAATCAAAATACCAAAAAGCGATATTTTAAAATAATTCTTAGATGCAATAACTTTATTAGACTCTTCCTTTATTTTGTTCAAATCGTAATTATGAAGAAAATTTAAAGATTTACTTTTTATACCTTCTATTGATTGAATTAATTCTAAACTTTTTTGAGCGTAGCGATACGCATTTTTAGTGTCATTTTTCTCATTATAACATTGTGTCATAATGTTATAAGTCATTAATAAATTTTCTTTAGAAACTTTAGTTACTTGATAACTTTCAACATATTTTTTACAATAGAAAAGTGCCGAATCAACTTGCTTTAAATGATGAAAACAATCGGCCATCCCTAAATCGAACAACTGCTCTGTTCTTATATTATCCTGAATAACAGGATACTTTTTTCTCTTTCTATATAACGATAATGATTTGTCGTAATTTCCTGCTAAAGCGGCACTTTTTGCTTCGCGCATGCTTAATAATGCTTTGGTGTACTCAGGTTGAAAATTATCTTGTAACATCATTGTTGCTGCTACATTAAAGTAATGATTTGCA
The DNA here is from genome assembly GCF_002483315.1 of Flavobacterium sp. UBA7663. Classification (GTDB taxonomy): domain Bacteria; phylum Bacteroidota; class Bacteroidia; order Flavobacteriales; family Flavobacteriaceae; genus Flavobacterium. The sequence continues at coordinate 43,864 of NZ_DLHR01000027.1, forward strand.
GAATCTAACAACACGGTTTTCTTCGAATGAATATAATACTTTTGATAAGCTTCGCCAATAATATTATATTTATCTGCAAACAGTTTCTTGTTCATTACTTTTTTTTCACCTACTCCCAATTTTAAGTGATGAGAAGTTTTTAATTCTCTCTTTAACAAAGCAATTCCATTTACATAATCGCCCATAGCAACCTTAATTGAGCCATATTGTTCGTTAAAATGATTATTGGGTACACTATTTTTATGTTTGTCAAGATAAAACAATGCTAAGTCATATTCTCCTAAATTTTTATGTATATAAAACAGTTTGTTTACACACATTCCAAGCAAATCTTGATATACTTTACTTGATTTATCCATCTTGCTTTTTTCAATGCTTTCTATAAGTATGATAAGCAATTTCTTTGAGTAAGTAAACTCTGACTTGTTGTAAAAATAATTGGCTACGTAATATTTGCCATAAAAACGAAATAATTCGTTTTTTGAATTACTAATTTCCAAGGCTTCTGCATACGCTTTTTCAGGATTTGATATAAGATTTTCCTGAATACTACGAGTTCTACTAATTTCTGATTCACTCAATTCTTGAGCAAAGATCAAATTAATAGATAATAGTAATAAGACAGAAAAAATAAATTTATGCATCTTGAAAAATTGGTAACTCAACCTGAAAATTACAGTGCGCTAAAATAAGAATAAAACTACACAACTTTGGAAATTATTTCCAAGATTAACTTTTACCATTTTCAAATTGTATTATCTAAACTCAGGATTTTTAGTAAAGAAAAATCCCAAACTCAATATGAATTTGGGATTATTTTATTTGAATGAATTTTGATTATAATTCTAAGGCTTTTTTCACATTTCCACCCATTAATAATTCTGCTGGGTTTTCTAATGCTTCTTTAACTGCTACTAAGAATCCAACCGACTCACGTCCGTCGATGATTCTGTGGTCGTATGATAAGGCAACGTACATAACTGGAGCAATTACGATTTGACCATTTTTAACGATAGCTCTTTCTACCACATTGTGCATTCCTAAGATACCAGATTGTGGAGGATTGATGATTGGCGTAGATAACATACTTCCAAAAACACCACCATTAGAAATTGTGAATGTTCCACCTGTCATTTCATCAACTGTGATTTGTCCATCACGCGCTCTGATTGCTAATCTTTTGATTTCTGCTTCAACACCTCTGAAAGATAACGTTTCTGCATTTCTCATAACTGGAACCATTAATCCTTTTGGACCAGAAACCGCTACTGAAATATCACAGAAGTCATAAGAAATTTTCTCTTGACCATCAATCATTGAATTTACATCTGGATACAATTGTAAAGCACGGGTTACAGCTTTTGTAAAGAATGACATGAAACCTAATCCTAAACCATGTTTTGCTTTGAACTCTTCTTTGTATTGATCACGTAAAGCGTAAATAGCTGTCATGTCAACTTCGTTGAAAGTAGTTAACATCGCTGTTTCGTTTTTAGCTGAAACTAAACGTTCAGCTACTTTTCTACGTAACATAGAAAGTTTTGTTCTTTCCGAACCACGGTTTCCACCTGTTGGTGTTCCCATTGATGGTACTGCGTTTACAGCGTCATCTTTAGTGATTCTTCCACCTTTACCTGTTCCAACGATGTCAGAAGGCTCGATGTTTTTCTCGTCTAATATTTTTCTAGCTGCTGGAGATGGCGCTTGCGTTGCGTATGTTTTTTCTGCTACAGGAGCTGCTTTTGGAGCCTCAGCTTTTGGAGCTTCAACCGTTTTTGCTTCTTCTTTTACTGGAGCACCATCTTCTGGTTTTGCTGCACCTGTATCGATTAAACAAACTACAGCACCAACTGCTACTGCATCACCTTCTTCTGCTTTTAATGTAATGATTCCACTTGCTTCAGCTGGCAATTCTAATGTTGCTTTGTCTGAATCAACCTCAGCAATCGCTTGGTCTTTTTCTACATAATCACCATCTTTTACTAACCATGTAGCAATTTCTACTTCTTTAATTGATTCCCCTGGAGAAGGGACTTTCATTTCTAAAATCATATCTTTTTATTTAAAAAGTTTACCCTTCGACAAGCTCAGGGTGATAATTGAGTTGTTTTTTATTGAAATAATGTTTTATCAAAAACCATTGCAATGGCATTCTTTTGACGTTTTTTAGAACGTTCATAACTACCCGCTGCTGGTGCACTATATGCTTTTGGCGAAGCTAATCTTAATTTTACTAAATCGAAATTCATTAACATATAAGAATAAGCTCCCATGTTTTTAGGCTCTTCTTGTGCCCAAACATAATCGTCAACATTTGGGTAACTGTCGATAATCGCTTTGATTTGGTCAACTGCTAATGGGAACAATTGTTCTAAACGAACAACCGCCACATCGTTTCTACCTAATTCTTCTCTTTGTGCAATGATGTCAAAATATACTTTTCCTGTACAGAAAACCAATGTTTTAATCACTTTCTTATCAGCAACATTTGGATCATCTAACACTTCTTGGAATTGTCCGTTTGCTAATTCTTCCATTGAAGATACTACATCTGGATGACGTAATAAACTTTTTGGAGAAAATACTACTAATGGCTTACGGAATTCTGTTTTTAACTGTCTTCTCATTAAATGGAAGAAGTTAGCTGGTGAAGTTACATCGGCAATATACATGTTGTGTTTTGCACACATTTGTAAATAACGCTCCATACGTGCTGATGAATGTTCTGCTCCTTGGTTTTCATAACCGTGAGGCAATAACATTACCAATCCGTTTTGGTTGTTCCATTTATCTTCACCTGCAGAAATGTATTGGTCAATCATAATTTGAGCTCCGTTAGAGAAATCTCCAAACTGTGCTTCCCAAATTACTAAAGATTTTGGCGATGCTAACGCATATCCGTATTCAAAACCTAAAACACCATATTCTGAAAGGTGCGAATTGTAGATATAAAAGTTTCCTTTTTTATCTTTTATTTTGTCTAAAAGAATTACTTCTTCTTCTGAATCTTCTACTTTAACTACAGCATGACGGTGTGAGAATGTTCCACGTTCAACGTCTTGCCCAGAAATACGCACGTCAAAACCTTCTGACATTAGAGAACCATAAGCTAATAATTCGCCCATTGCCCAATCTAATTTATTGGTCTCAACCATGTTTTTTCTATCACCAATTAACTTCGTAATCTTACTGATGAATTTCTTATCAGCAGGAAGTTCAGTAATGGTTTTAGCGATTTCAGCTAATTGTTTTTTATCAAACTTAGTATCAAATTTTTGTAGCATTATATCATCCGAAACTTGTTTGTAACCTTCCCACTCATTTTCCATGAACGGTGTAATTACAGTTAAGTCTTTCTTACGAGAAGCTTCTAAATTCTCATCTAATTTTGCTTTGTAAGCTTCTTCTAATTCTTTTACAAATCCTGCCGAAATTACATTTTCTTGTGCTAATTTCTCAGCATAAATATCTCTTGGATTTTTATGTTTTGCAATTAATTTATATAAAACAGGTTGAGTAAAACGAGGCTCATCACCTTCGTTATGACCGTACTTTCTGTATCCTAATAAATCGATGAAAACGTCAGTTCCAAATTCCATACGGTAATCTAAAGCAAATAACATCGCATGAACAACCGCTTCTGCATCATCAGCATTTACGTGTAAAACTGGAGATAAGGTTACTTTAGCAATATCCGTACAATAAGTTGACGAACGTGCATCTAAGTAATTCGTTGTAAACCCAACTTGGTTATTGATTACTAAGTGAATTGTTCCACCCGTTTTATAACCATCTAATTTAGCCATTTGAATAATTTCATACACAATACCTTGACCAGCTACAGCGGCATCACCGTGAACGGCAATTGGTAATACTTTTGAAAAATCATTTGGATAATTTCTATCTTGTTTTGCTCTTGTAATTCCTTCAATAACTGCGCCCACTGTTTCTAAGTGCGAAGGATTTGGAGCTAAATTTAAGTTGATTTTTTTACCTGAATCAGTTACTCTATCAGAAGTTAAACCTAAGTGATATTTTACGTCACCATCAAAGTTAGCGTCTTCATCGTAGTCTTTTCCGTCGAATTCAGAGAAGATATTTTGAGTATTTTTTCCAAAAATGTTTGCCAATACATTCAAACGACCTCTGTGTGCCATTCCCATTACGAATTGCTCTACGCCTTTATCAGCAGCAGCTTCCACTAAAGCGTCTAAAGCAGGAATAACCGCTTCACAACCTTCTAATGAGAAACGCTTTTGACCTACATATTTGGTATGTAAGAAGTTTTCGAAAGAAACTGCTTCGTTTAATTTTTTAAGAATGTGTTTTTTCTTGTCAGCAGAAAAGTTTGGTAAATTATCGTTGATGTCTAAACGATTTTTTATCCATTCTAATTTGTGCGGTTCGCGAATGTACATGTATTCCACTCCGATAGATTGGCAATACACGTTCTCTAAATGCTTAACAATTTCAGCCAAAGTACAAGGCTTCATGTTAACCATTTTAGCAGCATCAAAAACCGTATTCAAATCGGCTTGAGATAAACCAAAATTTTCAAGTGCTAATGAAGGTCCGTGAAGTCTTCTGTCTCTTACAGGATTTGTTTTTGTGAATAAATGCCCGCGTGTTCTATATCCTTCAATTAATTTCAGAACATTGAACTCTTTTTGCATTTTTTCAGAAATTTCTCCTGAATCGCCTGAAGCTACTTGAACTACTTGTGCGGCAAATTCTTCAGAACCATAACCCGCTTGTGCGAAGTCAAATCCTTGAAAAAAACTTCTCCAGCTTGGCTCTACGCTATCTGGATTTTGTAAATATTGTTCGTATAAATCTGCAAAAAATGCAGTATGTGCAGCGTTTAAAAAGGAAAACCTATCCATAGTGTGTTGTCGGTAAGACCTATTAATTAAAAATTTTACGCAAAAGTAAAACATTTTATGATAATCTTTCAAGGATTTTTATACTTTTATAACATTAATTTTTTCAAAACTGATTTATGAAAAAGAATTCCGTAATAAATTTAACACTTTTACTAACTATTGTGTTTTTATTTGGTTTTAATTCTGAAATTTCTGCACAAGAAAACACCGAAATGAAAACAAAAAGTGATTTTTGGAACCATGTACAATTTGGTGGTGGATTAGGCTTAGGAGTTGGCAATGGCTATGCTGATATTATGGTTGCGCCAAGCGCTATTTACAACTTTAATCAATACGTGTCAGCGGGTTTAGGCGTACAATATAATTATGTAAAACAACGTGATTTATACAAAGCGAATATGTATGGAGGAAGCGTAGTTGCTTTATTTAATCCAATCGAAGAATTACAAATTTCAACCGAATTAGAACAATTGAGAGTCAACAGAACTTTTAATGATTCATTTGAAAACGATTCTCAAGATTTTTGGAATACCGCTTTGTTTGTTGGTGCAGGATATCGAAATGATAATATAACTTTTGGAATTAGATACAATGTTTTGCACAAAGACAGAGATAATATTTACGCAGAAGCTTTTATGCCTTTTGTGAGAATATTTTTTTAATACTTGTTACGAAACCAAACCTTTTGCCACTCGCGTTTTAACACTAAAAAAGCAACTTGCTCCGATAATTCAACCAAATCAGAACCATCTAACTTTTTGATTTGATCTTCTGGAACATCTATGATATAAAGCAAATTCAAGTATTCAGCAAATTTGTATTGAATGAGTTTGTAGATTTTTTCTTGTATCAAATTCTTAAATTCAAACGGAAAAATACTTGTTGGAACATCAATAGATTCATTCGCCAAAGCAAAATCTTTATTTACTTGCTCAATAAGCTTGAAGTACAAATGTTCTTCTTCGGCTTGCGAAATTAAGGCATCAATATTTGCTGGTGGATTATACATATTCAAGTTCAATTACAAGTTCAAAAGTCAAGTTCAATTACAAGTTTTAAAATTGAATTTTGAACTTGATATTGTCATTGCTCTTGATTACACGTTTCTTCCCATTAAATTCTCACCAAAAGCTTTTAAAACGGCTTTCTTTTCATTTTCAATATCCATTTTTTCTAAGGTTTCAAATGCTCTGAAAGTATAGTCTTGAATCGCTTTTTTTGTAGCTTCACTTGCTCCTGAAGCATTAAAAATAGCTTTTACTGATTCTATTTTATCTGTGTTTTCTGAAGGTTGAATCGAAAACAAATGCAATAATTGTTGCTTTTCTTCTGCTTTAGAAAACTCAATTGCTTTTAAGTATAAATAGGTTTTTTTGTTTTCGATAATGTCTCCACCCACTTGTTTTCCGAAGGTTTCTGGATTACCGAAAGCATCTAAATAATCGTCTTGTAATTGAAACGCAATTCCTAAATTCAGTCCGAAATCATAAATCAAATCGGCATTTCCCTCAGTAGTTTTGGCTACAATTGCTCCCATTTTCATAGCAGCACCAACTAAAACCGCTGTTTTATATTCAATCATTTTTAAATATTCAGGAACGGTAACATCATCGCGCATTTCGAAATCGACATCATATTGTTGTCCTTCACAAACTTCTAAAGCTGTTTTACTGAATAATTTGGCTAATTTTTGAAAAGTTGCTGGTTCATAATTTTCAAAAAATTGATACGCTAAAATCAGCATCGCATCACCCGATAAAATTCCAGTATTCAAATCCCACTTTTCATGAACGGTTTGATTGCCCCTTCTCAATGGCGCATCATCCATAATATCATCGTGAATTAATGAAAAATTATGAAATACCTCAACCGCAGTTGCTGCTGGAATGGCTTTTTCGCAATCTACATTAAAAACTTCGCTTGCCATTAAAGTCAAAACTGGTCGCATTCTTTTTCCGCCAAGCGATAAAATATACTCGATAGGTTCGTATAAATTTTTAGGCTCTTTGTTAGCAACAATTTGTGAAAAATGATTACTCATTTTTTCTTGATAGTACGATATAGAATGCATTATTTGAATTTTTTGCTAAAATACTCCAATATTATGAAACGACACGAATTAATCAAATGTTAAATTTATGCAAAAACACAGGAAACTATTTTGGTGTTAAAAGTTTCCGTTATACATTTGTACCCGAAAATAAAATCCAAAAAAGAGATTTTACTGTAAAAATGAAAGATAAAATTATAAATAAGGCTAAAGAAATGTTTTTGAGACTTGGTTTCAAAAGCATAACTATGGATGATATTGCTTGTGAAATGTGTATTTCAAAAAAAACGATTTACAAGTATTTCAGCAACAAAGATGTACTGATTGAAGAAAGTGTTGAATTAGTTCACAAAGAAGTTCATGAAACGATAGACAAAATTGTATCTAAAAACTTTAACGCAATTGAAGAAAATTTTGAAATCAAAAGAATGTTTAGAGAGATGTTCAAGGCCGCAGAATCTTCTCCAATTTATCAATTAAAAAAACACTATCCGGAGATTTATGACAAAGTACTAACCCAGCAAGTAAGCATTTGTGAAGATTGTTTTAGACAAAACATCATCAAAGGTATTAATGAGGGTTTATATAGAGAAAATTTAGACATTGATAATTATGTAAAATTTTATTACACCTTAATTTTCAATATTAACGAAAACACTATGCTAGAAAACGATGCTCATGAATTAGAAGTTAAAGCATTAGAATATCATATTAGAGCCATGGCTACATTAGCTGGAATTATTGAATTAGAAAAACACCTTAAAAACCCAATTATATAAACAATGAAGAAAACGATCCTCATAACATTATTAACTTTTACACTGTCAGTAAGTGCGCAAGAAGTGGCACCACTAACATTAAAAGACGCTATCACTTTTGCGCTTGAAAACAAAGCAGAAGCTAAAAAAGCAAAATTAGAAGTCGAAAATAGTGAATATAAAATTCAAGAAGTTCGCTCTAGAGCTTTACCGCAAATTTCGGCTAATGGAAGTTTGAATTATAATCCTATTTTACAAACAACGGTAATAGATGGAGATAATTTTGGTGCTCCAGGAACAACTATTCAAGCTGCCTTTGGGCAAAAATGGAATTCTGGAGCTGGTGTTTCTTTAAATCAAGCTTTGTTTGATCAATCCGTATTTACAGGATTAAAAGCAGCTAAATCTACAAGAGAATTTTATCAAATAAACGCGCAATTAACCGAAGAACAAGTAATTGAACGTGTTGCAAATGCGTATTATCAAGTATATGTGCAACAACAAAAACTTATCGTCGTTGATAATAACTTGAAAAACACAAACAAAGTAAAAGACATAATTAAAGGACAATTTGATAATGGTTTGGCTAAAAAAATTGATTTAGATAGAATCACGGTTCGAGTAAATAATATCAATTCGCAACGCCAACAAATTTTAAATGCGATTTCGCTTCAAGAAAATGCTTTAAAATTTTACATGGGAATGCCGATGGAAAATAAAATAATTATTCCTAAAACAGCATTTGAAGTAACTCCACAAGATTTAACTTCATCAGCCGATGTAACTGGAAGAACAGAATATTTGTTACTAAAAAAACAAGAGCAATTATTAACGTACCAAAAAAAGGCAGCTCAAGCAGCATATTATCCAACACTTTCATTAAGCGGAAGTTATAATTATATTGGTCAAGGATCAGAAATGCCTCTTTTTGCAAAACCAGCAGATGGTGTTTATTGGTCTGATTATGCCTCAATTGGTTTAAATTTAAGAGTGCCACTTTTTGCAGGATTTGGAACAAGAGCAAAAGTAAGACAAGCAAATAATGCTTTGAATTCTTTAAAAGTTGATCTTGATGATACAAAATTAGCATTAGATTTAGCTTTTGATAATGCAAAAAAACAGCTTGAAAACAGTTTGATAACCATCAACAATCAAAAAGAAAACGCTCAACTTGCTCAAGAAGTGTTTAACAATACGAATAACAATTACACGCAAGGATTAGCTGCATTAACCGATTTATTAGATGCTGAAAATGCAATGGTTGAAGCACAAAACAATTATACCAATGCTATTTTAGAATACAAATTAGCAGAAATTCAATTTATAAAATCAAAAGGCGAACTAAAAACACTAACCAATAAATAATTAAAATGAAAAAGACAATTATAACCATAGTAATCATTTTAGCCTCATTAGGTTTAATCGGATTTATATTATCAAAAAACAAAACTGAGAACGAAGCTAAAACAGCAATTGTTGCAGAAAAAAATGCGTCGGTTTCAGTAAAAGTTGACACTGTAAAAACTGAAGAAGTTTCTTTAGATTTCGTATCAAACGGAAATTTTGAACCAATTCAAGAATTAAAATTTGCTGCTGAAAAGTCTGGAAAAGTAACTCAAGTTTTAGTAAAAGAAGGAGATTATGTAAAAGCAGGACAAACACTTGCTATTGTAAGAAGCGATGTTATAAACGTAAATGCGCAAAACGCAAATGCCGTGTATCAAAATGCTGTTGCAGATTACACAAGATTTGAAAATGCTTTTAAAACAGGTGGTGTAACAAAACAACAATTAGACCAAGCAAGATTAGCAATGGTAAATGCTAAAACAAATTTAACGCAAGCTAACATCAACGTAGGTGATACCAGAATTAAGGCACCAATTAATGGTTTTATCAATAAAAAATTCATTGAACCAGGATCTATTTTATCTGGAATGCCTCCAACAGAATTGTTCGAAATTGTAAACGTATCTAAATTAAAATTAAAAGTTACGGTTAATGAAAGTCAAGTGGCGAGCTTAAAAGTAGGAAGCGTAATTAAAATAGGTTCAAATGTGTATCCTGACAAAGAATTTACTGGAAAAATTACTTTTATTGCTCCAAAAGCAGATGCAAGTTTAAACTTTCCAGTTGAAATTGAAATTACAAACAATACTTCAAACGATTTAAAAGCAGGTATGTATGGAACAGCAAAATTTGCTTCAAACCAACAAAAACAAACTTTGAAAATTGTACCAAGAAATGCATTTGTTGGAAGTGTTAGCAGTAATGAAATTTTTGTGATTGAAAACGGAACAGCTAAACTTAAAAAAGTAACAGCAGGTAGAATTTTAGGAGACAAAGTAGAAATCTTAGAGGGATTATCTAATGGAGAAATTGTAATTGTAACCGGGCAAATCAACTTACAAGACGGAAACGCTGTTGAAGTTATTAAATAATAAAGACATATGAAATTAGCAGAAATATCGATAAAACGCCCGTCGTTAGTAATTGTATTGTTTACAATTCTAACACTTGGTGGACTGTTCAGTTATAGCAATTTAGGCTACGAATTGATTCCTAAATTTGAAACTAACGTAATCACAATTGCCACAATTTATCCTGGTGCATCGCCAAGTGAAATTGAAAATACAGTAACAAAAAAAATTGAAGATGCTGTAGCTTCTTTAGAAAACATCAAAAAAATTGATGCAAAATCGTACGAAAGTTTATCAACCGTATCCATCACATTAACTTCAAATGCTGATGTAAATGTTTCGATGAACGATGCGCAACGTAAAATTAACGCCATTATTAGTGATTTACCAGATGATGCAGAAACGCCTTCGTTAACTAAATTCTCCTTGAGTGATTTACCAATTATGACGATTGGTGCCAACGGAAAAATGGACGAAGTTGCTTTTTACGACTTAATTGATAAAAAATTAGCTCCGATTTTATCTCGTGTTCAAGGTGTTGCGCAAGTAAACATTATTGGTGGACAAGAGAGAGAAATTCAAGTAAATCTTGATGCTGTAAAAATGCAAGGTTACGGACTTTCAATTCCGCAAGTGCAACAAAATATTTTATCATCAAATTTGGATTTCCCTACAGGAAACATTCAAACGCGTGACCAAAAAATATTAATTCGTTTAGCCGGAAAATATAAAAATGTTGAAGAATTAAGAAACTTAATTGTGTCATCAAGAAACGGAATTCAAGTTCGTTTAGGTGATATTGCAGATGTTCAAGACACGCAAAAAATTGCTGAAAAAGTTGCTCGTGTAGATCAAAAAAGTGCTATTCTTTTACAAATTGTAAAACAATCCGATGCAAATGCTGTAGCGGTAAGTGAAGAATTGGTAAAAACCATCAACAAATTAGAAAACGATTATAAATCGAAAGGTTTACAATTAGAAATTGCAAAAGACAGTACTATTTTCACATTAGAAGCAGCTGATGCAGTGGTTCACGATTTACTTATTGCCGTTATATTAGTGGCATTAGTAATGTTGTTTTTCTTACACAGTGTTAGAAACTCATTAATTGTAATGGTTTCGATTCCTGCTTCGTTAATTGCAACTTTCATTGGAATTTACTTAATGGGATATACTTTAAACTTAATGAGTTTATTAGGATTATCATTAGTAGTTGGTATCTTGGTGGATGATGCCATTGTGGTATTGGAAAACATTTATCGCCACATGGAAATGGGTAAAAACAAAGTTCGTGCTGCTTATGATGGAACTGCTGAAATTGGTGGAACCGTTGTATCGATTACCTTAGTAATTGTGGTAGTATTTTTACCAATTGCAATGAGTACTGGATTAGTTTCTAACATTATTACGCAATTCTGTGTAACTGTTATTATCTCTACTTTATTGTCGTTAGTGGCTTCGTTTACTATTATTCCTTGGTTATCTTCTAGATATGGAAAATTAGAACACATTACTGGTAAGACCTTTTTTGGAAGAATTATCCTTGGATTTGAAAGCTATTTAACTCGTTTTACGGACTGGGTTTCAGGATTGTTGACTTGGTGTTTAGACCATTATATTAAAACATTCATTGTTGTTTTCACTTTATTTATTGCTTCAACAATAGGATTAATGGGTGGTGGATTTATTGGTGGTGAATTCTTCGCAGCTTCTGACAGTGGTGAATTTTTAGTTCAAATTGAAATGCCAAAAGACGCTTCGTTAGAACAAACCAATTTCATGACGCAAAAAGCAGAAGCTTTCCTGAAGAAAGAAGAATATGTTCACAGTCAAATTACTACTATTGGTCAAACTAGTGAAGGTTTAGGAGCATCTCAAGCAACCGCTTATAAATCGGAGATTAACGTAAAAATGGTTGGTTTAGACAAACGTGATGAACCTGCAAACGTATATGCTGCCAAAACAAAACGTAAACTAGAAAAAATCTTAGTTGGAGCAAAAGTTAAAACAGTTCCAGTAGGTATTTTAGGAACTGCTGAAGATGCTACTTTAGGTTTAATCGTTACAGGTCCAAATGTTGAAACAGCTATGGCATTTGCTAAAGCAGCTGAAAAAGAATTACGCACGATTCCTGGAGCAACAGAAATTGAATTATCGGTAGAAGATGGAAATCCAGAAGTAAACGTTCAAGTTGACAGAGATAAAATGGCTGCGCTTGGTTTAAGTTTACAAACTGTAGGTATGACCATGCAAACTGCATTTAGCGGAAATACTGATGGTAAATTTAGAGCTGGAGAATACGAATACGACATCAACATTAAATATAATGCATTCGACAGAAAAAGTATTGCCGATGTAAGTAACTTAATTTTCATTAACGATAGAGGCGAACAAATCAAATTAATACAATTTGCAACAGTAACTGAAAGTTCAGGTCCAAGTGAATTAGAAAGAAGAGACAAATCAGCATCGGTAACTGTAAAAGGTCAAAATGTGGGAGTTGCTTCGGGAACTATTGTATCGCAATGGCAAGAAAAAATTGATAAATTAGAAAAACCTACAGGTGTAGATTATATTTGGGGTGGTGATATGGAAAATCAATCTGAAGGTTTTGGAACACTTGGAATTGCTTTATTAGCCGCAATTATCTTGGTTTACCTTGTAATGGTTTCGTTATACGACAGTTTTGTGCATCCATTTGTAGTATTGTTTGCGATTCCGCTTTCATTTATTGGAGCCATGTTAGCTTTAGCTTTAACTAACAATACTTTGAATATTTTCACCATTCTGGGTATCATCATGCTAATTGGTCTGGTGTGTAAAAATGCGATTATGTTGGTGGATTATACGAATCAAAGACGTAAAGCAGGAGAAAGTATTAGAACCGCATTAATTCAAGCAAATCATGCAAGGTTACGTCCAATTTTAATGACTACGATTGCAATGGTATTTGGTATGTTCCCAATTGCATTAGCTTCTGGTGCTGGGGCAGAATGGAAAAACGGTTTAGCTTGGGTAATTATTGGTGGATTAATTTCATCGTTATTCTTAACCTTAATTGTGGTTCCTGTAATCTATGAAATCATGGAAAAAATAATCGCTAAATTCTCTAAAGGAGAAAAAACAGACTATGAAGCTGAAATGGTTGCCGATTATGAACACAAAGAATTAAGTGAAGATGGTTTTAACCCAAAACACACTTTATAAAAACAAAAAAGTCCCGATTAAATCGGGACTTTTTTTATACTTAAAATAGAATTAGTTTTTAACTAATACGTCTTTTGACCATTTTTTTACTTCAGCAATTCTGCTTTCAGAAAAATCAACTTCGCTTAATGAAGCATCACTCCAAAAAAACCATTTTCCGGTTTTAGCACCTTTATTATATTCTCCAATAGATTGTTTAGAACCATCTTCGTTATAAGCCATCCATTTTCCATGTAATTTTCCGTCTAAGTAATACCCTTCTTGTTTTACTTGTCCGTTATCATAATAATATGTTGCTTTTACCATTTGGTCAACCACTTCAAATTTTGGTTTTACTTCTTGTGCAAATGACAAACTCGAAACCAATAAAACTACTGCAATAACTACTTTTTTCATACTCTTTTCTTTTTTAGGTTAACATTACAGTAACAAATATAAAATTTATTTTACAATAAAAAAACTTTTGCTTAACAATTTGGTAACATTAGATAAAAACTTAACATTGAAAAAGCCAATACGTAATGTATTGGCTTTAAATAAGATATAAAAAATCGTTATAATTACTTCACTAAATCATCTAATAATTCCGTTAAAGATGCAGATGAAGGACGGGCAGCATCTGCTTTTATTACTTTACCATCAGGTCCTATTAAAATAAATCTTGGAATTGAATTAATTCCAAAAGCTTTGATAAAATCTGAAGTCCAGTTTTTGTCTGCAAACAATTGAATTCCTCCCAATTCTTTAGAAACTACCATTTTTTTCCATTTCTCATAATCCTTTTCTGTATCAACAGAAATACTCACAAACTCGATATTCTTTCCGTGATATTTTGCTTCTACTTTCTTTAAATGAGGAATCTCAGCCAAACAAGGTCCACACCAAGTAGCCCAAACATCAATATATACATATTTTCCTTTTAAATCTTCTAACTTGGTTTTTCCTCCTTTGTGATTTTCGTAATCAAATGATGGAGAAACAATGCCTTCCATTTTCTTAGCCGCCACTTTTTGATTATAATAATCTAACAAGAATTTTTCTTCTTGATCAAATGAAGGGCGTAACATTTTTACTAAAGTTTCATCCAAGCTTTTTCCATCAATCATGCTAATATCATTCGCTTTCTTTTTAGCTAATGCATCTTTAAAAGTAGCTTCGTCAGCATCAAATAAAGCTTCTAGCTCCATCTCAAACTTTTCATCAGACAATGCTTTTTTAGCTAGATAGTTGTTTTCATTAGCACCATTTCCTTTGTAAACAATAGTTTCATCAAAATCTTTAGTATCTAATGTTAACTTTAAATCGTAACCATTTTTCAAAAACATAGTAGTTCCTTCATTACCATCGTTCAAACGATACAATCCTCCATCTTTTGAAGCTTCAAAAGTGGTTTGAAATTCTCCTTTTTTATTAATCCCAACTTTTTGTTTAAAAGATCTTCCCGAAGAAATAGTAATCGTGTCCGAAAATCTATTGGCGATTTTGACGTTTAAAGAAACCGTATTAGTAGTATTTTGAGCAAATCCAGAAAGAATTGCTACAAAAAACAAAAAGAATGCTTTTTTCATGTTTTAAAAGTGTTATTTATTGATTCAAATCTATTAAAATTAAACGAATAAAATTAATATTTGTTACTACATTTGCAAAAAATTTCAAGAAATGTACAGAAGTCATAACTGTGGCGAATTAAACGCTTCACACATCAATACAGAAGTTACCCTTGCAGGTTGGGTTCAAAAATCGAGAGATAAAGGATTTATGATTTGGGTTGATTTACGTGACCGTTATGGTATCACGCAATTAATCTTTGATGAACAAAGAACCGACAAAGCCGTTATTGAAAAGGCAAAATCTTTAGGAAGAGAGTTTGTTATTCAAATTAAAGGAACTGTTATTGAGCGCGTTTCTAAAAACCCAAATATGGCAACTGGTGACGTTGAAATCTTAGTTACCGAATTAACTATTTTAAACGAAGCACAATTGCCTCCATTTACTATCGAAGATGAAACCGATGGTGGCGAAGATATTCGTATGAAATATCGTTACTTAGATATCAGAAGAAATCCGGTTAAAAACAACTTATTGTTCCGTCATAAAGTATCAATGGAAGTTAGAAAATATCTTTCTGACCAAGGTTTTTGTGATGTAGAAACACCATATTTAATTAAATCTACTCCAGAAGGTGCGCGTGATTTCGTAGTACCAAGTAGAATGAATGAAGGTCAATTTTACGCACTTCCTCAATCACCACAAACGTTTAAACAATTATTGATGGTAGGTGGAATGGATAAATATTTCCAAATTGTGAAATGTTTCCGTGACGAAGATTTACGTGCTGACCGTCAACCAGAATTTACACAAATCGACTGTGAAATGGCATTCGTAGAGCAGGAAGATATTTTAGATATGTTCGAAGGCTTAACACGTCATTTACTAAAAGAAATCAAAGGAATTGAAGTAGATAAATTCCCAAGAATTACTTACGATTACGCCATGAAAACCTACGGTAATGACAAACCAGATATTCGTTTTGAAATGAAATTTGGAGAGTTAAATGCTGTAGCTCAACATAAAGATTTCCCAGTATTCAATTCAGCTGAATTAGTAGTCGGAATAGCTGCGCCAGGTTGTGCAAATTATACCAGAAAAGAAATTGATGCTTTAATTGATTGGGTAAAACGCCCTCAAGTTGGAGCATTAGGAATGGTTTATGTAAAATGTGAAGAAGATGGAACTTTCAAATCATCTGTAGATAAATTCTACGATCAAGAAGATTTGAAAAAATGGGCAGAAATTACTAACGCAAAACCAGGCGATTTAATTTTAGTATTATCAGGAAAGGCAGATAAGACAAGAACACAATTATCGGCACTTCGTATGGAAGTTGCAACGCGTTTAGGTTTGAGAAAATCAGACGAATTTGCGCCATTATGGGTTGTAGATTTCCCTTTATTAGAATGGGATGAAGAAAGCGGAAGATACCACGCAATGCACCATCCGTTTACTTCTCCAAAACCAGAAGACATGGCATTAATTGAAACTGAACCAGGAAAAGTTCGTGCTAATGCTTATGACATGGTATTAAACGGAAACGAAATTGGCGGAGGTTCTATTCGTATTCATGACAGAGAATTACAAAGTAGAATGTTTGATTTATTAGGATTCAGCAAAGAACAAGCTCAAGCTCAATTCGGATTTTTAATGAATGCGTTTGAATTTGGAGCGCCACCACACGGTGGTTTAGCTTTTGGATTGGATAGATTGGTTTCTATTTTAGGCGGACAAGAAACGATTCGAGATTTTATTGCTTTCCCTAAAAACAACTCAGGAAGAGATGTAATGATTGATGCTCCTTCAACAATTGATGAAGCACAATTACAAGAATTACATATTAAACTAAGATAAAAATGAAAAAGATTCTAATTGCTCTTGTCGCAATCATTGCTTGCCTTATTTCTTTTGGATATTTTCAAAAAAACAACGGTTTCAATGGCGATAAATGGATTGGAATTGGAGTTCTTTTAGCGGCTTTTGTGTTAATGCCTTTGTTTTTATATTCGAGATTTAAAAACAAAGAAACCAGAGAAAGAATGCTAAACTTAAGTTCAAAGAAAAAAGAAGATGCTGATAATCAGTAATTTTGAAATATTTTTAACTTTTTCTTGTTCGTGTCAGAAATAAGTATATCTTTGACTATTATTAATTTTTTTATATTACAAAAATGCGCACAGGCAAAGTTAAATTCTTCAATGAATCAAAAGGTTACGGTTTTATTACAGATGATGAAACAGGAAAAGACATTTTCGTACACGCAAGCGGAATGAGAGTTGAATCTCTTAATGAAGGTGATGCAGTTAGCTACGAAGAAGAAGAAGGAAGAAAAGGTAAAGTAGCTGCTCAAGTAGTAGTTATCGAAGACTAATATATATTATTTTTTGATTACCTAGAAAGAACAAAGTCCCGATTAAATCGGGGCTTTTTTTATGCAATTACGTGAATAAAATATTTCAATAAAAAAAGGACTACAAAAATGTAGTCCTTTTTTCTTGTTAACTAACCTTCTATTTAAACAAATATTTCATTCCAAATAAAACATTCCCTTTTGGCATAGGAACCATTCCTGCTTCTACATATTCTGTATCAAAAATATTATTAGCATATACTGAAAATTCCAATGCTTTTAATTGATATGAAGCACTTACATCCCAAATGTTGTAACTAACTCCTGAGGTTCTCTCTACGTATCTATATCCAATTGAATTGCTGAAATTTTTGAACCATTCCATTGCATAATTCCCAACGAATTGATGTTTCATTGAGTTTATAGAATATCTTGAATAAGCAGCACTACTTTGCTTAACATCATCTTCGATAAACGTGTAACCCATTTTGATTTTTTGTGGCAAAGTATTTAATGCAAAACGATATTCTACTTGTGCTTCAAAACCTTTTGTGTTTACATCTTGTATGTTTTGAGGTGTATAAACAACAGCCGCCTCTGTTGGTCTTACATAATCAATCAAATCATTTGAATCTCTGTTAAATGCTGCAAACGTAAAGTCAAATTTTGACGTTAACCATTTGATTCCTATTTCTTCTGAAAGTGCTTCTTCAGGTTGTAAATTTTCATTCCCAATAGCTTGTGGTCCTATGTAATACAAATCAGTATATGTTGGAACTCTGTAAGTATATCCAATGTTTCCATACACTCTAAAATCGGAAGAAATTTGATAACCTAAGTCTAATCCCGGAAATGCTTTGCTATCAAAATCAGAAAAATAAGATACTGCAACTCCTGGTGTTATATCAAATTTATTGTCCAAAAACTGAAAACGATGTTCTAAAAACACAGAAGCCATTTCTCTTGAATTATCGCCCAACCTATTACTTGATATGTAATATTTAGCCATTTCAACACCAAAACCAGTGATTCCAACTTTTGATTCATAAGAACCATTTAATTCAGCAGCAAACTTATTGGTAATATGTAAATTTCTATAAATAGAAGGATTACTTCTTATGTAGTGATATTCGTCTTGATTTCTTCTCCAATATACTCTTGGTTTCCAAGTGAAATTTCCATTTTTAATAACCGTTGAAAATCCAACTAAACTCGCTTGTGTTTCTTCATATTGTTCAGTAGCCGATGGAATTCCATAAAAACCATTTGCGCCAAATTTTCTCTCTGAATAAGTAGTAAGTAAATTAATTGGTAATTTATTTTTGTTGAATTGACTTTTCAATACATAATTGGTATTGTCAAAATCAGTATTATGGCGATAACCTTCTGAGAAATTTTTAGAAAAATGTACAATATGACTACTTTCTTTTAAACTAACTGTACCTGTTGCTTCAGCAATAAATTGACCGAAAGAACCTCCTTGCACTTTAGCAATTAAAGAGTTTTCTTCAACATCTTTGGTTACAATGTTAACAGCTCCCGTAAAAGCATTTTGTCCAAAAATACGTGCGGCAGGTCCTTTAATTACTTCAATTCTTTTAATCACTTCAATTGGTAACGCTAAATTTAAAGTATGATGTCCAGTTTGTGGATCATCAACTTTAATACCGTCAATAAGCAATAATGTTTGATCAAAACCACCACCTCTAATGTATAAATCGGCTTGCATTCCGTTTACACCTTGGCGTCTTACATCAATTCCTGCTAATTGTTGTAAAGCATCAGCAACATTGGTAACACCTAATTTTTTAATATCTGCTGCGGTAACAATTTGAATAGTTCTTGAGTTTTCTTTAAAAGGTAAATCAATTCGAGAAGAAGTAACTACAACTTCTTTAAGAGAATCGGTTTTTAATTCTGTTTCTTGTGCATTTCCAAGTAAAGTACTTAAAAGCAAGGCAGATAAAAAGTATTTATTTTTCATTTGAAGTTTATTTTAAAACGGTGCAAAAGTCGTAACTTTCCGGACGATTAAAATAGTCCAGTTTTAAAATGAAAGATAGTCCGGTAACTCTGTTGTTGAAAGAACTTATTCACTTTGATAAATCAAATGCTACTTCCGTATATATTCAAATTTCACAGCAAATTATAAATGCGATTCAAAGAGGTTATCTAAAAGAAGGAATGGCTTTGCCTGGAACTCGAATTTTCAGCCAATTACTTAATATTCATAGAAATACTGCAGTTGCAGTTTATGACGAATTAGCTTCGCAAGGTTGGGTTGAAATAATTCCAAACAAAGGCACTTTTATCTTGATTCCAAAACCAAAAACGGCTTCTATAAAAGCACGTTCTAATAAAATAAATGATGCCTATAGCTATCCTAAAACTACGGGGTTTCCTTTTCAAACATCCTTTCACTTAGCTTCAACTGAAGAATTTTCGGAAGCAAAATACATTTTAAACGATGGTCAACCCGATTTAAGATTACACCCTATTCATGAATTTTCAAAATGGTACGGCACATCAATGAAACGAAAATCATTGATTTCAAAATGGAACAATACATCGAAAAACAGCTATTCTACATTCGAAAATCAATTATGCAACTTTTTAAATGCGACAAGAGGATTTCATATCAAACCTACAAACTTAATCAGTACAAGAAGTACCGAAATGAGTTTATACATCATCTCACAGCTTTTAATTCGCAAAAAAGACGTGGTTTTGGTTGGTAATTTGAGTAACTATAATGCCAATATGATTTTTCAAGAAGCTGGAGCCAACATTAAAACGATTCCAGTTGACGAAAATGGGTTAGATATCAATTACATTGAAAAACATTTTACAAAAGGCAAAATTAGATGTATTTATGTGTGTTCCAATCGCGATTATCCGACAACAAATACTTTGTCTGCCGAACGAAGATTACAACTTTTACAACTTGCCAAGAAGTATCAATTTGCCATAATTGAAGATGATTTTGATTACGATTTTCAACTCGAAGGTTCCGCTATGTTACCCATGGCAAGTTCAGACGGAAACGGAATGGTAATTTATCTTGGAAAGTTAGGGCAATCGTTGTTTCCTAGTTTTCAAACTGGATTTGTGGTGGCTCCTGAAAATTTGATTTCGGAAGCAAAAAACTATCTTCAAATGTTAGATAAACAAGGCGATTTAATTCAAGAACAAGTGCTTTCGGAATTAATTTATGAAGGTGAAATTCATCGTTTACTGAAAAAAAATTCGATAATTTATAAACAAAGACGAGATTATACTTACGAATGTTTCAAGCGTAATTTTAAAGAAACTATCCAACTTAAAAAAACATCAGGAGGATTAGCAATTTGGATTGAATTTCTTCCTTCCATATCATTGATTCAACTTGCTGAAGAAGTGAGTAAATTAGATGTATTTCTACCGAAGACCATTCTTTATCAAGATAAAAACACTTGTGCTATTCGTTTTGGATTTGGGCATTTGAATGAAGAAGAAATTGAAATTGTGGTAAGTAAATTAAACCTCGCATACAATTCAATGACAAAGTCATAAAATAAAAAAAGTCCCGCAAATTGCGGGACTTTTTTACTATAAATCTATTGTCTTAGTCGGCTAAAACAATAATCTTGTTTTCATTCATTTCGATGGTACCAGAATTAATAGGTAACCAATACGTTTGCTCATTTACTTTATTGAATTTAGAAACGAATTCTTTTTCAATTTTGATGTTTTGAGCATTGATTTTCACATTCCCTTTTGCCAATAATGAAACAATAGGTGCGTGATTATTTAGCATTTGAAACTCACCGTTAATTCCAGGAACTGCTACCGAAGTAACTTCTCCTTTAAACAATGTAGCTTCTGGTGATACTATTTCTAAAATCATTTTTTTATGCTTTAGGCTTTAAGCTTTAGGCTTTAAGCTATTAAAAATTATGCTTCTGCTAACATTTTTTGTCCAGCTTCGATAGCTTCTTCGATAGTACCTTTAAGGTTGAACGCTGCTTCTGGTAAGTGATCTAATTCACCATCCATAATCATGTTAAATCCTTTGATAGTTTCTTTGATATCAACCAATACTCCTGGAATACCAGTAAATTGCTCCGCTACGTGGAAAGGTTGAGATAAGAAACGTTGGACACGACGTGCACGAGATACTGATAATTTATCTTCTTCAGATAACTCTTCCATACCTAAGATGGCAATGATATCTTGTAATTGTTTGTATTTTTGAAGAATCTCTTTTACTCTTTGAGCACAGTCATAATGTTCAGCACCTAAGATTTCTGGAGTTAAGATACGAGAAGTAGAATCTAATGGATCTACCGCTGGATAAATACCTAACTCAGCAATTTTACGAGACAATACTGTTGTTGCATCTAAGTGAGCAAACGTTGTTGCTGGTGCAGGGTCAGTTAAGTCATCCGCAGGTACGTAAACCGCTTGTACAGATGTAATAGATCCTTTTTTAGTTGAAGTAATACGCTCTTGCATCGCACCCATTTCAGTTGCTAATGTAGGTTGGTACCCTACTGCAGATGGCATACGACCTAATAAAGCCGATACTTCAGAACCTGCTTGTGTAAAACGGAAGATATTATCAACGAAGAATAATACATCTTTACCTTGGTCAGATCCAGCTCCATCACGGAAATATTCAGCGATAGATAATCCTGAAAGTGCTACACGAGCACGAGCTCCAGGTGGCTCATTCATTTGTCCGAAAACGAAAGTAGCTTTAGACTCTCTCATTCCTGGCATATCTACTTTAGACAAATCCCATCCTCCATTTTCCATAGAGTGCATGAAATCGTCACCATATTTAATAATTCCTGACTCTAACATCTCACGAAGTAAGTCATTTCCTTCACGTGTTCTTTCACCTACTCCTGCGAATACAGAAAGTCCACCGTGACCTTTTGCAATATTGTTAATCAACTCCTGAATCAATACCGTTTTACCTACTCCGGCACCACCAAATAATCCAATTTTTCCTCCTTTTGCATAAGGCTCAATAAGGTCGATTACTTTGATTCCTGTAAATAAAACTTCAGAAGAAGTTGATAAGTCTTCAAATTTTGGAGCTGTTCTGTGGATTGGCAAACCGTTTGCACCTGCTTTAGGTAAATCTCCTAAACCGTCAATTGCATCACCAATTACATTAAATAAACGACCAAAAACGTCCGCTCCAATTGGCATTTGAATTGGTGCACCAGTAGCAACTACTTCAACACCTCTTGCTAAACCGTCTGTAGAGTCCATAGAAATGGTACGAACAGTGTTTTCACCAATGTGAGATTGAACTTCAAGTACTAATAAAGTACCATCTTTTTTAGTGATTTCTAATGAATCATAAATTTTAGGTAATTCGTTATTTGAGTCATTAAAAACGACGTCAACAACTGGCCCGATAATTTGTGCAACTTTTCCTGTGATTCTAGACATTGCTTATGTATTTATTTAATAGCTAATTAATGTTGAAAAAATGATGTATTTTTCCGAGTGCAAAGATAGTTTTTTCTAAAACAATTTTGCAATTTATTTTTTGAATTTTTTGCAATAAAAAAGCGAAATTTTCCAATTTCGCTTTTAAAATGTTATTCTACGGTAACGGATTTTGCTAAATTCCTAGGTTGATCCACATTACAACCTCTTAAAACAGCAATATGATACGATAATAATTGTAACGGAATTGTAGTTAATAATGGTGTAAATGGTTCGTTTGTTTCTGGGATTTCAATTACGTGATCTGCCAAAGCTTTAACTTGCGTATCTCCTTTAGTAACTACAGCAATAATTTTACCGCTTCTTGATTTTATTTCTTGAATATTACTTACCACTTTATCATAATGTCCTTTATTTGGAGCAATTACAATTACTGGCATATGTTCGTCAATCAACGCAATTGGCCCGTGCTTCATTTCTGCTGCTGGATATCCTTCTGCGTGGATATATGAAATTTCTTTTAGTTTTAATGCACCTTCTAATGCTACTGGGAAGTTATAACCTCTTCCTAAGTATAAACAATTGGTTGCATCTTTGTATATTTCGGCAATTTGTTTTGCAACATCATTAGTCAATAATGCTTCTTGAACTTTTTCTGGCATTAATTCCAATTCCAACAAATAACGTTGGTAATCCGAATTATTCATTGTTCCTTTTGCTTTTGCCAAACGAAGTGCAATTAGTGTAAGAATTGTAATTTGCGTTGTAAATGCCTTAGTTGAAGCTACTCCGATTTCTGGTCCTGCATGCGTGTAAGCACCTGCATGCGTTTCGCGAGAAATTGATGAACCTACCACATTACAAACTCCGAATACAAAAGCTCCGTTTTCTTTAGCTAATTTGATTGCTGCTAACGTATCTGCCGTTTCACCTGATTGTGAAATTGCAATAACAACATCGTCTTTATTAATGATTGGATTTCTATATCTGAATTCTGATGCGTATTCTACTTCTACCGGAATTCTTGAAAATTCTTCGATAATATATTCTGCAACTAATCCTGCGTGCCATGAAGTTCCACAAGCTACAATAAGGATTCGTTTTGCGTTTAAGAATTTTTCTAAATTATCTTCAACACCTGACATTTGGATAATTCCTTTGTTCGCTAAAAGTCTTCCTCTGTATGTGTCTTTGATTACGCTTGGTTGTTCGTAGATTTCTTTCATCATGAAATGATCATAACCCCCTTTTTCAATTTGCTCCAAGTTTAATTGAAGTTCTTGAATGTAAGGATCAACCAATGAATCATCTTTAATTTTTCTAACTTTTAATGGTTTGTGTAATCGCACAATTGCCATTTCTTCATCTTCTAAATAAATAGCATTTGAAGTATATTCGATAAATGGAGTAGCATCTGATGCGATGAAAAACTCGTCTTCACCAATTCCAATTGCTAATGGACTACCTAAACGTGCAACGATAATTTCATCTGGTTTTTCAACATCAATTACCGCAATAGCATAAGCACCAATAACTTGATTTAATGCAATTTGAACCGCTTTACCAAGTTTACAGTTTTCTTTTTTCTTAACTTCTTCAATCAAATTGATTAACACTTCCGTATCTGTATCAGACTTGAATGTGTAACCTCTTTTGATTAATTCTTGTTTTAATGGTTCATAATTTTCGATGATTCCATTGTGAATTATCACTAACTTTCCAGAATTAGAAAAATGCGGATGAGAGTTTACATCATTAGGAACTCCATGAGTTGCCCAACGTGTGTGTCCCATACCTATTTTACCAATAGTTGTTTTTTCGCTTTCTGCTTTTGCTTCTAAATCAGAAACTTTTCCTTTGGTTTTTGATAATTTTAAATCTTTTCCGTCATACAAAACAATACCAGCACTATCGTAACCTCTATATTCTAATCTATGCAATCCTTTAATGATTACAGGATACGCATCTCTATGACCGATATAACCTACAATTCCACACATATACTATTCGTTATTAGGTTTAGTGAAATAAATACTTAATTTAAGTTTTTTATCTTCATCAGCAGGATCTGTAACAACATTTCCAAACAAAACAGTTCCTAATGGATTTAAGATTGATGCTAAAGGAATATCACTAATTTGTACACCATTAGCAGAAATTGGAGCTTTAAGTTTTGCGCTTGAAACCAGATTTATCGACTCAGTTACAGAAACACCAATTTTGACATTGTCTTGATAATCACCATTACTATCTGCTTTCAAAATTCTTTTTATGTGCTCCGTTAATCTTATAGTATATTTTATACCTTTTTTAGGATCTTCTGTTTCTCTTTCGATAATACCACCAAAAACCAACTTATTGTTCTTTGGATTAAACCCTGAAGAAGAATCAAAAGTATAATCTGCAATAACCATATTATTGGTTGCATCATAAATATAAATCCTTTCTGGCTCATGATCCTCGTTTAACATTTTAGATTTATCAATATAAAAAGTAAGCTTTGCATCGTTAATTAACCAATTTTGTGTTGCAATATTATTTCTTAAAGTTTCAAGTTCTGTTGGAGTAAACAAATCAATAAATGCAACAGAACCATTTCCTCCTTTAATATATAATCTATCGCTACCTAAAACTTCATTAGAACCAACTACTCCAGCATCATACTCGGTTGAATTATTGTATTCTAGTAAATTAATACTGTTGTTTCTTAAAGTTGTAGAAGAATTATAACCCATTTTAAGCGAAAATTCTTTTCTCGTTCTTGCTGGATTTGGATTTTCAACTGTTGGTTCAACAGATGATTTGTAAATGATTTTAAATTCTGCTTTAGAAAAATCTAAAATTGCTAAAGCCCCTTGATCAGGATTAATTTCCTCTACTTCAAACAAAAGGCCTCTAAAATAGTTTTTGAAAAAATTATTATTAAATAGATTTCCAGATGAAGTGGCATCTAAAATTTTTTGTTGAAAGAAACTGTTTTTTAAATCCAACCACATTCCTGGTGTTTTTCTCTCTTTAATAACTCTCAAAGTCACATTGTTTTGATCTGACAAAACAGCTCCATTACTATCTACATATAATCCAGCACCATTTGTTTTATAAATATAAAGTTCTTTTTTACTAAAATAAAACTCATCATTTTGAGCAATATTAGAACTATTATTCAAAAGCTCGGAACCTTTGAATGGATCTATTTTTGTTGCTTTATCATCATTGAAATATTTTTGAGAAGTTTGTAAATTATCCGCTGGATCAAAATCTCTTAAATAATAACCATTTTCTAAAACTTTTAATCTAAACTTCCCTATTTCAGCATTTCCATAAATAGAATCTAATTGATAGACACGTTCTCCACTTGTTTCAGTTGATTTAAGTTCGCTAAAATAAGGAACGTATAAATAAACTGAATCAATTACTGGGTTATAACCAAAAGAAGGGTTTTCTGAACCTAATTCTACTTGTGTAACAAAATGGGCTTTTGTAGTTCCAAAAAAATCATTTTTATAAACTCCTAAAGCATTTAAAGGTAAATTATTAGTCTGTACTACTCCTGTTGCTTTTGAATAAGCTACAAGTGAAGCATCATCATATAATTCTAAATCAAAATGATCATCGCCGATTACATCTGAATCTAAGGAATTAAAATCCTTATCGCATGAAATTAGTAGAACAAATAGAAATAATAGAGAGAATATTTTTAAAAAACTTTTTTTCATAATAGTAGAACCCTTTTTATAATACGTGATTTTTGATAAACGAAGTATACACTTCTTTAATTGTGTCTTTAGAGGCGAAAGGTAAAAAAGGTTTGTTTGAACTTTCTATAAATTTTGTTAAAGTTGGAGACAAGACCTCAGAGCCTGCTACTACTGCATCGGAATGCATAATAGAAACCTTCATCATGTTTTCATAAGTTGGAGATGCTAAATCCGAAACCGCTTCATTACTGATGTTATCAAACAATACTTTGTTGATAAATTCTTTGTCTAATTCACCTTCAAAACCTTGCTCATAAACCGAAGAAATGATTTTTGTCTCTGCAAAAATACCTTCATCTTTATAATAATGTTTTAAGTAAACTGGTAACATAGCCGCCATCCAACCATGAACATGAATTACATCAGGAACCCAATTTAATTTCTTAACCGTTTCAACTACTCCTTTTGCAAAGAAAATAGCTCTTTCGTCATTATCTGGATATAAAACACCTTCTTCATCTGAAAAAGTTGCTTTTCTTTTGAAATATTCGTCGTTATCAATAAAATAAACTTGAATTCGCTCTTTAGGAATCGAAGCTACTTTAATAATTAGAGGCATATCCATATCATTCACCACCAAATTCATTCCTGATAAACGGATAACTTCATGCAATTGATGTCTTCTCTCATTAATATTACCATATCTAGGCATAAAAATTCGTATTTGTCCGCCCAAATCATTAATCATTTTTGGCATTTCATACGATTGTAACGACACTTCGTTTTCCGCTAAATAAGGCACCACTTCAGATGATACATACAATATCCTCTTGTCTTCCATAATGTATTCTAGTTAATTATTGTTTTAAAAAACCTTGCAAAATTACAAAATTTTATGGATTTATCCACTAAAATAGTAAGTTTGCACCTGAAATAACAAAGTAGAAAATGCTCATTTTTAATAAAAAGTCCGATTTAAGTGCTTTTTTAAGCCCATTAATCAAACAAAATAAATCCATTGGATTTGTTCCTACAATGGGAGCATTGCATCAAGGACACTTATCGTTACTAAAAAAATCGCTTTCTGAAAACGATGTAACAGTAATGAGTATTTTTGTGAATCCTACCCAGTTTAACAACGCCGAAGATTTAGACAAATATCCTAGAACATTGGAACGCGATGTGCAAATCATGCAAGATTTAAGCAACAACATCATTGTTTATGCACCTGAAGTGGCCGATATTTACGAAGGCAATACTATTTCTGAAAGTTTTAATTACGATGGTTTAGAAAATCAAATGGAAGGCAAACACCGCCCAGGACATTTTGACGGAGTGGGAACTATTGTAAAACGTCTTTTCGAAATTGTTCAACCAAATAAATCGTATTTTGGAGAAAAAGATTTTCAACAACTCCAAATTGTAAAGAAATTAGTTTCAAAATACAAGATTCCGGTTGACGTTATTGGTTGCCCAATTCACAGAGAAGCAAACGGATTAGCCATGAGTTCAAGAAATGAACGCCTTTCAGAATCTGCAAGAGAAAAAGCAGCTATTATTTATCAAATACTAAATTCTGCAAAAGAAATTTTTCAAACAAATTCAGCCGAAGAAACGATAAAATTTGTAGAAAAAGAATTCAAAAAATATCCTGAATTTGAATTGGAATATTTTGAAATCGCCGATGAAGCAACGCTTTTACCTGTTTCTGAAAAAGAATCTGACAAAAAATATCGCGGATTTATCGCCATTTTCATTGAGAAAATCAGATTAATTGATAATATTTCACTAAATTAATTACCTTTGCATCATGCAAATTCAAGTAGTAAAATCAAAAATTCATAGAGTAACCGTAACGGGTGCCGATTTGAATTATATAGGAAGTATCACCATCGACGAAGCACTAATGGAAGCTTCTAACATTATCGAAGGTGAAAAAGTACAAATCGTAAACATCAACAATGGTGAACGATTAGAAACGTATGCCATCAAAGGACCAAGAAATACTGGCGAAATCACATTAAACGGACCTGCAGCTCGCAAAGTACACCGTGGTGATATCGTAATCATTATTTCTTACGGAATTATGGACTTTGAAGAAGCTAAAAAGTTCAAGCCTACTTTAGTTTTCCCTAACGAGAAAGATAATTCTTTAACCTAGTTTGAAAGCTAGTATTAGAAAATTTTTAAGCCTTACCATCCCACTTATCATTGGGTTAGGCATTATTTATTATCAATACACGACACTTACACCAGAAGAATTAGAGAAAATTAAAATCAGTTTTATAAAAGCTGATTATTTCTACATTTTTCTATCCTTATTTATTGCTCTTTTTGGATTTTGGTCAAGAGCCTATCGATGGAAATTTGCTTTACAACACTTAGGTTATCAAACTAAATTTCGCAATGATTTAATGACAGTTTGCGTTTCTTATTTGGTTAATTTAACTATTCCACGTTCAGGAGAAATTTCAAGAGCGGCTTTATTGAAAAAATACGAAAATGTGCCGTTTGACAAAGGTTTCGGAACTATTGTTGCCGAAAGAATTGTAGACATGTTGATTTTTTTACTTTTTGTAGCTATCGGATTTATTTCCCAGTTTGATAAAATTTACCACTATTTACTTGATAAGAATGTTAAGTTTGAAACCTTGATTTGGACAGCAATCGTTGGCTTTTTACTATTCATACTTTTTGTCCTAATTTGGATTTATGCCGAATGGAAAATCATTTTAAAATTAAAGCAAAAACTTTCTGGATTAATTGAAGGCATGCAAAGCATCTTAAAAATGAAAGACAAATGGAAGTATATTTTTCATTCATTTTTTATTTGGTTTTCTTATTTAGCCATGTTTTATGTAACCATTTTTGCCTTACCAGAAACAGCTGATATAAGTTTTGATGTTGTGGTTATGGGTTTTATTTTTGGAACTCTAGCAGTTGGTTTTTCAAATGGTGGCTTGGGCGCATATCCATGGGCTGTGGCATCAATTTTAGCTTTATATGGTATTTCTGAAGGAATTGGAACCGCCTTTGGTTATTTAATCTGGGTTTCACAAACACTTTTAACCATTTTCTTGGGATTATTATCTTATTTGCTTTTACCTATTTTAAATAAAAAATAAATTAGTAAATTGCTAATCTATTTTAACCAAACTATTTAAAATGAAAACCAAACTTTTCCTTTTTGCTTTACTGGTATCGTCATGTTTATTTGCACAACGCACGCCAGAAACCATCGAATCTAAAAAATTAGGCACACGAACTTTTACAGTTGTAACACCTGCATCATATGCTACAAGTCCAGAAAAAAGCTACCCAACTTTATTAATTTTAGACGGCGAATATCTACTTGATCCATTTGAAGGAATTTTAAAATATGGCGCTTATTGGGACGATTTACCCGAAATGATTATCATCGCAATTGATCAAAATAATGGAGAAACTCGTTTTGCAGATAGCGAATTTGACGAAGCAGGATTCCCATCAGGCACGGGAGCAAATTTCTTTGAATTCATTGGACAAGAACTATATCCTTATGTAGATAAAAAATACCGTACCATTCCTTTCCGAATGATTGCTGGACACGACACAACTGCTGGTTTCTTGAATTTCTATTTATACAAAGACAACCCAATTTTCAACGCCTATATTTCGTTAGCTCCAGAAATGGCTCCAGAAATGGAAAAACGCGTTGCAGAACGTTTGTCAAAAATGACCAAACCACTTTTCTATTATCAAGCAACTGGCGAAGGTGATTTAAAAGAAATCAACGAAAAAGCCGCAGAATTAGATGCAAATATTAAAGCGATTCCTAATGCTACTTTTAAATATCAAAACGATGCTTTTAAAGGCGCTTCGCATTATTCGTTAGTTGCTAAAGCCATTCCAAATGCTATATATTTTATTTTTGATGGTTACCAACCTATTTCAATGGTAGAATTTCAAGATAAAATTCTAAAATTAGATGCTGGTTATACTGATTATTTGGTAGCGAAATACGACGAATTAGAAAAACGTTTTGGTTTTAAAATGAAACCAAGATTGTCAGATTTCAAGGCAATCGAAGCAGCTATCATGAAAAATAAAGGCTATAATGACTTATTAACTTTAAGTGATTATGCTAACAAACATTACCCAAAAACTACTCTAGGAACGTATCACGAAGCGTTGTATTACGAAAAAACGGGCAATTATAAAAGAGCTATTAAAACCTACCAAAGAGCTTTTACACAAGAACCAATTCGTGAAATAACTAAAGATTTCATGTTGAACCGAGCAGAAGCTTTAAAAGGAAAACCAGACAAACCAACTGAAGAAGTTCCAGCGGAAGTTCCAGCTGAAACTCCTACAGAAGAACCAACAGAGAAAAAGGAATAAAACAAAATGAGTAAAGTAAAAACGGCTTTTTTTTGCCAAAATTGTGGCACCCAATATTCAAAATGGCAAGGACAATGTAACGCTTGTAAAGAATGGAATACCATTGTAGAAGAATTGGTTCAAAAAGAAGAAAAAGCAGCGTGGAAAACCACAAGTGCCACTTCAAAAGCCGCAACCAAACCTTTACTAATTAAAGAAATAGATACCGCACAAGAAATCCGATTGAACACAACAGATAACGAGTTGAA
The DNA here is from genome assembly GCF_002483315.1 of Flavobacterium sp. UBA7663. Lineage (GTDB taxonomy): Bacteria > Bacteroidota > Bacteroidia > Flavobacteriales > Flavobacteriaceae > Flavobacterium. Next base: position 74,851 of record NZ_DLHR01000027.1, read on the forward strand.
TCGGGTTTTGGGTGGCGGATTGGTTCCAGGTTCATTAACGTTGTTAGGTGGCGAACCAGGAATTGGAAAAAGTACGTTATTGTTACAAATTGCCTTAAAACTACCTTACAAAACACTTTATGTTTCGGGTGAAGAAAGCCAAAAACAGATAAAAATGCGTGCAGAACGTATTACCTCAACAGGCGATAATTGCTACATTTTAACCGAAACCAAAACCCAAAATATCTTTCGACAAATTTTAGAAATTGAACCCGATATTGTGATTATCGATTCCATTCAAACGTTGCATACCGATTATATTGAATCATCTGCGGGAAGTATTTCTCAAATTAGAGAATGTACGGCGGAGTTGATTAAATATGCCAAAGAATCGAATGTGCCGGTTTTATTAATCGGACACATTACCAAAGACGGAACCATTGCTGGACCTAAGATTTTGGAACACATGGTCGATACCGTTTTACAATTTGAAGGCGATAGAAATCACGTGTACCGCATTTTACGTTCGTTAAAAAATCGTTTTGGTTCTACTGCCGAATTAGGTATTTACGAAATGCAAGGCTCTGGTTTACGCGAAGTAGACAATCCATCTGAAATTTTGATTTCGCATAAAGACGAGCAACTTTCAGGAACGGCAATTGCCACGACTTTAGAAGGCATGCGCCCGTTGATGCTAGAAATTCAAGCTTTGGTAAGCACTGCCGTTTATGGAACACCGCAACGCAGCACTACAGGTTACAACGCCAAACGCTTGAACATGATTTTAGCCGTTTTAGAAAAACGTGCTGGCTTTCGATTAGGAACAAAAGATGTATTCTTAAACGTAACAGGAGGAATTTCAGTTGAAGACACAGCCATTGATTTAGCCGTTGTTGCCGCCATATTATCCTCAAACGAAGACATTGCCATTGCAGAAGGTTTTTGCTTTGCAGGAGAAGTAGGACTTTCAGGCGAAATTAGACCCGTTAACCGCATTGAGCAACGCATTCAAGAAGCAGAAAAATTAGGATTTACCACTATTTTTGTTTCCAAACACAACAAAATTTCCTTAAAAAATACGGGAATTAAAATTGTTTTAGTAGCGAAGATTGAAGATGTGGTGAGTGAGTTGTTTGGGTAGGTATTACAAGACCTGGCAGGTCTAAAATTGCAATCGTTGTGGTGAGAAATCCGAGCGGTCGGGATTAGATTGTTTTTTTAGTTTTGTTTATTAATAAAATTAACCGTTTTGTGAGACATAGCATTAAAGCAATTGTTTAAAGGTGTCAATGGAGAAAATGAATCATTACTATGAACCGCAAAAAAATCAAAAAGGAAATCTGAATGTACTGGTTTAATGTCTGAAAAATTCCATTTCATTTTTTTTTCATTTTTTGTTAATGTATCAATTATTTTAGCCTCAAAATCTAATTTAATAATTAATTGAGTACCATATTGTCTAGTTCCTAAACCTTTAGAATCTTGAACTTCAGCACTTTCTTTTACAATTTCATAGTTCATTTTATCAATAAACAAAACATATTTAGATTTTGAATTAACTAATTCGATATTTTTGTTTTGAAAAACATTTTTCATAATACTATCGACATTAATACTCATTTTATCATCAATAAAATTATTGTTATAATGTACACTTTTTACAACCTGCACTTCAGTTCTGTTTATTAATTTTTTTCGAAATGCTGATTTATTTATTGTAGAAACACATGATGTTAAAAGCAATAAAAGAAAAACTATTATAAATTTCATAACTTAATCTTTATTATTCATTTATTAGATACTCAATAGCACATTCTATGATAAAAAAACAAATATTATCAAATCCCTAAATCCCATCCAACAACTCCAATGCCTTATTCACTGATTTCACATTATCAAAAGTCAGTAATAAACGTAAGCCGTTTTTGGTTTCTTTTTCTTTTATTTTACAAACATTGCCGTTGCGTTGGGCAAATTGTAGCACTTTCATAAAACGGTTACTTTGGTAAAAATCACTTTGTTGGTCGCCAATAAAATAACCTACCATTTTACCTTGTTTCATCATCAAACGTTCAATTCCCATTGCGGTTGCTTTCCATTTGATACGCACGCTATTAAGTAATGCAATGGCTGGTTTTGGTAACGCGCCAAAGCGGTCAATTAGTTTTTGTTCAAATTGTTGTAGCGTGGCTTCGTTTTTAATTTGACTCAACTCGTTGTATAAATTCAAACGTTCGGTAATATTGTTGATGTATTCATCTGGGAACAGCAATTCGAAATCGGTATCAATTTGAATGTCCTTGACAAACTCTTTGGTTTCAATGTCGTTTTCTTCTTGGTACAAGTCTTTGAATTCGTTTTCTTTTAATTCATCAATGGCTTCGTTCATGATTTTTTGGTAGGTATCAAAACCAATTTCGTTGATGAAACCACTTTGTTCACCACCTAATAAATCGCCCGCACCACGAATTTCCAAATCTTTCATTGCAATATTGAAACCGCTTCCTAATTCGCTAAATTGCTCCAAAGCCGTAATACGTTTTTGCGCTTCTCCCGTCATCATCGAATACGGCGGCGTAATGAAATAACAAAACGCTTTTTTATTACTTCTTCCCACACGACCACGCATTTGGTGCAAATCAGACAATCCAAAATTATTCGCATTATTGATAAAAATAGTATTCGCATTCGGCACATCTAAACCGCTTTCGATAATGGTGGTTGCGACCAAAACGTCAAATTCGCCTTCCATGAAAGCCAACATCAATTCTTCTAGTTTTTTTCCATCCATTTGACCGTGACCGATGCCGACTTTAGCGCCTGGCACTAATCGTTGAATCATTCCAGCAACTTCTTTGATGTTTTCTATGCGATTATTGATGAAAAACACTTGACCACCACGTTGAATTTCATACGAAATTGCATCACGAATAGCTTCTTCGTTAAAACGAATTACATGTGTTTCAATTGGATAACGATTTGGAGGAGGCGTTGTAATGACCGATAAATCGCGCGCCGCCATCAATGAAAACTGTAAAGTTCTCGGAATCGGAGTGGCTGTTAAGGTCAAGGTATCAACGTTTGTAGCAATGGTTTTCAATTTGTCTTTTACGTTCACTCCGAACTTTTGTTCTTCGTCGATAATCAACAAACCTAAATCTTTAAATACCACATTTTTATTCACCAATTGATGTGTTCCAATCAAAATATCCACTTTTCCTTCTTGCAATTTTTGAAGTGTATCAGCTTTTTGTTTTGCCGTTCTAAATCGGTTCACATAACTTACGGTAACCGGCATATCTTTCAAACGTTCCGAAAAAGTTCTAAAATGTTGATAAGCCAAAATTGTTGTTGGCACTAAAACCGCAACTTGTTTTCCGTTGTCTACCGCTTTAAAAGCTGCACGAATGGCAACTTCTGTCTTTCCGAAACCTACATCACCACAGACTAAACGGTCCATCGGACGCTCGCTTTCCATGTCTGCTTTTACATCGGCTGTTGCGGTAACTTGGTCTGGCGTGTCTTCGTAAATGAACGAACTTTCCAATTCTTTTTGCAAATAACTATCGGGTGAAAACTGAAAACCTTTGTCTAATCTTCGTTTCGCATACAACTGAATTAGGTTGAACGCAATGTGTTTGACACGTGCTTTTGTTTTTTGTTTTAGGGTTTTCCAAGCGTTGCTTCCTAATTTATAAATCTTTGGTGGCGCACCATCTTTCCCATTATATTTTGAGATTTTGTGTAGCGAATGAATGCTCACATACACAATATCGTTATCGGCATAAACCAATTTTATGGCTTCTTGCGTTTTGCCTTCCACCTGAATTTTCTGTAAACCACCAAACTTTCCAATTCCGTGATCGATGTGCGTTACATAATCGCCAACCGACAACGAAGTCAGTTCTTTTAGCGTAATCGTTTGCTTTTTGGAATAGCCATTTTTGATGGAAAACTTATGGTAACGCTCAAAAATTTGATGGTCGGTATAACATGCAATTTGATTTTCTTCATCGATAAAACCTTCAAACAAAGGCAAAACCATAGTTTTATATTGTTTGCGAATACTTTCGTGATTGGCTTCATCAATATCTTCAAAAATATCATGGAAACGACTAGCCTGATTTTCATTGGAACAACACAAATAATTTTTGTAACCGTTGAAATGATTCTCGCTCAAATTGTTCAACAATAAATCGAATTGTTTATTGAACGAAGGTTGCGGTTGTATATGAAATTCGACTTTTTTATCAGTTTTAAAAACAGCGTTGGCATGCAATTCGATTACTGAAAAATCAAGTGCGCGCTTTAGAAACTGTTTTTGATTTAAGAATAATTCTTCTGGTGGCGCGTGTTGAATATCCTTAGATAATTTCTCGAAAGCTTCATTGGCTTTGTCGAATAATTTATCCAATTGTTGTCCTAATAATTCGGTGTTTTGAATCACTAAAACCGTTTTTTCGTTGATATAATCTAAAAAACTTTCGCGATTTTCTTGCAGTAATTTATTTTCAACATTTGGAATGATTGAAATCTTTTTCAGTTTTTCAATCGATAATTGTGTTTCGACATCAAAACTTCGAATACTATCAATTTCGTTTCCAAAAAATTCAATTCGGTACGGATTATCATTGGAAAACGAAAACACATCGATGATTCCACCACGAACGGAAAATTCGCCAGGTTCGGTAACAAAATCAACGCGTTTGAAATTGTATTCAAATAAAGTTTCGTTTATAAAATCAATGGAAAGTTTGTCTTCAACGGATAGTTTTAACGTGTTTTTCTCTAATTCTTTTCGGGTAACCACTTTTTCAAAAATGGCTTCAGCATACGAAACAATAATCGCAGGTTTTTTTCGCGAATTGATTCGGTTTAGCACCTCAGCTCGTAAGAGAACATTGGCGTTATCGGTTTCTTCAATTTGGTAAGGTCTTCTGTACGAACTTGGGTAAAAAAGTACGTCTTCGGCATTAATTAATTGCTCTAAATCGTTTAAATAATAAGCCGCTTCTTCTTTATTACTGAATAAAATCAGGAAAGGAAGTTCGGATTTTTTAAACAGCGAATGTACCACAAAAGACAACGACGAGCCAACCAAACCAGTCATCTGAGACTTTTGGCGCGATGCGAATGTACTTTCTAAAACGGCAATCTTTGATGACTTATCGTAAATGGATATAATGTCGGACTTGCTCAAAATGAATTTTTTAATTGACTACAAAAATAAAAAAACCACTACGTTTTCAATAGAAAAGTAGTGGTTATATTAGGGAAACGAATGTTAAAAAATGAATTTCTTAACAACTGTAATATTATTTTCTAAAGTTGCTTTAATTAGTAAGGCTTGATTATTATTTATTAATCCAGAAAGTGAAACTTCTGATGCATTAATATTATCCTTTGAAAAAACAACTCTTCCTAGCATATCATATGCAATTATACTGGCTATATTTGATTTTGTGGAAACCATTTTAGGCAGCTTATTCTCATTGAAAAGATAAACTGAATTTTCAATTCCTATGAAATCATTATTTGACAACAATAAGTTTTTATAATGTAAAACAAATCTATCTTCAAAAAGACCCATATTACTTGAAAAAGTATATGGACTTACTTTTAAATCATGAAATGTATTAGTCACTTTATCTTCTAAAAACACATCTTTGTCATTAAAGAAAATACCTAATTCAGATATTGAAATTTCAAAACTTGTAACAGCATTTATTGTCGATTTAAATCCAAAGACAACTTGATCGTCAATATTCCATGGCAACTCTCTTGCTTGAATTGCTAAAGTATGTCCTGGTATGATTGAATAAAAACTTACAAAAACACCATCAATTTGTTCACCATCTACACCAACGTCATATCCGTTGGTTGCATCTGTCAAATATTGAACTACTTGCTGTTTAAATGCGCCGCCTGAATTAGACAAATCTAATCGTATTAGATTATCGTCTTCTTCATCAAATGTTTCATTTTGAGAACTTGAACGAAAAAATCTTCCATTATTCCCTGCCTGTCTCATAGCATTAGTAAAAGTTACTGTTCCTGTTGAAGAAGATCGTGCAAAAAAACCTTGACCTGCTGCCATGTATCGATTTGGAACTACACCTCCAGAACTTGCTGCTGTTCCTGCTGTTCTAGTGCGAACAGCATAATCATTTGCAGTAAATACATTTGATGCAATTGCTGTATTATGTGTCCAATAATATAGTGTATTTATAGATGAGTTGTCTATTAAATCACGAGTATCTAAAGCGGACGGATAAGGGTTTCCTAATAAATTATAATTCCCTAGAATAGGATCCCAAGCAACCACATTTTGAGTATAATCACCATTATTAGGTACACCCTCAAAAATCCCATTAAAAACTTGTGCCGTGGAATTATAACCCTGGGGTGCTCTAATAGCATATCCTTTACCTATTTGCATTGTATTTGCTTGGTTTTCTATAACCCAAGTGTTTGTCGTTGCATTAAAAGTGAAAAATTTATCACCTAATGTTAAAGGTGAAAAAACATTCAAAACTTGACCAGCAACCGGTGAAGACCAATATGTATAATCATATTGAATCATTGGTTCTGCATTTCTTCTATATTCGATGCTTCCTGTGTTTACTGCTGACGGATTATTCTGTACTAATGAACAATTATTTCTGACGATAAATTTTCCTGTCCCCAATACCTGTATATCATTTTCAACTGTAATTGTTGAAGACGATTGGATGCTTAATGTTGCTCCAGACTGAACGATTATACTTTTCGCTTCTGTATTTACAGTAATAGTACATGTACCTGATGCTATTATAGCATCAACTGTAATTGTTGGCACACCATTATCCCAAGAAGCTCCTGTCCATGTGGTTGTTTGACTAAAACTTAATTGAAAAAACAAAAAAGTTAAAGCAATTAAAATTTTAGTAGCGTAGTTTTTTTTCATGTGTAACTATTTGAATTTAAAAGCAATAAAACTATTTTATTTAATTTTATCGGAAATTTCCATTTTTTTTCGCATTTGATCTGGATTTGCATTTCGTGTTGTATCCAAAGCTTGCAACATTAATTCTTCTCCAATTTCTTTTGGGATGGCTTTTTTAATGATAATTTCATCCCATTGTTTGTATAAACCTTTAATTTCTTCATTAATTTCTGGAATCAATTTGGCAATTCTTTGTTCTGGAATAACTCTCAAATTCATAAAAGTTTCTAACGATTTTAATTTGGTATTTAAAGTCGTAATTCTGCTTAAAATTTGAGGTTTATTGTACTCCAAAGGAATTGTAATCGCTAAAGTATCTGCTTTTGAAGACAAGTTTTTAGTTTTCATTTGAAAAGCAGACAAAGTAGATTGTGGCTTTTGAAGCATTTCGATTTCAAACTGGCGCCATTCGATCCATTTGTTCAAAGTAATATTTACTTCTGGTCTTGCAGTAGGAAAATTGAATTGCCACATTTTAGAAATATTTTTAAAAACGGCTTCGTTTTTTTGTGCTATTCTTTGTGCTTCTAATTGTTGATTTTCACTTTCACAAGAAATCAATATTAAAAACAAAAACGATAAACTATATAAGAAAACTTTCATTTTATTAGATTAAAAAGCAAAGGTACAAATGTTTAGTAAACGTAGTGACTTTTCTAATAATATCTTAACATTCAATTTGAATCTAAATTGTTAATCCATTAAGAATAACCATTTAAAGGATGTTAATTTATTAAATATTTAAATTAACCCGTTAATTGGTAAAAATATCACAAAAAAGCATCTGAAAAATTAGTGCTAAAATGTTATATTTGTTTCCTCTATAATCTATCAAATGGATACAAAAATTTTAATAATTGGTGCTTGTGGTCAAATAGGCACCGAACTTACAGCAAAGCTGAGAGCAACATACGGCGTAAACAATGTAATTGCTTCTGATATTAGAAAATTAGAAAATGATGTAGTAAATAATGGTATTTTCGAAGTTGTAAATGCTTTAGATTACAACCAAATTGAACATTTACTTGAAAAATATCAAATTACCGATGTGTATTTAATGGCGGCTTTACTTTCGGCTACGGCTGAAAAAAATCCAGCCTTTGCATGGGATTTGAATATGAATTCGTTGTTTCATGTTTTAAATTTAGCCAAAGCAGGGAAAATCAAAAAGGTTTTTTGGCCTTCGAGTATCGCGGTTTTTGGACCTACAACTCCAAGACAAAACACACCACAATATACCGTTATGGAACCTTCAACTGTTTACGGAATTTCGAAACAAACTGGTGAAAGATGGTGTGAATATTATCACAAACAATATGGTGTAGATGTAAGAAGTATTCGTTATCCTGGTTTAATTAGTTGGAGCACTGAAGCAGGCGGAGGAACTACAGATTACGCAGTAGATATTTATCATAAAGCGATTACCGATGGAAAATTCACGAGTTTTTTATCTGAAAATTCAGAATTGCCTATGATGTATATGGATGATGCGATAAAAGCAACCATTGGAATTATGCAAGCTCCAGCGGAACAAGTTAAAATTCGTTCTGCTTATAATTTAGCAGCAATGAGTTTTACTCCGAAACAAATTGGTGAAGAAATTAAAAAACACTATCCAAATTTTGAATTAAGCTACGAACCTGATTTTCGTCAGAAAATTGCAGATAGTTGGCCAGCAAGTATTGATGATACTTCGGCAAGAGAAGATTGGGGTTGGAAAAACGATTTCGATTTAGAAAACATGACCGTAGAAATGTTCAAAAACTTAAACGAACATACCTATAAAAAATAAAAAAACGTCCCGTAATATCGGGACGTTTTCCATTAAAACAAAAAACAAACTTACTCCTGAACGATAGGAGCTCTCAATGATTCTAGCACAGCAACAACTTCTCCAATTAAAACAGGGTCTGTAACGCCATTTAAACCAGCTGCTGCTCCTACGTATCCTATAAATTTATCGTATTCAGCATCATTTGATTTTTTCCCCATACGAGGATTTTGTGCTGGATCATGCGCTGCTACCATGTTTAATCCAGTGTAGGTATTAGTAGCTCCTCCTCCAGTATTTGCTGAAAAGAAATCGGTCAAATTATCACTTAATATAGCAACATTAGTTGCGTTACCACTTAATGCTTCTGAAATTACTGGTGCAAAATGCTCACCTAAATTACCTTCAGCTCCAACCACAATATCAGAAACAATTAAAGTAATCGTAGAATCTACCACAGAACGATAGCTCAATCTCCCTTGTTCTATCATTTGTCCCGGATTATTTGGATCAGCAACCATAGTGGTTCCTCCTAACTTTGCATATAAAGATGCTGGCTCTGCTGCTTTGTCATCGTCACTACAAGAAGTAACAAATGCACCCGATGCAATAAATAAAGCCAATAAGGCTAGTTTTGAAAAATTTTTCATAGTAATAGTATTTAGAAATTAATTAAAAATTCGTTGAATTCCTCTAGAAAACTTATAGCTAAAGCTATCTTCATTCATTACTGGGCAAGCCGTTTTATTTTCTAACTCTTTTGGTAATGTAAAACGTTCTGCCTTGTAATTACCCATGGCTATTAACTTGTCATAAATAGTTTTCGAATCGGCTATTTTTATATCGTGAAAGAAAACTAAAACACCAGTTTCTCTATTTAATCTATCAGTTTTTACCCCTGGAATAGATTTTAAATTTCGATGGATTTCCTTTGCCTTTAATGAATCTATGGGTTCTTTAAAATCGATTCGACTAATTTGTAACGATGCATTATCTATAACTAAAGGTTTGGCTGTGGCGATATGAACCACTAAAACCACAAAAAGTATCAGGAAAATTCCGAAGATGCTTCCCAAAGCAATTTTGACTTTTTTATTAATTTTCATTTTATCTGAGCTTTTTTGTTTTAATGATTTACGTAAACAATTTCTCTTTGGTTTTCTGAAAATGAAAAAAAAGTGAATTTTAACATTTAGACATAAAAAATCCCAAGACAAATTGCATTGGGATTGAATATTATTTTTGTTTATTCTTATTTCTTTTCGGAAAGAATTTTGTCTTCTATTACCGATTTTATTTTTACAACTTCGTCCGAATTCTCATTTGGTACCGTCATTGAAAGCACGTAATGCTTAATTTTCCATTGCCCGTTTTCTAGCACTAAAACACCAGAACCGCGACAAATTTTCATTTGCGTACTCAATAATTCGTCAAACCAAACCGTTTTTCCGTTTTCACTAAAATAGATATTGCGTTCGATTGCTTTAAAGTTCCATACTTTCCCTTTATCGAAATACGGTTTTGCAAAAGCTTGAAATTGCTTTTTATTCCAATTTTCAGTAGCATCTGTTCCAATAAAAATCGATTCATCGGACATGGCTGAAAAATACGCTTCATAGTCTGCTACCGCAGCCGCTTTATGCCAATTGTCTAAAATTATAGTGATATTTTGTTTTTCTGATTGTAGTTTTTCCTCACAGGGTTTGCAGGAGAAAGCTAGAGTTGCTAGGAATAAGATTGATAGTTTTTTCATGGTCTCTTCGTATTTACCCTCCTTTGGAGGGGAATCATCTAAATTATAAAATATTAATTACAACAGTTTTTACATTTACAAATTCTTTGATGCCGTCTTCAGCTAATTCTCTTCCGTAGCCTGATTTTTTAATACCTCCGAAAGGCAATCTTGGGTCGGATTTTACCATTTCGTTAATGAAAACGGCACCTTCGTTAAAAGCTGATATCTTGGTTTTGATGAAATCAATGTCTTGAGTAAAAATGGAAACGCCCAAACCAAATTCCGATTGATTGCTTAATTCAATTGCTTCTTCAATGGTTTTGAAAGTAATAATTGCTGCTACAGGACCGAATGTTTCTTCTTTGAAAACAGGCATTTCTGTTGTTATGTTTGTTAAAATTGTGGGTTCATAAAAAGCGTCTTTTCGGTTTCCGCCAACAATTAACTTTGCTCCCATTTGAATGGATTTTTGAACTTGGACTTCTAATTCTTCGGCCAAATCAACTCGTGCTAACGAACCTATTTGCGTTTCTTTATCTAATGGATTTTCGGTTTTTAAGTTTTGAATGGCTATTTTGAATTTTGCCACAAACTCTTCTGCGATATTTTCATGAACTAAAAAGCGTTTGGCTGCGATACAACTTTGTCCTGCGTTTTGCATTCGGGCATTGACAGCTGTTGCTACTGCTTTTTCTAAATTGGCGTCTTCTAAAATGATGAAAGCATTGCTTCCGCCTAATTCTAAAACGCATTTTTTTAAGTGTTTTCCAGCTTCGGTGGCGACTGCGATTCCGGCTTGCTCGCTACCTGTTAAGGAAACGGCTTTAATAATTGGATTAGCGATAACTTTAGCTACTTCGCTACTTGGAATAGGTAAATCTTGATAACTACCTTTTGGAAAACCAGCTCTCTCAAATATTACTTGAATTAATTTGGCAGATTTTGGAACATTACTTGCATGTTTTACCACAACTGTATTTCCAGCAATAATAGTTGGAACCGCAAATCGGAATACTTGCCAAAACGGAAAATTCCATGGCATTACTCCTAAAATTACTCCTAAAGGCTCGTAGGTAACAAAACTTTCAGAAGCATCGGTTTTTATAGTTTTTATGGCTAAAAAGGTTTCGGCATATTCGTAATAGTAATTACACAAAAGGGCACATTTTTCAACCTCAGCAATGGCTTGCGAAATGGGTTTGTGCATTTCAGTAGTAATGCAAGTTGCATACTCCTCTTTGTTTTCTAAAAGTAGTTTAGCTAATTGAGGTAAAAAAGAAATTCGATTTTGAATACTTAAATTACGCCAATAAAATTGAGTATTTTGCGAAATTTCTAAAAGATTTTGCATGCTGAAAGGTTTTTGTAAAAATACTAATTTTAATTGAAAACGAGGTTCGCGTTAGGGATGGAAGAGGAAATCCTTTATTTATAAAATTCTTAAATTTTATAAATAAAGATTGCAACGTACAGCCCGACCCTTGTGGGAACGCCCAAATTCAAAAGGAAATGATATCTTTGCGAGGTATTTTACAACTTAAATAAAATGGAAGATTGTTTTGAAACCTTAATTTCGAGTTATTTGGATTCGAAAGTGGGCATTGTGGAACATTTTGTATCGGAAGAATTAGCGCAACATTTGATAAACAGATTGTTTGAATTGAAAGAACAAAATTTACTAAAAGCCGCTGGAATAGGAAATGCAGCAAAATTAACTCAAAATTCGGCGATAAGAAGTGATGCTATTTATTGGCTAGACCGAGCGAATAATAATGAATATGAAAATGCATTTTTAGATCAAGTAGATGCTTTTGTGGCGTATTTGAACCGCAGTTGTTATACTGGAATTACGGGTTATGAATTTCATTTTGCGTTGTTTGATAAAGGTAGTTTTTACAGAAAACATTTAGATCAATTCCAAGATAATTCAAGCCGACAGTTTTCGATGATTACCTATTTGAACGAAAATTGGCAACCTGAAGATGGTGGTGAATTGTGCATTTACGATGGCGATGTTACTCAAAAAGTAGCTCCAACGAATAGAAAAACGGTTTTTTTTAAGAGCAATGAATTGGTTCATGAAGTTTTGGAAACCAATAAATCTCGATTGAGCGTTACGGGTTGGTTGAGAAGAGATTAAAATAAAAAAGCCAGTTTTTCAACTGGCTTTTTTTGATGAAAAAACAAAAATTACTTAACAACCAACTTTTTTGTAATTCCTTCTGAAGTTTTAACTAAATAAACTCCTGATTGCAATTTTGATATATTTATACTTAGTGCTTCTTTTTCTGAAAAGATTAATTTTCCTGTTACATCATACAATTCAATATCTGCCACTCTATTAAAATAAACTAATTCTGAATTTGATGCAGGATTTGGGAAAATTACAAATGTTTTAGGCTCAGCATTAAAATCAGGATTTGAAAGCGTATTTTCATCCACTTCGTAAATAGTAATGGTTCCGCTGATTTCATTGGCTACCAAAATATAACCTTTACCTGTTGCGCTATTTGCTGGGGCAATGTAAGTAATTCCTTCTGGACCATGATCGCCTGAATAAGCTGACGTACTTCTTGAATTTTTATAATCTACAAAAACTGGGTTATTCGGATTGGTAATATTATAAACCATTACACCACCCACTCTTTCTAAAGAAACAAAAGCAAAAGTTTCAGTTGCAATTTGAGCAATTGTTACACCTTCTGGCTCTGGACCTTTTGCACGACTTCTTCCTTTAGGAGTGTTATCTTCGTGATCTGCGTTGAAAAGTGTTGGTAAATTTGCTGCCGTGTAACGTTCAAAATCATCTCCACTATCAAAAACTATCTGTTTGGTTGAAGTATTGAAAATAGAAAACGAACGTGTTCCTACACAATGAATGGTTTCAAATTGTGCATCTGCATCGGTATTTCCGTTAAGATTTGTTGCTCTAAATCTTCCTAAATTGTGATTCTGTTTTAAAACTGAAGCATTTGGAAATATTGTAGCATCTAAACCAAAAGAACCTGAACTAACGGCAACTCTCTCTGTAAAAGCACCATATTCTTTTTCATCTCCTTCGTTTGCAGTTACTAAAAAAGTAGTTCCTCCAACGGTATAACTTGCAACACCATCTGGAATAAAGTAGGCTTGAATAGGCCAATTCGCAATTAAAACCTGACCATTGTTGTCAGAAACATCAAATCCGTTACCAGGTAAACTAATGTCTTTTGTTCCTAATGCCCAAACGTCTGAAATTGTATTATTTGTTAAATTAATTTCGGCAATGGCATTATTTTCTTGTAAGGTTACCCATGCTTTTTGAGAATCAGCACTTATGGTGATGTATTCTGGTTCAAAATCTTGAGATAATGTACTTGTTGATTTTAATTTTCTAACTCCGGATGCAATTAAAGTCGCTTCTTGAGTATTGTATGCCGTGAATAACAACGTTGTTACATTTGATTGAGATAACGATGCAATTCCACCAGAAATATCAATAATACTTACCGAACCTTCAGGATCAATTGAATAATCTGTATTTGGTTGTCCTTCATTAGCAGTCATTACTTTTGTACCGTCTGGAGAAAAAGTAATCATATCAGGAAGTGCTCCAACAGTGACTTGTTTTAAAAATGTTCCATTCGTATCGAAAAACACAACCGAACCGTTCAATGTTTCATCTGCATTTGGTGAAGCTACTGCTACAATTCCGTTTTTAACCGCAACGCTTGTAACTCCTCCGTATGGGTTAATATTTACTGAACTAATTACAGAAGGATTCGTTGGATTTGAGAAATCGATAATATCTAAATATCCTGCTACTGCACTTGTGGTAAACAAACGTTGTGAAGTTGGATCGTGAACCACAATTTCACATGTACTTGTACTAGCTCCTGAAGGATCAAAACTTCCAATATAATTCAATTCGATTTGGTTGCTTGGAATTGGAGCCTGACTATCGTTATCCACAATATAAATGGTAGTAGTTGGGGTTCCAGAAATTGAAATTCCTGATGCGCTTTCTAAACTCAAAACAAAATATTCTGAATGTTGTTCTTCTGAACTGTCATCTAAAATTGGGATATTTATAGTTAATGTTGCTGGTGATGATTCCGTTATAAATATAGTTTGTGACGCTAATGTAAAATCCGCATTATCTGCTGTACTAAATGGAACCGATTTTACTACTAAATCTACCAAACTCGTTGCTGGATTTGCAATGTTCAAAACCAACGATAACGTTCCTTGATTTTCATTTACTGTAATGAAATTAGATGCGAAAGAAATATTAGGATTTGCTGTGGTGAAAATTCCAGATTGTATAGTAGTTATTCCATTATCGTTTAAATCTTCAACTGTATTTGGCAATAAAGCTATGTAATACGTTTGGTTAACCGTTAAACTTGAAAGCGGCGTAATTGAAATTACATTCCCTGAAATTGTAGCATCAAAAGGAACGATTGCTCCAGTTGCATTATTCAAGCGCAATTCAACAATAGCGTCAACATTATTATTGTCGATTACACTATTGTTTACTAATCGAATAGCTTCGTTAAAAGAAATTGTTGGAACAACATTCGTTGCCACATTTGTAGCGTTATTTAAAGGAAATAAACTAGCTACAGGAGCAATAACATCAGGACCACCAAAAGTTGTACCTTCTAAAGTGAAGTTGTCAAATCGATTGTTTCCAACCGTTCCACCTGAACCTTGTTGAAATTCCACTTTCAGTTTAAAATTTGGATTGTTATCAGTAGCATCGATTCCTGAAAAATCTAATGTGACTAAAGTAGGATCTCCGTTATTTGGAATCACATTAGTAAAAGGAAGATAATTTGTTCCATCAATAGAATACGACCAAACTTGCGTTCCTGCACCAGAACCCGAACGTCGAGTTGCAAATTTTACAATACAATTTTCATAACCAGTTGTTGGCAATGTAAATTCTAAAGCTCCACCAATAGGGTCGTTAAATCGTAGATGTGTTCCTGAAACATCACTATTCCTTGCGTTTAAATTTAAAACATTAAAATTTTGACCCGTTCCATTAGCGAAATCAATTACACTAATTCCTCCCGGAATAGCAATCAAACTTGCTCCGCCTAACGTTTGACTTGGAGTTGTAATTGTAGCAATTGATGTACTGTTATTAAAGTTCCAATAATGTACTAATGTTTGTCCGTAAGTAGTAGAAACAAACAAAACTAAAAGTAGTGATAAGAATCTGCTACTCTTTTTAGTAGTGTAATTTTTATTCATTTTTGTGTTGATTAATGTTGCACAAAATTGAATTTCAAAAGTTATAAGGAAGTGAATTAAAAAATAAGAAAGTATTAAATTGCTACTATCTATTATTTTCTAAAGGTTAAGCGATAATGTTATAATAATATTATGGAAAAGATTCGATTTCATTTTGATAATATAAAAAAAGAGCAACACTTTCGTATTGCTCTTTTTGCTCCCCCTCTTGGGGAGTATAAATGAAATTTATAAAAACAAAATACTTTGTAAAGCACTAATATTAAAAGGTTTTTAAAATAATTTTCGTGCATCATCTTGCATGTTGTTGGATAAAATTTCACTAAAAAAGGTTATTATGTTGGATAAAATTTTTACTTTTGTAAAAAATCACACTATGGCTTCAATAATATTTTACCCCTACAAACCAAAAGGAAACTCAAAAGTTTACGTAAGATGTACTTTAAAAAGAGGTATGGATTTTAGACTTTCAACAGGACTAACAATCCAAGAAGCTTCATTATGGCAAGATGGCTTTCCTAAATCAAGAGCTGGAGCTGAATATAGAACTTTAGAAAAAAAACTCCGAGAATTAAAATCACATATTGAAGACTGCCTAATAGAAGTTGAGCAGAGCCAAGAATTATCTTCAAATGATTTAAATAGTAGATGGTTTAAAAATGTAATACTATCATTTTTCAATGAAGCTCCAGTAGAAGAGAGTAATCTACTAATACCATTTACAAAAAAGTTTATTCATGAATTGACTAACAAAACCTATCTCAAAAAGGGTAGAAAAGAGAAATATACTCAAAACACTATTGATAAGTACAAATACTTTCTGAAAAATTTAGAAGACTATCAAACACACTTAAATAAAAAAATAAAGATTAATGATGTCAACAGTAAATTTGCAGACAAATTTGCAGATTACTTAAAAACAAAAAAAAGTCAATCGATTAACACTATTGGTAGAGAATTAAAAAGATTAAAAACAATCATCAAAGATGCTGATTTCTCAGGAATAGCCATTGACAAAAGCTATAACCATATAAAAGGCTTTGAGGATGAAACCATAGTAAACTTTTTAACATTTGATGAAATTGAAACAATAATTAATACCAATATGCCTGATTCAAACCACGAAATCGCAAAAGATTGGTTAATCATTGGCTGTTATACTGGACAAAGAATTTCTGATTTGTATAGAATGGAAAAATCAATGCTAAAGAATATCAATGGAATGAACTTTATAGAATTAAAACAATTTAAAACAAAAAAATTAGTTACAATTCCTATTCATTATAAAGTAAATGATGTACTGAAAAAATACAATGGAGATTTTCCACCAAACTTAAATTCAAAAGAAGTCAGTAACAGAACCAATTTATCGAAACTCATGAAAAAAGTTTGTGAAATAGCTAAGATTAACTCAATAGAAAGAGGGAGATATAATGGTGTTTTAGGCTTTTATCCAAAATTTCAATTAATTCAAAATCATTCATGCAGAAGAGCCTTCTGCTCCAACTTTTACGGCTTAGAAGGATGGACAACACCTATGATTATGGCTATTTCAGGACATGAAACAGAAAGAAATTTTCTACGCTATATAGATAGAGAAGACAATTCATTGAGTATACAAGCAGCTCAAAACTTTAAAGAAATGGAAAGAAAAGATAATTTTGAAAAAGAAAAGCAAATTTTACGAAAAGCATAAAATATGGAAAATGAAATTGGATTGACTAATTTGTATAAGTCAGATTATTCTAAATCATTTTTTGATTTTGGAAATGCAGAAATTCCTAATGAAATTTATGAGATAAAATTTGGAGCAAATTATCCAATTAATCTCTATAACACATCACAAGGCACATTCATAATTTCAAAAGTAAAAGATTTTGGCTATAATTCAGATGAATTCTTTGGCAACTCTTATCCTTTTGAGTATATGAAAGAAAACTATGTGAAAATAGACAAACTAAACACAAATCTATTTAACAACTTTCAATATTCAGGGGGAATCTTTGATTTGTTTAACAAAGACAACTTGAAGGAACAATACTATTTTTTTATGATTCTCAATTGGGCAAACTATATTGGAGAAAATAAAAATGAATATGAAGATTTAATACATTGTAAATACACTAACCTAAGAGAATTAGTTAAAATCGAGAAGTTTGGTTCAATTTCTAATTTTATAATTCAAGAAACTAAAAGGATTAAAAATCTATTTGAAAGAGACGTTGAAAAATTTTTCTTAGAAACGACAAATTCAGAAAATCAAACAGCTTACTTAAACAAAGTGATAGGCTTTATTGTTAAAGATTATGAATATCTTCGAAATATCTCACTTTCAAAGGACAATCAATGTTTTTCATTCATATTCTTTATGCTGAATAATGAATATATAAAAATTTTCAAACACTTTATAAATGAATATGAAACAGCTATCTCTGAGAAAAACAAATCTGACTTAAAAAATTACCTCACCAAAATAAGGTCAAAAAAATCAGCATTTGAACTAAATAAAAATTTAACGAAAGATAAAAAAACAGAAATCATATCAAGATTAAGAGAAAATCTGATAAGTAATGGGTTTATTAGAGATATAGCAACATCTGATTTTAGGTGTTTTGTTGATGGCGAAAAAATTCCAAAAATAAAAGTTGACTGGTTAGATTCTAAAACCACATTATTTACATTTTACAAATTGCTTAATAAAAACAATATTATAAAAGATTCAAGAAATGAACATTGGAAAATTATTTGCATCCACTTTTCAGTTAGAGGGAACAACATTTTCCCAAAGGACCTAGTAGGATTAAAAGAAACCACAAACAATATAAAATTCAAAAAACTAAAGTCATTCATTGAGGATTTACATGTAAACACTCTTACTTAATAATTTTTTTCACCTTTTTTCAAACCCATAAATAGCTCTATTTTAAAAAAACAACAAGTTTTTAAAGTATTGATTTTCAGTTATTTTTAGACTCTTAGACAAAACTAAGAGTCTTTTTTTTGTTCAAAACTCCCTCTAGTTTTGCTGTAATGAATTTAAAAAGTATTTACAAATGACAGAAATTAAAATTGTACAATCAACCTGCAAATTCCAGTGATATTGATCACCCAATTCCAATTTAAAGTGACCACC
>NZ_DLHR01000018.1:0-15358 GCF_002483315.1 Flavobacterium sp. UBA7663
TCGAGTCCTGTTCCCGCTACTAAGCTTCACAGAAATGTGGGGCTTTTTTTATGTAATTAATTCATTAATAAATGGTTATGTTTTATTTATTGTTTTAGTTTTTTGGCTTGATTCAATAATAAAACACTACTTTTGCACCTTTATTTTAAAATAACTATGAATCCAAAGAAAATTGCCGAGTACAGAAAGTTACTTGATGTTACAAAAACAGCAACGCTAAAAGAATTAAAAACTATTTACAGAAATAGTATGAAGGAAGATCATCCTGATACTATTGCTGATCCAGTAGAACGTTTAGCAGCTGAAGAAAGAAGCAAAAATATTATTGAAGCCTATCATTTCTTAGTAAGTATTGCTCCTGAAACGCAAGAAAAAAACAAAGAAGTATATCAAAAAATAACTTCAACGGTAAATATCCAAGATTTTTATATGGATAATGGTGTGTTGTATATTTCGTTTTTAGATGGTAGCAACTACGAATATTTTAGTGTGCCAAAAGTAACGTACATTAAAATGGTAAATGCCGAGTCTCCGAGTCGATTTGCAAGAAGACATATTTACAACGAATTTTTATACAGAAGTGCAAGCAAAATTGTAGCTGAATAAACAAATGTTAATTTTTTTCTTATATTTGATATACTAACCAATAAACTATATCAATATGGAATTAATTAATTTTCCAGCAATTTTGGTTGCTGCTCTTTCAAGTTTTGTTGTTGGATTTGTTTGGTACAATCCAAAAGTTTTTGGAACGATTTGGATGAATGAAATCGGAATGACAGAGGAAAAAGCCAAACAAGGAAACATGGTAAAAATCTTCGGATTAACTTTTGTTTTTGCTTTTCTGTTGGCTTTCATTATGCCTGCATTTGTAATTCATCAATTTGGTGCATTAGGTATGGTAGGTGGGCCTTCTGAGGTAGGAAAAGCATTGCCTTCTTATGCTGCATTTATGGCAGATTATGGAAATGTATTTAGAACGTATCAACATGGTGCTATGATTGGTCTTTTTGTGGCGTTACCAGTTATTGCAACAAACTGTTTGTTTGAACAAAAATCATTCAGATACGCAGCAATCACATCGGGTTATTGGATTATAGTAATGACTTTAATGGGTGCTATTATTTGTGGCTGGAAATAAAATAAAATTTAACATTTAATTATATAGGAATCGCTCTACATTTGTGGAGCGATTTTACTTTTACATTGGACCAAATTTCTTTTAAAATATATAATTCAGTTGCGGAATTACCTGTACTTTGGGACACTGTAGCTCAGAGCAATGTTTTTCTGCAAACATCTTATCTATCTGTACTTGAGCGTTCGGCTCCTGTAAATATGGAGTGTTTTTACATTGGTATTTTTGAAAAATCGGAACTAATAGGTGTTTCATTAGCACAATATTTAGATTTGAATAAATTAGAATCCTTTGGCGAAAGAGACAAGTGTTTTAAAACCTTTATTCGTAATTTTATCTTTAAAAATTTCGCTTCTCATACTTTATTTCTTGGAAATAACATGATAACAGGTCAAAATGGTTATGTGTTTTCTAAAGAAATCGATTTTGAATGTATTAGTGAAATTTTATTACAAAGCGCAGATGAAATCACTCAGTATTTTAAACAAAAAAGCGTAAAAATTCATTTGGTTTCATTTAAAGATTTTTACGAAAATTGTTCTGTTGAATTGAAAAAGTATCGTTTTAAAGAAACATACGAATTCAATACACAGCCCAATATGATTTTTTATTTAGATAAAAATTGGAATTCGGCTGAAGATTATATCAATGCACTTTCAAAAAAATACCGCGACCAATACAAACGAGCGCATAAAAAATTTGATGGAATAGTTGTTAGAAATCTTTCTTTTGAAGAAGTGATTCAGTATGAAACAACCATTTATGAATTGTATCATTACGTAGCAAAAAATGCTCCTTTTAATACATTTTTCTTAGCAAAGAATCATTTCTCAACTTTAAAAGGACAATGTGGTAATCGTTTTCAGATTTTTGGTTATTTTTTAAATGATAAATTAGTTGGTTTTCATACGCTTTTATTAAATGATGAAACCTTAGAAACTTATTTTTTGGGATACGATGAAACCATTCAAAAAGAAAACATGCTGTATTTGAATATGTTGTACAACATGACGAAATACGGAATTGAAAACGGATTCAAAAAGATTATTTTCGGGAGAACAGCTTTAGAAATAAAGAGTTCTGTAGGTGCATCACCAGTTCAAATGTCTGGGTTCATTTATCACAACAATAAATTGATTAATAAATTTATTGGTAAAATATTCAAACAATTAGAGCCAGAACTTCATTGGCAACAACGTCATCCCTTCAAATAAAAATACGGCATATTACGTATGGGAGAGAGAATGTAAAAATCTATATTTGTAAAGTTAACAAAATCAAACCCTTATAACTATGCGATTTACTTTTACCCTCTTTACGCTTTTGTTTATTTCATCAATTGGATTAGCCCAAAATGTTATTTTTCATGATACCTTTCAAGAAGACAAAAACAAATGGACATACAACGGAGATGGCTTTAACTCTAAAATTGATGATGACAAGTTAATTTTGGAAAATAAACATGCGACAAACTCTAAATGGCGTTACATTTCAATTACTCAAAATACCGAAACGATAGATTTTGATGTTGAAGCAACAATGATTCTTGATAAAACCCCAAATGATTATGCTACTTATGGTTTGGTTTGGGGAATGTATAGTGATAATTCTGATTATAGAGTTGTACAATTATCCGCGAATAAGCAAATACAAATTTATCATTATTACGGTAAAGAGTTTCATTATGGTAAGAAATGGACTGCTTCTAAAAATGTGGGAGGTAAAGGCAAAAAGAATAAAATAAAAGTAGAGAAAAGAGCCAATACTTTTAAAGTATATATTAACGGTGTTTTAGAGCATCAAACAGGTGATAATTCGTATTACGGTAATTCGTTTGGATTTATCGTAGATGCAGGCGTTACAGTTGAAGTTGAAGATTTAAAAATAACAGAACAGCCTTTTTCGATCAAAGTAGTTGAAGAATTCAATCCAAACTTGAAAATGGTAAAATTGCCAGAAACAGTATCTAGCCCAACAGTAGAAGAAGCAAATCCTGTAATTTCGGCAGATGGTACTATCTTATATTTTGATAGAAAAGATAATCCATTAAATGTAGAAAGTCCTAAAGATGACATTTGGTATTCAGTAAAAGATAGAAATGGGAAATGGTCGGAAGCTAAAAATATTGGCCGACCATTAAATAATCGCGACAATAATTTCGTTATTTCTTCTTCACCTGATAATAATACTTTATTACTAGGAAATAAATATGCATCAGATGGTGTTTCACCAAATGGAGGAGGTGTATCAATCGCTAAAAAAGGGCAATCGGGATGGGAAATTCCAAAAGATGTTGTTATTGAAGACTTTATCAATACAAATGAATATGTTGGATATTTTCTTTCAAACGATAATAAGAATTTATTAATGACGGTAGAACGACCTGAAGGATTTGGATTAAAAGACATTTATGTTAGTTTCGTTAAAGAAGATGGAACATTTTCTAAACCTAAAAGCTTGGGTAATGTTGTGAATACTTTTGAAGACGAGGCAAATCCTTTCTTAGCATCAGATGGTAAAACATTGTATTTTGCTAGTAAAGGACATCCAGGATATGGTCAATTTGATTTGTTTGTTACAAAAAGATTAGACGATTCTTGGACAAATTGGACAAAACCAGAAAATTTAGGTAATATTATAAATTCACCACAATATGAATTAAGTATATTTCTTTCTGCAAAGGGAGATAAAGCCTACATAGGAAAACAAAGAGATATCTGGGAGGTCGACAATACTGTAAAACAAGATCCAGTTGTTTTGGTAAAAGGAAAAGTTTACGATGCTAAAACCAAAGAAATTTTAAGTGCTAAAATTGAATACAATAACTTAAAAACCAACAAAATGATTGGAACAGCTATTTCTGATCCAAAAACTGGAAGTTACTCAATTGTATTGCCTTACGGATTTAATTATAGTTTCATGGCAGATAAAGAAAATTATTACGCCATCACTCAAAACGTTGATTTATCTAATTTAAAAGAATACAAAGAAATGGAAGTGGATTTGTATTTAACACCAATTGAAAAAGGTGCGATTATTCGTTTGAATAATATATTTTTCGATTCTGGAAAATACGATTTATTATCAGAATCATTTGCTGAGTTAGATATTTTATTCGGATTATTAAAAGATAATAAAAATATCAAAATTGAAATTGCAGGTCATACAGATGCAGTTGGTTCTGATGTTGCTAATATGGAATTGTCTAAAAATAGAGCAAACTCAGTTCAAAAATACTTGTTAGGAAAAGGTATTTCTTCAGATAGAATTGTAGCAAAAGGATATGGAGAAACCAAGTTTATTGCGACAAATACAACTGAAGAAGGAAAACAATTAAACAGAAGAGTAGAGTTTGTGATTTTAGAAAAATAATTGGCATATCTTTCCTATCTTCGTTTAAAATTTTAATCATGGCACGAACGAGTTCAACGGAAACCCAAATTAAAAATATGCTCATTCCAGTAGTGCAAGCTATTGGTCGCTCTGGAAAATTAATTTATTTGTTGATTTTGTTGATTGTTGGGTTTTTGGTGTATCAGTTTTTTACTAAAAGTAGCGAATCTTCAACGGTAGAATATAATTCGGCATTAATTGAAAAACAAATTAAAAATGTTGGAAAATTAGTTGTTACAGAAGGTCATTACGCAGAAGTAATAACCTACAAAGATCAACAAAAGTATTTCATGGATTTCTTAACTTTTGAGAAAAAAGCTTTAATTGTAGCTAATGCCGATGTTTTAGTGATGTATGATTTACGTCAATTACAATATGATATTGATGAAAAGAATAAAATAGTTACTTTAAAAAACATTCCTGAGCCTGAATTAAAAATCAATCAAGATTTGCATTTTTACGATGTAAATCAGAGCAGATTTAATCCGTTTAATGCGCAAGATTACAACAAAATAAACAAAAAGGTTAAAGCAGAACTAACCAAGAAAATTGAAAAATCTAGTTTGAAATCAAATGCTAAAAATCGTTTATTGAGTGAGTTGTCAAAAATACTAATTCTAACTAACACCATGGGTTGGACATTAAAATACGACGGTAGCGAAGTGAAAACAGATAAAGACATTGAGTTGAAAATCATTAATTAAAAACTCTTCCAATACTCACTATAAAAATTATCTGTTTGCATTAATTCATTATGACTTCCAAAATTTGTAATTGTCTTTTTATCTAAAACATAAATAATATCAGCTATGTTTTTCAACGCATTTAAACGATGTGAAATAAAGAAAATAGCACAATTTGGTTTTATTTTTTGAAACAAATTCATCGTAAAATTTTCGGAATTTCTATCCATTGCAGAGGTTGCTTCATCAAGTATTAAAAACTGTGGCTTTTTGTATAAAACTCTTGCTAAAGCGATAATTTGCTTTTGTCCGCCACTTAAATTGATGCCTTCTTCACCTAAAATGGTTGCTAAACCTTGAGGTAATTGATTAAAATAAACATCAAAACCAAAATAAGTCAAAAATTGTATTATGTTTTCAGGCGAATCCGAATTTCCTAATAAAATATTATCAATTACATTTCCATTAAAAATTGTGATTTCTTGTGGGATTACACCAATTAAATTACGATAACTTTTTAACTCAACTTCATTTAATTTATGTTGATTGTTTAGTACAATTAAACCATTTTCAAAATTATAAAACCGTTGTAAAATTTGTCCTAGAGTACTTTTTCCACTACCACTTTCTCCAACAATTGCTGTAAATTTTCCTTTTTCTATGTTTAGATTGATGTTTGTAAACAATTCACTTCTACCTGCAAAACGAAAAGAAAGATTTTCAATAGCAATAGAATTAATTTCTGAAATAGTTTGACCTTCTTCCTTCTCTTTTTCTATCGAGGCAAATTCATACATTCTGTTAAAAGCTATTTTTGCCTCATTTATTGGAATAGAAATCAACGCTAAATTAGCAATTGATGGCATTAATGAACTCACAATCCCTAAAATAGCCATTAATTCGCCCAGTTTTATTTCTTTATTAAAAACTTGAATTGAAGTATAAACCAAAATTCCAATTAAAAAGAATACACTTGCTAAACCTGATTGCCAGGAAAGAGCAATATTAATTTTTCCTAAATTGAAAATCTTTTCTTGAAAATTAGCAAAAACGGCTTCATTGGTTTTATTAAAAACATCTTGCTTATTTTCGTTTTTTATGGTTGCAATGCCTTGAATGGTGTTGATATAATTACTTTCGTTAAAAGCATAACTTTGCATGACTTCCTTTTGCGAATTGATGATTTTCTTATTACTTCTATAAATAATATAAAAATAGATTGGCACACTCAACAACGAGATTAACCCTATTTTCCACGAATACATAAACAAGAAAACCATTGAAATTATTGAAACTAAAACATCAATAACTAAACTACTTGCAAGCATTTTAATAACTCGTTGTACTCGTTGTGTGTCATTTAATCGTGCTACCAATTCACCAATTTTTCTAGTATCAAAAAAAGGTTTGGGTAATTGTAATAATGATGAAAAGAAATTAGTATTAATACGATTATTAAAATCTTTAGATTGTTGTAACAAAAAGAACTCACGCAATGATGCAATTCCAACTCTTGCTAAAAGTAGAACCGTTAATAAACCAATGCCCGAAACTAATTTTTTGATATTGTTTGAAGGCAAAATATCATCAATTAACTTTTGAGAAAACAACGACATCGCTAAACCTAAACCAGCCACAAAAACACCTAACAAAACCGAAATCCAAAGTAGTTTATAATCTTCTTTTAACAAGTTTAGAAACCATTTTTTCTGCGAATCTTTTTCGGTTTCAGCTTTTACAAAACTTTCATTTATTTCAAGAGTCAAACAACTTTTAGAAACCCAAATTTTATCTAATTCGTAAGCTTTTAAATAATAAATTCCTTTAGCAGGGTCGCCAATTAAAAAGCCTTTTCCAGTATCATACTCATAGCAAACTACATAATGTTGCAATTGTTCTTGAATGACAACATGAAGAATTACTGGCTGTTTGTGGTCGATTAATGCTTGAATATCTGCTTCGCAACCTTCGGCTGTAAAACCTATTTTATTAGCTACCTGATACAGCCCAAGCATAGTAGTACCTTGTTTAGTTGTGCCACTCAATTCTCTTAATTTTTCAATAGAATTAGTACCACCATTTAGTTTAATTAGGCTCATTAAACAAGCAACGCCACAATCCGATTGGTCTAATTGTAGCGTATGGGTTTTTTCGATATGTTTTTTGTTCATTTTTATTTATTTTGTCATTTCGACCAACGGGAGAAATCGCATAACACAATCAGCTTGTGAGATTCCTCCTAAGGTCAGAATGACAAACTATGTGTAAATTTTAATAACTAAAAGTTATGAAACCTCTCTAAAACCGTTTCAATTTTAACCTGTCCCTTTATTTTTTCAATTAAGTTGTTTTCTTTGTCATACAACACTAAACAAGGCATAGATTTAACATCAAAAGTAGAAGCGAAACTAATTTTTGAATCAGATAAAAAATAAATGTTGTCATAATTTAATAACTTATAGTTATTAGCAAATTGTTTGATTTTTTCAATAGGTTCATACGAAATAAAAACCACTTGAATGTCTTTTAATTGTTCTATATTTTGTTGTACCATTTCTGCTTCGTGGTTACAAAAATCGCATTCACTATTAAAGTAGATAAATAGTGTAGGCTTGTTTTGCATTAAATTTTCTTGTGTAAATACTTTATTTTCTAATGTTACATAAGAAAAAATAGGCATTTTTTTAATGTTTTCAGCCACTTGCTTTTTGTGGTTAATTTTACTCACCACTTTATAACCCATAAATGCAAGTAAACTCAGTACGAGTAATGGTATTACTATTTTTAGTATTTTTTTCATGAAGTTTATAATTTAACTTAGTGAGCCTTGTGTCTTCTTTGTGTCTTTGTGGTTATTCAACTATAATTCAACGTAAAAAACATAACCACCACAACCCACAAAAGCAATGCACTACCATAACTACTCGCTACAATTTTAAATCCTAAATCCATGGGTTTACCTTTATCTTTTTCTGTAAAAGTCAGTTTACCTATAAAATAAGACAACAACAACCAGTATGCCAATTCAAATAAATTCAACACTTGTAACGGATAAATAAACCAAGCGTCTAAACCTTTATAACCAATAATATTTAGAGCCGATAACGGAAAAAAATATTGTAAATCTTCTAAAGTATAACTTGTTTGAAAAAAGTAAAACCATACAATTTTTAAAACTCCCACACCTAAAAAAACAAACTCTGCTTTTACCAGAGCATTAAACAATTGTTTAAAAGTTACTTTATTTTTGCTGTAGAAAAAAGTTCCTATATAGAGTACGCTAGCTATCAAAGTTATTTTTATAAATAAAAGTAATGGTATAAATGGATAAGAAAGCCACTGCCATTTTTCCTTTATTTTAAAATATTCTATAATTTGTGATGTGGTAAGCTGTTCAGAAAGAGAATTATATAATAAAGTATCTAAATGTAGTGTTTTTTTCAAAACTTCGTTTGTTATTATAAAAAATATACACAAAACAGAGTACTTTAAAAAAGTATGATTCTTACTCATTTTTTACGAATTAAAAAAGTAGCAATTGAACTGCTACTTTAGATTTATCTTAACTATTTAATTCTTCTATTTCTCATTCTAATGAAAAATAATAATGAAATAATATTAAAAATTATAACTACATAAAGCATTATTTTTTTTTCAATCATTTTTGAATATTTTAAAACAAATATCAAGTATTATCAAAATTGTAAATACACAAAATGCTATAATATAATATCTTTTCATTGTTTTTATTGTTAAATAGGTTAGTTTTTGATAACTAACCTATTTATATTAACCATTTTTAGTGTTCGTTGTGTGTGCCATTCCAGCATTCAATTACAGAGCTTCCATTTCCGAAAATCCATCCACCTAAACCTAAAACAATAGCACCCATATAATGATAAATACATTTTACACCGCCTATTGTATTTTCCATTTCAACCAAGGACATTTTTTTCATTTTCTTAAAATTATAGATTATTAAAATAAAATATTTAAACCGTTTTTATTTAAAAAAGATAAAACAAATAATATGCTAAATAAAATCATAAATCTTAATTTAGAATGAAGAGAAAGTAATAGAGTAAAAATAAAACCCACAAGGAGTATTGATAAATTTATATTACTAACATGTTCTTTATTATTTAATATAATAGGTGATAATATTAAAAAAAGCACACCAGATATGTACCATTCTTTAGATTTATATTTTTGCATACTATTCATTTAAACTTTTTTTTAAAAACAATCGCCACTAGCACCAGTTAATACCGCAGCTGCAGAAATTCCCCAGCCTACAGGTCCAAAAAACAAGCCCCCTATAATAACTAGTCCAGTAATACCGCAATTTCTTTGGTTCATACCTTCTCCCTTCAGATTTTCCATCTGATTTAATTCTAATTTTTTCATGTTTGTAAAAATTTAGTTATAAAATATTTTGTTTTTAACAAATACCTTTCGCGAAATTGTTTTGTACTTCACAAATTTTAAAAGAATAAAAATGTAATCCTATTCCTATAAGGAATAACTTAGTCGTAATAGGAATAAAATTTATTTTATCAAATAAAAATAAATTTGTATAATTGCATAACCCCTAATTTAATGTAAAATAAAACTGACATGATTAATAATAGGGTGTGTACTAAAATTAAAATACTTCGTCTTGAGAAAAACTTTACTCAAGATTATTTAGCAGAACAGCTTAATATTTCACAAAGTTATTACGCAAAAATTGAAAATGGCAAGAAGGAAATGTCAATTAAAATGTTTTTTGATGTTTTAAAAATTTTGGAAGTTGATATTGTTTCTTTTGTTAGTGAGTTAAAAGAATAAAGTCCCGATTCAATCGGGACTTTCTTTTTATAATTTACTTTCTAAACTATTCCAACCACCACCATTAATGCAATCAATTCCATGTTGTTTTAAAATGGAAGTAGCTTGACCGCTTCGCATTCCCGAACGGCAACATGCAATAATCGGTTTATTCCATTTTTTGATGGTTTCGATATTTCCGTTTAAAACTTGTAAGGCAATATTTTTTGATCCTTTGATATGTCCGTCTCTAAATTCTTCTGGCGTTCTTACATCTAAAATAATAGCACCTTTTTGAACGTATTCTTGAACTTCGTTCGTTTTATTTCCTAATCCTAAAAAATCTAATATTCCCATAATTGTTTCTTTTTTTTGACAAAGGTAAAGGCGATTGTGTAGCTTTTCAGTAACAAAAGTTACTTTGGTTAAACGTTTGCTTTCTCAAAAATCAATTCTAATCCACCGTCAATTAAGTGAGCAACTTCTGGGCGATTGGTTTTTACTTTTTCTAAATGATTTAAAACTTTATCTACTAAATCCGAATTGTTTTCTTTTTTAGCCAATTCAGCAATCTCAACCGATAATAACCAATCATTTGGATGATTTGCTGTAACTGATGCAAAAGCTTCTTTTAAAGTGGTAATTGCCGATTTATTTTCTCTAATATTACGAACACTTGCATATGATTTCTCCAACTCTTCTCTTTCAGGAGATTTTTTCTGTTTGATGGTTTGCGATGACGGAACGTGATTAATCATGTCAAAACTATTCACATCAGCTGGGCCTGAAAAAGCAGAAATTACTTTTTTACCAACAGCCATATCGTAAATTCCCCATTCTGGTTGGAAAAGAACAGTATCGTTATGTGTTACTGTACAATTTTTGAATTTAATCAATAAAATTTCTCCTTGTAAATTACGAGAACCTGTGATAATTTCTCCTTTAACCGTAATATTTCCTTCAAATTCTAAAGTAACTTGTTCGCCTTCATAAATGTCATACGCACGTAAATCTCTTGGACTCATTTCTTCAATCGCCAAGTTGATACCTTTTAGTTTTCCAATTGGCGAACCAAAACCTTCAGCATGATATTCCGTTCCGTGACCTACTAATTCTTTTTCTCTGTACGAAAGCGCCGTTTTTCCTATTGTTTGAATATATACAGGTTTTCCTTCATTTTCAATTACATTAGTAAAAACTCCTGAAATTTGAATTCCCGTACTCAATTCAATTGTTCCTAACGATTTTGAACTGATTAATTTTTGAACTCCAGATAATCCTCCTATTCTCAAAGCCATAGTATTAGCAAATTCCTCTAAAACTGAACTTAATTTAGCAAAATCAGGAGTAACATATAATTGCGGTTGAGGTTTTGTAATGTCAAAACTTTGATCTGCCGCTGAAATATCATACGGAATTTTCTTTACGTTATCAGTCATACACCAAGCGCTTTCTCCAATCGAAGAAAGTAAACCTGCCCCATAAATTTTTGGGTTTTCAACAGTTCCAATCAAGCCATATTCAACTGTCCACCAATGCAGGTTTCTAATGCGTGACATTTCTGATAATTCGCCCATATTATTCTGTAAGAAATCAACTTGCTCTTCTGCTTTTTTAATTGCTGCTTCTGGAGTATCTTCTGCTTCTTTCAAAATCGAAAGTAAACGAATTGCTTCATACAATTCATAATCACGAGAAGAGGAGATAGCTTTACAACCAATTTCACCAAAACGTCTTAAATATTCAGCATATTCTGGATTAGCAATAATAGGAGCGTGACCAGCACCTTCGTGAATAATATCTGGAGCCGGTGTATATTCAATGTGTTCTAACTGGCGAATATCGCAAGCAATAACCAACACATTATAGGCTTGAAATTCCATAAAAGCGTTTGGTGGAATAAAGCCATCAACGGCAACTGCAGCCCAACCAATTTCTTTTAAAATACGATTCATTCCATACATATTTGGAATGTTATCGATTTCTAAACCTGTTTTTTCTAAACCTTCTAAATATGAATTATGTGCTACTTTTGAAAGATAAGATACATTTTTACGCATTACATAACGCCAAACCGCTTGGTTTATTGGTGTGTAATCATCATAAACTTGAGGTTTAATGAATTGTTTTAAATGCTTTGGTAATCTGTCAATCAGCGGATTGCTTTCAAAATGCGTTTCCATAATTTTACTTGTCATGTTTGATGTAAAATTACGAATTTTTAAGAAATCAGGAAAGCTTTTTAACGATTTGATAAAACTAATTGCAAATTATCAATCTACTTTTTCAATAGGAACAGCTGGTTCAATTTTTGGAATACTATCATTTGGAACTGTTTTTGGACCAGGTAGACCTTCGCTTGTATTAATTGGAGTTACACCATCAACATATTCGGTTTCTTCTAAATCTTCTGATTTTCTTCCTAATTTAATATCTGGATTTTCTTGCGTACCTAATACTTTAATTGGAATTCCTAAAATTCCTAAAGGTGGTAATCCAATACGCATTTTTAAGTTTAATTTTCCGTCTAAACTCGTTTGTCCTTCAAAACGCAATCTAAAACCAGCTACTTTAAATTTGAAACGTTCAATAGTTACGATGTTGTTTTTGATAGTAGTTTTTATATCTACTTTAGAAATATCTGGATCTTTAATATCTGGATTTTCGGTTTTAGATGAAACTACATTTAATAATTTAAAACCTTTCATTTTAACTTTTTTTACCGAAAGTATTCCGTTTCCTTCCAAAGAAGGCATAATTGGTTCCATTTGATTGTTTAAAACACCTTTTATGGAATAATTTAAACCTACAATTCCTTCGGCACTTTCAGCAGCTGTTACGATTTCTCGGAACATTTTGATTTCGTTGTAAGCGCGTTTAATATCAAATTCAGAAGCATTAATTTTATAATCGAAATAGGCTTTTTGTGTGCCTTCGTTTTTATACACGGCTTCCATTTTTGCAGTGGCACCAATAATACCAAGCGTTCCGTTTGAAAGTTTTAAGGTTCCATTTTGAATGAGTACATTTCCTCTTAAATTTTCAATAGTAATATCGTCGTATTGTGTTTTTGCAGCATTAGTTTGGATAGAAACATTCAAATTGGTTGGGATTTCAACCACTCCTGAAACTTCTGTTATTTCAGCTTCTTCATCAGTTTCATAAGTTATTGTTGGAATAAATTCGTTAATATTAAATAAATTCGATGTAAGATTGAAGCTTCCTTTTAAAATTTGATTTTCCGAAAGCACAAAATTAATTACGTTTTCTAAATTCCCATTCATAGCAATATCTGACGTTCCATATTTTCCATTGAAATTTGAAAAGTTCATTTTGTCTTGATTGAAAGTGAATAATCCGTTTTCGATTAAAAAAGGTTTTACTAAGTAATCACTGGTGGTTTTGATGTTTCTAACTTCAAGTGTTCCACTGTTTTTTAAATTACCAATTCTTCCGTTTGAAGCATCGCTTTGCTTTCCAGCTAAACTCAAATCTGCTTTGATAAAACCATCAACGTCTAATCCTTTTTGAGAGAATACTTTGTAAATTCGGGCAACGTTTAAAGTTCCTTTTGCTTTTACGTCATAATTAATATCATCAAAGTTTTTAAACGAAGCAGTCATGGTAAATGGTTCGCCTTCAAAAGTGAAATTCGCTGGAGATAGCACAAAAGAAGCATCTTTAAAATCACCCGTTGTGCTATTTAAGTTTGCTTTTAAGTTGATGTTTTGAATTGGTTTTGGATAATAAGCTGTTTGAATAAATCCGTTTTTGATTTCAAAATTTCCTTTAGTAAAAGGGAATTTTTTATCTTCTTTACTATAATTTCCTTTAGAAACAATGTTTGCATCTAAATTTCCGGCTAATTTGAAATTTGGAATTTGAAGTGCATTACTCAAAAAGGCCAAATCTAATTTTGATTTTACTTTGGAATTGATTGTTACTTTTTTCCCAAAACCATCCGAAATTAAAATCGCACTTAAATTGTTTTTATTAACATCAAAGTACAAGGAGTCTAATCGAATTTTGAGTTGATTAATATCTAAATTCGGCAATTTGGTATCGAAATTCAAGAAAATATTCTCAACAGGATAAGGTGCTTTCGTATGTTTTACATAGCCATCTCGTACCTTAATGTTGAAATTTAATTCGGGACTTAAATTTTCTGAAGCAATATATTTTCCTTTCAAAGTTAAAAAAGCTGAAGTTTTTCCTTTCATTTTGGTTTCGGTCATCCAAGAAACATATTCGGCCGGCAAAGCAGTAAATAAATCGTCAAGATTGCTGTCTTCTGTTTTTAATTTGAAATCCATTTGATAACCGTTTTTTAGGAAATCAAATAAACCTGTAAATTCAACAGGCAATTTGTTAATCACTAAATCATTCTTTTCAAAAATAAAAGAAAGTGAGTTGGTGTTGATTTTTGTAATTAAATCTGCTTTTACTTTCTTGTTTTTTAGGTATTCTTTTTTGTCATAAGTAAAGCTTAAACTATCAATTTTTGCCGAAGTTTTTAAGTTGAAATTGGATTCTAATAAATCGCCTTTTCCTTTATAATTGAAACCTTTTGCCTCGATTAAAATCTTTGTAGATTTATCATTATAGACTAAGTGACTGTTGCTAATTTGGATGTTTTCTAATTCTAAAGAAGCACTTTCAGAGGAAGTTGTGGTGTCTTTTGAATTTGATTTGTAAATGTTGTAATTGGCTTCTCCTTTTTGATTAACCAAAATATTGATTTTAGCATTATCAATATAAATTTCTTCAATTTGAGTTTGGCTACCAAATACGACACTCCAAACGTCAATTCCAAAACCAATTTCTTTAGCTGAAATCAAAGATTTATTTTGATATGGTTTTGATCCGTTAAGATTTAATTCATGTAAGGTTAAAGTTAAAGAAGGAAAATGTTTAAAAAATGATAATTCAGAATCGTTAAAGTTTAGTTCTCCTTCTAAATTTTTATTGGCTAACACTTTTACTTTTTCAGTAATAGTATCGGCAAAAATTATAGGTAATATAATAAAAGCTAACAATGATATTACAAAAGTTATTCCTGTTATTTTTAAAATTTTAGAGAGAATTGTTTTCTTTGATTTTTCCATTTTTTATAGCAGTATCGAGATATGGCAAAATTACTACAAATTATTATTTGTAAGATTTAAAAAGAGAAAAAAAAGAGCTAGTATTAAACTAACTCTTTTTTTATTAACGTTTCATCGTAAAGTGCGCTTTAAACTGTTTAGCGACTCCATTTTCTGTGTAATCTAATGAGAACCAGTAATCTGTTGATGGAAGTAACTCTTGATTATATGTTCCGTCCCAACCCTCGCTA
>NZ_DLHR01000018.1:15515-16121 GCF_002483315.1 Flavobacterium sp. UBA7663
CCTGCGCTTACTCCTGTAA
Organism: Flavobacterium sp. UBA7663; assembly: GCF_002483315.1. GTDB lineage: Bacteria > Bacteroidota > Bacteroidia > Flavobacteriales > Flavobacteriaceae > Flavobacterium. The sequence continues at coordinate 15,535 of NZ_DLHR01000018.1, forward strand.
ACACATTAGATGATTGTAAAGAACCTTCATCTAACGAATACATCAGTGTTCCTGAACCTCCGGTTACATTTACTGTAATAGTAGCATTGTCACTAAAATATTCACTTTGAATAACCGTCATTGAGGTTGCTGGAAGAGTTGCTGTTACAGTTGCTGTAGCACTTGCCAATAATGGGTCTGATGAACATCCTGTTAACCAATTTGTAGCTATTACACTATACGTTCCTGCTTCATCAACTACTAAAGTTGAACTAGTTGCTCCTGGTATGGTATCCCCGTTAGTATCAAACCATTCAAAATCATAATCCGCATCATTTAAGCCCGTGTTTAAAGTATATGTTTGATATACTTCTCCTGCAGCTGTAATACAAATATTACCATCTACTAATTTTGGCAGTGGAGCTGGATTTACATTCACTCTATAATCTGTATAACCGCCTTGACATTCTCCTAAACTTGAACGTACTCGGTAAATTACATAACCTTGTGTATTGGTTGTTGCTGTTAATACATCATTTATGGTTACTGGAGCTAATCCAGGAACAGGAATAGCTCCAGTAACCATAAATGATGTATTAACAGCAACA
>NZ_DLHR01000003.1 GCF_002483315.1 Flavobacterium sp. UBA7663
CAATTTCTCGTGACCGCTGTTAGCAGAATCGCAGAATTAGTGCTTCCTTATAATGTAGCCAACGTCTTTTAACATTCCGCTAAATAAACCCATATGTCCATTTCCTTGAATAAAAGTTCCATCGAGCGTGACGTATTCCTTATTGTAATATTGATAATCGGAACCTTTACCAATCAACAGGAAAATAGAATTTTTATAGATTCTATTATCAAAATCCTCGCGACTAAGATAAATTGCGGTGCCCTCAAATTCCGTAATCATGTAACCAGTAACACTAACTCGTTTCCCATAATATTTTTCAGGACTAGCGATAAGACTAATAATTGAAAGATATTCTGATGTAGGCTTTTCTTTAATTTTTCTGGGAACAGAAATTGTATCATTTTGAGAAAATGCGTTTGCTGAGCAAAAAATGAGGAGCACCAATAAGCTTAGTTTCATATGTGTTGTTTTTGACGATCGTGATATTGCGTTTCTGCTAACGTTTCGCGGACACGCGAAGTTGTGAAGCCAGCGAACTGAGTTGTTTCCGCTAAGATAGAATTTATTCGTGAAAATGGAGCTGAAGCTACTCAAAACCAGCAATTTCTCGTGACCGCTGTTACTTGAATGTCGCGACACGAAAGTTGAGCACGAAAGAGCTGACATTAGTAAATCTACAAACCGAATCGCCAAAGTTGAAAAATGCAAAGTATTTTTCCTGAAACACGCAACGGACAAAGATTGCGCAAGATTGGACCCAAGAATTTCGACAATTATTTTCCATTTCAATATTCGACGATCGGTTTCGACAAACTTTGGGATTTTAAAGAAATTCGCAATCGTGTTTTATATACAAAGTGAAAAAAATGCGTTTGCGGAATTCTCAAGCAAGACGCAATATTGGAGCGGGCGCGGAGCGATTTCAAGTAACGTTCCCTTACTATGCGACGTTGCGTTCAAAGCGGAACGAGTATTTTCCGCTAAGATAGAATTTAATCGTGAAAATAGAGTGGAAGCTACTGAAAACCAGCAATGATCGCATAGTAAGTGTTAGCAGCTGGACTTTATTCAATGTAATCTAATTTACACCAGTTTAAGACTTTTCCAATTTCATTCAATTCTAGAAAATAAATGAAACCACTTGAACTGAAGTTCAAATCTATAAAAACAAAATGCATATTACGTTTATTACTGTATGATTTGGATACTTTTAATGATGGAATTGCCCAATCGGGATTTTTTAGATAGAAATTGCTGATTTTATTTGTAGGATAAGATAAGTACTCATATTTTTTTTCAACTTTAAGGACTTTGGTTCGGTTAAAACTTTTTAGACATTCAGGTTCAAAATCTGGACTATATTTTCCTAAGAGATTCTTATTTACTTTATAGCTAATAGAATCATTTTTTATGATAGAGTCTTTAAAGAAAGCGAATGCCAAATCTGAGTAATTTATTTTTTTCTGCGCATTGCAGAAACAAGTAAAAAGAATAAGTATTATAAATCTCATTTAATATTTTATAGATGATGATTGTTAGTCTTGCTGCTAACGTTCTCTTACTATGCGACGTTGCGTTCAAAGCGGAACGAGTATTTTCCGCTAAGATAGAATTTAATCGTGAAAATAGAGTGGAAGCTACTGAAAACCAGCAATGATCGCATAGTAAGTGTTAGTGGCTGGCTTTATTTGCCGCGCTTAATTTTAACTGGACTTTGGCGCGAATCAAATACGTCAAAAATTTCAATGGAATTATTTTCAATATTTAGCCAATAGATAATTTTATAACTTTTGAAAACCAAATAGCGAAAATCCTTTTCTGATTTTTCTAAAGCCTCTTCTATTTGCCCAATTGTAGGTTGTTTCCGTAATTTAGTGGCTTCTTTGATAATTCCTATCACAAGATTTTTGGCAACATTTAGACTTGCGTTCTCTTTGTAATAATCAAATATCTTTTTAAGTTCTTTCTTAGAAAAGTCGGTCCAATAAATCTTTAACTCCATTTTTCTATTTCAGAAAGTAGTTCATTTGATTCTGTAAGACGACCGTTTTTTGAATCATTTGAAGATTGATCGATTCTCTTTTGAAATTCTTGAATACTCATTGGAGCGAATGCAGAATCCGATTTAGTTTCTTTGACCAGTAATTTTTCTAAATGAGTAATGGCTTTCTCACTTTCTAGTTTAAGAAACTCTTGGACGAATAATATTTTTCTTGTTTGCAAATCCATAATCCAATCTTTTTCCAAAAATACAAATTATCTCTAAACGATTTTATTCTGCGAAAGATTTTCTTTAAGCTTGCCACTAACGTTTCGCCGCCATGTCTAGTTGCGGCCAAGATAGCAGAGTATTTTCCGCTTGTGTGAACGAAGTTAATGAAATTGGAGTTTCCGGCGACACAAATGCAGCAATTAGTCATGGCGGCTGTTATAGGCTGGCGCAATATTTAATCTAACTTAAATTCTCTTTTCCAAATCCACAGCTTGCACAATATCTAGCTTTTGGAGTTCTGAAAGGTTTTCCGCAATTAGGACAATCTTTTCCAAATTGGCTGATTTGATGATGCATTATAGCTAAAGGATTTGGTTCGTATTCTCCAGTTATTATTTGGTACATTTCTAGTAAATATCTATACTGTTCAAACGTTTCTATTTCCTCAAGCCAAATATAGTTTTCAATATTCCGTTTTTTCAATTCGCTGTCAACAACTTGCTTTCCATGAAACCATGCATTTCTGCACAACTCAAATTCTTCATCATTAAGCATTTTAACTTCTCCATTACAGCGCCAACAAAATTTGTTTTCCATAAAAGTTTCTATTTTTTAGCGCTATGTTTTCCAGCGCTTGCCTATAACGTTTCGCGGACACGCGAAGTTGCGATGCAAGCGAAACGAGTACTTTCCGCTAATATAGAATTTATTCGTGAAAATGGAGCTGAAGCTACTCAAAACCAGCAATTTCTCGTGACCGCTGTTATGCCTCGTTATTTTAATCCTGTTTTATATGTGTTGTCTAATTTGTTTTGAATTATAGTTGCCACAACTAAAACTTCGGTCATTTCTGTCAACTGTGTATCTTCCATAAGTTTTGGGTCATGAGCTTTTGGATTTCTGTACATACTGAAAAATCCTTTAACAAAATTTCCAAAACCTTTATGTTCGCTTATTTCACTTTCTGTTTGCAACATATTAAAAGCCAACATCGGTTTTTTATCTTTTCCAAGCCCAAAACATTCATCAACTAATTCTCCACCATCAGATGAATAACCACTTTTCTGTCTAAGTCTTTGAGCAACACTTTTTGTGATTTCAAGAATTGCATGGAAGTAATTTTCATTTAACCATTCTGACTCACAATAAGGTAAAATTTCATAGTGAATTCCAATTCCATGAACTCTTTCTTTTATTTTCAATGACCTTCTTTTTGCTTCTGAAATTGTTTTCGCCTTGTCAACAGTTTTTGCTTCGCCAGCTTTATTGATCTCAATTCCTTCATACAGAAGTTTTTCATTTATCCTTGTTCTGTCTTTTTCAAACGCAACTTCATCACCATATCTTTTTGGATTTATAATTCTCAAAATGAAGCTTAATACATTATTTGCGCAGTTGTCTTGATTCTGTTTTCGTTTTAAAGAATGATAGATTCTATCAGGCTTATTTGTTCCTTCTCCGCTATCAATAATATTTGCATTTAAGAATTGCTCATCAATTTGTTTATGAGTCAAAATATCTCCAATTATCTCCGCTATACTTCTGAGCGTGTTAAGGTCAAAATTATTTGTCATTTTACGGTTTTTTTATAATGAGGCATAACGTTTCGCCGCCATGTCTAGTTGCGGCCAAGATAGCAGAGTATTCTCCGCTACTGTGAACGAAGTTAATGAAATTGATGTTTCCGGCGACACAAAACCAGCAATTAGTCATGGCGGCTGTTATAGGCTGGCTTTGTTATGATTTTTTTTGAAACAATTCCAATAACAAAGGTTGATATAATAGTTGAAAATAATATTCCTCTGTAATTTATGTTATTCGAATGATACATAAAATTGCCATTCCGATATGCTCCGAGTTTAGAAGTTATTGAAATAAATTCACTTTCTAAATAGCAGTAAAAGCAATAGAATCCAATAATGCCGACTAAATAAATCATTGCTAATATCAGCTTCTTTATAAGTGAAGTTAAATTTTTAGATAGTATAAAAAAGCTTATGGGAATTAAAGTCAGAATAAAGGCAATGTCAGTTTCAAAAATTCTGAAACCTTTTCCGCCATAATACTCAATTTTAAAACTCGCGAAATACTTTACAGAGCTTCTAGTTAAAATTCGATAATCTATTTCATATAGAAACCCGATAACGAAAAACGTTATTATGGATAGAGACAGAATCAATAGATTTTGTTTTTTCTTCATTGCTGTTTTATAAGCTTGCCTATAACGTTTCGCGG
>NZ_DLHR01000005.1:0-3272 GCF_002483315.1 Flavobacterium sp. UBA7663
GAAATTGAGACAGCTGGTAACAGCCGCCATGACTAATTGCTGCATTCGTGTCGCCGGAAACACCAATTTCATTAACTTCGTTCACAGTAGTGGAGAATACTCTGCTATCTTGGCCGCAACTAGACATGGCGGCGAAACGTTACCTGCAAGCTTAAAAAAACTCTCGCGCTAAAATTAGGTTGACTAAAAATGAAAATAAAAAACGAACACATAACTAAAGGATTTATTTTATCTGGATTGATGAATATACTTGGCGTATTAATTTTCTCCAGAATTTTCAGTAATACTTTCATTCCAGAATTTGACAATCAAGCAATGTCAAATTTTGGATTATTAATGATAGTAATTTGGGGCTTTGTATTTATAGCTGTTTCTAAAAATTTTCACAAAGTAAAATGGCTAATTGCCGTATTTACAATCGAAAAATTGATTTACGCAACACATTGGACAAAATGGATTACAAATAATAATCTTACAGATGTACTAGAAAAAGACAAAATGGCTGGAATATATTATGCTATTTATGGCATAAATGACTGGATCTTTTTCGCATTCTTTTTATTTGTCTTCGTACGTTTAGCGCGTAAAAGTAATCTAACGCAATAATAAAATCACGGGAGCAAGTTCAAAAGCTGCAAATGGATTTGGAAAATTGTTTGTAACTGAACTATTGAAAAAGCCAGCAGGTAACAGCGCACAAGCGATCATTGCTGGTTTTCAGTGGCTTCAGCTCAATTTTCACGAATAAATTCTATCTTAGCGGAAACAACTCAGTTCGCTGGCTTCGCAACGTCGCCTGTGCGCGGGACGTTGTGCGAGATTTTTTGTCGAAACCCAGAAATGACATAAGAACTATTGTTATTTTGCGTTAAATAAAAAACGAAAAAATGAAGAAACTTGTTGTCACTTCGTCCATAATATTCATTGTGCTAATATTTCTTGCGTTCAAACCAATTTCATTGTCCAAGAATCCTAAAACTTGTAAAGGAAAAATTATTTCGGTTTCTGAATCTGGAATAAAAGATGTAGTTTTTGGAATGAAAGACAATGTAAATACCTTTTATATAAATAGAGGTTTTGAATATTTTGAAGAAAAGGATTTAAATTCTTTAATTGGAAAAAATGTAGTTGTTTACTATTCCGAAGGTTGGACTCCGCTGGATCCTTTAAGTCGACGAAGCAAAAGTATTGAGAAATTAGAAGTGGAGAATACAATATTTTTTAAACTATAAAACCTCGCACAACAGCGCACAAGCGATCATTGCTGGTTTTCAGTAGCTTCAACTCTATTTTCACGAATAAATTCTATCTTAGCGGAAAATACTCGTTCCCGCTTTGGTCGCAACGTCGCCTGTGCGCGGGACGTTATGGGCAAGTCGAAATGACGTATAGAGTTAACATTTAAATATTATGAATTTAGAACACAAACCAACGAAACTTACCAAAGCGATAAATTTGCTAATTGTGTCAATTATTATTGGAATTATCAATTTTTTCATCGCGAACTTTGATACAATTGACTTAACAAAAATTGCTACTGTTATTCTAACGTTTCTATTTATGTCAGTTTTCGTATATCTTATCAATGCTCGAAAAAAATGGGCAAGAACAGTTTTTTTAATTTTATTTCTTTTAGGAAGTTTAATGTTTCCTTTTACTGTTGCAACTCTCTTTGAGCAAAATCCAATTGCAGCGATAATTTCCGTTGTATTAACTATCATACAAATCTTTGCACTAGTGTTACTTTATAGCGAAGAAGTAAACAATTGGATAAATTATCGTACGACCAGCCCATAACAGCGGTCACGAGAAATTGCTGGTTTAGAGTAGCTTCAGCTCTATTTTCACGAATAAATTCTATCTTAGCGGAAAGTACTCATTTCGCTTGCATCGCAACTTCGCGTGTCCGCGAAACGTTACCAGCAATCTCAGAAAATGCGAAACGATAACTACATTTTTTTTTACTATTTATCGCTTTTTTTTAGCGCATCTGCCCTTTTTGTTAGCTGTGAAAAATCTGAAGCGGTCTCAGAATCAAAATATAATGAAAAAGCAAATGAATTGATTGGACAAATAGTTTCTGATAATTCGTGCAACTGCATGTTGGAAATTCCGAAAGAATCCATAATCGCTATGAGCGCAATAGAACGACCAAATTATGACATTAGAAAGCCCTTATTAGAACATTTAAATTTAAAAAGTAGCTCAGAACTCGATAGCTTAATTAGATTGTCTAACAATTTTATTTTAGATAAAAATCTTTTGATGCGTAATAAAGTGAAGTTAGTCGATTTAGAATTTCTAAAATCTCTTAAAAGAAATTTTGATCTTAAAACTTGTTCAAAAGGCGTCATTTGCATCCAAAAGCCAATTTTCGACAAAAGATATAAAACAGCGATTATAACTTATACCTATGCTTTCACGTGTTCAGGAGGTTTTATTATGACATATATTTATAAAAACGGAAAATGGGTTGAAATTGAGACAGCTGGTAACAGCCGCCATGACTAATTGCTGCATTCGTGTCGCCGGAAACACCAATTTCATTAACTTCGTTCACAGTAGTGGAGAATACTCTGCTATCTTGGCCGCANNACATGGCGGCGAAACGTTACCTGCCATTTCATCAAATATTATCTCAAAAATGAAACACTGCTACTTATTTATAATCTGCCTCTTATTGATTGGATGTGCAACGACGAACGAAATTCGTAATGATATTAGCACATTCCAACTAAAAAAAATCACAGTTAACGATATCAAAAAAATTGAAAGTTCAAATAATGGTATACAAAGATTATCTGATGTGCCAACCAGTCAAGGTTATTTCCCAGAATTGAATATTTACAAGTTCAGCCAACCAAAATTTTATAACCGCAAAAATGAATCGTTACTAACAGCGATTTCATATTTTTATACGGAAAAAGATAGCGTTGTTCGGGTGATTTCTTATGCTTGGAATGAGCAAGATGATAACGATTCCATACGAGCAATATTCGATAAAAATAAAAAACTCTTTTCAAGCTTTTTTAGAAATAATGGTGAAGCGAAAAGAGTGGAAGAACCAACTTATTGGCAGGACGAGTTAAGATGGGAAAATAAAAACATTTCTGTATTTCAATTTATTTTAGGTAATGAAAAAAAGGGAGCTTACAGAACACGGACAATTATTAAATTCAAATAGAAACGGCAGGTAACAGCGGTCACGAGAAATTGCTGGTTTTGAGTAGCTTCGGCTCCATATTCACGAATAAATTCTATCTTAGCGGAAA
>NZ_DLHR01000005.1:3306-11600 GCF_002483315.1 Flavobacterium sp. UBA7663
CGTGTCCGCGAAACGTTAGGCGTCAGTTAAATCGACATTCCTCTAAACATGAACAAATACAAACCACTTATTGCAATAATCTTTTCATTCGTTTTTCTCTGCAGCTGTGAAAATAGAACAAAGTTGAATAGCTCAAACATTGATAATAAAAATGAACGAATTGAGACTTTGAGTAAAGAAGTAAAACTTAATTCTGTAATTGACGACGCAGAATTTGATTTGTTCAATGTCAATGGATTTAGTGGCGATTTTAGTTTTCTTCCAGGAGCTTCTTCCTCGTTTTATCAATTCGCAATAAAAGTCAATCCGGTCGAAATTAAGAAATGGGAAGATGATTTACTTGAAATCAAAGGCGAAATTGACAGTGAAAAATGGATAGCTGATTTAGTTTTACCACGGAAAAATAATTGGAAAACATTATCGAAGCCTAGATTTTATACAAGAAAAGGCAATGAGCAAAGCGTAAAAATTATAATCTTCGAAAAAGAAGGATTAATCTTCAAGCGTATTAATCAAGAATAAATTAGGAAAATAACCGAACGCCTAACAGCGGTCACGAGAAATTGCTGGTTTTGAGTAGCTTCAGCTCCATTTTCACGAATAAATTCTATCTTAGCGGAAACAACTCAGTTCGCTGGCTTCGCAACTTCGCGTGTCCGCGAAACGTTGTGCGCAATTGCAAGAGAAATATCGACAAAACATGAAACATCCATTTAACCTTGATGAAGGAATATTTTTCGAAGACACAGGTAAAATGATTCTTTGGGAAAGTGATTTTGAAGCTTTAAAAAAAATTGACGAACCAACTATTCTGAATAATGGTAATACTCTAAAATGGTTTGGGAAATCAGTTTTGGGAAACCAAAAATTAAATATTACGGTATCAAAAAGTGATTATGACAATGTCGATGGTAAATTTAATTGCGTGGAATTTGAAACGGAAAATGAAGATTCAAAATCTATTCATTTGACCGCTGAAACCTATTCTAAATATTTTAATGAAATCTTCGGAGAACCAACCGAATCTCGAATAGAATATGAAAGATTGACGGAGTTATGGGATATTGAAGATTTACATATTATTATTGGAATAGGTGAACGGTTTATGGAGTTTTTAATTTTCAGCATTCGTAAAGGAAAGAAATACTGGAAATTGGTTTAGAGTAGCAAAAGCGCACAACAGCGCACAAGCGATCATTGCTGGTTTTGAGTGGCTTCGGCTCTATTTTCACGAATAAATTCTATCTTAGCGGAAAATACTCTTTCCGCTTTGGTCGCAACGTCGCCTGTGCGCGGGACGTTATAGCCAATGATGAAAAAACCTATGAAACAAACAATTGTCTTTCTATTCATTATCTTTTTCATTTCAAAAGTCGAAGCGAAAAAAATGATTTATCCTATAGAAGTTATAGCTGGAAGTGCTGACTTAATTGTTGTTGGAGAAATTGAAATTGTAAAAGGTGATTTATACATTTTCAATATTTCCGAAACATTAAAAGGTAACCTATTTAATTCAATTTCTGTAGAAATGTTTGAAGAATGGGAATGTGATCAAAGATTTGCAAAACCGGAAACAGGCCAAAAGCTTTGCTTATTTCTAAAAAGAGGATTGAAAAATTGGGAAATCATAAACGGAAGCACTGGAGAACTTGTGATCTCAAATAACATAATCACATTAGGAGGTTATGAAGAATATAAACACATTGATTATAAATTTACTCCATATCAGCTTGCTTTAGAAGATTTTAAAAATGGAATTAGAGAGTTTTGCAAGTGTTTTATATTTGTCGGAGAATATAGCTTTAGAGATGAAAAAGCTCATTTCGAACAAATTGTTGCAGACAAACAAATTTCTGAGTTTAAAGCAATGAGTGATTTTTCTTTTTGGCTATGGAAAAAAATGGAGAAATATCAAGTCGTGATTAAATAGAATCACTGGCTATAACAGCGCATAAAACTTATGGCTGGTTTTCAGGTGCTTGAACTCCATTTTTCACGAAAAACATTATCTTAGCCGAGACAACTCTGCTCGCTTCGCCGCCACAAGGTCTATGCGCGAAACGTTACCAGTAATTCCAAAAAAAGCCGGATAACTATGAAAATGCTATTACTTATATTTTCACTTTTGACAATGTCAAATATTTGTTGTGCGCAAACGTTTTGCTTAAATGACTTTGAGTTACCTAAAACTAAAATGACTAAAATTTCAAAAAGAAATAAAATCAATATTGTTTTAGATAGCTTGAAAACTCAAATAGTTTTAGACACACTCAAATTTAATTCTAAAGATTTATATATTTCTTCGAATGACCGCCAAACAAAAAATGAAAAAGATTACTCAGCGTTGTATGTCGTGCAAGGCTATAGTTATAAGTTAGATATAATTAATGGAAAATTAGTTCGAGAATTTATAGATGAAATGTTGATTTCGTCGAAAATTAAAAAAATATATATCGTTGATAAAACTGATGCTCAATCAGTTTTCGGCCAGAAAAACGGAATGGTTTATATCGTTTTGAAAAAAGATGCGAAAACAAATTTCAATGTAGCTGGATTAAAGATAACAGAGAAGAATAAAACCATGAATAACTTTTGGCAGTTAAAAAACGATAAAGTTAGTTTTGATTAACAGGAACTACTGGTAACAGCCGTCATGACTAATTGCTGCATTTCATGTCAAAGGAAACTCCAATTTCATTAACTTCGTTCACAGTAGCCGAGAATACTCTGCTATCTTGGCCGCAACTAGACATGGCGGCGAGACGTTATATGACATTTTTAGAACTTACGTGCAAATGAATAACATTTCCTGGAGACATCATTATTTACCTGTTTTCTATCTAAAAGGTTTTACTAAGGATTCGGGACTTTTAAAAATCTTTAATGTTCAAGAGAATCGTTTTCTTAAAAATGGAAAAGAATTTTCGCCAGAATCTTTCTTCTTTGAAAAAGACGCCAATACTATAATATTTGGAGATAAAAAGAATGACTATATAGAGTCTAGTTATGCTGATTTTGACAATGATATGGCAACTTTAATTGAGAGAATTCATCAATCGGATTATACCACAAACTACGGTGTCACTGAAAACGACATGCCGAGAATAAATCACTTTGTAAGTCTAATGTATTGGAGATTGCCGCATCGCATAAAGGACTTAGAGAAGATTGTGAAAAATAATGACTTAGGAAGTTTGGGCTTGAATATTGTAAATAAAAGTGGAGAGCGACAAATAGCAACAGAAGAGGAATTTAAAAACAATCCTGAATTTGTTAAAAGCTTTAAATTCTATAATTCATTAATGGATTCAGTTCGTGGGGCTAATTGTACAACACCATATTCAATAACACAAAATCATGAAAATTTTCCGTTTTTATGTTCTGACAGTCCAGTAATTTTTGAAAGTGAAAATCCAGAAGTTTATCAAGATGACTATTTATTTCCTTTATCCGGTAATCGATTATTTATTAAAGCTAATCGAACAAGCGATTTTCCACCATATTTAAGAATGCTTGTTGATGCAGTAGTGTATAAACAAGCTCAGAAATATGTGAGCTGTACGGATGAATCATACATAGAGGCATTGAATACTTTATTAGAAAAACAGAACTTAGCAGAGCTAAAAGCAGAGATATTCAAAAAAATAAAGTAAAACGTCATATAACAGCGGTCACGAGAAATTGCTGGTTTTGAGTAGCTTCAGCTCGATTTTCACGAATAAACTTTATATTAGCGGAAAATACTCGTTTCGCTTTCATCGCAACTTCGCGTGTCCGCGAAACGTTAGCTGTCAGGCTGAAAAACCATCGTGAAACAAACATGAACCATAACTTGCAACCTTTCCCCATATTACTTACCCGAAGCCTAACTCTTCGGAAACTTTCAAAAAATGATTCCGAACAAATATTTCAATTGCGCTCGAACACAGAAACAAATAAATTTCTCGACAGAAAACCAGCCAAGACGATAGAAGACGCAGTAAATTTCATCAACATTATAATTGAAGAAAGCGATGAACTTTTTTATTGGGCTATTACAAAAACGGGCGAAGACAAATTAATTGGTATCATTTGTCTATTTGACTTCTTAGACGATCTAAAGAAATGCGAAATTGGATATGAACTTCTTAATGAATATAATGGCCAGGGAATTATGATTGAAGCTGCTACGAAGGTTATAGAATATTCCGTTCAAACGCTCGGATTAAAAACTATCGACGCGCTAACGCATGAAAATAACAAAAGCTCTACAAAGCTTCTTCAAAAATTAAATTTTAGGAAATTGGAAAATGTGTTTGACGGAAATCCAAATCTCACACTATTTCGATTGACAACATAAAACTATACAAGCCCGAACAGCTAACAGCCGTCATGACTAATTGCTGTATTCGTGTCGCCGGAAATACTTATTTCATTAACTTCGTTCACAGTAGCGGAAAATACTCTGCTATCTTGGCCGCAACTAGACATGGCGGCGAAACGTTAGCCGAAAGCCACAGAAACAACTTCGTAAATGAGAAATTTGAAATCATATCATTACTTCTGGATTGTAAGTTCAATAATCTTAATTATTGGAATAGTAAATCTCAGCAATGGAGATTCAACGATGGACATAAACATTCATGATACTTACTACGTAATTGAACATTTTCTGTTAGCCGAAATCTTGTTTTTGGGATATTTATTCCTTGGGTTAGGCTATTGGCTCGTAGAAAAAATTCTTAAAAAGCAATTGATTCCAATTCTGACTAAAATTCATACTTCAATATTGATTGGGAGTTTCTTAATCTATTGGATTGTGATTTTTTGTATTAAAATTTCATTTAATGAAAATGACATATTTAACAATAGCTATGAAATTATCAATATTACATTGATGATTATGTTCTTGGCAATTATTTTTATTGCACAACCAGTTTATGTAATAAATATTCTAGTTGCACTTTTTAGAAAGAAATAGGCCATCGGCTAACAGCCGCCATGACTAATTGCTGTTTTTGTGTCGCCTGAAATACTTATTTCCTTAACTTCGTTCACACTAGCGGAAAATACTCTGCTATTTTGGCCGCAACTAGACATGGCGGCGAAACGTTACCTGCAAGCGCAACCAACATTGCGCATAAAAACGAAAATAATGGAAAAATTTATTTTACTGATTACTTCATTCATATTGATTGCCTGCAATGGCGAGAAGAAAAAAGAAAATAAATCAGTTTCAATTTTTATTTCGAATTCAAATTACAATTGTGATTTAGAAAAAGGGATTTTTAAAATTCCTGCAATCAACTTCGTTGACACTTTACATTTAAATTCAGACGAAAAAAATAAAATTCTAAATGCGTTTTATAAATATCATATTGACACACTAAATGGCGATAAACACGTAGCGCCTGAAAAACCAATAATGCCGGATTTTAGTGATGAGATAAAAATCAGTATTGCTCATCAAGAAAAATTAAGATTGAAAATTTCAAGTCAACTTGAAAACTCAAATTTAAATAAAGTACAAAGAGACATATTTGAATTTCGAAATCAATTATATGACGTTTTGAATAAGAATTCCGGGTTTAAAAAATGTATGAATATTGTAAAGAGTAACTATAAAAATTTTCCGCCTGGACTTTAATGCGCCAGCAGGTAACAGCGGTCACGAGAAATTGTTGGTTTTGAGTTGCTTCAGCTTTCTTTTCACGAATAAATTCTATCTTAGCGGAAAGTACTCACTTCGCTGGCTTCACAACTTCACGTGTCCGCGAAACGTTGTACGCCATTACAAAAACCTACCGAATATGAGAGACTTACTTCTGATATTATTATTGACGATCTCAAATAATATTTTTGCGCAGACAAAAACGGACACAATTCCATCAATTCAAAATAATTTGGCTTGGCTTGATAAACTCGAGCAAATTTTAGACAAGGAAGATAAAATAAAATTCATTGTAAAGAAGATTAAATCGGATTCAATTTATGCAAATACCGGTGTAAAATTATCAACGTACATTTCAGCAAATGGCTGTCTTCACAATAATTTTGGAAACGAAATTCCTTGTAAACTTATCTTTGCTTTGGATGATAAGAAATTATATACTGAACTTGATTTAAATAAATTTCCAGAGCAGTCAATAATTTTAAAACATCTTAATTCAGAAACTGTTGACGATATAACGATTTTTAAAGGATTAAGCGCGACATCTTTATTTGGTATAAGAGGAAATTGTAATGTTGTATACCTAAAACCAAATAAAAAATTCAGGAATTTAATTAAAACCAAGTAACGGCGCACAACAGCGGTCACGAGAAATTGCTGGTTTTGAGTAGCTTCAGCTCCATTTTCACGAATAAATTCTATCTTAGCGGAAACAACTCAGTTCGCTGGCTTCGCAACTTCGCGTGTCCGCGAAACGTTAGGCGTCAGTTTGGGATGTCGCATACAAGAAATATGAAAGAAAAAATATATAAATATTGTATCTATTCATTCGTCCTGATAAACTTTTGGACGCTTTATGGATTCTTTGATTACTACTTAGAAATGCAAGAACCTGGTTGGTTTCATGGGTTGGGTTTAGGAATTTTTTATTTCAATAGTCTTTTTATTGCGCTGGGTTTTGGAGGAGTTTTATTGCTGATAAGATTAATATTTCATTTTATCAAAAAGAGAAATATTCTTAAATCCAATTTCCTTTATATCCTTTCTGGAATATTTAGTTTGAATTTACTTGTAATTAGCGGTATTAGCATTGCACTAAAAATGTTAGGACTAGATATATTTTTCCTTCCGTATCTTATAGGTTTGCTATTAATTTCGTCAATAACCATTTTGGACATTTATAAATCGAATTTCAAAAACTGCAAAATAAAACCGAACGCCTAACAGCAGTCACGAGAAATTGCTGGTTTTGAGTAGCTTCAGCTCCATTTTCACGAATAAATTCTATCTTAGCGGAAAGTACTCGTTTCGCTTGCTTCGCAACTTCACGTGTCCGCGAAACGTTGTGCGACATTTACATCACCGCTATCGTAATAATGAAAGTATAAAATCATATAAACTTTAAATATTCGTCATGAAAAAATTTTACTTATTATCAATTCTTACTTTATTAATATCGTGCTCAAAAAATGAAAATGTATTAAGATTTAGTAAGCAAGATTATGGGAAAGAATGGCCATTTTCAGTTGATGAAATTGAAGTTTATTGCTCTGGTTATAAAGAAATTTACTGTAAAACTAATGACGGTAAAATCTATGCTTTAAATGGATCGGCAAAAGGCGCGTCGCGTGATAATCCCACAATAAATAAAGTCGAAGAAATTTGGTTAGATAATCCTGAGTTTGAAGGATTGAAAATTCCTTACGCACAATTTATTACTGAAGGATTGAAATTATGTGACGACAAATAAACGTCGCACAACAGCCGTCATGACTAATTGCTGTATTCGTGTCAAAGGAAACATCCATTTTCTTAACTTCGTTCACAGTAGCGGAGAATACTCAGCTATCTCGGCCGCAACTAGACATGGCGGCGAAACGTTATAAGCCATTTCTGTTAAAATCCGCTAAATCGATGCAACTTATACCATACTTTGGTATATTTGGGTAAAATTAAAAGTTATGTCAAAAAACACATCCATATTACTCGGCGATCATTTTAATAATTTTATTAGTAGTGAGGTTGCTTCTGGGCGATATAGTTCAGCAAGTGATGTCGTAAGATCAGCGCTTAGATTATTGGAAATAGAAGAAAGTAAAATTAAGTGGCTTCAAAATGAACTAGAAATTGGAGAAAAAAGTGGGTTTGTTGAAAATTATAATCCTAAAAAACATCTTGAAGAAATCAAGAAGAAATATTTATGAAATATAGAATAACTGAATCTGCATATCAAGACTTAAATGATATTTGGTTCTACACTTTCCAGGAATGGTCAGAAAATCAAGCAGATAAATATTTCGAATCTATTATTCAGGAAATCGAATTGTTCAGCGAAAATACAGAGAAAGCCAAGAAGTTGAAAAAGCTAAAATCTGAATACTATTATTTTAGAGCTCTATCTCATTATGTGTTTTTCAAATATGGAGATGACCAAATTGATGTTATTAGAATACTTCATAAAATGATGGATTTCCCAAAACACTTGGAATAGAAACGGCTTATAACACTTACTATGCGATCATTGCTGGTTTTCAGTAGCTTCCACTCTATTTCCACGATTAAATTCTATCTTAGCGGAAAATACTCGTTCCGCTTTGAACGCAACGTCGCATAGTAAGGGAACGTTATCACTGGGTCGCACGAG
>NZ_DLHR01000004.1:0-471 GCF_002483315.1 Flavobacterium sp. UBA7663
TCGCGTGTCCGCGAAACGTTAGGCAACATTCACAAACACTCGTCTATGAAATTCATCATTTCACTTTCATTATTAGTATTAGTAAGTTGTAAATATGAAAAGCCTATATCATACAACTTAAATTTCCCAATTGGCGAAATTGAATATGCCGAACTTAAACTAAAACTATCTGATACTTCGGCTGTGATTCTGAATCATGAAGAAATTAATAGGATTTCTGAAAATGTAAATTTCAAGGGCAAGCTTGAAATGTTAAAAGCATATCCAAAATTCTGGTTAGTAGTAAAAACAAAAAATGATTCTGTTTTTAAATATAAAATCACTGACAATCGTTTTGGACGTTTTGATGTTTATACCAAATTGAGTCATCCTGATTTTTTTAAAAATTTATATTTGGCAAAGCTTAAACAAAAAAGTCAATTTGAGTAAGGAAAGAAACTTGAACGTCGCCTAACAGCGGTCACGAGAAAT
>NZ_DLHR01000004.1:536-5833 GCF_002483315.1 Flavobacterium sp. UBA7663
CTTCACGTGTCCGCGAAACGTTAGCGGTAATTTTTGAACATCTGCATAAATAGATAATTATGACCAAAAAAGAGTTATTTGAAATTATACAGAACGGATTTTCTGAATGGAATCAATTTAGAGAACAATCAGATGTTAATTTGGATTTATCCGAATTAGATTTATCAAAGAAAGATTTACGCTATTATAATTTTTCAAAATGTAATTTAAATAAAGTTAATTTTAGAAAAAGTCATTTGGGAAATACAAACTTTACTTATTCTAGTCTACGACATACAATATTTAAAAACTCATATCTGAGAAATGGAAATTTTAATAATTCAGACTTAAGGTATTCCGATTTTAGAGCTACTATTATAATTGATTGTAACTTTGACAATTGCTTGTTTAATTTTTCAGACTTTAGCGGAACTAAAATCAAAAAATCTTCATTTATAAGTGCCAATATTCGAGAAAGCTATTTTTGTAACGCAAAACTTGACGATGTTAAATTAATTAAAGCTCATTTTGAAAGAAGTTTGTTTAGAGATGCTATTGTGAGCAATTCTGAATTGAGCCTTGTAAAATTAAACGACTCTAAAATTTTATCTTCTAAAATCTTAAAATGTAATTTTGCGACTGGAATGCTTTATAACTCGATTATTGATGAATGTACAATCGAGGAAAGTGATTTTTCAAATGTTTTATTTACTTCAGGAAAGATTACAAATTCCGAGATAAAAAGCACAAATTTAAGAAAAGTAAATTTTAGTGGTACACAACTCATATCAGATAATTTTACAAACTGTGACTTATCAATGTCAAAAATATTTGGTGTTTCAGCCTGGAAACTCAATTTGGTAAATACAAATCAAGAAGATCTTCAAATATCTGATAATGGTGAACCAAAAATTACAATTGATAATATTGAAGTAGCTCAATTTATTTACTTATTAATAAATAATGAAAAACTCAGAACTGTAATTAATACAATTACTTCAAAAGTTGTTCTTATTTTGGGCAGGTTTACACCCGAAAGAATGAAAATTTTAAATTTGTTGCGAGAAGAATTAAGGCATAAAAATTATTTGCCAATATTATTTGACTTTGAAAATTCAGCTAACAGAGATATTACTGAAACTGTTACAACTTTAGCAACATTATCGAAATTTATAATTGCCGATATTAGTGATCCAAAAAGTATTCCTCAAGAATTAGCGCAGATTATTCCTCATATGCCTTCGCTACCAGTACAACCAATAATTTTATCTGGTCAAAAGCCATATGGAATGTTTGAACATTTCACTAGATATTCGTGGGTTTTAGATACGATCGAATATGATGACGATGAGCACATAAAATCAGCTATTTTGGATGAAATAATTAATGCTTGTGAAAATAAAATATTAGAAATCCGATAATAAAACTACCGCTAACGGCGCATAAGCGAACATTGCTGGTTTTGAGTTGCTTCAACTCTAATTTCACGAATAAACTTTATATTAGCGGAAAATACTCGGTTCCGCTTTGGTCGCAACGTCGCCTATGCGCGGGACGTTACCTGAAATTGCTCCTCGCCCGCGCCAATTTTTCGTTTTGCTTGGAAATTTCATAAACGCATTTCTTCACTTTGTAGAAAAACACGAGCGCGATTTCTCAAATCTTAATGTTTGCCGAAACTGATTGTCGAATATTGAAATGGAAAATAATTGTCGAAATTCTTGTGTCCAAGCTTTCGCAATCTTTGCCCGTTGTGTGTTCCAGGAAAATGCTGTGCATTTTTGAACTTTGGCGATTCGGTTTGTAGATTTTCTAATGTCAGCTCTTTCGTGCTCATCTTTCGTGTCGCAAAATTCAGGTAACAGCGGTCACGAGAAATTGTTGGTTTTCTCTTGCTTCAGCTTTGTTTTCACGAATAAATTCTATCTTAGCGGAAAGTACTCACTTCGCTGGCTTCACAACTTCACGTGTCCGCGAAACGTTATGCGAGACCAGCTAGCGTAACGAAAACTTAGTGATTTTCTCCTTTGTCGAAAATTCAAATTATTTCTTTTTGGTATCTAACTTTTATAGGAATGGAAAATTATTGTCGCAAAGCTGAACGCAATTGGAATGTTTCCTGGCCTCGCATAACAGCGGTCACGAGAAATTGTTGGTTTTTTCTTGCTTGAACTCCATTTCACGAATAAATTCTATCTTAGCGGAAAGTACTCACTTCGCTGGCTTCACAACTTCACGTGTCCGCGAAACGTTGTAAGAAATGCTAAAAAAAATAACTATGCTTACATTAAAAGAATTATATAATATTTCTAAGAATGAGTTATCAGATATACTGCCAAAAGGCGATAATGATTTTAGATTAGAACAAGCTGAATATTTGCACAACGATCAAGTATGGGAAGTTGTAGTTTCATACCTAACAGAAAATAAAAATAAAAAAACATCGGTGATTACACCTTTCGCTGAGAATTATCAATTTGAAAGAGTTTATAAAAAATTATTAATCGACACTACAAAGCGAGTTACCGGCTTTTATATTTACTTTCCCAAATGATTCTAATTGATAGCAATTCATTAATTATTCTGCTGCTTGGTCTTATTGACGAAAATCTAATCGGTCAGCATAAAAGAGCATCTATATATACTAAAGAAGATTTTAAAAATTTAGTGATTGCGATCCAAGATTTTAAAAAGTTAATCGTTCTACCTCAAGTTTGGGCGGAAGCAGATAACTTATTAAACAATTTTTCTGGCAATCATAAATATCAATACATTAGTAATTTAAAGCATATTATAGAACAATCTACCGAAAAATATTTGGAAATAAAGTCTTTATTAAAAAATGAAAACCTTTTGGCAGTTGGTATAACTGATTCTTTAATAATTGAAATTGCGAAAGATTGTGAATACGTAATTACTTCGGATTCTAAACTATCGGATTTGATTATCGCAAATGGAATTTCTGTTTACGACATGGTACAAGTAAGGAATCAGAGCTTTCAATAAGCACTTCTTACAACAGCGGTCACGAGAAATTGCTGGTTTTGAGTAGCTTCAGCTCTGTTTTCACGAATAAATTCTATCTTAGCGGAAAGTACTCACTTCGCTGGCTTCACAACTTCACGTGTCCGCGAAACGTTACCTGAAATTGCTCCTCGCCCGCGCAAGTTTTCCGTTTAGCTTGACAATTTCATAAACGCATTTCTTCACTTTGTAGAAAAACACGAGTGCGATTTCTCAAATCTTAATATTTGTCGAAACTGATTGTCGAATATTGAAATGGAAAATAATTGTCGAAATTCTTGTGTCCAATCTTTCGCAATCTTTGCCCGTTGTGTGTTTCAGGAAAAATGCGTTGCATTTTTGAGCTTTGGCGATTCGGTTTGTAGATTTTCTTGATGTCAGTTCTTTCGTGCTCATCTTTCGTGTCGCAAAATTCAGGTAACAGCGGTCACGAGAAATTGTTGGTTTTCTCTTGCTTCAGCTTTCTTTTCACGAATAAATTCTATCTTAGCGGAAAGTACTCACTTCGCTGGCTTCACAACTTCACGTGTCCGCGAAACGTTACCGGCAAGGCGTTGAAAACTGTATCTAAATCATATGGATGATTTTCAAGAATTATTAAATCTAAATTTACCTTTTGTAAAAAGGCTTTTGATACAATACGGAGAATTTTACCCTTTAGCCGTTGCGATTAATAATGAAAATCAAATTGAGCAAATACTTCTAGAAGAAATAGGAGAATTAGATAAACCTGCGTCGCATGTTGTAATTGCCGAACTTAAAAAAGAGTTGCGATGGAGAAAATTAAATCTAAAAGCTTCGGCTATTTTTTATGACGTAAAGATTGACGGAAATGATGCAATTGCAGTGGCAGTTGAACACAAAACTGAAAATCAATTTTTCACTTTTTATTATCGATACGAATTAATTGAAAATGGAATTGAAATAATTGAATCTTGGAAGTCACAAAAACCAATAGAAATTTTTGATTAATTCGCCCAGCCGGTAACACTTACTATGCGATCATTGCTGGTTTTGAGTAGCTTCCACTCTATTTTCACGATTAAATTCTATCTTAGCGGAAAATACTCGTTCCGCTTTGAACGCAACGTCGCATAGTAAGGGAACGTTAACTGAAAGCCGTAAAAATTGCGCGTAAAAAGAATCATACAAATGTCTATTCAAAAATTAGCAGAGAAAGAACTTCAACTTAATTCAATCGTAATTTCATTGAAAGGAACGATTGAAGAAAAAGAAGCGCAGATCTTTGAACTGAAATTGCCAGAAGAATTTAAAAAATTGCATTTTGAATATGCAGAACTGAGCAATGAGAATGTCGAGGCAATAAAACGCGGACTTTTTTTGTATTGGTTTTCACTGTCTGAACCTATGTTTTTAACTGGAATATGTGAAATTGATCAAGTTGCGAACAGAAAGATCATCACAAATATTGAGAAAATAATTGACGCAGATAAAATTGATTATGAACTATCCTGGATGTTAAGCTACTACAAAGAATGGGATTGGATTTTTGATAACTATAAAAGTGACGAAAAATTCTATAACGCATTACTAAGCAGTAATGTTTCATTGCCAAAAATTAATAAGGGTCAAATGCTTGATCGTGGTTTAATGGGAAAATATTGGAATTCCTTAAATTAATTCGGCCTTCAGTTAACAGCGGTCACGAGAAATTGCTGGTTTTGAGTAGCTTCTACTCTATTTCCACGAATAAACTTTATCTTAGCGGAAAATACTCGTTTCGCTTGCTTCGCAACTTCGCGTGTCCGCGAAACGTTGTGAGAAATTGCCAGAGAACATCGAAATAAGAGAAAATTTGAAATATGTGTGAAACAGGAAAAAATCTTAAACTCTGTACTTGCCTAATAGATGGAAATATTAATACTATAATTCACCATAAAAACTCACGCAGGAATAAAAAAAATGCCAAGAGTGATTCTGGCAAAATTTACAAATGGTCGTTGCGAAAAATTGTTGGAAATTCTGATTTTTTAATGGATGGAATCTTAATTCCGCCTAATGATTCTTTTGAGGAAAACTTGACTGCAGAAAGTTTGCTTACGGAACTAAATACTAGAAACTGTTTTGACTTCGATTATTTCCCTAATGAAGAAGACAATCTTGTAATAAATGAAGATAACAAAAATCGTAGAGGATTTATTTCATTTGTATTCCGAAAAGGAAAATGGCAAATAGGAGATCATAGTAGTTTTTCTTTTAAGCTTGAAGAATTTAATTTTGGTAAAGTTAGTTTCGAATAGCAACTTCTCACAACAGCGCACAAGCGATCATTG
>NZ_DLHR01000025.1 GCF_002483315.1 Flavobacterium sp. UBA7663
GGTCAATATCACTGGAATTTGCAGTGCTACATCATTACTAATTTTAAGTTTGGAAGAATTAATAAAAGCTACAATCGTTGAACTTCATTCTCTTAATTATCCAGTTTATGAGAGTAAAATAATTTCTAAAATTTTTAATAATCACAGAACAAGACATCAATTTGCTGGTATGATTGATACTCTAAACGGGTTAAATATCTTGTTGAGATTAATTCACAAAGGATTAAATAGAAAAGAAGTTTTTCAAGAAGGTAAAATGAATGATGAAAATATTAAAAATTTGTCAGCTGGAATTAACTCTTTTTGTGACTTGTTAAATAATATCTGTAATGATGAAATTGTTAAAGATTTCAATAATTATAAAAACAATGGTTTCTATGTTGATTATTTCGATGAATTGTTGATTCCAAATAAAATGATTAATGAATTTAATTTCAGTCAAGTAGATAATGTTCATCAAACAATTTCTAGAATATACAAATTGATAATCTTATCGCATCACCAATCCATTAAGAATAGGAAAAATTACAATGAATTCTTAGAAATAAGAGAAATTATTAAAGAATTGACTCAAAAAGAGAAATTTGACGAGCTTTTAAATTCTTACATAGAAAATTAATATTTGTTCACAAATATGTGAACAAATATTGTATATTTGCAAAAGCATTTCACCACCAATATGGAAATTAAATTTCAAAAAACATATTTAGAAGACCTTTATCAAGGAAATACAAAGCCCTACAAGGAATATAAATCCAATAGGCAACTCGTGGCACAATATGTTAAAACTATAAATAAGCTGAAATCAATAACACACATAAATCAATTATTTCAATTAAAAGCACTACGATATGAAAAACTTACTGGTAATTTAAAAGGATTGAGTTCTGTAGCTGTAAATATGCAATACAGAATAATCTTTAAAGAAGTAGCTTCCACTTCAAATGAACTTATAATCGATATTTTAGAAATCGAAGAATTGAGTAAGCATTACGAATAGTAAGAACCGAAAACAATTGAAAAAATGACACCAACAAACACAAACATCCCTGCTTTTGCTACGCATCCAGGTGAAATATTATTAGATGAAATTGAGGCAAACGATTTCTCTCAAATAGATTTTGCTAAAATGATTGGATATAGCAGAAGTCAATTGAATGAAATAATCAAAGGCAAAAGAAACATTAATGCAGATTTAGCTTTACTCCTAGAAAAAACATTAGGTGTAGACGCAGAATACTGGATGGAAGCACAGAAAAATTACGATTTAGATAAAGCTCGAATTGATGCTAAAAACAAAGAACAATTAGAAGCAATTGAAATTTGGAAAGTAATAAAAGAGTTTATTCCAGTATTATTTTTTAAAAGAGAAAAAGTCATTAATGGTAATCCTCTAATTGATAATCAAATCATTAGAAGAATCTACAATATTGCAAATTTAGACGAATTAGCAACATTAAGAGTCCAAAGTACTTATGCTCGATTTAAAAAATCAACAAAGCTTAAATATGATGTAGTCAACATTATCGGCTGGGTTAAATTAGTACAATATAAAGCTAAAGAAGTAATTGTACCTCCATTTAACCATGTAAATAAAGAGGAACTAATATCAGAGTTAAGAGAGATTATTTCTAAGAATAAAGATGTACTCAATAAAGTACAAAGCAAATTACATGAATACGGTATAAAATTAATCTATCAAGCAAAAGGAGAAAAAACACCTGTCGATGGAGTTTCATTCTGGAGCGAAGGCAATCCAGCTATTGGAATGACCCTTAGACATAATCGCTTGGATAATTATGCATTTACTCTTTTTCATGAATTAGGACATATTTTTGAGCATTTAGTAAACGATAATACAGCTGAATTCATTGATCTCGATTTAAAAAATGAGGAAGAAGAATATAAAAAATCAGCTGAAGAAAAAGAAGCAAATATCTTTGCTCAAAACAGT
Organism: Flavobacterium sp. UBA7663; assembly: GCF_002483315.1. Lineage (GTDB taxonomy): Bacteria > Bacteroidota > Bacteroidia > Flavobacteriales > Flavobacteriaceae > Flavobacterium. The sequence continues at coordinate 1,955 of NZ_DLHR01000025.1, forward strand.
TTAATTAACCCAACAGAATGGAAAGATTTTGAAAATAATCTTTCCACAAAAAATAATGATATTGCTATTAAAGCATTCGCGAAAAAAGTAAAAATACACCCATGTATTGTAAGAGGTAGAATCTGTTATACTTTAAATGATTATCGTACTTTCTCTCAAATTAGTCACGATATCAGCTAGTTTTTTTACTATTAAAATCAATTATGCGGTGAATAAATAGCTTATTCACCGCATTTTTTGCAATAAAAATTTACTATATGCTCTAAATTTAAAATATAAGTAAAACAGGTAAATACCAATGTTAATAAATAAAAAAAGCATTAAAACCTGTATTTACCTGCATAAAAACTTAAAATATTCACATATAATATATTATTAATTACTATATTTGTTGGGAAATACCAATTATAATAATAATTTAACTCAATAAAGATGGAAAATACCAATACAAATTGGATTGCCATGAGTGATTCAGCTATCGTAAGTCAAATTGGAGCATTCATTAAAAATGAACGATTGAATAGTAACAGAACGCAAGCTCAATTAGCAAAAGAAGCCGGCATAAACAAATGGACATTAGGTCAAATTGAGAATGGTGAAGCCATTACATTACTTTCATTAATTCAAATATTAAGGGCTTTAGGTGTTTTACCATTACTAGATATCTTTTCAATCAAACAAGAAATAAGCCCTATAGAACTCGCAAAAAAAGCCCAACAAAAAAGACAACGTGCTAGAAACACGGATAACGATACTACTAAAAAATCTGACTGGTAATGATTACAACCGCTTTTGTAAAAATATGGGGAGAAACCGTTGGTGCCGTTGCTTGGGATAAAGCAACAGGTATAGCAAGTTTTGAATACGATCCTAAATTCATAAACACTAAATCTGATTTAGCCCCAATAAAAATGCCGATTACTAATAGTAATAAACGTATTTTTTCATTTCCAGAACTGAGAGATGTAAAAACATTCAAAGGATTACCTGGACTATTAGCCGATGTATTACCTGATGATTATGGAAATCAACTTATTAATAGTTGGTTAGCACAAAATGGTCGTCCTGAAAACAGCATGAATCCTGTAGAACTTTTGTGTTTTATAGGCACACGTGGAATGGGTGCTTTGGAATTTGAACCATCACAACTGAAACCAAATAAAAGAGCATTTGATATTGAAATTGATAGTTTAGTAAACATCTCTAGAAAGATGCTTACTAAAAAAGAAAGTTTTGAAACCAACTTAAATGTGGATGAACAAAAAGCAATGCTAGATATTCTTAAAATAGGAACTTCAGCAGGTGGTGCTCGTCCAAAAGCAATTATAGCTTATAATGAAAAAACCGGGCAAGTAAAATCAGGACAAACTATAGCTCCAAAAGGTTTTGAACACTGGCTGATTAAATTAGACACAATTAGCGATGTACAGTTTGGAGAGAGTACAGGTTTCGGAAGAGTCGAGATGGCATACTATCTTATGGCTAAAGCATGTGAAATTGATATGATGGAATGTAGACTTATGGAAGAAAACGGAAGAGCTCATTTTATGACAAAACGTTTTGACCGTGAAAATGGAGACCAAAAACACCATATACAAACCTTGTGCGCCATGCAGCATTACGATTTTAATCAAATAACAAGTTTCAGCTACGAACAATTGTTTCAAACGATGCGTATATTACAACTTCCTTATCCACAAGCCGAGCAAATGTACAGAAGAATGGTATTTAACGTAATCTCAAGAAATTGTGATGATCATACCAAAAATTTTGCTTTTAGATTAAAAAAGGATTCAGAATGGGAATTAGCTCCAGCCTATGATATATGCTTTGCATATAGTCCTGACAGCACATGGGTAAGTCAGCACAATTTGAGTTTAAATGGAAAAAGAAAAGATATAACTAAAGAAGACTTGTTGATGGTTGCAAAAGCAATGAATATTAAAAAAGCGGATAACATCATAAAGCAAATTAGTGACACTGTAAACAAATGGAATACGTTTGCAGAAATCACGAGCGTGGAAGAAAGTTTGAAAGAAAAAATTAAAAAATCTCACTTAATTTTATAAAAAATTATAGTATTGAAAAAACAATCAACATAGGTTTTAAAACCAGAAACAACAACTTAAAATTAATGCTATAGCGGTAAAAAATAGCATTTTAATAAATTTATGCGGTGAATAGAGATTCTATTCACCGCATATTTTGCGGAGATTGTATATTTTTTCTTTCGAAAGCCTAAAAAATCGTAAATTTGTAAAAATTATTTTTTTTCCTTTAATAATTAATTTTCGCAACACCCCTAGTACACCTCTACCCTCTTTAACCCTTATGAATAAAGAGAATATATTGAATACTTAGAAGCTTATATAAAGCTAATTTAAAAACTACTTTTCATCAACAACTAAGTTTGTATCTGCCCATTCAAGAATTGATGTAAAAACAACTTCAAGACTTCTTCCAAAATCAGTTAATGAATAATCTACTCTTGGAGGAAGTTCTTTATGATATTCTCTAATAATCAAACCGTCATTTTCTAATTGTTTGAGTTGTTCTGTAAGCACTTTTCTTGAAATACCTTCAATAGTTGCATTTATTTGTCCGAATCGTCTTTTGCCTTTTGATAAATAATACAAAATGGGGGCTTTCCATCTTCCACCTATTAATTCTAAAGTTGCCGTTACAGGGCAATCAAAATTTTTTCCGTGTACTTTCATCATTGGTTACGTTTAAGTTACTAGTATTTAAATTTTAATAGTTACAAATATAAACTTTTATTAGTTACTTTGTAAAACAATTGAATTTAATTAATAATAAAAGAAAAAAAATATGATTTTAGTTACAGGAGCAACAGGGCATTTAGGTAAAGCAGTAGTAAACCAACTACTATTAAAAACAGAGATAACTAATATTGCCGTTTTGGCAAGAGATTTAGATAAAGCTCATGAGTATAAAACTAAAGGAATTGAAGTAAGAATCGGAGATTTTGATAATCAAGATTCTTTGAATGAGGCGATGAAAGGAATTGATACGGTACTTTTAGTATCAGGTGTAGATCCTGTAAATCGTTTACAACAGCATAAAAATGTGGTGGATGCTGCCGTAAAAAAAGATGTGAATAGAATTGCTTACACAAGTGTTACAATGGAAAACCTTAACACATCTGCCAATCAATTTTTAATGCAAAGTCATTTTCAAACGGAAGATTATATTAAGAATAGTGGGCTTAATTACACTTTTTTTCGCAACAATCTCTATACAGATACCATTTTAATGTTTGCAGGAGAAAACCCTTTTGAAACAGGAATAGCTCTTCCCGCAGGAAATGGAAAAGTTGGATTTGCTTTGAGAAAAGAAATTGGAGAGGCAATTGCAAATGAATTATTACAAATATCATCAGAAAACAAAATTTATGAAATAACAGGTTCTAAATCATATTCATATGCAGATGTAGCTTCAGAATTATCAAAATTATCTGGCAAAAATGTAACTTATACAGACTTAGAAGCTGAAACTTATTCAGAACTTTTAAAAAATATAGGTGTCCCTGAAGAATATATTTCTATGTTTAATGCTTTTGCGGCAGATATTAAAACCAATCAGCACAGCAAAACAACTTTGGATTTAGAAAATCTTTTAGGTCGAAAACCCATTTCTTTTTCTTTGGCACTAAAAGAGTTATATAATTTGTAAGTTAACTTAATTAAGTTTGATAAAACTCTTAAAACTTATAATTGTGAATTTTATATTTAATCTTTGAAAACATATTTTTAGTTAAATCATTGACAAACAGTAGTTATTTTCTACTACTGTTTTAATTTTTTTTAAAAAATGAACGTTGTTCAAAAAATATTTATACATTTGCAGAGAAATAAATTATCATGAGTGTAGCTGATAGAAAAGCAAAAGAGAAGGAAGCCTTGAAAGCACTTATTCTAAAAGGGGCAAAAAAGCTATTTTTAGAAAAAGGAATAGAGCAGACAACTATAAGAAATATAGCCGATGAAATAGACTATAGTGTTGGTACTGTATATGTTTATTTCAAAGATAAAAATGCAATTTTACATGATTTGCATTCTATTGGTTTTCAAGAATTAGGTGGATACTTTAAAGATTTATTCGAAATTAAAGATCCCATGGAGAGACTCCGAAAAATGGGATTTGTTTATATCAAATTTGCACTTGAAAATCAAGAGATGTATGATTTGATGTTTAATGTTAAAGCACCTATGGAATTTTTGGAAAATTCTAATAATGAAGATTGGAACGAAGGAGTAGTAACATTTAATCATGTAAAAAATACGATAAAGGAATGTATTGATAAAGGGCATTTCATTGATCACAATGTAGAACCCCTATCGTTTATGGTTTGGAGTTTAGTACACGGTATGTGCTGTCTTCAAATTCGTCAAAGAATCTCAGGCGTAAAGTTCACTAATCCAGATACAATCCTATATGATGGATACAATGAGTATTTAAAAATAATAGATAAAATGTAGTTTTTTTTGTTCAATATTTTGAACAATGTTCAATAAGTAAACAATGTATATTATGAGAATAGTAATTTTTCTTTTTTTATGTTTTGGGTTAAATAGTTTCTCCCAAAACAAACTTGAAGACTATATCAAAATAGGTCTTCAAAACAATGAAATTGTCAAACAACACAATTTTAATATTAACAAGAGTATTTGGGCTTTGAAAGAAGCAAAAAGTCTATTCTACCCCACTACATCATTAAATGCAAATTATACAATAGCAGATGGAGGAAGAACCATAGATATTCCGATTGGGGATTTACTCAACCCAGTATATAATACGCTGAATCAGATGACAAATTCTAATGCTTTTCCAACACTAGAAAATCAATCAGTCTTAATTAATCCAAATAATTTCTATGATGCAAAAATTCATACCACAATGCCTCTTTTGAATTATGAAATTATCTATAATAAGAGAATTAAAACCTATCAAAGTGAGCTTCAAAAAGTGGAACTTGACATTTACAAAAGAGAGCTCGTTAAGGAGATCAAGGTTGCTTATTATAAATACATTCAGTCCACAGAAGCAATATCAATTTATGAAACCGCTTTACAACTTACTTTAGAAAATCAAAGAGTAAATCAATCTTTATTTAAAAATGAAAAAATTAATCGAACTGCTGTATTAAGAAGTGATAATGAAGTAAAACGAATAGCAGCTAAATTAGAAGAAGCCAAACAAAATAGTAAAAACGCTCAAGCGTATTTTAATTTTCTAATTAATCAAAAATTGGATACTAAAATTGAAATCGATAAAGATAATATTCCAGTTCCAGTTGGTTTTGATTTAGAAAATACAAAAGCAAGAGAAGAATTGTCGCAACTAAAAACAGCTTCAGAGATAAATACTACACTTTCAAAACTAACACAGTCTTATTGGTTTCCAAAATTAAGTGGTTTTATCGACTTGGGCTTTCAGGATTTTGATTTTGAAGTCAATAAACAATCACGCTACTATTTTGGAGGTGTTGCCTTAGAGTGGAACATTTTTTCAGGAAATAGAAATAAGTACAAAGTCAGACAAATTGAAGAAGATGAAAAAAGTATCAATTCTCAAACCGACAATGTAAAACAGCAATTGTTATTACAATATGAGGTATACAGAAATAACCTACTCTCAAAAATTGAAATCTACAAGTCAGAGAAAAATCAAAATTTAGCAGCTAAAAAATACAATGATGATGTTTCCAAACTATATAAAGAAGGACAAGTCATTTATATAGAAGTCCTAGATGCTCAAAACCAATATATAAACTCACTTCTTAATTCAAACATAGCTTTTTATGAGACTTGGATTGCTTATGCAGAATTAGAAAGAGCCAATGCAACTTATACAATTAACTTTTAAAAATTTAAAAAAATGAAAATAAACAATGTAGTAATACTTATCTCGATGATTAGTGTTATGTCCTGCAACAAGGCAGAAGACAAAATTGAAAATGCAGAAGTTATACCGGTTAAAGTTTTTACATTAAAAAATTCAAGTAGTAATGAAAGTATAATCTCAACTGGTCTAATTACAACGGAAAACGAAACAAAACTAGCCTTTAAAGTAGGTGGCGTAATTGATAGAATATATGTTAAAGAAGGGCAATCGTTTAACAAAGGACAATTATTAGCAACTCTTAAATTAACCGAAATCGAAGCACAGGTTACACAATCTAAATTAGGTTACGAAAAAAGCAAAAGAGATTACAATAGAGTTTACAGTTTACACAAAGACAGTGTTGCTACTTTAGAACAATTGCAGAATTCAAAAACTTTACTTGATATTTCTGAAAAAGCTCTAGAACAAGCCAATTTCAACAAAAAATATGCCTACATCTATGCAACTTCGTCAGGATTTGTAACTAAAAAAATAGGAAACGAAGGAGAAATCATTCAAGGTGGTTTTCCAGTTCTTGCAATTAATGAAAATAATAATCAAAAAAATTGGATTGTAAAAATTGGTGTCTCTGATAGTGATTGGTCTGCAATCAACGAAAATAATAGCTGTAAAATTAAAGCTAATGGTAAATCCTATTCTGGAATTGTTTCACAAAAAAGTAAAGCAGTAGATAGTAATTCTGGTACTTTTCAAATCGAAATCAAAATTCAAAATGCTACAAAAGAATTAGCGGTAGGAATGTTCGCCAATGTTACAATCCATGTTTCAAGTAATAAAAACATCAATGCTATTCCATACGATGCAGTTATAGAGGCAAATGGAAAGAAAGCTTTTGTATTTATTCCAACTTCAGATACAACGGTAAAGAAAATTCCAATTGAAATAGAAAGTTTTAATGATAAAGAAGTAATAGTTGCTAAAGGACTAGAGAATGCTTCAAGCATTATCATTGGTAATTCTCCATTCCTAAATGAAAAATCAAAAATTAAAATCGTAAAATAAGATGAACCTTACCAATTTTACAGTAAAAAATTACCAATTTACCCTAGTGGTATTTATCATGGTAGCCGTTGTTGGTTTTGTTACTTTATTTACAATGCCAAGAGCTGAAGATCCACAAATTAATCCTCCATCCTATCCTGTTGTGGTTGTTTATCCAGGTACTAGTCCAAAAGATATGGAGGAATTAGTAGTAAAACCCATTGAAAATAAATTATATGAATTGGACAATGTTGACAAAATTGTAACTTCTATTGAAGATGGTTTGGCTATCATTCAAGTTGATTTCAAATATGGTGAGGATGTTGATAATAAATATCAAGAAGTAATTAGAGAAGTAAATAATTTGCGAAGTGAATTGCCACAGGATATTCACAAAATTGATATTCGTAAAGTAGATCCTTCGGACGTAAATATTTTCCAAGTAGCCTTAATTTCAGAGAATGCATCCTATAAGAATTTAAAAGACTTAGGCGATGATTTAAAAGAAAAGTTAGAGAAAGTAAAGGAACTAAAAAAAGTTAAAGTATCTGGAGCACCTGAAGAGACTATTAGAATTGACTTGAAACTCGATAAGATTTCAGAGTTAAAAATCCCATTAAATGTTGTTATCGGAAGTTTACAAAGTGAAGCTCTTAACATTCCTGGAGGAAGTTTAGAAGCCGGAAATAAGACATTTAACGTAAAAACCAGTGGAAAGTTTAAAGACATCGAAGACATTGAAAACACTGTAGTTTACAACGGTAATGGCAAAATTATTACACTAAAAGAAGTAGCCAAAGTAGATTATAAATTAGAAGAAGAAAAGCATATTACCAGACTAAATGGGCATCGATGTGTGATAGTTTCAGCAGCTCAAAAAGTGGGGGCTAATATTAGCAGCACTCAAAAGAAATCATTACCAATTATTACAGAATTTGAAAAAACACTACCAAAAAATATCACTTTGGTGAAGAATTTTGACCAAGCTAATAATGTAGCACTTCGTCTTTCTGGATTGGGTGTTGATTTTATCATCGCATTAGGTTTAGTATTAATTACTCTTTTACCACTTGGAACTCGTGCCTCTATTGTAGTAATGATTGCCATTCCACTATCATTAGCATTAGGTTTAATCGGTTTAAATGCTTTTGGATTTTCTCTAAATCAGTTAAGTATTGTTGGATTAGTAGTTTCATTAGGACTTTTAGTTGATGATAGTATTGTTGTGGTTGAAAACATTGAACGTTGGTTGCGAGAAGGACATACCAAAAGAGAAGCTGCCATAAAAGCTACCAAACAAATTACATTAGCTGTTATAGGTTGTACAGCTACATTAGTAATTTCATTTTTGCCCTTATTGTTTTTACCTGCTGGTCCGGGAGAATTCATTCGTGGTTTACCAATGGCTGTGATATGTACCATTTTAGCATCGATGTTGGTTTCTTTAACATTGGTTCCGTTTTTATCTAGTAGAATTTTAAAAGAGCATCACAATGCTGACGGAAACATTTTTCTACAGTATTTGCAAAAATTCATCAATAGAACCTACACCAGATTGATGCACAAAGCTTTGGCAAAACCAATGCTAACATTGATAATTACGGTGGTACTATTTGTTAGTTCGATAACTCTTTTCCCTGTGATAGGTTTTAAACTTTTTCCTTCATCAGAAAAGCCAATTTTTCTGGTCAACATTAGAATGCCATTACAAACTAGTTTGGAAGAAAGTAAAAGGATAACCAAGTTGGTGGAAAGTGATATGGTTAAATATGAAGAAATAAAATACTTCACATCCAACATTGGAAAAGGTAATCCTCAAATTTATTACAATGTACCACAGCAAGAGGAAAAAAATGATTTTGCGCAACTTTTTGTCCAATTAGAAGATGATGCAAAACCAAAAAGTAAAATTGAATTGATAGAAAAACTTCGTAAACAATTCAAAGATTTTCCATTAGCAAAAGTAGAAATCAAAGATTTTGAACAAGGTCCTCCTATTGAAGCTCCAATATCAGTTAGAGTCTTTGGTGATAATTTAGACACTTTGAGAAAATTATCATTTGATGTCGAGAAAATCGTAAAATCTAATTCGGGTGCCATCTATGTAAACAATGATTTGAACACGCTGAAAACAGATATAAAAGTAAATATCAATCGTGAAAAAGCCAGAACTCTGGGTGTTTTTACCTCTGATATTGATAAAACAATTCGATTAGCCGTAGCTGGGATATCTATAGGAACCTACACCGATGAAGAAGGAGATGATTTTGAAATTGTTGTTAATACTCCTAAAGGAGATAAAGCAACATTAAATGTTTTAACCAATTTATATGTAAATAATGCTATTGGAACACCTATTCCTTTGAAGCAAATTGCAAATATTGAGTTTGTTACCTCTCCAAACAATATCAATCACTTTGATAAAAACCGATTTATTAAAATTACAGCTTCTACCAAAGATGGCGTTTTAGCAAATGATGTATTAAAAGATATAGTTCCAAAATTGGATAAACTAAAAATGCCTAAAGGATATTATTACAAACTATCAGGTGAGGCAGAAAGTGAAGGTGATGCTTTTGGAGGCAACTTCATAACCGTAATCATTTTAACCATTTTCTTATTCATTGCGGTGCTGATACTACAATTTAAAACCTTTAAAGGGATTCTGATTGTTCTTTCCGTTATTCCGCTTGGTGTAATTGGAGGTGTAACTATGTTGTGGCTTTCAGGAAACCCTATGTCGTTTATTGCGATTGTAGGATTTATCGGATTAGCTGGTATTGAAGTGAAAAACTCCATTCTATTAGTTGACTTTACAAATCAACTACGATTGGAAGGAGTTCCTTTAAATGAAGCTATCGAAAAAGCAGGAGAAATACGCTTTTTACCAGTCGTACTTACTTCACTTACAGCAATTGGTGGGTTAATTCCTTTAGCAATGAATCCTAATCCTCAAATCTCACCATTAGCTTTAGTATTGATTGGAGGTTTAATCAGTTCAACCATTTTATCAAGAATTGTTACTCCAGTAATGTATAAACTAATACCGCCAAGTATTGAAAAAGAATAATTATAACATAACAACAAATTTTTAAATAGTATAAATATGGAAAAATATATAGTAATTACAGGAGCCTCATCTGGTATTGGCTTAGAGATGGCAAAAATATTAGCCTCAAAAAATTACAATTTAATTTTAGTGGCCAGAAACTTTGACAGATTACAAAGCATTAAACTTGATCTTGAATCAAAATACAGCATCAAAGTAAAAATATTTCGAAAAGACCTATCGCTATCCGCCAATGCTGAAGCTTTGTATCTCGAAATTAAAAAAGAAAATCTTGAGGTCGAATATCTTATCAATAATGCTGGAGTTGGAAATTATGGTAATTTTATAGAAACCTCGCTTCAAGAAGAATTGAATATGATTGAACTCAACATATCTTCCTTAGTTATACTTACAAAACTTTTCTCTCAAGATATGGTCAAGAGAGGTTCTGGAAGTATTATGAATGTAGCTTCGTTACTTTCCTTTTTACCATTTCCTTACTATTCTGTTTATTCAGCCAGTAAATCTTTCGTTTTAGCATTTTCCGAAACTGTAAATGCTGAACTAGAAGGAACTGGTGTCATGGTAAAAGCGCTTTGTCCTGGTCCAATTGATACTGGTTTTACAACAAATGAAATGACTACAACCAATGCGTATAAAACAAACAAACCCGTTCTTCCTGAAATAGTTGCTAAAGAAGGAGTTAAATTACTGCTCAATAAAAAGACTAAAAAAATAGTAGGCTTTACGAATTGGTTTATTTCGAATTTACCTCGAATTACTCCTGATTTTATAATGATGAAAATTAAAAAGAATTTAGCTAGTCAAATAAAATAGAAACAAAATGGAAAACAAAAGATTACAATTACTTCAAAGTTTCATTGGAAAACCATTCACAGGAAGTCCATCCCCATACGCCAAATGGCTAAATGGGACGGTAATTTCTGCTGATGAAAGTTCCGTTGCATTTCAATTTGAAGTACGAAAAGAAATGACTAATCCAGCTGGAACACTTCACGGTGGTGTTATTTGTGGCATGTTTGATGATTGTATAGGTGTAAACTTTATGATTTTAGGTACAGAAAATTTCTTTCCAACCATTAATCTGAATGTTGAATTTTTTAGTGCAGTAAAAGAAGGTGACTCAGTAATCGTAAAAACTACTATTATAAAAAAGGGGAAATCTGTAATCAATGTAAAAGCAGATATGTTTAGCTCTCAAAGAATTATCGCTTCTGCTACATCAAATCTTGTAATCAGTGAAATGAAGATACCTCATTGATATATTTAGTATTCAAATGAATCAGAATTAACATAGTAAACAATCAAAAAGAAAAAGCTTAGTATAACTGATATACTAAGCTTTTTACATTTTATTTAATACGCTTTCGCATAAAAATAGTAAATTTGTAAAAAATATTCTTTTTCCTTTAAGAACTAAATTTTGTAACACCCCGAGTACACCTCTACCCTCTTTAACCCTTATTAATAAAAAGAAAAAAGATATTGTATCGGGAAATAAAAAATCCACCTTAACTATCATTTGATGATGCCAGATGTTTCAAACGAATCACTTATCTTATCGATTTTTTTTTATACTTTTACAATGTAGCCCTTTCATCTATTTATAAAAAAAACCTTCTTTTGTAATACCCCCTTAAGATGAACGATTACCAAATTATTTTTCAAAAAAGAGCTACCAACTACCATTATGCCATGCAACAGTTTCCTGAAGCTAGAAAGCATGAATTTGATAACTTATTTTCAGGAATAAATTTTGAAAATGATATTCATTTGTTAGATGTTCCTTCTGGTGGCGGATACTTACGAAATTATACTCCAAAGAATACAAAAGTTACTTTGGGTGATTTTTCAGAAGGTTTTGCCATTAATGAAATTCAATTAGTGACACCTGAAAAATTACCATTTGAATCAAATACTTTTGATGCTGTATTTTCATTGAGTGGTATGCATCACTTAAAAGATGTTCCTCAGTTTATTAGAGAATGTCTACGGGTTACCAAAACGGGTGGCTCTTTCATTTTTGCTGATGTAAAAAAAGGAAGTAGTGTAGATGTATTTCTCAACGAATTTGTAAATACCTACAATTCTTTAGGTCATAAAGGTGATTTTTTTCAAGAAACTTCTTTTGAAGCTTTTACTGATATTCAATCTTGCATTAGCAATTGTCAATACAAAGAGTATCCTTTTTTATTTGCTAATACCTCAGATATGATTACTTTTTTTAAACTATTTTTTGGACTTGATAAAGCTTCCAATTCTATTATTCATGAAGGAATTGAAAATATCTTGGGAATTAAAAACACATCAAAAGGCATAGAAGTAAATTGGGGTTTACTCTTATTTCAATTAAAAAAAGAATAAAAATAATTTTAGAACTGATTTAAGACTCGGAACCACGAAGTTCTGATAGCGCTCTTAATTCCTCTTCTTATTACTTTCCAACTTTTTGGCTTGGTTTGCAAATGGGTAAGTAGATTTTTTATAACTTCTAATTTAGATATTTCTGAGGTTGCATCATAAAACACAAATGGTTTTGTTTCTTTCTTAACCATTTCGTTATAAATTTCTAACCAAAAAAAATAAACAGCTTGATTAAACACCTGCTTCTCAATTACTTCAATTAATTTATCATAGAAAATTGCTACGGAATTATCTTCTGATGGAATCTCAAATCCAAATTCTCTTGGATCTTTACCTAGAACAATAAGCGTAATTATTGCTCTATAACATTTTGTACATTGAGAACAATTTAATTTAGTGTTCAAATGATGGTAACATACTCGAAAAGGGGTTGGAATTTGCTTTTCTTCAAAATAATTGCAAAGTAATCGCATCTTATGAAAACGATTAGCTTCTTGACCATGGTGAATTACATTTGTATTTCCCCAAGCTATAAAATTATCAATATAACTCGAACCCCAAGGCATGGTTTCCTTAGATGTATCTAATGTTGAACCGATGTATACTTTCTCAATTCCATTTTTATAAGCAATAGGTGCTAAAAGGGATGTCAGCGATAATCCGTGTTGAAGAAGCGTCCACCAATCTTGTGTATTGTTATAAATTAACTTCTCAACCTTAAACGTATAAAAATCACGCACATTACTTCTTAAAAAATGTTTCGGATTATCAATTGTTAATGGTAACATTCGATTAACTTCTTGTATTTTCTCCCATTGAGACGTATTATCAATTTTTATATCTGCTCCATGTATCGTTATCAATTGAATTTTGTTACTATCCAATCTAGAATAGGTATAAAGTGCATCTACTCCGCCGCTAAAAAGCATGGCAGATTGATTTGCATCATAAATAACTGTTTCAAAATTTTCGACTAATAATTGTGATTTTTTTGCAATGATTTCAGGATAAAACTTAGCAAACTCCGCCTTTATTCTTTCAATACTAAAATAGAAATTTTTATCTAATGTCTTTACTTTCAATGTAGCGCCAAGAAACCAACAAATCGGATATAGATTAGCAACATAAGGGATATTTAAAATAGCATCTGGAATCTCTGACAAATCAAAATCATATTGAACGAACAAATTCTCTTTAAAATAAGGCTGAAATCGCGCATGAGTTTCCTGAAAATACTCCACCTTGTTTTCATTCAAATCTCTATTAGTCTTTGTTAATATGATGCTTTTTATCATAGTTTAATTTATTTTAACTTTAAAAATAGTACTTTCCAAATTTACAAACTTATCTTACCAAACAAACATATTTGATTAGAATTGTTACTTTTGAGAATCATTTTCAATCAACAAACTAAAGTTACAAAGCTTTATTAAATCTCAAAAGAAGATAAAATAAAATGGATTCACTTACTCAAATAACGCTCGGAATTGCCATAGCCGAATTGGTTGCTGGTAAAAAACTGCAAAACAAAACTTTTTTGTATGGCGCTATTTTAGGCACGATTCCAGATTTGGATATTGTTGTTGGAAAATTTTTAAGTGATATTGAAGGTGTAGCTATTCATAGAGGTTTGAGTCATTCCCTACTCTTCTTTCTGTTTTTGTCGCCAGTTTTGGGGTTGGTAATTTCTAAAATTGAAAAAAATAAAATTAGTTTCAAAAGTTCCACTTTATTGGCTTTTTGGTGTTTATTGACGCATATTTTATTGGACTTGTTTACGTCTTGGGGAACACAAATTCTTTGGCCTTTAGAACACCGATATGCCTTAAAAACTATCTTTGTAATCGACCCATTATATACAATTCCGCTATTGATTAGCTTGATTTTCGTTTGGAAAAACAAAGACTATCTAATACGAAGAAAATATGTAATTCGCGGAATAATTATCAGTTCTTCTTATTTGCTTTTGACTTGTATTTTGAAACTTTTTGCGGTGTATCAATTCGAAAAGGCTTTACAATATCAAAATTTAGCTCATCAAGAATTAATTGTAAAACCAACCGCTTTCAACTGTATCCTTTGGAACGCTAATGTATCCACTTCAAAAGGATATTATCTTGCTGATTATTCACTATTTGATTCCCAACTAATTCAGTTTACTTTCTATCCTAAAAACAGGAAATTGGAAGAAAAATTAGCAAATTCGCATGATTTTCAGCAACTTAAAAAAATTAGTGAAGGATGGTATTTGATTACCGAACAAAATCAACGCCTATATTTTAACGATTTGCGTTTTGGTTTATTGAATGATTCACCTGGAAATCCCCAGTTTGCTTTTAGTTATGAATTTAAAGCGAATTCCGATGGAAATTTAACAGCTTATGAAGTTCCAAAAGCCAAACGAGACGGGAAAGCATTACTACAAAAGATTTTTACACGATTAAAAGGGAATTAATGTATGGCAAAATATTCGGTTATTTTTCATCCATCTGAAGCTGTCATTGAAGCAGTTAAAGAACTCAAAGAACAATTGAGCACTAAAATTGGCTGGTTTCCAAGTAAGAATTCCTTGGCACATATAACTATTTGTGAATTTGATTATGATTTCCATACGTATGAAAATATAAAATCGCGAATCACAACGTATTGTCGTTATCAAAATCCTTTTGAAGTAACGTTTAATATGTTTGGAAATTATACGAATGGAGCTTTTTTCATTGCTCCTAATATCGAAAGTAAAACCAAAATGGTTAAAATTATGAAGGAAATTCCAAAACAAATTCAATTTCCGGTCAATCATAAAAGTTCAGAACCCCATATTTCAATTGGAAGACAGCTTACTGATGAACAACTTAAAATTGCTTATAGTTTGTTTGAATCCATAGATTTGAATTTCAATTGCGAAGGAATCACCATCCGAATTTTTAATCCTGAAAGAAAACAATATGATTTTTTAGAAACAATTCCTTTTCTAAGCGAAATGAAACCTAAAAAAGAACAATTAACCTTATTTTAATTATTCTTTCGTACTCATTTTTATCTGCAAATGATTCAACAAGACTTGATATTTACTGATTTCTCTCAACACGATTACATCATCAGTTGCGTCCATCATGTCATCTAAATCATCACTCACTTCAATTAATTTGATGCTGGCTTCAGAAAAATTCTTGATAGCCATGTTGTCAATAATCAATTGAATGTCTCTTTTTATTGTGGTAAATTGATCTTCCATAATTTAATATAAATCTTTTTTTATCGTTTGTAATGATGTGTTTGTGGTAATTAATTTCCAAATGATTTCTTTGCGAAGTACTTCTAAATCTTCAACATCAAGATGTTTCGCCCAAGCATCTGATTCTAAAATTTCTTTTATTTGTCTAATAACTTTTGCAGTTTCGGAAGCATTTCGCAAAACGGCTTTTTCATCGTATTTTGGATTGTTTTTGTGCTGGAAGTTTACTTCACTAGTATCAAAATTCACTTCTACATAAAAAAAGTTTTCGGTTTCGTTATTCGGATAAAAATCAGTCCATTTAGCAAATCCAGTACGAATTTGACTGTTATTGATTTTTGAATTTGAACTTGAAATCAATCTCCATCTACAATTTGCTGCCCTTCCCCAATGATTAGAAATACGATACACTCCTTCATCAGTAAAATAATAACCACTGCCCGATTTGCTTATGTAATGCCACTCGATACTCGGAATCGAAGATATATCAACTTCCATAAACTCGCAAAAAGTATGTTTGTGAAAATTAGTTTTATTGTATTTTTTCAAAGTCATAAAGCGTAAAATCGATTTCTTTGTAACAAAAGTAACATTTGATTTTTAAAGATTCGTTGTATCTTTACAAAAAGGATTACAAATGAGAGATATTTTAGATCAAGCATACAGCTATATTTTTGAAGAAGCTTTATTAGATGAAATTGCAAAAGTTGCCGTTTACAAAGAATTTAAAGCAGATGATTACCTAATTGAAATTGGGGATTACATTAAAACTATGCCACTTCTATTGACGGGAGCGATTAAAATATTGAGAGAAGATGAAAATGGTGATGAATTATTATTGTATTTCCTAGAACGTGGCGATACTTGTGCCATGACATTAACCTGTTGCATGGGCCAATCGAAAAGTCGTATTCGTGCTATTGCTGAAACTGATGGTGCAATGTTAATGATTCCTGTTGAGAAAATGGAAGAATGGTTGACCAAATACAAAACCTGGAGAAACTTTGTTTTTGATAGCTACAATGTCCGTTTGAACGAAATGTTAGAAGCAATTGACACCTTGGCCTTCATGAATTTAGACGAGCGTTTGTACAAATATTTAACCGATAAAGCGAAAGTAATTGGCGATACAGAAATCAAAAATACACACCAAGAAATCGCTTATGAAATGCATACGTCAAGAGTAGTAATTTCTCGGTTATTGAAAGCGTTAGAATTGAAAGGAAAAATTAAATTGCATCGAAATAAAATCGAAATCCTTCAATTCTAATGGAGATTTTAGGCTACGTTGGTGCATTATTTATTGGATTAGTTTTAGGACTAACTGGCGGTGGTGGCTCTATTTTGACAGTACCCATTTTAGTCTATTTAATGAGTATAAGTCCCGTTACTGCAACAGCTTATTCCTTATTTATTGTGGGAACAACGTCTACTTTTGGTGCGATTCAAAACTACCGAAAAAACTTAGTAGACATTAAAAACGGATTCATTTTTGCGATTCCGTCTTTCATAGCCGTTTACTTAACCCGAAAATTTATAGTTCCGAGAATTCCTGAAATCATTATTGAATCTCCTATTCTTATCACGAAAAACACATTCTTAATGCTTTTTTTTGCGGTGATTATGATTTTTGGAGCACTTTCTGTATTAAAAAAGAAAAGTCAAGACACCAATAACGAAGAAAAAAGAAATCTAATTTTAATCGGAATTCAAACCTTCACTATTGGAATCATAATAGGATTAGTAGGAGCTGGTGGCGGATTTTTAATAATTCCATCACTAATTTTGTTTGCCAAATTACCTATGCGAAAAGCCGTTGGGACTTCCCTATTCATCATCGCCATGAACTCATTGGTTGGATTTATCGGTGATGTGCAGAATTTGGAAATCGATTGGTTATTCTTGTTAACGTTTTCAGCTATTTCGGTAATTGGAATATTTATTGGAATGTACTTAACAAAATACACGAATGAAAGCCAATTAAAGAAGATTTTTGCTTACTTTGTATTAGTTATGGCTACCATTATCTTGTTAAAAGAAATGTAAATGTAACTTTAGGCACAGAAGAATTAAAAATTAGAGAGTAAATTTGTAAAAATAAAATTCACAAATATGAAAATCGAACAAATATATACAGGATGCATTGCACACGCAGCGTATTACATTGAAAGTAATGGTGAGGCTGCAATTGTAGATCCATTAAGAGAAGTACAGCCTTATATAGATAAAGCCAATAAAGATAATGCCAAAATTAAATACATTTTTGAAACGCATTTTCACGCTGATTTCGTTTCGGGGCATTTAGATTTAGCTAAGAAAACAGGAGCTTCAATCGTATATGGTCCAACAGCAAAACCAAATTTCGACGCTATCGTTGCAATCGACGGACAAGAGTTCAAAGTGGGTGGCGTAACGATTAAAGCGATTCACACACCTGGACATACTTTAGAAAGTACCTGTTATTTAGTTACTGACGAAACCGGAAAACAGCACGGAATCATCACAGGAGACACTTTGTTTATTGGAGATGTTGGTCGCCCTGATTTAGCTCAAGAATTAGTAGAAGATTTAACACAAGAATTATTAGCAAGTCATTTATATGATTCTTTACGTAATAAAATCATGCCTTTGAGCGATGATTTAATTGTGTATCCAAATCACGGTGCTGGAAGTGCTTGTGGAAAAAACATGAGTAAAGAAACGACGGATACTTTAGGTAATCAAAAGAAAGTCAACTATGCTCTAAGAGCGGATATGACTAAAGAAGAATTCATCAAAGAATTATTAGATGGATTAACCCCACCGCCGGCTTATTTTCCACAAAATGTATTGATGAACATTCAAGGTTATGAAAGTTTAGAAGCGGTAATGTCTAAAGCTGAAACACCTTTACATCCAAAAGAATTTGAAGCCGTTGCTAATAAAACCGATGCTTTGGTTTTAGATGTTAGAAACGAGAATGATTTCGTAAAAGAACATGTTCCAGGTTCCATTTTCATTGGATTACACGGACAATTTGCTCCTTGGGTAGGCGCATTAATTAGAGATACCAAACAACCAATTTTATTAATTACACCAGAAGGAAAAGAAGTAGAAACCATCACTAGATTATCTCGTGTAGGTTTTGATAATACTTTAGGCTTCTTATCAGGAGGAATCGAAGCATGGAAAGCCGCAGGTTACGAAACCGATAGCATTGAATCGATTTCTCCAGAAGTTTTCGCAGCACAATATGAAACTGCTCCAATTATAGACTCAAGAAAACCGGGAGAATATACAGCCGAACATGTGGTAAATGCTAAAAATATTCCATTAGATTACGTTAACGAACAATTAGCCGAAGTGCCAAAAGAGGAGAAATTCTTCATTCATTGTGCAGGTGGCTATCGTTCTGTAATTATGTCTTCTATTCTAAAAGCAAGAGGCTACCACAACATGGTTAACGTAGAAAAAGGAATGTCCGGCATTAGAACGACAGATGTTCCATTAACAGCATATGTTTGCCCAAGTACGTTGAAATAAAAAAATAAGATAAAATACGAAATCCGACTTCACAAGAGTCGGATTTTTTTATGGGCGCTCCTCGAGGGTCGAGCTATCCGCACTCGGTTTACTTAAAATCCTTAGGCATTTTAAGTAAGAGCTCGAACAAATGCTACACACGATCTTGTGAACTGACAAAGTAATCCCTAATGCGGATTTGGTTTTCAATTGAATATCTACTATTTACAGTCCGGTAAGGACGGCATATTGGTAACAAAAAAGCCCTATCAAAAATGATAGGGCTTTTCAAAAGAAAGGCGGCGACAT
>NZ_DLHR01000020.1:0-137732 GCF_002483315.1 Flavobacterium sp. UBA7663
TGAAGTAAAATGACACATAACGTTCCGGCGCTTGGCGAGGTTGCGAACTTCGGAACTATTTATTTTCTGTTAAAGATAAAATTTCTTGCGAAATGTAAACGTGAATTCACTACAAAATTCGCAATCTTGCCAAACGGCTGTTGTACACAGTTATTCTTTATAACGAATATTAAATATTTCAAATTTTTGTTGTAACTTTTTTATTACTTCGTAACCCATTTTTCTAGTTTCAGTGTCTAAACAAACTTTGAATAAATTATTTTCAATTTTCTCAATATAAACATTATATATTGATATTCTTGGATTTGAATTATATACAACATTTATATGTAAATCTTGATATTCAAATTCATCTTTTAAGGTTGCTATTTCAAACATTAAACTATATTCCCAATTAGTTTTTTTGTCAAAAGTAAATCTGATATCTTTTAAATTATTTTCTAGTTCTTCAACTTTTTGAGATAGTAGATTATTAAGGTTTAAAATGTCTTTATATATTTTCAAAGATTTTCTATCAATAACTTCTTTATGCGCCATTTTGTGGTGTTTATCACATAATAGTATTAAATTTTCAAGGGAATTATTTTCACGATTCAAATCTATGTGATGAATTTCAAGGTAAGTATGTTCATTGCATTCTTTAATTGTACATTTATGACCCGCATCTGTTTCGATTTTACGTCTTATCTCTGAAGAAATACTCGGTCTTTCGTTTTCGTAGTTTTTTTTCATAATTGTGTACAACTTGTATATATGCGATATAAAGTTTCGTATATACAACCATTTTTAGGTAGATAAACGAAGTTTTGTTTCGCTTTTTTAGTTAAATCAAATATATTAAATTTTTCTTACAAATCATCAAATGGACTTTTAATTTGTTGTATACTTTTTGTACTTACATGGGTGTAAATTTCAGTGGTTTTGCTACTGTTGTGGCCTAAAAGTTCCTGAATATAACGTAAATCAGTGCCGCTTTCAAGTAAATGAGTAGCATAGCTATGCCTCAACCAATGTAATGTAGCAGGTTTTGTAATACCGGTTTTTTTTAAGGCTTGTTTTAATATAAGCTGTAAACTTCTTGCATCATAAGGAGTTCCTTCTTTTTGACCTTCAAATAAAAAAGTCTTTGGTTTGTAAACTTTATAATAGTCTCTTAATAGCTCTAATATTTTAGGACTTAACGGAACAATTCTATCTTTTTTCCTTTAGAATTTTTTAGTAAAACTATATTTCTTTTAGAATCAATATGATGAGGTTGCAATGCTAGTAATTCCCCACATCTTAGCCCACAAGAATAAATTAAACTTAACATTGTTTTGTGTTTTTGGTTTGTGGGAGCAGAAATAATTGCTTTCACCTCTTCTTTACTCAAAACATTTGGCAACACTTTTTCTCTTTTTGGTCGATGTATTTTGTCAATTTCAATTGCAGTATCTTTCACAATTTTAAAATACAGTTTAATAGCATTCACAATCTGATTTTGATACGAAGAAGATAAATTGTGCTTTAAAATATAATCATTATTGTATAAAATAACATCTTCATTAGTAATGTCTTTTACCGCTTTTGTGTTACAAAAAGTTAAAAACGATTTTAAAGCTTCGCTATACGTGTTAATAGTGTTTGCGCTATAACGTTTTGATAAAAGATAGTGTTTAAAGGTCGCTATGCTTGCAATTCCTTCAACATTAGGAACTAAAGTATGAGCTAATGGAAGTTTAAAATGCAATCGATTAGCTTCAGTATCGGGTAAATGCCAGTATTTGTTATTTGGACTCCACCTTGCATCTTCAAAAGTTTTAATGCGAGCAATGTATTCCGTGTTTTTTTCAAAATAAACAGCAATTCTAGGTGTTCCTTTGTGAAGTAAAGTTTTGGCTTTCCAATTCATAATTAATGGCTTATATAAAAAACAAATATAATAAATAGAAATAGTTCTCTCAAAACAATTGTTAAAAAAAACGAGATACTAGGAAGATACTAGGTACATAAAGCGTACATAAAGTATAGATAGTGTATGCTTAGTGTATGAGGAGTGTATGCGTTAAGTATGCATAGTGTATGCCACAAGTATGGATACTATATAGATGAAGTATGCCAGAAGTAGGATGTAATCATATAAAACTAAAAGAAACAAAAAAAGCACCTCGTTAGAAGTGCTTTTGTGGGGAGAGCAGGATTCGAACCTGCGAAGATGTAATCAGCGGATTTACAGTCCGCCCTCGTTGGCCGCTTGAGTATCTCCCCAAGCCATCTTACTTATTTGTCTAAGCGGTTGCAAATATAGAATTGTTTTTTATTCCTGCAAAGATATTTTCTACAATTTTGTGTACTATTTTATAATGTTCTGTAAATGAAAAACATAAAAAAATCTCCCTAAGGAGATTTTTTAAAATATATTTAGTATTAAAATTATTTAACTCCTAAAAGTTCTTTTACTTTTGCTTTTAAAGCATCACCTCTAAGATCTTTTGCAACAATATTTCCTTTTGCATCTAAGATAAACGTAGCAGGAATAGATTGTACATTGTATTGTTTAGCAATAGGATCTTCCCAAAATTTAAGATTAGAAACATGTGACCAAACTAAACCATCTTTTGCAATTGCGTCTTTCCATTTGGTAGCATCTTTGTCTAAAGAAACTCCAATAATATTTAATCCTTGTGGGTGGAATTCATTGTATAAAGCTACAACATTTGGGTTTTCAGCTCTACATGGTCCACACCAAGAAGCCCAAAAATCAATGATCGTTACTTTTCCTAATGACTCTTTTAACGAAATGGTTTTTCCTTTAGGAGATGGAGCAGAAAAGTTAGGAGCTGGTTTTCCAATTACTATAGCTGACATTGAATCTAAAGCCGTTTTTATTTTTTTACCACTTTTAGTTTCTTTTACGTCTTTATCTAAGCCTTCAAAATATGATTTTATCTCTTCAGGAGTTAAATATTGTCTCATTAAAAAGTTCTCCAATAATAAAACAGATAAATAAGCATCTGGATTTTCTTTTATGAATTTTTTAGAATAGTCGTTCATTTCGTTTTGAAATTTTTTGTATTCTTTCAAAAGCTTGTTAATAGTAACTGTGTCATTACTCATCTGAGCTTTTTGCATTTCAGGTCCGTTATCTTTTTCAAATTTTGCTACCTTTTCAGAAATAGCTCTCGATTCGGTATTGAACTTCTGAAATTTATCATTGTTTGGAGTTCCTCCTAAAGTTGACTTATGTAAAGAATCTTTAACAATATTGATTTCAATTTTACCTTCTTCTAATATTAAAGGCAAATTAATTTGTTCGTTTTCAATGCGGATAAATCCTAAATCAATTTCTTCAGTTATTCCTTTAAGCTCAAATTTACCATCTGTAACAACTGCTGTATCTTTGGCTAACGTTCCAGTCTCGGTTTGTACTTCTATAAAAACTTTTTTACCATTTTCAATTCCATTCGCAGTTCCCGAAATAAGAAATTCATTATCTTTTAGATTGTTACATGCTACAAACAAAAGAGCAGAAGTAATAATAAATACTATTTTTTTCATTTTAATTGATTAAATTTTGGCAAATGTATTTAAAATAAATCAGTTACAAAACATAAATAAATGTTAGAGTTGCAATAAAAACTTGGCTTTAAAGTTTTGTCAATCAAAAATATAATTGTAATTTTGCGCACCTTTTGGCGGATAGCGTTTCCATTAGGTATCAATCATTTATGTAAAACACTGCTGTTGTTTTCTATTCGCATTAAGAAACGCTAGAAACATGGCATACAAATTTTTAATCAGCATGTCTGAAATTAACAAAACACAAGAAGAGTTTTTAGCGAATTTTAACTGGCATAACTTCCAAGAAGGAATTGACCCAGTAGATGAAAAAAACTTACAAGAATTCGAAGAATTAGTAACTAAAACATTCATCGCTACTGATCAAGAAGAAGTTGTAGAAGGAGTTGTAGTTAGAATTACTGAAAGAGACGCAATCGTTGATATCAACGCTAAATCTGAAGGTGTTATTTCTTTAAACGAATTCCGTTACAATCCTAACTTAAAAGTTGGTGATAAAGTAGAAGTATTAATCGACGTTCGTGAAGACAAAACAGGTCAGTTAGTATTATCTCACAGAAAAGCTAGAACTATCAAAGCATGGGATAGAGTTATTTCTGCTAACGAAACAGGAGAAATCGTTAACGGTTTCGTTAAATGTAGAACTAAAGGTGGTATGATTGTAGATGTTTTCGGAATTGAAGCATTCTTACCAGGTTCTCAAATTGATGTGAAACCTATCCGTGATTACGATCAATATGTGAACAAAACTATGGAATTTAAAGTTGTAAAAATCAACCACGAATTCAAAAACGTAGTAGTATCTCACAAAGCGCTTATCGAAGCTGATATTGAAGTACAGAAAAAAGAAATCATTGGTCAATTAGAAAAAGGACAAGTATTAGAAGGTGTTGTTAAAAACATTACTTCTTACGGTGTGTTTATCGACTTAGGTGGAGTAGATGGATTAATCCATATTACTGACTTATCTTGGTCAAGAATCAATCACCCAAGCGAAGTTCTTGAGTTAGATCAAAAATTAAACGTTGTAATCCTTGATTTCGATGATGAGAAAACAAGAATCCAATTAGGTTTAAAACAATTAAACGCTCATCCTTGGGATGCTTTAGGAGCTGAATTAAAAGTTGGTGATAAAGTTAAAGGAAAAGTTGTTGTTTTAGCTGATTACGGTGCTTTCATCGAAGTTGCTGAAGGTGTAGAAGGTTTAATCCACGTTTCTGAAATGTCATGGTCTACTCACTTAAGAAGTGCTCAAGATTTCATGAAAATTGGTGACGAAGTAGAGGCAGTTGTTTTAACTCTTGATAGAGACGAAAGAAAAATGTCTTTAGGTATCAAACAAATGACGCAAGATCCATGGACTGATATCACTGCTAAATACCCAGTAGGTTCTAAACACACTGGAATCGTTAGAAACTTCACTAACTTCGGAATTTTCGTAGAGTTAGAAGAAGGTATCGACGGTTTAGTATATATCTCTGATTTATCTTGGACTAAGAAAATCAAACACCCATCTGAATTTGTAAATGTAGGTGATAAATTAGACGTAGTTGTTTTAGAATTAGACGTTGAAGGTCGTAAATTATCTTTAGGTCACAAACAAACTACTGCTAATCCTTGGGATAAATACGAAGATGCATTCGCTGTTGGAACTATCCACAACGGAACTATCGCTGAAATCGTTGACAAAGGAGCTACTGTGGAATTTGGTGACGATATCGTTGCTTTCATTCCTACACGTCACTTAGAAAAAGAAGACGGTAAAAAATTGAAAAAAGGAGATACTGCTGACTTTAAAGTTATCGAGTTCAATAAAGAATTCAAAAGAGTAGTAGCTTCTCATACAGCTATCTTCAGAGAAGAAGAAGAGAAAAACGTTAAAACTGCAGTTGAAACTACATCAAATAGTTCAGCTCAAACATCTACTTTAGGTGATAACAACGATATTCTTGCTGAATTAAAAGCTAAAATGGAAAAAGGAGGTAAATAATCTCTGATTTTCTAAATATTTTAAATCCCGAAAGAAATTTCGGGATTTTTTATTGTGTAATATATTTGTTTATCGTAATATTGCAATATAATAATTTATAAAATTATGGGAGCATCAAAATCAGAATTCTTTTCAGTAGAGCAAAATGAAATAGCAACGTTATTCAAAGCCTTATCACATCCAGCTCGTATTGCTATTGTTGACTATTTGTTAACCGTTGACACTTGTATTTGTGGTGATATTGTAAACGAACTGCCTTTAGCGCAACCAACAATCTCGCAACATCTAAAAGAATTAAAAAATGCTAATATCATTAAAGGAACCATCGAAGGAACCGCTATTTGTTACTGTATTAATCCAGATACAATTGATAAAATAGAAAATCATTTTGGCATGATTCGTCATAAGTTAAAAAATAAATGTTGTTAGCTAATCACTTTTTACTAATCACTAATTACTCAAAAAATGAAATTATCAGAAATCAAATCCGAACTAAAAAAACTTTCTCAAATAGCTTTTCAATTACCTAATGGTGATTTAGTGCCAAATCATTTTCATGTAACGGAAGTAGGTAAAATCACGAAACATTTCATCGATTGTGGTGGAACAGTTCGCACAGAAGAAGTCGCAAACTTCCAACTTTGGGAAGCTAATGATTATGATCATAGATTACATCCTGAAAAATTGGTTCATATTATCGAATTGTCGGAAGCTAAATTGCAAATCCCAGATTTAGAAATCGAAGTCGAATATCAAATGAAGGAAACTATCGGAAAATTCAGTTTAGATTTCGACGGAATTAACTTCCAATTAAAGTCAAAATTAACCGATTGTTTAGCAAAAGACAATTGCGGTATTCCACCAGAAAAACTAAAAGTTAAAATAGGCGAGTGGAAACCAAAAGAAACGTCTTGTTGTACACCAGATTCAGGTTGTTGTTAATTTTTTAATTTAAAAAGAGCTAATCACTAATTACTTTTCATCATTCACTCAAATAATTATGTTAGAAAATTTATCAAAAACCATAGAATCTATTGCTAAAATTGCAGTTTCAAATGAACGAAAAGAGGTTTTGCAACCCTTAGCAGATTACATTCAAAATAAGATCAATGCTAACGAAGAAATTCGACTAAATTTCATTTGTACGCACAATTCCAGAAGAAGTCATTTGTCGCAAATTTGGGCACAAACGATGGCATTTCAATTCGGGATCAAGAATGTTTTTTGCTATTCTGGTGGAACGGAAGCTACGTCTATGTTTTCAAAAGTGGGTGAAACCTTAGTCAATCAAGGTTTTCAAATTCAAAAGTTAAGTCAAGAACAAAATCCAGTTTACGCTGTGAAATTTGATGACAATCAACACCCAATCATCTGTTTTTCAAAAGCGTATTTCGATGATTTTAACCCGAAAACTAACTTTGGAGCCATCATGACGTGTAATAATGCCGACGAAGGTTGTCCAATGGTTTTTGGTGCAGAAGCCAGATTTCCAATCAAATACGACGATCCAAAAGCATTTGATGGAACTGATTTAATGAACGAAAAATATGCTGAACGTAGTTTGCAAATTGCAAGCGAAATGTTTTTTGTGTTTTCTCAAATAAAATAATACTATGAAAAAACGATTAGGATTTTTAGACCGTTATCTAACACTTTGGATTTTCTTAGCGATGTTAATTGGAGTAGGAATAGGTTATTTAATTCCCAATTCAGCTGATTTTATTAATTCATTTTCATCTGGAACTACCAATGTTCCGTTGGCAATTGGTTTGATTTTAATGATGTATCCGCCCTTAACCAAAATTGATTTTTCTAAAGTGCCTCAAATGTTTGAAAAGCCAAAGTTATTATCAGCTTCGTTTTTCATCACTTGGATTGTCGGACCATTTTTGATGTTCTTATTAGCGACATTCTTTTTAAAAGATTATCCAGAATACATGATGGGATTAATTATAATAGGAATTGCACCTTGTATTGCGATGGTTATTGTTTGGAATGAACTTGCCGAAGGAAACCGTGAATTAACAGCAGGTTTAATCGGAATCAATAGTTTGTTACAAGTGTTTTTCTTTAGTTTGTATGCTTATTTCTATTTGGAAATCATGTTGCCTTTATTCGGAATTAAAGGTTTAGAATTAAATATCACTATTTTAGAGATTGCTCAAACGGTTGGAATTTATTTAGGCATTCCGTTTGCTTTGGCTGTGATTAGTCGTTATGTAATTAAAAAATATTTGGGTGATAAATTTTTTAATCAAAAGTTCATTCCTTTTGTTTCACCAATAACGTTGATTGCATTACTTTTTACTATTGTAGTCATGTTCAGTTTGAAAGGAGAAATGATTGTTGATTTACCAATGGATGTGGTTCGTATTGCTATTCCATTAGTGATTTTCTTTACAATTATGTTTTTCTTGATGTTTTTTGTTGCTAAGAAAATCGGTGCTAATTATCGCGATGCTGTAGCATTATCGTTTACTGCTTCTGGAAATAATTTTGAATTAGCCATCGCAGTTTCAATAGGTGTTTTCGGAATTAATAGCGGACAAGCGTTTGCAGGAGTTATTGGGCCTTTAGTGGAAGTGCCTGCTTTGATAATTTTGGTAAATGTGGCGTTTTGGTTGAAGAAGAAATATTACAAATAAAAAAAACGCTCTTAAATAGAGCGTTTTTTTTTATTCTTTAATCACTTTTATCGTTTTCTGTTCCAAATCGTTTTCTAATACAATTAAGTAAATTCCGCTTTCTAAACCAGTTAAATCTAACGTATTTGAAGTCGCGTTTTCAAAAGATTTAGAATCAATTAATTGACCTAATATACTATAAATACTTGCTTTGGTTAAACTGATGTTATCTAAATGTAAAACATCTTTAACTGGATTTGGATGATAGTTAAATGAAGCAAAACTGTTATCATCAGCACTTAAAGTAGTCGTAATATTAAATTGATATGGTGTTTGGTAGTTGGTATTTGTTGGACTTGTACTCGTTAATCTCAAAAAATAATCACCAGGAGTAAGAGTTCTTGTAAAACTTAAAGTATTTCCACTATTATTTTGAGGTGTGCCAACTGCTGAACCAGTTGAGTCTAAAATAGTCCCATTCATTGAAGATGTAACAATGCTACTTACAGAAACCACAGCGTTAACATTATCTGTTACTGTAAATTTAAAGAAATCATTGTCAGCATTTGTAGGGTTTTGAACTGTTGTATAACCAATATAGTCTTTATTTGTACTTATTCCATATGCTAACTCTTTTACATTTGGCTCGTCCAAACCTTGCATTTGTTGGTAGTAGTATCCAGGTAATTCGGTGTGATTTTCAATAAAATCAAATCCCGAAACATAATAAAACAATTTAGCTGGATAAGTTAAGCTTGGATAATAATGGTTAAAATTTGAAGATGGTTCAGAAACAACACCATCTGTTGTGCCACCTGTAATTCTTCCAATAACACACGAAAAGTCAATTAAATTGTCAATTGACTTTTGGTTTAATCCTTGAACGTTTTCCCCAATAATTCCATTACAGTTTACATCATAATTGTAAAAATCAGCACCTGTTAAATGTTCGTTCATGTTGGATGAATTATTTACTTCCATACCTCCAAATAAAAATCTACCTTGATCACCACTGTAATAATAAGTTGTTTTTAAATCACGAATAGCTTCAGAACGTGTTTGAATTCCGCCAAACCAACCTAGTCCGCTATCACTTGCATTACTTCCTCCATGCGGTGTACCTAAAGTTAATAATTTTGCTACGTGATGTTGGTTGTCTGCTTGCCAATTGTAAGAGTTTTGAATGTATTCTCTTGAAGCCAGACCACCCATACTATGACCAACTAAAATCACTTTATCTTTTCCAGTAACTTCCATTACTCTTTTAACTGCAACTTTTACTGCAGCTCCTTGTTTTGCTACAGCAGATTGATTACTCAAAACGGTAGTGCCAACAGCTCCATTTGGATCTACATTAAAATTTACATAATAATAATCACCATTTTGAACGAATGATTCAAATGCTGCTATATCAGCTCCAGCGGTAGGAAAAAAGTTTTTGTTTGTGGTGGCATTGTTGTTGTCTGCATTCAAGCAAAAGTCAAAACGACCACCGTATGTAAAAGAATATTGTGTATCATAATAATCTGTAGCATCGTTCCAAGTTTCCGAACTTGAATTTAATCCATGGATAAAAATAATAGGATAAGGTAATTTGCTTTCAAAAACTCGATTTGTAGTGTTTTGAATTGGAGTTTTTAGTGGAAATATACTATCGTTTCGATATTCAAAATATTCAAATTCAGCTGGTCTTGGTTTGAATTCGATTCTTTGAGCTTGTGAAAAGCTTATTGATGAAATAAATAAAAAGGCAAATGATGCGACAAGAGTAATTTTATTCATACACACTATTTTTAATTTAATAATGTGCAATATATAAATAAATTGTTAAATTACTATGAATGCATACAATTTTTGTGTGATTTGAATATTAAAATGAAAAAAGCTCTATGTTTATCACATAAAGCTTAATATATTCATTCTTTTGAAAGGGTATTATTTGTCTATCGAACCTAAAACACGCTTCATAAAATCGTTTAAAGCGGTTTTTTTATCAGTTCCGTTTTTGATGGCTTGATGTACTTCAAGTGCTCCATACATATTCGAAATTAACTCAGCAATTACATCTAATTCTTCATCTTTTAAAGAAGAAACTTCACAAAGGTTTTCTAGAACTTCGATAGTTTCCACTAAATAATCCTGATCGTTATCTTCAATAAATTGAGTTAACTGTTTTATAACGGGTAATTTCATAACTAAATTACTTCTGCTACTAATTCCGCTAGAACTTCAGCTTTATTAGTTTGCGTTTGATTAACTAATATACCATTTTTGAAAGTAGCAAACGTTGGTAAATTATCCACTTTTGCTAATTTTCTTGATTCTGGAAATTTTTCTGCATCAACCACTAAGAAAGGAATTGATTCGTTTTGTGAAGCCATCATTTTGAATTTTGGTTTCATAATACGGCAATTTCCACACCATGAAGCTGAGTATTGAACCACAACTGTTTCGTTGTTTGCAATTACTTCCGCTAAATTATCTTGTTCTATTTCTGTAAACATAGTTTTAAAATTTCAATTTCAATAGCAATATCAAATCTCAATAAAATGATTTTTGATATTGCTATTGATTTTTGTTATTGATTAGTGAGAAGCTAAATAAGCAGCAGTACTGTTTCTATCAGCACTCATTGCTTCTTTTCCTTCTTCCCAGTTAGCTGGACAAACTTCACCTTTAGTTTGAACGTGAGTGTAAGCATCAATTAATCTTAAATACTCGTTTACGTTTCTTCCTAATGGCATATCGTTAACGCTTTCGTGGAATACTTTTCCTTCTTCGTCAATTAAATATGTCGCTCTGAAAGTAACATTTGAACCTTCTAAGATTTCATCATTTAAGTCTTCATTGTAAACCCATTCTGCATCTAAAATATCTAAAGCAGCAGCCAAGTTTCTTGTTGTATCAGCTAAAAGCGGGTACGTTACACCTTCGATTCCACCGTTATCTTTTGCTGTGTTTAACCACGCAAAGTGTACTTCATTAGTATCACATGAAGCACCAATAACTGTAGTGTTTCTTTTTTCAAATTCTTGTAATGCTGCTTGAAAAGCGTGTAATTCTGTTGGGCATACGAAAGTAAAATCTTTTGGATACCAAAATAAAATTACTTTTTTCTTGTTGTTAACCGCTTCTTCTAAAATATTGATTCTTAAGTTATCTCCCATAAAAGAGATTGCGTCAACTGTAATGTTTGGGAATTTTTTTCCTACTAATGCCATGGTTTTTTATTTAAAAATTATTATTGTTTTTCTGAGTGCGAAATTACAAATACAATAGCTAATAAATCATGATATTTATTATATTTTTAAATATTTGAATAGATAAAATTTATGAGAAAAAATCTTATAAAATTTCCTGCTTTTTAAAAATGACTTTAAAATTAAGTAAATTAAAAATTTAGTGATATAAAAAAATAATACCATCAAAAAAATGATGGTATTATTAGAAAAACAATAATAAATATGGAAATTTTATTTTAAATCAAATCGGTCTAAGTGCATTACTTTTGTCCAAACATTGATAAAATCTTTTGCAAATTTTTCTTTGTTATCATCTTGAGCATACACTTCTGCATAAGCCCTTAAAACAGAATTGGAACCAAAAATTAAATCAACTCTTGTAGCTGTCCATTTTGTTGCACCTGATTTTTTATCTATAATATTGTACAGGTTTTCGCCAACTGGTTTCCAACTATAACTCATATCGGTTAGATTTACAAAGAAGTCATTGGTAAGAACACCTTCGTTATGTGTGAAAACACCATGTTTTGTTCCGCCGAAGTTAGTGCCAAGAACACGCATTCCACCAATTAAAACAGTCATTTCTGCTGCGGTTAATCCAAGAAGTTGCGCTTTGTCTAACATTAATTCTTCAGGTTGTACTACATAGTTTGATTTCATAAAGTTTCTAAACGCATCATTTGTAGGTTCTAAAACTTCGAAAGATTCTGCATCCGTCATTTCTTGCGTAGCATCGCCACGTCCTGCGTGGAACGGAACTTTTACATTGAATCCACCTTCTTGAGCCGCTTTTTCAATCGCAGCGCTTCCTCCTAAAACAATTAAATCCGCAATACTTACTTTTTTCGATAAACCAGCCTGAATTTCGACTAATTTATTTAAAACTTTTTGTAATCTTTCAGGTTCGTTGGCTACCCAACTTCTTTGAGGTTGTAGGCGGATTCTTGCTCCATTTGCACCACCTCTAAAATCTGAACCTCTAAATGTTCTTGCGCTATCCCAAGCGGTGTTGATTAATTCAGCTCTTGTTAATCCACTGTTTAATAATTTTACTTTTAAATCTTCGATTTCTGAATCTGACAAAGTGTAATCTACAGTTGGAACTGGATCTTGCCAAATTAAATCTTCAGCAGGAACATCCGCTCCTAAATAACGTTCTTTTGGACCTAAATCTCTGTGTGTTAATTTGAACCAAGCTCTTGCAAATACATCTGAAAAATAAGCAGGATCTTTATAAAAACGTTCCGAAATTTCTCTGTAAGCTGGATCCATTTTCATAGCCATATCAGCATCGGTCATAATAGGGTTTCTTCTTACAGATGGATTATGAGCATCAATTGGCATGTCTTCTTCCTTGATGTTGATTGGTTCCCATTGCCAAGCACCAGCTGGACTTTTCTTTAATTCCCAATCATAATTTAATAATAAATGGAAATATTCATTATCCCAACGAGTAGGGTGGGTTGTCCAAGAACCTTCTAATCCACTTGTTACAGTATTTGCACCGCCGCCGTTTGGATTTAACCAACCAAAACCTTGATTTTCAATAGCACCTGCTTCTGGTTCTGGACCTAATGTAGAAGCATCACCATTTCCGTGAGCTTTTCCTACGGTGTGACCTCCAGCGGTTAAGGCTACGGTTTCTTCATCGTTCATTGCCATTCGTTTGAATGTGATACGAACATCATGTGCTGTTTTTAATGGGTCGGGTTGCCCGTCAACTCCTTCAGGGTTTACATAAATTAATCCCATCATTACGGCTGCCAATGGATTTTCTAAATCTCTTTCTCCTGAGTAACGACTTCCTTTACCACCAGATTTTTGCAACCATTCTTTTTCTGCACCCCAATACACATCTTTTTCGGGATGCCAAATATCTTCACGACCACCAGCGAATCCGAAAGTTTTTAATCCCATTGATTCGTATGCCATATTTCCGGCTAAAATCATTAAATCAGCCCAAGAAATTTTATTTCCATATTTCTTTTTGATAGGCCATAATAATCTTCTTGCTTTATCTAAGTTTCCATTATCTGGCCAACTGTTTAAAGGTGCAAAACGAATGTTTCCAGTTCCTGCGCCTCCTCGACCATCTGAAATTCTGTAAGTTCCTGCAGAATGCCAAGCCATACGAATCATTAATCCACCATAGTGTCCCCAATCAGCTGGCCACCAATCTTGGCTATTGGTCATAAAGGTTTTTAAATCATTCTTTAGTGCTTCTAAATCTAATTTTTTAAATTCTTCGGCATAATTAAAATTTTCACCTAACGGATTTGTTTTGGTATCGTGTTGGTGAAGAATATCTAAGTTGAGCGATTTTGGCCACCAATCTTGATTCTTTACACCATCACTTAATCCTTTTTGGTTTTGATGAAAAGGGCATTTGCTAATGTCGTTTGAGTTTTCCATATTCAATAATTTTAATTTATAATTGTAAGTGTTTGTTTTCTAATTTTCTACACTTGCTAATTTACAAATAAAAAAACCACTACTTGATTTAAGTAATGGTTAAATTTTATTTAAAAATAGATTTTATTGATAGTTTATCTATTCTTTGATACTTGAAACTAATTGTTTGATTTTGATATTGAATGCTGCAAAAATTAAGGTCATAAATGGACTGATGATATTAAAGAATGCATATGGTAGATAATCAAGAGTTGAAACACCTAAAGTTCCTGCTTGATAAGCTCCACAAGTATTCCAAGGTACTAAAACTGAAGTTACGGTTCCAGTGTCTTCTAACGTTCTACTTAAGTTTTCAGGGGCTAATCCTTTATCTCTATAAGCTTTTGCAAACATTTTCCCAGGAACTACAATCGCTAAATATTGATCAGAAGCTGTAATGTTTAATGCTAAACAACTTCCAACAGTTGAAGCGAATAAACCAAAAGTTGTATGCGCTAATTTTAATAATGATTCACTAATTCTTGCTAAAGCACCAATAGCGTCCATGATTCCACCAAAAACCATAGCACAAAGAATTAACCAAATTGTAGGTAGCATTTTTGCCATACCACCTGAAGTGAATAAATCAGCAAGTGTTTTGTTTTCTGTAGGAACAACCACTTTTGATGTAATTGCATCCATTACACCTTTATAAGCTGACTTAAAATCCATTGTTTCAACACCAGCAATTTGATTGATAATTTGAGGTTGAAAAATTACAGCAAAAATTCCTGCTAATAATGTTCCTACTAATAAAGCCACTAACGGCTCTGTCTTTTTTACAATTAATCCAATTACAATTATTGGAACTAAAAATAACCAACCCGAAACATTAAATGAAGTGGTAATTGCTGTTAATAGTTCATTCGTATTTACATCACCTTTTACTTCAATAGAAAGGCCTAAAATAATAAATAAAATTAGTGTTATAATGTATGTTGGAATAGTTGTTAATGTCATGTATTTGATGTGCGTAAACAAATCAGTTCCAGCCATAGCAGGAGCAAGGTTGGTTGTGTCTGACATTGGTGATAATTTATCTCCAAAATAAGCTCCCGAAATTACAGCTCCGGCCACCATTCCTAAATCAAAGCCTAAAGCGCCTCCAATTCCAATTAAAGCAATACCAACAGTTGCCGATGTGGTCCAAGAACTCCCTGTTGCAATTGAAATTACCGAACAAATAATTAATGTTGCTGGTAAAAAAATTGCTGGACTTAATATTTGTAATCCGTAATAAATCATTGAAGGAATAATACCACTTACCATCCAAGTTCCAGCAAGAGCACCAACCATTAGTAGAATTAAAATAGCGCCAGCGGTAGATTTAATATTGTTTGCTACTTCATCTAACATTTTATGAAAGGAAACTTTATTAAAATACCCCATAATTGCTGCTACTGCACCACCTAAAAGTAAAACAAATTGATTACTTCCGCCTAAAGAAGCATCTCCATATATAAATACGTTAAATGCTAACATTCCAATTAATGCGACTACTGGAATTAATGCTTCCCAAAGTTTTAATTCTTTATTATTATTGATTTTTGTATCCATTTAGTTTTGTTTGAGCTTGCAATATAGAAAAATCATATTTTACAACAAAGTATCGTTAAAATAAAAAATCCGATTCATTGCTAAATCGGATTTTTGAAAAATTATTTTGATGGAATTATAAAACACCTAATTCAACCATACATTGTCTCATCATTTGGTAAGTTCTTTCGATGTCATTGTCTAAACCAATTGAAAAACGAATTAAACCATCAGTTAAACCCATTTCTGCTTGTTCTTCTAATGGAATTTCTGATGAAGTTGAAGTTCCAGGAGCACTAAATAACGTTTTGTAAAACCCTAAACTTACTGCTAAGTATCCTAAGTTTCTTTCTTGCATTAATTCCATTAGCGCATTCGCTTTGTCTAAACTTCCTACGTCAATTGTCATCATTCCTCCAAAACCATATTCTGGATTAATCATGCTTTTGTAAATTTCATGACTTGGGTGACTTGCTAAACCTGGATAAACTGTTTTAATTCCGTCTGCTTCAAATTTGTTAGCCAAATACATTGCGTTGTGGCTGTGTTGTTTCATTCTGATGTGTAAGGTTCTTAAGTTTTTCATCACAGAAGCCGAACGCAAACTATCCATTGTTGGACCTAAAAGCATGCTTGCTCCGTCGTTTACATTTTTTAAACTGTTGATGAATTCTTGAGAAGCACATGTTACACCACCA
The DNA here is from genome assembly GCF_002483315.1 of Flavobacterium sp. UBA7663. Lineage (GTDB taxonomy): Bacteria > Bacteroidota > Bacteroidia > Flavobacteriales > Flavobacteriaceae > Flavobacterium. Next base: position 16,100 of record NZ_DLHR01000020.1, read on the forward strand.
ACCGTATCACTACTTCCGTTGATGTATTTCGTTAATGAATGAATCACGATATCTGCACCCAATTTTGCTGGAGCGACTGATAAAGGTGAAAATGTATTGTCAACTACTAATTTGATATTATGTTTTTTAGCAATTTTTGCCAATGAAGCAATATCGGCAACTTCTAATAAAGGATTACTTACGGTTTCGCAGTATAAAACTTTTGTGTTTGGTGTAATAGCAGCTTCAACTACATCTAATTTTGTAATGTCAACAAATGTAGTTTTGATGCCCATTCTTGGAACAAAATTCTTTAAAAAGGCATAAGTACCACCATAAATTGTTCTACTTGAAACGATATGATCTCCATTTCCACATAATTGTAAAAGAGTAGGAGTAATAGCACCCATTCCAGAAGCAGATACATTTGCTGATTCTGTTCCTTCCATAGCGGCCAAAGCTTTATCTAAGTATAAATTACTTGGCGAAGAATGGCGTGAATATAAATAACAACCCTCTGCATTACCTTCGAAAGTATCGAACATGGTTTTTGCTGAAAGAAAAGTGTAAGTTGAACTATCTGAAATCGATGGATTTACACCACCGAATTCTCCGAAATATTGTAAATCTTGAATACGATCTGCTGGATTGAAATTTTCCATATTTTTAATGTTTAGTTGTTTATTTTAAATCAAAAATAGAATTATGTAAATTATTATTCAATAGTAATTGATTAAATTGGTTTTTTATTCTATTTTTGTTTTAATTTATAGTTTTTAATTCTATTTTTTATTCGATTTCATTACATTTGCCGATAACAATAAACAACAACACAACTAATCAATGGACGCAATCGACAAAAAACTTCTTGGATTACTTCAAGAAGACACAAAAAAAACTACAAAAGAACTTTCAATGGTTCTGAATCTTTCAGTAACCGCGGTTTATGAGCGAATCAAGAAATTGGAAAGAGAAGGAGTTATTAGCAAATATGTTGCAATTTTAGACAGAAATAAGGTTGAAAAAGCCTTTGTTGTCTTTTGTCATATTAAGTTAATTCAGCACACTAAAGATTTAATTCACACTTTCGAAAGTGAAGTAATTAAATTAGATGAAGTTTTAGAATGTTTTCACGTAAGTGGCGATTATGATTACATTTTAAAAGTACATGTTAAAGATATGGATGAGTTTCGTGAATTTATGGTTACTAAACTTACTGGATTAAAACATATTGGAAGTACTCATAGTTCATTCATGATTGGAGAAGTTAAAAATACGACTGCTTTTACTTTGTAAGAAACACCTATAATAATTTACCAAAAAAGTAACAAATAATTAATTCAAAAAGCGTTACTTTTGTATCCGAATTTAAGTCAAACAACAAACTTTATATAAAATCATGAGTCAATTTGATGTAACCATTATAGGTTCTGGACCTGGAGGATATGTTTCAGCTATCCGTTGTGCCCAATTAGGTTTTAAAACTGCTATTATTGAAAAATATTCAACTCTTGGAGGAACTTGTTTAAACGTGGGATGTATTCCATCGAAAGCGTTATTAGCATCTTCTCATCATTACGAAGAGTTACAACACTTTGCTGACCATGGAATTGAAGTTTCGGGTGATGTAAAAGTAAATCTTGAAAAAATGATTGCTCGTAAACAAGCGGTTGTTGATCAAACTTCGGGTGGTGTAAAATTCTTAATGGATAAAAATAACATCACAGTTTTCAATGGAGTGGGGTCGTTTGAAAGCGCTACTTCTGTAAAAGTAACTAAAGAAGATGGTTCTTCGGAAATCATCGAATCAAAAAATATTATCATTGCTACAGGTTCTAAACCTTCAAGCTTACCTTTTATCAAATTAGATAAAGAAAGAATCATCACTTCTACTGAAGCTTTGAAACTGAAAGAAGTTCCAAAACACTTAGTAATTATTGGTGGTGGTGTTATCGGAATCGAATTAGGTCAAGTATATTTACGTTTAGGAGCGCAAGTTTCTGTAGTAGAATTCATGGACAGAATCATACCAGGAATGGACGCAGCTTTATCAAAAGAACTGACTAAAGTGATGAAAAAACAAGGAATGAAATTCTACACGTCTCACAAAGTACAATCTGTAGAAAGAGCTGGAGATGTTGTAACGGTTAAAGCAGAAAATGCTAAAGGAGAAATCATCACGTTAGAAGGTGATTATTCATTAGTTTCTGTGGGTCGTCGTCCTTATACAGATGGTTTAAACGCTGAAAAAGCAGGTGTAAAAGTTACGGATAGAGGTCAAATTGAAGTAAACGATCATTTACAAACATCGGCTTCAAATGTTTATGCAATTGGTGACGTAGTTCGTGGAGCGATGTTAGCGCACAAAGCAGAAGAAGAAGGAGTAATGGTTGCTGAAATTTTAGCTGGACAAAAACCACATATCGATTATAATTTAATTCCAGGCGTAGTGTACACTTGGCCAGAAGTTGCAGCTGTTGGAAAAACAGAAGAGCAATTAAAAGCAGAAGGTGTAGCTTACAAAGCAGGAAGTTTCCCATTTAAAGCCTTAGGAAGAGCTAGAGCAGGAGGAGATACTGACGGTTTTGTAAAAATCTTAGCTGATGCCAAAACAGATGAAGTTTTAGGTGTTCACATGATTGGAGCAAGATGTGCTGATTTAATCGCAGAAGCAGTTACAGCTATGGAATTTAGAGCAAGCGCAGAAGATATTTCAAGAATGTCTCACGCACACCCAACATTTGCAGAAGCAATCAAAGAAGCAGCATTAGCAGCTACAGATAATAGAGCATTACACGTGTAATTAAGATAAGTTATCATGTTATCATACTAAAAATCCCAAATTTCATTTGAAATTTGGGATTTTTTATTTTAGTTTTATTTAATATTATGGTTTTACAATTTCTTTAAAACCATCCCAATTAGCATAAATTAAAAACACATTGGCAAATAAGATTCCTGCTGCCATTGGAATATCTGTACCTGTAACAACCACGTGAATTAGAAAAATATTGATGCTTATTGGTAATAAAACGATGGTTCCAAGGCGAACAAACTTACCGCTTACTAACATTAATCCAGCTAATAACTCAATAGCTTTCGCTACCGGGAAAATGTATTTTGAAGCCATGAAACCTGTCATTAGCGTAGCTAAATCACCTGTTGGTTCTGGTTGTTCTGGACCAAGTTTAAAAAAATAAGAAATAGAAGCAAAAAGCATCATAGCTCCTAAAAGTACTCGAACAATAATAGTTGCAATTTTCATAATTTAAATAGTTTTTTGGTTAGTTATTTCAAATATAGTAAATTAATTAAATAAAAAACCACCGGTTTCCCGATGGCTTATTTCTTATTTTTTCAAAAACTTCTTATAGCCTAAGAATCCTAAAAATCCAATTAACATAAACGGCCAAAGCACAACAACAAACGAAATAATATGTTCCAAAATAAACCAACCCGTTTTTATACTATCCCAAATTTGTAACCCAATATTTGGTCGGTAAGCGTTGATACTTTTTTCATTAGCCACCATTTCTTGTTTGATGCTTTCGTCTTGGTAAATGTTTAGCGTTAAAGTACTAAAGTTCACTTGGTCTTGTAATGATAAATTCTGCAATTTTGAAGCATCATTTTGTTCTTTTTTTGCATCTAAGGTTTCCTCAGCTTTTACAATTTGATTCAGTTTCTTTCCTTTAGAATCAATTGCATTTTCCAAACGCTTTTCAGATGAATTACTTCGTTTTTGTGCCAATTCATTAGATAACATTTGTAACGAAACATCATCTGTTTTAATAATTCGATAATCTAAAAAATGAATTTGTTTCGCTATGGTTTTAATCACGGTATCCATTTTGGTATTCGGAACACGAATCGTGATGTTATTATCTACTTTATATTTTGTAGTCACTAAAGTGCTATCCTGACTCACTTTGGTTCGGTCTTCGTTATGAATATTACTTTGTAGGTTTGTGTACGTTACAAATCCACCAAATTTCGTTGTTGCATCTTCAATGGCATAAGTCGATTTGGCGACATTCTTGACTTTAAATTTCACATCCGCCGTTCGGACAAATTTTCGATTGCTGTTTTTGTCAACAACAGCTGCCGAAGAGGAAACAATACTTGTGCTATCGGTTGCTACATTTTCTGAATAATCTGCTGATTCTTCAGCTACACTTTCTTTACAAGCTACTACTAAACCAAGCGCTAGCAAAGTCAATACGATTTTGGTGTTTTTGTTCATAAAAATTCATTTTTAAAGTTATTGATTAATTGTTTTTAATACGTGTAGTTTTAGAATCAATACAAATGAATTTTTAATTGGTTAGTTGTAGAGGCAAGAATAAAAATCGTGCCAAATTTTAACATTTGAACCATTTTCCAACAACTATTTTTTTGTTGTACTTTTACGAAGTAAATTTTACAATTTGAGAACAGTAATTACAAAAGATATTTCGTCCTTTTCCAACTTTAAAAACCAACTTTTGCATTGGGCCAACCAACACAGAGAAGTTGTTTTTTTAGATTCGAATTCCTATCATCAAAAGTATTCGAGTTACGATTCGGTTTTGGCGATTGATGCTTTTACTTCGATTAAAACCGATTACGAAAATGCGTTTCAAGATTTGTATCAGTACCAAAGTCAAACGAAAGATTGGTTGTTTGGTTATTTGTCTTACGATTTAAAAAATGATACCGAAGCTTTACATTCCAATAACTTTGACGGATTAGAATTTCCCGATTTGTTTTTCTTCCAACCTAAAAAGTTGTTTTTAATAAAGGAAAATCAAGTTGAAATTCAATATTTACGAATGTGCGATGACGAAATAGAAACTGATTTCGAAGAAATAACACAGTGTTCAGTGTTCAGTATTCAGTCCTCTGATGTTGAAATTCAACAGCGTATCACAAAAGAAAATTACCTTTCTAAAGTTTCAAAAATGCTCGAACACATTCATCGTGGCGACATTTACGAAGCGAATTTTTGCATGGAATTCTATGCCGAAAATGCTCAAATCGAACCTCTGGAAATCTATCAAAAACTGAATGTGATTTCTGAACCACCATTTGCGGTGTACTTTAAGAATAATTTTCAATACTTGCTTTCAGCTTCACCTGAACGTTATTTACGAAAAGAAGGTTTAAAAGTCATTTCCCAACCTATAAAAGGAACAGCCAGAAGAAGTTTCGATTTAGAACAAGACGAACAATTAAAATCTGATTTAGCTCAAAACGAAAAAGAACGTTCTGAAAACATCATGATTGTCGATTTAGTTCGAAACGATTTATCGCACACTGCTACAAAAGGAAGTGTTCAAGTAGAAAAATTGTGTCAGATTTATACGTTTAAGCAAGTCCACCAGATGATTTCAACAATTGTTTCAGAAGTAGAAAATACAACTTCACCAATTGAAATTCTGAGAACCACTTTTCCTATGGGAAGCATGACTGGCGCACCAAAGATTTCAGCTATGCAAATCATTGAAGAATTGGAAGAAACAAAGCGCGGATTATACAGTGGAGCAGTGGGTTATTTTACTCCAAATGGAGATTTCGATTTTAATGTGGTTATTCGAAGTATTTTGTATAATTCGAAAAATCAATATTTATCTTTTTCTGTTGGAAGCGCTGTAACTTCTCAAGCAATTCCTGAAAATGAGTATGAAGAATGTTTGCTAAAGGCAAAAGCGATGTTTGAGGTTTTAAGCTAGGCAAAAGCAATAAGGGATTAGGCAAAAGTAAAAAACAATAAATATGAAAAGTTATAGAGATTTAATAGTTTGGCAAAAATCGATGAGTTTGGTTACATTAGTTTATTCTCTAACATCAAAAATTCCTGAAAGTGAAAAGTTTGGATTGATTTCACAAATTAAAAGAAGTTCAGTTTCTATTCCTTCTAATATAGCAGAAGGTTATGGTAGAAATTACAAAAAAGATTATTCAAGATTTTTGCAGATTTCAAGAGGTTCTTTGTTTGAATGTCAAACGCAAATTGAAATTGCAATAAATTTAGGTTTTATTTCAAGAGAAGATTGTAAAGAAATTAATGATTTGTCTATTGAAATCGAAAAAATGCTAAATTCACTAATAAATAAATTATCACAAAACTAATCCCTTTTCCCTTTTTACTAATTACTTTTGAGAATGCTCGCAAAATTCCAACATCATATCGAACAAAATTTCTTCCAACTGAAAGACAAGAAATTGCTCTTAGCAGTTAGTGGAGGCGTTGATAGTATGGTTTTGTTGGATTTGTTTTATAAGTTGAGGTTTGATATTTGCGTAGTACATTGTAATTTTCAACTTCGTGGAAAAGAGAGCGATGCAGATGAAATGTTGGTTAGGGAAACTTGTCAAGACAGATTTATTCCTTATTTTATTGAATCGTTTGATACACTCAAATTTTCTAAAGAAAACAAACTTTCCATTCAATTAGCCGCTCGAAAGTTGCGTTATGATTGGTTTCAAGAAATTATTTCACTTGGATTTGATTATGTGTTAACTGCGCATCATTTAGATGACAATGTAGAAACGTTTTTAATCAATTTTATCAGAGGAACTGGTTTAGAAGGTTTAACGGGAATTCCAGCTCAAAATAAGAAAATTGTTAGACCATTATTACCGTTTTCAAGAGAAGAAATTGAAAACTATGCACAACAAAATAAAATTCGATGGCGAGAAGATTCGAGTAATGCTTCCGATAAATATTTTAGAAATAAATTACGTCACAATATTGTACCCACTTTAAAAGAATTGAATACAGGATTTTTAGATTCGTATCAAAATACAATAAACCATTTACAACAAGCGGAATCTTTGGTAGATGACGCTTCTAAATTAGTTTATGAGAAAGTTGTTGAAGTAAATGAAAATCAAGTAGAAATTCATTTGAATTCATTGCTTCAATTCAAAAATTACAAAGCGTATTTGTACCAATGGTTGAAAGAGTATGGATTTTCAGCTTGGAATGATATTTATGATTTGGTCGAAGCACAATCAGGAAAGCAAGTATTTTCTGAAACTCATGTTTTGTTGAAAGACCGAGAAAAATTAATCCTTTCCGAGAGAAAATCATCAAATAATTCGGCAGTTTTTATCATCGAATCAATAGAAAGTAAAGTTAATATTCCCTTAAAACTTACGTTTAACAAAGTAGTTAACATTTTTGAAACAGTTTCCAATTGTATATTTGTAGATGAAAATAAGATCAAATTTCCATTAACGATTCGAAAATGGCAAGAAGGTGATTATTTTTATCCATCAGGAATGAACGGAAAAAAGAAATTGAGTAAGTATTTCAAAGACGAAAAATATTCACTTTTTGATAAAGAAAACCAATGGTTATTATGTTCGGAAGACCAAATTATTTGGGTAATTGGAAAAAGAGCAGATAATCGGTTTAGAGCAACAGAAACAACTCAACAAATTATAAAAATAGAAGTTATATAATGAAAAAACTTACCTACATTTTATTATTATTTACCTTTTTTGCACAAGGTCAAGTTATAAATCCAGTAAAATGGAAAACCAAAGTAGTTCAAAAATCAGAAACAGAATTTGAATTGGTTATGGATGCTACTATTGAAAATGAATGGCACATGTATTCGCAATTTACACCAGAAAACGGACCACTTCCAACTGTTTTTGATTATAAAAATGCAAAAGGAAACTTCGATTTAGTTGGAAAAACCAAAGAGAGTCCATATAAAAAAGTATACAATGATATTTTTGAAGTTGACGAATATTATTTTGCTAAAACGGCTCAGTTTAAGCAAGTAATCAAAGTTACAAATACAAAACTTAAAGAAGTTAAAGTATATGTGGAATACCAAGTTTGTAAAGAACAATGTATTCAGCAAGATGCTACATTTACTTTTAAATTGCCTGAAATAAAAACAACTGATGTAGAAGTTTTACCTGTTTCAGATGTAAATGCAATTGATTCGACTTCTCAGAATGAAAACATTGATAAAGAAGCAACAACAGAAGTAAAGAAAGAACCTGTAGCTGATCAATCAGAAAATGCCACTCAAGAAGAGGAAAAGAAAAGCTTATGGGGAATTTTCATTTTAGCCTTTTTAGGTGGATTTGCAGCTTTACTTACGCCTTGTGTATTCCCAATGATACCAATGACAGTAAGTTTCTTTACAAAACAAAGTAAAACCAAAGCAGCTGGAATTCGTAATGCTTTTATTTATGGAATTTCTATCATCATTATTTACGTTGGTTTAGGTATGCTAATTACGGCACTTTTTGGAATAGATTCTTTAAATGCGTTATCGACTAATGTATGGTTTAACTTGATATTTTTTGTAATTCTAATCGTTTTTGCGGCTTCATTTTTAGGAGCATTTGAAATTGTTTTACCTAATTCATTTTTAAATAAAATCGACAGACAAGCTGATAGAGGTGGAATCATCGGAATCTTCTTTATGGCATTAGCCTTAGCGGTTGTTTCGTTTTCATGTACTGGACCAATTGTAGGTTCCTTATTAGGTGAATCAGCAAGACAAGGTGGAATAGGGCCAATAGTTGGAATGTTAGGTTTTTCATCTGCCATTGCGTTGCCTTTTATGTTGTTTGCTATGTTTCCAGGTTGGATGAATTCATTGCCTAAATCAGGTGGATGGTTAAATACGGTTAAAGTGTCATTAGGATTTTTAGAATTAGCTTTTGCTTTCAAATTTTTATCTAATGCCGATTTAGTTTTACAAACACATTTATTAGAAAGAGAAGTGTTTTTAGCAATTTGGATTGCTGTTTTTGGAGCTTGGGCATTATATCTTTTCGGGAAATTAATCTTGCCTCACGATAGTCCAATGACACATATTTCAGTGGGAAGATTATTTGTTGCTTTATTTGTTACAACATTTACCATTTATTTAATTCCTGGATTATGGGGAGCACCACTAAAAATATTGAGCGGATTTACACCACCAATGACTTATAGCGAAAGTCCATATGGAGTTGGTTATCAAAATACAGTTAGTTCTGGAGTTTCTTCTGAATCTGCTTTACCAGAAAACGCTCATATTGGTCCATTAGGAATAACGGCATTTCATGATTATGAAGAAGGTTTAGCTTATGCGAAAAAAGTAAATAAACCTGTTTTATTAGATTTCACAGGACATGCATGTGCCAATTGTAGAAAAATGGAAGAAAATGTGTGGTCTGATGCTGAAATTTTAAAAATCTTAAAAAATGAGATTGTACTGATTTCGTTATACGGTGATGATCAACGCGAATTACCAAAAGAAGAGCAATATGTTTCTAAATCAAGAAGTGAAGTTACTACCATTGGAAAAAAATGGAGAGAGTATCAAATAGAAAGATACAACATTAATGCCCAACCTTATTACGTAGTTTTAGATGCTGAAGGTAAGGATATTTCGAAGCCAGTTGGTTATACGCCAGATGTTGAAGAATATAAAACTTGGTTAAAAGAAGGTATTTCAAAATTCAAAAAATAAATCAAATCCCGAGCAATCGGGATTTTTTATTTCAAAAACTTTTTTATATTTGCAACTATATAAGCCATTTAAATAGTATAAGCCATGTTAGTAAAAGTATTCGGAAGCGCCGTTTTTGGCGTTGAAGCGACTACCATTACGGTAGAAGTAAACATCGATAAAGGAATAGGATATCACTTAGTTGGTTTGCCTGATTCCGCTATAAAAGAGAGCAGTTATCGTATAGCTGCTGCACTAAAAAACAACGGGTACCAACTTCCCGGAAAAAAAATCACCATCAACATGGCTCCGGCCGATTTACGTAAAGAAGGTTCTGCCTATGACCTTACTTTGGCTGTTGGTATTTTAGCCGCTTCTTCCCAAATTAAATCAGAAGATATCCACAATTATGTCATTATGGGTGAATTATCGCTCGATGGTGGATTACAACCCATAAAAGGAGCTTTATCAATTGCGATTAAAGCCAAAGAAGAAGGTTTTAAAGGATTGATTTTACCCTTTCAAAATGTAAAAGAAGCTGCAATTGTTGACGGACTTGATGTTTACGGTGTTGAAAATGTATTACAAGTCATTAATTTCTTTGAAGGAAAATCAGATTTGATTCCCACTACAATAGATACCAAAGAAGAATTCAATAAAACGTTAGATTTTCCAGAACATGATTTTTCCGATGTCAAAGGTCAAGAAGGAATTAAACGTTGTATGGAAATTGCTGCAGCTGGCGGACATAATATCATTTTAATTGGTCCTCCAGGTTCAGGAAAAACAATGTTAGCCAAACGTTTGCCTAGTATTTTACCTCCAATGACGATGCGTGAAGCTTTAGAAACCACCAAAATTCATTCAGTAGCTGGAAAGACCAAAGATGTAGGTTTGATGGCACAACGTCCTTTTAGAAGTCCGCATCATACTGCGAGTTCGGTTTCTTTAGTTGGAGGTGGAAGTTATCCACAACCGGGCGAGATTTCATTGGCACACAACGGTGTTTTGTTTTTAGACGAATTGCCTGAATTTAAGCGAGAAGTTTTAGAAGTCATGCGTCAGCCATTAGAAGATAGGGAAGTGACTATTTCAAGAGCGAAATTTACAATAACATATCCATCTTCGTTTATGTTGGTGGCAAGCATGAATCCAAGTCCAGGAGGTTATTTTAATGATCCGAATGCGCCTGTAAGTTCATCTCCAATGGAAATGCAACGGTATTTAAGTAAGATTTCGGGACCTTTATTGGATAGAATTGATATTCATATTGAAGTCACACCGGTTCCGTTTGAAAAACTAACTGAAACCCGAAAAGCAGAAAGCAGTGTTGCAATTAGAGAAAGAGTGACCAAAGCAAGAGAAATTCAATCACAGCGATTTGAAAACTATGAATACATTCATTACAATGCGCAAATGAGTAGTAAACTAATACGCGAATTTTGTGTTTTGGATGAAGTTTCCTTACAATTGCTAAAAACAGCTATGGAACGATTGAATTTGTCTGCAAGAGCGTATGATAGAATTTTAAAAGTTTCAAGAACTATTGCTGATTTAGAGAATTCGGAGTCTATTCAATCGCATCATATTGCAGAAGCAATTCAGTATCGCAGTTTGGATAGGGAAGGGTGGTTAGGCTAGTTAAAAAAGTAATTATTGAATTCTTCTAGAAGTAATTAGAAGAATTCAATAATTTAAAAGATATCTTGTTTGGAATCGATATGAATCCATTTTTTGTTGCTATTCAGTTTAAAGGAACCAATGTGTTCTTTATTCCAGAAATCTGGGTGAATTAAAGAAAGAAAATTTGAACCGTCTTTTGCTAAGTACAAATGATATGTTTCGCCTATTATAGGTTCAAATGAATATTTAGCATTGTATAAAATTTCATTCCATTCATATTCTTGCATTAATTTTTCATATTCGGTTTTAAGTTCATTAAACTTGCTTTCGAATTCTCTATTAACATTTCGAATACCAATATTTTTCCAATCAACAACGTTATCCATTTTTATTGCTGGCGCACCTACACTTGTAGGATAAGCGAGTACATTTGCATTGTATCCATTTTCTTCAGAAAAAACTACATTATCAGGAATTTTGCTTTTCATTTTTATCTTTTAGAAATTTTATTGTTAGTTATGGCTCTTTGAAGTTTGCACTTGAATCTATCAATGCCTTCAACTCGTTTGGCTAAATGTTTCGTTTTGCAATTTTCAACTCTTTTTCTCCATAGTTTATAGCTACTGAATTTGAGTTCTTTTTTCATTAACGCTTTTACATCAGCCTCATTTAAAGAAAACTGAAATTTTATTGCATCAAATGGTGTTCTGTCTTCCCAAGCCATTTCAATAATTCTATCAATTTCAATATCAGTGAAGTCTTTTTTGCACGAAACATTCATTTTGTTTAAAATTTAATTAAAAAAGTTAAACAAAATTACAAAAAAAATAGTTTAAAAGGGAATAGATTTAGATTATTTATGTTTTTTCCAATATTTTACACCATAGCTACAAAAAATCTCTTGTTGGGATTTGATTTTCTTTGTAGCTACGATGCAAACTTTATCATCATCGTCTAATGTAATTTTGGAATTATTTTTAAATTCTAATTTGGAGAAAGCTTCGGCATCATTAGCATATTTAGCAAAACAATCTACATTCATAGAATCCAATATGGAACCGTCTAACATGTTAATAAAATAGCGGTCATTACCTTCTGAAACTCTTTTTTGAGCCTCATTATCGGTTAAAATTTCTCCTTTAAAAATGGAAATAATTTCATTAGGATAAATGTCAATTGCTGTATATAAACCTTTTCCAGCATTTGTTATTTGTGAATCTTGAATGTACAAATAATCAGATTCTGGGGCTTCAATTTTCAAAATAGTTATAGTTCTTCTGCAAAAGTATCGCCTAATCGAATATCGCCCGATTTAAAGCCTTTCATAAACCATTTCATACGTTGTTCAGATGAACCGTGAGTAAATGAATCAGGAACAACATGCCCTTGCATTTTACTTTGAATGGCATCATCGCCTACAGCATGTGCGGCACTTAGCGCTTCTTCAATGTCACCTTCTTCTAAATATTTTTGGTTGTAATGTGCCCATAATCCACCATAAAAATCGGCTTGAAGTTCTAAGCATACTGAAAGTTTATTAGCTTCGGCTTCGCTTTTAGTTTGTTGTAATTTTCTAACTTTTCCCGATGTTCCTAAAATAGTTTGTACGTGGTGACCCACTTCGTGAGCAATTACATAAGCTATAGCAAAATCGCCACCTTTTGCACCAAAACGGGTACGAAGTTCTTCAAAAAAGGCTAAATCCATGTATACTTTTTTATCACCAGGGCAATAAAACGGACCTGAAGCTGAACTTGCTCCACCACAAGCTGTTTCTACTGAACCAGTAAACAATACCATTTTAGGTTGTTCGTAAGTTCCAAGGTTATTTTCTTCGAATATTTTGGTCCAAATATCTTCTGTATCGGCAAAAACGGTTGAAACGAATTCTCCCATTTCCTTTTCTTCAGGAGTAAGTTCTCTTTGTTCAACTTGTTCTGTTTGTTGAGCGCCTTGACTTTGTTGAATGGTATCAACAAATGGTGCTGCTTCAGGGAAAAACATTTTTACAAGAAAAAAAACAATTGCGATAGCTCCACCACCAGCAATTACTTTTCCACCGCCCGACATTCCTCTTCTGTCTTCTACGTTGTCACTTTGACGTCTACCTCTCCATTTCATATGAAATATTTTTTAAAATTATTAAAATCCGAAACGAACTCCTAAATATAAATCGGCTTGTTTTCCGCTATCGGCTAAAGCTGTAAATACACTGTTTGATCCTATAAAAAATCCAGATAATCTAAATCCAATACCGCTAGTAAATCCTGAAATTTCATTTGCTGCAAGAGGGGCATAAGCTTCAAACCATTTTGTGGTAAATCTTGGAATTAAAGTATAGGAATTTTGAGTAGTGATAACGTCGCTTTCACTGTCGTCACTTACTTTTTGATTGATGCTTCCTGTTACAAACCATTTTTTGGTTAATCGAACATCGGCATAAGCGTTAATTACTGTTGGTAATTTTACTGTGTAATCTGCTGTGCTTGATGTTGATTGAAAATAAGCCGCGTTTGCTGGGTCATTTAAGATTGCTTCAATTTCAGATAAACTTTCGGCATTTTCAAATTGATTTAAATCTAAACTTTCAAAATTATCCACATTTAAAATGTAGTTTTTGCTTAAGTTATTATCCGATTTGAAAGTCATTGAACCCATATTTTTAATTGAAAGACCTGCATTTAATCGGTAACTATTTGTATCATTTTCATCTTTCCAACGATAATTAACTGCAATATCTGTTGCAAATCCGTTAATTCCTTGAGAGAAAAATTCGTTATAGTTGCCTTGGTCGTTATAATCATCCGCTAAAACACCAGCATAAGCAATGTTTATGTTAGCAGAAGCATCAACTAAAGAAATATCTCCAAAATTATTTACGATAGTACCATTTAGATTGTCTGCTGAAAAGTTAGCATAAGCACCTGGAAATAGTAAACGTAAATTAGCACCAACATTCAATTTATGTTTAGGTAAATCGATTAAGTTTCTTGCAATTGTAAATCCAAGTTCTCCCCAAGTAGTTGCATTTAATCTTTGATTATCGTTTGAAGAAATCATTGTTTGAGAAAAAATATTACTTAATTCGCCATTCTGAATAGCATCTCCTAATTTTGAATCTACATTGATCGCATTAGCTTTTATGTTAGCTATTGAAGTAATTCCGAAACCCCATTTTTGATATTTAAAGGCAAAAGAAGGACCAAGAATTTGTGCATCTAGCCTTAAATTAACTGCTTCATCGCCTTCAAAAATTTTATCTTCTAAGTTATCTCCGCTAACTAAATCGCTAAAGGTTAGTTTGTTATTTGCCATTCCCAAAGAAAAATTGAAAATATTCGCTTCAAATTTAGTATTCATATTAACTAATTCAGCGGGATTGTTATTAGCATTCAACAAACCACCTCTTTTAGAGGTAGAAATTCCACTAAAATGTTCTTGGGAATAGGAGGAAAAAGCCGTAATTAAAGCAAGAGAAAGAATTAAATTTTTCATAGATTTTAAATAATTAGAGTGAATTCCAAATACTATCTTTTGGTGTTGTTGCATTAAAAGTAATAATTTCTTTTGAAACAGGGTGCGTTAGTGTTAATTTTCTAGCATGTAAATGAATACCACCATCTGTATTGCTTCTATCAAAACCATATTTTAAATCGCCTTTTATTGGACAACCGATGGCTTGTAATTGTGCTCTAATTTGATGATGTCTTCCCGTGTGTAAATCAATTTTCAATACAAAATAATTATCTAATTTCTTGATGATTTGATAACTTAAACTTGCTTTTTTGCTTTCGGGAACTTCTTTTAAATGTGCTTTTGATGTATTGTTTTTCGTATTTCTTTTTAAAAAATGAACTAAAGTATCTTTTTCTTTGGGAGGACAATTTTTCACTACTGCCCAGTACGTTTTTTGTGTTTCTCTATTTTTAAAAGTTTCATTTAAACGAGTAAGTGCTTTTGAAGTTTTTGCAAAAACAACAATTCCAGTGGTAGGCCTGTCTAAACGATGAACAACTCCTAAAAAAACATCTCCAGGTTTGTTGTATTTTTCTTTGATGTATTCTTTAACCACATCCGAAAGTGGTTTATCTCCGGTTTTATCACCTTGAACAATATCGCCAACACGTTTATTAATGACAATTATGTGATTGTCTTCGTGGAGGATTTGAAGATTATTTTTTGTAGAAATTTCTTTAGTAGACACAATTAATATTGTTCGTTTGCATTTGGGAAATCTTTCGATTTTACATCGGTAACATATTGTCCGATTGCTTTTGTCATTTGATCGTATAAATCTAAATAACGACGTAAGAATCTAGGGCTAAACTCGTTATTCATTCCTAACATGTCGTGAATTACCAAAACTTGTCCGTCAACGCCACCACCAGCACCAATTCCAATTACAGGAATTGAGATACTTTTTGCCACTTTTTCTGCCAACGCAGCAGGAATTTTTTCTAAAACTAAGGCAAAACAACCTAATTTCTCAAGCATTTTTGCATCTTCCAACAACTTTTCGGCTTCAGCATCTTCTTTTGCTCTAACCGTATATGTTCCAAATTTATAAATAGATTGTGGTGTTAAACCCAAATGCCCCATAACAGGAATTCCAGCGTTTAATATTTTTTTTATAGAATCTTTAATTTCGCTTCCACCTTCTAATTTTACTGCATGTCCGCCACTTTCTTTCATAATTCTGATAGATGAACGCAAAGCTTCTTTAGAGTCGGATTGATAGCTCCCGAAAGGTAAATCAACTACAACCAAAGCTCTTTCGCATGCGCGTACAACACTTGATGCGTGATATATCATTTGGTCAAGTGTAATAGGAAGTGTAGTCTCATGTCCCGCCATAACATTACTTGCTGAATCACCAACTAAAATGACATCAACACCAGCAGAATCTACAATTTTTGCCATTGTAAAATCATAAGAAGTTAACATAGAGATTTTTTCTCCATTTTCTTTCATTTCAATTAGTGTTTTTGTTGTGATTCTTTTGTAATCTTTCTTCGCTACTGACATGTTTTTATAGTATTTGAAACACAAAGGTAATAAATGTTATATTCTTTTTACGGCACTTGAAAAATATTTATCAAATATTAAATTTATGTTAAATTATTGCAGTAATTTAGTGCCGTTTTAAAAAATAGAAAAATGATACCAATATTACTTTTTGTTGCTATTCTCGGTTATTTATCAGTTATTTTAGAGTCTCCTATCCGAATAAATAAGACAATTACTGCTTTACTTACTGGAACTATTTGTTGGGTGGTTATTGCTTTATATAGTCACGATGATCAACATTTGGTAACTGAAAAGTTAATGGAATATTTTGGTGAAATTTCTGGCTTACTTATTTTTTTAATGGGTGCTATGACCATTGTTGAATTGATTGATATTCACAAAGGATTTACCGTAATTACAAGTAGAATTAGAACTACTTCTGTCTTAAAACTACTTTGGATAGTTGCTTTTATAACTTTTATTCTTTCTGCTTTATTAGACAATTTAGCTACAGCCATTATTATGGTGACGCTTTTAAGAAAGTTAATGCCAAAAGGTGAAATTAGAATGATATTAACTGGAATTGTAGTTATTGCAGCTAATGCGGGAGGTGCTTTTAGTCCGATTGGGGACGTTACCACAACTTTATTATGGATAGGTGGTCAAGTAAGTTCTTTTGGAATTGTAAAAGCCTTGATTTTACCTTCTATTATGGTTTTATTAGTTCCTGTAATTATCGCTAGTTTTAGAATGAAAGGTTTTGCGGTTTTGCGTGCTCAAGTTTCAATGGCCCAAGTGCGTCAGGAAGAAAAAATGAGAGGAAGTATGAGTGTTTTTATTGCAGGTGTAATAGGTTTAGTAATGGTTCCTGTTATTAAGACCTTAACGGGATTACCACCTTTTATAGGTGTTCTAATCTCATTATCTATGGTTTCATTAGTCTCTATCATGTACCATAGGAAAAAGACACAAGAGGAAAAAGATAAATTCTCAGTGGCATATGCGTTAACCAAAGTAGACATTAGTTCAATACTTTATTTCATGGGAATTTTGTTAATGGTTTTTGCCTTGCAAGAAGTGGGAGTTTTGAAAGAAATGGCTAACATTTTAATCACAAACTTGCCAAATACAGATTCCATGATTATTACCATAGGTGTTTTATCATCAATTGTAGATAACGGAAGTTTAGTAGCTGCTACACAAGGAATGTTCTCATTAGCGGATTATCCAATGGATCATTCTTTATGGGAATTTATAGCTTTATGCGCTGGAACGGGAGGAAGTATGTTAGTTATTGGTTCGGCGGCAGGTATTGCTGTTATGGAAAAGGAAAAAATTACTTTTATGTGGTATTTGAAAAAAATTACTCCACTAGCTGTAGCAGGTTACATTGCCGGAATTGTAACTTATTTAGTTCAGGTGCTACTAATGCATTAACCAAATAATTTTGCAATGAAAAAACTACTTATTATAGCAACTGTTTTAGCATCAAATTTAATTTTTGCGCAAGAAAAGTCGCCAAAGGCAATTGTAGAAGATTTTTTTATTGCATTTCATGCAAAAGATACTGTTGCATTAAGGGAATTATGTCATCCAGAAATTGTATTGCGAACTGTTGCTAATACTAAAGAAGGTAATAAACTAAAAGATGAAAATTTTGATGATTTTTTAAATTCTATTGCAACTATTCCAGCCAATCTAAAAATATTTGAAAAACTTATCGATTATAAAGTAGAAATTGATGGTAATTTAGCCCATGTTTGGACACCATATGAGTTTTATGTAAATGATAAACTAAGTCACATTGGCGCAAACGCATTTACCTTGTATAACGACAACGGAAAATGGCAAATTATCCATCTAATTGATACCAGAAGAAAAAAATCTTTATAAAATCTTTATACTTATTAGCATTTCTTTTATACGCTATTTATAAAACCCAACTTATCTTTGCCAAGTAATTCAATGGTAAAGTTTTAAAGCGTGTTTAGTAGAACATCAAATCCTAACAATCAATATATTTTCAGCATAATATTAGTAGTGCTGATTTCCCTTGTTTGCTTTGCTTTTAAAGATATTATTGGCTACAAAGTTATTGCCTTTATTCTTTTGGTTACTGTTTCTTTCGTAGCTATGTTTTACAGAATTGTTCCTACATTAATAGCGGCAGTTTTGAGTGCTTTAATTTGGAATTTCTTTTTTATCAAACCGTATTTTACGTTTCATATCGGAAATACAGAAGATAAATTTATGTTCTTTATGTATTTTGTAATTGCTTTAATTAATGCTGTTTTAACCTTTAAAATCAGACAAATTGAACGAATTGCGAATGAAAAAGAGTCAAAATTAAAATCAATAAAACTCTACAACACCCTTTTAGATAGTTTATCTCACGAATTAAAAACGCCTATTTCTGCCATTATTGGTTCAACCGATGCGCTTCAAAGCAATGCAATTATGACCGAAAATCAGAAAGAAAAACTACTAGAAGAAATTTCAATTGCTTCGCTACGACTAAATAATCAAGTTGAAAATTTATTGAATATGTCGCGATTAGAATCGGGTGTTATTGTGGCAAAAATGGATTGGGTTGATGTGAATGAAATTGTTTATGAAGTAATTAGAGCTCTGAAAATTAAATCGTACACACAAAAAATAGTTGTCAATGTTCCTGAAAATCTACCGCTTTTTAAATTGGATTACGGCTTAACAGAGCATGTTATTTACAATTTATTGAACAATGCCATAATTTATACGCCTGAAAAAAGCACTATAGCAATCAATTTATCATATTCAGAAAACACATTGCAAATTATAATTTTAGATGAAGGAAAAGGTTTTCCAGAAGATGAAATTGCCTTTGTTTTTGATAAATTTTACCGACTTAAAAATTCGAGACCAGGTGGTTCAGGTTTGGGATTATCTATTGTAAAAGGTTTCGTTGAAGCGCAAAACGGAACTGTAACTTTAGAAAATAGAGTAGAAGGTGGAGCAAAATTTGTAATCAAAATTAAAACCGAAGTTTCAAAATTTAATCCGATAGAAAATGAATAAGCGCCAAATTTTAGTCATTGATGACGAATCGCAAATCAGAAAACTTTTAGAAATTACTTTAAGTACAAATGATTTTGATGTAAAATTGGCCGAAAATGGATTAGAAGGGATTCGTTTTGCAGCCACTTTTCAACCCGATTTGATTATGCTTGACTTGGGTTTACCCGATGTTGACGGACAAAAAGTATTGCAACAATTGCGCGAATGGTATTTGAATCCCATCATGATTTTATCGGTAAAAAGTGAAGAATCGGAAATTGTAAAAGCGTTAGATAATGGAGCTAATGATTATTTAATTAAACCATTTAGAACACAAGAATTATTAGCAAGAGTTCGTTCTCACATGAGAAATCACATCAAAGAAGCTTCGGAACCAGTTATTAGTTCATCTAATTTTTCGATTGATTTGATAACCCGAATCGTAAAAGTGAATAAAGAAGAAGTCAAATTAACTCAAACAGAGTTTAATTTGTTAGCCATTTTGGCAAAAAACGAAGGAAAAGTATTAACACATCAATACTTATTAAAGGAAATTTGGGGAAAAAGCTATAGCGATCAAACCCAATATCTACGAGTGTTTGTAGCACAATTAAGAAAAAAAATTGAGAAAGATGCCAATCATCCGGAAATGATTCTCACCGAAAGCGGAATTGGTTATCGATTTATTCTGACATAAAAATCATTACATATGGAAAATTCAGACAGCAACACAGCTAATGTGCCAAGCAACAGCGATAGTTTGTCTTTAAATAACGCAATTCGACCTCCACAATCTAACTCAAATTCTGATTATTGGCTTCGAGAATTTATCAAAATTAATCAATGCCCACAACGAGAAGACGCCTTAGAAAATCAGCTCAACGATTTGAGTTTAGTAGCCGAAAAGCTTGGATTAGTTCATGCTTCGCACTTTATTAAAAACTATTATAAATTTAAAATTGAAAAATAATAATGCCTAAAACTTTATTTCAAACCGTAAGACGCGAATACTTAAAATTTCATTTGCGATTAAATCCCCAACAAAGTTTATTTTTTGGATTTTTCATGTACATGGTCTTGGGGTGGATTTTTCTATCCGTACCATTTTCTCAGAAAATTCCAACAGATTTCATTGATACACTTTTTACATCCACATCAGCACTTTCTACTACAGGATTAGCAACGGTGAGTACGTTTGATAATTATACCTTTTTTGGACAATTCATAATTCTAACATTGATTCAAATTGGTGGAATTGGCTACATGACCTTAACGACTTATATTTTACTTTCTACCACAAAACAGATTACCCATTGGCATAAAAAAATCTTGCATAACGAATTTACTATGCCAAAAGAATTCAAAATTCAGGATTTCTTAAAATCAGTTATTGTATTCACGTTTACCATCGAAATTATTGGAGCTATTTTGTTTTATTTTGCTTTTAGACCTATTCATTCAGATACTTTTTTTACAATTTGGACTAGTGTTTTCCATAGTGTTTCTTCTTTTTGTACCGCTGGATTTAGTTTATACAATACTAGTTTTGAAGCTTATGCAACCAATACTTTTTTAAATGGAATTGTACTCTTTTTAACAATTTCTGGAGGATTAGGGTTTATTGTGGTAACTGATATTTGGTATTATTTTTCAAAAAAATCGAATTCCATTTCGTTTACTACAAAAATGATTACTTTATCGTTCTTTGGCGTTTTGTTTATTGCAACTGCAATTACTTTTTTTGGAGAGAGTACCATACAACATTATCCCGTTTTTGAACGATTAGAAATTGCCGCTTTTCAAACAGTTAACGCAATATCAACAGCGGGTTACAATTCTATTCCACTAAGTAATTTGAATTTAGGAGTTTTATTAACCATTATTTTCTTAATGTATGTTGGAGCAGCGCCTTCAAGTACCGGTGGTGGTATGAAAATTACAACTTTAACAGCTGTAATTGCTATTGTAAAGAGCAAAGTAAGAAATCAAGCAAAAGTGACTTATTTAGGTAAAAAAATTCCAGCTGACCGACTAGAAATGGCAGTTTCGACCTTTATTTTTTATACAGCAATTTTATTTTTTAGTGTATTTTTGTTAAGTTTTACTGAAAATCAATCGTTAGAAAAGTTACTATTTGAAGCTACTTCAGCTATTGGAACAGTTGGTTTGAGTATGGGAATTACCGGAAGTTTATCGGTTTGGGGAAAAATAATTTTAATTAGCATCATGTTTATTGGAAGGGTAGGCGTTATTACTTTTGGATTAGCCATTTTAGCTAAAAAACAACATAAAAAAATTGACAATGAAACAGATTTGGCTGTATAGTATAGTGCTTTTATCCTTTTTAGGAAACGCTCAAGAAAAAGATTCTTTAAAAATAAAAGTTTCTGGTTTTTTAGAAACGTATTATGCATACGATTTTAGTAATCCAACTACAGATGCTAAACTGCCATTTATGTATAATTACAATAGACATAATGAGTTTAATGTGAACAATGGTTTGATTCGTGCGCAATTACAATACGGAAATGCTTATGTATCAATTGCGGTTCATGCAGGAACGTATGTAGATGATAATTACGCTTCGGAAGATATAAAATTAGTGAGCGAAGCTTATGTAGGAATGTACTTGAATGACAATAAAAAATCATCCATAGAAGTTGGAATCATGCCAAGTTACATCGGATTTGAATCGGCAACAACGGCTACTAATTTGACATTAACGCGTTCTATTTTAGCTGAAAATTCGCCTTACTTCATGACAGGAATCAAATACAATTATAAACCAAATGAAAAATGGAGTTTTTCGGGATTGGTAACTAATGGTTGGCAACGCATCAACAAACCTGACAAAACCGTTGCACCAGCTTTTGGAACTCAAATTGTGTATAAACCTTCAGAAAAAACTACATTAAATTGGAGTACTTTTATTGGAAAAGAATTTTATGGTACCGAATTAGGAATGCGTTATTTTAGTAATTTGTATTGGGATAACACTTGGAATTCAAAATGGCGTACCATTTTAGGATTTGATTTTGGCATTCAAGATAGTTCTTCTTTAAATGATAAACATTTATATTGGATGAGTCCCGTTTTGATTACACAATATTCGATTAATTCCAAATGGCAAACTGCGGTTAGAGTAGAATATTATCAAGATGAAGATAATGTAATTGTTGCTACTTCAGATGCGTTTAAAACCTCAGGAGCTTCCATAAATTTTGATTATTTACCCAATTCAAAAGTAAAATTAAGAACCGAAGCCCGTTATTTCGATTCAAAAGAAACAATTTTCTTTGATAATAAATCAAATAATTTTTTTGTTACAACGAGTTTAAGTTTTGAGTTTTAATGCATTTCCAATCGATCAAGAAAGCCACCAAAGTTCCAATTACATAGCAAAGTAAATCCAACCAAATAAAACCTTGACCCAATATATAATGACCTAAAGTAGTTTTTCGAATGGCAATTAACCAATCAATTTGAACCAATTGTAAAATTTCGATACTAAAACAAAAAAGCAAGCTTAGTAAGAATGTTTTGTGTGTTTTTAAATGAATAAAAAGGAATCGCATTCCAAAATAAATCAAGACTGCATACAAAACATCTCCTATAAATAAAGGAATGTCAGTGATTTTTCGAGATAATATCCCTAAAATTAATGTTATAAAAAGCGCTGAAAAATAATGTAATCTATTGTTTTTCAATATATTTAACAATAATAATTTATTTCGATTGAATACAAAACACCATCTTTAAAATAAATAGAATAAAAACCTGAATCAAAAGGGATATTATAAAAATGAGGATTTTTAAAGCTATATTCTAAATATTGACCATACTTCAAAATAAAATCTTTTTCAGAAATTTGTTGGCTAAATATTGAGCGGGCATCAAAATAAAATTTAGTATTAGGTTTAAAAAAGATTTCTACCAATTCAGCTTTGTTATTTTCTTGATCTATACTAATAATAAAATCTGAATAATGATATAAAACATTAGATAAATATACACCACACTCATCTTCAACATTCTCAATTTTTGATGGTTTGCCAAATTTTTTAAGCAAATCTGTAAATGAAATCTCGGTATTGTCAAATTTAAAACCATTGATTTCAAAATAGGATGATTGTATTTTTTCTTGGAGTAGTTTAAAGTTTAAATCTATATGCAATCCTATATTTTTAGCAATTAAGATATTAAACTCTGTATCCTTAATTAATTTTTCATCATTTAATTGTTTAGCAACCTCTAAGTATCGTTCTAAAGCTGGTAATTCATTGATATCACCACTGTTCCATGTTAATTCTACTAAACGTTCTCCAATGGTTTTTCGTTCTGCAATATTTGATTTAGGTAATTGATCAAACTGAGTTAATAAATCTTCATAAACTGGTCTTTTTCCCAAAAATTTTGCTAATACAAATTTTGCCGCATTTGATTCAAATCCATATCCAATATTAACCCATTCTTCTTTATTTACAGGAAAATAACTAACCGAAACCGCATCACCATTAGTAAGAATTTCTTTAACAGAAGACATTTTATCAGGTTTACTTCTAGCTTTTAAACCAGCTACGGTAACAAATAAGTGATTGCCACCATAATAAGCATCACCACCTTTAATTATTGGGTTAGAAGGATCTTCAATAATTTTATCGTTTCCATTCATTGTAGTTCGAACCAACTCTTTTTTTACAAAACCAATGGTAAAATTATCGGATTGCACTTTGAGCCAACCATTTTTCAAATCTTCAATAATTTTTACTTCAGCGCCATATCTAAAATGGCCATAAAATTTACTTTCTGTAGAAGGTTTTTCAAATAATTTGGTATCATTAATAATCCAATATCTGTCTTGAGCAATTGAAAAGACATTCGTAAATAGAAATAAATAGATAAAAATTAATTTTCTCATAAATTAACAATCCGACATATTTACGGCTACAGCCAAACCACCTTCAGAAGTTTCTTTATATTTGGAATTCATATCTTTTGCGGTTTGCCACATCGTATGTATTACTTTGTCTAATGGCACTTTTGCATTTAAAGCATCGGTTTCTAAGGCTAATTCGGCTGCATTGATGGCTTTTATCGCACCCATCGTATTTCTTTCAATACACGGAATTTGTACCAAACCACCAATCGGATCACAAGTTAATCCTAAGTGATGTTCCATTGCAATTTCAGCTGCCATAGCAACCTGAGCTGGAGTTCCGCCCATTAATTCACATAATGCAGCTGCTGCCATAGCGCTCGAAACACCAATTTCAGCCTGACAACCGCCCATAGCTGCTGAAATAGTAGCCCCTTTTTTGAAGATAGAACCAATTTCGCCCGCTACCATTAAAAATTGTTTGATTTCTTTTTCGCCCGCTTCATGATTTTCGATTACCAAATAATACATCAAAACTGCAGGAATAACTCCCGCACTTCCATTAGTTGGAGCGGTAACTACACGACCTAACGAAGCGTTTACTTCATTTACTGCCAATGCAAAACAACTTACCCATTTTAAAATCTGACGGAATTTAACTTCGGTTTGTCTGATGATTTGCAACCACGAATATGGGTCTTCATAAGGTAAAACCCCAATCAAGTTTTTGTGCATGTCATAAGCTCTTCGTCGCACATTTAAGCCACCTGGAAGAATTCCTTCTGAGTGACAACCAATGTACATACATTCTAGCATCGTATCCCAAATACGAAGTAATTCGTTGTGAATTTCTTCTTCGCTTCGCATGGTTTTCTCGTTTTCGTATACGATTTCCGATATTTTTTTATTTTCGGCAGCACAAAAAGCTAATAATTCATCTGCTTTTTCAACTGGAAATGGGAAAGTATGTAAAATTTCTTCCTTATGATGGTCTTCTTTTTCTTTTACAACAAATCCACCACCTATAGAATAATAGGTTTCGGAATAAGTTTCAGTATCAGTTTTGGCAGTAAAAGTTAATCCGTTGGCATGAAAAGGTAAAAAGTTTCTGTTGAAAACAATATCGGTTTCAAAACAAAACGGAATGATAATTTCATTCCCTAAGAAAATTTCTTTCTTGTTTTTGATAGCCGAAATAATTACATCAATACTTTCCACAGGAATATATTCAGGATCAGCACCACTTAAACCAAGCATTACCGCTAAATCTGTTGCATGACCTTTTCCAGTTAATGATAAAGAACCATACAAATCTACTTTGACACCAATTACGGTATCAATTAGGTTGCGTTCGCGCAATTCTTTTAAAAATTGTTCGGCAGCACGCCATGGTCCAAGGGTGTGAGAACTCGAAGGTCCAACACCAATCTTTAACATATCAAAAACGGATATACATTCCATAAACATTTCTTTAGTATAGCAAAGATAGTCTTTAAAATTGAAATTATACAACACGTAAAAATGTTCGATTGTTATAAATTAAACGAATTAATAACATAAAATTGGGATTTTATTTCCTTCTTTTTTAGTTCTTTTGCAAAAAAAAAGAATGCCTGTAAATAAATATTTTTTATCTGCTTTATCTGCCTTTATCATTTGGGGATTTTTTAGTTTGGCTTTAAAACCTTTAACAAATTATGCTTCACTAGATATTTTATTCTTCCGAGTTTTTATTGCTACGGCTTTCTTATTGGGAATTAATTTAATGTTTAGAAAATCAGTTGTTGTTGAAGCAAAGAAAACGTTCAAAGAACTTTCCAATAAAAAACAAAAATCAGCAGTAATCATGACGATTGTTGGCGGACTTCTATTAGTATTAAATTGGTTTTTGTTTATCTATGCGGTAAATCACGTTAGCTTGCAATCGGCTTCATTTGCTTATATTATTTGTCCAATATTAACCACTGTTTTAGCTTTTATATTATTGAAAGAAAGAATCGATTTATGGCAATGGATTGCCGTTGGGTTATGTGTAATTAGTTGTGTGATATTATCTTATGGGAATTTTAAAGATTTGATTTATAGTGTGATAATCGCATTAAGTTTTGGATTGTATTTGGTTTCCCAAAGAAAGAATAGTGATTTTGACAAATTTTTGATATTAACCATTCAAATGGTGATAGCTTCTGTTATGTTGTTGCCGTTTTATCCAAGTTTTGGAGGTGCTGTTCCAACTGAGTTTCTGTTTTATTTACTACTTTTAATTATTGTGGTTGTCTTTACCATTATTCCATTGTTCCTGAATTTATATGCTTTAAAAGGATTAAATTCCTCAACTGTTGGGATTTTGATGTATACCAATCCCTTGATTCATTTCTTTTTAGCTATTTTCTATTTTAAAGAATCGGTTTCTGTAGCCCAAATCGTTTCCTATTCTTTGATTTTGATTTCTATCTTGGTTTTCAACATGGCTAATTTTAGAAATTTAAGTCAGAATAGAATAAAAAAAACAGCATAAAACGACATTTTGTCAGTTTAAAAAACCTGACAAAAGCTGTTTTCTGTCAAATTTCTGTATTTTTCGTTATGGCACAATCATTGAATTAGAGTCATCGAGTTTAAAATTGAAATTTAAAATCTAACAAGTATAAAAATGAGCAAAATTATTGGAATCGACTTAGGAACAACCAACTCATGTGTGGCTGTAATGGAAGGTGGAGAGCCTGTTGTAATTGCAAACGCAGAAGGAAAAAGAACAACACCATCTGTTATTGCATTTGTAGAAGGTGGAGAAATTAAAGTTGGAGATCCGGCAAAAAGACAAGCAGTAACTAACCCAACAAAAACGATTGCTTCTGTAAAACGTTTTATGGGTAACAAGTATACTGAAAGTGCAAAAGAAGCTTCAACAGTAGCTTACAAAGTGGTTAAAGGAGACAATGATACACCACGTGTTGATATCGATGGTCGTTTATACACACCACAAGAATTGTCTGCAATGACACTTCAAAAAATGAAAAAAACAGCTGAAGATTATTTAGGTCATTCCGTTTCTGAAGCAGTTATTACTGTTCCAGCTTACTTTAACGATGCACAACGTCAGGCTACAAAAGAAGCAGGTGAAATTGCTGGTTTAAAAGTAATGCGTATCATCAATGAGCCTACAGCAGCAGCTTTAGCTTATGGATTAGACAAACAAGGAAAAGACCAAAAAATCGCAGTTTACGATTTAGGTGGAGGTACTTTTGATATTTCTATCTTAGAATTAGGAGACGGAGTTTTCGAAGTATTATCTACAAATGGAGATACTCACTTAGGTGGAGATGATTTTGACCAAGTAATTATCGATTGGTTAGCTAACGATTTCAATGCTGCTGAAGGTGTTGATTTACGTAAAGACCCAATGGCATTACAACGTTTAAAAGAAGCAGCTGAAAAAGCTAAAATTGAATTATCAGCTTCTGCTCAAACAGAAATCAACTTGCCATACGTAACAGCTACGGCTTCTGGACCAAAACACTTAGTTCAAACATTAACAAGAGCTAAATTCGAACAATTAGCTGAAACTTTAGTAAAACGTTCTATGGAACCAGTTGCTAAAGCGTTAAAAGATGCTGGTTTATCAGTTTCTGATATTGATGAAGTTATCTTAGTAGGAGGTTCAACTCGTATCCCAGTTATCCAAGAACAAGTAGAGAAATTCTTCAATAAAAAACCATCAAAAGGAGTAAATCCTGATGAAGTTGTAGCAATTGGAGCTGCAATTCAAGGTGGAGTTTTAACTGGTGAAGTAAAAGACGTATTATTATTAGACGTTACACCACTTTCATTAGGTATTGAAACTATGGGAAGTGTTATGACAAAATTAATTGAGTCTAACACAACTATTCCAACAAGAAAATCTCAAGTTTTCTCAACAGCAGCAGATAACCAACCATCGGTAGAAATCCACGTTTTACAAGGAGAAAGACCAATGGCAAATGATAACAAAACAATTGGTCGTTTCCATTTAGATGGTATTCCACCAGCACCAAGAGGAGTTCCTCAAA
Source organism: Flavobacterium sp. UBA7663 (assembly GCF_002483315.1). Classification (GTDB taxonomy): domain Bacteria; phylum Bacteroidota; class Bacteroidia; order Flavobacteriales; family Flavobacteriaceae; genus Flavobacterium. Next base: position 44,116 of record NZ_DLHR01000020.1, read on the forward strand.
TTGAAGTAACTTTCGATATTGATGCGAATGGTATCATTAAAGTTTCTGCTACTGATAAAGGAACAGGAAAATCACATGATATTCGTATTGAAGCTTCTTCAGGATTAACTCCAGAAGAAATCGAAAGAATGAAAAAAGATGCTGAAATGAATGCAGAAGCAGACAAATTAGCTAAAGAAAGAGTAGAAAAAATTAATGAAGCTGATTCGATGATTTTCCAAACAGAAAGTCAATTAAAAGAAATTGGTGATAAATTAACTGCTGAACACAAAACTGCTATTGAATATGCTTTAACTGAGTTAAAAATGGCTCATGAAAATCAAGATTTAGAAGCTATTCAAAAAGGTTTAGACAACGTAAATGCAGCTTGGAAAACAGCTACAGAAGAAATGTACAAATCACAAGAGCAAGGAGCTTCTCAAGCTGAGCCACAAGCGGCTGCTTCAGGAGACCAAACGCAAGATGTAGATTTCGAAGAAGTGAAATAATTTTCAAATCGAAAATAATTTTAAAACCGAATCAGAGATGATTCGGTTTTTTTATTTAACAGTGGTTCGTTTTAATTTTTTTGTATATTGGCAACCTAATTAACAACCTACTATTATGAAAAAACTATTTTTACTTCTTATTTTACTAATATCAACAATTGGATTCGCTCAAAAAGGAAAAACAAAAGCAAAACCAGCAGCCGCAAAAAATGTTGTTTTAACAAAAGTAGATAACATTTCTGCCGAAGTTGTTTCTGAAAAATCTGGAAAGAGAGTTGTTCTTTTTGTAAAGAATGAAGACAAAGTTGATACATTAGAAGTAAAAAAACTTGAAAAAACTGATTTTAAACCAACAGGTTTTGTTGTAAAAAGTTTTTCAACTCAAGGGAAAAAGTTTTATCATGTAAACTGGAAAGAAGAAATTAAAATTGATACTAAATTAAAAAAGGAAAATGGAGTAGTTACAGAAGACCAACTTTGGGATACTGAAACCAAGACACTTTTACTAGGGAACACTCATAAATCTTCTCATATAAAAGAGACTATTTTTTTAGATGCTAACAAAACCGCTTCACACGATGTTGAAAAGAATAGAAGTGAAGGTTTTGAATTTACTTTAAACGCTGATGGTAGTTTTGTTTTGAAAACAAAAACTCAAAACAGTACTTATGTTTACAATACGGCATCTAGTAAATATGAAATTAAAGGAGCTCCAAAATCTTCTGGAGGGAAAAAGAAAAAGTAATTAATTTAGGATATAAAAAAAGGGATGACAATTAAGTCATCCCTTTTTGTTTCAAAACAATTGATTATTTAGGTTTCATTGCGTTTTCAATTCTTGCAACTAAATCGTTTAGGTGAAATTTCGTTAAACGATCAGAAGAAACCGCAGCTGCAGCTCTTAACTGATTTTTCAATTCATTTAATTGACCACGAGCAATAGAAGGAATATCAGTGTCGGCTAAAACTATTCTGCGTCCACCGAAAGTAGCCACATTAGTTTTTTCGCTTGACATTGTTTCTATCAATTTAGAAACAAACAGCTTTTGCAAGTTTCTTCTGTAAATATCAATAGGTGCGTTAGTTCTTATTTCTGAGAAAATGCCTCTTCTTAAATCGCTCATTAATTCGTCTACTGAATAATTTGCTTTATTTTGAGATGAAGTTTCTAATAAACGAACTAATCTATCTCCAGCTAATAAACTTGACAAAGTTCCGTCTTGGATTGATTTGATGGCTTCAACTCCATTTTCAGGTCTAATTTTAGATAAAACATTTTGATCTAATAACCACATTGGAGTTTTAAACAATTGGTTGTTCAAGAAAGCAACTGCTTCATTTTGAATAGCTGAAGGAACCACTTCGTATTTATTTCCTTCCATGTCATATGTTTTTGGCGTTTCATAAATACCACCAACATTTTTCGTAACATGTCCCATATAACGTCTATATTGTCCTGTTAAAGAATTATATAAACCGTTTAATTCATCATAATCTTCACCGTTTTCTTTACTCCATTCGATTAAATTAGGTAAAATTCTTTTTAAGTTTTTAATTCCATAATCTGAAGCTTTCATAGCATTATCACCTAAATCTTCTGTTTGGTATCTTGGATCATAAGGATTCGTCTCGGTACCAAACCACAAACGACGATTTTTGTAGGCTTCTTTAGTCATTTCGTTCAATAATGCTTTTTCAGCATCTTCGTCTTTAGCATCTTTGAAATACGAATAACCCCATTTGATGGCCCATTTATCATAATCACCAATTCTTGGGAATAGGTCAGTAACACCGTCTTCTGGTTGAGCCACATAATTAAAACGAGCATAATCCATAATTGATGACGTATGTCCGTTTTTCTTTTGAAACTCTGGATTTCTCAACATTTCAACTGGAGTAGCAAAACTTGCTCCCATATTGTGACGAAGACCAAGTGTATGTCCCACTTCATGAGCAGCCACAAAACGAATCAATTCGCCCATTAACTTATCATCAAACTTTTTGTTTCTAGCTTGCGGGTCAACAGCTGCGGTTTGAATTAAATACCAATCACGTAATAAACTCATGATGTTGTGATACCATCCAATATGACTTTCCATGATTTCACCAGTTCTTGGATCATGAACGTTTGGTCCGTAAGCATTTTGAATTTCAGCAGCAAAATAGCGTAATACTGAAAAACGAGCATCTTCTAAACTCATTGTTGGGTCATTTTCTGGCCAATATTCGCCACGAATTGCATTTTTCCATCCAGCAAATTCAAAAGCTTCTTGCCAATCATCAATTCCTTGTTTAATGAAAGGTTTCCATTTGTCAGGAGTTGCTGGGTCTAAGTAATAAATAATTGGTTTTTTTGGTTCAATAAGTTCACCACGTTTTTGTTTTTCAGCATCTTCAGCATTTTTTGGTTCTAAACGCCATCTAACTGCAAAAATATCGGTATCTGCTTTTTGAGAATCTTCTTCAAACACATCGTATCCGTTCGCAAAATAACCAACTCTTTTGTCAAAAGAACGCTTACGCATTGGATTATCAGGAAGTAAAATAAATGAGGTATTTAATTCCATTGTAACTACACCTGCATCTAATCCTGCAGGTAAATCTACTCCAATTTTTGGTGTTGGAGTTCTTGATATTTGAGGAGCAACAGTAGTAAACGTTTTAGTTGTTCTAATTTCGGTATTAATTGGAAAACTCTTTATAAATTGAATGAAAGATTTGTCTTTCTGAAAAGCTTGAATGCTTAACATTTGTTTGTTAATTGAGTTTAACGAAAATGTTTGTAAATCAGAATCAAAAGCAGGTGCCATATCAATAACACTTGCAATATTTTCTTTTCCTGATTTATCTTTTTTGTAAGCTAAAATGTCATAAATTCCAATAATTGGGTCTGCGCTTGAATTTTTAACCGATTTTGTGATAGGTTTATCTTCATCTGGAGTCATAATTACATACGTAATAGAACGAAGAAGAATGGTATTGTTTTGACCTTTTTCAAAACGAACTACTTGACGATTGATTTCTTCACCACCAAATATTCCACCTCCAGCTGGAGTTTTAGAATATCTCGTAATAGTCATAATTTCTTTTCCGATTAATGAATCTGAAATTTCAAAAAGATATTTTTCACCTACCTTATGTACATCTATAAGTCCATCTTGCGTTACTGCGGTTGAATCTATTACTTTTTTATAAGGTTTTGGCTCTTTTTTTGCATCTGGCTTTTTAGCATCCGATGCAACGGCTTCTGTTGTTGGTTTTTTTTTGTCTTTTTTCTTTTTCTGAGCCATTAGTTCTGTTGAAAAAGAAAATGTAATAAGACAACTAAGAAGGGTTAGTTTTTTGATCATCTTTATTTTGATTAATAATTTCCCAAATTTATCTGAATCTTATCATTTCTCTTTTCGTATTAAGTTTTTATTAAGAATTTTAACATTTGTTATCACATTTTTAGTTCAAAACAATAAAATAATAATTTTTATATGCATGCATAATATTTTATTTTTCTTATATTTGAATTTAATTTTAAGATTATGGAAAAACAATCGTTGACTTCGCTTTTAAAAATTACGCATCCTGTAATTATGGCTCCTATGTTTTTGGTATCGAATACTAAAATGGTTATTGAAGGAATGAAAAGTGGCGTTGCAGGTTGTATTCCAGCATTGAATTATAGAACTTTAGAAGAATTAAAAGCTGCAATTCATGAATTAAAAGCTGCGAAAGTTCCTGGAGGAAGTTTTGGATTTAATTTGATTGTCAATAAATCTAATGTAAAATACAAAGAACAATTACGTATTTTATGTGAGGAAAAAGTTGATTTTATTCTAACTTCGTTAGGTTCGCCAGAAGAAACCATCAATGAAGCACATAAAGTTGGAATTAAGGTTTTTTGTGATGTGACAGATTTAGCTTTCGCCAAAAAAGTAGAAAGTTTAGGAGCTGATGCACTTGTAGCAGTAAACAACCAAGCTGGTGGTCATAGAGGGGATATTAGTCCCGAAGAACTTATAAAATCATTAAATGAAAATACTTCTCTACCTGTAATTTCTGCTGGTGGAGTAGGAAGTAAGGCCGATTTAGATAAAATGTTAAGTTATGGAGCTGTTGGTGTTTCTGTTGGAAGTCCGTTTATAGCTTCAGTTGAATCCGGAGTTTCTCAAGAATACAAGCAAGCGTGTGTCGATTATGGTGCGAAAGATATTGTAATGACAGAACGCATTTCTGGAACACCTTGTACCGTAATCAATACACCTTATGTTCAAAAAGTAGGAACTAAACAAACTTGGCTTGAAACGCTACTAAATAAAAGCAAGAGCTTGAAGAAATGGGTAAAAATGATTCGTTTTTACATAGGAATGAAAGCTACCGAAAAAGCAGCAACGCAAGTAACTTATAAAACCGTTTGGGTAGCTGGACCGAGTATTGAAAATACAAAGGCTATTTTACCTGTTTCCGAAATTGTATCTAAATTAGTTAAGTAGTTCATTTATAATTACATTTGCAAAAAAATAATTCAATTGAAAAAAGGCATTCATTATTTAGCTATCATTTTTACCGTTTTTGTATTCGGTTATTTGTTGTTGCATAGTAATGATACTTTTGCTGTTTCTCAATCTATAAAAACAGAAAGAGCTAAAGAACTTCCTTCACATTTTAATCAAGGAAAAAGCGATTTTAATCAAGAAGGAATACAAAAAGAATCAATTTCATTAAAAACGAATCAAAATTATTCGGGTTCAACTGAAATAGTTAGAAAACAAATTCCTTCGTTTTTATTACCAACTTCTTTTTTTCAATTGGAATTATTTAATAAAAATAGTTTCGAAGTTTTCTTTGTTAAAAAGAACCTTTTAAATCTGTTTTTAAACACTTCAAGGATTATTTTTCCGTTTCATTATTTTTGGTAAAATTTATTTTAAGTTTCGTTAACCCCTTGTAAATAGTATACTTGGGAAGTTTTATTATACACTTAATTTAAAATAAATTCAAAATGGATATTACCAACACTATTATAGGAATAGTATTTTTTTCGTTAATCATTATTCCAATTTTCATTATCAATAATAATGTTAGAAAAAGAAAAAATCAATTATTAAATACATTAAACGAATTATCGTCCGACAAAAACACTAAGTTTACAGATACCGATTTTTGGTCAAACAATTCGGGAATTGGATTAAAAGGCGATATGTTAGCTTTCTTTAGAAAAGGAGAAGATGCTCAAGTTAATGAAGTTGTTGATTTAAAAGAGGTAAAAAAATGTTCTTTGGTTCAATTTGATAAACACGGAAACGTTCCAAAAAACAACCATGAAATCAATAAATTAGCTTTGCATTTAACGTTGAGCAATCACAAAGAAATTAATTTAGTTTTCTTTCATGCTGACGCTCTAAATTTCATCATTGGAGAAGAATTTAGAATTGCTAAAAAATGGTTAGATATTATTACTAGTAAAATCTAAAAGTAAAAAAGCCTCATTTCTGAGGTTTTTTTTATGATTTTTTAACGAAACCAATTTCTAACTTTTTGGATTTGTCTACCGAAGAAGGTTCGTTTTTTGATACCTCCTGTAATAATTACTATTTCTCCTAGTTCAATAGGTTTCAAAACAATATTATATTTAATTTTTTTTTCTGAAATAACTATTTTTTCAATTGAACTTGTATAAGAAACTATTATTTCATCACCAATTTCAGCTTCTATACTAAAGTTCCCATCAAAATCAGTGGTTGTGCTTTTTCCAGAATTTTTTACCACAACATTTGCACCTTCAACAGATCCTAAATCATCTGAAACAACACCTGTTATAATTCGTTTTTGAGGAGTAATAACTTTTCCTAAAATTAAATCTTCTTTTGGTTCAGTTTGAATTGTATCTTGTTTAACTTGTGAATGAGCTGTATGATTTCCAATTCCTAAAAAACCTAAAAGAGAAACTGTAGTAACTAACCAATAAGAAGATTTTTGTTTAGGAACTATTAAATCACGGTTTAATTGATTGTTATAAAATCTACCACAAGTTTTTTTATCTTTATTTAATTGCTCAATTATTTCCTTGTCAGATGCTTTAGTAAAATCAAAAACAGTTTTCGTACAAACACTGCAAAACCTTCCTTTGTCTTCAGGAGTCATGGCTTCCCAATTTTCATGGCAAGGTTTAGGAATTGATATGTTAATTTTTTTACTCAATTGTCAATTCAAAAACTTTATCCCAATTTTTACCCGTTACAAAATACGTTTTTGTTGCAGTGTTGTAAGCGATTCCATTTAAAACATCTATTTCTGCATGTTTTGTAACTTTTGTTTTTAATTCGCTTAGATTAATAATAGCTTCGATAGAACCATTCTTAGGATTTATAATAGCAATAGCATCTTTTTGATACACATTTGCCCAAATTTTTCCATTAACCCATTCCAATTCATTAACTGCTTCAATCTTAGCACCATTTGTATAAACGTTAATATAATCTTCAACTTTTAAAGTTTCTGGATTTAAAATATAGATTTTTTCAGTTCCATCACTCATGTAAAGTTTTTCACCATCATTAGTAATTCCCCATCCCTCCATTTCGTAAGGAAATGTTTTTTCTAATTTAAAAGTTTTTGCATCATACACAAAACCTGTTTTTTCTTGCCAAGTCAATTGATAGATTTTATCTTTTAAAACCGTAATTCCTTCACCAAAATACTTATCTTCTAACTTAATTTGTTCGGTTACTTTTCCAGTTTTATAATCGGTTTTTCTTAAAGTAGATTCTTTGTATTGTCCTGTTCCTTCTAATAAAACGCCATTGTAGAATTCAAAACCTTGTGTATAAGCATTAATATCATGCGGATAAGTATTGATAATTTTATAGTTCAAAATCTTTGGTTCTGCACTTGCGTAAATTGAAAATCCAGAAGTGATATCGATATTTTGTCCTTCAAAATAAACTAAGGCTTTAATCGTTTGGTTACCCAATTTCTGATTGTTCAATGCAAAAGGCAATTTTTCGTTTCCTTTTACTGAACCAATTTTAACTTCGTTGATGTAGTAAACAACAGAATCAATCGTTTTGTTTTCTTTGTTTTGAAGTACCAAATCGATGCTTTCTTCAAGCTTAAGAATAGGTTTTATCGTAGGATTTTCAATCGAAAATAAATTTTTTAATGCATTTTCATCATCTTTACACGAAGTAGAAATTGCACCTAAAACAATGAAAGCGAATAGCTTAACTTTTAACATGGTTGAAATATTTAATACCGTAAATATACAATGATTTTTTATACTCACAATTGCCTTGCAAAAATATAAAAAGGTTGTATATTTGCACCGGCAAGTCCTACACGACCAGCTCCTGCAGACTCCTCCAGGGTGGGAACACAGCAAAGGTATGTGGTTGTAGCGGTGCGATGTAGGTCGCTTGCCATTTTTTATTTCTTTTGAATTGTTATCTCCCTTTGCGGAGATTTTTTATTTTTACATCAATTCTAATTTCTATGCAAATCACTTGGCAAATAGTTCGCTTACAACTAAAAGAAACGTTTTCAATTAGTTATGGAAATTATACGTTTAGAGAAGCTTTAATTATTTCGCTTTCCAAGAACGGAAAAACAGGTTATGGCGAATGCACAGCCATTGATTACTACGGAATTAACTTATCCGATTTCACTAAGAAATTAGCCGAAATTCAAACTCAAATAGAAAAACAATCTATTAATCATCCTACCGAATTTTATGTGTTTTTAGAAAGTTTACAATTGCATTCTTTTTTGCGTTCGGCTTTAGATTGCGCGTATTGGGATTTATTCGGCAAGTTAGAAAATAAGAGTTTCTTGGAATTAAATTCGGTAGAAATAAATCAATTATCAGAATCTTCCATCACAATAAGTGTGGCGCCAATTGAAGAACAACTACAAAAAATAACAAAATCCGATTGGAATAAATTCAAAGTAAAATGGAATCATTACGATGAAAAAGCATTGAATTTATTACTGAATTGCGAAAAAGAAATCGCTTTAGATGCTAACGGAAGTTTCTCTATTTCCGAATGTCAGCAATTGGAAGAAAATCCGTCATCAGTTCAATTTACTTACATTGAACAACCGATGAAAATTGGAATTTCAAATTATAGTCATTTGAATGCTTCTAAATTTGCGAATTGGATGGCTGATGAAGATTGCCAAGAACAAACAAAACTTTCCGACTTAAAATCGCATTATAAAACCATCAACATCAAATTAGTCAAAACTGGCGGATTAACTCCCGCTTTAGAACTAATCAAAGATGCACGAGCAAACGATTTCAAAATCATGATAGGTTGCATGACCGAATCTACTGTAGGAATTTCAGCTGGAGCCGTTTTGGTTCCTTTAGTGGATTATGTAGATTTAGATGGCGCAAACTTAATCGCTAACGACATTGCTTTTGGAAGTGCCATCGAAAAAGGAAAAGTGTTGCTTTCGCAGAAAGTTGGGTTAGGAATTTCCTTGAAATAATATAAAGCCGTATTTTCGCACTATAATTCACACTAAAATGAGTAAAGTAGTATTAATTACAGGTGGTTCATCAGGAATTGGAAAATCAATTGGCGAGTATTTGCATCAAAAAGGTTTTGTAGTATATGGCACAAGCCGAAATCCTGAAAAGATTACCAATTCGATATTTCCATTAGTAGCTTTAGATGTTCGCGATAAACAAAGTATTGTGAATTGTGTAGCTGAAGTTATCCAGAAATCTGGACGATTGGATATTGTAATTAATAATGCTGGAGTAGGAATTACGGGTCCAATTGAAGAAATCCCAACCGAAGAAATCCGAAATAATTTTGAGACGAATTTATTTGGACCAATCGAAGTAATGAAAGCGGTTTTACCCCAAATGCGTGAACAAAAATCGGGTTTGATTATTAATATTACCTCAATTGCAGGTTATATGGGATTGCCTTATCGTGGCATTTATTCCGCTTCAAAAGGCGCTTTGGAATTAATTACCGAAGCGTTACGAATGGAAGTAAAATCGTTCGAAATCAAAATTACTAATGTAGCTCCAGGCGATTTTGCCACTAATATTGCTGCAGGACGTTATCATGCGCCAGTGGTGAAAGGTTCTGCTTACGAAGTTCCTTACGGAAACACTTTAAAAGAAATGGATTCACACGTGGATAGTGGTAGCAATCCAAATGAAATGGCAGAAGCTATTTTTGCTATCATCCAAACTAAAAAACCAAAAGTACATTATAAAGTTGGGGCTTTCATGCAGAAATTCTCTATTGTTTTAAAACGCATTTTGCCTGATAAGGTCTATGAAAAAATGTTGATGAATCATTATAAACTTTAACAACATCAAAATTCAATATCAAGTTCATTATCAATTATTTAACAAAAGTATTTTATTTTTTAAATTGATTTTTGAAATTGTCATTGTCATTGCATTTTGAATTCTTACTTTTGCATTTCAAAACAACACACAATACTTTAAAATTTAAAAAAGATGAAATTTTTTATTGACACAGCTAATTTAGAGCAAATTAAGGAAGCACAAGAATTAGGAATTTTAGATGGCGTTACTACAAACCCATCGTTAATGGCTAAAGAAGGCATTACAGGAAAAAACAATATCCTAAAACACTACGTAGACATTTGTAACATTGTTGACGGTGATGTAAGTGCAGAAGTTAATGCAATGGATTTAGAAGGTATGATTAGAGAAGGTGAGGAGTTAGCTGACTTACACGAACAAATCGTAGTGAAATTACCTATGACTAAAGAAGGTGTAAAAGCATGTAAATATTTCTCTGATAAAGGAATCAAAACCAATGTAACTTTAATTTTCTCTGCTGGACAAGCTTTATTAGCTGCAAAAGCGGGAGCAACTTATTGTTCGCCTTTCTTAGGAAGATTAGATGATGTTTCTACAGATGGTTTAAATTTAATTGATGAAATTCGTCAAATTTATGATAACTACGGATTCGAAACTCAAATTTTAGCTGCTTCTGTGCGTCACACAATGCATGTGATTAACTGTGCTAAAATTGGTGCTGATGTTATGACTGGACCATTGTCATCAATTACAGGATTATTAAAACATCCTTTAACTGATATTGGAATTGCTCAGTTTATTGCAGATTACGAAAAGGGGAATAAATAATTTCTCTAGTATATAAAACAAAAAAGCGTTCTGATTAGAACGCTTTTTTTATGGCTATCAATAATATTTTGTTTGAGTGTAATTATTATCAGTTATATAAAAACTATAAAATGTTCTTTGTTTGCCAAAATGGTTTTCATCAAATCTAATTTTTACTTTAATAGTAGTAGTTTCGTTTTTATAATGTTCTAAAGTAATATTTTTTTCTGTTTTTGAACTTACAATTTTAAAATCTGATTTTTTTAATTGGCTTAAATATTTTCCAAAAATTTGTTGGTTGAAAATATCAAAACTAATTCTGTTTTTTGCCAAATCATCACCTTCATAATAAAATGAAATTGAAGTTGGAATCTCATCATCTATTTTATTCTTAGATAAAAATAAAATATCTCCAAACTTCATTTCTTTTGAATAATGTTCTTGAGTGATTTTAAAGTCGTTTTCAATTAATAATTCTTTAACTTCTTTTGGATTTTTTGTTTTGAGTTTCACAATATCATCAAAATTCAAATCTTGAGAAGAACTAAAGAAAAAAAACAATAGTAAGATTGTCGTTAAAGAATATTTCATCAGAAAAGAATTAACTATTTCAAATTCTGTTCAAAATTAACATCAAACAAATTGGCAAAACCATTTTTAATGGTACCGTCTGCGTTTAAGATGATAATTCTATGGATTTTAGTAATTACCCATTGTTTTCTTATCGTTTCAAAGTCAACAGCATGTAACTCTTTTACGCCTTCAAAATTGTATTTTTTTAAAGCGTTTTTCCAGTTGGCAAGGTTATCGTTAACATTAATGGCTATAAATTCATAATCTGGATATTTTGCTTGTAATTCCATTACTTTTCTGTGAGAAGCTGAAAAATGTGATTCGGCGTGACTCGTCCAAAAGAATAAAACAGTTGGCTTGTTGATGACAGTATTAATGTCTAAAGGTTTATATACAGTATCAACTAATTCAATTTTAGGTAAACGATTACCCACTTTTAAATTCTGAACCGAATTATAAATTTCGGAAATTTCTTCTTTATTTTTAGTATCGGTAGTTAATTGTAAGTAACGTTCAATGAATTTTTGGTTGTTGTACATGTTTTGATCTTCTAACAAGTACATCATCGCTACATTATTCAATACTACATTTTTTACTTTTTGATTTTTGATTAAAGTATCCGTAATATTTAATTTTGTAATGTTATTTTCCAACGAATTTTCATTCAAATCTGCCTCGTTACTTTGTAAAGCAACGTTGTTCAACATAACACTCACATATTTAATGTAAGGAGAATAATTTGTTAAAACGGCATTGTTGAAATCAACTTCTTTTCGGTGATTGTAATAGTCTTTAGGTAAACTAGTTCTAATATTTTCACCAGTTCTAAATTGGTGTGCGTACGGATAAATTTCTTTTTTTGTAATGTGATGAAAATTCAAACTTGCTTTGGCTACTATGTCGAAACTTTCGTCCCAACCAATTTCAGCTTTACGTTTTAAGTAAAATGACTTACGTATAGCAAAACTCGAATCGATGTTCTTAATAAAACTTTTTACATCTTTATCAAAATTGTCATACATAATAGAACGATCGGCTTCGTTTTTCAAAAATAATTCCATTAGGAAATTGTTTTTTTCATCGCCACGTCCACAAAAAACAACAGAATTATCAAAATCAAAGGTATTTACACGAACCATTAAACTATCGTTTTTGTCAAAATAAACATATTGATATTCAGGATTGTGTTTAAAAGTGTATAAACCAGGAGCTAACGAATCAAATTTATGCATAAAGCGATTATTTTTGTCCAGATAAATAGTGTCAATCACTTCATCATCTTTTAAAAACAAAACATATTTCTCTTGAGGATTTAAGACTTCTCCTCCAAAATAAGCCACATAATTATCTTCCTTAAATACTCTTTTACAAGAAGTTAAAGTAGAGAAAAGGACGATAGACAGAGGCAAAAAATATTTTATGTAATTCTTAATCATTCAATTGATTATTGATTTCTGAACAAATGTATCAGTTATATTCAAATCTTGTTGTTAATGTACAGTTAAAATAAACCTATATTAATTCTAAATTATTGTGTTCAAAAATCTACTATTTTTAGTACTTTTGCAACAGTTTTATAAAAAAATACAAAAATGTTAACAGTTTCAAATTTATCGGTTCAATTTGGGAAACGAATTTTATTCGATGAAGTAAATACAACGTTCACACAAGGTAACTGCTACGGAATCATTGGAGCCAATGGTGCTGGGAAATCTACCTTCATGAAAATTATTGCAGGTGAAATGGAACCAACGTCTGGTAGAGTTATTCTTGAACCAGGAAAACGTATGTCGGTTTTAAACCAAAATCACAACTTATTTGACGAACATACTGTTTTAGAAACAGTTTTAATGGGAAATAAAGTATTGCATGCAATCAAAACAGAAATGGATGCTTTATACGCCGATTATACCGATGAAAATGCCAACAGAATTGGAGAATTGCAATTGCAGTTTGACGAAATGAACGGTTGGAATGCAGAAAGTGATGCTGCTACTATGTTATCTAACTTAGAAATTGGTGCGGAACATCATTATACTTTAATGGGGGATTTGGATGGGAAGCTTAAAGTTCGTGTGTTATTAGCACAAGCTTTATTCGGAAATCCAGATGTGTTGATTATGGATGAGCCTACGAACGACTTGGATTTTGAAACGATTGGTTGGTTAGAGAATTTCTTAGCAAATTATGAAAATACGGTTTTAGTGGTTTCGCATGACCGTCACTTTTTAGATGCGGTTTGTACACACGTTTCTGATATTGATTTCGGAAAAATTACACATTATTCTGGAAATTATACGTTTTGGTACGAATCTTCGCAATTAGCTGCCCGTCAAAAAGCTCAACAAAATAAGAAAGCTGAAGAGAAAAAAGCTGAGTTGGAAGAATTTATCCGTCGTTTTAGTGCGAATGTGGCAAAATCGAAACAAGCAACTTCTCGTAAAAAAATGATTGAAAAATTAAATTTAGACGAGATTAAACCTTCAAGCAGAAGATATCCAGCAATTATTTTCGATGTAGAAAGAGAAGCAGGAGACCAAATTTTAAACGTTCAAGATTTATCAGCTTCAGTTGATGGAGAAACTTTGTTTAAAAATGTAGATTTAAACATGGCAAAAGGTGATAAAATTGTAGTTTTCTCTAAAGATTCGAGAGCAACGACCGCTTTTTATGAAATCTTAAACAACAAAATGACTCCAGATTCAGGAACATTTGATTGGGGAATCACTACAACACAATCGTATTTACCAGTAGATAATCATGAATATTTTGATGGAGTTGATTTAAACTTGGTAGATTGGTTACGTCAATGGGTAAAAACCGAAGAAGAGCGCGATGAAGTTTATGTTCGTGGATTCTTAGGAAAAATGATTTTCTCAGGAGAAGAAGCCTTGAAAAAATGTAACGTTTTATCTGGAGGAGAAAAAGTACGTTGTATGTTATCGCGTATGATGATGATTAGAGCGAACGTTTTAATGTTAGACGAACCAACGAATCACTTAGACTTAGAATCGATTACAGCTTTTAATAATTCCTTAAATAATTTCAAAGGTTCGGTATTGTTTACTACACATGACCACGAATTTGCTCAAACGGTAGGGAACAGAATCTTAGAGTTAACACCAAATGGCGCTATCGACAGATACATGACATTTGACGAATATTTAGAAGATGACAAAATCAAAGAATTAAGACAAAAAATGTATTCTTAATATTATTCCCGTTGCTAGTTTTAGTAACGGGATTTTTTTTACAATACGATTGCTATTAGAAATTTAAATTCTAAATTTGTACAAACAACACACTATGAGTCAAAAAGTTTTGCTCACTTCAAAAGAAGTACACATTATCTTGCATCGATTATCTTGTCAACTAATTGAAAATCATTTAGATTTCTCAAATACCATCTTAATCGGTTTACAACCTCGAGGTAAATTTTTAGCCGAAAGAATCAAACAAATTTTAGAATCAGAATACCAAGTTTCCAATATTCAATTGGGATTTTTGGACATTACGTTCTTTCGCGATGATTTTAGAAGAGGCGAAAAACCATTGGAAGCAAACAAAACCCAAATTGATTTTTTAGTAGAAGATAAAAAAGTGGTTTTTATCGATGACGTTTTATATACTGGAAGAAGTATTAATGCCGCTTTAACAGCCATTCAATCCTTTGGAAGACCATCAGAAGTGGAACTTTTAACCTTAATTGACAGAAGATTTAGTCGTCATTTGCCTATTCAACCTGATTATAGAGGAAGACAAGTAGACGCCATAAATAATGAAAAAGTATTAGTAAAATGGCTTGAAAACGATGGAGAAGATGCTGTTTACCTAATCACAAAATAAGTTTTTCATCCATCAACTAACACCCAGCAACAACAAACACAACTACATATAAATGAAAGAATTATCAGTAAATCATTTAATCGGAATAAAACACATTACCAAACAAGATATTGATTTAATCTTCGAAACGGCTGACCATTTCAAAGAAGTAATTAATCGACCAATTAAAAAAGTACCATCATTACGAGATGTTACGATTGCCAATATTTTCTTCGAAAACAGCACAAGAACCAAATTATCTTTCGAATTAGCACAAAAACGACTTTCAGCAGATGTTATCAGTTTTTCGGCAGCTCAATCTTCGGTTAAAAAAGGAGAAACTTTGATAGATACGGTAAACAACATTTTATCGATGAAAGTAGATATGGTGGTGATGCGTCACAGTAGTCCTGGAGCCGCTCATTTTTTATCGCAAAATGTAAGTGCAAGCATTGTAAATGCTGGAGATGGAGCACACGAACACCCAACACAAGCTTTATTAGATAGTTTTACGATTAGAGAAAAGTTAGGCGATGTAGGCGGAAAGAAAATCGTAATCGTGGGCGATATTTTACATTCAAGAGTAGCTTTATCAAATATTTTCGCACTACAAATGCAAGGCGCCGAAGTAAAAGTCTGTGGTCCAAAAACGTTAATTCCTAAGTACATTGAGTCACTTGGAGTAACGGTTGAACCAAATTTACGTAAAGCTTTAGAATGGGCAGATGTAGCGAATATGTTACGTGTTCAAAACGAACGTTTAGATGTGAGTTATTTCCCAACCACAAGAGAATACACACAACAATACGGTGTAACCAAAGAATTATTAGATTCGCTAAATAAAGAAATCGTAATCATGCACCCAGGGCCAATCAACAGAGGAGTAGAAATCACTTCAGATGTCGCCGATTCACAACAATCAGTGATTTTGAATCAAGTGGAAAATGGAGTAGCGGTTCGTATGGCAGTGATTTATTTATTGGCGAGTAAGATTAAGAATTAATTTATTATATTAGCACTAAATCAGTAAGACAACCAAAATGAAAGTAGATCAAAAAGGACATACCACCATCATCAAAGACACACAAAATAATGTGGAGTCTTTTGTGGGTAAAATTACCAATGAATATCATGTGTTTCAAGGTCAGAATTTAATTTTGGATGTATCGCACAATAAAACCCTTGCTAATGCTGATTTAGTTCATTTTAAAGAATTGGCTAAAACGCATAAAAAAGCAAAAAAATCAATGATTATTGTTTCCGACGAAGTTGATTTTGATAAAGTTCCAAATTATTTAAACGTAGTTCCTTCCGTTTTAGAAGCCCACGATATGATTGAAATGGACGAAATTGAACGTGATTTAGGATTTTAATAAAAGTTTACAGTCTCAGTTTACAGTATTCAGTAACTGCGACTGAAAACTGCGACTGAACACTAAAAAATGAAACTACAAATACTCGGCTGTTACGCAGCTACTCCAAGAACTATAACCAACCCTACATCGCAAGTTTTAGACATAAAAAACCATTTATTTCTAATCGATTGTGGCGAAGGAACACAAGTGCAATTGCGCAAGCATAAAATCAAGTTTTCTCGCATTAATCATATCTTTATTTCGCATTTACATGGCGATCATTTTTATGGATTAATCGGTTTGATTTCGACGTTTATGTTGCTAAATCGCGAAAATGATTTGCACGTTTATGGTCCAAAAGGAATTAAAGAAATCATTTTATTGCAATTGCGTGCTTCGGGCTCGTTTACGGGTTATAATTTGTATTTCCACGAATTAGAATCGAAAGAAAGCGAAGTGATTTTTGAAGACGAAACGGTAATTGTAAAAACCATTCCGTTAAATCATCGTGTTTATACTAATGGATTTTTGTTTCAAGAAAAGTTAGGAAAACGCCATTTGAATATCGAAGCAGTTGCCAAATACAAAATTGAAAAAGTCTATTTTGATAAAATCAAATCAGGAGGTAACGTAACCTTAGATTCGGGTGAAGTGATTACAAATGAATTGCTTTCGTTTCCACCAGATGCTCCTATGAGCTATGCTTTTTGTAGTGATACTTTGTATGACGAATCTATTGTTCCGATAATTAAAGACGTAGATGTTTTATATCATGAATCAACCTTTTTAGATTCGGAAATGCAATACACAGAAAAAACCAAACACGCTACTGCAAAAGAAGCGGCTCAAATTGCGAAATTAGCTAATGTAAAGCAGCTGATTTTAGGGCATTATTCAACAAGATATGGTTCTATTGAACCTTTTAGAACAGAAGCACAAACTATTTTTGATAACGTACTTTTAGCCGACGATGGCAAAGAATTTGATTTCTAAATTCCAATGATACAAAAAGTTAGGAACACAGATTAAAGAAATTTTAAAAATTATTATAATTTATTTAATCTGTGTTCCAAAAAAATATTTTAAATTTTAACGATTATAAGAATGATACGAACAGTAATTTTCGATATGGATGGCGTAATTGTAGATACCGAACCGGTACATCATTATGCGTATCACCAACATTTTAAGCAATTAAACATTGAAGTTACTTCCGAAATGTACGCTTCGTTTACTGGAAATTCAACGCGTAATATTTTTCAGAAATTAAAAGCACAATTCAATTTAGTGGAAGAGGTTGAAGATTTGATTTTAACCAAACGAAATCTTTTCAATGATGCTTTCGATTCAAAAGAAGATTTGTATTTAATTGAAGGAGTAGAAGATTTAATCAAAGATTTGCATGCAAATGGAATCCAATTGATTGTTGCTTCTTCAGCGTCAAATGTTACGATTAACAGAGTGTTTACCCGTTTTAATTTGCATCAATATTTCACCCATATTGTTTCGGGAGAAGATTTTCCAAAATCAAAACCCCATCCTGCTATTTTTGAACATGCTGCGAGTTTATCGATTGCTCCAAAACAAGATTGCATCGTAATTGAAGACAGCACAAACGGAATTCAAGCTGCAGTTTCAGCTGGAATTTTTTGTGTGGGTTACAAAAGTTTTCATTCCAAAAATCAGGATTTATCAAAAGCAAATGTAGTTATTCAGCATTTTAACGAATTGAATTTTGAGAAAGTTCGTGATTTAAATTAACTCATTTCTCGATCTTGAAACGTGTGTTTTTCAACTATTCGTTTACTGTCTTTTTTGACGGATTCGTCTTTTCGCATTGACCAAAAGAAATCACTTGAAAACTTTCTGGCTTCTTCCAAATTGACAATTGGAGAAGGATAATCGCGTCCTATTTCAAAATCATACAACATTTGTTCAATGGGTGTTAATTTCCATGGTTCATGAATAAACGCTGCAGGAATATTAGCTAACTCTGGTACCCATTTTTTAATAAAAGTACCATCAGCATCGTGTTCGTATGAATTTTTCACAGGATTATAAACGCGTAACGTATTAATCCCAGTCACACCCGCTTGCATTTGAATTTGAGGATAGTGAATTCCAGGTTCAAAATCTAGGAATTGTTGCGCCAAATGCGGACTGCAATTTTGCCAAGGTTGAAACAAATGATGCGTGTAAAACGAAACCACCAAAGCACGCATTCTAAAATTCAAATAACCTGTTGTACTTAAACAGCGCATGCAAGCATCAACCAGTGGAACTCCAGTTCTTCCAGTTATCCAAGCTTTATGATATTTCTCATTGACTCTTTGAATCAAATTGCGATAGCCTTTATTTACGGCGATGAACTCCATTGTGCTTTCCATTTCAAATTTCTGAATAAAATGCGCTTGCCATCGTAATCTTGACGCAAAATTAGAAATCTGACGTTTAAATTTCCCTTGTTGATGCACTTCCCAAGCTTTGGTATACACTTGTCGAATCGATAAATTTCCCCAAGCAATATAAGGCGATAATCGGCTACATCCTTTTCTGCCTAATTCGGGTTTTGAAATGTGATTGCTATAATTTTGCACTCGTTCTTCAAAGAATGAATTCATATAACGTATTGCCGTAGGAACGCCACCTTTTTGAAAATTTGGATTATGAACTGTTTTAATTGAAGGAATATCAAAAGCATTTTCTAATTCTTCAATTTCGATATATTTTACAAAACTTCTTGGCGTTGGTTGAAATGGTAAACAATCTTTATCCATGTAATCATACCAATCTTCTTTCCACGTTTTTCGGTTTTTGATGCCACGAATGACACCATTTGTGATGTATTCTTTCCAAATGATTCCTTTTTCTTTTAACAATTCAGCTACAGCTAAATCTCTTTCGTAAGTGAGTTTTATTCCTGTTTCTTGATGAGAATAAATTTCTCGAATTGATATAAGCTGTGTGAGTTTTTTAAATATAGGCACAGCTTCGCCTTGAACAATTAAAATTTGTGTGTGATATTTTTGTAGTTCTTTTTGAAGAGCTTCTAACGATTGTTTTATAAAGTCGAAATGACGTTGACTATAATGATAATCTTTCATCAAAGAAGGTTCAAAAATATAAAGCAATAATGTTTTGCCCGAAGTCGATAAGGCTTCATGTAAGGCTTCATGATCGTGCAAACGCAAATCTCTCTTGAACCAAACAACTTTCATTTTTAGGGGTTTTATAGTGTTTAGGGCAACGCTAATTTTATCCAACCGCTTCTTTATACACTTTTAAGCAACGTTCTCGAGCTTCTTTGTGGTCTACAATTGGTTTTGGATAATATTGGGTTTCCAATTCAGGAATCCATTTTTTAATATATTTTAAGTCTTTATCAAACTTCTTAATTTGTTCTGTTGGGTTGAAAATTCGGAAATACGGAGCAGCGTCAACTCCTGAACCAGCGGCCCATTGCCAATTTCCAACATTACTCGACATTTCATAATCTAATAGTTTTTGCGCAAAGTAATTTTCTCCCCAGCGCCAATCGATTAGTAAATGTTTGCATAGAAAACTTGCTACAATCATACGCACGCGATTGTGCATGTGACCAGTTGTGTTTAATTCGCGCATTCCAGCATCAACAAATGGATAACCTGTTTTTCCTTGACACCATTTTTGAAATAAATCTTCATTGTTTTCCCAAATAATGGCATCGTATTTTGGTCGGAAACTGGCATTTTTGGTATGTGGAAAATGCCATAAAATTTGCATGAAGAATTCACGCCATATTAATTCGTTCCAAAAGGTTTCATTCTTTTCAGCGATAGCTTTTTCAACCATTTTACGAATAGAAACCGCACCAAATCTGAGATAAATTCCCAAATAAGAGGTTTTATTTAAAGCTGGAAAATTCCGAGTTGCTTCGTAATTCTGAATTAAATTTTCGGAAACATCAAATGCTGAAACTTTAATTTCTGATTTTTCAAAACCAATATCATCTAATGATAAAAAAGGGTAGGAGTGCTCCGCAATTTTATCCAATTTATCTTCCGACGGATAATGAACTAACTTGATTTTTCTAAAGTTCTCTTTCCATTTTTTGGAATATGGCGTATAAACCACATAAGGCGTTCCGTCGTCTTTTACGACTTCACTTTTTTCAAAAATAACTTGGTCTTTCGAAGTTAAAAAAGAAATTCCATTAGCTACAAATAACTGATTCATTTCCTTATCGCGCTTGCGAGCATAAGGTTCGTAATCGTGATTGGTGTAAACCGATTTAATTCTATTTTCGGAAATTAATTTGGTAAAAACATCAATCGGATTTCCGTGAAAAATCGCTAATGATTTACCAATTTTATTCAATTCCGACTGAATTTTCTCTAATTGTTCGTGAATAAAAGTAACGCGAGCATCATCTTTTGGAAGTTGCGATAAAATAATTTCGTCAAAAATAAAAATAGGTAACACTACTTCATTACTATTTAAAGCATGAAAAAGTCCTACATTGTCTCCTATTCTTAAATCGCGTCTAAACCAAAAGATATTCATGTTTTTTTATTTGTTTCAGGTTTCAAGTTTCAGGTCTCAAGTTTGAGATTTGATTTTTGAATTTGTAATTGTCCTTGAATTTGTTTTATCCGTTTACTAATAATGTTGACATACCGCCATCAACATGGAAAATTTGTCCTGAAATCCAACTGCTTTTATCACTTAATAAAAAGCTTGCCATTTGTGCACTATCTTCTGGTTTTCCAAATCGTTTTAACGGATGGCGCTCGGCTGACTTTTCCTGTTTGGTTTCGTTGTTCAAGAATTTATCGGCTAATGGCGTATCGGTTAATGATGGAGCAATTACGTTAACTCTTATTTTTGGAGCATATTCTGCTGCTAAAGCTTTTGCAAAACCTTCAATAGCTCCTTTTGCTGCGGCAACACTCGTATGAAATGGCATTCCCATAGAAGCAGCAACACTACTAAAAAGCACAATGCTTGATTGTTCACCCGCTGTTAAATTGGGTAAAACCGCTTGAATTACTTTTACTAAACTAATGAAATTTATTTGTAAATCGGCTTCAAAAGCTTCCGGTTTTAATCCTCTAAATGGACGTAAATTAATGCTTCCAGGACAATATACCAAACCATCTAAAATTGCAGGTAATTTTGTTGTATCTAAAGTATCTGTCGAAGCATTAAATGGAATATATGTTACATTTAAACCTGATAAATTTTCATTGGTTCTAGATGCAACAAAAATATTGTTTCCATTCTGAAGTTCTTGTGCAATGGCTAATCCTATTCCGTAAGAACCGCCTATTAATAATATGTTTTTCATGTTTTTATCCTTTAAATTCACCAAACATTTCAATTAATTTTTTTCTTCTGTATTCAAAAATTTCATTCAATTTAGGTTTTACTAGTATTGGATGAACTAATTGTCCTAAAATTCCCATCGGTACTTTGTAATCTACAATATCTTCCATTTCAACACCACCAGGAATCTCTTTAATGAAATGTTTGTGATGCCAAAGTGCGTATGGACCAAAGCGTTGCTCGTCCACAAAATACTGCTTATCTACCACATGAGTAATTTCTGTTACCCATTTGGCTGGAATTCCTAAAACTGGTGTAACTATATATTGAATAATTTGCCCTGGAAACATAGGTCTATCTGCTCCTGATAAAATTTTGAATCCCATATATTCAGGAGTGATTTTTTGAAGGTTCTTTGGATCCGAAAGTAAATCCCAAGCTTCATCAATTGTAATTGGTAAATTTTGTTTGGTATGTAATCGATATATTTTCATATTATTTTTTTTGTAAAGATATAAATTTGTTTAATCTTTTTAATTATAAATTAAACAAAAAATTATTCATTTAAGTTATTCTTAACATTTGAGTCAATAACAATTTGTAATTTTGGAAATCTAAAAACGAAACCTATGAGAAAAATTATTGTTATGTTGGCTGTAGTATTAGCCAATTTTGTTGTTGAAGCCCAAGTAAAAACGCCTCAATCTAGTCCTTTAGCTAAAATTGACCAAGTTGTAGGTTTGACTAATGTTCAAATTGAATATTCAAGACCAAGTGCAAAAGGAAGAACTGTTTATGGTGATTTAGTTCCTTTTGGAAAAAATTGGAGAACGGGTGCAAATGCAAATACAACAATTTCATTTAGTGAAAATGTAACTATTGCAGGAAAAGAATTGAAAAAAGGAAAATATGCCTTATTTACTACACCTAAAGCAGATAGTTGGGATGTGATTTTTTATACAGACACAAACAACTGGGGTTTACCAGAAACTTGGGATGAAAGTAAAGTTGCTTTAAAAACGTCTGTTAAACCAGAAACATTAAGTAAATCGGTTGAATCATTTACTATTTTCTTGAATAACTTATCAAATGATTCTGGAGTATTAGAATTATCTTGGGAAAGAACAATTGTTTCAATTCCATTTACAGTTCCTACACAAGAAGCTGCAATGAAGAGTATTGAGAAAACCTTAGCTGGTCCATCTGCTGGTGATTATTTTTCAGCGGCTCAATATTTTTACCAAACTAATGGTGATATGACCAAAGCATTGTCTTGGGTGAATAGCGCTATTTCAAATTCTCCAAAAGGGCAAGATGTTCCTTTCTGGTATTTGAGATTAAAATCGTTAATTCAAGCCAAATCTGGTGATAAAAAAGGTGCTATTGCTACAGCAAAAGAATCTTTAGCTTTATCAATTAAAGCAGGAAACGGCGATTACGAAAAAATGAACAAAGACAGCATTGCTGAATGGTCAAAATAATAGTTAAGTGTTAATTCAAAAAAAAGTTCCGAAATATTTCGGGACTTTTTTTCATATATCTGATTTATTAAATATTTTCTGAAGAACTAATGATAAACCAATTGTAAGTAAAGCTCCAATAAAATTCAACCACAAGTAACCAACAACATCTAAATAAAAAATATAGAAAATTGCTGACTGACTAATGCATGCTGCAATAAAAACAGCCTTACCTTTTACATAATTGATATAGAATCCAATTAAGAAAATCCCTAGAACGGTTCCGTAAAAAATAGAACCAATGATATTTACCAATTGAATTAAGTTTTCAAACAACGAACTAACACATGCAAATCCGATTGCGACGATTCCCCAAAATACGGTGAAATATTGTGTTGCATACACATAATGTTTGTCTGATTTGGCATTGACATTTCGTTTGTAAATATCAATAGCTGATGTAGCGCCTAATGAATTTAAACCCGAAGCACTCGAAGACATGGCTGCGCTAAAGATAACCGCTAAAAGCAATCCTAAAAGTCCTTTTGGAAGATAGTTTAAGATGAAATACAGAAAAACATAATCTTTATCGTTGGTTTCGGTTTTCTCATCTACTTTAGAAATTACCACTTTTGCTTTTTCTCTTAAATCTTTCTCTTTTAAAGAAAGCGCTACCATTTGTTTTTTTAGAATCGGATTGTCGTATTCGTTATGTTTTAATTGCTCAATGTAGATTTGATTGACAATCTTTTTGTCGGTGTTTAATTCCGTTAGTTTCTTTTCTAAATTTTCGTAGGCTTCTTTTTGTTCAGATGTTTTTACTTTTTCAACATTAGTTGGGTTAAAATGTAAAGGTGCATCATTAAATTGAAAGAAAACAAACACCAAAACTCCAGTTAGAAGAATAAAAAATTGCATTGGAACTTTTAATAAGCCATTCATAATTAATCCCATTTGGCTTTCTTTTACAGATTTTCCAGAAAGATAACGCCCCACTTGCGATTGATCGGTTCCAAAGTAGGAAAGCATTAGGAAAAATCCTCCTGTGATTCCGCTCCAAAAGGTGTAACGTGTTTCTGGATTGTAGGAGAAATCTAAAATATCCATTTTTCCATTGGCACCAGCAATGTGTAACACATTTGAAAGATCAACTTCTTGAGGTAAATTCGCCAAAATATAGAAGAAAATGATGAACATACCACTCATAATCACAAACATTTGTTGCTTTTGAGTCACATTCACTGCTTTTGTTCCACCTGTAACTGTGTATACAATTACCAAAATTCCAATGATGATATTCAGCATATTCAAATTCCAACCTAAAAGTGCCGACAGAATGATTGAAGGAGCATAAATCGTAATTCCGGTTCCTAAACCTCTTTGAATGAGGAATAAAATAGCAGCTAACGTTCGGGTTTGAATGTTAAAACGTTGTTCTAAATATTCGTAAGCAGTATATACTTTTAATCTGTGATAAATTGGAATAAAAGTGTAAGCAATTACAATCATCGCCAAAGGTAATCCAAAATAGAACTGCACAAACCCCATTCCGTCATGATAGGCTTGCCCTGGTGTTGATAAAAATGTAATCGCACTCGCTTGCGTAGCCATGACTGAAACCCCAACAGTAAACCAAGGTGTTTCGTTGTTATCTAGTAAATAATCTTTAACGTTGGCACTTCCTTTGGTTTTTAAAGCTCCATAAATTACGATAAAAAATAGGGTAGTGGATAATACAATCCAATCTAAAATTTCCATATTAGTTGTATATTTCCATTAGTAAATAGAAAATTAAAATGTATATAGCATTCAGTATCAACACGATGCTATAACTTTTTTTCCATTTGTGTTTTTGTTTATCCATCACTATTTTATTTATCTAAAGCGATCATGTTTGCTAATAATCGATAAGCGCCACTAACGCCTTCTGGTAATTCTCTAAAGAAACTCAAACCTGTGTAAATGTAATTTCCTTTACCAAATTTTGCAATTACTAAACCACCTGTTTTTGAAGATTCGCCTTCGTCATTAGAAGCTAAAATAGGAATAAATTCTGAACTCCATTTGTTTGGATAGTATAAACCTTGTTCTTGTACCCAACCTGTGAAATCTTTTTCAGTGATTTTGTTCGGTTGATTAAGTACCTTATGACTTGGTGCTAAGAAAGTAACTTTCGCATTTTCATCGGTGACACGGTCTCTCGATAATTCTAAGTTAAATGGTGCTATTTCTTTGGTAACCAAATTATTAGTAGTGTTGTATTGAATTATTAAATTACCACCTTTTTCTACATATTGAAATAAGATTTTATTCTTGTATTTTAATTCATCAACCACATTAAAAGCTCGAATTCCTAAGATTACAGCATCAAATTGTTGCAGTTTTTCTATTGAAATTTCGTTCGGATTAATCGTTGAAACTTTAAATCCAAGATTTTCTAAATTCTTGTTTACTTCATCGCCAGCGCCCATAATGTAACCAATATTTTTGCCTTTAGTTTCTATGTCTAATTTTACTAATTTAGATTCAGAAGGTACTAAAATGGTTTGTTTTGGAATGTGTGGATATTGAATCGTAATTAATTTATCATCAAATGTTTGATTACCAATTTGAGCTTTTGCACTCAACTTTGTAGCAATTTCTGGTTTGGTTGGATAAAGTGTAAACGTGAATTTTTTCTCTTCGTTTTTGGTAGTAATTTCAAATGGAATTTCTTTTGGATTTACTTTCCAATCACTCGGAATATTTAATGATAAAACGCCTTTTGCATTGGCTTTGTGTGCTTTTACTGAAACCGTAATTTCTTTAGATTGCGTTCCGTTGAAAATTATAACTTCAGGTTCAATTTTAGTCGTAACATCTGGTAAAACGGTAAAAGGAACATAAGTTTCTCCGTCATCGGGATTATTGAATTTGTAGCAAATGTTCTTTACGAATTCAATTGTTTTTCCTTCAATTTCAATGGTGAAAACGACTGGGAAATTAGATGAAACTTCAGGAAGAATACGAATTGATTTATCTGAAACACGATACATTCCTTCAGTTTGTTTTTCTTTTAACCAAAATAAATTGGAATAATCAACACTTTCACCAATAACCACATTTTTAAGTTGGAAACTTGTTTTCTCGTTATTTTTTAAAACAGCATTTTTTGTCCCTGTTGGAAGTTGTAACGCTTTCACGGAAATCAATTTTGCATTCGACTGACTTCTGTTAATGACTTCAATATTAATGTTGAAATTGCTATCTTTTGTTGTGGTTTCAGTGTCGGCAACGGCTTCCATGAATAAACCGCTACACGCTTCAATAATCTTAATAATTTGTTTCGATTTGATGTCTTTCCAATGTGAATCTTCTAACTTTTGAATTAAATCATACGCTTTTATCAAATTTGGAATATGAACTGACGGATTTCCAAAGTTAAAATTCTTTTCAATTTCGTATAGAATTTTTCCAATTTCATTACCGCCTTTTACTCGATTCCATGAGGTATCAATTCCTTCGAAAAGATTGGTATTACTTGGTAAATCACCTTTTAAAAGTTCTAAATATTCGGTTTCATCGCCACGACTTCCCAAAGTTCCAAAACCTTGACATTTGTGCTGACTTCTACTCAAAGCCGCAATTTCGTTGTTACTTTTTCCTTTTAACGGATAAAATACATTAGAATTAATGGCTAATAATTTTGATTTATCGGCAGCATCAAACGCTTCTTGACTTCCGTAAAACCACCAAGACGTGTTGAAAAAGATGCGTTTTGGTTTATATTTTACTAAATCATATGCTTCCAAACTCAACATTGCTGAAGCCGTGTGATGTCCGTGGGTTGTCCCTGGAGTGTTGTGGCTAAATCGGTTAATAATAATGTCTGGACGAAATGTTTCAATCACTTGAATAACATCTTCCATTACTTCGTCTTTGTTCCAAATAGCGAAAGTTTCGTTTGGTTCTTTTGAAAATCCGAAATCGTTGGCACGTGTAAAAAATTGCTCGCCACCGTCAATTCTTCTTGCTGCTAACAATTCTTGAGTTCTTATGGCTCCTAGTTTTTCTCTTAATTCTGTTCCAATTAAATTTTGCCCACCATCGCCACGCGTTAACGATAAATAGGCTGTTTGTGCGTGATAATGATTGGAAAAATAGGTAATCAATTTAGTATTTTCATCATCAGGATGTGCCGCAACATACAATACTTTTCCAAGGAAATTTAGTTTTTGAACTTGTTCGTAAATTTCTACAGAGTTCAATTTTTGAGGCGCTTGCGCAAATGATATTATTGAAATTAAAAATATAAATATTGAAGTAAAGCTTCTTTTCATTGCAATGGTTTTGTTTCAAAAATAAGGAAATAAAAAAAAGGAAGTTTTAATCGCTTCCTTTTTAACACTATTTTATAAGTTGATTTAATCAAAAAATTCTTTTTCTTCAGGAGTATCCTTTAATACAGAAACCCCTTTTTGCATGAGTAAATTATTTGGATAGGTAATCAATTCACCATCTGAAGACTTTAAAATCAAATAAAAAGCTTTAATGTCGTCAATTTCACCTTCAATTGGAAAATCTTTATCGTGAATTTTAATTCGGTCACCAATCTTAAATGGATAAGAAAAAAATAATATAATTCCAGCTGTAATATTACTCAGAATCGACCATTGCGCAAACGAAGCAACTCCAGCAACGGCAAAAACAGAGGAAATAAATAGAAATATTTGGTCTTTTTTAACTCCCCAAATAATTACAATAGAAATAAACGCTAAAATGCCTAATAATAAGTAAATATACTTGATAACAAGATTACTACGATGTTCTAAAACTTCGTTTAAAGTGGCGTATTTTCTAACTAGTTTTTTTGAGCTAACTCTTAATATAAAGTATAGAAATAACACTACAATAGTTGCTATTTCTTGGTCTAAATAAGGGTTATTTATTAATTCAAACATAATTCATTAATTTTTGAAATAACATTTCTGTTGGTAAACCTACAACATTTGTATAAGAACCTTCAATTTTTGAAATTCCGATTAAACCAATCCAATCTTGAATTCCGTAGCTTCCCGCCTTGTCAAAAGGTTTGTAATTGTCTAAATAATATCGAATAGCTTCATCAGATAAATCAGAAAAAGTAACTTTGGTAACACAATGAAAAACATCCTTTTTATCAATCGATTTTAAGCAAACCGAAGTAATTACTTCATGCGTTTGATTGGCCAATTGTTGCAACATTTTAAAAGCATCATCATAATCTTTTGGTTTACCCAAAGCTTTTCCGTTTAACCAAACGATTGTGTCGCTAGTTACTAATACATCGTTTTCTTCCAATTCATTTTCGAAAGCACTAGCTTTTAATACGGCTAAAAAATTAGTAATTTCTTCCGCTTGTAAATGTTCTGGATAGATTTCTTCAATTTCTTTTAAGCGAATAGTATAATGCAAATCCATTTCTTTAAAGAATTGTTGTCTCCTTGGCGAACTCGAAGCTAAAATGATGTTTATTCTATTTAGTTTTTCTTTAAGCATTGGCTAATTTTAAATTGAAAACAATTACCGCTACAGATAAAATTCCGAAAAATAATATGATTTTCAAAACTAAACTTAAATGATGAAATTCTTTTTTCGTTGTAGCATTAAGTAACTTTACTCCAAAATAAATCAGTGGACCAACGATTAAAAACATCGCGTAATACACTACATAGTCCAATTCAAATAAATTAGAGTTTACGTAATAAGCTAAAATCCCAATTGAAATTAAGGTTAAAACCTCAACAATTATCTTCGTTTTCTGAACTCCGATAGCAATAGGCAACGTATTAAGTCCTGATTGATAATCGCCATCCATGTCTTCCATATCCTTAACGATTTCTCGAATCAAATTGATGATAAATGCAAAAATGGCATAATGCATTAAAATATCGAAAGCTTCTTTCATTCTAAATCGGTTATCCGCATCAATCGCTGGAAGAATATCAAATAAGCCTATAATTATAATACTTATTGAAAGTAAAAGTGCTACTACAATGTTTCCAACCACAGGAATTTGTTTAAAACTTGTGGCATACACATAAAGTAGTGTAGCGACCAAAATAAACATAGAAGCAAATGTAGGTTTATAAATCACATTGGAAAGATAAAATCCAATTCCAACACCAACAATTGTCAAACCAATGTACCAATTATATGCCACTGTTTCCGTAACAGAAACACCAACAACGCGGTTTTGAGGTTTTGCAATTTCGTCAGTATCTTGATCCATAATATTGTTAATAACATAACCACCAGCTGCAATGCAAACGGTTGCAATC
The DNA here is from genome assembly GCF_002483315.1 of Flavobacterium sp. UBA7663. GTDB lineage: Bacteria > Bacteroidota > Bacteroidia > Flavobacteriales > Flavobacteriaceae > Flavobacterium. The sequence continues at coordinate 73,531 of NZ_DLHR01000020.1, forward strand.
ACTAATAATATGTAATTAAAATCCGTCAAGGCTAAATCAACATACGATTGTGCTAAAAATAAATAACGAAAAACCAATTGCATAAAAGCAAGCATTAGTAAATTTTGGTATCGAATTAGTTTTAAGTATTTCATGTTGTTTTTTGTTTCGAGTTTCAAGTTTCAGGTTTTTCGGAACGCTGATTGAAAAAATTTTTAAAATCTTTTATGAACTTTAAATTGAAGTAAAATATAACTTAAATTTTACTTATATGACTTATATGTTTTAATTTTTGTTTCAGGTTTCAAGTTTTTTACACAGAGCTTCACCGAGTTTTTGCGTCCTTTGCAAGAGACTTTGCGTCCCTAAGCTTCTGTATTTGCGTTAAAAACCAACTTTTAATCAACTTTTGCATCAAAATGTTCCATCCATTTGCTTTGTACTTTCATAACTTGCTCGATTACATCACGAACGGCTCCTTTTCCTCCTTCAACATGCGAAATATATTTGGAAATTCCTTTGATTTCTGGAACTGCGTTTTGTGGACACGTTGGTAATCCTACTAATTTCATTACGTGATAATCCGGAATATCGTCACCCATATATAACACGTTTTCTGGTTTGATATTGTAAATATCTGTAAATTCTTTGAAGGTTTCTACTTTATCAGAAACACCTAAATGAATATCTGTTATTCCCAAATTTCTCAAACGCACTCGAACACCTTCGTTGCTTCCACCTGAAATAATACAAACGGTGTAACCATTTTCAACTGCGGCTTTCATGGCATAACCATCTCTGATGTTCATATTACGAAGCATTTCGCCTGTTGGCGTTACATGAATAGTTCCATCGGTTAACACTCCATCTACGTCGAAGATGAAAGTGGTAATTTGATTCATGAGTTCTTTATAACTTTTTGACATGTTGTATCGATTGTGTAAGTAATTGATATAGGTTTTTATATTCGGGATTTTCTAAGAAATCTAAATGTTTTTCAATGGTTTTGGTGTCGTTTCGTAAAGCCGGACCTGTTTGTGCTTCTTTTGGAGAAAGTTCCGTGATTTTATGAGCCGTTTCCTGAATTAAAGGGTGTAATACTTCAAATGGCACGTTATTTTCCTCGCAAATTTCATTACCAATTTGGTACAAATGATTCACAAAATTACAAACAAAAACAGCCGCTACGTGTAAGCTTTTTCGTTGTTCTGAAGTAATTCGAACTACTTTTTGTGAAATGCAATTGCCTAGTTTTTCTAAAAGTTGATAATCTGATTCCTTTTCAGCTTCCAAGCAAATAGGAATAGGAGCGAAGTCGATTTCCTTACCTTTGGTAAATGTTTGTAAAGGATAAAAAACGCCTTTTCGATTCTTATCATTCAAAACAGAAATATCAGACGAACCCGAAGTATGCACCACCAAACGATTTTCAAATGGTAATTGTGCTGAAACTTCCGCAATAGCGTTATCTGAAACCGAAATAATGTACAAATCAGCTTCGGTAATTTTTTGATAATCAGAAGTAATTTTGGTTGCTGGTAATAAATGCGATAAATGATTTGGATTACGAGCAAACGCTTGTACCAAATCCACATTTTTAGCTTGCAACAATACTTGTATTAAGTGTTGCGCCACATTTCCTGAACCGATTAAAACTACTTTTATCATGGGGCTAAAATAGTGAATTTTAATTTTATTTTAATGAAAAATAGGATAGGTTTACGAAATGTTATAACTCTAAGTTTATGCAGTTATACAATCCTGACAGGTTTCGGAAACCTGTCAGGATTTAAATGAAGATTTTAGTTAAATTATACTTTGATGTTTAAGTATTTATCATACTTTTACTTCTTTAATTTCCTACAAATGAAAAAACTGTACTTTTTATTCTTTTTGACGATTGGTTTTTTAAGTAATGCACAGATTATTAATTTTCCTGATGCGAAATTTAAAGCTAAGTTGCTTAGTGCAAGTTCTAGTAACACCATTGCTTCAACAAACTCGCCAATCTATAATTCTGTTTCAAATTCATGGTCAGCTCCTAATTATCAAAAAATAGATATAAATAATGATGGAGAAATTGAAGTTAGCGAGGCTTTGCAAGTGAAATATTTAGATATAAGTAACACAACCTCACTTCCTGCAAGTTTTCAAATTAGTTCGGTTTCGGGTATTGAAGAATTTACAAACCTTGAAGCTTTAAAATGTGTTTCTAATCAAGTTTCTTCAATAAATGTACTAGGGTTAACTAATTTGAAACTTTTGGATTTTTATTATAATAGGCTTACAGAATTTAACATTCAAGGATTAACTAACCTTAGACAAATTCATTGTGGAAGAAATCAAATAACTTCATTAAATGTTCAAGGGTTAATTAATCTAACACAGATTAGATGTTTTCAAAATCAAATTACTTCTTTAAATGTTGAAGGATTAATTAATTTGAAAGAGTTAAGTTGTGCTTCAAATCAAATTACTTCAATAAATTTACAAAATTTAAATAGTTTAAATAGTCTTTATTGTGAAAGTAATCTGTTAAGTACTTTAGATCTAAGTAATGCTCCAAATTTATTGATTTTAAATTGTCAAAATAATTTACTAACATCTTTGTTTATTAAAAATGGAAAAACTGAAGTTCTAAATTTTTCAAACAATATAAGTTTACAATATATTTGTTGCGATGAAATTCAGGATCAAGATATAGAAAACGCAGTGATTACTAATGGCCAAAACTGTAATGTAAATTCTTATTGTTCGTTTGTACCAGGTGGAGTTTATTATGAAATTGTTGGTAGTACAAAATTTGATTTTAATAATAATGGTTGTGACATTTCTGATATTGATTATTCTAATTTAAATTTGATAATTTCAAATGGAACTAATTCTGGAGGATTTATAGCAAGTACTTTTGGCAGTTATTTAATCCCGGTTCAAGCAGGAATCCACACCATAACACCAAATCTCGAAAACCCAACCTATTTTAATATTTCACCGACAAGTTTCACAGCAAATTTTCCAACACAAACAAGCCCGTTTACGCAAGATTTTTGTGTAACAGCTAATGGAGTTAAACATGATGTTGAAGTAGTATTGATTCCTACTGTACCAGCTCGTCCAGGTTTTGACGCTAATTATAAACTAGTTTATCGCAACAAAGGAAATCAAATAGAAAGTGGTAGTATATCTTTAACATTTGATGATGCTAAATTAGATTACGTTTCTTCTAATCCGGTTTTTAATAGTACAGCGGTAAATAATTTAACATGGAATTATACTAATTTACAACCTTTTGAAACCAGAGAAATTACATTAGTATTAAACGTAAATTCACAAATGGAAATACCAGCTGTTAATATTGGTGACCAAATAAATTTTCTAGCCGAAATCACTCCTTTTACCAATGATGAAATACAATACGATAATATTTCAGCATTAAAACAAATTGTAGTTGGTTCTTATGATCCAAACGATAAAACGTGTTTACAAGGAACAACGATTACACCAACTGAAGTGGGGAATTATGTACATTATGTCATTCGTTTTGAAAATACCGGAACATATCCTGCAGAAAATATTGTGGTGAAAGACATGATTGATTTGGTTAAGTTCGATATTGCAACTTTAGTTCCTTTAAAAAGCAGTCATGAATTTTACACAAGAATTAACGAAAACAAAGTAGAATTCATTTTTGAAAACATTAACTTAGATTTCAATGACGCTACTAATGATGGTTATGTGGTATTTAAAATTAAAACTAAGCCTACGTTAGTTGTTGGAAATACTTTCACTAATAATGCTAACATTTACTTTGATTACAATTTCCCGATAACAACGAATACTTATACCACAACTGTTGCTGCTTTAAATAATCAAGATTTTGATTTTGGAACTTATTTTACGTTATATCCAAATCCGGCAAAAGATGTTTTGAATATTCAAGCGAAACAAGGTTTAGCAATCAATTCGATTGAAATTTATAATCAATTAGGACAAATCGTAATGGCTACAAATGCTGTAAATACAGTTGATGTTGCTAACTTAGCTTCAGGAACGTATTTCGTAAAAATAAATACAGAAAAGGGTAGTGCTAATGTGAAGTTTGTGAAAGAGTAAATTTGTGTCATTTCGACGTAAGGAGAAATCGCATAAAGTATTAAGATAATGTGATTTCTCCTTACGTCGAAATAACAATTCAAAACAAAAACTCCCGATTCATTTGAATCGGGAGTTTTTTTATACTGTAAACTGCGACTATAAACTGAACACTAGCGTAAGCTCGCGCCTAACTGACTTTCAAAATTACCTTGTAACTTACTCATAATTTTATCAATTTGAGTATCGGTTAGTGTTTTAGAATCGTCTTGTAGAATGAAACTTACGGCGTATGATTTTTTACCTTCTGGTAAGTTGTTTCCTGTGTAAACATCAAATAAATTCACGTCTTTTAACAAGCCTTTTTCTGTTTGTTTGGCAATTTTATAGATTTGTTCGAATGGTACATTTTCATCTAACAACAAAGCTAAATCTCTACGAACTTCAGGATATTTTGGAATATCAGTGAATTTAATTTTTGTAGAAACGTATTTCTGAATTTTATCCCAAGCAAAATCAGCGTACAATACTTCTTGTTTTATATCGAAATGTTTTAAAACAGATTTCTTAACCGTTCCAAATTCTACAATTACTTCTTTTCCGACTGCTAATGCTAATCCTTCTGAGAAAACATCATTTTCAAATGGTAATGAAGTCACTTTCTTGTCTAATCCTAAACGACTTAAAATCGTGTTGATATAACCTTTGAACAAGAAGAAATCAGATTTTGATTGTGGGTTAGTCCAACTTTCGTTTTGTCTGTTTCCAGTTACTAATAACGTTAAGTGTTTGTTTTCTTCGTGACCGCTTGGAATTTTGTGGTAACTTTTTCCAAACTCGAAGAATTTTAAATCACTTCTTCTTCTATTGATATTGAAAGAAATCGCTTCTAATCCAGAAAACAATAACGATTGACGCATTGCTGATAAATCGCTACTCAATGGATTTAACATCATCACGTTGAATTCTTCTTTCAAGTTTTCAGAAAGTTTTACGTAATCTGGCGTTGTTAGTGAATTCGCCATCATTTCGTTAAAACCTAATGAACACAACTGGTTCGCAATGATATTTTGTACTTTATATTCTTCCGTTCTTGATGAATTTGCTGTAGTAGCATTTACTTTAGAAGGAATTTTGATGTTGTTATATCCGTAAACACGTAATATTTCTTCGATAACATCAATTTCTCTAGTAACATCTACTCGGTAAGAAGGAATTGTTAATCCCAAACCTGCTTCTGTAATACTACTAACTTTGATGTCTAATGAAGCTAAAATCTTCTTAATTGTTTCAGGTTTGATTTCTTCACCAATGATTTTATTCACTTTATTGAAATGAATAAACACACTGAAATCTTCAATCTTTTTAGGATAAATGTCAATAATATCAGAAGTAATTTCACCACCTGCTACTTCTTGAATCAACAAAGCCGCACGTTTTAATGCGTATTCAGTAATATTTGGGTCAATTCCTCTTTCAAAGCGGAAAGAAGCATCAGTACTTAACGTATGTCTTTTAGCTGTTTTTCTAACCGAAACCGGATTGAAATAAGCACTTTCTAAGAAAATAGCCTGCGTTTTTTCACTAACTCCCGAAGTTTTTCCTCCGAAAACCCCTGCAATACACATTGGACCACTTTCATCACAAATCATTAAATCTTCTTCGTGTAAGGTGCGTTCGATATCATCTAAAGTAATAAATTTAGTACCTGCAGGAACTGTTTTTACTACAACTTTATTTCCTTTAATTTGAGCCGCATCAAAAGCATGCAAAGGTTGCCCTAATTCGTGTAAAACGTAATTCGTAACGTCAACAATATTATTTTTTGGAGTTAATCCAATTGCTTTCAAACGGTTTTGTAGCCAAGTTGGCGAAGGTTTAACGGTAATTCCCGAGATCGTAACCCCACAATATCTTGGAGCTAATTTTTCGTTTTCAACTTTTACATCGATTTTTAAAGTACGTTTTTCAACTTTAAATTTACTCACTGATGGCGTAATTAATTCCGAAGTTGTTCCTTTTTGTAACAATCCCGCACGTAAATCACGAGCAACTCCCATGTGCGACATAGCATCGGCACGGTTAGGCGTTAATCCAATTTCGAATACTTCATCGGTTTCTATTTCGAATACTTTTGAAGCTGGAGTTCCAGGTTTTAAATCTTCGTTCAAAATCATAATTCCGTCATGACTTTCACCTAAGCCTAATTCGTCTTCAGCGCAAATCATTCCGTGACTTTCTTGTCCGCGGATTTTCCCTTTTTTAATTTCGAATCCGTTACCTTCTTTGTCAAATAATTTCGTTCCAATAGTCGCCACAGGAACTTTTTGTCCTGCCGCCACGTTTGGAGCACCACACACAATTTGAACAGGCGCGTTTCCATCACCTAAATCAACCGTTGTGATTTTTAGTTTATCAGCATCAGGATGTTTTTCGCATGTAAGTACATGACCAATCACAACGCCTTGTAAACCTCCTTTTAAACTTTCGTATTTGTCAACGCCTTCTACTTCTAAACCTAAGTCGGTAAGAATGTCGGCAATTTCTTCAGATTTTAAATCGGTTTTAATGAATTGTTTTAACCAATTGTAAGATATACGCATTTTGTATCGAATTTTAAACGGCAAAGATACTTTATAAAATTAGAATTTAGAAATTAGAATTTAGAAATTTTGAACAGTAGTTTGGTGATAAGTATAATTGGGTTTAGATTATTAATTTGATAAATAATTGCCGAAAAATTTAGTAGAAATGGAATTTTTAGAAGTTAAAATTAAGCTAATATCAGTTTTGTGCTATTAAATGAAATAATTGTGCTATTCTAAGATAAGAATTGAATCTAAATTTGATAAACAAACCAAAAATCAAAATTATGAGTAATTTAATTCAAAGACCACAACTAAAAGAAAAGTACGATAATTATATTAATGGAAAATGGACAGCGCCTTCAACAGGGCAATATTTCGAAGTACTTTCTCCAGTAGATGGAAAATTAATGGCAAAAGCAGCACATTCGGCTAAAATGGATGTTGAAATGGCTGTAAATGCAGCTGATGAAGCCTTCAAAACATTCAGTCAAACTTCGGCTACAGAAAGAAGTATCATGTTGAATAAAATTGCAGATCGAATTGAAGCTAATTTAGAATACATCGCTGCGGTTGAAACGTTAGATAACGGTAAAGCCATTCGTGAAACTATGGCTGCCGATATTCCATTAGCAATTGACCATTTTAGATATTTTGCCAGTGTAATTCGTGCTGAAGAAGGTTCAATTACCGAATTAGATAAAGATACGGTTTCCATTATCGTACATGAGCCAATTGGAGTTGTAGCACAAATTATTCCTTGGAACTTTCCTGTTTTAATGGCAGTTTGGAAGCTTGCACCAGCATTAGCGGCTGGAAACTGTGTGGTGTTGAAACCAGCAGAAAGCACTCCAATTTCAATTATGGTATTAATGGAAATTATCGGCGATTTAGTTCCAGCGGGTGTAATCAATATAATTAATGGTTTTGGAGCGGAGTTAGGAAGAACTTTAGTAACCAATCCAAAAGTGTGTAAAGCAGCATTTACAGGTTCAACAGCTACTGGTAGAATGGTAATGCAATATGCTACTGAAAATATTATTCCAGTTACTTTAGAATTGGGTGGAAAATCACCTAATATTTTCTTCCCATCCGTTATGGATGCTGATGATGAGTTTTTAGACAAAGCTCTAGAAGGTGTTGCTCTTTTTGCCCTAAATCAAGGAGAAGTTTGTACGTGTCCATCAAGATTGTTAATTCATGAATCGATTTATGATAAATTTATCGAAAGAGTATTGGAACGAGTAAAAGCTATCAAAATGGGGAATCCATTAGATCCAACGGTGATGATGGGCGCTCAAGCGTCTCAAATTCAAAAAGACAAAATTCTTTCCTACATTAATTTAGGTAAAGAAGAAGGTGCTGAATTATTATGCGGTGGTGATGTGAATCATTTAGGTGGTGATTTAGAAGGCGGATATTACATCCAACCAACCTTATTTAAAGGGCACAACAAAATGCGTATTTTCCAAGAAGAAATTTTCGGACCTGTATTAGCAGTAACAACTTTTAAAACTACAGAAGAAGCATTAGAAATTGCTAACGACACTATGTACGGATTAGGAGCAGGCGTTTGGACACGTGATGCACATGAATTATACCAAGTTCCAAGAGCTATTCAAGCAGGACGTGTTTGGGTAAACCAATATCATGCTTATCCAGCAGGAGCACCATTTGGAGGTTATAAACAATCGGGAATTGGTAGAGAAAATCACAAAATGATGTTAGACCATTACCGTCAAACTAAAAACATGTTGATTTCTTATAACAAGAACAAATTAGGTTTCTTTTAATGAATAATTTTTAATTTAAAGTCGCGATTCATGATTAATTTTATTTTGAACTTGCGGCTTTTTTTTTTGTAAACAATGGAAAAAATAAAACGATTAGAAGCTACCGAAAAAGCTATAGAATTAATCAAAATGCTATCTGAAAAATTTGGTGATTTGATGTTCTATCAAGCGGGTGGATGTTGCGAAGGAACGCAACCGCAATGTTTTGAAAAGGGCGGATTCTATTTGCGCTTTGGAGATGTTTGCATTGGAACCCTTCAAGGCTTTGAATTTTGGGTGGACAAAGATTTGTTCGAATATTGGAAACACGCTCATTTTACGCTAGATGTAACTGATGGAATAGGAGCAGGCGGTTTTTCATTAGAAACACCCTACGGAAAAACATTCAAAGTAAATTATAGATTATTTACCGAAGAAGAAGTTCAGAATTTGGAAGAAATCAGATTAAATGAGTAATGCTATTTACTAATCACTCTTTTACCCATTATAATTCATCAACTGATATTGCTTTGGAGTCACACCTTCGTATTTCTTGAATAATCGAATAAAGTAATTGCAATCTTCAAAACCTGTCGCATACGAAACTTCATTGATTTGAATGTTGGGATTGCTCAATAGTTTTTTGGCGTATTTTATCTTTTCATTTAAGATGTATTCAATAGGGCTCATGCCTAATTCTCTTTTGAAATAACGATAAAATGAAGTGGTGCTCATACAAGCTTTATCGCTTAAATCTTTCAAATTGATGGTTTCTCTGATGTTGTTTTTGATGTATTCAATCGATGGTGTAATTGGGCTGTTGCTATCGATGAATTTTTCGTTTTCAAAACGTTTAGTGGTTTGAGTTTGAATGATTCGGATAATCAATTCTTGAAGGGTTAAATCGGCAAGTGCGTCTTTGGTTAATGAATTGCCCATGCATTCTTTAATCAGCTTGTTGATGGTTCCTGCTAATTCTACATTGTTATAAAAGAAATAGTTTTCGTGGTCTAATTTCCACAAATTACTTTTTCCTTCTTTCGGATATTTCTCGTTTAAAAAATCCAACGTATTCGTAATAATCTGATTATCGATTGCCAAAGCAATACATTGTGTAGGATTCTCTTTTGAAGCTTCGGGAAAATCAATTTTCATTTCTGCATTGGAAGGCACGATTACGGTTTCGCCTGGTAAATATTCAAAACTTGGGTCTTCAAATAAGTGCATTACTTTTTTACCTCGCAACATACTCGTAACCACCAAATCATTAAACTTCAAAGGAACCAAATCCGATTTTTGGTAGGTTTCAAAAATATTTAATTCACAATGATCTAAGGAGAAAATAGTACGGTTTTCCACCAAAGTTTTTAACGACTTTTCGTGGGTTAAAGCAGGAGTAAAAAGTAACGCTTTGTTGGCCATTTTAAATTTTGAAATAGAAAAGCAAGATACAAAAAAAGCAACTACTAAGAGTTGCTTTTTGTTATTTTTTCAAGAACGAAATCAATCCGCTAAAATATGTTTTTTGGTCATCGTAAAACGCCATGTGACTTCCATTTGGACAGAATAAATATGAACCGTTCGGTAAGATTTTATAAATTTCTTCCATGTGTTTTGGATCCATGGTATCGTGTTTCGCTCCGATAACTAGTGTTGGGATTTTTACGTTTTTTAAATCGGCTTTTCTATCCCATTTTTCTAATTTTCCTGAAATCCCAAATTCACTCGGACCTTGCATGGTTACATAAAGCGATTGATTCATTTTTCCTAATGAACGATTTACAGGCTCTGGCCAATCTTTTGAAGGGAAACGAAGAATGTGTTTTTCATAGAAATTAGGAAGTAATAATTCCATATATCTTGGATTGGAAAAGTCGTTATTAGCTTCTATTTTCATGAGTTCTGCCAATACTTTTGGATTCATTTGTTTAGCTAACACTTCATTAGCATATTTGTCGTATTCTGGGCAACTTGCCATCATATTAGAAATGATTAAGCCTTTCATGTTGTTTTGATATTTTGTAGCGTATTCCATAGCTAAAATACCGCCCCACGAATGTCCTAACAAGTAGAAATTGGTGTTGTCTAATTTTAAAGATTTACGAACTTGTTCAACTTCTTCCACATATCTCTGTAAATCCCACATCGAAGTATCGTTTGGATTATCGGCATTTCCGCAACCTAATTGATCGTAATAGATGAACTCGATTCCTTCTGCTGGTAAGAAGTTTTCAAAACATTCAAAATATTCGTGTGTAGCGCCTGGACCACCATTTAAAAGCAATACTTTAATCTTTGGATTGTTCCCAACTCGCTTCGTCCAAACATTAAAAGTGCCTTTTGGAGTTGTAATCGGAATGACTTTCACCCCACCATTTTGAATACTATCAGCTGATTGTGCGAAATACTCGTTTTGAGTGGAAACTGTTTCTTGTTTACAGCTTGTGAATAATGTGATTGAGAAAAGTAGGAGTGTTGTGTGGAATAGGTTTTTCATGGTTGGATTTTATAAAATTAACTTTTGATAAAAATTGTTCTATTAATGTTTTCAAGTTGAGCTTGGCTTCTTGAAAATATAAATTCATTTGAATTCTCTATTACAAAAGCATTGTATTTGTTAACTTCATCATTATTGACTTTGGAATATTTAATTTTATCTTTTTGATCTTGATAGTGAATTAATATTGCTAAATTAGGATTTAAAGGATAATACAAATCAAGTTGTTGAACAACATTAAAATCATTCAGCGCGCTTGCTTTAATATTTATCAAAGGTTGATCACATGTTAAAAAATCAATTTCTGTTTGATTATCTAGAAATTCAAATTTTGTATTCTTGTCATAGGTTAGAGAGTCAGCAATTGCGGTTGAGTATATGAAAGGCAGAATATTTAAAAACTTTGGAGATAAATAATTTAATTTTGGAATTACTGTCTCGATTTTTGAACGCATTTTCTTAGTTCTCAAATATTGAAATGCAACATAAATCATTGTCATTAATAAATCATCTTCTTTATCTAAAAAATTTAAATCTTCAATTTTTTTGACACTTATTAATTTTTCACCAAATTTTTCTAAAACTGAATGAACATCTTCCATTCCATTTGTTCTCAGAATATTTAATCTTCTCTCAAATTCTTCTCTTTTCTCAAGGTCAATTAGTTCAATTGGTATGTCTCTTTTTAATTTTGAATATGATGTGAATGCAAAATAAAATTTTAAGTTTACTTCTTTAACAGAATCTTTACTCCATAAATCGATTAACTTTTTAAGAATTGCCTCTTCTTCTAATGTGAATTCTTCAAGTGCATAAAAAAATCTCTCTTGTGCAACACCTTCAATATTTGTTTTAATGATTTTATTTGTATTCTTTATTAGTGCATAAATTTGATTTTTAGTAGTCCATGACTCCAAATATTTTTTTCAAACATAATGTTGTTTCTTTTTTATTTGCGTCATCTTTAAATTCTAAAAAATTAAATATTATCAAATATACCAATTTTCCTCCAAACCCTTACAAAATCTCTTCCACGTGTTTTTTAATATTTGAAGCAATTTTTGTCATGGGTAAATCATTGGCATCGTTGCCAAATGGGTCTTCAATTTCTTCGGCGATTAATTCTAAACTCGCTAAAACATAAAAGATAAAAATCACTACTGGAATTACGTAGTAACCCAAACTAAATACAAATCCGAAAGGTAATGTCATCACAAAAAAGAAGATAAATTTTTTGATAAACGAACTGTACGAGTAGGGAATAGGCGTGTTTTTAATACGTTCGCAAGCGCCACAAATATCCGTAAATGATTGCAATTCAGAATTAATGATGTAAAATTGGTCACCCGTAATTTTCCCAGATTTGTACAAATCATTCGCTTTTTGAAACAGCATTTTTGCTACTTGATTTGGGCGATGTTTGTGATGATCCATTTCTAAATCCAAACCTTCAAACAACATTTTGCTCACATCTTCATTCAATAAATGTTTCGAAAGCACCGAAGCATAAGCTGGAATCACTTTTCTGTAGAAATTTCTATCATTTTCATCAGACAAATAGGCAGAAAGTTTCAATGCTAAATTTCGACTATTATTGACCAAAGCACCCCATTGTTTTCGACCTTCCCACCAACGGTCGTAAGCCGTATTAGTTCGGTAAGCCAATAATAACGACAACACAAAACCTACGGTAGTGTGCATTAGGTTTAGGTTTTTTACATGACTGGTTTCGGAAAGATTCCAATATTCTAATTCCAAATATGCGATTCCGTAGGCATAAAATCCAATGAAAATCATCATCGGAATTAATTGACGAAACGTATCCGATTCGTGAAAACGAAAGATAAAAGTAATCCAGTCTTTTGGGTTGTATTGAACCATTTTTTAGTGATTAGTGAAAAGTGATTAGTGAAAAGCGGTTTCTCAATTTCACAGTTTCACAATTAAACATTTTAACAAATCTAAAAATATTAATTCAATTTTAAAGTACCTGCTAATTCTTTTAAGTTAATTTCCGAAAGTTTGGTTACATATTGCGCATTCGAATAGCGAACAGAAGCTTCCACAAAGTTTTGCTGAGCTGTTCTAAATTCGATAGTTGTGATAGTTCCAATTTTGAATTTCGCTAACGTAATATCTAAGTTTTGTTTGGCGATTTCTAAGTTTTTTTCTTCCACTTTTACCAACTCTAAATTGGTTTGATAACTCGCAAATAAAGACGATAATTGTGAAGTTAGCGATAATTTTTGTTGCTCTAAAAGGAATCCTGCATTCTCCACTTGATATTTGGCTACTTTTTCGTTTCTGTTTTGAAGAAAGCCATTAAAAATTGGCACTGTCGCGGTCACTCCATACACAAAACCTTGTCCAGAAGATTGCGTGATAAATCCCAAAGAAGCTTCCGATCGTGTGAAATTATAACCTGAAGTAATTCGAACCGTTGGATAACGATTGCCTTTGATTTGTTTCAAATTCAAATCGGCTACTTTTTTAGACAGAATTTGCGCTTGCAATTGCGGATTTTGTTTTTCAGCTGTCGATTTTAATTCGTTGAAATCTAAATTTTGTTCGAAAGTAACTTCGTCAGCCACTTTAAAATCAGTTTGAATATCGCGAACTAATAATTCGTTCAATCTAATTTTACTGATTTTGATGAGTTCTTTTTGTCTTAATTGTAAACTTAAATCGCTATTCAAGTCTACTTGGGCATTCAAAACTTCTAATTTTGAAGCTTTTCCAATGCTAAAACGATTTTGAGCGGTTGTCAAACGTTGGTTTGAAATCACAATTGCAGTATCAATTGAAGCTAAGACTTGCTGTTGTTGCACCAAATCGAAATAGGTTGTATAAACATCACTAATTCTAGTTAAAATGGCAGTTTGTAATTCGGCTTTTCCTTGTTGTTCTAGAACGCTCAATTGTTCTTTTCTAGCGAACATACTTAAACCGTCAAAAATTGTCCAATCTAATCCAATACCATAACTCAAATTCATGTTTTTGGCATTGTCTAATTCTCTCACAGTTCCGTCTCCTTGTGTTTGTTTGGTGTCTAATTGACTGTTATTGTTGGTGAAATTCGCATTCAACGAAGGCAACATTCCGGCATTGGCTAAATTGTTATTGGTAGCATCAATTTTGGAATTATTTTCAGCGATTTTAATATCGTAATTGTTTTCCAAGGCAATTTTTACCGCATCTTCAAGTGAAAGTAATTCTTGTGCTTGTAATGAAAATCCAAGTAAAAAAATGAATATATAAGTATATAAATTTCGCATAGTGTTTTTATGTTTTCAACGCAGATTCGCAGATTTTTTTTGTTCTTAAATGTTTTTTTATTGAATACTTATAGATTATGTTGATTCAAATTATTCTTTTAAATTTTAATTTGCGAATCTGCGGTTTATTTTATTTCTCTAAAGCGTCTAAATTATCAAATTCTGGTCTGTGTTTTTTAGCTTTCGACCACATTAAATAGATTGCTGGAATTACGAATAAGGTTAAGATTAACGAAAACATCGTTCCCCCCACAATTACAACACCCATTCCCATTCTACTTGCAGAAGCTGCTCCAAGCGATAAAGCAATTGGTAAAGCTCCTAACGCAATAGCTAAACTGGTCATTAAAATTGGTCGTAAACGTGCTTCTGAAGCTTCTAAAATAGCATCGTATTTCGATTTTCCTTGTTCTCGAAGTTGGTTGGCAAATTCGACTATCAGAATTCCGTTTTTGGTAACGAGTCCAATCAACATGACGGTTCCAATTTGACTAAAAATATTCCATGTTTGTCCAAATAACCACAGTGAGAATAATGCTCCAGCAACTGCCATTGGTACTGTTAAGATAATAATAAACGGATCGATGAAACTTTCAAATTGTGCGGCTAAAATCAAATAGATTAATAACAAAGCTAAGCCAAAAGCAAAAGAAGTATTCGAACTACTTTCTACGAAGTCACGCGATTCTCCACCCAAATCGGTTGTAAAAGTATCGTCTAACACTTTTTCTTTAATTTCGTCCATAGCATTAATACCGTCAATCATACTTTTTCCGGGTGCTAAACCTGCAGAAACGGTTGCCGACATATATCTATTGTTATGAAATAATTGCGGTGGATTACTTTGCTCTTCCACTTCAACTACGTTGTCTAATTGAATTAATTCTCCCGCTTTGTTTTTCACAAACATCGAAGTCAAATCTAATGGAGCATCACGATCTTTTTCGTCAAATTGTCCAATGACTTGATATTGTTTTCCGTTTTGCATGAAATAACCAAAACGTTGTCCGCTTAGCGATAATTGCAAGGTTTGTGCAACATCTATTACAGAAATCCCTAAACTTTCTGCTTTCTCACGATTAATGGTTACATTAATTTCGGGTTTATTGAATTTTAAATTCACATCTACATTCGAGAAAGTTTCGTTTTTACTCGCTTCTTCCATGAATTGAGGAATCTTTTCTCTTAATTTTTCAAAATTTGGAGCTTGAATAATGTATTGAATTGGCAAACCACCTCGTCTGTTTACTGAAATTGTTGGTTGCTCGGAAACATTTACTTTGGCTTGCGGATATTTTTTTGCCCATTTATTCAAATCGTCTACTACTTCTTTTTGTGATTTTTCTCGCTCACTTGGATCTACCAATGCCAAACGAACCCTTCCTGCATTTACCGAAGAAGATAAAAATCCAGGCGAAGTAATTACCAAAGCCACTTTTTTCTCAGGAATAGAATCATTGATTAGTTTAGATAAATCTTCCATAAATCGATCAGTGTATTCGTAGGTAGAACCTTCAGGTGTCGTTACACTGACAATTCCTAAACTTCTATCGTCATAAGGAGCTGTTTCTTTCGGAAGAATAGCAAAAAACAATACAATTAATCCGATACAAATGATGATAATTGGAAAACTCAACCATTTTTTATTTAAAAATCGTGCTAACGAATTGGCATAACCTTGGTTCAAATTCACGAAGAAAGGTTCTGTAGCTTCATAGAATTTCGTTTTCTTTTGTTCGCCACCTTTCATTAAATAGGCATTTAACATTGGTGTTAATGTTAACGATACAAAGGCAGAAATCAGTACAGCTGCACCAATGACGACTCCAAACTCTCGAAACAATCTTCCTACGAAACCTTCCAAGAAAATAATTGGTAAGAAAACGGCAGCTAATGTTACAGAAATCGAAATTACAGCAAAGAAAATTTCGTTAGAACCTTTGATTGCCGCTTCGATTGGCGACATGCCTTCTTCAACCTTTTTGAAGATATTTTCGGTAACTACAATTCCGTCATCTACTACTAATCCTGTCGCTAAAACGATGGCTAAAAGCGTTAATACGTTAATAGAGAAACCACATAAATACATGATAAAAAACGTAGCAATCAACGAAACAGGAATATCAATTAATGGTCTAAATGCAATCGACCAATCTCTAAAGAACAAAAAGATGATGATGATTACTAAAACTACTGATATTGCTAATGTTTCCGCTACCTCGACAACTGATTTTTTAATAAAAATGGTATTATCTAAAGCAATATCTAATTTGATATCACTTGGTAAATCTTTCTTTAATTTGTCAACTTCTGCATAAAATTGTTCTGCAATTTCTAAATAATTGGTTCCAGGTTGCGGAATAATTGCCACAGCCACCATCGGATTTCCCGATTCTGTAAACTTGGTTTCTAAATTTTCAGAAGCTAAAACGGCATAACCAATATCGCTTAAACGAACGGTTTTATTTGCTTCTGAAACAATGATAATGTCATTGAATTCCTTTTCTGTAGATAAATTTCCAAGGGTTTTTACCATTAATTCGGTGTTAGCACCTGTCAATTTTCCTGAAGGTAATTCTACGTTTTGTTTGTCCAAGGCATTTCTAACATCGGCAACCGTGATTCCGTAAGCATTCAATTTGATAGGATCCATCCAAATACGCATCGAATAACGCTTTTGTCCCCAAATTTGCACGCTACTTACACCTGGAATCGTTTGCAATCTTTCTGAAATTACATTTTCAGCATAATCACTCAGCTCTAAAGCATTTCTGGATTGACTTTGAACGGTCATCGAAATAATTGCATCAGAATCGGCATCAGCCTTTGATACAACTGGTGGCGCATCAATATCTTGCGGTAAACTTCTAATGGCTTGAGATACTTTGTCACGAACATCATTAGCAGCTTCTTCAAGGTTTTTTTCTAACTTGAACTCAACCGTAATATTACTCGAACCTTGATTACTTGAAGATGTAATGTTTCGAATTCCATCAATAGAGTTAATGGCTTTTTCAAGTGGTTCGGTGATTTGTGATTCGATAATTTCGGCATTTGCACCAGTGTAATTTGTTCGAACATTAATCACGGCAGGGTCAATCGAAGGGAATTCGCGAACGCCCAAATAACTGAATCCTAAAATACCAAATAGAATAATCAACAAATTAATTACAATGGTAAATACGGGTCTTTTTATACTTAAGGTAGATAAACTCATTTTAAATTTAGAAGTTTGAAATTAGAATTTAGAAAAGCTTATTTTACTTTTACTTTGATATCGGCTTCATCTTTTAAAGCCATAACGCCAGAAGTCAAAATCGTATCGCCAGATTTTATGCCTTGGGTAACAATTACGTTTTTATCCGTTCTGGCAATTGTTTCAATTTTCACTTCTTTTGCTTTTCCGTTATTGGCAATATAAACCACTTTTCCGTCTTGAACTGGAACTACTGCTTCGGAAGGAATTTGAATCGCACCTTTGATATTTTTCAACGGAAGTTCAATAGTAGCAAATGTTCCGGCTAATAATTTTCCATTTGGATTTTCGGCAATCGCTCTGATTTTTAGGGTTCGAGTTGAAGTTTCAATTTCAGGTTCGATGGCGTAGATTTTTGCTGTAAATTTTTGTGTATTATTTGGAATCGTAAATTGAATAGGAGTATTGTTCTCAACTTCAGATGCATATTTTTCAGGAATTGAAAAACTAATTTTCACTTGATTTGAGCTTACTAATTTGGTGATTAGCGTAGTTGGAGTCACATATGTTCCAGGAGAAATGTTACGTAATCCAATTTTACCAGAAAATGGTGCTCTTATACTTGTTTTTCCAATTTGTGCTTGAATCAATTGGGTTTGCGCTTTTAGACTTCTAAATTCGGCACTTGCAATTTCATATTCTTCTTGACTGATAGCTTCTTTTTGAAGTAATAGTTTTGCTCTTCTTTCATTTTCGGAAGCCAAACTTTGTCTTGTAGTGGCTTGCGAAAGTTGTGCACGAAGTTCAATAT
The DNA here is from genome assembly GCF_002483315.1 of Flavobacterium sp. UBA7663. GTDB lineage: Bacteria > Bacteroidota > Bacteroidia > Flavobacteriales > Flavobacteriaceae > Flavobacterium. The sequence goes on from NZ_DLHR01000020.1 coordinate 91,738, forward strand.
CATTAACTTTCAATAAGACCTGACCTTTGCTTACGTTTGTTCCTTCTGTGAAATAAATTTTTTCTACAATTCCAGAAACTTCACTTCTAATTTCCACATTTTCATTGGCTTCAATAGAACCAGAAAGCGAAATCGTGTTGGCAAAGTCTTTTTCAGAAACGATTACAGCATCAACCATCATAGGTGGTTTTTTATCTCCTTTTTTATTGTTTTTTGCAGATTCTTCAGCATTTGAAAAAACTCTATATCCGATTAATCCCAATAAGGCAATAACAAATAATGAAATTGTAATAGTTTTAATTTTCATGGTAACGAAGGCTTTAGTTGCAACAAAGCTAACTTTTACGAACTAATTATGCCAAAATCTTACCATTTATTTAACATAGTTGTAGGTACAAATGTTTCAAAAATTTGAGATTTATTTAAAAAAGGTATCAAATTGATTTCAAAAATTAATTTTTGTTATAATTTTTAATATTTCTCTGATTTAAATGAAATTTAGCTAATGTAATTCCAAATCGTTTTCTTTTTGCTTAACTCAATAAATGCTTCTCGAAGTTTTGCATGTTCTGGTTTTTCCATTGGCGCATCTTCTTTTAATAGTTTTATAGCATGATGTCTTGCCAATTGTAGAATGTCTTTGTCTTTTACCAAATCTGCAATTTGAAGATTTAGCACACCACTTTGCTGCTTACCCATAATATCACCTGGACCTCGTAATTTTAAATCGACTTCCGAAATTTCGAAGCCATCATTAGTACGAACCATCGTTTCCATTCTTATTTTACTATCGTTGCTTAGTTTGTGACTCGTCATTAGGATGCAATAACTTTGTTCGGCACCACGACCAACTCGTCCTCTTAATTGGTGTAATTGTGATAATCCAAAACGTTCTGCGCTTTCAATAACCATTACGGAAGCATTTGGTACATTCACACCAACTTCAATCACAGTCGTTGCGACCATAATGTTCGTTTTTCCTTCTGAGAATCGACGCATTTCTTCGTCTTTATCTGCGGGTTTCATTTTTCCGTGAACGATAGAAATAGAATATTGAGGTAAAGGAAAATCTCTTGAAATACTTTCATAACCGTCCATCAAATCTTTGTAATCCATTTTTTCAGATTCTTGAATTAATGGATACACAATATAGATTTGGCGCCCTTTCGCAATTTCGTCTTTCAAGAATTTCCAAACTTTCAATCGGTTCGAATCATAGCGATGTACCGTTTGAATTGGTTTTCTACCAGGAGGTAATTCATCAATGACTGAAATATCTAAATCACCATACAAACTCATAGCTAAAGTTCGAGGAATTGGAGTAGCGGTCATTACAAGAACGTGAGGAGGAACGTCATTTTTCTTCCAAAGTTTAGAACGTTGTTCTACACCAAATCTGTGTTGCTCATCAATAATCGCTAGGCCTAAATTATGAAATTGTACTTTGTCTTCTAACAAAGCATGGGTACCAATTAAAATATCCAAAGTTCCGTTTTCAAGCTCTTCGTGGATGATTTTTCTGTCTGAAGTTTTAGTTGAACCAGTTAATATTTTTATATTGATATTCAGTTCTTTCGCTAATTCAGTAATTCCGTTAAAATGTTGATTCGCTAAAATTTCTGTTGGTGCCATCAAACAACTTTGAAAGCCGTTATCTTTTGCTAAAAGCATACACATTAAAGCTACAATAGTTTTTCCAGAACCAACATCGCCTTGCAACAAACGATTCATTTGAGCGTTGCTTCCTAAGTCGTTACGGATTTCTTTTAGTACTCTTTTTTGAGCATTCGTTAAATCGAAAGGCAAATGATTATTGTAAAAATCGGTGAAGTTTTCGCCCACTTTTTCAAAAGGCATTCCTTTTATTTTGTGTTTTCTAATCAGATTCTTCGTAATCAATTGCAATTGAATAAAAAATAATTCTTCAAACTTCAATCGGAATTGCGCCTTTGCCAACAAATCTTGACTCTTTGGAAAGTGAATATTGAACAAAGCCGCATTTTTTGGAATTAATTTTAATTCGTCTAAAAGATAATTGGGTAAAGTTTCAGAAAATAAGGCTTGGGTTTCAACAAACAATTGCTGCATCATTTTATTAATGACTTTGTTTGAAATCCCTTTGTTTCCTAATTTTTCAGTACTTGGATAAACCGGTTGCATCGCGGAACGTAGGCTAGCTTTATGTTCTTCTAATAATTCCATTTCGGGATGCGCCATGTTATAAGTTGCACCAAATTGGGTAACTTTTCCAAAAATCACATACGGAATATTAATTTTGATGCTTTCGCGAATCCATTTTTGTCCTTGAAACCAAACGAGTTCCATTTGACCTGTATCATCCACAAAAGTAGCTACTAATCGCGAACGTCCTTTGCCTTGTTCAACGGTTTTGATGTTGATTATTTTCCCAACGATTTGAACTTCCGAGTTGCTATTTTGTAGTTCGTTTATCTTGTAATAACGGGTTCTATCAATATAACGATTTGGGAATAAATTCAGTAAATCTGCGTACTTATGAATACCCAACTCCTTGCGCAATAAATCGCCACGTTGTGGACCAACGCCTTTGAGATATTCTATGGGAGTTTCGAGTAGATTCATTTGAGTATTCAGTCTTTTTCTTTATTCTTTTCTCTTTGTTCTTCAAAAAACGAAGATAGTTTATAATTTGTTAATTTAAAAAAGAGAGAATTTGAAAATGTTTATATTCGTACATTATTAAATTCCATCAAGATGTTTCGTATTCTTTTAGCCTTGTTTTTCATTAATTTGTCATTTGGTCAACAAATTAATAACGTTGATTTTATTAAATGTAATGCTTTTGTTTCTCCAAATGCTTCAGAAAAAACAATTTCTGGAACTATTACTTATGAGTTCAAAGTAAAAAAAGCAATCGATACCATAAAGATTGATGCTAAAAGTATGGAATTTTCAGAAGTTGCAATCAACGGAAAATCGGTAAAATTCAAAAATTCAGGAAAAACATTGGATTTATTTGAAGGGTTTAAGAAAGGAAAAAATAAGCTAACTTTTAGTTATTCCGCAAAACCGAAACAAACTTTATACTTCACTGGTGATCTTTCAAATGAAACTAGTCAAATTTGGACACAAGGACAAGGACGTTATACCAGTCATTGGTTACCCAGTTTTGATGATGTAAATGAGAAAGTGATTTTTAATCTTAATATTTCTTTTGATTCTCGCCTAGCAGTTCTTTCTAATGGGATTCATAAATCTTCAGTTTTGTATACACCACTTTCAAAACCTGATAAAATTTGGAATTTTAAAATGCAAAAACCAATGTCTTCTTATTTAGTAATGTTGGCAATTGGAAATTTCGAAAAACAGACCAAAACCACCAAATCTGGAACACCTTTGGAATTTTATTTGGATAAAAATGATGTTTCAAAATTTGAACCCACTTATCGCTATTCCAAAGAAATGTTCGATTATTTGGAGCAAGAAATAGGAGTGAAGTATTCTTGGGGTATTTACCGTCAAGTTCCGGTAAGGGATTTTTTGTATGCGGGAATGGAGAATACGACTTCAACAATTTTCGCACAAGATTTTGTAGTAGATTCAATAGGTTTTAATGATAGAAATTATGTAAACGTTAACGCACACGAGTTAGCGCATCAATGGTTTGGCGATTTGATTACGGCGCAATCTGGAAAACACCATTGGCTACAAGAAGGTTTTGCGACTTATTATGCGTTATTAGCAGAACGTCATTTGTTTGGCGATGATTATTTCTACGAAGAATTAAACGATTATGCCGAACAATTAAAACGTGCTTCTAAAACCGATACAGTTCCTGTAATGAATGAAAAAGCAAGTTCGTTATCGTTTTACAAGAAAGGTGCTTGGGCGTTGCATGTGATGCGAGAGGATATTGGGGCTAAGAATTTTCAAAAAGCAGTAAAAAAATATTTAAAAAAATACCAATATAAAAATGTCAACACAGATGATTTCTTGAAAATTGTTAAAGATGTTTCGGGGTATGATGTGGAAAATTTCAAAAGGGTTTGGTTGGAAAAGCCTGGATTTGAAATGGAAATCGCTCAAAAATATCTTTCTAAAAATAAATTCATTCAAGACTATTTTGCTCTAAGGAGAAGTAAAAAATCATTATCTGAATTAACAGAAATTCTAAAATCAGAGGCTTATTATCCTATTAAGCAATACGTCGTATATCAAACTCGAAATTTGCCTTTTGATGAACGTAAAGTAATTTTAGAAAATGCTTTAGCCACAAATGATATTTTGGTAAGAAGAGCGGTTGCAGAATCAACTCCAGTAATTCCAGAAGCTTTTAAATCACAATATGAAACATTGTTTAATGATAATTCGTATCAAACGATAGAAATTGCATTAGTGAATTTATGTACAAACTTTCCTGAAGATAGAGAAAAATATTTATTTCAAATTAGACGTTTAATTGGAAATAACGATAAAAGTTTACGAATTACATGGCTAAAGTTAGCTTATGAAACTCCAGAGCTTGAAACTCAAAGAATAGATTTTTATTTAGAATTGTTGCATTATGCATCGTCTCAATATGAAAGTTCTATTAGGCAAAATGCTTTAGAAGCACTTCTTTCAATTGATTTCATGAATAAAAAAGTAATTACACAATTATTTTTAGCAACCAATCATCACAAATGGCAGTTTACGCTTTTTGCAAGAACAAAAATTCGTGAATTGCTAAAAAATCCCGAATATAGTAAAACGGTTGAAACACTTGCAGAAACTTCAGATTCAACCATGAAAGCTTTGTATGCAAAGTTTTTAAACGAAAAATAAAAAAATCCCGAGCTTCAACTCGGGATTTATATTAAAATACTCTTTTCAATTCTTCTTTCAAATAGCTAATCGCAATATTACTTGGCGCTTCTGTTTCTGTAAGCTCAATCATAACCGCTTCTCTTAATTTGTCAGCATCTGCAACATCTTCTCGAAGTGCATTTTTTCGAATCATTTGCACTGTACTGTTTTTAGCTTTTAGTATGATATCCCAAGTTTCAGATGTTAAATAAATTTGTTGGGTTAAATTGTGCTCAAATTCAGTTTGAATGTGATGCGATAATAATGTAGCATAGTCGTCTTTGCTTTTTCCTGTAGGAGCAACACGCATTAATAATTGAGACGGATTGATTCGCTCTAACAACAAAACCATTCGCTCATACGCTTGTAAACGAATAGGTAACGCTTGTTTTTGATTTTCTCTTAATAATTCAAATTTGCGTTTACTTTCTTCGCTGTTATAAAATTTTTGCATCATTACAAAAGCGACACCACCAGTAATTAAAGCAGGTAAGGTATAAGCAGCAATTTCTAATAATTTATCTTCGATTGTCATTTTTAGTTGATTTAATTTCATCGCAAATTAAGATTAAAAAATTTAATTTTCAAATTAGAATTTCAGTTGTTTGTGTTAATCTTAATAAGAGTTAATAACTTCTTTTGTATTAACCCTTTTCATGATGTATTTTTGTAAATTAGTTAAAAGTTATAGTACACTATGAAAGAAATGCAGCGATATATTAGCCAATTAAACGAAGCACAGCAAGCACCTGTATTGCAGAAAGATGGTCCTATGATTGTTATTGCGGGCGCAGGTTCTGGTAAAACACGTGTGTTAACCGTTCGTATTGCTAATTTAATGAGTCAAGGAGTAGATGCATTTAATATTTTAGCTTTAACTTTTACTAACAAAGCTGCACGTGAAATGAAAAAACGTATTGCTGATATTGTTGGGACTAATGAAGCTAAAAACCTTTGGATGGGAACCTTTCACTCAGTTTTTGCTAAAATTTTAAGAAGTGAAGCCGATAAATTAGGCTATCCTTCTAATTTCACCATTTATGATTCTCAAGACTCATTGCGTTGTTTGGGTGGAATTATCAAAGAAATGCAATTGGATAAAGAAATTTACAAACCAAAGCAAATTTTAGGCAGAATTTCATCCTATAAAAACTCCTTAATCACCGTAAAAGCCTATTTCAATAATCCCGAATTACAAGAAGCCGATGCGATGAGTAAAAAACCGCGTATGGGTGAAATTTATCAACAATATGTAGAGCGTTGTTTTAAATCGGGTGCGATGGATTTTGATGATTTGTTATTGAAAACCAATGAATTATTGAATCTTTTTCCAGATGTTTTAGCAAAATATCAAGATCGTTTTCGATACATTTTAGTAGATGAGTACCAAGATACAAATCACTCCCAGTATTTGATTGTCCGTGCGTTGTCAGATAGATTTCAGAATATTTGTGTGGTAGGCGATGATGCACAAAGTATTTATGCCTTCCGTGGTGCGAATATCAACAATATTTTAAATTTCCAGAAAGATTACGAAAACGTACAATTGTATCGTTTGGAACAAAATTATCGTTCGTCTAAAAACATTGTAGAAGCAGCGAATAACGTAATTGATAAGAATAAAACCAAGTTAGATAAAATCGTTTGGACATCGAATGATGACGGACCAAAAATTAAAGTCCACCGTAGTTTAACCGATGGAGAAGAAGGGCGTTTTGTAGCCGCCACTATTTTCGAGCAGAAGATGCAAAATCAAATGTTAAACGGACAATTTGCTATTTTGTATCGTACGAATGCACAATCTCGAGCGATGGAAGATGCGTTGCGTAAACGCGATATTCCGTACCGAATTTATGGTGGTTTATCGTTTTATCAACGTAAGGAAATTAAAGATGTTTTGGCCTATTTGCGTTTGGTGATTAATCCAAAAGATGAAGAAGCGTTAGTGCGTGTGATTAATTATCCTGCAAGAGGAATTGGTGATACTACGGTTGAGAAATTAACGGTTGCGGCCAATCATTACAAGCGTTCTATTTTTGAAGTAATGGAACATATTGATAAAATTGATTTGAAACTGAATTCGGGTACAAAAGCAAAGTTGAATGATTTTGTTACGATGATTAAAAGTTTTCAAGTCATTAACGAAAATCAAGATGCTTTTTTCTTAACCGATCATGTTACAAAGAAAACGGGATTGGTTCAAGAACTTAAGAAAGATGGAACTCCAGAAGGAATTGCCAAAATTGAAAATATAGAAGAGTTACTAAACGGTATTAAAGATTTCACTGAAGGACAAATTGAAATCGACGGTGCAAGAGGTGCGCTAGCAGAATTTATGGAAGACGTAGCTTTAGCCACCGATTTAGATAAAGATACAGGAGATGATGATAGGGTAGCACTGATGACGATTCACTTGGCAAAAGGATTAGAATTTCCACACGTGTTTATTGTAGGATTAGAAGAAGATTTGTTTCCAAGTGCTATGAGTTTGAATACCCGTAGCGAATTAGAAGAAGAACGTCGATTATTCTACGTAGCCTTAACAAGAGCCGAACATCAAGCGTATTTGACTTATGCACAATCGCGTTACCGTTGGGGAAAATTAGTAGATAGTGAACCTTCGCGTTTTATTGAAGAAATTAACGATGAATATTTAGAATATTTGAATCCAGTGGATTCAGGTTATCGCTACAAACCAGTTATGGATATTGATGTTTTTGGCGATATTGATAAATCAAAATTACGATTAGCAAAACCAACTGCGGGAACACCACCAAAATATTTAACGCGAGATGAACCTGTTTCTTCAGCCAATATTAGAAGATTAAAACCTGTTTCAAGCAATTCAGGAAGTTCAAACATAGTCGATGCGAATTTAGCTGTTGGAAATATCGTAATGCACGAACGTTTTGGAAAAGGTCAAATCGTAAACATTGAAGGAATTGGAGCCGATAAAAAAGCTGAAATTCGTTTTGATGTAGGCGGATTGAAAAAATTATTGTTGCGATTTGCGAAGTTGGAAGTGATTGGTTAACTGCTTTAAGCATTCAGCTTAAGGCATAAAGCATATAATTATGTCAGAAATTATAAAAATATACGAAGACAAACCCAGTGAAGCCGCAATTAAAAAAGTAGTTGAGGTTTTAAAAAACGGAGGTTTAATTATTTATCCAACCGATACGGTTTATGGTTTAGGCTGCGATATTACCAATTCTCGTGCGTTAGAAAAATTGGCTAAAATCAAAGGAATTAAGTTAGAAAAAGCGAATTTTTCCTTCGTTTGTTCTAGTTTGAGTAATCTTTCTGATTATGTGAAACAAATTGACACATCGACTTTTAAAATCTTAAAACGCGCATTGCCTGGACCTTACACCTTTATTTTACCAGGAAATAACGATTTACCAAAAGAATTCAGAAAGAAAAAAACAGTCGGAATTCGTGTTCCAGCTAATAATATTGCTTTGCAAATTGTAGAAATGCTTGGAAATCCTATCGTTTCCACATCCATTCATGATGAAGATGAGGTAATTGAATATTCAACCGATCCAGAATTAATCTTCGAAAAATGGAATAACAAAGTCGATTTGGTTATCGATGGAGGTTACGGAGACAATGTAGCTTCAACCATTATAGATTTAACAGGCTACGAGCCCGAAGTAATTCGTGAAGGAAAAGGAAGTTTGGATGTTTTATAGTTAATAATTTGGTTTTATCACTATAAAATACTAAATTAGCTTTACTATTCTCAATTTTAACCAATTATAGATGAGACATTCATAGTTTTAGTATAAATTTATTAAAACTATGTGTTTCTTAATTTAATATTTAATTGGTTATTAATAAAAAAATTAAGGATACATTAAGCAGGTCTTTGACCTGCTTTTTTATTTCCAGTCGGGCATGATGGCAATATCAAATAATTGTAATCTTGTACCTGTTATTCCAACGGAGTATTTAAAAATATTTCTAGCCGATATTCCATCATTTGATGTACTCACAAAAAGTAATTCAGCTTCATTTGGAGAATATCGAACTTCTAAATCGTTGAAGCCTGCTGGTTTTTGAACATTTACTTCTGTTGTTGTATCAGTTAAAAAATCATATTGAAATATTCTTGAATCTAATTGTCGGTAATCAAAACTTTCAAAGCCAGTAATATCTCTTGTAAAAACTAATTTGTTATTAGTAACCGATAAATGTAAACCGCTAATCGCACCCATGGTTCCAGAGATTACATTTTCTACGATTATTCCGTTTGAATCAATTACGTAGATTTCTGTTTCATAACCATTCAAATTATTCATTTTTAGCGCAATAATTGAACTATCAACACTCCAATCACATTCAGAAATGAATTTTCCGTTGGGTGTTTGAAATATCAATTCTAATCCACTTCCATCGGCATTGATTTTGTACAGTTTATCAAAATTGGAATAAATTAATTGACTTCCGTTGCTTTTCCAACTGAAATTATAATAATCCAAATTAAATCCCGCAGCTGGAATTCCGGCTGTGACTTTAAAAACATCAGAACCATCAGGATTCATGGTATAAATATGAGCTTGTCCTCCAGTCGTTCTCAAAAAAGCAATTTTATTTGCAGGAATATTTTTTCGTGGTCTGAAACTATTGGTTGCATCAGAAGTTATTTGTAGTTCATTTCCAGCATCGTCAGCAGTGAAAATTACATTGTTGTCAGCTATTTTTCGAGTAAAAAGATAACGTGCATTTGGAAATTCTAATGTTCTAAATGATTGTGTCAAGCTATTTACTTCGGGATTTATTCCATCAGAAACAGATACTTCCCAAAAGTATTTGGTACTATAATTTAAACTTGTTAAGTTATAAGATGCTGTTGTAATGTCTTCATAAATAATAATTTCGTTTGTAATATCATTTCTAAGGGTAATTTTATAAGTTAGTTCGTCATCTTCTGCGTCTGTTGATAGCCAAGTTAAATTAACGCTTAAACTTAAATCTTCGGCATTATCGAGTGGTGTTAAAAGTTCTGGAACAGTTGGAGATTGGTTAATTTCTTCAATAGGTTCTAGTTCAAAAACCAATTCGGTTTCTAATTCTATTAGTACAGTTCCCGCTTCAAATTTAGTAATATAACCATCTTTTCGGGCTTCAAAAGCATAATCTCCTGTTGGTACGTTTTCTATTGTAAAATATCCGTCTTCATCAGTAAAAACAGCACTTGTATTAGGATTTGAAGAAACTCGAGCGTTTTCAATTGGCTCAAATGTAACGGCTTCTACTACACGACCAGTTACCGTTCCAAAACCTGTTTCGTCAATAGTTTCTTCGGAACAAGAATATGAAAGTGCAAGAATTAGTATAAAAAAACTGAATTTATATATTTTGTACATGATTATTTTGTTGTGTTTGAAGTTGCTTCAATAGATAAATCTTTTACGTGTTTTTTAATGGCTTTTTCATCATATTTTTTTCGAGGAAAATAATAGTTTACACTGATGAAAAACCGCCAGTAATTGTCATCTCTAATTCCTGATGTAATGTTATCAATTTTATCAGATTGTGTTAAATTGATTTCGCCAAGCATTCGGATTCCTAAATTATCGGTTGCTAAATATTCTACACCTACACCTGATTGTAGTTTAAAATAAGGTGATTCATAACTTGATGTTGCTCCTAAACCTGTTCCAATGAAAAAAAATGGTGTCAATCTATCATATGGTAAAAAGAGAACTTCAGTATTCAAATCAAAAGAAGTGTGTGCATCATCAAATTTGTTTTTGTTTTTCATCCAAAATAAATTCACTGAAGTATTAATGCTGAACGTGGGCAAAATGAAATAACGCATTCCAGCACGCAAAGCAGGTTTTAAAACTGCACTTGGATAATCGCCTTGAATTAATGAACCACCCACGTCTAAGTTGACTCCAAATTTTGCTCTACGTTCTTTGAAATAGCGTTTGTAAAGTAGTGTTGATTCTGATTCTTCTTTTTCTTTGTTGTATTCGTTTATGACTTCAGTTAATGTTGAAATTGGCGCATTGGCAACCCAAATATTATCTTGAATTCCTTCTACAATTAAACCTTCAACCGCTTTTTCAATTGCTTCTGTAACGGCTAATTGCAAAGGTTCATTTTTTGTAAAACCCGTTTCAACTTCCAATAATCTTTTAAATTTTACATAGCGAAATAAACTTGCGTCTAACGATTGTGATAAAATGGTTTTTGAAACATAAATTGTTTTTAGAATTTTTCCATTTTGGGTTGAAACCAATCGAAGATAAACCGTTACTCGATCTTGTCTATAACTTGTAGAACTTCCGGCACCAAAATAGCGTGCACCAAAACCACCAGTTATAATATTAGAATCATACGAAACAATTCCGCCTTCTAATAAAACTCCGGCATAGAGTAGTGGAGTAAGTTGTTGGTCTTTTGTATTTGTATCTTTTAAATATTCTTGACGTGTAGATCTAATGATGTTTCTTTCTTGTAAAAGATTGGCTAAATTTTCTCGTTCAATTGGAATAAACCATTTTGAATCTTCAAGTGCTTTTATTAAAATAGATGTTGAGCCTTGTGTAACAGCTGTACTAAAATTACTTCCATTATCTGAAGGTTTGTATTGCCCCGTTTGGTCTCTAAATTTATACACACCTACAACGATTTGTTCTTTTGGTGGTGGTAATGATTTTAATGATAGAGTAGCAGGTGTTCCTTCCCCATAAGAAGCTTTTTGAACGGTAAGCGGCTGATTAAAATAGGCTCCGCAACTGCTTAATAGAATAAATAAACTGCAACCAACTATTTTTATGCTTGTTTTCATGTGTTTTGTTTTTAGTAAAAGAACACGTGTAAGCTAAATTTTGATAAACTTTAGGGCAGTTTATGTTTGAAGGAATTTAATTTCTGGGAATAATAACTTGAGTTTCTTCACCTGTCAGAATGTCTAAAATATTGACGACTAAGCCTAAGTTAGACTCATATAATTCAACTGATAAACTTCCAAAAGTATATACACCATTTTGAGTTCCAGAGCCAGTGCCATCTCCTGTTCCAGAAGTTCCAGTACCAAATTGATTATCAAAAAGTTCTCTTGATAAATAACTTAATAATTGTGAATTCAAGTTGTCTCTAAAGCGTTCTAAATCAGATTGTTGTTTGTAATCATCATCACCATCAGGGTCTTTTAATAAATTTTGTGACTCGGCTGAACTTAACATCCATTGATAATTGAATGTATCGCCACCAAATGCTGGGTTTTTTGGTTTATAAACTAAGTTTTGTGCTACTGAAAAACCGATAAAAAAACAAGCGAATAGTGTTATGTACGTTTTCATTTTTATTGTTTTAATATTGTTCGATTCTGTTTTTTAGTTTTTCTAAATCTTTGAAGTATTTCTTTGTAATTTGAATGGCTTCTTCGGCTTTTTGAGAAAGAAATTCTTCATTTGGATTTGCAATAAATTCTGAAATTAACTTGTTGTCTATTGTTATTTTTAGAATTGTTGTTCTTCCGATGTTGAGTTGTTCTTCAATTTGTACAATTTGATTTCCTTTTATAGCTTCAGAATTGTATTTTGAAAAATATATGTCGTAAAAATCTTTTCCTACTTTGGTTTTGGTATCGTCTGAAACAATGCCCGTAATTTCAAGTTCGGCTTCATTTTTATTTAAAGCTTCACTTTTTTTTTCCTCTACAATAATTCGGTCTTTTCCAACCATAACATCATTATCGTCATAAATTAAGAGTAGAATTATAATTTCATCTTTAGTACTTTGATTGATTTTTGTTGTTGAAAGTATTTTTTTCTCATTAGGATTTAACGTAAACTCACCATTTTGAGAATTGTTTGATGTGTTTGCCGTTTGCTTATTTTTTTTGATGACCGACAAGGTGTATGATAAATTTTTCATGCCGTCATCAAGATTTTCAGCTGTTCCTGTAACCGAAACCATTTCTTCAAAATAACTCAATTCTATTTTAGCTTTTACTTCGGTATTCAAAATTTGAGCATGAAGTATTGCACTAAAAAATAGCGAGAAAATTAGAATATATATTCGATTTCGTTTCATCTGTTAATTACGATTACTGATGCGTTATTTCCGTTGATTTGAATTTTTAAATTTTCTGATATTGTGTTACTTCCAAAACTTGTAATTCGGTTATTATCACCATTTTGAATGTAGTGATTGTCAATTGTATTGTAATTTCCTATCGACATTTCATGGATTGTATTTCCATTTCCATTTTGAATAATAAATTCGTTTACTTCAGCTTCAACTCTGTAAATATCGGTCGAATTAAAATGTCCGTTTTGATATAGTTGAATGAGTGATTGATTGGCAATAATGGTATTTTGATTGAAATTTTGATTTCCTATTTGTGTAATTATAGTAATATTAGTGTGGGTTTGAGGAATAATTGATGTTAGTTTATAATCAATAAGATTTTGATTTATTATCGCTATTTCTGTTTGTGTATTTTCTTGCGAAACAGCAGCAAAGCAGATTAGCAAAAATATAATGGCGATTATTTTTTTTAGATTTTTCATATGTTAAAACTTCATTTATCATACATAGGTAACATATAGTATCGCTTGCTTGTATTTGTTAACTCAAACTTTTGTTGTTAGCGATTTCATATAATAAAAATGAGACAAGCAAGAAAAGCTCACTTGTCTCATTAATAAAAAAATTAGTTAGATTGATTTACTAAAGAAAGGTTTCCAACTCCAGTTTGGTTAACAAAACTCATGTGTAATTGACCAGTTTGATTTGTCCAAGCAGTATTTAACGAACCATCTTGTTGGATGTAAGAGAAATTTCCTTCACCAGCTTGAGTAGTTATAGCTAAATTATTTTGACCATCTTGATCATGAATTACCATGTTATCTTCACCTAATTGTAATTGATAAGAAGCATTTCCTTCTCCAACTTGTAGTGTTAATCCAGTGTTGTCATCACCAACTTGAATTTGTGATGAGTAATTGTCTTCACCAAATTGAATTGCGGTTGCACTATTGTCATCGCCTAATTGAGTTTGATCAGCAGTATTATCTTCTCCAATTTGTAAAATGGAAGCAGTATTGTCTAATCCAACTTGTAAAACGTTAGCTTCGTTAGCAATTCCAAATTGAACAACTGTAGAGCTATTTCTTCTACCATATTGATCAATATCAGAATCATTTCCTAAACCTACTTGAGTTACATCGGCTTCATTTCTTCTACCGTCTTGATTTACGTTAGAATAATTTGCGATGCCTAATTGGTCTACTTTGGCATCATTTCGTCTACCTAATTGGTCAATTTCTGAACCGTTTAGAATACCAACTTGATCAACTTCTGCTTCATTGTAGCGTCCATCTTGATCAACATCTGAACCATTTAACAATCCGAATTGGTCTACATTAGACATGTTTCCTAAACCTGTTTGGTTTACTACACTAAGATTGGCTTGTGCAAACATTGCAACACCAAACAACATCACGGAGATGTTTAAAACAACTTTTTTCATAATTTATATATTTAATTGGTTATTAAATTCAATATAAAATGCGACCAAAGAAGTAAGGAAAGTTGTTTTAATTAATGGAGTTTATCCATTTGTAGTGTGGGGCAAAATGTTTATTATTTTTGTCAAAATTATATAGAATATTTAATTATAAAAATTTTTATCAGTTAATTTTTTAATTATTTAGCAATTTTTCTACGAATTGTTTAAAATCATAGATAAAGTGCTTGTTTTTTATAAATGTCTCAATAATAAAGTATTAAATAAAAAACGCCTCAATCACTTGAGGCGTTTTTTTATATTTTAAAGGTAAATTATTTCCCTTCTAAGTTTTTCATTTCCTTTTCTAACATATCGTAGAATTGGTCAATTTTTGGCATAATTATAATGCGAGTTCTTCTGTTTTTTGCTCTGTTTGCAGGAGAATCATTTTCCACTAAAGGAATATATGAACTTCTTCCAGCAGGAATTAATTGTTTTGGGCTAACTCCTAACTCTTTATGTAAAACTCTCACAATTGAAGTGGCTCTTTTTACCGATAAATCCCAGTTGTCTAATAAAACAGCATTTTTGATTGGCACATTATCCGTGTGACCTTCAACCATACATTCAAAGTCTGGTTTGCTGTTGATTACTTTAGCCACTTTACCTAAAACACCTTTTGCTTTATCACTTACTTCGTAACTTCCCGATTTGAATAATAAATTATCTGCAATCGAAATCATTACCACACCTTTTTCAACATTGATGTTAATGTCTGGATCGTCGATTCCTACTTCACGTTTTAAACTAGTAACTAAAGCTAAAGTAACACTGTCTTTTTTAGTTAAAGCGTCTTGTAAACGTGTGATTTTTAAATCTTTTTCTTTTAAACTTTCTAATGATTTTTCAAGATTTTCAGCCCCTTTTGTAGTTAAAGTGGTCAAATTCCCCATGTTATTGATTAAGTCAGTGTTATTTTTCTTAAGAAAATCAACTTGACTAGCCAACGCTTCTCTTTCTGTTAAACAAGTGTTTAATTTAACCGTTGCGGTGTTTAATAAATCTTGAATCTCTTTGTTTTTAGCCTCTAATTCGGTGAATTTCTTTTTTGAAACACACGAACTTAATGAAATAGCGGCTACTGCGGCGAATAACATTACTCTTCTCATACGATAATTATTTTTTACAAAATTAAATGGAAATTGTTAAAAAATAGCTTTTTTAAACCTAAACTATTGTTAAAAAAGGTCAGCAAAGACCTTGCCATTCTTGATAAAGTAACGATAAACGATGCTGTTTATTTTGTAGTAATTAGATTTTTGAGTTGTATTACGTTTCTTATAAAATTGAAATACAAGGTGATAAAAAGCAAAATGTGCTTGAATAATTGCCCAACAATGTTTGAATTTACCTTTCAAAATAAATTGAATTCCTGCTAAACCATCTAAACACAAGCGTATAAATAGGATTGGAAACAATTGATTTTTAGGTAAATTCTTAGTCAACATTAACAACGAATTTCTAAAATTTAAAAACGTTTTTCTTGGGTTTCCTTCGTTTAAAGTCGCACCACCAACGTGATACACGATTGATTTTGAAGTGTATTTTATTTTGTAACCTAAATTAAAAGCTCTCCAACACAAATCAATTTCTTCCTGATGGGCAAAGAAATCATCATCAAAACCTTTTAGTTTTCGATAGACTTCTTTTCTAATAAAAAAACAAGCACCAGTTGCCCAAAAAATTTCAATCTCGTCATCATATTGATTTTTGTCTTCTTCAACCGTGTCAAAAATTCGTCCACGACAAAACGGATAACCAAATTTATCAATAAAACCACCAGCGCCACCAGCGTATTCAAAATGGGTTTTCTTTTTGAAATCTAATAATTTAGGTTGAATAATTGCAGTTTCAGGTTGATTTTCAAAAATTTTTAAGATAGGAACAAGCCAATTTTCAGTTACTTCAATATCGGAATTCACTAAAGCGTAATATTCTTCTTCAACAAATTGCAACGCTTCATTATAGCCTTTTGCAAAACCAAAATTTCCCGTATTTTGAATGATTTTAACCGATGGAAATTGGTTTTGGATTACTTCAATAGATGTATCGGTCGAAGCATTATCAGCTACATAAATCGTAGCTTCATCAGAAAATGCCATTACCGAAGGCAAAAACTGTTCTAACAATTTGGCACCGTTCCAATTCAATATGACTACTGCTATTTTTTTATTTTTTTTCATTGATAAAACTTATACTTCAAATTCAATGCTTTGTGAATATCGTCGAATGATGTCTTTTTTTCAACTAATTTTAAGAATTCCCGAATTGTTTTTGTAGTTTTTGAATTAGGATATTTTTTTACAAAATCATCATAAACTTCTAAATATTCAGGATAGATAAGACCTGTTTCTTCTTCATAAGTTTGAGTGTTTTCAAGACCAAAAATAAAATCTGTAAGATAGTTATTATAAAGTGCTTTAGCTTCATTTAGTAATTTACTGTTAGGATGTTTTGTTAAATATTGTTCCCAATGCGCAACTCTTTTTCCTACTTCATCAAAGTTTACCATAAAACCTGCATCAGCTGAATAAAGTTCCTTTTCATCAATAGCAATTAAATTTAAAAAATCTTGATAATCTTGAGAAACTTTTCCTTTAAACATGGTAGGATAGTGACTTGGAATGCTCCTAAATTCTGTATAACCTTCTCCAACATACCAAAATTCAACAGCTACTTTTTTTAATTGGTTTGTAATTCTTTTATAATCAGTATTTAAAACATAATCTTCTTGTTCTTCACTATATTGATTGACATAATTTGAAAGCAACGTATCATTAAATGTACTCATATTATAAATATATTTTTTTCTAATAGTATGATATTCTTCATATAACTCATTGCTTTTTGCGCTTGAATTAGTTTCGTTTAATTTTCTAGTGTATTCATCTTTTAAATAATCTAATGCAATACAATAATCTTCAATTGTATTAGTTTCACTAAAAGTGGTATCTATGATTACAACAGCTTCACTTACTAAAACTTTGCTTGTGTCTTTTATATTTGTTTGAATTGAAGTTTCTTTTTTATTTTCTTTTTGACAAGAAACAAAACAAAATACGAGACAAAGAAGTAGAATATTTTTTTTCATTATTTTGTATATGTTGGCAATTCTTCTAAAAAAACATATTTTTCATTCTCAAAATCCATTTGGCAAAAATAATGATTTAGTCCATTGGTAACCATTAAATATTTGGCTTTCAATACTAAATTATAGCGTGCAATTTGGTCAAACGTTTGTTGCGAGATAGGAACTTCTGGTGCTTTACATTCAATTAATAAAAATATTTCACCATTTGGTTGAAAAACCACACCGTCATAACGTTTGCTTAAATCGTTAATTTTGATTAATTTCTCAACGTTGATATAGGATTTCGGATACTTTTTATCTTGTAACAAAAACTGAACTACGTGTTGACGTACCCATTCTTCAGGTGTAAGAAGAATAAATTTTTTTCTAATTTCATCAAAAATAGACACTTTATTTTCACTATTTTTGAACCGAAAGGAATACGTTGGAAAATTCAATTTTTGCATAGTTCAAAATTAGTTAAATATTACAAACTGCCAACTTTTTACCTAACACTGAATACTAAATTATGGACGAAGTAATTCAAATTACAAAAGATATAAAAGCCGGAAACATTAAACCCATTTATTTTTTTATGGGAGAAGAGCCGTATTATATTGATAAATTGACCGATTTTATTGAGCAAAATGTCTTGCAAGAACACGAACGCGATTTTAATCAATCTATCTTATATGGTCGTGATGTTACAATGGAAGATGTGATTGGAAGTGCAAAACGTTTTCCAATGATGGCCGACCGACAAGTAGTGGTTGTTAGAGAAGCGCAAGAATTATCACGTACTATTGATAAATTAGAAGCGTATGCCGAAAATCCTCAGCCTACAACGGTTTTGGTTTTTGCTTATAAATACAAAACATTAGACAAGCGTAAAAAAGTCACTAAACTTTTAGACAAAGTAGGAGTGGTTTATGAAAGTAAAAAGTTATACGAAAATCAAGTTGGCGAATGGATTAAAAGGGTTTTATCAGGACAAGGTTATAGCATTGAACCTAAAGCAGCGGCTATTTTAGTTGAATTTTTAGGAACCGATTTGTCTAAAATCAGTAACGAGTTAGATAAATTAAAAATTATTTTACCAAAAGGTCATACGTTTACTCCAAAAGATATTGAAGAGAATATCGGTTTTAGTAAAGATTACAACAACTTCGAATTGCGAAAAGCGATTGGTGAAAAAGACCAATTGAAAGCTTATAAAATTATAGATCATTTTTCTCAAAATCCAAAAGATAATCCTTTAGTGGTTACTACTGGATTGGTGTTTGGTTTCTTTTCACAATTATTACAATATCACGGATTAAAAGACAAATCGCAGTTTAATGCAGCTAAAGTTTTAAAAGTGAGTCCTTACTTTGTAAAAGATTACGAAGTGGCTTTCAGAAATTATCCAATGAAAAAAGTAAGTGCTATTGTTGCTGCTTTGCGCGATATCGATGTAAAAAGTAAAGGAGTTGGTGCTTCATCAATGTCACAACATGATTTATTAAAGGAATTATTGATTAAAATTTTCAATTAATTCAAATGATAAAAAGTTTAAAAATTTGTACCTTCGCAATCCTAAAATTTACAAAACTTTAGTTAAAAATACTTAATTATGGGAATGAATAAAAATACAATATTGGCTTGGGCTACTTTCATTATGATTTTAATGGGATTACTTTTAATTGGATTAGGAATTTACCGTTATGCCGATGTTGCTGGTTGGGGATTTGCAGCGGTTGGAGTTGGTTTCTTTGCTATTGCTTGGGTTTTCAACGCATTGAAAGGAAGAGTTTAATATTACAATTTAAAAAAATAATAAAACAAACATACCATTATGTCAGATGATAAGAAAGTGATTTTCTCAATGCAAAAATTGAGTAAAACCTATCCAGGAGCAGATAAACAAGTACTAAAAAATATATATTTAAGTTTCTTTTACGGAGCAAAAATTGGTATTCTTGGATTAAATGGTTCAGGAAAATCTTCATTATTAAAAATTATTGCTGGAGTTGATAAAAATTACCAAGGTGATGTAGTTTTTCAACCAGGTTACACGGTTGGATATCTAGAACAAGAACCTCATTTAGATGAAACTAAAACGGTAATCGATATCGTTCGTGAAGGTGCTGCAGAAACGTTTGCTTTATTAGAAGAATTCAATAAAATTAACGACGATTTCGGTTTGCCTGAAGTATATGAGAATCCAGAAAGAATGGAAAAACTTATGGATCGTCAGGCTGAATTACAAGACAAAATAGACGCTTCAGGAGCTTGGGAAATTGATAATAAATTGGAAATCGCAATGGACGCACTTCGTACACCAGATCCAGAAACACCAATTTCAGTTTTATCGGGTGGAGAAAAACGTCGTGTAGCTTTATGTCGTTTACTTTTACAACAACCAGATGTTTTATTATTAGATGAGCCAACGAATCACTTAGATGCTGAATCGGTTCTTTGGTTAGAACAACATTTGGCACAATATTCAGGAACTGTAATTGCGGTAACTCACGATAGATATTTCTTGGATAATGTAGCGGGTTGGATTTTAGAGTTGGATAGAGGAGAAGGTATTCCATGGAAAGGAAATTATTCTTCTTGGTTAGAACAAAAATCAAACCGTATGGCGCAAGAAGAAAAAGTAGCGTCAAAACGTAGAAAAAATTTAGAGCGTGAGTTGGATTGGGTGCGTCAAGGAGCAAAAGGACGTCAAACCAAACAAAAAGCACGTTTACAGAACTACGATAAATTATTAAACGAAGACCAAAAAGAACTAGACGAAAAATTAGAAATTTACATTCCTAATGGACCTCGTTTAGGAACGAATGTAATTGAAGCTAAAAATGTTGCTAAGGCATTTGGAGATAAATTACTATATGACGATTTAAATTTCGTTTTACCACAAGCAGGAATTGTTGGAATTATCGGACCAAATGGTGCTGGTAAATCGACTATTTTCAAAATGATTATGGGTGAACAACAAGCCGATGCTGGTACATTCGAAATTGGTGATACAGTAAAAATTGCATACGTAGATCAATCACATTCTAATATTGATCCAAACAAAACCCTTTGGGAAAACTTTTGCGATGGTCAAGAATTAATTATGATGGGCGGACGTCAAGTAAACTCTCGTGCTTACTTATCACGTTTTAATTTTGGTGGAGGTGAACAAAACAAAAAAGTTTCAACATTATCTGGTGGAGAAAGAAATAGATTGCACTTAGCCATGACACTAAAAGAAGAAGGAAACGTATTACTTTTAGATGAGCCTACTAATGATTTAGACGTGAACACATTACGAGCTTTAGAGGAAGGTTTAGAGAATTTTGCAGGTTGTGCCGTAATTATTTCGCATGATAGATGGTTTTTAGACAGAGTTTGTACGCACATTTTAGCTTTTGAAGGTGATTCTCAAGTGTATAGCTTTGAAGGAAGTTTTACAGAATATGAAGAAAACAAGCGCAAACGTTTAGGAAAAGATGTAACGCCAACTCGTATTAAATACAAAAAATTAACACGATAAACATTTGTTAAAAAATCCTGATTTTGTCAGGATTTTTTTTTATTTTAGTCTTTCGTAAAATTCAATCCATTTAAAGCAGTTTCATGATAACTTACACGCGTTTTTATTTTGCTTTACTATTCTGTATTACTTCCATATTTGGGATGGCGCAGAATACTAATTCAACAAATAAAGAGGCGAAAGCGTTATTAAAACAAGCAGGACAAAGCTTTCTGAAGTTAGATTCAAAAAAATCGCTCGATTTTGCTCAAAAAGCTTTAGTTATTGCCACCAAGAACGATAATGATTTATTAGCGGCAAAAGCTTACAATATTATTGGTTTAAACTTTGAGGAATTTGCTGATTATAAGAAAGCAATCGAATTTTATAATAAAGGGCTTATATTAGCTAATAAAGTTGATAATGATACCGTAAAAGGTTGGCTCAACAATAATTTGGGAAATTTATATTGCTATCGAAAAATCGATTTTAATAAAGGAATAAAACATTATAAAGAAGGATTAAAATATTCCATTAAGCATAATGATCAATATGAAATTATGTTTTCGAAATTAAATATTGGTAGTGCCTATTTTGCTGTTGAAGACTTTAGTAACGGTATTCAATATTTTAATGACATTAAAGAATATGTTGAAAAAAACGACGACATTGAAGCTAAAATATCTTTAAATTCTAATTTTGGTTTATACTACAATAGTTTAAACAATAATCAAAAAGCTGAGGAATATTATTTAAAAGCAGTTCATTTTTGTGAACAAAATGATATTGAATTAATAAAGTCTAATGCAAGCGATGTTTATAATGATATTTCTAATTTTTATTATAAAATTAAAAATTTTGAAAAAGCACATTTCTATCTTTTAAAACATGATGAATTACAAGACAAAATTTACAACGAAGAGCGTTTAAATGATGTTAAAGTAGGAGGCTTACAGATTGAACACGACGAAATCAACAGAGAGATTGATCAAATTAAAAAAGAAAAAGAAATCCAACAAGAAAAATTGCAAGCCAATCGTATTTTTGTTATTCTTTTAGGTATCATTTTTTTCATCTTATTGTTGCTATTACTTTCCTTAATTCGAAATAATAAAATTAAAGCGAAAGCCAATTCCGATTTAAAAGAAGCGAATCAAGAACTATTGATTGCTAAAGAAAAAGCGGAAGAAGCATCGCAACTAAAAACGCAGTTTATTTCCACAATTAGTCACGAATTAAGAACACCACTTTATGGAGTAGTCGGAATTACTGATATCATTTTAGACGAACACAAAGAACTTACGAATAGCCCACATTTAAAATCATTAAAATTTTCAGCTAAGTATTTATTATCATTGGTAAATGATATTTTGAAAGTATATAAAATTGAGGAAAATCAAGTTGTTTTAGAAGATATGGTTTTCAATCTTCAAGATGAATTGACCATTATTAAAGATTCGTTACATTTCTTAGCAATTAAAAACAGCAATCAAATTGAAATTAATGTTGATGCAAATATCCCAGAAATTTTAGTAGGAGATAAAATTCGTTTGTCGCAAATCTTTATTAATTTGATGAGTAATTCCTTAAAGTTTACCAATGAAGGGAATGTTACGGTTAAAGCTGATTTAGTTGAAAAAGTAGGAACCAAGTGCTATTTAAAATTTCAAGTAATAGATAACGGAATTGGTATTGCAAAGCAAGACCAGGAAAAAGTATTTGATAAATTTGTTCAAGTTTATCGTAAAGAAGATGATTATCAAGGAACAGGTTTAGGACTTACCATCGTTAAAAAAATGGTAGAACTTTTCAAAGGTACAATTCATTTAGAAAGTGAAGAAAACGTAGGCACAACAATTACATTTACCATTCCATTAGAATCAGATGTAACAAAAATTAAATCAATTATTCATAACTTAGAAGTTGATTTGTCAATTAAAAAAGAATACAAAATTTTAGTGGTTGAGGATAATAAAATTAATCAAGTTGTTACCAAGAAATTACTAGAAAATAATCATTTCAAATGTCAAATAGTTGATGATGGTTATGCTGCTTTAGATTTAATTGATAAAGTTAAGTTTGATGCCATTTTAATGGATATTAATATGCCAATCATTAATGGATTTGATACATCTAAACTAATTCGTCAAAAAGGAATAACAATACCAATTATTGCGGTTACGGCTTTCGATAAGAAAGATATTGAGGATAAGGTTATAGACGCTCAAATTGATGAAGTGATAGTGAAGCCATTTGAAAGTCACAAGCTTTTTGAAACAATTAAACGATTAGTAGATAAATAAAAAACGTTGGTTAGTACCAACGTTTTTTGTTTTTCTTAGATGCTTCCGATTTTCTTGAATTGGAATTCGGATTCATTTTATTTTTGTCTTTATTTCTTAAATCTGGTTTTGCATCCGGATTTATTACTTCGTCTTTCCAAGTATAATCGTGATCGGTAACCACTTTAACTTTCATTCTAATTAGCTTTTCAATGTCTTGCCAATATGGTTTTTCGTCTTTTCCACAAAATGAAATGGCTAAACCAGAATTTCCAGCACGACCTGTACGACCAATTCGGTGAACATACGTTTCAGAAATATTAGGAATGTCAAAGTTAATTACAAACGGAAGTTGTTCAATATCAATTCCTCTTGCCGCAATATCAGTAGCGACTAAAATATCAATTTCTTTGTTTTTGAATTGTTCCAACACACGTTGACGCGCATTTTGCGATTTGTCTCCGTGAATGGCTTCTGCTTTTATACTCGCTTTTTTCAATACTTTTACAATGTTGTCTGCACCGTGTTTTGTTCTTGTAAACACCAAAACATTACTCAAACTTTCTTGAATAATCAATTGTTTTAAAAGTAAACGCTTATCATCTTTATTTACAAAGTACACTTTTTGAGAAACGTTTTCAGCCGTAGATGAAATAGGCGTTACCGAAATATATTTTGGACGTGTTAAAAAGGTATCAGCTAATTCTCTAATTGCTAATGGCATTGTTGCCGAGAATAATAACGTTTGTCTGTTGCTAGGAGTTAATTTGATGATTTTCTTTACATCATTAATAAATCCCATATCTAACATTTGATCGGCTTCGTCTAAAACCAAATGATGTAAATGATCTAAATCGATAAATCCTTGTTTGTGTAAATCTAAAAGTCTTCCAGGAGTTGCGATTAAAACATCGATTCCCATTTTTAACTCGTTTACTTGAGGAACTTGATTAACTCCACCAAAAATCACTAATGACTTTACATTGGTATATTTTCCATAGGTTTTATAGCTTTCGTCAATTTGTATAGCTAATTCTCTTGTAGGTGTAACTACTAAAGTTCTAATGTGTTTTGCTTTTTTAGCCGAACCCACAATTCTGTGAATTAAATTCAGAATCGGAATAGCAAAAGCACCTGTTTTTCCTGTTCCTGTTTGAGCACAAGCAACTAAATCTTGTCCTAATAAAATTTCAGGAATGGCTTGCTCCTGAATAGGAGTAGGGTTTGTGTAACCTTCTTCTTCTAAAGCTTGTTGTATGTTATTGTATAATTTTAAATCGTTAAATGTCATAAATGAATAAATAATTTTCCTGTCGAATAATTTCGATAGGGTACAAAGATAGTGTTATTTTAGGGAAGTTGGTTTTTAACCGATTTTAGCCTTCATGAAATCGGTAATTAATGATGCAATTAATTTACCTGTTAAATGATTGTTTTTAGAATCGTCAAGCACTGGAGCACCTTCACAAATATGGAAATAAGAAGCATTTTGATGCTTTCCAAAAAAGTAAGTAAAATGTCGTGCTTTATCTACACTAAAACCACTCAAAGTCATAGCACTTGAAGGAATATTTGGAATCGCATCTAAATCTAATTCCACGCCAAAAGGTTCATTTTTAATAAAATTAAGTGCATTTTCTAATTCGGTTTCGAAGTTTTTTTCACGTTTTACATCAACTTCTTCATATGTAACATATTTTACTCTCGAAGTTAATTCTTTTAAGGTATTGAAAACACTCTTTGAAACGAAGTTTTCATGCAATCCAAAAACAAAATATTTCTTTAAAAAACCATCTTCAAAAGCATAACTAAATCCGTTACCTGAATGCCTTCCTTCTAAAATTCTGAAATCGGTATGCGCATCAAAATTAATTGCATTTACTGGTTTTCCTTTTGCTAAAGCTAGTCCTTTTATATTACCATAAGCGTTATTATGCCCGCCACCAACAATAATTGGAATTTTACCTGCATTGCAAATTTGGTGAACAATGTGAGAAACTTCAATATCTAATTGTTCTACTAATTTAAACAATTCTTTTCTATGTTCTTTGTTGTTTGCATCTAATGAATGTGCTTTTTCTAGAAGTTGCTCTACATTTAATTTACCTAAAACAAGCAAATTACTTCCTTTGCAAAATTTATTATGTTGAATATTAGCCAAACTTTGTAACGCACTATCGTAAGCCGAAGCGGCACCGATTCTTCCTAAATTTGCTTTTACTCCAATATCTTCTGGGATTCCAAAAAGCACAAATTTAGCTTCGCTGTTGGTTATAAAACCCACAATGTCGGCATCTTTTGGTACGGTGATGATTTTTTCTCCAAATTTTATTTCGCCACTTCTGTGGTTGGTTATTTTGGCTAATTCGTTTTGGCTTAAAAGTGTAATATTCTCCATAAAATTTTTAAATGCAATCAAAAGTACTATTTTTAAATAAAATTCGTTTAAAATTTAGAAAATACTTTAAAAAGCGTATTTTTGAGAAAACTTATTAAATAACCCAATCAAACCTAAAAATGGAAAACAAATCAAACAATTCAGGATTAAAAGCTGCTGTGGTAGTATTAGCACTACTTTTCTTAGGAAGTGTAGGCTATATTTTTAAATTAACTTCAGATAATAAAGAAACAGTTACAACACTAACAACTGAAAAAAATACGTTATCAGAAGAATTAAAAGCAAAAATTGCTGAGTATGACACTATGATTGCTGATAACACAGCATTAAAAGACGAATTGCAAGCAGAACAAGCTAAAATGGTGGCTTTATTAGAGCAAGTAGAAAAATCGAAAGGTGATGCTGCTGCTATGGCAAAGTACAAAAATGAGTACTTCCGTTTAAAAAGAGAAATGGATAATTTAGTAGCTGAAAACAAAGTATTAAAAGAACAAAATGTAGCTTTAACATCAAGTTTAGATAGTACAAATGTGGTTTTATCTGATGCTAAAAAATTCAATGACACATTGTTAACTCAAAATGAAGGATTAACAAAAACAGTTGAAAAAGGTTCTAAATTAGCGGTTTTAAACTTAAAAGTTTTAGCCGTTAAACAAAGAAGTTCTGGAAAACAAATTGAAACAGATAAAGCTAGCAGAGCAGATGTTTTAAAAGTAAGTTTCTTAATTGCAGAAAACCAAATTGCTAAAACTGGTTCAAGAGAATATTATGTTCAAATTATTGATAGCAAAAGCAATATTTTAGGAGAAAAGAAAACTATTCCAGCTGGAGATAAAACGTTAACGTATAGCTTTATTTCTACTGTAAAATATGAAAATAAAACAGTTCAAGTAAATGAAGAAGTACCAGGTAAAGATTTTGCTAAAGGAACTTATTTCGTAAATGTATTTGACAAAAATGCTGAATTAGTTTCTAAAACAAGTTTCGAATTGAAATAATCGTTTTATAAAATTTTAAAAGTCCAATGAGAGTAATTTCATTGGACTTTTTTTATAGATATTTTGATAAGTAACTTCCTAATCCAACTGCGGTAATAGTTAAGATTATAGAACTTGCCATGTAAATGTAGGCTGTAATTTGGTGATTGTTTTGAAGTAAATTGTAGGTTTCTAAAGCAAAACTTGAAAAAGTGGTAAATCCTCCACAAAAACCAACAATAAGTAAAAATTTTAACGGATGATTTTCTGGAAAATATTTTCCTAAATAACCAATGAATAATCCGATTAATAAGCTTCCTAAAATATTTACTAAGAAAGTGCTTAAAGGAAACGAACCTTGAAAATATTTTGTGGTTATCCAATGTGTTAAGTATCTAAAAATACTTCCAAATGCACCACCAATTCCAATAAGTAAAAGAGTTTTTATCATGGATTAGTTATTAAATAAATTGTCCTTCAATCATTACTTTATCAATTAAATTTGTACCAAAAGCATACGGCAATTGGTAATATCTGTTGATTGGTTTCGTAATGATAAGATTTGCTTTTTTTCCTTTTGTGATACTTCCATGAGTATTTGAAATTCCCATAGCATAAGCTCCGTTGATAGTTGCCGCATTGATAGCTTCTTCTGGTGTCATTTTCATTTTGATACAAGCCGTTGCCACCACAAAATTCATATTTCCAGATGGAGTAGTGCCAGGATTGTAATCGGTTGCTAGCGCTAACGGTAAGCCTGCATTCATCATTTTGCGAGCCGGAGTATATGGAATGCTGATAAAATAAGAACAACTTGGCAACGCAACTGGCATTGTTTTGCTGTTTTTTAAAACCTCAATATCTTCATCGGTTACAATTTCTAAGTGGTCAACCGATAATGCGCCATTTTCAACACAAGCTTTGATTCCGTCGATAGCAGTAAATTGATTGACGTGTATTTTTGGTTCTAAACCGTATTTTCTTCCAGCTACCATAATTTTGATGGTTTCATCTACCGAAAAATATCCTGTTTCAAGGAATGCATCAATATAATCTGCTAAGTTTTCAGAAGCTATTTTCGGTAACATTTCATTGATAATCAAATCGATGTAGGCCGAATGATTTTCTTTGTATTCCATAGGAAAAGCATGAGCACCCAAAAAAGTAGCTTTTATCGCAATGGGATAATTTTCTTTTAAACGTTTGATAACGCGTAACATTTTCAATTCGCCTTCCACTGTTAATCCATAACCCGATTTGATTTCAACTGCACCCGTTCCTTGTTGCATGACTTCTTCTAAACGTAGTTTTGATTGCTCGTAAATTTCGTCTTCAGAAGTTTCATTTAATTTTTTAGCTGAATTCAATATCCCACCACCACGAATAGCAATTTCTTCATAAGATAAACCATTAATTCTATCCACAAATTCTTGAATTCTATTTCCTGCGTATACGATATGTGTGTGACTGTCTACCCATGTTGGTAAAATCACTTGTCCAGTTGCATCAACAATTTCAGCATTTGGAATAGTCGGACAATTTTCCATCGGACCAAAATCGGAAATAATGTTGTTTTCTATTAAAAGATAGGCGTTATCGATTTTAGGTAATATTGCCATATCTGAACCAGAAACCTTATCAATATGATTTTCTCGAACTTGTAGCAGTTCTTTTATGTTGATAAATAATGTTTTCATTAAAAAATAAATTTCAGTAAAAATACTTCTCATTTTTAAAAACTCCTATCTTTATATAAAATTTGTTTGTTTTGAGAAAAATAAAATATAAAAAAGGAAGAAAAGTTCAGCCAAGTGTTTTAGAATACACTGGGAATCATAAAGATACACCAACTGAACTTCAGTTGTTTGTTTATAATGCAGATGATGTTATCGAAATTCAGCAACTTCATGTTAATCAAATAGAAAAAAGCATTGATACTTCAAAAGTAAATTGGCTCAATATTCATGGTTTAAATGAACCGGAAATTATAGCAACAATTGGAGAAAAATTTGGAGCAGATAGTTTCATTACAGGTGATATTTTAAATACAACGAAACGAACAAAACTAGAGGAATATCACAATATTTTGTTTTTTAATGTTAAGTCACTTTTACCTGTTGAAAATTCAGATAATATTAATTATGAACAAATTAGTTTTATTCTGAAAGACAATATTTTGATTTCGTTTCAAGAAAAAAGAAGTGACTTTTTTACTCATATTCGTGAACGTATTAGAACAAATTCGGGTATTGTTAGAACTAAAAAAGCGGATTATTTGTTGTATTTATTGTTAGATGCAATAATTGAAAACTTTTACATCACAATTGAAAGTGAAGAAGATAGAGTAGATGAAATTATAAATTTATCTAAAACAAGTACAAAACCTGAAGTGTTAGAATTGATTGAAAAGCATCGCGATAATTTTAATTTCTTAAAGCGTTCTATTATTCCGCTTCGCGATTCGTTATATTCAATTAAGAGTATGAAAGATGATGATGTTTTTAATGATATTCAGGCGGTAAATTATTCGTTTTTTTCAAGATTGCATCAAAAGTGTTTGGAATTATTAGAACAAATTGAATCCGATTTAATCACATTGGAAAGTGCATCAAACTACTTTTTCTCGGCACAAAATCATAAAATGAATGAGGTAATGAAATCATTAACAGTGGTTTCTATGTTCTTTTTACCCTTAACTTTTATAGTTGGTGTTTATGGTCAAAATTTCAAATATTTTCCTGAATTAGAATGGGAGAATGGTTACTTTATTATTTGGGGTGTAATGATTGTAGTTGTTTTGTTAATGTTTGTTTATTTTAAAATGAAAAAGTGGTTTTAAAAAGCTACAAAATAATTAGCGTTTATATTGTTCAAAATAAATATTCCTATTATCTTTGACAAGAATTCATAAATTCCGGAAAATATTATGTTTGAATTTCAACAGTACCTAGGTTTTTTACTTTTCTTAACCATATTAACTATTGGTTTTTGGTTGATGATATTCTTAGTAGGATTTGTTCACTATTGGTTGGGCGGAGCTATCATGGAATTGATTAAAGAGAAAAGAGCTAAAAGACAAGCTGAATTAGAAGGATAATTTTCTTTTAATTTTAAAAATAAAAAGTCCCGATTGTATCGGGACTTTTTTTATGGGTAATGGATTTGAAAATTATGGTCTTCCCATAAAATCTCCTTCTCCACCATTGTCTTCTCTACGAGGCTGTCTGTCTCTTTCGTTTTTCTGTTTGTTAAAACGGTAAGTAAAAGTTAACATAACTTGTCTTTCTCTCCATTGCATTTCGCTATATGAGCTAACTACGTTTGGAATTTCAGTTTCCATAATTCTTTTTCTTGAATTGAAAACGTCACTTATATTTAAAGAAATACTTGCTTTATCTTTTAAGAAGTCTTTGCTAAATGCTAAGTTCATAGAAGCTACACCTAACGATTTACCTTGTGCATTTGTTTGTGGTGCATTGTAAGTTCCATTAGTTTGCCAATCAATTTTGTATGGTAATGTAATTTTTGAAGAAATTCTTGCAAACCAAGTCAAAGCAACGTTGTCAAAGTTTTGTGTAATGGTATTGCCTAAATAATCAACATAAGAGTAATCTCCTTGAGTTTCATTTCTAAACGCATTGAAGTTTCCGTTTAATCTCCACCATTTGTATGGCGTATAATTTAAGTTAAATTCAAAACCTGCTCTATATTCTTTAGCTAAGTTGATAGGTGTACTTAAAATTACTGGAACTCCATCTACAAATAATCCAGATTCTTTTCTAATAAATTGAAAAGCATCATTGGTTATATTTACGTAAGCCGAAGTATTGAACGTTAATTTATTCCATTTTTTCAAATAACCTAAATCGATAGCATCTGTTAATGATGGGTCAATATCTGGGTTACCTTGGAAGATATTAATATTACTAGATAAAGATGATACAGGGTTTAAGAAACGACCTCTAGGACGATTAATTCTTTTACTATAACTTAAACTTACCGAACTTGACTCTGAAAACTCATAGTTTACTGTAGCCGATGGAAATAAGTTATTGTATTTTTTTGTGTTGTAATTATCATCTAGTAACGAATTTACTTCGATGTGACTATCTTCGAAACGTAATCCTAAAAAGTAAGAGAATTTATTGATTTTAGAACCATATTGCGTGTACAAAGCATTTACATTTTCAACATATTCTAAAGTACTAGAAAAATTAGAATCAGGTGAAACTACAAAACCAGTTAAGTTCTTTTGAAAACTTCCTCTATAACCTGCCTCAAAACGACCACTTTTTCCAATTGGTAATACGTAATCAGTTTGGATTAAATTTCTTTGTTGTTTTTGAGCATTTGAAGTTTCTTGTAATTCTAATGAGGAAGGATCACCAAGAAATTGGTCAGTAATTAGAGCAAATTCGTTTTCTCTGTTTTGAGATGTAGCAAAATCAACTGTTAATTTGTGATCTTCTTTTTTGAATTTTTTTGTAAAGTTTGATGAATATTCAATACTAAATTCATCACTTTTTTGATCGTTTAAACGATTTCTAACATCAGTTGGATTGTTAGATGCGTCAAAATAATTGAAGAAAACATTATCTGGGTTTTTTCCATTATTTTCTCTAAATGTTAATGCATTTGTCCAAGTTAAAGATTTAGACAAGTTTAAGTCAATACCAAAGTTAGCATTGTATCCTTCACTTTCTCTATCGTTAGTTCTTCTTTCTTCAATAAAACTTCTTGTTGAACCATCTGGATTAAAATACTCAGCATCAACCATTGAGTTTCCTGGATTGTTTCTGTAATTATATCCGAAGTTAGAGAATAAGTTGTAGCTATCACTTTTCTTATTCAAATTAATGCTTGTTCCGTAAGTTTCAGGATCACCTACGTTTACCATAACAGAACCATTAACACCATTAGCTTTTCCTTTTCTTAGAACAATATTAATAATACCACCACCACCTTCAGCATCATAACGCGCCGATGGATTGGTTATAATTTCTACTTTTTCAACAGATTCTGCTGGTAATAATTTTAAGGCATCTGCAATATTAATTCCAGCTAAACCAGAAGGTTTTCCATCAATTAAAATTTTTACACTTTCATTTCCTCTTAAAGCTACTGTTCCTTCTGCATCAACGGTAACAGATGGTACGTTATCTAAAACATCACTAACTGTTCCACCCTTAACCATCATATCTTTACCTACGTTGTAAACGCGTTTATCTAATTTTATTTCTACGGTAGATTTTTCAGCAATAATATCTACTTCATTTAATTGAGCCACATCTGCTTCCATTTGAATAGTACCTAAATTTACGTCAGCTGTGAATTCTTTTTGCGGAATAGCTATATTTTTGAACGAAATAAATTCAGCTCTCACGTTGTAATTCCCTGAAGTAACTTCAAACTTAAAATTTCCATTTTCATCAGTTATTCCTCCTGAAAGTTGTTTGGTAATGGCATTTTCAAAAACAATGGTAGCATATTCTAAAGGAAGATTAGTTCCTTTTTCAATTACTTTACCAGAAATGGTAACTTTTTTTGCATCTGGGCGTTGTGCAAATGTCGTTAAACTTAAGAATAGCGATAGTGTAGCAATAATAATTTTCTTGTTCATAAATATTTTTTTGCAAGTAAGACTGCAAAAGTAACTTTTGGTTTAGCCTTACTTTCCTAAATCTTTGTTAAAAGTACTAGAGGATTTCGTTAATCTTTTCCTTTGGCCTTGCAATTACTGCTTTGTTTTCATTTACAATGATAGGACGTTCAATTAATTTGGGATTTTCTAGCAAGGCTTTAATTATTTCGGAATCGCTTAATTGTTTTCCTTTGAAGTTTTCTATCCAAATACTTTCTTTGGTTCTAACCAATTCGATAGGACTTATGTTTAGTTTTTTGATTACTTCTTCTAACTCAATTTTTGTGAAAGGTTCGTCAAGATATTTTCGTATTTCAAATGGTTGGTTTAAGTTTTCAATTTCGCACAAACCTTCTCTCGATTTTGTACATCTTGGATTATGGTAAATAGTTATCATATTTTATTTTTTACAAAGAAATAAAAAATAGTACTTTAGTAGCAAACTTAAGAACAGTAAAAAATCATGTACATTGAACAATTAAAAAACAGAAAATATAGTTTAGGTAGTTATATTCCAATTCCGCTTGGATTTATTTTATTGATGTTTTTCAACTTTATTATGTCTGATGGAGTAGATACTAATGAAGTTATTCAGCAGACTATAAGCATGATAGGAATAAATTTGACTTTCGTTGTGTTAGTAGGACCACTTGCCTTTGGTTTATTGTTAGTCCTTTTTTGGGTTAAATTTGTTCAAGGGCAAACTTTAACTAGCTTAACCACGTCGAGAGCCAAAGTAGATTGGAAACGTATTTTTTTCTCATTTTTCTTATGGGGAAGTATCACGACTGCCATGATTTTAGCACTTTATTATACCCAACCCGAAAATTTTGTTTGGAATTTTAAACCCGAAAAGTTTTTCATTTTTTTAATTCTGGCAATAATTTTAGTACCAATGCAAACAAGTTTTGAGGAATATCTTTTTAGAGCCCATATGATGCAAGGAATTGGTTTAGCCACTAATAGCAGATTAATCCCTTTGATTGTTACTTCGGTTTTATTTGGTTTAATGCACATTGCAAATCCTGAAGTGGGAAAAATTGGTTACATCATTATGGTATATTATATAGGAACTGGTTTTTTCTTAGGAATTATGACTTTAATGGATGAAGGATTGGAATTGGCTTTAGGATTTCACGCCGCAAATAACTTAGTAGGAGCATTGCTATTAACGGCAGATTGGACCGCTTTTCAAACCAATTCTCTTCTAAAAGATTTATCAGAACCATCAGCGGGTTTTGATGTTTTAACACCTGTTTTCGTCATATTTCCTATTTTACTTTTTATTTTTTCTAAGATGTACAATTGGAAAAATTGGAAAGAAAAATTGACTGGTAAATTAATTGTAACTAATGAAATAGATACTATCACAAATGATTCCACATTATAAAAACATTCACAATCGTTTTAAAATCAATGGTATTCATTTAGATAAAGAAGCGCTTTTTCAATTGGCTTATAGTTCTATTAAAGAAGGAGAGGCTTATGAAAAAGAGTTGGGTGAATTTTTATTAGATTGGTTAGACGATAAAGAGACCATACAATTAACAACTTCGGGAACTACTGGAGCGCCTAAAATCATTACAATAAAAAAGGAATCAATGGTACATTCTGCAATTGCTACCGGAAATTTCTTTGATTTGCATCCTCAAGACAAAGCTTTATTATGCCTGTCAACACGTTATATTGCTGGAAAAATGATGATTGTTCGTGCTATGATGATTGGTTTAGAGTTAGATATCATAGCGCCAAGTTCTAATTTAGATGAATTTTTATCAGATAAATGTTATGATTTTGTTGCAATTGTACCGCTTCAAGCTGAAAATAGTTTGGATAAATTAAATCAGTTTAAGAAAATAATTATTGGAGGAGCTAAAGTATCAGACGATTTAGCTTTGAAACTAAGAGATTTAGATGCAAAAATCTATGAAACGTATGGAATGACCGAAACCATTACGCATATTGCCGCTAAAAGGGTAGGAGA
The DNA here is from genome assembly GCF_002483315.1 of Flavobacterium sp. UBA7663. Taxonomy (GTDB): domain Bacteria; phylum Bacteroidota; class Bacteroidia; order Flavobacteriales; family Flavobacteriaceae; genus Flavobacterium. The sequence continues at coordinate 125,954 of NZ_DLHR01000020.1, forward strand.
AACATATTTTAACACTTTAGAACATGTTGCAATTACTGTAGATAATAGAAGTTGTTTAGTAATTGATGCGCCAAGTATAACAAATGAAAAAATAGTTACCAATGACATTGTAGAAATTTTTAATGCGAGGCAATTCAAATGGTTAGGTCGTTATGATAATGTGATTAATAGTGGGGGAGTCAAATTATTTCCAGAACAAATTGAAACTAAATTAGCTTCAAAAATTTCCAATCGTTTTTTTATTACAGGTTTACCTGATGCAGTTTTGGGAACAAAAGTAGTTTTAGTTATTGAAGGTGAAAAATATAAAATTGTACCTTCAATTTTTGATTTGTTAGATAAATTTGAGAAGCCAAAAGAGGTGCACTTTGTTTCAGAATTTGTAGAGACTGAAACCCAAAAAATTAATCGTTTTCAAACACTAAAAAAAATAAAGGTTGTATAAAATGGAAATATAGTACTTATGCGAATGGATTATGAAGTTACAATATAAGTTCAATATCTAAGATTCTATACAACCTTAAAGTAATTATTCCTCCATTTTTAAATAATAATCAACAGAATGTTTTCCGCTGCCAAAGAATATGAAAAATATACTAGTCGCAAGCGCTAGCATGGATTGAACAAAATCTGACGTATTAAACTCTCCAATAAAATTTATTATGAGAGCACCAAATAATATAGGTAATTGGACCCATATAGACCAACGTGTTAAGAAGCCAATGATTATCATTACTCCTCCTGCCATGTGTGCCATTGCAACATAATGAATTAGTAGCATTTCACTACCAAAGTTTCCCACAGTATTTAGAATTTCATGAAGGTATTTTTTATCAACTATAAAAGAAATTCCTTTTAAAAATAAGAAACCACCTAAAAAAAACCTTAATAAATCTAATGTAATACATGTGTTTGCATTAGCCCATTTATTCAACTCTCTAATTCTAGTCATAAATAAACTGATTAAAATTATACAGAGCTAATTTACTAAAAATTAACACATTATGTTTTTGTTGCAACGTTAATAAAAACATAAATTAATAAAAAAGAAGACTAATTGTCTTCTTTAATTTTAACATAAAACTGATTGTCATAAATTTGAAAACTCTTTTTGCTGAGTTTTTTCAGTTTAATTTTTTGTTCTTTTAATGTTGGATTTAATCTGATTTTTTTGTCTTCAAAGCCAATATCAATAGGCATGTTGAAGTCTTCATTTGCATTATCCCAAGAATAATATAAATAGTCTCCTTTAATTTTATAGATAAAAACAGGAACCTGATTTGTATATAAATATTGTCTAAATACAGGTGTTAAATTTGTACCAGAAGACTTGTTAAAGTAGTCTATTACGGTATCAGACGTAATAATTTTCTTTTTGAAAGTTTCCGAATAATCATATACCATTTTCCACCATTTTTCATCATCGCCAATAATGTGTCTTAATGTGTTTAATAATAATGAACCTTTGTAATACATATCACCCGAACCTTCATTGTTCACTCCGTATTGTCCAATAATTGGTTTGTCGTTACGTACATTTTTAGCTTGGCCATTAATGTATTTCATAGCATCATCATAGCCTTTTATACACTCAATAAATACTGTTTCAGAGTATGTTGTAAAGCCTTCATGAATCCACATATCTGCAATATCCATACTAGTAATGCTGTTTCCAAACCATTCATGGCCTGTTTCGTGAATCGTAATGTAGTCAAAAAACATACCTACTCCAGTTCCTGATAAATCAAATCCCATATAACCCTTTTTGTACTTATTGCCATAAGCAACAGCGCTTTGGTGTTCCATACCTAAATAAGGGGTTTCTACTAATTTGTAGCCATCTTCCCAAAACGGATAGCGACCAAATTTCGACTGAAAACACTCCATCATAGGCTTCACTTCCATAAAATGTTCGCGAGCTTTCGCTTCGTTTTCTCTTAACACATAATAATCTAAGTCTAAATCAGGCATTTTATCCTGAATGTGAACATAATCGGCAATATTTACCGTTATCGTGTAATTATTAATTGGATTTTTAACTTCCCAATCCCAACGCGTGTAACCATTTTTTAAATCTTGAGAACCTAAAAAGCGTCCGTTTGAAACATTCATTAGACCATTTGGAACTGCTACTTTTATGGAAGCTCCATTATCGGGTTCGTCAGTTTGTGAATCTTTTACCGGATACCACAAACTTGCTCCAGTTCCTTGAACTGCAACGGCTATAAAATCTTTACCTGCTTTATCTTTTGAAAACACAAAACCTCCATCCCAAGGTGCATTTTTGGCAATTCTTGGATTTCCAGAATAGTAAAATTTTAATTTATGATTTGATCTTGAAGCTAACTTTTCTGGAAAATCAATAAAAACGGCATCATTGTCGCGTTTGTAATTTAATTTTTTAGCATTCCAAACAATTGAATCCACTTTCATATTTTCAAATAAATCTACTTGAATTTTTTGAGTAGGAATTACCACGTCAAAAGTAATTTCATTGAATCCCTTAATACTTTTTTGTTCAGGATTTATGATAATATTTAAATCATAACGTTTTACATCATACGATGTTCTTTCAATACGTAAACCACCTTGAAGTGAATCACGACGGGTAAATTGTGCATTAATTTGTTGGATTCCTAATAATGTGAGGATAACTAAAAAACTGTTTTTCATGGGTGTTGATTTCAAAATCTAAATATAAGAGTTTGAATTGGAAAAAATGTTACAAAAAGATCAAATTTTAAAATTCTGAAGGTACAGTAATAGTAAGTTTTTCTTTTGTAATTGGGTGTATAAAAGTCAAACTTTCCGCATGTAAATGTAATCTATTGGCTTTTGAACCATACAAGTCATCGCCAAGAATAGGAGTTTTTAAACCCAATTCATGTGATGCATGCACTCGTAATTGATGAGTTCTCCCAGTAATAGGATAGAAGTATACTAAAGTTTGGTTATTTCTGACTTCAATTTTTTTCCATTTCGTTTGTGCTGGTTTTCCATGTTCGTAACAAACCAATTGTCTAGGTCGGTCGTCCAAATCTACTCGAAGCGGTAAATCAATAAAGCCTTCGTTTTCTTCTAAAATTCCATCTAATAAAGCAATGTATCGTTTTTTAATAGTTCTTTTAATAAATTGACTTTGCAATTTTACATAGGTTTCTTCGTCTTTTGCAATTAACATCAAACCTGAAGTCGACATGTCTAATCGATGCACAATTAATGGTCCGGTTGCATTTGGATACAATTCTTTCACTCTTTGGTAAACAGAATCCGATATGATTTTTCCAGGAACTGATAAAAATTCAGCTGGTTTGTTTATTACTGCTAATACTTTATCTTCAAAAACTATTTCTATGTCTTTTCCTTCCGCTGGATTTTCCTGAAACGGATTTGCTTCTATATCCAAGCCTTTTAACATGTGAGACATTAATATTGGTTCACATTTACTTTTACAAGCCGGATAAAATTGTTTATGTTTTCTAATTTCTGATTTTGGCGATTGTCCCCACCAAAATTCAGCCATAGCAATGGGGTTTAAATTATGTTCGAAAGCGTAATGTAATAACTTGGGAGCAGCACATTCTCCAGCTCCAGCAGGCGGATTATTGTTGAAGATTTCTCCAATGCTTTTCCGTTCGCCAAATTGATTCAAAAACGAATATTCGGCAAAAAGTTTTTGTTGTAATGCACCCGATTTTTGTCGGCGTTCTTCTTTTAATTGATTTATTTCATCTAAAAGTAAATTGACTTCTTTTTGTGCCTTTTCGATTTGAAAATTCCAATATTTGGTCATCTTTTTGAGTAAAATGCTTTCTTTTTTGCTTTCTTCCGAAAGTTCGAATTCTAATTGTTCAATTTCAGATGAAGATAAATTGGTGAATGAAATTCGTTTTTCATCGCGTTCTAATTTTAATCTTTTGATTTTATCCTTTTGATTTTGAATATCGGTTAAAGCTTCTATTTTAGTAACATCTAATTGATTTTTTTTGCTTTGAAGTTCGTCTGAATTTTCTAAAATTCCGATTTGACGATTGATAGCATTTAAAACTTCTTCTTCTTTTCTGAAAAAACCATCTTCGTGTAACATATCAAAAATCGTTGGAACAAAATAGGAATGATGATTCACACCAGCCAATTTCCCAGAGAAAGCCCATAAATAGCCTAATTCTCCTTCTTCATTTTGACAAACTAAAATCCCAAACATTTTTCCAATTACTAAACCTTCTTGATTTTCTTTCAATCCGAAATTATGTTCAAAATCAGTTTGTGTTTCTAAATACGCTTGCAATTCAGTTGAAGCAATGATGCTCAATTCATGCGGTTCGTAATAAAATGGAAATGTAAATTTTTCGGGTAAAGAAATACCTGAAATATTGGTTTTGAAGGGTTGGATTAATGATTTTGACATGATGCAAAGATAAAGTAATTGAAATAATATTTATCTTTGTGTAAATCAGTTTACTCATGAATATCGAAACACACAGAAAAAGCATCATTCATAGGATTTTGGATGTCCAAAATGAAGTTGTTTTGGATAAAATTGACCAACTTTTAAATGAAGAAGGTTATATATATGATGTAACAGGAAAGTTGTTATCTGTTTCAGATTATAAGCAAGAAATTGAGGCTATTCTTAAAGTTTCAGAAGAAAATGATGTGTATAATTCCGAAGCAATAAGAAATAAGATTTTTAAGAAATGAAATCTGTTGTTTGGTCAAAAGCTTCTTTAGATTCCCTCGAAAGAATTCATAATTTTATTTTTAAAAATAGTCCTCAAAATGCCGAAATGGTAGTTGATACTTTGTTAAATTTAGGAGACGATTTAGCAAAGTTTCCAGAAAGAAATCCTAGAGAACCTTTATTTAATGACGATACAATTCGATATTTTCCAAAATGGAATTTTAAAATTGTATATCGTATAGAAGAAAATAGAATTTTGATTATCAATATTTATTCTGCCAAGATGAATTGGTAATAAAAAAGAATTTCACGAATTAACACTGATTTATTTGTGCAAATTCGTGAAATTCATATTATAAATTAAACTTGAATCACGCCTAAATTAAATTGCTTCTCAATAGGAGCGTGGTTAGCCGCTTCAATTCCCATAGAAATCCAATTTCTAGTTTCTAATGGATCAATAATGGCATCTGTCCACAAACGAGAAGCTGCGTAATATGGCGAAACTTGTTCGTCGTATCTAGCTTTAATCTTATCAAACAATTCTTTTTCTTTTACTTCATCAATAACTTCGCCTTTTGCTTTTAAAGAAGAAGCTTCAATTTGTGCTAATACTTTCGCAGCTTGCGTTCCACCCATAACGGCTAATTCAGCACTTGGCCAAGCGAAAATTAATCTTGGATCATAAGCTTTTCCACACATGGCATAATTTCCTGCTCCGTATGAATTTCCAACGATTACAGTGAATTTTGGCACAACCGAATTTGCCATCGCATTTACCATTTTAGCACCATCTTTGATAATTCCTCCATGTTCTGATTTGGATCCTACCATAAATCCGGTAACATCTTGCACAAATACTAATGGAATTTTCTTTTGGTTACAATTCGCAATAAAACGTGTGGCTTTGTCAGCAGAATCGGAATAAATGGCTCCACCAAATTGCATTTCGCCTTTAGCATTTTTTACAATTTTTCGTTGATTTGCGACAATTCCAACTGCCCAACCATCGATACGAGCGTAAGCTGTAATTAAGGTTTTACCATAATCGCCTTTATATTCGTCAAATTCTGAATTATCTACCAAACGTTTGATGATTTCATACATATCGTATTGGTCAGCTCTCGATTTTGGTAAAATTCCATAAATATCTTTGGGTTCTAAAGCTGGTTTTTCGGCTTTCACACGATTGTATCCTGCTTTATCGAAATCGCCAATTTTGCCTACGATACTTTTAATTCTATTTAAAGCATCTTTATCATCTTTAGCCTTATAATCCGTCACACCCGAAATTTCACAATGAGTTGTTGCGCCTCCAAGAGTTTCGTTATCAATAGTTTCTCCAATAGCGGCTTTTACTAAATAACTTCCAGCTAAGAAAATACTTCCAGTTTTATCTACAATCATGGCTTCATCGCTCATAATTGGTAAATAAGCACCACCCGCAACGCAACTTCCCATTACAGCGGCAATTTGGGTAATTCCCATACTGCTCATAATCGCATTATTTCTAAAAATACGACCAAAATGTTCTTTATCAGGAAAAATTTCGTCTTGCATTGGTAAATAAACACCAGCCGAATCCACTAAATAAATAATTGGTAAACGGTTTTCCATGGCAATTTCTTGTGCACGAAGATTCTTTTTTCCTGTAATTGGAAACCAAGCACCTGCTTTTACAGTAGCATCATTAGCTACAACAATACATTGTTTTCCAGAAATAAATCCGATTTTTACAACAACTCCTCCAGAAGGACAACCGCCGTGTTCTTTATACATACCATCTCCAACAAAAGCACCAATTTCAATGCTTTTTGCTTTTTCATCTAAAAGATAATCGATGCGTTCACGTGCTGTCATTTTGCCTTCAGCATGTAATTTTTCGATACGTTTTGGTCCGCCACCTAATTTAACTTGAGCAAATCTGTTTTTTAAATCGGAAAGTAAAAGTTTGTTATGATCTTCGTTTTTATTGAAATTAATGTCCATTTGGGTTTTGTTGTTTTATTGGTTGGCTAAAATACGAAATCCATCTGAAAAATAAATTCTTTAGATGGATTTCAAATAAATTTAACTAATGTTAATTTTTATTGTTGTGAATTAGTATCTCTAGCTTGACTATCTCTTGTGTTTTTTTGTACAGTAATGGCTCCAAAAATGGATAGCAAAAACGAAAAAGCATAGAACCCTTTTTCACTTGGGAGTAAAGTAGCATTCCATAAGCCTACAATTAGTAAAACAATTGATAATATGGTGGCAAACCAGCAAATTCCATAGTATAAATCGGTTACAGGAATGTTTTCTAACCGGTCTCTAACACTTTTTTGTAAAGAAACCACAGCGAAAAGTCCGAACATTAAAACTGTGAAGTAATATCCTTTTTCATTTAACAGCATATCAGCTCTGAATAATCCGATTAAATAACCAATCATTCCAGTTCCTAATGCAATCCAAGATGCAGCAATAAAAGCCGCAGAAGGTTTTTGATACATAGATTTAAATTTATAGTTGTTGTAATTTTATTTTTTAGAATCGTTTACCATTCTTTTTAAAATTGCCCATTGTCTTAATGCGTCTTTAGCATCAATTGCAGGGTATCCTAACATTGTCTTACCTGCTTCAACATCGGCAGCAACACCAGAACCAGCGCCAATAATTGCGCCATCTCCAATAGTTGTGTGGTCTTTGATAGAAGCACTTCCGCCAATGATAACGCCATTTCCAAGTGTTACCGAACCTGCTAATCCACTGTTTCCTGCCATAATACAGAACATTCCTAATTTAGAATTATGTCCAATTTGAACCAAATTATCAATTTTACATCCATCACCTAAAATAGTTGAACTGAATTTGCCTCTATCTACAGATGAGTTGGCACCGATTTCTACATTATTTCCAATAATTACATTTCCAATTTGCGGAATTTTCACCAATCCTTTTTCAGGATCAGGACGGAAACCAAAACCATCTGCCCCAATAGTTGCATTAGGATGAATAATACAATCATTTCCAATATGACAACGCTCTCTTACTACAGCGCCAGACCAAATTGTTGTGTTTTTACCAATAGTACATTCGTCTAAAATCGTAACATTTGGATACAGAGCAGTATTTTCTTCTATGGTTACATTTGGACCAACATAACAATTTGCACCAATTTTTACATTGTTACCAATTTTTGCAGTTTCGTCAATGGTAGCGGTTGAATGAATATTTGTTTTGAAAACGGGTGGAGGAGGAGCAAAAAGCGTTAAAACTTGCGACATGGCTAAATCGGCATTTTTTACTTTAATGAACGCTCTGTTTTCTCCCGGTTCGATTGAAATGTCTTCATTTACAACAGCAACACATGCTTTTGAAGTGGCCCAGAATTTTTCATATTTTTTGTTTCCAATGAACGAAATTTCAGTTTCATTAGCTACTTCTAATTGTTCAGGTGCAGTAATTTTTGTTGTTATTGAACCCACGATTGTTCCTTTTAGAACTTCGTTGATTTCTTCGATTGTAAATTGTTTCATTTTTAAGTTTGATTGGTAAATTTTGTCTAAAATATAAAAAGATTTTAGTTTTTTTAAATATTGTATAAAAAAATCCGAATTTCAATAACTGAAATTCGGATTTATAAGATTTGATTTATCTGAATTATTCCTCTTTTTGTCCCATCATCATTAAATAGGCTTTTAAGAAATTATCGATTTCTCCATTCATAATACCTTCAACATCACTCGATTCATAGCCCGAGCGAACGTCTTTAACTAATTTATATGGATGCATTACATAATTTCGAATTTGCGAACCCCATTCAATTTTCATTTTTCCAGCTTCGATGTCACTTCGTTGCGCTTGTTGTTTTTTAAGCTCAATTTCATACAACTGCGATTTCAACATTTGCATCGCACGTTGACGGTTATCTTGTTGCGAACGCGTCTCCGAACATTGAATTTGAATTCCGGTTGGTTTGTGGAACAATTGTACTTTGGTTTCTACCTTATTTACATTTTGCCCACCAGCACCACTCGAACGAGAAGTAATGATTTCAATATCAGCAGGATTGATTTCAATCTCGATAGAATCATCCACCAAAGGATACACATAAACCGAAGCAAATGAAGTATGACGTTTCGCATTACTATCAAAAGGAGAAATTCGCACCAAACGATGCACACCGTTTTCACCTTTTAAATAACCAAAAGCAAAATCGCCTTCAAATTCTAACGTTACGGTTTTAATTCCCGCAACATCACCTTCTTGAAAGTTCAATTCTCTGATTTTGTAGCCTTGTTTTTCGCCCCACATTAAATACATTCGCATTAGCATAGAAGCCCAATCACAACTTTCGGTTCCACCAGCACCAGCCGTAATTTGCAATACAGCACTCATGCTATCTCCTTCATCGGAAAGCATGTTTCTAAATTCTAAATCTTCAATATGATTTAAAGTGTGTTGGTAAAGCGTTTCAACTTCTTCTTCTGTGACATCTCCTTCTTTGAAGAAATCCATCATAATTTGAAGTTCTTCAGAGAATTCTAATCCTTTGTTATAATCTTCCACCCATTTCTTTTTCGTACGTAGGTTTCGGATGATAATTTCGGCTTCTTTGGCGTTGTTCCAAAAATCGGGAGCGAAGGTTTTTTCTTCCTCGTTAGTTATTTCAATCGTTTTGGCATCAATGTCAAAGATACCTCCTTAACGCACCAAGGCGATCAATAATATCTCTGACTTGTTCTGTATTTATCATAAATATTGTAGTTTTACAGAACAAAAATAGCTATTCTTTTTTATTCTATGGAAATAAATTTAGTAAGTGATACCGTAACGAAGCCTTCTGTTGAGATGTTAAACGCCATGTTTAATGCTAAAGTAGGCGATGATGTATATAAACAAGACCCAACAGTCAATGAGTTAGAAGAAACTTTGGCCGATTTGTTTGGGATGGAAGCCGCTTTGTTTTTTCCTTCGGGAACTATGGCAAATCAGACAGCGATTAAGTTACATACACAACCAGGCGAACAAGTAATTTGCGATAAATACTCGCACATTTATCATTATGAAGGTGGTGGCGCATCATTTAATAGTGGGGTTTCATGTTGTTTGGTTGATGGAAATCGCGGTAAGATTACGGCTGATTTGGTTAAAAACGGAATCAATGATCCAGAATTTTATCATGCGCCTTTAACTTCGTTAGTAAGTATTGAAAATACAACCAATAAAGGTGGTGGTGCTTGTTACGACTTACAACCTTTGCAAGAAATTAAGCAAGTTTGCATCGACCATAATTTGAAGTACCATTTAGATGGTGCGCGTTTGTGGAATGCTTTGGTAGCAAAAAAGCAACATCCGAAGCAGTTTGGTGAATTGTTTAACACGATTTCAGTTTGTTTATCAAAAGGATTGGGTGCGCCAGTAGGTTCGGTTTTATTAGGAAGCAAAGAAGATATGCATCGGGCTTTGCGTATTAGAAAGATTTTTGGTGGCAATATGCGTCAATCTGGATATTTGGCTGCCGCTGGATTGTTTGCGTTGCAAAATAACATCAGTCGTTTAGAAATTGACCACAGAAGAGCCAAAGAATTAGGCAGTTTATTAGAAAAAATGCCTTGGGTTGCCAATGTGGAACCCGTGGAAACCAATATTTTGATTTTTGGCTTACAACCTTCTGTGGATGAAAAGCTTTTCATGGAAAAATTGAAACAAAAAGGGATTGCGATTAGTTCTATGGGACATGGAAAGCTAAGAATTGTAACGCATTTGGATTATAAAGAAGTGATGCATGAATATGTAATGGAAGTTTTTTCTAAATTGTCTTTTTAATTTTTTGGAACACAGATTTAAGAAATTGAAATAATTTGTAAAATTAAACTTGAAACCTGAAACTTCAAACTTGAAATAATAATTTTATGGAAATCATAATCATATCAATCGTAGCATTTTTAACCGCTATTCTGACTTTTTTCTCAGGTTTTGGATTGGGAACTTTATTAACTCCGGTTTTTATGCTCTTTTTTCCAGTTGATATTGCGATAGGTTTGTGTGGATTGGTTCATTTTGCTAATAATTTATTTAAGTTTTTCTTGGTTGGGAAACACGCTAGTAAAGAAGTTTTACTAAAATTTGGAATTCCTGCAATTATTGCCGCTTTTGTTGGTTCTTGGTTGTTGTTGCAAATTTCCGATTTAGAACCTTTGTTTAGTTACTCGCTTTTTGGAAAACAATTAGACGTTTTTCCAGTGAAATTTATCATTGCCATTTTATTAGTGATTTTCGCGCTTTTAGACTTGATTCCGTATTTAAGTAAATTAGAGTTTGGTAAAGATAAATTGCCTTTAGGTGGAATTTTAAGCGGTTTTTTCGGTGGACTTTCTGGACATCAAGGTGCTTTGCGAAGTGCGTTTTTGATTAAAGCTGGTTTATCCAAAGAAAGTTTTATCGCCACAGGAATTGTAGTCTCAATGTTTATTGATTTTACCCGATTGAGTGTTTATGCTTCGAAAATTACGACTTATACTTTGTATGAGAATAAAGTATTGTTGATTTCGGCAACGCTTTGTGCTATTACTGGGGCATATTTGGGTAACCAACTTTTAAAGAAAGTTACCCTAAAATTTCTCCAAGTTTTTGTTGCTGTTTTGTTGATTTTAGTAGCAATTGCTTTAGGAATGGGAATTATTTAAACATATCCATTCCTGGAATATTTGGCATGCCTTCTTTAGCAACTGCAGCTAACTCAGCTTCGTGAACATTTGTTGCCTTTTCAATGGCTTTGTTTAAAACGTTAACTAAATAATCTTCAAGCATTTCCTTGTTATTAAGTAAATCATCACTTACAGTAATATTTTTGATTTTTCGATTAGCGGTTAAGGTAACTTCTAGCAGGCCATCGCTACTTTTTTCATCAATTAAAACAAAATCTAAACGCTTCTTTGTTTCTTCTACTTTTTGTTGGGTTTCTTTAAGTTTCCCCATCATGCCCATAATATCTCCAAACATAATTTTTATTTTTTTATTCCGACAAAAATACTAAATTAGCAGTTAATAATTATTGTAAAACTTCATGAAAAAAATCACTTATTTCCTTTTAGGTTGTGTTATTTTTGCTCC
>NZ_DLHR01000020.1:137820-266995 GCF_002483315.1 Flavobacterium sp. UBA7663
AAAAGAATTGATAACTATTATTGGTTAAACGAAAGAGAAAATCCAGAAGTTATTGATTACTTGAATAAAGAAAACGAATATTACCAAAAATCAACTGCTCATACCAAACAATTTCAAGAAGAATTGTTTTTGGAAATGAAAGGAAGAATTAAAGAAGATGATAGTTCGGTTCCTTATTTCTATAACGGATATTATTACATTACGCGTTATGAAACAGGTAAAGATTATCCTATTTATTCGCGTAAAAAGGGAAGTTTAGATGCCAAAGAAGAAATTTTGTTTGATTGCAATGAAATGGCAAAAGGGCATTCTTATTTTAACTTAGGCGGTTTAAATATTAGTGAAGATAATAAATGGGCTGCTTTTGGAGTGGATTTGGTTTCGAGAAGACAATATACGATTCAAATTAAAAATCTTGAAACAGGTGAAATTCTTCCAGTGAAATTAGAAAATACAACAGGAGGTTCTACTTGGGCTGGCGATAATAAAACGTTGTTTTACACTCGTAAAGATGCGCAAACCTTGCGTTCAGATAAAATTTACAAACATACTTTAGGAACTGATGCTTCGGCTGATACCATGGTTTTTCATGAAAAAGACGATACATTTGGCACGTTTGTTTACAAAGAAAAATCTAAAAAATATTTGGTCATTGGTTCTTCAAGTACTTTGACTTCTGAATACCAAATTTTGGAATCTAAAAATCCGAATGGTGAATTCAGAATTTTCCAAAAAAGAACGCGTGGATTAGAATATTCGATTTCGCATTATGGCGATAGTTTTTACATCGTAACCAATAAAGACAAAGCAACGAACTTTAAATTAATGAAAACGCCAGAAACGGCTACTTCTGCTGAAAACTGGAAAGATTTAATCGGACACAGAAAAGATGTTTTATTAGAAGGAATTGAAATTTTCAAAGATTATTTAGTGGTTGAAGAACGTTCAAATGGTTTGAATAAAATTCAAATTCGTCCTTGGAATGGAAAAGGCGAGTACTATTTACCATTTGAAAGTGAAACCTATACAGCTTACACAACAACTAATGTAGATTTTGACACCGAAATTCTTCGTTATGGTTACCAATCAATGGCAACACCATCTTCTGTGATTGATTTCAACATGAGTACTCAGGAGAAAAAAGTATTGAAAGAGCAAGAAGTATTGGGTGGAAAATTCGATAAAAACAATTACATCGAAGAAAGAGTTTGGGCAACTGCAACAGACGGAACAAAAGTGCCAATCTCTATGGTGTATAGAAAAGGAATAAAAAAAGACGGTAAAAATCCGTTGTTGTTATATGCTTATGGTTCGTATGGCGCTACTATGGATCCTTATTTTTCATCAACTCGTTTGAGTTTATTGGATAGAGGATTTATTTATGCGATTGCACATATTAGAGGAGGCGAGGACTTAGGAAGAGAGTGGTATGAGAACGGAAAACTTTTGAAAAAAATTAACACTTTCACCGATTTTATTGACTGTTCAAAATTTGTGATTGCAGAAAAATACACTTCGGCAGCACATTTGTACGCAGAAGGTGGATCGGCTGGTGGTTTGCTAATGGGAGCAATTGTTAATATGGCGCCAGAATTGTACAACGGAGTAATTGCACAAGTTCCGTTTGTAGATGTTGTTACCACCATGTTAGATGATACGATTCCGTTGACAACTGGAGAGTATGACGAATGGGGAAATCCGAACGAAAAAGTGTATTATGATTACATGCTTTCGTATTCGCCATACGACCAAGTTAAAAAGCAAGATTATCCAAATATGTATGTATCTACAGGGCTTCACGATTCGCAAGTACAGTATTTTGAGCCTGCAAAATGGGTGGCAAAATTGCGTGTTATGAAAACTAATGACAAACAATTATTCCTAGATACTAACATGGATGCAGGACATGGAGGAGCTTCAGGACGATTTGAAGCACTTAAAGAATTAGCTAAGGAATTTACATTTTTATTAGATTTAGAAAAAATTAAGAAGTAGTTCAATATTTTTTGTTAAATTTGCAAGGTTTTGGAGGTGTCAAAAACACACTTTTAAACAAAAAATCAAGTATAAAATACTTTAAATGCTAGTTGTGCATAGTATTTTGGAAACATTAAAACAAACAGTATCTTCATATGAAAGAAGAAATAAAAGCCTATAATAGTGTATTAGATTTAATTGGGAATACACCATTAATCAAACTGAATAAAGTTTCAGCTGATTTACCAGGTAATTTCTATGCAAAAGTTGAAGCCTTTAATCCAGGTCATTCTACAAAAGACCGTATCGCATTATATATTATTGAAGAAGCAGAAAAAAGAGGTATCCTAAAACCAGGAGACACCATTATTGAAACTACTTCAGGAAATACAGGTTTTAGTTTAGCCATGGTAAGTATCATCAAAGGGTACGATTGTATCTTAGCGGTGAGTTCAAAATCATCTAGAGATAAAATTGATATGTTACGTTCAATGGGTGCTAAGGTATATGTTTGCCCGGCACACGTTTCAGCTGATGATGAGCGTTCTTACTACAATGTTGCAAAAAGATTACACGAGGAAACTAAAGGTTCGGTTTATATTAACCAATATTTCAACGAGTTAAATGTTGATGCACATTATAAATCTACAGGACCAGAAATTTGGGAACAAACTGGCGGTCAAATTACACACTTAGTGGCGTGTAGTGGAACTGGTGGAACAATTTCTGGAACTGCACGTTTCTTAAAAGAGCAAAATCCAAACATTAAAGTTTTAGGAGTAGATGCTTTTGGTTCGGTTTTGAAAAAATACCACGAAACAAAAGAATTTGATAACGCTGAAATTTATCCATACCGTATTGAAGGTTTAGGTAAAAACTTAATTCCAACAGCTACTGATTTTGATATCATTGATAAATTTATCAAAGTATCTGATGAAGAAAGTGCACACACTACAAGAGAATTAGCTAAGAAAGAAGGTTTATTCGTAGGATATACTTCTGGAGCAGCTTTTCAAGCAGTGAAGCAATATGCTGAAGAAGGAGAATTTGATGCAAACAGTAAAGTAGTTATCATTTTCCCTGATCATGGTTCACGTTACATGAGTAAAGTATTTAGTGATGATTGGATGAACGAACAAGGTTTCTTTGATTCGGTTAACCAAGAAGAAGCTTTAAAAATTGAAATTATCAAGTAATTGATTTTAGATATAAAAAAATCCCAATCGAAAGATTGGGATTTTTATTTTTTAATTATCCGGAATATTTGGTTCTACTAACTTCTTTAGTTTTTCTAACGATTCTTGCCAACCCAAGTAACACATTTCGGTAGGAATCATTTCGGGAATATTTTCTTGTAATATTTTGATTTCGGTACCACACGAAACTTCTTTTAACCAAACCGAAGTTGTCATTTCACCTGGTAAATTCGGGTCATCAAAAGTGTCAGTGTATTTTAAAAATTCGTTGGGTTTGACATCGAGATAAGTTCCACCAAAAGAATGTCAGTTACAGGTTGTAAAATTGATAAACGACATTTTAAAACTACCTCCAATTTTTACTTCCATACTGTGAACCTCACACAAGAAACCATATGGTGGAATCCACGAAGCCATTGCATTTTTCTCAGTAAATGCGCGAAACACCTTTTCAGGTGGTGCCGTTACTACGCGATGTAATGATACAAAATTATCTGCCATATTTTTTTATTACTAATTTATGAAAAAAAATGATTGGGTTTTGATTTGTGGGTACGGAATATAATTCTATGCTATCGAGATTATTTATGTGAATTTTATTATTCCATCGTTGATTTCATAACCAATAAGTTTTATCCCATAGTCATTTAATACAATATTATTTAATTCCTCTCTATTTACATTAGTATATTTAATTGGCTTTACTGTTTTGCTTTCTTCTGAAATAGGTATATAAAGATAACCAGTTTTCCCTTTTGCAAAATATAAACAAATAGCTTGTTTGTTTGGATTATTTGAAATTAAATTTGAAACAATAAACGAACCATCTTGAACTGTGCCTTCGGATAATTTTTGTGTTTTTCCTTGCTTTATTGTTGTTGTTTTGTTACCTCCAAATACTTCTGATCTTATTTCATATTGAAACGCATTTAGAAAAGTATCATAACTCGCTGAAATGATAAAATCACCAATTGTATCAATATTAGTGTTATTAATCATTTGTGAAAAAGAGGTAGATGAGTTATTAAGTATTGATTTGTGTTTGTTTTCAGGCTTTAAAAAAAATGACTGAAATTCATTGAAAGCTTCTTTTTCACCAATCCAAAAAGTACTACCTAATTCGTAATTATTTTTATCAATCTTAAATAAGCTTGGTTTATTAATATCAGAAACTAGACAAACTATGAATTCAGATGGGTCATTTTCCAATATTAAGGTATTTTGAATGTGCTTAATTGTATCTATAAAGAGTGCAGGCTTAGTTTTTATGAGTGATTGAATTATATTAGCAGATAATTCTACATTGCCAGCGTAGGCGATACAAATTTTAGGGTTTAAAATATGAATTTTTAAAACTCCTTGATCTGGAGACATTCTTAATTTATTTTCACCTGTAATACTTTTATCTCCATTGTTAATAGAAACTTTTGTATCTGATAAAAAAAGACATTGATTGTTTTCGATTTTTGCAATTATTATGGACATGAATATTGCTTTTTGATATAATTATTACTGATAAGATTTTTTCATCAAAAAAATACTTTTCATTACGCTAATATATAAAAAAATCCTCACAATTTCTTGCGAGGATTTAGTATATAAGATAGAAAAAGGATTACTCAGCGCTTTCTTGCATCGTATGATATACGTTCATTACGTCATCGTCTTCTTCAATTTTTTCTAATAGTTTTTCAACATCAGCTACTTGGTCTGGTGTTAATTCTTTTGTTATTTGTGGTATTCTTTCAAATCCAGAAGATAAGATTTCTATTCCGCGAGTTTCTAATTCTTTTTGGATAGTTCCAAAGCTTTCAAAAGGAGCGTACATTAAAATACCGTCTTCGTCAGCAAAGATTTCTTCTACACCAAAATCAATCATTTCTAGTTCTAATTCTTCCACATCTTGTCCTTCTGCTGGAATTCTAAAATTACACGTATGATCAAACATAAATTCTACCGAACCTTGTGTTCCAAACGTTCCGTTGCATTTGTTGAAGTAACTTCTAATGTTAGCAACCGTTCTGTTGTTGTTATCCGTAGCCGTTTCAATTAAAATCGCAATTCCGTGTGGTGCATACCCTTCAAACAACACTTCTTTAAAGTTAGCCGTGTCTTTATCCGATGCTTTTTTAATAGCGCGTTCTACGTTATCTTTAGGCATATTAGCTGCCTTCGCATTCTGAATTACCGCTCTTAAACGTGAGTTGGTTTCAGGATTTGGTCCGCCTTCTTTAACGGCCATTACAATATCTTTTCCTATACGTGTAAACGTTTTAGCCATTGCTGACCAACGTTTCATTTTACGGGCTTTTCTAAATTCAAACGCTCTTCCCATTTCTTTTTTGGTTTAAAGTTTCAAGTTTCAGGTTGCAAAAATAATAATTTCAAATTTAAACGCAAAGCTCGCAAAGTTTTACGCAAAGTTCGCAAGTGATAAAACTTAAAACACTAATTTTCAATAATTTGTAATGCTATGTTATTCTATGAAAAGTGTAACGACTTTTAAATGCAAAGTAAAACTTATGTGACTATGTGTTTAAAAAAGATTTCGCTAGACTTTATACTCTAATTACTTCTTGTAAAACGGCATTTTAACCACTTTCGCTTTAATATCTTTATTTCTAATTCTAATATAAATTTCAGAATCTGGTGTAGCTAAAGCCGTTGGAACATAACCCATTCCGATAGCAATTCCCATAGAAGGTGATTGTGTTCCAGAAGTTACAATTCCTACAACATTTCCATTAGCATCAGCAATTTCGTAATCGTGACGAGGAATTCCTCTTTCTACCATTTCGAAACCAACTAATTTACGAGAAACACCCGCTTCTTTTTGTTTCTTTAAGTTTTCTGAATTCGTGAATTCTTTATCGAATTTGGTAATCCATCCTAAACCAGCTTCTAAAGGCGAAGTCGTATCGTTGATATCGTTTCCGTATAAACAGAATCCCATTTCTAAACGTAACGTATCACGTGCTGCTAATCCAATTGGTTTAATTCCGAATGCTGCTCCAGCTTCAAAAACTTTGTTCCAAATGTATTCTGCATCTTCGTTTTTGAAGTAAATTTCAAATCCTCCAGAACCTGTATAACCTGTAGCTGAAACAATTACATCGCTTTTTCCAGCAAATTCACCAATTTGGAATGTGTAATATCCCATATTCGTTAAATCGATAGAAGTTAAGGATTGCATAGCTTCTGCAGCTTTTGGTCCTTGAATAGCTAATAATGAATAGCCTTCAGAAAGATTTTGCATATCCACGCCTAAATCATTGTGCGAAGAAATCCAATTCCAATCTTTTTCAATATTTGAAGCATTTACAACCAACATATAATGATTGTCAGCAATTTTATAAACGATTAAATCGTCAACAATTCCACCTTCGTTATTTGGTAAACAAGAATATTGTGCTTTTCCATCAACTAATTTAGACGCATCATTTGAAGTTACTTTCTGAATTAAAGCCAACGCATTTTCTCCTTTTAAGAAAAATTCTCCCATGTGAGAAACGTCGAAAACACCAACGCCATTTCTAACGATTTCGTGTTCTGCATTTACTCCTTCATATTGCACAGGCATATTATATCCTGCAAACGGAACCATTTTAGCTCCTAAACTTTCGTGAATGTGCGTTAACGCTGTATTTTTCATGATTTGATGTTGTATTATTAGAGAGCGCTAATTTATTGAAAATTCTTAAAAATGCACCCAGATTTCCCTTAAAATTTGATAGATATTTATTTTTTGTTAATAATGCTGATAAATCTTGCATTTTAACAATTGTTTGCGGAATTTTGGACTTTTAAAATTAACCAAATGGAAACTACACATTATATAAGTTCAGATTTATTGTCTATCGACATGATTAACGAGATTGTTTTTCAAGGAAAACAGTTGGCATTATCAGAGGAAGCTATCGTAAACATTGAGAAATGTAGAAAATACTTAGATGATAAAATGAAATCGAACTCAGATCCAATTTACGGAATTAACACTGGATTTGGTTCGTTATGTAATGTGAAGATTTCGAATGAAAATTTATCAAAACTTCAAGAGAATTTGGTAAAATCGCATGCTTGCGGAACAGGAGAGGAAGTACCTCATGAAATTGTAAAAATCATGTTGTTATTGAAAATCCAATCGTTAAGCTACGGACATTCAGGTGTTCAATTAGTAACGGTGCAACGTTTGATTGATTTTTATAATAATGATATTTTTCCAGTAATTTATACACAAGGTTCGTTAGGTGCTTCGGGCGATTTAGCTCCGTTAGCGCATTTATCGTTACCATTATTAGGAGAAGGCGAAGTGTATTTAGATGGTTTCAGACAACCTTCAGCTAAAGTACTAGCGAAATTTGGTTGGGAACCAATCGTTTTACAATCGAAAGAAGGTTTGGCGTTGTTGAACGGAACACAATTCATGAGTGCTTATGGTGTTTATTGCTTGATTAAAGCAGAGAAAATTTCGTATTTAGCAGATGTAATCAGTGCAGTTTCATTAGAAGGATTTGATGGAAGATTAGAACCATTTACAGATTTAATTCACTTAGTTCGTCCACACAAAGGTCAAGTACAAACCGCTGAAAGAATGCGTGATTTGTTAGAAGATAGTGAAATTATTGCACAACCAAAAGTGCATGTGCAAGATCCTTATTCTTTTAGATGTATTCCGCAAGTACATGGTGCTTCGAAAGATACGATTGATTATGTAAAGAAAGTATTCCGTACCGAAATCAACTCGGTTACTGATAATCCAAATATTTTCGTAGGAGAAGATTTGATTATTTCTGGAGGAAATTTCCACGGACAACCATTGGCTTTAGCGTTAGATTTCTTAGGAATAGCATTGTCAGAATTAGGAAGTATTTCGGAAAGAAGAACCTATCAATTGATTTCTGGACTAAGAGGTTTACCAGCGTTTTTAGTAAACGACCCAGGATTGAATTCAGGTTTCATGATTCCACAATATACAGCGGCAAGTATCGCGAGTCAAAACAAACAATTAGCAACTCCGGCAAGTATTGATAGTATTGTTTCGTCAAACGGACAAGAAGATCACGTGAGCATGGGAGCTAACGCAGCTACTAAAACCTTACGTATTATTGAAAACGTAGAACGCATTTTAGGAATTGAATTATTAAACGGTTCGCAAGCTTTAGAATTCAGAAGACCATTACAATCAAGTGAATTTATTGAAAGTTTTGTAAAATCGTATAGAGAGGAAGTTTCGTTTGTATCGGAAGATAGAATTTTACATTACGATATTGAAAAATCGGTTTCGTTTTTGAATAGCTTTCAAATTGAAATGGAAGATTAATACAAAGTATATAAAATTAAAAAGCTCAAGATTTTCTTGAGCTTTTTTTATAAAAATAGAATTGTAATAATAGTTATAATTGCAGGAAGTGCTTGCACATAAAATATTTTTTTTGAAGCAGAATACGCTCCGAAAATTCCAGCAACCGACACACAACAAAGAAAGAAGATAGCTATATTTTTGCTCCAAATTTCATCAGAAATAGCTAAAGACCAAAGCAACCCTGCTGATAAAAATCCGTTATACAAACCTTGATTTGCTGCTAAAACTTTTGTTTTTTCGAATAAATCTTCAGGAATAGTTCGGAATACTTTTTTGGCACTGGTTGTCCAAGCAAACATTTCTAACCATAAAAAATATAGGTGAAATAAAGCTATAATTACGATAAGTATTTTACTGATGAAATGCATATTTTATTCTTTTTCGTTAAAAGTGCGTTCAATTCTCTTGTCTGGAATTAACCAAATTAAAGCAACCAAAATATAAATGGCTCCTGAAATTTCAACAGAATATTTGGTTACAATAACAGCGATTAGATATAAAACTACTGATAATTTTCCTTTGTAATCTTTTCCAATAGCTTTTGAAAGAGCTGAGTCTTTTCCGTGGTCAATTAAAATTAATCGTTGCAGAATGAAGTAGGCAAAAGCGTTCATCAATAAGACAATTCCGTATAGCATCATTGGAAAAGAGGCAAAATGGTGTTCGCCAATCCAAGCCGTTGTAAAGGGAATCAAGGATAACCAAAACAGTAAATGTAAGTTTGCCCAAAGTATTTTTCCATTTACATTTTTTAGTGAATGAATTAAATGATGGTGGTTGTTCCAATAAATTCCGACATATATAAAACTTAATATATAACTTAGAAACTTATGCGATAATTTAGTAACGGCTTCAAAGGTAGTATCATCCGGAACTTTGAACTCCAAAACCATAATGGTGATTATAATGGCTAAAACGCCATCGCTAAAGGCTTCTAATCGGTTTTTGTTCATATTAATTGTTTAGTTCTCCTAATGTTTTGTTTGCTTTTCTTTTGTGATGTGTTTGTTTTAAATTTTCATTTCCTGAAATAATACTAATATTTCCATCAATTTCAAACATGGCTAATTTCACATCTTTGTAATATTCGATTCCGTGCTCACGCATGGCTTCTTCTAATTCCTCTGCTGTAATTCCTAATCGTACAATAGTTTTAAATTCAATTTTTCCATTATGAATCAAAATTTCAGGTTTGTCCTGAACTAATTCTTTAATAAATTTTGATTTCAACATCACTTTCTTAAAAATATAATTTATTAAGAAAAGCGAAAAAGCAGCAATAATACCTCCATACAAAGAAGTATTAGATCCAACCATTGCATTTTGAACGGAATTACTAATCAATAAAATTAGAATAACATCTGCCGTATTAAGTTGTGAAAGCTCTTTTTTACCAAATATGCGCAATGCAATTATCATAAAAAAATAAACAGCTACACTTCTTAGAGTGATGTCGATATACGGATTCATTTTGTGTTTTTAAGTAAAACTACTATTAATGTAATGATTGCAATAGCTTCTGAAAGCATTCCTACAGTTAACATAATTCCAGCTCCAGGCCAATGCATAATTTTGAATAAAGAACCAATTATTGTAATCGCCATTCCTAAAAGGAATAAAACCAACGGAACTGTATATTGCTTTTTCATGACTTATTTAATTTTGGAATACTCTGAACTATTTCCACTTAAAGTTCTTCTCAATTGCTTTAATCATTTCGCCTGCAATGTCTTTTTGAGTTGCACCTTCAATTCCTTCTAAACCAGGAGAAGAATTTACTTCTAACAATAAAGGTCCTTTTGAAGAACGAATAATATCAACACCAGCTACTTTTAAATTCATAGCTTTTGCTGCTTTAATAGCAATTCTCTTTTCATCAGAAGTAATTTTTACTACCGAAGCAGTTCCTCCCATGTGAATGTTGGCTCTGAATTCTCCAGGAGCAGCTTCACGTTGCATAGCGGCTACTACTTTTCCATCTACAACAAAGAGTCTCAAATCTTTACCATTGGCTTCTTTGATGAATTCTTGAACTAAAATATTAGCGTTTAAGCTCTTGAATGCGTTGATTACGGATTCGGCAGCCTTTTTAGTCTCTGCTAAAACGACACCTTTTCCTTGTGTTCCTTCTAGTAATTTTACAATTAAAGGTGAACCACCCACCATTTTAATTAAATCGTCTGTATCTAAAGGTGAATTGGCAAATCCAGTAGTTGGAATGTCTACACCGTTATTTAATAATAATTGTAATGAAAATAGTTTGTCTCTTGATTGCGTAATGGCAGAAGCGTTATTTAAAGCGAATACTTTTAAAGCCTCAAATTGACGCGTTAACGCACAACCATAATACGTCATGCTAGGACGAATTCTCGGAATTACAGCATCAAAATCGTTTAGAACTTTTCCTCCACGATAGTGAATTTCAGGTTTTGTTGCGTCTAATTTCATGTAGCAGTATTTCAAATTTAAGAAATGCATTTCATGACCTCTTAATTCGCCTGCTTCTAGAATACGTTTGTTGCTATATAATTCTGGATTACTCGCTAATAAACCAATTTTTAAACCTTTTTTGGATTCATTAGAAGCGTAATAATATTCTTTTAGTTTTTCGGTTGTAGGTTGTCCTAATAAATAACGTTGTTCAGGGTCAACTAAAACACGTCCAGACATTGCTTCACGACCTAATAGCATTCGGAAACCCATCGAATCACGGTTGGTAAGTGTAACCTCAATTTCCCAAGTTTTCCCACCAATTTCTAATTTGGTTTTGATAACATAACGTTGTTCTCTAAAACCACTAGAACTTTTAACGACTCTTTTATCAATTAAAGGAGCTTCACAATGAATTACTGCTTTTGCATTATTTTGAATTGGGTTGATATCAAATTTAACCCAACTTTCACTATCTTTTTCAAACGTAACAATATTGATAGCATGTAATGCTGATGTTTTTGCACCAGAATCAACACGTGCTTTAATTGTTGGGATTCCTAAAGTAGGGAAGGAACACCATTCTTCGCTACCTACAATAACTTTGTCTAACATTTTTAAACGAATAAATTAAGAATCTAATGTAGTATTTTTTTTAATATAATTTTAAAATTGCATAAAATAAAAAAACCAAGCTATGAGCTTGGTTCTTCTAATTTCTTAATTTCTATTTTGAGTTCTTGAGCTGTTTCATCTAAGTCCATGAAAATTTGATCACCTTCATGAATTTTTTGAGTAATAATCTCTTCAGCTAGAGCATCTTCAACATATTTTTGAATGGCTCTTTTTAACGGACGCGCTCCAAATTGCTTATCAAAACCTTTTTCAGCAATGTAATCTTTGGCTGCTTCAGAAAGTTTTAGAGTATAACCTAAATCTTTAACGCGGTCGTATAATTTGTCCATTTCGATATCAATAATTTTATCAATATCTTCTTTTTCAAGAGCATTGAAGACAATTACATCATCAATTCTGTTTAAAAATTCTGGAGCAAAAGCTTTTTTCAAAGCGTTTTCGATAATTCCTTTTGAATGTTCTTCTGTTTGTGCTTGTTTTGAAGCTGTTCCAAATCCAACTCCTGTTCCAAAATCTTTTAATTGACGAGCTCCAACGTTAGAAGTCATAATGATAATCGTATTTCTAAAATCGATTTTACGACCTAAACTATCCGTTAAATGTCCGTCATCCAAAACTTGAAGCATCATATTGAAAACATCTGGATGTGCTTTTTCAATCTCATCTAGAAGTACCACGCAATATGGTTTTCTTCTAACTTTTTCTGTTAATTGACCACCTTCTTCGTATCCAACGTATCCTGGAGGTGCTCCAACTAAACGAGAAATAGCAAATTTCTCCATGTATTCACTCATGTCAATACGAACCAAAGCATCTTCAGAATCAAATAATTCTTTTGCAATAACTTTAGCCAATTGTGTTTTTCCAACACCTGTTTGACCTAAGAAAATAAACGAACCAATCGGCTTGTTTGGGTCTTTTAAACCAGCACGATTTCTTTGGATAGATTTTGCAATTTTCAATACCGCTTCGTCTTGCCCAATTACTTTACCTCTAATAAGTTCTGGTAAGTGAGCTAACTTATTACTTTCAGTTTGAGCAATACGATTTACTGGAATTCCTGTCATCATAGAAACTACATCAGCAACATTGTCTTCTGTAACGGTAACTTTGTTGTTTTTAGAATCTTCTTCCCATTGTTCTTGCGCAATTGCTAAATCTTTTTCGATGCGTTTTTCATCATCACGAAGTTTTGCGGCTTCTTCATATTTTTGTTTTTTAACAACCGTGTTTTTCAATTCGCGAACTTCTTCCAATTGACGTTCTAATTCCAAAATTTGTTTTGGAACATCAATGTTAATAATGTGAACACGAGAACCTGCTTCGTCTAAAGCATCAATAGCTTTGTCTGGAAGAAAACGATCGGTCATGTAACGATTTGTCAATTTAACACATGCTTCAATTGCTTCTGGTGTATATAAAACGTTATGATGGTCTTCGTATTTTGGTTTGATGTTATTTAAAATGGTAATTGTTTCTTCAACAGATGTTGGTTCTACAATTACTTTTTGAAAACGTCTTTCTAAAGCGCCATCTTTCTCAATATACTGACGGTATTCATCTAACGTTGTTGCACCTACACATTGAATTTCTCCTCGTGCCAATGCTGGTTTAAACATGTTGGATGCATCAAGAGAACCTGTTGCTCCTCCAGCACCTACAATAGTGTGAATTTCATCAATAAATAAAATGATATCATCGTTTTTTTCTAATTCATTCATTACCGCTTTCATTCGTTCTTCGAATTGTCCGCGGTATTTTGTTCCAGCAACTAAACTTGCTAAATCAAGCGTAACAACACGTTTGTTGAATAAATTACGAGATACTTTTTTCTTAATAATGCGTAAAGCTAAACCTTCAGCAATAGCTGATTTTCCAACTCCAGGTTCTCCAATTAAAAGCGGGTTGTTTTTCTTTCTACGACTTAAAATTTGAGAAACACGTTCGATTTCTTTTTCACGTCCCACAACTGGGTCTAGTTTTCCTTCTTCTGCCATTTCGGTTAAGTCACGACCGAAGTTGTCTAAAACTGGAGTTTTTGATTTTTTATTGGTTTTTCCACCTGAAGGCGGATTGTTAAATGAGCTTTCTTTTAAACTGTCATCTTGTCCGGAATCGTCATTGAACGACTCCGCTTTTGGCAAGTTTTCTAAATAATCGTCTTCGTTTGTCATCATGGCTGTATACTGTTCTTTAACTGTTTCGTAATCGATTTTTAATTTACCCATCAATTTAGTTGTTGGGTCGTTTTCATTGCGTAAAATACATAGCAATAGGTGAGCGGTACTTATTTCAGAGTTGTTAAAAAGTTTCGCTTCTAGAAAAGTAGTCTTCAATGCACGCTCTGCTTGACGCGTAAGGTGCAAGTTTTTCTTTTCAATATTTTGAATGCCATTAGGGTTTGCAGGGCTTAGTATCTCTACTTTTTTTCGTAGGTGAGATAAGTCCACAGCTAAATTATTCAAGATGTTAATTGCTTTTCCATTGCCATCTCGAAGTATTCCTAGCATTAAGTGTTCGGTACCAATAAAGTCGTGACCTAATCGTAAAGCTTCTTCTTTACTGTAGGTAATTACGTCTTTAACTCTCGGTGAAAAATTATCGTCCATAGCATTAGTAATATAAGTAAAAGTACAAAATTCTATAAGGAAATACAAAAATCATACCTTATAAAAAGACAGATAGGCTAAATGACAAAAAATATTTGAAAAATGAAAGAAAGTAGGATAGGATTTATAAGCAATTTGTAAACAAAATTGTTAATAAATAGTCGAAATTATTGGTTCAAAATTTGTGTTAAAAGTTCAAAAAGCCGTATATTGGCACGTTTTAGTACTAATATATAATTTTAATGTAAATACTTATGTCAGAAGGAGAAAAGTTAATTCCTATTAACATAGAGGAAGAAATGAAATCAGCTTACATCGATTATTCGATGTCTGTTATTGTATCAAGAGCACTTCCTGATGTTAGAGATGGTTTAAAGCCTGTTCACCGAAGAGTACTTTATGGAATGTATGATTTGGGAGTTAACTCAAGATCTGCCCACAAAAAATCGGCGAGAATTGTCGGAGAGGTTTTAGGAAAGTATCACCCACATGGAGATTCCTCAGTTTACGACGCTATGGTACGTATGGCTCAGGAATGGAGTATGCGTTATTTATTGGTTGACGGTCAAGGTAACTTTGGTTCTGTCGATGGAGATAGTCCAGCAGCAATGCGTTACACGGAAGCCAGAATGAAAAAGATTTCGGAAGAAATGTTGGCAGATATCGATAAAGAAACTGTTGATTTTCAATTAAACTTTGATGATACATTACAAGAGCCAACGGTTATGCCAACTAAAATACCAACTTTGTTAGTAAACGGAGCTTCGGGTATTGCTGTAGGTATGGCTACAAATATGGCGCCTCACAACTTAACTGAAGTTGTTGATGGTATTTTGGCTTATATCGATAACAATGATATTGAAATTGATGAGTTAATAAATTATATCAAAGCTCCAGATTTCCCTACAGGAGGAATTATTTATGGGTACGAAGGTGTAAGAGAAGCCTTCAAAACAGGTAGAGGTCGTATCGTAATGCGTGCTAAAGTTGGTTTTGAAGAAGTAAACGGAAAAGAAGCTATCATTGTAACTGAAATTCCTTATCAAGTGAATAAGGCAAATATGATTAAACATACTGCCGATTTAGTTAATGATAAAAAAATTGAAGGTATATCGAATATTCGTGATGAATCGGATAGAAATGGTATGCGTGTGGTGTATGAATTAAAACGTGATGCGGTTCCAAACGTAGTTTTAAATACACTTTATAAATATACGCAATTACAAGCTTCATTCAGTGTTAATAATATTGCATTGGTAAAAGGGCGTCCGCAAATGTTGAATCTTAAAGATTTGATTTACCATTTCGTAGAACACCGTCATGATGTTGTAGTTCGTAGAGCTCAATATGATTTAAGAAAAGCAGAAGAAAGAGCTCACATTTTAGAAGGTTTGATCATTGCTTCTGATAATATAGACGAAGTAATCAAAATCATTAGAGCTTCTAAAGATGGTGACGAAGCTAGAACGAAATTAATTGAACGTTTCAAATTATCGGAAATTCAAGCACGTGCAATCGTTGAAATGCGTTTAAGACAATTAACAGGTCTTGAGCAAGATAAATTACGCGCTGAATACGAAGAAATCATGAAATTGATTACGTATTTGAAAGAATTATTGGCAAGCAAAGAAATGAGAATGCAAGTAATTAAAGATGAATTAGCGGAAATCAGAGACAAATATGGAGATGAGCGTCGTTCGCAAATCGAATATTCTGGTGGAGACGTTAGTATCGAAGATTTAATTGCTGATGAAAGTGTTGTAATTACGATTTCTCACGCAGGTTATATCAAACGTACTTCATTATCAGAATACAAAACACAAAATAGAGGAGGGGTTGGACAAAAATCGGCTGGAACTAGAGATCAAGATTTCTTAGAGCATTTATTTGTGGCAACAAATCACCAATATTTAATGTATTTCACGCAAAAAGGTAAATGTTATTGGATGCGTGTTTACGAAATTCCAGAAGGAACAAAAACAAGTAAAGGTCGTGCTATTCAAAACTTAATCAATATCGAAAGTGATGACAAAGTAAAAGCATTTATCTGTACTCAAGACTTAAAAGACCAAGATTACATCAATAGCCACTATGTAATTATGGCTACAAAACAAGGTCAAGTTAAGAAAACACCATTAGAGCAATATTCACGTCCACGTCAAAACGGAATCAATGCGATTACGATTAAAGAAGACGATGAATTAATCGAAGCAAAATTAACTACAGGAAACAGTCAAGTTTTATTGGCAGTTAAGTCTGGTAAATTAGTTCGTTTTGAAGAAGAGAAAACGCGTCCAATGGGAAGAACGGCTTCAGGAGTTAGAGGTATCACTTTAGCCGATGAAAAAGACGAAGTAATTGGAATGGTTTCTATTGATAAAGATCACGTTACAGAATCTCAAATCTTAGTGGTTACTGAAAATGGTTACGGAAAACGTACTAAATTAGTTGATGACGATGGAGAAGATGTATATAGAATCACGAATCGTGGAGGTAAAGGTGTAAAAACTCTTAATATTACTGAGAAAACAGGGGCTTTAATTGCAATTAATAACGTAACTGATGCTGATGATTTAATGATTATCAACAAATCAGGATTGACGATTAGAATGATGGTTTCTGATTTACGAGTAATGGGAAGAGCAACGCAAGGAGTTCGACTAATTAACATCAAAGGAAACGATTCAATCGCTGCTGTAACTAAAGTACTTCGTGAAGATGAAGAAGTAGTGTTAGATGAAAATGGAGATATTTCTGATGCTGAAACTGGCACAGATATTGATTCAACAGAAGAAGAAATACAAGAATAAATAAGATAAGGCCCAAATTTATTTTGGGCTTTTGTTTAACCCAGATTTTAAAACAATGAAAAAATTACTATTAAGTGCAACACTTTTATTGTCTGTTGCCACATTTGCTCAAAAAAATGAGCTAAAAACATTAAAGAAAATTTATAGTAAAGACGTTATTTCTGATAAAGATTTACAAGAGTATAAAACTGCAAGTGACGCTTTGCAAACTTTAGCAACTGAAGAGTCTGATAAAGTATATGCCAAATTTTATAAAACGATGTATCCAACATTAGTTTTAGCTTCAAAAGGTAATAAGGCAACGATGCAAGATCAAATGGGTTTATATAAGCCTGAGTTTATAAAAGAATATGGAGAAGTTATTAATGAAACCTTGGAGTTTGAAAAAAAATCAGGAAAAAAGATTTATACTGATGAATTAATTGAAGAGAAAAAAGGTTTCAAAGAAACTTTAAATACGTTGGCTATGAATTTGAATAATTCTTCAAAGTTCAAAGAAGCATCATTATTTTTTTACAGCTTATATCAATTTGATCCCAAAAGCGAAGGAAAAGCTTTAAAAAACGCATCTATTTTAGCTGTTCAGAGTAAAGATTACATATTAGCTCAAAAAATGTATGAAGAGTATTCAACTAGTGATTTTTTAATTAATGGTGTATCTTACTTTGGTGTTAATAAAGTAAATGGTGTTGAAGAAGAGTTCAATTCTAAAGAAGAGAGAACAAAATATATTTCATTAGGTTCACATGAAAAGCCAAAAGACATTAAAAACAGTACTAAAAAACAAGAAGTACTAAAAGTTTTAGCATTACTATATATTCAAAATGGCGAAAATGAAAAAGCTAAGACAGTTTATGCTGACGCTAGAAAATTAGCCCCAAACGATGAAGAATTAAAAAAAGGAGAATTTGATGCTTATTATAATTCGGGTTACGCATTATTAGCAGGAGATGAAAAATTAGTCACCGAAATTAATAATTCAATTTCTGATAAAAAAAAATATGACGAACTTGTAAAGAAAAGAAAAGAAATTTTTACAAAAGCATTACCAGATTTTGAAAAAGCATATTCCATCATTCCTACAGATGCAAACACAAAGTTTATTTTAAAAACCACATATGAATTGCTTGGTCAGCCTGAAAAAGCAAAAGCCATCAATTAAAACAAAAAATCCCGATGAAAATCGGGATTTTTTTATATGATTTTTTTAATAACTCTTAGTTTGTGTGTGTGTCGATTGACTTCTGCATTGTAAATTCCTAAATGGTCTAAACGGTCAATTCGTACTTTTCCAGAGGCGTGAATGATGTAATTGTTTTCCATCATAATTCCAACGTGAATGATACTGCCTTCTTCGTTATCAAAAAAAGCTAAATCACCTGGTTCACTTTCTTCAATAAAACTTAAAGCTTCCCCTTGAGTGGCTTGTTGCGAAGCATCTCTTAAAAGTGAATACCCATTTAATTTATAAACCATTTGAGTAAAACCAGAACAATCAATTCCAAAAGGCGTTTTTCCTCCCCATAAATAAGGCGCATTCAAATACATGAAAGCGGTTTTAACTAAATCTGATTTCGGTTTTTGACCGCAAACTTTAATGCCTTCAAAACTATATTTGCTAGTGTTTATTTCTTCATTATCTAAAAATGATAACGAAGCACCTAATGTAATCGAAGTCAATTGGTTGTTTGGAGCGGTAATATATTCTACTAAATCAGCATTCAAAACAATAGGAGTATCGTTTAAAATGTTGTAATGTTCTTCTGAAATAGCTTGATATTGTTTCGCATCAATCCACCCGATGTAATTATCAAATGCCAATTCTACCTGCACCCATTTGGCAGTCATTTCAATAATTTTAAAGTGTTCGCCAAAGAGCAATTGCGAAACTTGTTCGCTTCGGTCACTGGCTTCTGCTCTTACGGGTACTATGGCTAAATTACAAATTCCAAACATGTTTGGTCAAAATAAGAAATGATGAATTAAGAATTTAATTACAAATGTAACTAAAATTCAAAATTCACCATTAATAAAAGTTATAAATTATGCTCTTTCAATAACAATTGCTGAAGCACCACCACCACCATTACAGATAGCAGCCGCACCAATTTTAGCATTGTTTTGGTTTAAAACACTGATTAAAGTTACGATAATTCTAGCTCCAGAACATCCTAGAGGGTGACCTAAAGAAACTGCACCACCGTTTACATTAATTTTATCATTGTCTAATCCTAAGATTTGTGCGTTAGCTAATCCAACCACAGCGAAAGCTTCATTGAATTCAAAGAAATCAACATCAGCAACTGTTAAACCAGCTTTGTCTAATGCTTTTGGTAATGCTTTTGCAGGTGCAGTTGTAAACCATTTTGGTTCTTGAGCCGCATCGGCGTATGATTTAATATACGCTAAAGGAGTTAATCCCAAAGATTGTGCTTTTTCTTCGCTCATTAAAACTAAAGCCGCAGCTCCGTCATTAATTGTAGAGGCATTAGCAGCTGTAACTGTTCCTTCTTTGGTGAAAACTGCAGCTAATGAAGGAATTTTATCTAATTTTACATTAGTGAATTCTTCGTCTTTAGAAACTAAGATTGCGTCACCTCTTCTTTGAGGAACTTCAACTGGAACAATTTCTGCGTCAAACTTACCGGCTTCCCATGCTGCAGCAGAACGCTCATACGATTGAATTGCGAAGTTATCTTGCGCTTCTCTTGTAATGTTATATTCAGTTGCGCATAAGTCAGCACAAACGCCCATAGCGTTATTATCGTATGCGTCTGTTAAACCGTCTTTCTGCATTCCGTCTACTAAAGAAGTTGGTCCAAATTTTACACCGTTTCTTAAGTGAACGTAATGTGGAATCAAACTCATGTTTTCCATACCACCCGCAACTACGATTTCAGCGTCTCCAGCCATGATAGCTTGAGCACCTTGCATAACGGCTTTCATACCACTAGCGCAAACTTTATTTACAGTAGTACAAGCTACACTTTCAGATAAACCAGCGTATAAAGCGGCTTGTCTTGCAGGAGCTTGGCCGTTTCCAGCTTGAACTACATTACCCATTAATACTTCGTCAACTAATTTAGGGTCTAAATTGATTTTATTTAAAGCGCCTTTGATGGCAGCAGCACCTAATTTTGTAGCAGGTACACTAGATAAAGCTCCCATGAAACTTCCAATTGGAGTTCTAACGGCAGAAACGATAACTACTCTTTTAGTCATGATAGAAAGGTTTTTTATTTGAATTGCGAAATTACTATTTTTATTCGAATTGAGGCAAGGTTTTTATTGATATTCTAAGTTGAAATCGAATTTTATTTTGATATTACCAATTTGATTTCATTTTTATTGAAAAGCTATTGTATTGATTGTAAGCGTTTTTTTAGAAATTAGAAAAATATATTGAAAAAAACTCCCGAAAATGTTGTATAATTAAGAATGAAAATATACATTTGCAACCGCAAAAAAGATAAGTTCTTACAACAAAATAGGAGAGGTGCCGGAGTGGTAACGGAGCAGATTGCTAATCTGTCGACGGGTAACCGTCGCCAGGGTTCGAGTCCCTGTCTCTCCGCTTTTTTGTTTTTTGCGGGGTGTAGCGTAGCCCGGTTATCGCGCCTGCTTTGGGAGCAGGAGGCCGCAGGTTCGAATCCTGCCACCCCGACGATAATAAAATAGGTTGCGTAGCTCAGCTGGATAGAGCAACTCACTTCTAATGAGTAGGTCCCAGGTTCGAATCCTGGCGCGATCACAAAAAGCCTTGCAAACGCAAGGCTTTTTTGTTTTTATATTTTTACTTTTACATCAATATTTTTTTAAAAAACATTTTTGTTTATTTTTTAATTATTAAAATTGAATCTCAAATGGAAATTTTAAAAGCGATCACTGAAGATGCTAAAATTTTGACTAATATTACCAAAAAGTCAAAATCACATTGGGGTTATTCTAACGAACAAATGCAGAATTGGTCTTTACAATTGACAATAACTACAAATTATATTGAAATTAGTGAAGTGTATAAATTGGTAATTGACAATTTAATTGTTGGTTATTATTCTTATGTTATCTTAGAAGAAAATATTGTTGAATTGGATAATTTATTTTTACTTCCTAAATTTATTGGATTAGGATTGGGAACTTTTTTAATGAATGATTTTTTAAATAGATGTAAAGATTTAAAATTTCAGAAAGTAATTCTTGATGCTGATCCAAACGCTGAGAATTTTTATAAAAAGCACGGATTCAAGACAGTTGGACAAATTGAAACTTCTATAAAAGATAGATTTTTGCCTAAGATGGAACTAAATTTAGATTTAAAATAAAACGTTTATTTACTCCACACACTTCATAAACTGCATAAAATAACTATCAGGTTTAGAAGTTGTTTTTAAAGTTTCTGAATTTAATTCGCTTTTTAGAACGTAATCTTTTGTTTCACCTGCAAATTGAATTCGCATTAAACTTATGGGACTGTTTTTTAATTCTTCGTAATTGGTTTTTGTGAAGTAAAAATAACCAGTTAATATTCTTATATTATTTTTTTCTCCTGAATCATACATAAGTTCACTACAAATTTCTTCGTCAGAATTTATTAATGTAATGATTTTTCCATTCATTAATTGTAATATGATTTTTGAGTTTTTTGATATGCAACTCGTTTTAATAAAGTCTTTACTTTTTTGCAATTGTTGTATACCAAGTACTGGAACTCCATTGTTGTTTAATAACCCAAAAAATAAGTATTCATTAGTGTTTCCAAATATTTTTTCATGCATTAACACATTCGGTAAAACTTTTAATGAAGTAGAATCGGTTTTTTCTTCAATGTCGTAAATGCAATCTTTATTTTGAGCGTTAACACTTAATGTTAGTAATAGTAGTAGCGATAAAATGTGTTTCATTTGGATTATAATTTGGTGCAAAGTAAAATTATTTTTTCATTATTCATATTGGTGGTAAAAAAAGCAAAAATTGTTCCACCATCTGTAATTTTATATTTTTTCTTAATTTCTTCAGGTTTTATCGGGAAATTTCTGGTAGAAACATTCATTTTTTTGCCTTGAATATGTTGTGAAATTTCTTTTTTCTGAAACGGAACAATGGCATCAATTTGAAACTTTCTTCCAGGGAAATCGATGAGTTCGTCCGATGTGTATAAGTGCGAATGTTGGTGCAATTTTCCAACAGCAAACAATTCGGAAACGGCTTCAAATCCGCCTGATTTCATTAAAGATGCATTGGGTTCGTATAGATATTTTTTCGGTAAACTATAACGCGCTGAATACGATTTTGAACTTTCAATTTTGGTTATCGTTTGTTTTTCTTTTTCGATATTCACCGCTATAATTTCTGGTGCTTCATTAAAATTATTTTCAATTTTCCAAAGCAATTCTTTTACTTCATTGTCAACCGCTACGATATGAATTTCTGCTACATTTTTCAATTCTAATAATCCAGCATGAAGGTCTAAAATAGGAGCGGTTTTGATTAAAATGGTATCCGTAAATTGATAATAAAAATCTTGCAAATCAACTACATTTGGCAAACAATCGGCTAACATAAAGACTTTGCCTTTCGCATCATTTCTTCTAGAAGGATCAATGTAAATACAATCAAACTTTTGATTCAATTGTTCCAATATTCCTGTGCTATCTCCTTGATAACATTCGATATTTGTTACTTGTAAAACTTCAAAATTATGTGTTACGATTTTAGATAAATCAGCATTCAATTCACAATGAATAACGGATTTGAATTGTTTGGAAAAGTAGTAATCGTCAATCCCAAATCCGCCCGTACAATCTATTAATTTTTCGCCAGAAACTAATGAAGCTTTATATTTTGCGGTTATTTCTGATGACGTTTGCTCAATTGAAATTTTCTCTGGATAAATAATATTTTCAGATGAAAACCAAGTAGGCAATTTATCTTTCGCTTTCTTTTTCGCGATGATTTGATTGATGATAGTTGTGTAATTTACTTCAGGAAAAGGGTTTTTCTTTAAAGCTAATTTCGAGCTATCTTCATTCAGATTTTGGTTAATAAAATCCTGTATTTCAGTATGTAAAAGATATTCTAAATTCAAAGCTATAAATTTTTAGTAAGCGCCTTTATGATTTTATTATCAGGTAAAAATTCTTTACCAATAACTTTTAAAGAAGTATAAAACGGAACTGCGATAATCATTCCTGAAATCCCGAATAAAATTCCAGCAATTAATATCACTAAAAAAATTTCTAAAGGATGCGAATTGGTGCTTTTAGAAAAAATAAGAGGCGAACTAAAATTGTTGTCTATTACTTGTACTAAAGACATTCCGATTAGCACATAAATTGCTGTTGGAAGCGTTTCGGTAGCAAAATCTGCACCAGAACCTATACCGCTAGTCATAATTAATAATCCTGCAACAATTGATGCAATTAGAGGACCTACGTAAGGTACAATATTAAAAATAGCGCATAATAAGGCAATTATAATAGCATTTTCAACACCAAAAATTATAAATATAATTAGATATAAAAGCATTATAATAGTTAATTGCAGCAACAATCCTAAGAAATATCGTGATAACAGATGATTGATATCTTGTATAGAATTCAATACTTTTTCTTTTTGATTTTCAGGTAGTAATCGTTTGAATTTTAGATATAATACGTCTTTTTCTTTTAAAAGGAAGAATGTGATGAAAAGTACCGATGCAAATCCCATACTAAAACTTCCTAATGTGCTTAAAAAACTATTTAAAAAATTAGGTATAAACTCAAAAGTTGCAAATGAAGAAAGTTTACTACTTTGTATGAGTTGTTTAGTATTTATGTTATATGAGTCTAAAAAAACTGTAATGTTTTCAAGTAATAAATGATAGTTTTTTTCCAATGAGCTAACATCTAATAACGATAAATTTTCGCCTTGTGCTAATAATAAGGGTACGAAAAGCAATACAAATCCAGATATAACAAGGAAAGCTATTAGTAAAGACGAAATAACGGCTAATGTATTTCTAAATTTGAATCTTCGTTTTAAAAAATTAACTAAAGGATTCAATAGTAATGAAATTACAATTGCGATAATACAATACAATATTACAGTTGTAATTTGATACAAAAAAAACAAAACCAAGCATGATGCAACTAATATAGCAACAGCTCTTACAATTCCTATTGATAATTCTTTTGATGTCATTGCTTTCTTTTTGGCTAAAATAAAAAAAACTCACCACATAATGGTGAGTTTTCCTAATTAACTCAAATGTTTCATTTGATTATGGCTGTGCAAATGAAAATCTTGAACCTCCAGAAGCAAAAATGGCTAGCATTCTGCTTTTTTGTCCGTTTGAAAACATGTACATTCCAGCGTCATCTGTGTAGTCCATGTAATTCATTGTCATTTCTATAGGTGTTCCTGAACAAGTAGAGTAGTGTGGGAATGCAGGAATTCCGTAATTAGCTGTATTGTGAGTAGGAGTATCGCTTACTAAATCGCTACCGCAAGTAGTATCGCCCCAAATATGTCTTAAATTCATCCAGTGACCCACTTCGTGAGTTGCTGTTCTTCCTTTATTGAAAGGAGCAGTTGCAGTACCAGTAGTTCCTAAATATTTTGAATCAATAACAACTCCGTCAGTTGCAGATGAACCACCTGGGAATTGTGCGTAACCTAAAATTCCACCACCAATAGTACAAACCCATAAATTTAATTTAGTTGTTGGTGAAGTAGGATTAAGTCCTCCTTGATTACTTTTTTTCATAGCATCACGAGTTCCCCATGATGATTTTGTAGTTGATTTTCTGTACACAGCATCTAGTACAAATGAAATTCCAACATTAGCTTTTACACCTGAGAAAGTAGTAGGTACCTGATTAAAATCGCTATTTAAAGCATTAAAATCCTTATTTAAAACATCAATTTGAGATTGAATTTGTGTTAAAGAAATATTTTCAGCAGCAGTTCTGTACAATACGTTTACCACAACTGGAATTTGAATTTTACCATTAACCAGTCTTCCGTTTGTAATAGCATTTTGAGTAAATCTCTCAATTTCTTGCATTTTTGCGGCTAATTCAGGGTTTTCTCTTAATTGTTGTTCATGTACTTCGTGTGATGCACATCCTCTGTGATCGTGTTTTGAAGTTGCTGCTAATTCACTAGAAGAACTAGATTCTTCGTTACTACAGGAAACTAATAATAGTAACGAAACTGCTGATAAAAGAAGTTTTTTCATAAATAATACATTTTAGTTAGTTGATTTTGGTTGATAATCATTTTAATAACGATATTTTAATTTTTTATTATAATGTTTGTTTTTTCTACAATAAATCAAAGTTTTTGTAAAAAGGTATTCATTATTTTTTCTAAATAGTTATTAAATGTTTCAATTCAAAACTAAAAAACTTCTGTATAATTATTGTTACAGATTTTCTGTATATTTTCAATTTAATTTTTCAATGTTTATTGAGATTTTGAAAAAAAAATGAAGTTTTTTAAAACAAAGAGGAGTTAAAAGTAAATTTTTAAGTTTTAAAAAAAGTTAATTCTTAAAAACGTAATTGATGATATTAGCACCCATTTTCAATGCTTTTTCTCGGGTTGATTGTGGATTATTATGTACTTCGGCATCTTCCCAACCGTCACCTAAGTCAGTTTCATAGGTGTAAAGTAAAACAATTCTACCATCAATAAAAATACCAAAAGCTTGCGGTTTTTGATTGTCGTGCTCGTGAATTTTAGGTAATCCACCAGAAAAGGTAAAAGGTTCTTGAAATAAAATGTGATTGGAAGGAATTTCAGTAAGAGGATTATCAGGAAATATTTTTTTGATTTCTTTTCGAATGAATTCGTTCATTCCGTAATTGTCATCAATATGTAAAAAACCACCTGAAGTAAGGTAATTTCTCAGATTAATTACGTCATTAGTGCTAAAAACTACGTTTCCATGACCAGTCATGTGGACAAATGGGTAGGTAAATATTTCTGCACTTCCTACTTCAACAGTAGCGATTTTAGTATTTAAATTGGTCTTGATATTTTGATTACAAAATTTAGCTAAATTGGGTAAAGAAGTTGGATTCGCATACCAATCGCCACCACCAGAATATTTAGCAACAGCGATTTCTTGGGTAAAGCCCAAGTTCCAAACTAATAAAATTCCAAAAGCTAAAAATTTATTCATTTATCAATGTAATGGTGTGGCAAGCTACTAAAGCTGCGGTTTCTGTTCGTAACCTTGTATTTCCCAAAGTTACAGGAATAAAATTATTTTCAATAGCCAAATTGATTTCTTTTGTAGAAAAATCGCCTTCCGGACCAATTAAGATAGTTACTTTTTCATTTTTATTCACTTCATTTTTAAACGATTTTTTATCCGTTTTTTCGCAATGAGCGATGAATTTTTGTCCGTCAATGTTTGATTTTACAAATTGAGAAAGCGAAATTGGTTCATTAATTTTAGGTAAATAATAATGTAACGATTGTTTCATAGCGGCTTGAATAATTTTTTCCGCTCTATCAATTTTATACACTTTTCGTTCCGAATGATCACATATTATAGGTGTAATTTCGTGAATACCAATTTCAGTTGCTTTTTCTAAAAACCATTCTAATCGGTCGTTCATTTTGGTTGGTGCAACGGCAATATGTGTGTAAAAAGAATCTGGTTTTTTGAAGGTTTCTTTGATTATTTTAACTTCACATTTTTTCTCAGAGGCTAAAACAATTTCAGATTCAAATAAAAATCCTAATCCATTAGTAATAAATATTTTATCGATTTCTTTTTTACGTAATACTTTAACTATGTGTTTACTTTCTTCTTTGTCGAAAAAGAAGTTTAAATCACCTTGTTTAATATCGGAATTATAGAATAGTTGCATGTGATTTAATTTTTATTTAGCCAATTTTTCCAATCTTTACCAACGCTTTCCCAATTGTATATTTCATAGTTTGGTTCTCTTTTTTCATTAACTGGAAAAAAATTATGTTCAACATCGAAATAAGGTTTGAATTCTAAATTTTTTAAACCTGATTGAATGCTTTCAATTTGTAACAAATGAATAAATGGCGCATTCCAATCTTTTGTGCCAAATGTAATCAAAACAGGAATTTTAAGTTCTTTAAGATAATTAGCTGATGGTTGAGAAAAATCATAAGTTGCTTTATAAGTATCACCACCATTATATTCTAAATTGTTTTTATTTTCAACGACAAATTTCCAATAATCGATTAAATTATAATTTTTTCGTTTGTATACTTCTTCTTCAAGAATATTTAAAATTCTACCGTAAGGATTTCCACCAGAATAAATTAAATGTGTTACACTTTTATTTCTAGTAGCTAATTTAGCTGCAATTGTGCTTCCTTCTGAGTGACCAGCAAGCACTAATTTGTCTTTTGAAATCCATTTTTCTTTAATTAATTTGTTGATTATAAAATTATTTCGTTCAACATAATAATCTAAATAATTGTGATCTGAATATACTTTTGGAATACTATCGTTTTCTACTAAATGTTGATAATTATTTTTTAAATCTTTTACATCTGAAATTACAGGAATGCCTGGTTTACCAACGATAACTACATGAAATTCATTTAAAAAATCGTTAACATCAAAAGGAAAAGTACCATACAAACCATTTTCATCATATTTTAACAAGGGTTGAGGCATACTTCCTTGACAGAAAAAAAATAATGGCTTCTTACTATTTTCTTCTCCTTTTTTAGATTGGACTAAAACATCAACAATTGTTTTTTTATATGTAAAAGTTAAATGCTTATATCCAAAATCTTCTGGTTTTTTTTGACCAAAAGTTATTAAAGATATTAAGAGTAGAAAAAAGATTTTTTTCATTGATTTAAAATTCAATTCGTGCTTTAGACGTTATTTCAGCGTTACTAAAATTTTCTTCTAAAAAGTTGTAATAACCTACAATTCCAATCATCGCTGCGTTATCGGTTGTGTATTCAAATTTAGGAATGTAAGTTTTCCAACCGTATTTTTTTTCTGCTTCTTTCAATGTACTTCTAATTCCAGAATTTGCCGAAACACCACCACCAATTGCAATCTGATTAATTCCCGTTTCAGCAACCGCTAATTTCAGCTTATCCATTAAAATATTGATAATGGTATATTGTATAGAAGCACAGATATCGGCTTTGTTTTCTTCAATAAAATTAGGGTTCAAAGCCACATTTTTTTGAACGAAATATAAAATTTGAGTTTTTAATCCACTAAAACTAAAGTTCAATCCGTCAACTTTTGGTTTGGTAAACGGAAACGCTTTCGGATTTCCTTCTTGGGCAAATTTGTCAACTAAAGGTCCGCCGGGATAGGGAAGTCCTAATATTTTGGCGCTTTTATCAAATGCTTCACCAACAGCATCATCGGTAGTTTCGCCAATAATTTCCATATCAAAAAAGCTATTCACTTTTACAATTTGCGTGTGTCCACCAGAAATAGTCAAGGCAATAAACGGAAATGTTGGTTTTTCATAACCTTCTTCGGCAATAAAATGGGCTAAAATATGAGCTTTCATGTGATTAATTG
Source organism: Flavobacterium sp. UBA7663 (assembly GCF_002483315.1). Classification (GTDB taxonomy): domain Bacteria; phylum Bacteroidota; class Bacteroidia; order Flavobacteriales; family Flavobacteriaceae; genus Flavobacterium. The sequence continues at coordinate 166,377 of NZ_DLHR01000020.1, forward strand.
CAATCAACGGAATGTCTAACGCCATACTCATTGATTTAGCAAATGAACCACCTACTAAAAGTGAACCCATTAATCCTGGACCTTGCGTAAAAGCTATGCAATTCAAGTCGTTTTTTGTAATTCCAGCCTTTTTAATAGCAACATCAACAACTGGAACAATATTTTGTTGGTGCGCTCTAGATGCTAATTCTGGAACAACGCCACCATATTCTTCATGAATTGCCTGACGCGCCACAATATTTGATAATACTACATCGTTACAAAGTACAGCAGCAGCAGTGTCATCACACGAACTTTCAATTGCTAAAGTATATATTTTTCTTTCTGTCATTTTAGGCATGAAATTTGAACTAAAGATATTACAATTATCTTACAAAATTCCCTATTTTTGTTGGGTTATACACAAAAGGGATAATTTTGACGCAAATTTAAAACAAAAGAACGTATCAAAAAATTTAAAAAAATACTATTTCGAACCTTAGTTGCAATATTATTGCTTCTCTTGTTATTGGGTATTCTTTTGTCGTTGCCTTTTGTTCAAACTTATTTAGGAAAATATGCAACCGATAGTTTAAACAAATCATTTGGAACCAATATTTCAATTGGTAAAGTTGCTATAACGCCTTTTGGTAGTGTAAAATTAGGGGAAGTGTTGGTTTTAGACCATCATCAAGACACTTTATTCTATATTAAAAAACTAAATACTTCTATTTTAAGTTTCAAAGAAATTTATGTTTCAGGTCATCCTTACATGAATGATGTTGTACTTCACGGATTAGACGCACGTATTGTGAATTACAAAGATGAAAAGTATACTAATCTTGATAAATTCATTGAAGCATTTGATGATGGTTCGCCTTCTTCTGGAAAATTTAGAATGAAAGCCAATAAAATGACTGTTTTTAACAGCCGTTTTCAATACATCGATCACAATCTTAAAACTCCAAAAATGCTTGATTTTACTCAGCTTAATGGAGAAATTGAAAATTTTTTTATTAAAGGAGCAAATGTTACTACTTACATTGATAAGTTATCGTTTAAAGATCATCGAGGATTAGTGGTTGAAAATATTACATCTGATTTTACCTATACTAAAAAGAATATTTTGCTAGATGGTTTGTCGATGAAAACGCCTGAATCGGAAATGAAAGGCAGAGTAGAGTTGAAATACAACCGAAAAGATTTTTCTGATTTTAATAACAAGGTAGTTTTTGATGTTCAATTTGATAAAGCTTCGATTGCGTCAAACGATTTGAATTATTTCTACAACGAATTTGGAAAAAACAATGTTTTCTATGTGGATACGCATTTGATAGGAACGTTGAACAATTTCACAACACATAATTTAAAATTAGTTGATAAAAATCAATCAGAGATTGTTGGAACCATTAATTTTCAGAATCTTTTTAGCAAAGGCGATCAGAGTTTTTACATGAAAGGAAACTTTGACCGACTTACTTCTAGTTATGAGCGATTAAAAGCGATTTTGCCTCGAATTTTAGGTAAAAATTTACCATCAACTTTAGATAAGTTAGGTACTGTAAACATGATTGGTGGAGTCGAATTAACTCAGAAATATATTAACGCGGATGTTTATTTGATGTCTAAATTAGGCGAATTAGAAAGTAATTTGTCAATGCAAAATATTGATGTTATTGATAACGCATTGTACAAAGGAAATTTAATTTTAAATGATTTTGATTTAGGAACTTTGTTAGGCAAACAAGAAATTGGTAGAGCAACCGTAAATTTAGATGTAGACGGAAGAGGATTTACTCAAAAATTATTGAATACTGCAATTAAAGGAGAAATACAAAAATTCTATTATAACGGTTACAACTATCAAAATATCACGGTTGATGGAAGTATGAAAATGCCTTATTATAAAGGGTATTTTAATAGTAATGATCCTAATTTAAAAATGGATTTTGATGGAACAATTGATTTGAGTTTAAAAGCTAAAAATTATGATTTTAAAGCCCAAATTGACTATGCCGATTTATATATTTTGAATTTATACAAGAAAGATTCTATTTCTATTTTTAAAGGAAATATCAACTTTAAAGCGGCAGGAAATTCTGTTGACGATTTAGCAGGAACCTTACAAATTAATGATGTTTCGTATCAAAACAGCAAAGATTCCTACTTTTTTGATGATTTTGAAATTGTTTCTTCTTTTGATAGTGATAGAGTACGAACAATTGATGTCAACTCTCCAGATATTATTACTGGTCAAATTGTTGGAAAATACAAGGTTAGTCAGGTGCAAAAAATGGTAGAAAATGCGCTTGGAAGTTTGTATGCCAATTATTCTCCAAATAAATTAGAAAAAGGACAATTCATAAACTTCGATTTAACGCTTCACGACAAAATTGTAGAAGTATTTGTTCCCGATGTTAAAATATCTGAAAACACTAAGCTTAAAGGAAAAATTAATGGAGATGAAGGAAAATTTGTCTTCGATTTTACTTCGCCTAATATAGTCGCATTCAACAATACTATTGACAATATAAAAATTGATATCGATAATAAAAATCCGATATACAACGCTTACATAACGGTTGATTCTATTAAAAATGACAAATATAAGATTGCCGATTTTAATTTGATTAACGTTACGTTAAACGATACTTTGTTTGTGCGTTCCGAATTTAAAGGAGGTCCAAAAAGTGAGGATACTTATGATTTAAACTTGTATCACACAATAAATGAAGAGAAACAATCTATTTTAGGATTTAAAAAATCAGAAGTAAAATTTAAAGATTATGTATGGTTCATCAATGAAGGTGAAACCAACGACAATAAAATAATTTTTGATAAATACCTTAAAAATTTCAATTTTGAAAAGTTGACTTTATCTCATAATAACCAAAAAATTGATTTCTTTGGTACCATGCGCGATTCAACGTATAAAGATTTTAAGTTAACTTTTGATGATGTAGATTTAAATAAAGTAACGCCTTCATTAGATAGTTTGTCTTTTGGTGGAAAAGTAAATGGAAATATAACATACAAACAAGATCGAAATAAATACGAACCTATTTCTAATCTTACCATTGATAGCTTAAAAATCAATCAGTTTTTATTAGGCGATTTAGATTTTAAAATTGAAGGAAATGAAAACTTTAATCAGTTTAAAGTCAATTCTAGTTTAAAGCAAGACGGACAAGAACACTTTTTCTTAGATGGGAATGTAAATTTTGTTGGTCAACAATCTAGTTTGGATTTGGTAGCTGGGTTTGAGAAGTTTAATTTAGCGCCTTTTGGTTCATTACTAGGTAATGTTTTGTCAGATGTTAGAGGAAATGCAACAGGTCGTGCTACAATTGGAGGTTCATTGACAGAGCCCGAAATGGATGGACGTCTATATCTTAACGATGCAGGAATGCGAGTTCCATATTTGAATGTAGATTATGCTTTTGAGAAAAATGCCATAATAGATTTAACCGAGCATCAATTTAGCTTGAGAAAAATTGAAGTAACCGATACCAAATACAAAACCAAAGGGGTAATTGATGGTACCATCCGACATGAAAATCTTGGAGATTGGGAGCTTGATTTGCACTTGGTTTCTGATAATATTTTGGCTTTAGACACCAAAGATTCAGAAGATGCCTATTATTACGGAACAGCTTTTATGAAAGGAAAAGCTAGTATCACTGGTTCTGTAGATGCTTTAAATATCAAAGTAGCAGGTGAATCTGAAAAAGGTACTTCTATTAAAATTCCTGTTAATGATGAAGAAGATTTAGGAAACAATTCTTTTATCAATTTTATGACAGTAGAAGAATATCAAAAATCATTAACTGAAAAAATTGTTAAAGAAAATAGATATGAGGGAATAGAGCTTGATTTTAATTTCGATATTGATACCGATACAGATATAGAAATTATATTAAATCGAGAAACCGGACACGCCATGAAAGGTAAGGGGTATGGTTCTATGCAAATGAATATTAATACTTTAGGTAAATTTGAAATGTATGGAGATTTTCAAGTTCAGGAAGGAGAATACAATTTCAAATATGGCGGTATTATTGATAAAAAATTTAATGTAGAAAAAGGAGGAACCATACGTTGGGATGGTGACCCAATGAATGCTGTTTTAGACTTAAAAGCAACTTATAAAACAATGGCAAATCCAGCAGTTTTAGTTGAGAGTTCGTCCTTAAATAGAAAAGTAGATACAAACGTAACTATTTTATTAAACGGTAATTTAAGTAATCCTCAACCTGATTTCAATATCGATTTCCCTACGGTTAGTTCGGTTTTAAAGAGCGAAATTGATTATAAATTGCAGGATAAAGATACACGACAAACACAAGCATTTGCTTTAATGGCAACGGGTTCATTTGTTACAGCAGAATCCTCTAGTAACGCTGCTTATGGATCATTAATTGAAGGAGCAAGTTCTATTATTAATGGTTTGTTTGCAGATCAAGATAGCAACTTGCAATTAGGATTAGATTATTCTCAAGGAAATAGATTAACGGATATTTCAGATAGGGTTGGAGTGACTATGAATACTCGAATCAATGATAGAATTTCTATTAATGGTAAAGTTGGAGTTCCTGTAGGAGGTGTTACTGAGTCTGTTATTGTTGGAAATTTAGAAGTTTTAATTCAAATTAATGAAGATGGTTCGCTTAACGCACACGTATTTAACCGTGAAAACGACATCAATTACGTAGGAGAAGGTATTGGATATACACAAGGTCTTGGAATTACGTATAATGTTGAATTTAATACGTTTAAAGAAATGATGCAAAAAATATTCAATACAAATAAAAAGAAGAAAGATCCATCTAAATCACAAGATGACTTACCTGATTCAGAATTTCCACCTGAATTTATTGAATTCATCAATCAGCGTAAAGCCAAATCTAACGATGCAACAAAAGAGGAACCTGAAAAAGTTCCTGAAATAGATTAATTCGTAGTTTTTTAGTATAAAAATCATAAAGTTATTAACGAAAACGTTTGAATTTGCAGCTATTACTAAATAGTTTGCAAGAATCACTGTTTTTTAATTTTTCGTTTTATAACTTTACATAAACAATCAAAATATATGTCAACAAAGATTAAAAGAGTAGGTGTTTTAACTTCTGGAGGAGATTCTCCAGGGATGAATGCTGCCATTCGTGCAGTAGTTAGAGCTTGTGCTTATTATAATATAGAATGTGTTGGTATTTACAGAGGATACCAAGGAATGATAGAAGGTGATTTTAAAGAAATGGGACCTCGTGATGTGAAAAACATTATTAATAAAGGAGGAACCATTTTAAAATCAGCACGTTCTGCAGAATTTCGTACCGCAGAAGGAAGAAAAAGAGCGTACGAAAATTTAGTAGCCGCAGGGATTGATTCATTTGTTGTAATTGGTGGAGATGGTAGTTTCACTGGTGCTGAAATTTTTAATGAAGAATATAAATTTCCTGTAATCGGAATTCCTGGAACCATTGATAATGATATTTATGGAACAAGCCACACTTTAGGATATGACACCGCCTTAAATACGGTAATTGATGCCATTGATAAAATCAGAGATACCGCAAACTCACACAACCGATTATTCTTCGTAGAAGTAATGGGAAGAGATGCAGGTCACATAGCACTAAACGCAGGTATTGGAGCAGGAGCAGAGGAAATTCTAATCCCAGAAGAAGATTTTGGTTTAGACCGATTAGTAGAATCGTTAAAAAGAAGTAAAGGTTCAGGAAAAACTTCAAGTATTGTTGTAGTTTCTGAAGGAGATAAAATTGGTAAAAATGTTTTCGAATTAAAAGATTACATAGAAGAAAACATGCCAGAATATGACGTTCGTGTTTCGGTTTTAGGCCACATGCAACGCGGTGGTTCTCCATCTTGTTTTGACCGAGTTTTAGCTTCTAGATTAGGAGTTAAAGCGGTTGAAACTTTATTAGAAGGAAAATCAAATTTTATGGTGGGTTTATATCAAGACAAAGTAACCTTAACACCATTAGAACAAGCCATTAAAGGACAAAGTGAAATAGATATGGAATTGGTAAAGGTATCTGATATCGTATCATCATAATAAAAATAGTAAATAAAAGAAAAGAAAATGTCAAAAGTAAAATTAGGAATTAACGGATTCGGTAGAATCGGAAGAATTGTATTCAGAGAAACATTTAACAGAGATAATGTAGAAGTTGTAGCTATCAATGATTTATTAGATGTAGATCATTTGGCTTATCTATTAAAATACGATTCAGTTCATGGGCGTTTTAATGGAAAAGTCGAAGTAAAAGAAGGTAAATTATATGTAAATGATAAATTTATTCGTGTAACATCAGAAAGAGACCCAAAATTAATTAAATGGGACGATAAAGACGTAGATGTTGACGTAGTTGCAGAATGTACAGGAATTTTTACCACTTTAGAAACAGCTCAAGCACATATTGACGGTGGTGCGAAAAAAGTAGTGATTTCATCTCCTTCGGCAGATGCTCCAATGTTTGTAATGGGAGTAAATCACACAGAAGCAAAAGCTACAGATACTATTGTTTCTAATGCCTCATGTACAACCAACTGTTTGGCACCGTTAGCAAAAGTTATCAATGATAATTTTGGTATTGTTGAAGGATTAATGACAACCGTTCATTCATCAACAGCAACACAAATGGTAGCTGATGGTCCTTCTAAGAAAGATTGGAGAGGCGGACGTGCTGCAAGTGTAAACATTATTCCATCTTCAACAGGAGCTGCAAAAGCGGTTGGAAAAGTGATTCCAGCATTAAACGGAAAACTAACAGGAATGTCATTTCGTGTACCAACAGTTGATGTTTCTGTTGTTGATTTAACCGTTAAATTAGCAAAAGAAACAACCTATGAAGAAATCATGAAAGTATTAAAATCGGCTTCCGAAAACGAAATGAAAGGTATTCTAGGATATACCGAAGATGATGTAGTTTCTCAAGATTTTGTTGGCGATTCAAGAACTTCTGTAGTAGATGCTAAAGCTGGAATTGGGTTAAACTCTACTTTCTTTAAATTGGTTTCTTGGTACGATAACGAATACGGATATTCAAGTAAATTAATCGACTTATCAGTACATATTGCTGGTTTAAAATAATATTTCTTTAAAAAAATCCCGTTACATTTGTGTGCGGGATTTTTTATTCCCAAAACTAAACTAACACCAACCAAATGAAATTATTAGTTGACAGTGGTTCTACTAAAGCCGATTGGATTGCTATTGATGATAACGGAAAAGTATTATTCACTACTCAAACTTTAGGATTAAACCCTGAAGTATTACACAAAGAAGAAATAATCAATCGTTTAGACGATAAATTTGATATTTCGCACAACAAAGACAAAGCTACTCACTTGTTCTTTTACGGAGCAGGTTGCGGAACTGATAGAATGAAAGACTTTCTAACTTTAGTTTTTCAAGAATATTTTAAAAATGCAGTAGTTGTGGTTCATGAAGACACCTATGCTGCGGTTTATGCAACTACTCCAAAAGATGAAAAAGCAATTGTTTGTATTTTAGGAACAGGTTCGAATTGTTCTTATTTTGATGGAAAAATATTGCATCAAAAAGTACAATCTCTCGGTTATATTGCGATGGATGATTGTTCTGGAAATCGTTTTGGACGTCATTTAATTCGGGGCTATTATTTTGGAAAAATGCCAAAAGAGTTAGCACAAGAATTTGAAGAAGAATACAATGTGGATGCTGATTATATTAAGCAAAACTTGTATAAAGAACCAAATCCAAATGCGTATTTAGCAACATTTGCAAAATTCTTAATCAAACACAAAGACACCGAATTTTGCCAAAAATTCATTCAAGAAGAAATGGAATGTTTTGTAGAAAACTACGTAGAACAGTTTGAAAATTGTAAAGAAGTTCCCGTACATTTTATAGGTTCGATTGCGTTTTATTTGAAAGAGGAATTAACGGAAATATTAAATAAACGAGGAATTACAATTGGAAATGTGTTACGAAGACCAATTGATGGTTTAATTGAATATCACATTTTAAACAAATAATTAAAATGAAACAGATAAAATCTCAAATCAGAAGCAATTGATTTGGGATTTTTTCTTTTTATATTTGTAATGAAATTAAAAAACATGGAAATAGCTATTATAGCACACGACGGAAAAAAAGCCGATATGGTGCAGTTTTTAAATAAAAACAAAGCCCTTTTATTAAAAGATAATCTTAAAATTATTGCTACCGGAACAACAGGCGGCAGGGCAGAAGCAGCCGGTTTTAAAGTAAAGAAAATGCTTTCAGGACCATTAGGTGGCGATGCTCAAATTGCAGCGCGTGTAGCAGAAGGAAAAACAAAAATGGTTTTATTCTTTAAAGATCCAAACTCCAGTCACGCCCACGAAGTGGATATTAATATGCTAATTCGTATTTGCGATGTACACAATGTGCCTTTAGCTACCAATGAAGCAACAGCGCAGTTGTTATTGTTGGGATTGGATGAAGTTTAACTTTTATGTATTTTGTAGTTACGGAATGTAATTCCGAGCGACCGAGATTTTATTAAGATAATTGACCTAAACCGCTGTTATCATAAGTATTTGTTAAATCATTCATTAAAAAATAATCTTTATCGATTTTATGGTTTTCAAACTCCTGAATAATTTTTTCTTTGATTTCTTCTGCTAATTTTTTTTCAATTTTACTATCCTGATCAAAAGTTTCGTTTAACATTTTTATTAGTTTTTCTTTTTCATTACTTTTCGATTCCATTTCTAACAATGTATCTATCACATAATTGCTTGTGATAATTGTGAAATCACTCTTTTTACATGTTTTTTTCATTTCCTGTAATGCGTACTCGATTTTAAAATTTTCAAAAAAAATTGAATAGAATTTTTCAAATCCATTTAAAATATCTGAATTATAGATTTCAAAGAAACTACCAATGATAAAAGCGAAAGGGGATCTTTTTAATGGTTCTATTGATCTTAGTAAAGTATTACCGTGACAAACAGCAAGATAAATACTCAATTGATTTTTGTATAAAATATTCAATTCTCTAAGTGGCTCGAGTAACTGTTTCCAAGTTATAAAGTCACCATTTTTTAATTCAATTCCATATTCACTTCCATGAATTTCAAAATGTAGAAAATAGAATTTATTTTCGGTTACTGCTTTCTTAATTAGTTCAGTAAATACTTTGAAAAAATCTTCACTATTACTGACGTCAAAAAAATCATTTTCAAGATAATTTTTTGAAAAAGAAATATATTTCAAAGTAGTTTCAAACAATTCTTTTCCAGTTTGTTTTTCATCTGAGCTTAAAGATTGAATTACTGCAACTCCTATTTTCTCCACTGTCATGATAATATTTCTGCTAACTAGTAAATAAAAACATAATTTAGCTAATATATAAAAAAATCCCCACAAAAATTGTGAGGATTTCATATTATAATGTCTAGCAAATTTATTTAACTGCTATCATTGAGATTTCAATATTTACATTTTTTGGTAAACAAGCTACTTGTACGGTTTCTCTTGCTGGCGCTGTAGCTTCGTCGAAATAGCTACCATAAACGGTATTAATTCTTGCAAAATCGCCCATATTCATAATGAAAATGGTGGTTTTAATTACGTTTTCAAACGTCATGTCGGCTGCAGTTAAAACAGCTTTCATGTTTTCCATTACTTGTTTGGTTTCGGTTTCAATATCGTCTAAAACCAACTCCATAGTGACTGGGTTTAAAGCAATTTGTCCAGAAGTGTATAAGGTGTTACCTACTAAAACTGCTTGGTTATAGGGTCCAATAGGAGCAGGCGCTTTATCGGTATAAATAATTTTTTTCATGTTGTAGTTTTTTATTGTCTAAAAACGCGATCTGGTAATTGACGTTTGTCGTATTTAATATCACTTAATATAGAAGATGAAATTCCTATGAAAAAGCCCCAATAGGTGTTTTGTCCAAATGGTACCCAGTTAAAACTCATTCTCCAGCTTTCTAAATCACGCTCAAAACGCAATTGTGTAAACGTAACGCCTTTTTGAACAAAATCATATCCTGATGAAAATCCAACTTTCCATCTTGGCGCTAATTCGATATTTCCTGATGCCATTAAAGAGTGAGAAGCAATTTCGTTTTGTCTGTTTGTATTGTTATAATTCATTGAATAAGCAATAACTAAATCCCAAGGCAGTTTAGTATTGTACCATTCTGAATTAGAATCTTTTTTCTCACCTTCTTCGTCTTTTTTAAACAAACTTTGGCGGTTATCACTTAAATCAGCACCTACACCAAATAAATCGTCTTCACGACCTCCATTTTGAACATTTTGTTCATTTGATTTATTTTTATTGTCACCATCAGCACTTGAAAAACTATAGTTTAAAGTTAAATTCGCGCGAGGCAATCTTAGTAAACTTCCACCATTATCAATGTTGAATTTTTCTATTCTTCTTCCCGAATTATCAATCGCATACGGATCAAGAACAGCTGCAAAATTGACACTCATTTTTTGTTTGAACAATTGTGTTCCACCACTAACCGAAATTTCTTTTAATTTTAAAGAATCGGCTGTAAAATCGTATCGAGTAGCAAAATTTAAGTTGTTTAAAAGCATTACTTTCTTAGTCTCACCTTTTTTACTTTCCTTATCTTTTACTTTAGCTTCAAAAGTATTACTTACTGATAAATTTAATGCATTGGAAATACTATTTGAAGGTGAACCAAAAAGACCGTTATCAAATTTTGTATAATCGGCAAAATTTATTCCAGTAGCATCTAAAGCATATCTTTCAAAGTATTGATCAAAACTTGGAGTATAGCCATATGAAATATTTGGTCGAACTACATGGCGAATAGCTTCAATTTTTTTACCTTCTCCAAAATTAAAAGTACCATAAAGTGTTGTTCCAATTCCAACATTGAAATTATAAGTACGGTAAGATTCAAAACCTTTTTGATCTACAGTAACTACTTTGTTTTCTGTAGCGCTATAAAATTTTTCGATAGTGTTTAACGTCCAAACTTCATTATAATTAGCACTAGCTGTAACACTAAAGTGTCTAAAAACTTTAAAATTAGTACTAATAGGAATAGAATGTTGAAACCCTGTTCGAGCATCTCTAAACATTTGAGGTTTAAAGAATAACGAATCAGTTGTACGAATTCTGTTTTCTCCTCTAATATTATATTGTAAATTAATATTTTTTATGAATCCTTTTTTAACACCATCCCCAGAAGCAAAGGGAAAAATACGATCAACACTTGCTTGAAATGTTGGAAGTGTCATGTCGATTTGTTGCGTATTTGTATTTTGAGAATGCGTTGCAGACAATGACATGTTTACTTGAGGAACCGTTTGAAAGGTCTTTGAATAGGAAACAGAAGAACTTAAGTTGTTGTTTACTGTTGAACCAATGTTGTTCAAATTTATCGATTGTCTAAAGTATTGACTACTTCCTAAATTTACCGATGCTGAAAATCTAGAATTTGGGGAAGCTTTTGTGTCTTGGTTGTGTGACCATTGGATGTTGTATTGTCTGGATTTTAGATAATCTGGAAAACCTTTTTCACTTTGAATGTTGTTTTCAAATCTAAGATTTACACGACCATTAAATTTATAGCGTTTCGCGTAACTACTTTCGGCTCTTAAACCATAACTACCATTTGTGTAATAATCTCCTAAAACTGCCAAATCGTAATAATCGCTAAGTGCAAAGTAGTAACCTCCGTTTTGTAAAAAATATCCTTGCTGATTGTTTTGTCCGGGTGTTGGCATGATAAAACCTGAAGTACTTTTCTCAGTCATAGGAAAATAACCAAACGGCAACCAAATAGGAGTAGGAACATCCGCAATGTACATTTGAGTAGAACTGATAACTACTTTTTTCTTAGGCACAAACTTTACTCTTTTAACTAAAAAATAATATTCAGGATCGTCAATATTTTTAGAAGTAGTCATTCTGGCATTCTTCATAAAATAAACCGAATCGTTTTCTTTTTTAGAAATTTCAGCTTTTATAAAAAGTTCTCCTTGTTGCGTTCGAGAATTCCAAACTTTAGCTCTTTTAGATTTGGTATGAAAAATAATAGAATCAGGCTCAACAACGTTCTCTCCTTGTTTGAATATAGGACGTTGAATATAATTTCCTGCCGAATCTTTTAATCTACCTGCATAAACTAGATTTTTTTCATAGTCTAAAACAATTCTCCCTGCTTTAAGTTCAAAATCGGTATAGTAGATTTCTGCTTCATCATGAAGAGTAACAGTTTTTTTCTTTTGGTCAAGTTTTTCATACTCTTTAGCTTTCATGTTGACTACTCCATCTAAAAAAGGTTTTTTCTTTTTAATGGTGTCTTTAGTGGAAGCAGTAGAATCTTTTACTTTTTCAATGTCAGATTTTGATAAAGTAACCGTATTTGGTATAGGAGTTTCCTGAGAAAAAACGAAAGTAGTTCCTAGTGTTAGAAAAATTACTGAAAAAACGATATGAAATAACTTTGTATGCAATGCTTTTAATAGTATTTTTGTAAAAATTTGGCTCACTTTTTGAAGTGTCAAACTTACATATATTTTTTTGCAAAAATAATGTTTTAATAAAATTATAACTTATAAACTTATCAATTGTTTTATGCCATCTAAAAAAAACACTAAATACTTGTCTTTACTGGTTTTATTTTTCACATTCAGCTTTGGATTTAGTCAAAACACTTCTAAATTTAAGGTGGTTTTAGATGCTGGTCATGGAGGAGAAGACCCTGGAGCAATAAAAAACGGAATAAAGGAGAAAGATGTAGTTTTAGATGTGGTACTTAAAATTGGTAAAATTTTAGAGAAAAATAATAGTATTGAAGTAGTTTACACAAGAAAAACAGATGTTTTTATAGGATTAAAAGAGCGTGCTAATATTGCTAATAAGGCAAAAGCTAATTTATTTATTTCAGTGCATTGTAATGGAGTTAAAAGTACAGCAGCAAGAGGAACAGAGACTTTTGTAATGGGAATGTCTCGAACCGATACTAATTTAGATATTGCAAAAAAAGAGAATGGCGTTATCTTTTTAGAAAAAGATTATAATGAAAAGTATAAGGGCTTTGATCCAAATAATCCAGAAACTTTATTGGGTTTGAAAATTTTACAAGAAGAGTTTTTAGACCAAAGTATTAGTTTAGCATCTGAAATTGAAACTAACTTTGTTAAAAATAATAATAGATTTTCAAGAGGAGTAAAGCAACAACCTATCTGGGTTTTAGATGCTACAGTTATGCCAGGAGTTTTAATTGAATTAGGTTTTGTTTCGCATCCAGTTGAAGGTAAATATTTAAGTTCTGAAAAAGGAAAAGAAGAAATGTCGGAATCGATTTCAAATGCTATTGTATCTTATAAAAATAATTTCTTTAATGGGGTAGTTGCGGAAAGAGAAACGGTTGAAAATGGAACGCCTACAAAAACAGATTCAAATTCTGAAAATAATAATTCGAATAGCGAAAAATCAAATAAGACCTATTATAAGGTTCAAATTGCAGCTGGAACAAAAAAGCTGGATACTAAACCTTCAAATTTTAAAGGTTTAAAGCAAATATCAGTTGAAAAAGACAAAAAGTTATACAAGTATTTTTACGGAGAAGAAACAGATCTAGTAGCTTGTAAGAAAAAATTAGAAGAAGCAAAGAAAAAAGGATATACTTCTGCTTACATAGTAACATTTACAAAATAAAAAGAAAAGCGTATGTTTAAGAGAATTGTATTTGTAGTCATTGCAATGCATTTTTTATCAGGATATAGTCAAGGTCAAAAGTTTAAAGTAGTTTTAGATGCTGGTCATGGCGGAAAAGATTATGGTGCTGTATATCATGGTAACATTGAAAAAAATATTGCTTTGCAAACAACACTTCGTGTAGGAGCTATTTTAGAAAAAGACCCGCAAATTGATGTGGTGTATACACGCAAATCGGATGTTTTTATTGAATTACAACAACGTGCCAATATTGCCAATAAATCGAAGGGAAGTATTTTTGTTTCGATGCATTGTAATGCGAATAAAAATCAAGCCGCTTCTGGAAACGAAACTTATGTAATGGGTATTACCCGAAATGCTTCGAACTTAGAAGTAGCAAAAAATGAAAACGAAGTAGTTACTTTGGAAACCGATTATAAAATTAAATATGATGGTTTTGACCCAAATTCACCCGAATCAGTTATCGGAATTTCAATTTTACAAGAAGAACACCTTGACCAAAGTATTGAACTAGCAGGAAGAGTTCAGGAATTTTTCACCAAGAAAACCGACAACAAAAACAGAGGTGTAAAGCAAGCAGGATTCTTAGTACTGCGTCAAATTACGATGCCAAGAGTCTTGGTTGAAATGGGATTTGTGTCTAATAAAGAAGAGGGAGAATTTTTAAATTCAGAAGAGGGGCAAAATAAATTAGCTGAGGCAATTGCAGGTGCTATAATGGATTATAAAAACGAATTTTTCAATCCTTCAAATAATGATAATGTAAAAGAAGATATTAAAATCATTGATAAAAAAGAAGAAACCATTGTCAAAGAAACTCCTAAAAAAGAGGAAGTTGTTAAGAAAGTAGAAAAAGCCACAGAAAAAGGAATTGTTTTTAAAATTCAAATTTCGGCTAGTACAAAAGAATTAGCTACAACCCCTTCAAACTTTAAAGGATTAAGTCCAATTTCGGTTGAATCTTCAGGTAGTTTATTTAAATATTTTTACGCCTCAGAAAAAAATTATGATGCTGCTAAGCAAAAATTAGAAGAAGCCAAGAAAAAAGGATATTCTACTGCGTTTATTGTAGCTTATAAAGATGGAATAAAAATAAACGTTACCGATGCAATAAAATAAAATAAAAGTTTATTTTTGTTAAAAATTATCAAGCTTTGAAACTAACTAAAGAAATCAAAACCGCCATCCTCGTTATTGTCTCAATATTTTTATTTATTTGGGGATATAATTTTTTAAAAGGCAAAGACTTATTTGATAGCAGCACAAGAGTTTATGTTGTGTATGATAATGTAGCCGGACTTGTAAATTCAGCTCCAGTTACGTTAAACGGCTTGTCTATTGGTAAAGTAAACTCAATTACCATTCAACCTGATGGAAAGTTATTAGTAGAAATGCAAATAACAACTGATTTTCCAATTGCTAAATCTAGTGTTGCTGAAATCTATGATTCTGGTTTAGTAGGAGGAAGACAAATTGCTATCAAACCTAATTTTCAAGATAAAGATTATATAAAAACAGGTGATTACTTAAAAGCAAGTAGTAAGCTAGGATTAACTGATGCTTTAGCGCAACAATTAGAACCTTTACAATATAAAGTTCAAAAATTACTTGACAATGCAGATGTTTTATTTACAAACGTAAATGAAATCCTAGACGAAAGAACGAAGCAAAATCTAAAAAATAGTATTGCTGAGCTAAATAAAACACTTTCCGAATTTAGTGTAGCTTCAAAAAATATCAACGAAATGATTGCTGATAACAAATTGAAAATCAATTCAACTATGACTAATTTTGATAAAACGGCTGCTAATTTTTCAAAAATGTCTGATTCTCTAGCTAAAGCTAATTTGGGACAAACGGTTAAAAATTTAGAAAAAACATTAGCAAATGTTGATAAAATAATGACCGACATAGAACAAGGAAAAGGAACTATAGGGAAATTGATGAAAGACGATGCTATGTATAATAACTTCACTAATACTTCTAAAGAATTAGAATTGTTATTACAAGACGTTCGACTAAATCCAACACGTTATGTAAATGTTTCTGTTTTTGGAAAGAAAAACAAGCCTTATGTAGCTCCAGTAAACGATACAATCAAAAAGTAAATTTTATACGATGCAATTTTTAGATAATATTTTCTTCGCATTGCTTTTAGCAATAGGTATTGGTTATTTTGCAATTAATGTAAAAAAACTAATTCGTAATATTAAATTAGGACACGATGTAGATCGTAGCGATAATTCTTCTGAACGTTGGAAGAATATGACTATGGTTGCCTTAGGTCAATCTAAAATGGTAAAGCGTCCTATTGCAGGATTTTTACACATCATAGTTTATGTTGGATTCGTAATTATCAATATCGAAGTAATCGAAATTATCATCGATGGACTTTTCGGAACTCACAGAGTGTTATCATTCATGGGTGGATTTTATGATGTGTTAATTGGCTCATTCGAAATTTTAGCTTTCTTAGTTTTAATCACCGTTATTATCTTTTGGATTAGAAGAAATGTTACCAAATTGGGGCGTTTCGCTAGTTCAGATTTAGATGGAAAGCCAAGAAATGACGCTAATTACATTTTATATTTTGAAGTTGTATTGATGACGTTATTCCTATTAATGAATGCTGCTGATTTTCACTTGCAAAATTTAGGAATAGGACATTATAATCAAGCAGGAAGTTTTCCGATTTCTCAATTTATCGCTCCAATGTTCAACGGAATGAGCGAAGGTTTAGTTGTAATTATTGAAAGAGCTGCTTGGTGGTTACACATTGCTGGAATTTTAGTTTTCTTGAACTATTTATATTTCTCTAAACACTTGCACATTTTACTAGCTTTCCCTAATACTTACTTTGCAGATTTAAATGCAAAAGGAAAATTAAACAATTTAGAAAGTGTTACAAACGAAGTAAAATTAATGATGGATCCAAGTGCTGACCCGTTTGCAGCGCCAGCAAATCCAGATGCAGTTCCAGCTAAATTTGGAGCTTCTGATGTTCAAGATTTAAACTGGGTTCAGTTATTAAATGCATATAGTTGTACCGAATGTGGTCGTTGTACGTCTTCATGTCCAGCAAATCAAACAGGTAAAAAATTATCGCCTCGTAAGATTATGATGGATACGCGTGATCGTTTAGAGGAAGTAGGAAGAAATATCGATTTAAATAAAGGTGTATTTGTAGATGATGGAAAATCATTATTAAACGATTATATCACACCAGAAGAATTATGGGCTTGTACAACTTGTAATGCATGTGTTGAAGAATGTCCTATTAATATTAGTCCGTTATCAATTATTATTGATATGCGTCGTTATTTGGTAATGGAACAAAGCGCAGCACCAATGGAATTGAACAATATGATGAGTAATATTGAAAACAATGGTGCGCCTTGGCCTTACAATCAAATGGATCGTTTAAATTGGGTAAACGAATAATTTTACATTAACTATCATAAATAGTATATAATATGTCAGAAAATTTAATTGTACCAACAATGGCCGAAATGATGGCCGAAGGAAAACAACCTGAGATTTTATTTTGGGTAGGTTCTGCTGGTAGTTTCGATGACAGAGCAAAAAAAATCACAAGAGCTTTCGTTAAAATTTTAAATAAAGCAAATGTAAATTTTGCAGTTTTAGGAACCGAAGAAAGTTGTACTGGAGATGTAGCAAAAAGAGCTGGAAATGAATTTTTATTTCAAATGCAAGCTTTTATGAATATTGAGTTGCTTAATGCTTACGAAGTAAAAAAAATTGTAACCTGTGATCCTCATTCGTTTAATTGCTTAAAAAATGAATATCCTAGTTTAGGTGGAAATTATGAAGTTTTACATCACACTCAATTTATTCAACAGCTTTTAAAAGAAGGGCGTATTGATTTTAATAAAGATACTTATAAAGGTAGTCGCATAACCTTTCATGATCCGTGTTATTTAGGTAGAGCCAATAATGAATACCAGGCTCCAAGGGAAATATTGTCTCAAACAAATGCCCAAATTGTAGAGATGAAGAGAAGTAAAAGTTCTGCTTTATGTTGCGGTGCTGGCGGAGCTCAAATGTTTAAAGAACCTGAAAAAGGGAATATGGAAATCAACGTTTTAAGAACACAAGATGCTCTTGAAACTACTCCAAATATTATAGCTACTGGATGTCCTTATTGCAATACAATGATGACTGATGGAGTGAAATTTGCACACAAAGAAAATGATGTTAAAGTCTTAGATATTGCAGAAATAATCGCAAACGCACAAAATTTATAAATTAAAAACTAAAAATGAAAAAAGTTCTATTATTATTTATCCTTGTTGGAAATGTTGCTTTTGCACAAAAACTTACTAAAGATCAATTATCTGATAAATTAGCCGAAAAAGCTTGTGAGTGTACTGAAAAACAAGAGCTTACAAAAGAAAATTTTGAATTAACCATCGGAATCTGTTTGATTGAAGGTATCAATGCTTATGAGAAAGATGTAGAAAAACATTATGGAAAAAATGTAATTTCTAACGATAAAAAAATGGAAGAGTTAGCAACTAATATTGGTGCTAGAATGGGTTTAAAATGTCCAGCTGTTTTTAAATTTATGTTAGATGAAGAATCAGGAGATAATGAAGAAGTTGTTGATGCTGAAGAACTTACAATTTCTGGAAAAATTTCAGAAATTAAATCAGAGCAATTCATAACATTTATTGTAAAAGAAGATTCTGGTAAAACTAATCAATTCATCTTATTAAGTAGTTTTGATAATGCCTTTTTATTAACGGATAAAGTATTAAAAGCATCTGATGCTGTTGATGTTATATATTATGAAATGGAATTATTTGATGCTAAATTAGGCAAGTTTGTATCGTATAAAATTGTTACTGATATCATAAAAAAATAAACATGTTTGTACCATTTGATAGCTTGCCAGAAGAATCAAAAATTTGGATTTATCAATCCAATAGAAAATTTTCTGACGAAGAAATTCAAGAAATTGAAACAGATTTGACTTCTTTTTTAGAAGAGTGGTCTGCTCACGGTCAACAATTAGAAGCTTCTTTTGTAACAAAATACAATCGCTTTATAATTATTGCAGTAAATCAGGAAGTACAAGCGGCAACTGGATGTTCAATTGATGCTTCAGTTGCTTTTATTCAAAATTTGGAACAAAAATATGAGGTTGATTTACTGGATAAAATGAATGTAACCTTTAAAATGGGTGAACACGTTGCTTTTAAACCACTTATCGATTTCAAAAAATTAGCAAAAGAAAAAGCTGTTTCTGGAAATACTATTGTTTTCAATAATTTAGTAAACACACTAGGTGAATGGCAAGATTTTTGGGAAGTTCCAGCTAGCGAAAGTTGGCATAATAGATTTTTTTAGATTCATTTCTCAAAATATTTCATGGATAGCGATATATTCTTATTAAGTATTTCCGGGCATGACAAGCCCGGATTAACTTCTTCTTTAACTGCTGTTTTAGCAGAATATGATGCAAATGTTTTAGATATTGGTCAGGCTAATATTCACGACACACTTTCATTGGGTATTTTGTTCCAAATCAAATCGGGAAAAAAATCAGCTGCTGTATTAAAAGATATTTTATTCAAATCTTATGAATTAGGAATTAAGGCTAAATTCAAACCCATTTCGTTAGAAGATTACGAAAAATGGGTAAAACTCCAAGGTAAAGACCGCTATATCGTAACGCTTTTAGGAGAAAAATTAACAGCCGAACAGATTTCTCAAGTTACGAAAGTAATTTCGGAAAAAAACTTAAATATAGATGCTATCAAGCGTTTAACAGGCAGAGTTTCTTTAGTTAAAGAAGACGATTATCCAAGATCTTCCATTCAATTATCAATTCGTGGTGAAATAAAAGATAAGTCAGAATTTACAGAAAAATTTATGGCTATTTCCTCTGAATTAAATTTAGACATCGCATTTCAAGAAGATAATATCTTTAGAAGAAATCGTCGTTTAGTTTGTTTTGATATGGATTCCACTTTAATTCAAACCGAAGTAATTGACGAACTTGCCGAACTTGCCGGTGTTGGCGAACAAGTTAGAGCCATTACCGAATTAGCCATGCAAGGCGAAATTGATTTTCAAGAAAGTTTTAAACAAAGAATGCTGCTTTTAAAAGGTTTAAGAGAAGAAGTTCTTGAAGAAGTTGCTGTTAATTTACCAATAACCAAAGGAGCAAGAAGATTAATAGATACTTTAAAATCGTATGGTTTTAAAACCGCAATTCTTTCCGGTGGATTTACTTATTTTGGAAAATATCTGCAAAAAGAATTGGGAATTGATTACGTTTATGCAAATGAATTAGAAATCAAAGACGGAGTTCTTACCGGTGGTTATGTAGGTGAAATTGTAGATGGTAATAAAAAAGCCGAATATCTAAAAGAAATAGTACGTAGAGAAGGAATTGATATTAACCAAACAATTGCCGTTGGTGATGGTGCTAACGATTTACCAATGCTTAATCTTGCTGGTTTAGGAATTGCTTTTCATGCGAAACCTAAAGTAAAAGATAATGCGCAAAGTTCTATTTCGAGCATTGGATTAGATGGTGTTTTGTATTTATTAGGCTATCACGACCGCCATATCGATTTGATAGATTAATTTTTTATGTCTTCCAGAAAAAGATTAGAATCTCTAGTTAACAACTTTCTTCATAAAATAAACCTAAAACGCTTTATTTTAAAGTAAAGATGTAGTATTTTGGCATGGATTTAGTTCTAAGTTAAAAAATCAAACTATAATTTATGCAAAGAGTGCTCACACTACTGTTTTCGGTAGTTTTTATACATATATCATTTTCCCAAAATACAACTAAACCTGTTTTAACTGCTAAAAAAGTAGTTTCACAACAAGTTTGGGTAGACAGTATTTACAACCAATTTTCGTTTGAAGAAAAAGTAGGGCAGTTGTTTATGGTTGCTGCTTATTCAAATAAAGACGAAGCACATAATAAATCAATCGATAAATTAGTAGAAGAATATAAAATTGGAGGATTAATCTTTTTCCAAGGCGGACCAGTTCGTCAGGCGAAATTAACCAATCGTTTTCAAGCTAAATCAAAAGTACCTTTATTCATAGGAATTGATGCCGAATGGGGATTAAGCATGCGATTGGATTCTACCTATCGTTATCCTTGGAACATGACGCTTGGAGCTGTTCAAGATATGAAATTAATTGAAAAAGCTGGAAATCAAATGGCAAAACAATCAAAACGAATGGGAATTCATTTCAATTTTGCTCCAGTTGTGGACATCAATACGAATCCAAAAAATCCAATTATTGGCAATCGTTCGTTTGGAGAAACTAAAGAAAATGTTACCGCTAGAGCGATTGCATTAATGAAAGGTTTACAAGATGAAGGCGTTTATGCAACAGCCAAACATTTCCCAGGTCATGGTGATACTTCAACCGATTCACATCATACATTACCCGTTGTTAATTTCGACAGAAATCGTTTGAATGATGTAGAGCTTTTTCCATATAAAGAATTGATTAAAAACGGATTAACAAGTGTAATGGTAGCGCATTTGAATGTGCCAAGTTTAGAACCAAGAACCAATTATCCAACTTCAATTTCGTATCCAGTTGTTACCGATATATTAAAAAAAGAACTGCAATTTGAAGGCTTAATTTTTACCGATGCGTTAAATATGAAAGGCGCTAGTAATTTTAAAAAACCTGGAGATATTGATTTAGAGGCTTTTTTAGCAGGGAATGATGTATTGTTATTTGCTGAAAATGTTCCAGTTGCAATAAAAAAGTTTAAAGAAGCATTTGATAAAGGAATCATCACCGAAGAACGTTTGATGTATTCGGTTAAAAAAATTTTAGCTTATAAATACAAAGCAAATTTGAATAATTATCAACCCATCGTTTTAGATAATTTATACCAAGATTTGAATGCAGTTGAATATGACGCTTTGAATTACAAATTATATGAAAATGCAGTAACGGTAATTAAAAATCACGATAAGTTAATTCCGGTTCGCAATATTGAAAAAGAGAAAATAGCTTACATCAAATTAGGAAACGATAAATCAGATACGTTTTTGGCTAATTTGAGAAATTACGCTTCAATTAGTGAAATTACTAACAAGAATTTAGATTCGGTTTTAGTACAATTACAAGATTATACTAAAGTAATTATTGGTTATCATAAACAAGATGGCGCTTGGAGAAATCACAATTTAAATTTCAAAGAAATGCTTTGGATTAATCAAATTTCCAAACAAAATGATGTGATTTTAACTTGTTTTACCAAACCATATTCATTAACAAATTTAAAAAACTTCGAAGATATTGAAACCATTGTAGTTGCCTATCAAAACAATGATATTGCCCAAACTATTGCTCCTCAAATCATCTTTGGATCAATGGGAGCTAAAGGAAAATTACCTGTTTCTATTGATGATGAATTCAAAGTAAATGAAGGAATAGAAACTTTAGAAATTAAACGTTTGGGATTTTCAATTCCAGAAAATGTTGGAATGAATTCAAAAGTTTTGACTAAAATTGATTCGATTGCAAACTATGCGATTTCTAAGAAAATGACACCTGGACTTCAAGTAGTTGTGGCTCGAAAAGGAAAAGTAATTTATCAAAAATCATTCGGAAATCACACGTATGAATCGAACCAAAAAGTAAATAATTCGGATGTTTATGATATTGCTTCGTTAACCAAAATTGTTGCTACTTTGCCAAATGTAATGCAAGAATTTGATCAAGGTCATTTAACATTAGAAACCAAGTTAAAAACCATGTTGCCAGAAGCTAAAAATTCAAACAAAGCAAATGCAACAGTTTTAGACATGTTAACACATCAAGCTCGTTTTCAGCCATGGATTCCGTTTTATAAAGCCACTTTAGACAGTTTAAACCGACCGAGTACACATTTTTATAGAAGCGAGTCTTCAGATGAATTTCCAATTCATGTAGCCGATAAATTGTATTTGAGAAAAGATTATAATGATACGATTGTAAAAACCATTTTAGACAGTGAATTGTTGCCTAAAAAACAATACAAATACAGTGATTTTACTTTCATTCTTTTTAAAGAATATTTAGAATTACACAATAAAAAATCACTTGAAGATTTGGCACATACTAATTTTTTTGAGCCTTTAGGTGCTAATTCTATTATGTACAATCCATTACGAAAAATGAATTCAAATAGAATTATTCCAACTGAAAATGATACCTATTTCAGACATCAACCAGTACAAGGTTATGTACATGATATGGCGGCAGCCATGCAAGGTGGAATTTCAGGTCATGCTGGTTTGTTTGCTAATGCTTTAGATGTAGCAAAAGTGATGCAGATGTATCTTCAGAAAGGGAGTTATGGCGGAAGAACATATATTTCTGAAAATACGTTTAACATGTTTAATACGTGTTATTTCTGTAAAGATGGAAATAGAAGAGGAGTTGGTTTCGATAAACCACAATTAGGAAACGAAGGTCCAACATGCGGTTGTGTTTCATTAACAAGTTTCGGGCATACAGGTTTTACAGGGACTATGACTTGGGCTGACCCAGAAAAAGAAATTGTTTATGTTTTCTTATCAAATAGAACCTATCCAGATTCTAATGCAACAAATAAATTATCGAAAGAAAATATCAGAGAGAATATTCAAAAAGTGATTTATGAAGCAATTGTTGAGTAATTTTCGTAAATTTAATTCTCTAATTTCAAAAAATTAACCATGACATCAGAAGCAACTACAGTAGATCAATACATCAACGAAGCTCCAGTAGATAGAAGAGAAGCGTTGCAAAAATTAAGAAATATAATTTTAGAAAATCTTCCAGAAGGTTTTCAAGAAGGAATGGGTTATGGTATGGCAGGTTACGTGGTACCACATTCTATTTATCCAAAAGGATATCATTGTGATCCAAAGCAAGCTTTGCCTTTTATGGGATTTGCTAGTCAAAAAAATAGCATCAATTTTTATCACATGGGAATTTATGCCATTCCTGAATTGTATGAATGGTTTGTAACTGAATATCCAAAACATTCGAAACAAAAATTAGATATTGGTAAAAGTTGTTTACGTATTAAAAAACCAGAAAACATTCCGTTTGAATTGATTGGTGAATTGGTAAAAAAAATCACAGTTGCCGATTGGATTGCTACTTACGAATCTGCGTTTAAAAAATAATTTTAACAAATGTTTTATAATTGCCAATTCTAGAAGTGGTAATTTTATTTCAAAATTTACGTAAATGAAAATTGCTATAGTTTGTTATCCTACATTTGGAGGAAGTGGAGTTGTTGCGACTGAACTTGGTTTGGAATTAGCTAAAAGAGGTCATGAAATTCACTTCATTACTTACAGTCAACCCGTACGATTGGCCTTGTTGAATCCAAATGTACATTATCATGAAGTTCACGTTCCAGAATATCCTTTGTTTCACTATCAACCTTATGAATTAGCGCTTTCAAGCAAATTGGTTGATATGGTTAAATTGTACAAAATTGATGTTTTGCACGTACATTATGCCATTCCTCATGCTTATGCAGGTTACATGGCAAAACAAATGTTAGCCGATGAAGGCATTCATATTCCAATGGTAACCACATTACACGGAACCGATATTACCTTGGTTGGGAATCATCCATTTTATAAGCCAGCAGTAAGTTTTAGTATCAATAAATCAGATGTGGTAACAAGCGTTTCTCAAAGTTTAAAAGACGATACGTATCGATTATTTGACATTAAAAATGAAATCGAAGTAATTCCAAATTTCATCGAATTAAACAAAGACAAATTAAAAGAAAATATTCCGTGTCATCGTTCTTTAATGGCACCAGATAATGAAAAAATTATTACTCATATTTCCAATTTCAGAAAAGTTAAACGAATAGATGATATCGTTAGAATCTTCTTTGAAATCCAAAAAGAAGTACCATCCAAATTAATGATGGTAGGCGAAGGTCCAGAAAAAGAGAATGCAGAATATTTGTGTGAACAATTAGGTATTCAAAACAAAGTAATTTTCTTTGGTAACAGTAACGAAATTGATAAAATTTTATGCTTCTCTGATTTGTTCTTGTTGCCTTCAGAAACCGAAAGTTTTGGATTAGCTGCTTTAGAAGCTATGGCTTGTGGTGTTCCTGTGATTTCAAGTAATTCCGGTGGATTACCAGAAGTGAATAAAGATGGCTTTTCAGGATATTTAAGTGATGTAGGAGATGTTGCTAAAATGAGTAGCGATGCTATTTCACTTTTAAAAGACGAAAATAAGTTGGCTCAGTTTAAAGTTAACGCTTTGGAAACGGCTAAATTATTTGATATTCAAAATATTATGCCTTTATATGAACAAGTGTATTTTAAAGCTTTAAATTCGTAATAATGATTAAAATTTTACCTTTATTAGTACTAATAATGTCTTGTAGCGCTCCAAAAGAAGTTATGGATAATTCATTCTCTGTTATTTACAAAAGTGAAATGGGTGGAGCTGAAAAATCAGGTCATCTATTAATTCAAGATAATGAAATGTATATTCAATTCATAGAATCACTTAAATTAGATGAAACTGAATACGCTAAATTTTTAGCAGTCGATTTTAAGAAGAAGAATGTTTTAGTTTTGTATCAAGGACAAAAAAACTCTGGTGGATATGAAATAGATATTGAATCTCTATCAAAGAGTAAAGAGTCTATTATTGTTAAGAAGAAAGAAACTGGTCCTAAAAAAGGAGAAATAGCTACAACAGTTATAACAGCACCTTATTGTATAGCTTTAATTCCAAAAGGAGATAAAATAATAATTGAATAAAAAAAGTCCCAATTTAATTGGGACTTTTTTTTATTTATTTTAGTTAAATTTATAACGTATACCTAAAGCGATATCTGGACCAAAACTATCTTCTCTAAACTGGTTATCACCACTATTGTTTAAATAGAATTCAGGTCTAATGTCTAAAGATAATTGAAAAGGAGCTTCTTGGAAGTTATATTCAATACCTAAATCTCCAGCAACTAAAGCAAATGTTCCGCTGTCGCTAAATCCATTTTTGTCATAACTCCAACTACCAATACCAGCACCAACACCAGCATACCAGTTGAAACCACCCTCAATGTTCCAAACCCATTGATATAAACCAACTAATTTTAAAGCATCAACATCTTTGCTGTTTCTCCAACCTAAATCAAATTCTAAACGATTGTTAGAACCAATTCCTCTTTGATAAGAAATTTCTCCTCCGAAACCATCATTATCTCCAATACGTAATCCTAATGCATTTTTTGAAATGTCCTGAGCTTGTGCGCTAAATGCTAAACCTAGTAGCATAATAGCAGATAAAATTGCTTTTTTCATATAAATCTGTTTTTACAAATATAGGTATAGTTTTACAAAATCTATGCCAAAATATAGTTTATTATCAGTTTATAAGATAGGTGTCTAAAAATTCTTCTTGTGTTTGCGTATAAGTAGCAGGTATTCCAAGTTCACCTGCAATAAAGCTATTGAGATTGTATGAAGTTACAGTATTAGTGTAAACAACCCCAATTCCATCAGCTAAATATTGTGTAGAAACTAATACATCTTGAGCCGCTAAAGCAGTAATGGTTTGTGGAGATCCTAAAACCGTAATAACAGTTGTAATACTGATATTTAATTTAATTTTAGTTGATTTAACATTTGTATACGTAATTCCGTTAGTTGTGAAAGATGAAAGAGTTTCTCCTCCATAAGATTGTAAAGAATAATTTATTGAAAGTGGATAACCATTTACGGTTTCATTAATTGTTCCCGTTTTTGGAAAACTGTTTAATACCTGATTATTTGAAGCATTTTTGTTGAAAATTATAAAATCATTTAAGGTTAAATCTAAATCAATAGGAAGTATTACACCTGCTGATATAGCTAAATCACCAGTTAACAATAATTTACCGTTAGATTCTCTAACTTTATTATTTTGAAATGCAGAAGAATAAAAGCCTGTAGCAATATTATCTCTTGTTTTAAAAACGTTATATGTATTACTATTAACTGTTGTTTCTGAATCTATAAACAATGAATCTCTACTACTTCCTGATTGACCTTCAACATCATAAGTCTAATAACTTCCAACAGTTAAAGGCGTTAAAAAATTACTCGAATTTTCTGAACTAGAATCATCACTTGAACAGGAAAACATTATTGAAATTAATAGTACACTGACAATAAAATGTACATTTTTCATTTTTTTACTTTTTTAATTATGCTGATATAAAAAAACTCTTTAATTGATTTTTAGTTTTTTATTATTTTGAAAGAAATTAGTTACTTAATTATGCTAAATTTGTAATTGATGAAAAAATAAAGCTATGGCAGGAAATACTTTTGGAAAATTATTAAAATTA
Source organism: Flavobacterium sp. UBA7663 (assembly GCF_002483315.1). Taxonomy (GTDB): domain Bacteria; phylum Bacteroidota; class Bacteroidia; order Flavobacteriales; family Flavobacteriaceae; genus Flavobacterium. Next base: position 193,446 of record NZ_DLHR01000020.1, read on the forward strand.
ACGACTTTTGGTGAATCTCATGGAGAAGCTTTAGGAGGAATCATTGATGGGTGTCCTGCGGGAATTGATTTAGATTTTGATTTTATTCAAGCGGAAATGCAAAGAAGAAAACCTGGTCAATCTTCTATTGTTACGCAGCGAAAAGAAGAAGACGAAGTACAGTTTCTATCTGGAATTTTTGAAGGTAAAACTACAGGAACTCCGATTGGTTTTATTATTCCAAATACCAATCAAAAATCAAATGATTATTCACATATAAAAGACTCGTATCGACCAAGTCATGCCGATTATGTATACGAACAAAAATATGGTATTCGTGATTATCGTGGAGGAGGAAGAAGTTCGGCTCGTGAAACAGCAAGTAGAGTAGTAGGTGGTGCCATCGCAAAGCAAATTATTTCTGAAATTAAAATAAACGCTTTTGTTTCATCTGTAGGCGAAATTTTCATTGATAAACCTTATCAAGATTTAGATTTTTCAAAGATTGAAAGTAATTCAGTTCGTTGTCCAGATTTGGCGACAGCTCAAAAAATGGAAAATCATATTAAAGAAATTAAAAAACAAGGTGATACTGTAGGTGGAACAATTACTTGTGTAATTCAAAATGTGCCAATAGGTTTAGGAGAACCTGTTTTTGATAAATTGCATGCCGAATTAGGAAAAGCAATGCTTTCTATAAATGCAGTAAAAGGATTTGAATTTGGAAGCGGATTTTGTGGTGCTAAAATGAAAGGAAGCGAACACAACGATTCATATAATACTGATGGAACTACAAAAAGTAATCTTTCTGGAGGAATTCAAGGTGGAATCTCAAATGGGATGGATATTTATTTTCGAGTAGCATTTAAACCTGTTGCAACATTGATTCAAAAACAAGAAGTTTTAACTAATCAGGGTGATATTATAGAGCAGCAAGGAAAAGGTAGACATGATCCTTGTGTAGTTCCAAGAGCTGTTCCTATTGTAGAAGCTATGGCTGCTTTAGTAATTGCAGATTATTTTTTATTAAATAAAATGTATTCATAAAAAACTATGAATATCTTTATTTAAGATTCGGTTAAAATGTAGATTTGTTTTAGAATAAAACGCACAATAAAAATAAAAAACCCTGTAAAATAAGTACTTTACAGGGTTTTTAGTGGAGCAGAGTAGAGGCGTTTCGAACTTTTTTAAGGAAGATCTGAGACAATTATATTTGATATTTCTAAAATTCCAATGACAAAATCAATTGAAAACAAGAAGAAATGACCTTGGTCTTAATTCGTTTTCTTATAGCTCCACACAGCTAAGCCATTAATTAATATTGCAAAAATTAAAATTGCTGCTAAATTAGGTAGTACTTCTTTAAGGCCAGCACCTTTTAATAAAACCATTCTTATAAACTCAACGAAGTAACGAATAGGATTTAATAAGGTGATGTTTTGAGCCCATTTTGGCATACTTTCAATAGGTGTAAATAAACCACTCATTAATATAAAAATTACCATAAAAAACCACGCAATAAACATCGCTTGTTGTTGTGTTTCAGTGTGGTTAGAAATATAAAGTCCAAATCCTAAAATTAAGAGTAAATAAATAGAAGTAAATCCATAAACTAAAAGAATACTTCCTAACATTGGAACATTAAAAACTACTTTTGAAATAACTAATCCAACACTCAATATAATAAGTCCAAGCACCCAAAAAGGGAATAATTTTCCAATTATGAATTGATATTTTTTAATAGGTGTAACATTAATTTGTTCTAAAGTTCCTAATTCTTTTTCTCTAACAATATTCATAGCTGAAAGAAAAAGCGTTAGCATTGTTACCAATAAAACTAATATTCCAGGTACCATAAAGGTCTTGTAATTTAAAGTGTTATTATACCAAAATGAGGGTATAGTTTCAATCCTACTAAGAATAATTTGATTTTCAGTTGTATTATAAATTTTAACAGCAATATCTTGATTTACTTGTTGTACTATTTGAGAGACATAAACATTTTGAACTCCTGCTGTAGCAGCATCTATGGCATTAATTTGGATTTGTAATTCTGCTTTTTTTTCGTTTTGAAGCATTTTTTCAAATTGATTGGGAATTTCTATCACAATGTCTGTACTTCCTTTTTGTAAAAAATCTAAACCTTCTTTTGGGTTTGTAAGTTCTTTAGTCACACTAAAATAACTGTTAGCATTAAATTTATCTTTTAAAACACGTGAAGAAATAGAATTATCTGAATCTATAAATGAAATTCTAATGTTTTTGACATCAAAAGTTGCTGCATTAGAAAGGATTAATAGTTGTAATATTGGTAATATAAATATCAATCTCAGCATGCTTTTATCTCTAAAAATTTGCTTAAACTCTTTCTGTATTATGAATAAAATAGTTCTCATTTTTTAAATTTTTATTCTAATCGGGTTTTGTAATTTTTGATACTTAGCCCAATAAAAATCAATGTCATTAATGTCAAAATCAATGTTTCTTTGATAATATAGCTTATTCCTACTCCTTTAAGCATAATTGATTTTACAATAATAATAAACCATTTTGCGGGAATTATATTACTCATAATTTGCATGGGTAATGGCATGGACGAAATAGGAAAAATAAACCCTGAAAGTATTATAACAGGAAGCATTAACCCCATTAAAGAAAGCATCATTGCGGTTTGTTGCGAATTTGAAACTGTTGAAATCAAAATACCTAATGAAAGTGCCGTAATGATAAATAGAATACTTTCAAAAGCTAATAAAAAAAGACTTCCTCTTATTGGCATTCCAAAAATAAAATAGCCCATTGAAACAATAACAACGGCATTTATAATTGATAAAAAAACGTAAGGAAAAACTTTTCCAATAATCACCTGAAAAGGTTTTAGAGGTGAAACCAATAATACTTCCATAGTTCCTAATTCTTTTTCTCTTGTAATAGAGATAGAGGTCATCATGGCAGAAACTAACATTAAAATCACTGTCATTACACCAGGTACAAAGTTAAAAACGCTTTTTAGTTCAGCATTGTATAACATTCGAGTTTGCATAACAATTGAAACACTTTGTTCTTGAGTTGTGTTTTTTTGATTTTGATAATTTTGAATTATTGATTGTGTATAGTTTGTAATAGTATTAGCAACATTAGGTTCTGTAGCATCAGTAATAACTTGAACAGTTGCTTTTTTTTGATTTTCTAATTTTTTTGCAAAGTCTCTTTCAAATAGTAATACAGCTTTTATTTTTCCATTTTTGAATTCGGATTCAATAGCTTTTTCATTATCTATTTGATTCTCTATATTAAAATATTTTGATGCTTTTATTTTTTGGATAATTTTCTCAGATTCAGCATCTTTTGCATAATCTAAAATGGCAATATCTACATTGTTGATTTCGTTTGTTATAGCAAAGCCAAACAGTAAAATTTGAGCAATTGGCATACCAAATAGTATAAACAATGATCGTTTGTCTCTAAAAATATGGTAGAATTCTTTTTTTACAAAACCTTTAAATCGTTTCATAGTATATACTTTTATTCAATATTTCGAGCTAATTTTAAGAATACTTCATTCATAGAGTCCACATCAAATTGCTTTTTTAAGTTTTTAGGTGTATCCAAGGCTTCAATAACACCGTCTACCATAATAGAAACACGATCACAATATTCGGCTTCATCCATGTAATGTGTGGTTACAAAAATAGTGGTTCCTTTATCTGCTTCCGTATAGATAAGTTCCCAAAATTGTCTTCTGGTTATAGGGTCTACACCACCTGTAGGTTCATCTAAAAAAACAATTTTTGGTTCATGTAACAAAGAAACTGAAAAAGCTAGTTTTTGTTTCCATCCCAATGGTAATGATCCTACTCTTGATTTTGTAATATCTCCTAATTGCAATTCTTCAATAAGTTCAGCTGTTTTTTTCTTAATTTGTTTTCTTGGAAGACCATAAATTCCTCCAAAAAAGGTAATATTTTCCTGAACAGTTAAGTCATCGTACATTGAAAATTTTTGGCTCATATAGCCAATACTTTTTTTAACTTCGTCGCTTTGGGTATGCACATCAAAACCCGCCACGTTAGCATTACCGCTTGAAGGATTTGAAATACCTATTAGCATTTTCATTGCTGTAGTTTTTCCTGCGCCATTTGCTCCAAGAAAGCCAAAAATTTCGCCCTTATTCACATGAAAAGAAATTCCTTTTACAGCAGTAAAATCACCAAATTTTTTGGTAAGATTTTCTACTTCTATGACTTTTTCATTACTAATATGGTTTACCATTTTTTCATTTTTTATAAATCCATAAAAACATCTTCAATTGTTGTAGTTGCTTTTTGAATAATAATATTTGTATGCTGTTTTTCTTCGAGATAAATTTTTAAATTTTGAAGATCTAATTCGATATTATTGTCGATGTAATGCACATACTCGCCAAATGCAAAAACACTATATTGAGTTGGGAATTTCTTTAAATGTTCAATCAATTGATGCATTTTATTGGTTTTTATGTCATAAATCGTTTTTTTGTATGAGCTAACTATATTTTCGGGGGTATCAATTTTTAGAATTTCACCTTTTTGAATTAAGGCGATTCGGTCACACAAAACCGCTTCGTCCATATATGGAGTAGATACTAAAATTGTAATTCCTTTTTGTTTTAAGCGTTTTAGCATTTCCCAAAATTCTTTTCTTGAAACGGGATCTACACCAGTTGTAGGTTCGTCTAAAAATAATACTTCTGGTTTGTGAATTAAGGCACAACAAAGCGCTAATTTTTGTTTCATCCCACCTGATAATGCACCAGCTCTTCGATTTTTAAAAGGTTCTATTTGCACGTAAATATCTTCAATCAAATCGTAATTTTCTTCAATAGTTGTTCCGAAAATTGTCGCAAAAAAAGCTAAATTTTCAGCAATCGTTAAATCTTGGTATAACGAGAATTTTCCGGGCATATAACCTACTGAATTTCGAATTTCTTTTACGTTTTTTATTATATCGTGCCCTGCAACAATAGCATTACCTTCGTTTGGAATCAATAATGTAGTTAAGGTTCTAAAAAGCGTTGTTTTTCCAGCACCGTCGGGACCAATTAAGCCAAACAATTCTCCGCTTTTCACTTCAAATGAAATGTTTTGTATGGCAGAAACATTTTTAAATGATTTTGATATGTTTTGTACTGAAATACTCATTTCGCTTTATTTTATCAAAAGAAAGTTACTTTCTTCATGAGCGTCAATCCAATGTTTTATGTTGATAGGAATATTTACATAACTACCAGATTTTAGATTTATTTTTTCTCCTTTTTCATCATTATAAGTTGCATTTCCAGATACACAAACTAAGAGTGCTGGTACTTTTGTTATATGCTCTGCTAATTGTTCATTTTTTGCTATTTGTAATGAAATTACTTTAGCCTCTGTTGGCTGAAATAAAATTTGAGTTTGTACTGCTTTTTGTTCAGTATGTAGGTTTTTTAAATTCATAGTATTTGTTGTTTTTAAATTTGATTCAGATGTTTTACATCCAATAACTATTGATAATACTGCGATTATGGCAATTTGTTTCATTCTTTTATTTTTTTTGATTAATTAATACTATTTATTTTATCCAGATCTCTGCAGGCATTCCAATTTTTAAGCTTCCATCATTTTTTACTCTTATCTTAACTGCATAAACTAGATTAGCTCTTTCTTCTTTGGTTTGTATAATTTTCGGCGTAAATTCTGCTTGTGAACTTATCCATATAATGTTTCCAGTATACTCTTTGGTTTGTTCAAAATCATCTATTTTTACTTTAACTTGTTGTCCAATTTTAATACTTGATAATTGAGTTTCTGAAATATAAACACGTAGATTCATTTCTTCAAGATTGGCAATCTTGTAAAGTGGTTTTCCAAATGTTGTAACTTCATTAGGTTCAGCATACTTAGTTAAAACAGTTCCTTTAATAGGGTTTACTAAATTGCATTTTTTTATTTGATCGTTAATTTTTTCAATTTGCACCGAAAATGAATTGGCTTCATTTTTAATAGGTGCATTTTGAGTTCCTACACCTTTAATTTGTTCTTCAATGACTTTTACTTTTCCATTAATTTCATCAACTTGCCTTTTTGTAGCAGCATTTTCTGAAAACATATTTTTAATTCGGGTTTGTTCTATTTTTGCTGTTTTTAATTGTTCTTGTAACACTTGTTTTTGAGACAACACATTTCCTGATTTTGAACTAACTGTTTTTTGAGATGCTATAAGTTGCATTTTAGTATAATATAATTGCAAAGTATCAATTAAACCAACAGTTTTACCTTTTTCCACAACATCACCCTCTTCGAGGTTTAGAAACTCAATTTTTCCATTACTCTCAGACGAAACAGTTATTTCTGTAGTTTCAAAATTTCCATAAGCATCTGCTTTTTCATTATTTTCATTGCAACTTATTATAAACATTGCTAATACAAGTAAGGCTATATTTTTCATTTTAATTTCCTTTAATAATTTGATAATTTGCTTGAGTTAATTGTAGCTGTATTTGGTGTGATTTTTGATTGTTTTTTGATTCAAAAAGTTTATCAATTTCATTTAAATATTCCGAAGTTGTAATAACACCATTTTTCATTTGAGCTTCAGACGATTTTACTATTTTTTGGCGTAAATCAATTATTTCTTCATCCGATTTTAGTTGTTGATTTATTTTTTGAATTTCAAAATCTGTTTCTTGTAATTGTCTATTTAAGTTTAATTGAAAAGTTTCTTTTTCAGATGCTATTAATTGTTTTGATATTTCAAGAACTTCTTTTTCTTTTTTTGTTTTATTCCAATCAAATAATGTCCAATTCAATCCAATTCCTGTCACATAAAAAGCTTCAAATGAATTATTTAGCATGTTCAATGCGGGGTTTCCGTAACCGCCTTGTATAAAAGCATTTAATTTAGGGAGATTTGATTTAGAAACGATGATTTGTGAAGCTTCTAATTGCTGGTTTTGTAAATTAAAAAAATCAAATTCAGGACGTAATGCTTCTGTAGTTTCTAATGATATTGAATTTTCTAAAATTATATTCTCATCAAAATTTGTTGCGGTTAATTTTTCTAGATGATACAGTAGTTTTCTTTTATCAAATTGTAAATCGTTTATTTGTTGTTGAATTTTAATGATTTCAGCTTCTAAAACTTGCTCAGAAGCTGGCAATATTGCACCGAATTTAACAGCCGTTTTCACTTCTTTGTTCTTCTCTATTAATAAACTCATTTTTGATTGCAATAATTCATTTTTTTCTTGCAATAATAAAATGCCAAAAAAGTATTGGTTAACAATATTTTTTAATTGATATAGAGACACTTCAATTTGTTGTTGTTGTGTTTTAAATTGAATTTCTTTTAGTTTTGACTGAGCATTTAACAATCCACCATTATAAATCAGCTGATTGACATCAAGAGTTGCTCTGTATTGGTCTTTATTTAATGGCTCTATAGTTGCATTAGGTAGTGAAAATGGAATTTGTGTTACTTCTGACTGATAGGTTGCTTGAGCGTTTAATGATACTTTTGGTAATTTATCTAATTCTATTATTTCATTTTGTAATTTGAGCTGAGAATTTAAAGCTTCATTTTGTTTAGATAACGGATAATTAATTCGTACTAATTCATAACATTTATCAAGAGAAATTTTCTCTTGTGCATTTGTATAACCATATAAGGTTACAAAAAAGATTAAGATTAGATTTTTCATTACTTTTTAATTGAGGTGATAATTTGTTCGTAAATATATTTTTTACGTTCTTCCATTAGTTGCATAAATTCTTCATTAGATACCTGAATCATACCTTTAAGCAAAGCTTGAGCTGCAAAAGGAAAAACTGTCATTGAAAAAATATCTATCAATAATTGTTTTGGATTAATTGGTTTTAGAATACCTAACTTGATTTCATTTTCAATTTGATGAATTAATTTTGTTGGATCTGGTCGATTCTCTTTTTTAAGAAATTTTGTAACAAACTCAGGGTTATTATTCATTTCCTGAATTATGAATTGTGGTAAGAATGGATAATTCATTACAAATGAAATATAACTATCAGTGAATTTTTTTATCTTTTCAAAGATGGAATCCTGAGATTTAAATATTTCATTTATTTGTGGAGCTAATTTTCCAAATGCATTCATAAATACAGCTTCAAATAATAACTCTTTGTTTTTGAAACAATAGTGAAGCATGGCCTTATTTATACCTGCTTCATCTGCAATTTCTTGCATTCTTGCTCCTTTAAACCCTTTTAATTGGAATACTCTAAATGCGGCCTCAAATATTTTTTCTTCTGTTGTCATAAGTTAACTATTTGGTTTAACCATTTGGTTAACAAATGTACTTTTTTTATTTCAGTTTAACTATTAATAAATCATTTTAATATTTTTTTAACTTTTTTTTGAAACATGATTTTTATCATATTAAAGGATGTTTTTGTCTTTTAATTTTGACCTATAAAATGATAGTAACGAAACTATTATTTAAACCAATATTTAAAACTAATTTTTCTACCATGAGTAATTTTATTAAAAAAGTTTTGGTATTATGTGTAGCTTGTGCGGCAAGTATAGCATGTAAACAAAACGGTGACTCAACCACCAATTATGCTGATATTGCAGTTGGTGATCAAATGATTGCAGAACTAACAGCACCTCCATTTGTTCCAAAACCTGTTGGAGATCGTCCTGCTAAAAAATTAATTGTAAACATGGAAATCAAAGAAATCGAAGGAGAAATGGCCGACGGTGTTAAGTATGTTTACTGGACTTTTGGAGGTAGTGTTCCAGGAAGTTTTATTAGAACTAGAGTAGGTGATGAAGTTGAATTTACTTTGAAAAATCACCCAGACAACAAATTGCCTCATAACATCGATTTACATGCCGTTACAGGTCCAGGTGGTGGAGCAGCATCTTCTTTAGTAGCGCCAGGACATGAAAAAACATTTAATTTTAAATGTATTAATCCTGGATTGTATGTGTACCATTGTGCAACAGCTCCTGTGGGAATGCACATTGCAAACGGAATGTATGGTTTAATTTTGGTAGAACCAGAAGGTGGTTTACCTCCAGTAGACAAAGAATACTACGTAATGCAGGGTGATTTTTATACGAAAGGTAAATATGGAGAACCAGGAATGCAACCTTTTGACATGACAAAAGCAGTAGATGAACATGCGGATTACGTAGTCTTTAACGGAAAAGTAGGTGCTTTAACAGGTGATAAAGCTTTAACCGCTAAAGTAGGTGAAACAGTTAGAATTTACATGGGTAATGGTGGTCCAAACTTAGTTTCATCCTTTCACGTTATTGGAGAAATTTTTGATAAAGTACATATAGAAGGTGGTGACATGATCAACAAAAATGTACAAACTACTTTAATTCCTGCTGGTGGTTCAGCTATTGTAGAGTTTAAAGTGGATGTTCCTGGAACATTTATTTTAGTAGACCATTCCATTTTTAGAGCATTTAATAAAGGAGCCTTAGGAATGTTAAAAGTAGAAGGAGCCGAAAATGCTAAAATTTACTCAGGTACTACACAAGAAGGAATATATCATCCAGAAGGAGGAACCATCCAAAATATGCCAAAAACTGGTAATGGTAAAGAAGTTGTCGTTAATAAAACTTTAAGCCAACAAATGACAGATGGTAAAAACATTTATTCAAGAACTTGTTTTGCATGTCACCAGTCAGAAGGACAAGGTATTCCTGCAGCGTTCCCTCCGCTATCTAAATCAGATTTCTTAAATGCAGATCCAAATAGAGCTATAAGCGCAGTACTTCATGGTTTAAGCGGCGAAATTACAGTGAATGGTAAAAAATTTAATTCAGTAATGACTAGTCAAAACCTTACGGATCAAGAAATTTCAGATGTTTTAACTTATGTATATAATAGTTGGGGAAACAACAAAACAAAAGTAACTCCAGAAATGGTTAAAATGCAGAGAGCAAAACCAGCACCAAAAACAAAAGATATACATTAATATAAAAAAATAAAGAATGGAAGCTCAATTTATTAAACGATTTCACTACTGCCTAATTTTATTATTTTGGGTTTCCATTTCTTTTTCTCAGGTATCCGAAGATATGGTAACCATAGGAGCAGGGAGTTATGTTCCTTTATATGGAACTGCAGATAAAAAACCAGTCTACATCAAATCCTTTTTGTTAGATGTATATCCGGTTACAAATCAAGAATATTTAGAATTCTTAAAAACCAATTCGGCTTACCGAAAATCAAAAATCAAACGTCTTTTTGCCAATACCACTTACTTATATGAATGGAGTGGCGATTTGAATTTCGGTAAATTAAATCCGAATGCACCTGTTACCAATGTTTCTTGGTTTGCGGCAAAAGAATATTGTGAATGCCAAGGCAAAAGATTAGCCTCATTAGAAGAATGGGAATATGTAGCTATGGCCGACGAAAAAAGAAAAGACGCTCGTTCAAGAGAAGAATTCAATAAATACATTTTGAGTTGGTACGAAAAAAACAAAACCTATAATAATTCTGTTGGGAAAACATTCAAAAATTACTGGGGTGTTTACGATATGCACGGACTAGTTTGGGAATGGACTTTCGATTTTAATAGCATCTTTTTATCAGGAGAATCTAGAAAAGATAAAGATACCGATAAAGATTTGTTCTGCGGAAGTGGTTCTGTCAACGCAACCGATTTAATGAATTATGCCGCTTTTATGCGCTATGCTTTTAGAGGCAGTATAAAAGCGAATTACACTACAAAAAATTTAGGCTTCAGATGTGCCAAAAACATCTCTAATTGAGTTTTCAATTAAAAAAATATGTCATGAAAAAGATAATTTTACTAGTAATTGCCTCTATTTTTATTTTAGGATGCAATTCAAAAGAAGAAAAACAAAATATAAAAGATAAACCTATAACCGATTTATCAATTTATAATTTGCCTGAAAAATGGACCAATCAAGACGGAAAAGATATTGAGCTGAAAGATTTGAGAGGAAAAGTACTAGTTATGGTGATGATTTATACTTCATGTAAATCTGCTTGTCCAAGATTAGTAGCTGATATGCGAAATATTGAATCTAAAATTCCGGAAGAATACAAAGATAAAGTCCAAATGGTTTTAGTAAGTATCGATCCAACAGTAGATACTCCAGAACGATTAAAAGATTTCTCTATCGAAAATAAAATGACTGGAAATCAATGGGTTTTCTTACGTTCTAATGAAGAAAACACTAGAGAGTTTGCAGCGGTTTTAGCAGTAAATTATAAAAAAATATCTCCAATTGATTTCTCACATTCCAATATAATTAGTGTATTTAATGCGGAAGGTGAATTAGCATTCCAACAAGAAGGTTTAGGAGTTAGTTACGATAAAACGGTTTCAAAAATCAAAGAAGAAGCAGAGAAAGTAGAGTAGTGGCTTCCAATTCAAAATCTACAAAAAAACATGAAACTTCACAATAAATTTATGGTTGCAGTTGCTTTTGCAATTTCAACAGCGGGTTCTTTTGCTCAAGAGTTAGAAGTTAACCTACAAATAAGACCTCGTTTTGAATACCGAAATGGATTCAAAGAACTAATGAAAGATGATTTTTATCCAACTTCGTTTGTTTCCCAACGCTCGAGAATGATTTTTTTCTACAAACAAGAAAAATTTAAAGCCAATTTATCACTTCAAAACGTAAGAGTTTGGGGCGATGTGGCTACAACTTCACCATCTGATAAAAATGGAGTGGCTCTATTCGAATCTTGGATTTCGTATGATTTCAATACAAACTGGACAGCTAAATTCGGTCGACAAGTGCTTTCATACGATAATCAAAGAATTATGGGTGGAATCGATTGGTTACAACAAGGCCAAAGTCACGATGCGGTTTTGGTTACAAATAAAAAAAATAACTACCAAATGGATTTCGGAGCTGCGTTGAATAATAACAATGAAGCTCTTTACGAATCTGCATATGTGACGAACTATAAAAACATGCAGTTTATTTGGTTCAACCAAAAATTTTCAAAACTAAGTTTAAGCTTTTTAGCGTTGAATAATGGCTATCAATATGAAAATTTAACCGAAAATAAATTCCAAGTAGCGTATTTGCAAACCCTTGGAACTTATGGAAAATGGGATACTTCAAAATTCTATGGTAATTTCGGTTTGTATGCTCAAACAGGTGAAGCTGCTGTTATTAACGATAAAGTTGATGTTGGTGCGTATTATGCGGGATTTAATTTAGGATACAAATTCACAGCTCCATTTAAAGCCGAATTAGGTTTTGAATATTTATCAGGAAAAGATCAAAATGATACTGATACAAAAGTAAAATCATTCACGCCAATATTTGGAACCAACCACGGCTTCAATGGTTTTATGGATTATTTCTATGTTGGAAATCATAAAAACTCAGTAGGATTGCAAGATGTTTACACTAAGTTTATTTACGATAAAAATAAATGGCAAGTAACGTTATCTCCACATTTATTTTATAGTTCGGCATCAGTTTACAACATGACTACTTTAGAAGAACAAGACAATTATTTAGGAACAGAAATCGATATAACAGGGACTTATAAATTAGATAAAAACTTTATAATTTCTGGAGGTGTTTCTAAAATGTTTGGAAGCAACACTATGGAAATTTTAAAAGGAGGGAATAACAACAATTGTAACAATTGGGCTTGGGTAATGGTATCATTTAATCCGCAATTGTTTACATATAAAAAATAGGTTAATTAATTATAAATAGGGTTATTGTTAATTAAAAAAGGACTGCTAATATAAAGTTTAGCAGTCCTTTTACTTTAAAAAGAGTCGCCATGTAATTATGACGACTCCGTTTAAAGAACCTAATTAACTAATAAAACTTATCTTGTAAAACAACGGCACTTGGAAACAAAATATTATTTTCTAAATGAATGTGCGCATGTAAATCTGCTTCAAATTCTTGTAACATTTGGTACGTTACTTTGTACGTGTTACAAGCATCTGCAGGCGGTGTATAATTGTTTGATAATTCTACAATTTTTTCAAATCGTTCACCTTCATTTTCATGTTCTTCCATCATCATGGCAATTGGGTTGGCTACAGAACCAAATCCAGGAATATTTATAGGTGAATTATTTCTATTGGCTTCCACCATTTTTTTGATGAATGGAAATAAAATTAACTCTTCTTTTTTCATGTGTTGCGTTAATTCATCAGCACTTCTTTTGAATAATTTTTTAATTTCAAAAAGTTCTGGATGTTGTGCACCATGTACTTGCTCTAGCTTAATTAAAAACGAAAGCAATTGCGGGATTTTCTCTTCCACATAACGATGGTGTTTTTTTTCAATATAATCAATCAGTAAATCTAATTCCCAAGATTTAAAATCAATGCCTTGATTATTGTTGTTAGATGTTACTCTTTCTAATTCATCTAAAAGAGCAAATTTATCTAGTCCTTTTTTTGCACATACTTCATCAATAGTTCGGTTCCCTTTGCAACAAAAATCGATACCTAGTTGACTAAAAACACCTGCGGTTCTGTAATCGTCAGCTACTATTGTGCCTACTGTTTTGTTTGAATCTATAACCATATTTCTATATTTAATATTATAAAAGACAAATTTATCCTTAATTTAATTTTCATTATATGATTTTAATCATATTTAATGTTTTTTTTTGTTGTTTATTTTGCTGTATAATTAAAAAGGATAAAAAAGTCCTTAATTATAAATTATTCTTAACTAATATCTAAAATATGTTATCAAAATCACAAGCACGAGCATTTTTTTTAGGCGGAACAGTAGTTACCTTTTTAGTCTTTATTGGCTTAACTATCTACTCGTTCATGCCTAAAAATGATCAAACTTATCATGATAAGATTGATGCAAAAGTTATTCGAGGAAAAGAAATTTGGGAATCGAATAATTGTATGGGTTGTCATACCATACTTGGTGAAGGAGCGTATTATGCTCCTGAGCTAACAAAAGTTATAGAAAGAAGAGGAGAAGGCTACGTAAAAGCCGTTTTACAATCTCCTGTTCCTTGGGGACCAAAAGGCAGAAAAATGGTCAAATACGAAATGAATGATGCCGATGCAGAAGCGATGGTCGCTTACTTTAAATGGATTGGTAACATTGATTTGAATGGTTTTGATCGAGTGGTTTCTCCTTTAGCTAAAGACAAAAAATAATCCAAAATATAGAGTTATGAAATATAAATCACAAAAAGTAGCGTATTGGTTCTTTGGATTATGCATGTTATTATTTGCATTACAAATTATCTATGGTTTTATTATGGGCTTTGCCCGAATAGGAATGGATGGTCTTCATGACTTTATTCCGTTCAATACAGCGAGAGCCGTTCACACTAATTTATTAGTAGTTTGGTTATTAACTGGTTTCATGGGAGCCGCATATTATATTATTCCTGAAGAAGCACAAAGAGAATTAGTCAATGTAAAATTGGCATATGTACAGTTGATTTCCTTAGCAGTTGTTGGAGTTTTAGCTATTGTTGGGTATCACTTTAATATTTGGGAAGGTAGAAAATTCCTTGAAATTCCAAGAGAATTAGATATTTTGGTTGTTATCAATGTTTTATTGTTCTTAGGATTAATCCTCACCACTTTATATAAAGCAGAAAGACGAACAACAACCTCCTTGGTTTTAACAATGGGATTGGTTTTCGCAGCATTGTTATATTTACCTGGTATGATTTGGTTTGATAGTCAAGTCACCGATTCATTCTTCCGTTGGTGGGTAGTGCATTTATGGGTTGAAGGAGTTTGGGAACTAATCATGGGAGGTATTTTATCGTACTTATTAATCAAACTTACTGGTGTTGATAGAGAAGTTATTGAAAAATGGTTATATGTAATTGTAGGATTAACGTTCCTTTCAGGTTTATTAGGAACAGGTCACCATTATTATTATATAGGAGTTAATAAAATTTGGTTAATCGTAGGTGGAATTTTCTCAGCATTAGAACCATTAGCGTTCTTAGCGATGGCATTATTCGCGGTGTACATGTATAGAAAAGGTGAAAAATCACATCCAAACAAAATTGCTTTATTCTGGACAATTGGCGCTTCTATCGTATCTTTTGTAGGAGCTGGGTTATTAGGTTTTGCACATACATTACCACAAACGAATCTTTACACACACGGAACATTAGTAACAGCAATGCACGGTCACTACGCATTCTGGGGTGCTTATGCTATGATTGTTTTAGCAATTATCAGCTATGCGTTGCCCAATTTAACAGGAAGAAAACGTTACAACAATACAAGTGGTCATATGGCTTTTTGGTTGTCAAATGTGGGAATGTTAGGAATGACGGTAGCTTTTGGAGTTGCTGGTGTTGCTCAAGTATATTTAGAACGTAAAATGAAATTAGATTTTATGGATGTTCAAAATGAAATTGCAATTCACTTCGTAGTGTTACTGCTTTGTGCAACCCTTTTTACAATAGGAATTACATTATTCATTATTGAGTTTATCAAATATGGTAAACCCACAGATGAAGCACTTGTAAAAGAAGAATAGTTATTAATTATTTTGGTTAGAAATTTAAAATTAATAGCTAACCGAGACCAAGTGCCCAGAGTTGTCGCTGCCAGCATTTGGTTTCGGTTTTTTTTAAAATAAATTGTCATGATAGTAGCAGAAAAAACAATATTTTATAAAGCAGTAGGTTCAGAAATTGAAGTTTTCAATCAGATTAACCAATTGCAATTGCCTTTATTATTAAAAGGGCCAACAGGTTCTGGAAAGTCTCGTTTTATCGAATACATGGCGAATGAATTGAATAAAACATTAGTCACCGTAAGTTGTCACGAAGAAACTTCAGCAACCGATTTAATTGGGCGTTTCATTATCAAAGGAGCCGAAACTATTTGGATTGATGGACCTTTATCCATAGCCGTAAAAAACGGATATATTTTATATCTTGATGAAGTTGCCGAAGCACGACCAGATGTCATCGTAGCCATTCACTCCTTAACCGATCACAGAAGAGAACTTTTCATTGATAAATTAGGAGAAACTATTAAAGCACATCCTGATTTTCTATTAGTCGCTTCGTTTAATCCAGGTTATCAAAAAGGATTTAAAGAATTAAAACCATCCACTCGTCAACGATTCGTTGCCCTTTCATTCGATTATCCAAATCCAAAAGTTGAAACAGAAATTTTAATTAACGAAACAGGAATTGAAGCTGATATTGCTCAAAAGTTAGTTACTATAGGAACTAAAATTAGAAATCTTACCGAATTAGGTTTAACCGAAACCGTTTCTACTCGATTATTAGTTGACGCAGCCAAATTGATCAACAACGGATTACCAAAACGATTAGCGGTTCACGTTGCCGTTGTAGAACCTTTAACAGACGAACAAGAAACCATTCAAGCCTTAAAAGATTTGTGTGATTTAATGATTTAAAAGAATTGAAAAATGGGCTTTGAATTAGATGAGATTATTTATAAAAAAGTACTCAAATACTTTAAAAACAAGCGACTAAATGATGTTGAAACTCTTAGCCGTCAAATCAACTTGTCTGATATTAAGCCACGATTAACACTTTTTGCAAGAGCCATCTCTGGTGCTCCAATCGAAATTTTTCCTGCCGAACGCGAAGGGGGTTACAAAAACAAAAACTTTTTCTTACCAATTAATTGTTCGCTATTTCCAACAAAAGAAGAAAATCTAAAATTCTATTTTTTTAGAACGGTGTATTTGAGTGTTCAAAAACAATTGAATTTGAATTGGGATAACCAAGACATTTTACCTGAACTTTCTTTGGAAAAAGCTACAGAAACCGCACCATTGGTTTTAGAAAAAATGTTTCAGGATTATCCATCCATGCAAGAGTTTTATTATGATGCTGTGTCAAAATTACCCATCAATAAAAAAGATCAAACCATTGATTATTCTTGGTTGTACGGAAAATGGATGAAAAATACGCCCGAAATTGAAGACGAAAATGTGTTGAAAAGCTTTGATGACAATACTAAGAAAATTCAAAATAACGTAGTAGCCGAAACCACACTTCATGCGAAAGCCGTTGAAGAAATAGAATCGCTTGCGATTGACAAAAAACAACAAGAAGATTACGTATTAATGCACAGTTTCGAGAAAATTGAAACAGCAGAAGAATTCAACGGAAATTGGCGCGATTTTGATGGTGCCGATGATTTAGAACAACATCAAGAAGCTTTAGAAGAAATGAACATGCGATTCACCGTTCGTGTAGATGATATGGTGCATTCCGTTTATCAAGCGGATTTTGTCGAAAATACTTCCATAGCCGAAAGTGCTGAGGTAGATGAAAAAGGCTTCCATTTAAAATATAACGAATGGGATTTCAAAAAACGAAATTACTTAACAAACTTCTGTAAAGTATATCCGAAAACCCAACTTAAAACTCACGCAACTTATTATAAAAACACGATGGCAAAGTACAAAACCACTTTAAATGGTTTACGAAAAATGCTTACTAGCGTGAATAATAAAATGCAACAACAACGAAGACAATTACAAGGTGACGCTTTCGATTTAGACGCGTTAACCGATTTATATACCGATATTCATTCTGGAAAATCGCCTGACGAACGCATTTATTTATCCCAAAGAAAGAAAAATAAAGAAATTGCTATTTTGGTTTTGTTAGACATTAGTCTTTCAAGCGATGGTTATGCCGCTGGAAATCGGGTGATTGATGTAGAAAAAGAAGTTTCCATTTTATTTGGTGAAATTTTACATGAGTTCGACATCGATTTTGCGATTGACGGATTTTATTCCAAAACCAGAAATTTCACAACCTATTTAACTTTGAAAGATTTCAACGAAAGTTGGGACAAAGCCAAACATAAAATAGGCGCAGTTGAACCTAATGGCTACACTCGAATTGGTCCCGCTTTACGTCATGCAGGAGCACGAATGGATCAATTGGATGCCAAAAATAAATGGATTATCGTTCTTTCCGATGGAAAACCAAACGATTACGATAAATACGAAGGTCAACACGGTATTCAAGACATCAAACAAGCGTTACGAGAACTAAATGAACGAAAAATTAATTCCTATGCGTTAGCTATTGAAGCGCAAGCCAAATATTATTTACCGCAAATGTTCGGTCAAAATCATTATCAAATATTAACATCTCCTGAAGCTTTGCTGAAATCATTGGTAAAACTTTATGAGAAAATCAAACATCAATAAAATGTCAACATCAGAAACACATACAAACGTGATTGAAGGACATCCCATTCATACTTATTTCGTAGAAAGCGATTTAATACATCAATTATTAGAAGAATTAAATACCATTAATCCAAAAGAAGAATTTCAGAAATTCTATAATGTCTTTAATCATTTAGCAACAGTTGAAAAACGTTTTGAACGAAAAGAAAATCAATTATTTCCGTTTTTAGAGCAAAAAGGTTGGACAGGACCTTCTCGAAATATGTGGTCGTTTCACGATACGATTAGAGAAATGTTTCGCATTGTTAGAAAAAATTTAGAAGAACAAGATTTTACTTCAGCCAAACACAATACCAATTTAATAACTCAAAGTTTATATCGCTTATTGGATGTAGAAGAAAATGTGTTGTTTCCAAATGCGTTGGATTTATTATCAGAAGAAGATTGGATTAAAATGCGAAAAGGAGAAGAAGAAATTGGTTGGATGTTAGCCGAAGCGCCGCCAAAATTCCCAAAAGAATCGGAGTACATTCATCCATCTCAAGATACAGAAAGAAGAACGGATGTTGTTTTTGACGAAAAAGCAGCGCATTACGATGAAGGATATATGACGGTAGAACAAGTAAACTTAATGTTCAAAACATTACCTATCGATTTAACTTATGTAGATGAAAACGATAAAGTAATTTTTTATAATCGAGGCGAAGAACGTGTTTTTCCAAGAAGTGCAGGAATTATTGGCAGGGAAGTTCGTTTTTGTCATCCACCGAAAAGTGTCGATACCGTTTTACAAATTTTAGAAGCCTTTAGAAAAGGAGAAAAAAATGAAGCATCCTTCTGGATAAATTATAAAGAACGTCTAATATACATTCGCTATTTCGCAGTTAGAGATGAACAAAAAAAATATAAAGGCGTAATCGAAATGTCACAAGACATCACCGAAATCAAGCAAATTGATGGTGAAAAACGATTGTTAGAATGGAAATAATTAATTAGAAAATTATGAGAATTATAGGTACCATTTTATTCAGCATTTTTATCCTTTTTATTTTTTCTTGTGAAACAATAGAATATCATCATGTACCTAAAACAGCGGATGAAGCAGTAAAAGAATTGATAGAAGGAAACGAGCGATTTGTAAACAATAAATTGATGCATCATGATTTTATTGATGAAGCACACCATTCAGAAAAAGACCAACATCCGCACACTTTTGTGTTGTCTTGTATCGATTCGCGTGTACCGCCCGAAATTGTTTTTGATCAAGGAATTGGAAATTTATTTGTAGCGCGTGTTGCTGGAAATATCGAAGACGACAATATTTTAGGAAGCATGGAATATGCTGTTCAGGTAAAAGGAACCAAATTATTGGTTGTGTTAGGACATTCCAATTGTGGTGCGGTTCAAGGAGCAATTGATAATGTGAATTTGGGACATCTTACGCAGTTAACCAATCAAATTAAAGTCGCTTTTAGCCATCACAGAACGTATCCATTACCAGAACATTTATCCAATGAAGCAGGACGATTAAACGTACTTTCAACCATAGATCATATTTTGTCATCAAGTCAAATTATTAGAGAATTGGTCAACAAGAAAAAAATCAAAATAGTAGGAACATTTTATGACTTACACACAGGTAAAGTAGAATTTTTATAATAATGAACAATACAAAATCAATATATTATCCGCCAGGAGGCATTTTAATTTGGATAATCATTTATTTGGAACTTATCACTTTTGGAATGGCCATTTTAGCCTTGGCTTATTACGGTTCGGAAGAACGAGAATTATTTCACAATAGTAGTTTGAAACTGAATAAAACAATTGGAACAATAAACACGATTCTTTTATTAACCAGCGGATTTTTTGTAGCCAAAGGAATTCACTTTTTTAAAGCATCCAATGTCAAAAAAACATTAACCTATTTCAATTGGGCAATGGTTGGAGGTTTCGGATTTCTAGTTTTAAAATCAATAGAATATTATGAAAAATTAGAAGCTGGATTACACATGGATTATAATTCGTTTTTTAGATTTTATTGGCTATTAACGGGTTTTCATTTTATACATGTTATTGTGGGATTGGTAATTTTAATAATAATTACGTTTTCTATCAGAGAAAAAAAAACAGAAGCATCCTTTGAAGACATTGAAGCCAGCGCCAGTTTTTGGCATATGTGCGATTTAATTTGGTTGCTTTTATTTCCAGTTATTTATTTACTTTTTTAATTATATAGGTTATGAAAGATACAATTACTTCAACGTTTATTTTATTGCTCACGCTTACTTTAGTGGCTGCGTTTGCGGCATCTAATGTTAGTCCAGAAATCATTGTTACCACGGTTGTTGCCCTGGCGTTTATTAAATTTTGGTTAGTAGCTTTTCAGTTTATGGAATTAAAAAAAGCACATCCTTTTTGGAAATATTTGATTTTAGGTTTTGGTGGTTTGATGGGAATCATTTTAGTTATTTTACTCTAGTTTCTTCAAATTTCAAAGCATGATAATAATCATATATTAATCTGATAGATTGTGTTTTATTTGTTCCTATTTATTTTGGGAAGAAATAAATTGAAATCGCAACGAACAAAAAATATAAATAATGATTTTACAAAAAAACGTACACAGCTTTCATATTCCAGTTATGGGATTAGCTTTTACTATTGACAGTCCCGTGCGAGTAGCTCAATACGGAATTGATTCTGTAATTTCCATAATGGATGACGATTTGATTGAAAAAATGACCGCTTTTTACGCAGAAAAATTCAAACATCCTTACGAAGAAATATCACAAAAGGTAGAAGATTTTAGAGCAAAGCGAATTACTAATTATCTGAATTTATTAGATAAAGTGGTGACTCAAAAATTCGAATCATTCAAATCAGAATTGATAGAAAAAAGAACACAATTAGAAGATTTTATCTCCATTTTACCTTCAAGTTCTGAATTAAAATTGCAATTGGAACAAGTAATAGCGTCTGGAAAAAACAATATGATGGAGTTAAAAACTATTCTAGACCATCATTTTGCACCAGGAAGTATCGATGTGAATATCATGACAAAAATTGATAAAGATAACTTTATTGATGACGAACAATTGCCAGTAATCTATAACGATGCTCATGCCGCTTTGAGAGGTTTTGTAAACAGTACAACAAATTCATCAGTAATCTTTTCTGCTGGAATGAATCCAAGATTATACAGTTACATGGAATCCTTTAACGAATTTTATCCCGATACCAACGGACAATTTCAAAAGAGAATTGTTCTAAAAGTAAGCGATTTCCGTTCGGCCATGATTCAAGGAAATTTTTTAGCTAAAAAAGGTCTTTGGGTTTCAGAATACCGAATTGAATCAGGACTAAATTGTGGTGGACACGCTTTTGCTACCGACGGATTTTTATTAGGACCTATTTTAGAAGAATTTAAAAATAAGAAAGACGAGTTGATGCAATCGGCTTATGCTTTGTTTACACAAGCTCTGACATCGAAAAATAAAGAAGTTCCAAATGAACCACCCGTTTTAAAAATTACTGTGCAAGGTGGAGTAGGAACAGCAGAAGAACACCAGTTTTTATTAGACCATTATCAAGTGGATGCGGTAGGATGGGGTTCTCCATTTCTTCTAGTACCAGAAGCTACTTCAGTTGATATAGAAACACGAAAATTATTGGCCAATGCCAAAGAAGAAGATTTGTATTTGAGTAACATTTCGCCTTTAGGAGTTCCGTTCAATACGATCAAAGGCACAACCAATGATTTTTTTAAAAGCCAACGTATTGCGTCTGGAAAAGCTGGAAGTTCGTGCCCTAAGAAATATTTAGCATTAAGTAAAGAATATAAAAAGGAAGGAAGTTGTACCGCATCTAAAAAACATCAAGACAAGAAAATTGAAGAATTAGAAGATAAACGTAACTCGATTTCTTATGAAGCATATATGAAAGAATATACAGCCATTACCGAAAAATCATGTTTGTGTGTTGGATTAGCAAATGCAAGTCATTTAGAGCTTGGAATTCCAATTAAAGGACAGTCTCAAGGCGTTGTGGTTTGTCCTGGACCTAATATGGCGTATTTTTCAAATGAAGTGTCTCTAAAAGAGATGATTCAGCACATCTATGGAAAAAAGAAAATAGAAAATCACACAAATAGACCCAATATGTTTGTTAAGGAATTAGGCCTATATGTTTCCTATTTAACTAACCAAATTAATGAGGCTTTGGAAATAACGCCTCAACAGATTAAAAAATGGGAAACGTTTAAAATCAATCTTTTAAATGGAATTTCATATTACAAATCGTTTTTTGAAAACAGTTCTTATTTTCAAGGTAACAACCAAGTAATAAGAAAAGAAATGCTAAAAATGGAATCCCAACTAACAAGTTTAGAATTTAATACAATACCCGCTTAATTATGGAAAAACACAGTTATAATTTAAGTTTAGAATGGACAGGAGATAGAAAAGGGATTTTATCATCACCTGAATTTCCATCTACAATTGAGGTGGTTACGCCTCCTGAATTTGATAAAGGAATCGCAGGCCATTGGTCTCCTGAACATTTATTTACTGCTTCGGTTTTAAGTTGTTTTATGACTACTTTTTTGGCCATTGCCGACTATTCCAAGCTAGAATACGAAAAATTTGAATGCAAAGCAGAAGGAATTTTAGAATCGATTGAAGGAAAATTTTTGATGACAGAAATTATTTTAAAACCAATAGTGTACATCAAAAATCAAGAAGAAATTGAAAAAACAGAACGCATTTTGCACAAATCAGAAAAGGCGTGTTTAATTTCTAATTCGATTATTTCAAATGTGGTTTTAGATTTTGAAGTGAAGGTAGTGTAATTTTTATAAATAGGTTTTTGTAAAGGTTGTTTCCAGTTTTGGAGACAACCTTTTTTATTAAACAATTGTTAATAATAAAGATAAAAATATCCTTTTTTATGATTGTAATCATACTTTTAAGCGGCTCAATTTCAGAAATTTGTAGTAATAATTTTAATATTAAAAAATCATGAACAAATCAATTTTACTTGTTTTATCTCTTGCTTTAGCTATAGCATGTGGTAAAAAAGAAGCGTCTGCTGAAGATAATTATCAGCCTGGTGGAGGTGAAGCTACAACTGAAGCAGCAGATCCTGCATCGTATGATCCAAAACGAGGTGAAGGAAAATACGATACCGTTGAGTTAGGAGCAACTTTAGATCAAGCGATGGCCACAAAAGGTGAAGAAGTTGCAGGTGTAAAATGTACATCGTGTCATAAAATGACAGATGAAAAATTAGTTGGACCAGGATGGAAAGGAGTAACCGAAAGAAGAACTCCTCAATGGATTATGAACTTCATTACCAATCCAGATCCTATGATTGACAAAGACCCAGAAGTGCAAGCTCAACTTGAGATTTGTTTGGTTCGTATGCCTAATCAAGGTGTTTCTGATGATGAAGCCAGAGGAATTTTGGAATACATGCGTCAAAACGATGGTGTGAAATAAATGAATAAGGATGTTGGATCGGGTGAAAGTGACTCAACATCCCAAATTTTAATTACATATATCATGAAAAATAAATTTGTACAAGCAATTCTAGTAATTGTATTGGGAAGTGCTTTGGTTACTTCATGTAAACCAAAAAGTTCAGGGGATGCCGTGAGTGGAGATGCTGCCCAACGTGTCTATGTGGCACCTGGTAAATACGATGAATTTTATAATTTCGTATCTGGTGGTTTTAGTGGTCAAATGAGTGTTTATGGACTTCCAAGCGGTAGAATGTTGAAGGTTGTTCCTATTTTCTCTGTTGATCCTGAAAGTGGATGGGGTTTTAGTGAAGAAACAAAACCTATGTTAAACACTTCTGAAGGTTTTATTCCTTGGGATGATCAACATCACTTAGAGTTATCTCAAACTAACGGTGAAGTTGATGGTAGATGGATATTTGCTAATGCAAACAACACACCACGTATCGCAAGAGTTGATTTAAAACGTTTTAAAACTTCAGAAATTATTGAGTTACCAAACTCTGCTGGTAACCACTCTTCACCTTTTATTACTGAAAACACAGAATATGTAGTTGCTGGAACACGTTTTGGTGTACCTGGGGATTACGATAAAGGAGATGTGCCAATTAATACGTATAAAGAAAATTTTAAAGCTCACATCAGTTTTATTAAAGTAGATAAAGAATCTGGTAAAATGGATTTATCTTTCCAATTACGTTTACCAGGTGTGAATTTTGACCTTTCCCATGCTGGTAAAGGAAAATCTCATGGATGGTTTTTCTTCACTTGTTACAATTCTGAACAAGCAAATACCCTTTTAGAAGTAAATGCTTCTCAAAATGATAAAGATTTTATCATGGCTGTCAATTGGAAAAAAGCTGAAGAATATATCAAAGCTGGTAAAGGTAAAATTGAAAAAACAAAATATGCACATAACACATGGAATGACGAAACGCATACAGGAACTTCAGTAATTAAAGATGAAGTTTTAGTTTTAGACGCTATGGCGATGAAAGATATTTGTTATTTAATGCCATGTCCGAAATCACCTCATGGGTGTGATGTTGACCCAACAGGTGAATACATAGTGGGTTCTGGTAAATTAGCAGCATTAATTCCAGTATTTAGCTTTGATAAAATGGTAAAAGCTATTGGTAAAAAAGATTATGAAGGTGATTATGAAGGAATTCCAGTTTTAAAATACAACTCTGTTCTTCATGGAGAAGTTCAAAAACCAGGATTAGGACCTTTACATACTGAGTTTGATGGGAAAGGAAATGCTTATACCACATTCTTCGTATCTTCTGAAGTAGTGAAATGGGATATTAAAACATTAAAAGTTTTAGATAGAGTTCCAACTTATTACTCGGTAGGTCACTTATGTATTCCTGGTGGTGATTCAAAAAAACCTTTCGGAAAATATCTAATTGCGTATAACAAAATTACGAAAGACAGATATTTACCAACTGGTCCAGAATTAACACAATCTGCTCAATTATATGATATTAGTGGAGATAAAATGAAGCTATTATTAGATTTCCCAACTATTGGAGAACCTCATTATGCTCAAGCAGCTCCAGCTGATTTGATTCGTAATAATGGACAGTTGAAATTTTACGATTTAAAAAACAATAAACATCCAAGAGTTTCCAAAGGTGAAAAGGAAACAAAAGTAGTTAGAGAAGGAAATAAAGTACATGTTTACATGACCATGATTCGTTCACACTTTTCTCCAGATAATATTGAAGGAATTAAAGTAGGAGATGATGTATATTTCCACATTACAAACCTTGAACAAGATTGGGATGTTCCTCATGGATTCTCAATTAGAAGAGCACAAACAGCTGAATTACTAATTATGCCAGGAGAGACTGCAACTTTAAATTGGAAACCATCTAAGGTTGGTATTGTTCCATTTTATTGTACAGACTTCTGTAGTGCATTACACCAAGAAATGTCAGGATACATTAGAGTTTCTCCTGCAGGAAGTAATGTGCCAATTAGTTATAGCTTAGGTACAAATTTACCAGCTTCTTCAACAAAATAATTTTTTTAGGGAGCAGGAATGCTCCCTAATTTTTTTTAACCAATAAAACAAAAAATCTTCACTTAAAACTATAATTAAAAGTCATTATTGTTTTTCTAATTGTAAGAAAAACTACAATAATTTATTTGAAACAATCTATGATTTTAACATAAAAATAGAAATCATGAAAGAAAACAATTTAACAATACTTTCTAAAGTTTTGTTGGTACTAGTAGGATTATTATTTATTGGTTCATTATTTGTGCCCATGTGGAGAATTGAATTAGATGCTCCACAATACCCAGAAGGATTAATGTTACAACTTCATGCAAATAAAATTGGTGGAGATGTTGATATAATAAATGGGTTAAATCACTACATTGGTATGGCAACTTTACATTCAGAAAACTTTTTTGAATTTACAGTTCTTCCCTATATTTTTGGTGCTTTTGCATTAACTTCATTAATTTTAGTATTCATTAACAATAGAAAAGCTGTTTTTGGTTTTCTTGTAATATTTATACTCTTTGTAATTCTTGCAGGATTTGATTTTTATAGATGGAATTACGAATATGGACATAATCTTGATCCAAATGCCGCTATAAAAGTGCCAGGCATGGCTTATCAACCTCCATTAATTGGGTATAAGCAATTGTTAAATTTTGGTGCTTATTCAATACCAGATACTGGTGGTTGGATGCTTGTAGTTGCTGGGGGAATATTATTTGCAATAGTTTTAAAAGAATTCAAATTTAAAAAATTAACATAATGAAATGGTTATCTTATTTTTTAATTTTATTAGTATCGGTTTCTTGTGTAACAAAAGAAGCAGAACCAATTAAGTTAAATTCAGACGCATGTGAGTTTTGTAAAATGAAAATTTCAGACGGAAAATTCGGAGCAGAATTAATTACTAATAAAGGAAGAATTTATAAGTTTGATGATATGCATTGTATGATTAGTTATCACAAAGAAAATCAAACAACAAATATTCAATCTTTTTATATTCATGATTTTAATGAAAATAATATTTTGATTCCTGCTGAAACTGCTTTTTATGCGAAAGGAGGGGAGATTAATAGCCCAATGCGTGGCAATATAATTGCTGTAAAAACAGAGGAAGAAGCAAATAAAGTAATTGAAAAATATAAAGCAAATCCAACATCTTGGAGTGAAATAATTAAATAAAATCAAATGAAATATTTTTTAATTATTTTCCTTTTTTTTTCACTTTCTCTAAAAGCCACCACTATTCACGTAGGTAAAAAATATGCAATTAAGTCTGTTAAAAGAGGAATTAGTTTAGCTAAAGTGGGTGATACAGTTATTGTACATAGTGGATGGTACAAAGAAGGAAATATAATAATTGATAAAAAAATTGTTTTTTTAGGAAAGGATTTACCTGTTTTAGATGGTGAAAAAAAGCATGAAGTTTTATCAATACACGCTGATAGTGTTGTAGTTGATGGTTTCAAGGTAATACGAAGCGCTTATGCAACTATTACAGATCCATGCGGCATCAAAGTTTACAATAAAAGTCATGTTTTAATTCAAAATAATGTTTTAGACGATAATTTTTTTGGAATATATCTACAAAATTCTCAAAACTGTATTATTAAAAATAATACGCTAAAGGCATATGGAAAAGAAGAGCAAAAATTAGGCAACGGTATTCATTGTTGGAAATCAAAAGATATTTTAATTATTGCTAATAGAATTGAAGGTCACCGAGACGGAATTTATTTCGAATTTGTTACGAATTCCGTAATTTGGAGAAATATTGCTAATAACAACATACGATACGGATTACATTTCATGTTTTCAAATGACGATGCTTATATTACTAATGTTTTTAAAAATAATGGTGCTGGAGTAGCTGTTATGTTTACCAAAAATGTAAAAATGTTCAATAACTATTTTGAGGAAAATTGGGGAGATTCGGCCTATGGATTATTGCTGAAAGAAATTTCAGATAGTTATATTTTCAATAATCGATTCGCTCAAAATACTTCTGGAATTTACATGGAAGGAACTTCCCGAATTAAAGTAGAAAAAAACGTTTTTAAATCAAATGGTTGGGGAATGAAAATCCAAGCTAGTTGTATGGATAACGAAATTGTAAACAATAATTTTTTAAAAAACACTTTTGATATTAGTACCAATGGTAGCTTGGTTTTAAACACATTCAATGCTAATTATTGGGATAAATATGAAGGTTATGATTTAAATAAAGATGGGATGGGCGACGTTCCTTATCATCCGCTCAGTTTATTTGCTGTACTTACCGAAAACACGCCTTCTGCCATGTTGTTGTATCGAAGTTTTATGATAACGCTTTTAGATAAATCTGAAAAAGTATTACCTAGTATAACACCAGATAATTTTATTGATAATAAGCCCTTAATGAAGTCACTGCCACTATGATTGAGATAAAAGACCTGAATAAAAAGTTTGGAAAATTTGAAGTTTTAACGAACATCAATCTTTCTTGTAAAAAAGGAGAATGCATCGCTTTAATTGGTCCAAACGGATGTGGAAAAACCACTTTGATAAAAGCGGTTTTAGGAATGGTTCTGCCTGATACCGGAACAATTCATTTTAACGGAAACTCTGTTTTAGGAGAATATCTGTACAGAGAAAAAATTGGCTACATGCCACAGATTGGAAGATATCCAGATAATATGACTATTGGTCAAATTATTGAAATGATAAAAAAAATTCGAAATTCTTCTAACAATTTGGACGAAGATTTATTCAATGCTTTCGAATTAGAGAAAATGTTTGATAAGCAAATGCGAACTTTATCTGGTGGAACCACACAAAAAGTAAGTGCGGTTTTGGCGTTTCTTTTTAATCCAGATGTTTTGATTTTAGACGAACCCACTGCTGGTTTAGATCCATTAGCAGCTGAGGTCTTAAAAGAAAAAATAATCAAAGAAAAAGAGAAAGGAAAATTGATTTTGATTACCTCGCATTTACTAAGTGAACTTGACGATTTAATTACTGAAATCATTTTCATGCAGGAAGGAAAAGTGCATTTTCATCAAAAAGTAGACGAGTTAAAAGAAAATACCGGAGAAGAAAAAATATCAAAAGCGATTGCTAAAATTTTAAAGGACAAAAAAAATGAACCGAATAATTAAAATCATCTTATCAGATATCATCAGAAATAAGATTGTTCTAGCTTACACGCTGATTTTGTCAATTTTATCTTGGAGTTCTTTTGCGTTGGAAGATAATTCTGCAAAAGGATTATTGACTATCTTAAACGTAATTTTATTTACAGTTCCATTGGTTTCAATATTATTTGCGACTATTTATTTGTACAACAGTGCTGAGTTTATTGAGCTTTTGCTAAGTCAACCCATAAAAAGAAGAAAAATTTGGTTGAGTTTGTTTTTTGGACTTTCATCGGCAATGGTTTTTGCTTTTTTTATTGGAGCAGGGATTCCGTTATTGATTAATTCTCCAGATAGTATCGGTTTTATGATGTTGCTCAATGGATGTCTAATTTCGGTCATATTTGTTGCTTTGGCTTTTTTGAGTTCAATTTTAACACGAGATAAAGCAAAAGGAATTGGTTTAGCGATTATGATTTGGTTGTATTTCGCACTATTATTTGACGGAATGGTATTGTTTTTATTGTTTCAATTAGCCGAATATCCTATTGAAAATATGATGGTAGGTATAACCGCTTTTAGTCCGATAGATTTGGCTCGAATTCAAATTTTATTGCATTTAGATGTTTCAGCAATGATGGGGTACACCGGCGCTATATTTAAAGATTTCTTTGGTACATTCATTGGCTTAATTGTTTCTTTTGGATTGTTGAGTTTGTGGGCAATTATTCCCTTTTTCATTTCATTGCGAAAATTCAACAAGAAAGACTTATAACAGAAATTTGCTTTTCTACTAAATCAAATTGCAATAATGAAAACAGATATAAGAAATAGAAAAGATATTGAACTTTTAGTAAATACTTTTTACGATACTATTAAAACCGATTCGGTAATAGGATTTCTGTTTACTGAAATTGCTAAAGTAAATTGGGATGAACACTTACCTAAAATGTACGATTTTTGGGAAAACATACTTTTTTACACCGGAAATTATAGCGGAAGTCCAATGCAAGTACATAAGGATTTACATAGTAAATGTCCTATGAGACCCGAACATTTCGAACATTGGGTACACTTGTTTACCGCTACCGTTGATACGTTATTTGAAGGCGAAAAAGCAACAGAAATTAAAGAGAGAGCACTCAATATTGCCAATGTAATCATGTATAAAACATTAAGTTAATATATCTTTATTAATAATTATCATAGCAAGCATATAAACAAAAAGCGTAAACTAGTAAAGTCTACGCTTTTTACCTTTATAAAAAAGATGAATTAATAATTGTTTCTTATTTTGGAAGTAAAACGTCACCAATTACATGTATGATACCATTTGATGTTTCAATTGTAGCAACAATTTCAGATCCATTAACAAACGTTTTTTCTCCTTGTTTGGTAATTTTTACTTTCCCACCATATACCATATCAAATTCTTGACCATCTTGCATATATTCTGTTTTAAGTGAGCCTACATAAGTATGATAACCTAATATATTTTGTAAATCACCTTTTTTCTCTGGTTTTAATAACCCTTCAACGGTTCCAGCAGGTAATTTATCAAATGCTGCATTAGTAGGAGCAAAGACAGTAAAAGGTCCAGCGTTACTGAGAGAAGTTACCAATCCAGCCGCTTTAACTGCTGTTACTAATGTGGTGTGATCTTTACTTCCAGATGCAACTTGTACAATATTTGGATTTGATGTAGCATCAACCACATTTTCCTGTCCGCCAGATGGTACTTCAGTTGTTTCAGATGTAGATTCTGAAGTTGTTTCTTCGCCTTGTTTACAACCAAATGTAATTAGTAAACTGGCTAATAATAAAGTTTTAATGGAATTTTTCATAATGTACAATGTGTAAAAAATTATATACACAAAGTACTTGATTATCTGAATATTATTTTATGAGTTGAATCATAAAAAATACTTTTTTATCTTTTTTTTGAATAAAAAGTTGTCCATAAAATACTTGTAAAAAGAAGTAGGGCAATCCCAAATAAACTCTCGTTTATGAAAGGGATTAAAGTGTAGCTTAATGATGCAACCCCTTGAATTCCTAAAACTACTTCATTTAAAATAACTCCAAGACTAAATAAAATCAGTCCTAAAATGGTTTTTTTATTTATTACTACAAAATTATTTGCATAAACGTAAAATAGAAGAAATAGCGAAATAATAGCTAATAAAATCAAATGCAAATAAGCAATCACAATTGGTCGAAAACCAAAAGCTAATTCACTTACTGCAGGGATAGTTGAACCTAATTGCAATAAAAATTTTACGCTTAAAGCCAAACTGATAAAAATAATTAAATATTTTAAGTATCCTGGAAGATTAACAAAGATGGATTTGTTCTCTTTAATAATAGTTTTGAATAATAAATACCAAATAATTACTTGAACAACAGCAGAAATGGCAGTTATAATATAAATCCAAAGAGGTAAATTTAACCAAAGCGTTGATAAAAAATAACCCGCAATACATGACCAAAATAAAAGTATAAACGATTGAGAATAAATACGATTTGAACTAGTTGTGATTTTTAAATAATCCAATAGTAATCCCATACAAGCAAAGAAAAACCAACCGTTATATTGAAAATGTAAATAATAATAAATGGAAGCCAAATATTCATTCTGATGGATGTTTTTGGTGGCCATCATAAAAGCCAATGCAAAAGTACCTAAAGAAGAAATTACATTAAAAAATAAAGCTGCTTTAAACCATTTTACAGCAATAGATTCCGTTTCAATTTGTTTGCAATCTTTAAAAAATACATAAGCAAACCAATAAGAAACAAAAATTGAAAGGGTAGAAAAAGTTATTGAAACGGTGCCATATCCTTGAATAATAAATGAGAATAGCATCACATAAGAACAAATTAAATTCCCAATTAAAATAGAATTATATTTTTTAAAAATGATTTTATTCTTAAGGTCATATTTTTGTAGAAACGAAATAAGTAAGGTCATCAAAGTATGACTAACCCAACCAGCAAAGGCAAAATGAGAATGCGAATGTTGTAAACTTTTTTGATCAAGTAGTGGAAATTCGAAACCTATTTTATAGCGCATTAAAAGACCAAGAAGAGCTACTAAAAGTAGATTAAATATTGAAAATCGGATCCAAAATGATGTTTTAAACAGCATTAGTAATATAATTTATGATTAATAATTTCCACTTTATTTGTTTTACTCAATTTTGAAAGTTCTCTAATCACAGTTTCAACACGTAAACCAGTAAAGTTGGCGATTTCTTGTCTTGTAAATTCAACCAATTCTTTTTTAGGACAATTTGGATTTTTATGTGCATTTAAAAACGCAATGATTCTAAATTCAGGTTTTTGATTTACAATGTCTTTTGTAGTTCTAGCTTTAGTGTGAATTCGTTCGGCCATCAGATTCAAGAACTGTTTCTGAATAAATGGATATTCCTCTAAAATCCTTAAAAACTTCTCTTTCGAAATTTTAATTAGCTTAGAATCTTTAAAAGCTATCGCTGTTGATGGATAAACTTCATCAATAAATAAAGGAGGTTCTCCAAAACTCTGACCACATTTAAAGTAGCCCTGAGTAAATTCTTTACCTTCTTCGTTTGAATTAAACATTCTTACGCAACCATCAATGATTTGATAGTAAAAATTTGCCGATTCCTCTTCATGGAAAATAATTTCGTTTTTCTTATACTCTTTGGCAATAGCGCCCCAAGTAAATAATAAATCTAAGTCTATCTGCATAAGGGGGATGTTATAGGCTTCAGTTATTTTAGATAAAGCACAAATTAATCTCAATAAAATTAAACAAAATATGACTGAAATCATATTAAACCCTTATTTATTTCATTTAAATTTGTACCATGAAGCAATTACTAGTCATACTAACCTTTTTAATGTTTTTAAAGCCAATACTTCCGGTTTTAGAATACGTGGTTAATTATGATTATATTGTTAATGAACTTTGTGAAAATAAATTGAAACCTGAACTAAAATGTAATGGGAAGTGTCATTTAACAAAAGAATTAGCAAAAGCTTCAGAAGGTAATTCTGATAATTCTTCTGATAAAAAAATAACTTTCGAGCAAACTGAAATTGTATTTTTTCTAGAAATTAAACCTATTGAGATTAGACAAATTTATTTTTTAAATAAAACTTCTATTGGTAACAATTATTCTAACTTATACTTTCACTTGAATGATTGTGCCTTCTTTCATCCGCCTACATTTATTTCTTAATTAAATATTGGTTTTTGTTAGTTCTTACAATG
This sequence comes from Flavobacterium sp. UBA7663, assembly GCF_002483315.1. Lineage (GTDB taxonomy): Bacteria > Bacteroidota > Bacteroidia > Flavobacteriales > Flavobacteriaceae > Flavobacterium. Next base: position 226,508 of record NZ_DLHR01000020.1, read on the forward strand.
AATTAACCCACTCAACTTATGTCATAATTTGTCTGAAAATAGATTTCGGATACAATTATAATACACTTTAATTAAAAATAAAATGAAAACTTCAATAAAATATTTAGTAGCTATTTTTGCTATCGCCTTCACTTTTGTGTCTTGTTCAAATGATGATGAAACTACAGTAAATGAATTAGACGGAATCACTAAAATAAAAGAAATTACAAACGATATTCATACGATTGAATTGTATTCTCAAATGGGAAGTTTAGAGCAAGGATACAATGAAATTAGCCTAAGAATTAAAGACAATACAACAGATAAATACATCAAAAATGCAGAGGTAAGTTGGGCACCATTAATGCACATGACTTCTATGTCGCATTCATGCCCATATTCAGCAGTAGAAAAAGTAACCGAAAAAGGTACTTTATATAGTGGTTATATTATGTTTCAAATGGCTCAAAATGAAACAGAATATTGGGATTTAAAAATTGATTACACAATTGATGAAGTAACTTACACTATAACTGAAGTTATTGATGTACCAGCTTCTGCAAAACGTAAAGTAAATACATTTATGGGTTCGGATGGTACAAAATACTTAGTAGCTTTAATTGAACCGAATACCCCAAAAGTTGCAATTAATAACATGCAAGTTGGTGTTTGGAAAATGCAAAATATGATGACTTTCCCAGTTGTGGATGGTTATACTGTAAAAATCGACCCAAGAATGCCCAGTATGGGAAATCATACTTCTCCAAATAACGTTCATGCTACACAAGCTACTACTGGTGGATTATACGATGGAAAATTATCGTTGACTATGACGGGGTATTGGAAAATAAACCTACAATTAGCAAATGCAGAAGGAACTGTTTTAAAAGGAGAAGAAATAACAGAAACCGTTACTGCTAGTAGTATTTTCTTTGAAATTGAATTCTAATAATCTCATCTAAAAAAGGTCATTATCTCTTTTAGTAATGACCTTTTTTAAAAAATACTTATCATGAAAAAATTAGTAGTATTTTTTCTGTCATTTTCCTTTTATTTTTCATTCAGTCAGGAATTAGATTCTCTAAAAACCAAAGAACTTAAAGAAGTTTTGGTGGTGGGAACAAAAGCACCATTGCATGAAAAACAAGGAAAAACACTCGCTACTTTAGACGAATTTTTGCAAAAATCAACCAAAGTAGATTTAATTAAAAGAGGTGCTTATGCCTGGGAACCTATTATTAATGGTATGGCATCCGAACGCACTATTATAACTATTGACGGAATGCGAATCTTTGGCGCCTGTACTGATAAAATGGACCCAGTAACTTCGTATGTTGAAGTATCTAATTTATCAGAAGCTACGATTTCATCAGGACAACAAGGAAGTTGTCATGGAAATACGATTGGTGGTTCAATAGATTTAAAAAGAAGCCAACGCCAATTTACCAATGCAGGTTGGGAATTCTTCGTCAACTCAGGTTATGAAACGAATAACCATCAAAAAATCATTGGTTCAGCAATCAATTATGCCGATAGTTTGTTTTATGTAGATACTGATGTAATGTATCGCGATGCCGAAAATTATAAAGCAGGAAATGATAAAGAAATTCATTTTTCACAGTTCAGAAAATTGAATTTATCGGCCACTTCTGGTTATCGATTGTCTCCTAATAAAAACATTGAAGCTTCAGTAATTTTTGATAGAGCTACCGATGTTGGTTATCCTGCATTACCAATGGATGTTTCTTTGGCGGAAGCTTTAATTACTTCGTTGAAATACAATTATAAACCTAATTCAGAGCAAATCGATAATTGGGAAACCAAACTCTATTTCAATACAATTACGCACACCATGGACGACACCAAACGTCCTGATGTCCATATTCACATGGACATGCCAGGTTGGAGTGATACCTATGGTTTTTATTCAAAAATCAATGGAAAATATAAAAAACATCAATTTTTAGGCAATTTGAATTCGTTTTATAATCGTTCCGTTGCCGAAATGACGATGTATCCATCCGATCCAAACGAAAACTTGATGTTCATGTACACTTGGCCTGATGTTCGCACGTTGTATTCTGGAATTTATTTGGAAGATAATTACGAAATCAATTGCCATTCTAATTTGAAATTAACTACGAATTTGGGATTTCATAATAACAATGTAGCAAGTGATTTTGGCTTACAAAGTTTACAGATTTTCTATCCTGAAATGGAAGCTTCAAATTCTCGATTCCTAAAAAGTATTTCGACTAATTATTTCTATAACAAAGACGGGATTTCGTATGGATTTGGAATGGGGTATGGCGAACGCGCTCCATCGGTTTCGGAAGGTTATGGGTTTTATCTGTTCAATAGTTTTGACGGATTTGATTATATTGGGAATCCAAATTTAAAAAATGAAAAATCGTTAGAAGGAAATGCGACTATTGGCTACAAAAAAGCACAATGGCAAACTAAAATTTCGGCTTCCTATTTTCATATTTACGATTATATCATCGGAATTCCGGATGCTTCGGTAGCGCCTATGACTATTGGCGCCAATGGAATTAAAGTATATACCGCTTTAGATTTTGCTACTATTTTTTCTTCCGATTTTACAGTTAGTTATCAATTTTCAGATGATTGGATTTGGAAAGGACAATTGGTGTATAACTTAGGAAAGGACAATGAAAGCAAAGGATTGCCTTTTATGAGTCCGTTTAACTACATGACTTCTTTAGGATTTAGACCAGGAAAATTTACCTCTGAAATAATTTTAAAAGGGAATGCCACACAAACCGAATACAATACTTTTTATGGAGAAGACAAAACGCCTGATTATGTGATATTAAACACTAACTTTGGTTACAAATTTACTTTTGATAAAGCTAAATTAGTACTCAACACGGGTGTTGAAAACGTTTTCGATTCCAATTATACTACCTACACCGATTGGAAAAATCTTCCAAGAATGGGACGAAATATCTTTATAAATTTGATGTTTCAGTTTTAAAATTTACTGCTTTTTAGAAGAATTGGTTTTACAAATCACAACGACTTTAAGAAAGTTTCCCCTGATTTGATGCCTAAAGCTAATTCTTCTAAATTAGTGGTTTCTAACATGTGAGCCAGTTCATTTCTTATACTTTTAAATTTATCATGTACTGGACAAGGATGCGTTTCTGAACATTGTGATAAACCTAATCCACAACCATGAAAAACTGCATCACCATCAATTGCGTTAACAATTTCAACTAAAAAAGTTGTAGCAATCCGTTTTTTTGGAATATAAAATCCGCCATTAACACCTTTAACAGAATCAATGACTCCAGCTCTAACCAATATTTGTAGAATTTTGGCCGTAAAAGCTTGTGGTGAATCAATTTCTTTTGAAATATCTACAAAACCTACTTTTTTTTCTTCTAAAGAATGTTTGGCAATAAATATGGTAGCTCTTATAGCATAATTACATGATTTTGAAAACATAATCGGTTGTTAATTATAAAATTAAGTGCCAAATATACAATGTAATTAGTATTAATAGGATGATTTTTATCATCACTTTTTCAATTAAACATTCTTTAATAAGGAAAATCGAATTTGTTTTTTTTCCAAGATTTGACAAACAAATACACGATAAAAGTTCCCATACTTAAAAATAAAATAGTTCCAAATATAATAAATAGTAAAACCCAATTTTCACTAGAACTACTCATTTTACTAAAGCTTTCCGAAGTTAATCCTGCTTGCCAAATCGCACGATGAATTCCCATCCCAATCAATGAACTCAGAAAAAGGAAGAGTGTACCTTGTACTACCCAAAAGGTAATGGTACCAAATTGTTTCCATTTACTGTTATTAAAAGTAGGTTTTATGAAATAAAAGGCAGCAGCAATGATAATCATGGTGTTAATTCCAATGGTGGTTCCCATCGCATGAGCCACTGTAATGTGTGTTCCGTGTGTGAACAAGTTAATCGCGGGAATTGACATAAATAGCGCAAGTGATAAGTTTATGGTTACCCAATAATCAGCAGCCATTAAAAATCGGTAAGGAAAGAAATAATAAAACTGCTTGTTTTCCTTTATTTGTTTGCTCCATTTATAAAAAATTCGAATCAAGATAATCCATTCAGTCATACTCACGGCATAGGCAATGTAATGAATGAATTTTTCGGTTGGAAGCAAGTAAATATGATGTCCCCAATTGAACATCAAATTAAACATTCCTAAAAAATACATCGCAAATGATAGTTTTTGGTAGGACGATTTTTCGTCGCCACTAATTTTTTCCATCAAGTAAAATGCAACACCATAAATGATTTGATTTATAGCACCTACTAGCGAACCATTTACTTTCCACTGAATGGTCATATCGGCAATAAAATGCTCTCTGAAATAAGGAAAAATCCACAAATAATTTTCAATGAAAGTAAAAATGAAGAATACCAATCCGGTTAGCCACATCCAATAATATACAGGCCATTTTACTTTAAATCCAATTTGATGAATATAGAAAATCAAGAAGACAATGAAAGAGATAAAAATAGGCAAAGCCCACACTGGATTGAATTCCCAATATTCTCTTCCTCCAAAATCACCTGTAAAGTAACTGTAGAAAATCCCAGTTAAAGCAATTATCCAAAGCGTAAAATGAAGGTATTGTAGAAAGGTACCAAACTGTGAAGTTCTTTTTTTCTGAATGATTAAAGTTAAAAAACCTAAGCCCGCTGTTATGATGCCCAAATAGGCGCTACTCACATGAAGTGGTCGAAGCGACAAAAATCCCATTACACCCGATTTTGGTTCGGTTATTCTGTAGCTTTCAGAAGCTAAATGTCCAAAAAAAAGTCCTGCTAACAATAATAACAAGGCGATTCTGATGAGCCAAATTCCAATATTTCTCATTTCTTTTCTAAGCTAAAAGTTCCTAGTATTTCAGGCTGATAATCTTGTGGATTAGATGTTCCCGATTGATCTACATTTTTTAAAAATTGCAAAAGCGCGTTCATTTCCTCTTCCGATATTTCAAAGGCAGGCATTTGTTTTACACCTGATTTTATTATGCCTTTTATATACGCTTCATTGTTGGCAGTTCTAGAATACACATTGGTTAAATCAGGACCCAAATAACCGCCTAAACCATACAATTGATGACACGTATGACAGTTGTATTTCTGCCAAACCAATCGTCCTTCGCCTACTATTTGAAGTTCTTTTTCAGAATATTTAGTTGGACTAAAAAGGGGAATAGCATAAATCCAAATGCTAAATCCAATGAAACAAAGGAAAAGAACGAAAAAAATGCGTCTCGGATGGGCAAAAAGGTTCAGCATTATGAAGTAGTTTTTTCTTTTTTGACAGATTTTACTCGATATCTTTTGGGTAAACTATCTTTTAAAATAATTTCAGCCGTTTGAATTAAATTGTACGTTTCACATAAAAATGGATGCGAATCGTATTTTTTAAATTTCATTTTGAATCGTTTGCTCATTTCAGTTACCATTTCAAATACTTTTTCAGTGTTTTTGGTATTGGCATATAACGAATCGTATTTCATGAAATGTTGCAGTTGGTTTTTAAATTGCAAAACTTCGTCATGATGAATGTTTTTATAACGAATAGGGATAATTTCAACCTTATTCATTTTAATAGTATCCATTAGAGAAATCAAATGATTAGCCGAATCATGCGCATAAACAATCGCTTCCAATAGTGAATTAGAAGCCAATCGGTTCGAGCCATGAAGTCCCGTGTGCGAACATTCTCCGATGGCGAACAATTGTTTGATAGAAGTAGCTCCCATTTCATTCACCACAATTCCGCCACATTGATAATGCGCTGCAGGAGTTATCGGAATTAAATCTTTGGAAACATCAATTCCGTTTTCAAAGCAATAGTTGTAAACCTTTGGAAATTTTGTTTTAAACGTTTCTAACGGTAAATGTCTTACGTCGAGCCAAACGTGTTTAGAATGTTCTTTCTTCATTTCGTCAGAAATGGCTTTCGAAACAATATCTCGAGTTGCTAATTCACCATCAGGATGATATTCGAAAACAAAACGCTCCATTTTATGATTTAAAATATGAGCTCCAAATCCTCGAATCGCTTCGGTAATTAAGAACGCCTGACTTTTATTAGGTTCGTAAAGTGCTGTGGGATGAAATTGAATATGTTTCATTTTTTCCAATTTAGCGCCCGCTCGATATGCCATCGCCACACCATCTCCAGTAGAAACAAACGGATTAGAAGTAACGCTAAACACTTGTCCCGATCCACCAGTTGCTAAAACAGTTGCTTTTGCTACGATGGAAGTCACTTCACTTTTTTCATCAAATCCAATGATTCCGATGCATTTTTGATCATCTAGCAAAACATCTGTGGCAAAAAAAGAAGTTCTTATGGTAACATTCGCCAAATTTTGAACGACTTGAATCAACTTGGTTTCAATTTCTAATCCTGTTTTGTCTTTGTGATGTACAATACGATTTTGAGAATGGCCGCCTTCTAATCCTAAATCCAATTCGCCTGAATTATTCTTATCTAATTCCACGCCCCATTGAATCAATTCTTGCAATCGGGCAGGAGCTTCTGTAATCACATGTTCGACTACTTTTTTATCGCAAATGCCTTTTCCTGCAAGTAAGGTGTCTTGAATATGTTGTTGGTAACTGTCTTTGATAAAGTCGTGTACTACGGCAATTCCGCCTTGAGCGTAATAGGTATTGCACTCGTCAATGGAAGTTTTGCTAAGTAAGGTGATTTGTAGGTTTGGATTTTGTTCACTGAGATATTTCGCTAGAGATAATCCTGCTAATCCTGTGCCTACTATTAATATATCTGTTTCTAAATTTTGCATGATGTTTTAGTTTAGCGCTAACATTCTTTGAATAGGAAGTAAAGCTTTTTCGATGATTTCGTTATCCAAATGTACTTCTGGACTTTCATCTTGTAAACATTGATAGAGTTTTTCTAAGGTGTTGACTTTCATAAACGCACACTCACTGCACGCACACGTATTGTCTTCTTTTGAAGGCGCTGGAATTAATGTTTTGGTTGGATTATCCAATTGCATTTGGTGTAAAATTCCCGCTTCTGTGGCTACGATAAAAGTGTCATTCGAACTAGTTTTTACATGATTCAGCATTCCCGAAGTGGAACCAATGTAGTGTGCTACTTTTAAAATATGCGTTTCCGATTCAGGATGAGCAATGATGGTAGCGGTTGGATGTTTTTTATATAAGTCGATTAATTTTTCTAAGGAAAACGCTTCGTGAACAATGCAAGAGCCTTCCCATAAAACCATATCTCTTCCAGTTTGTGCGATTAAATATTTGCCTAAATTTTTATCGGGAGCAAACACAATGGGTTGGTCTTCTGGAATGGAAGCAATCACTTTTTTAGCATTGGAAGAAGTACAAACTATATCGGTTAAAGTTTTCACTTCGGCTGTGCAATTGATGTATGTTACAACGGTATGATTTGGATATTTTTCTAAAAAGGCTTTGAATTCATCGTGTGTACATCCATCGGCAAGTGAACATCCTGCTTTTACATCAGGAACGATTACTTTTTTATTAGGATTGACAATTTTAGCTGTTTCTGCCATGAAATAAACACCTGCAAAAACAATAATATCAGCATCAACTTGAGATGCTTTTCTTGATAATTCCAGACTATCACCTACAATATCCGCTATTTCTTGAATAGCTTCTTCTTGATAATAATGGGCGAGAATAACTGCATTTTTTTCTTTCTTTAGAGCAAGAATCTTTTCTTTTAAATCCGTAATCGTTTTCATTAAAGGATGTTTTTATCTTCTATATAAGTAAATTTTTTAAAGCTTAAGAAAAGTCTCTCCAGTATTGAATTCACTAATTAAATCAAGAAGGGAAGTCTCTCTAAGAGTTTTCTTCAAATTTTCACGTAATGGCTTATATTTATGATGAAATGGACAAGGTTGTTTGTCTGAACAATCGTGAAGTCCTAAACTGCATCGGTCAAATAAGTCATTTCCGTCTATAGCTTTTACCAGCTGGTCTAATTTTATTTGTTTCAATTGTGCTTTTTCAATTTCAAAACCACCTCCATTTCCTTTGATAGAATTTATGATGTTCGCTTTTACCAAACGCTGTAATATTTTAGCAGTGAAAGGTTCTGGTGATTCAATTTTTCTGGCAATATCTCGAATACCACAACGTTTACCAGCAGACGATTCTGAGGCAATGTAAATGGTAGCTCGTATAGCATATTCACAGGTTTTTGAAAACATATTTAAAATTTACACAAAGTTAGGGATTTTAAATCATCGAAATATGATTTTAGTCATATTCTGATGAATATCCTTTTCCGAAATAGATTGCGAATCGGCGAGTGGAGCAATGGTGTTTTGATAATTTCTAAAGTTTTGAATGTAATAGGTTTTATCGTAGTCTAATTCCAATAAAACATTTTGCATTGCAGCAATATCATCAGAATTTAATAGAGAAGAATGATAAGTAGTGCGAATTTCAAACGGAATAGAACTATTCTGAAGTAATTCAAAGCAAGAAATGAATTGTGAATAAAAATCCGATTTTGTAATAGCAAAAAATTTCTCTTTGGTGCCTTTAAAATCCAAAGCTACATAATCAATAAGCTGTTCTTTAATTAGTTTTTCAAGTACTTTAGGCTGACTTCCATTGGTATCCACTTTAATTAAAAAACCTAAACTTTTGACTAATTTGATAAATGGAATAATGTCTTTGTGAATCAAACATTCGCCACCACTAAGCACAACAGCATCTAACAGATTTCTTCTGGTTTTTAAAAACGAAAAGATTTCAGAAAAGTAAAACAAGCCTTTCCCGAAAACTATTTCTGGATTATAACAATAATCACATTTCATATTACACCCTGCAAACCATAAGATACAAGCCGATTTATCAGGATAATCTAATAGGGTGAAGGGTGTAAAACTATGAATGGCTTTTTTGTTTAGAAAATCAAGATTTACATTCTCTAAAATGGGTACGTTGTTTGTGTTCACCTTTTTTTCCAATATTAAAACTTTCTACGGGTCTGTGATAGCCCATTACTCGTGTGTAAACCAAACATTTGGTTCTCTTTTCGTTGTGTTGAAGCAAGGCTTCAGTCGTTTTTGTTTGCATAAGATGTTGTTTTTAAGGTTGCTAATAATTCTTCATCGCATTTAGGACAATATTCGTGTTCGCCATTCAAATAACCATGTTTAGGACAAACGCTAAAAACAGGAGTCACCGTGATGTAAGGCAATTTGAAATTGGTAATTACTTTTTTAACAAAATTGCGACACGCTTCTACCGAACTCAATTTTTCATTCATATACAAGTGTAAGACCGTTCCGCCAGTGTACTGACATTGTAAATTGTCTTGTAATAATAAAGCTTCAAACGGATCTTCGGTGTAATCTACAGGGAGTTGCGAACTATTTGTATAGTAAATATTTTCGCCTTCTCCCGCTTGAATAATATCGTAATAGCGTTTTTTATCTTCTTTGGCAAAACGATATGTAGTGCCTTCTGCTGGAGTCGCTTCTAAGTTGTATAAATTACCTGTTTCTTCTTGATAGGCTCTCATTTTGGTTCGGATTTGTTCTAAAATTTCGGTTGCGAATACCATTCCGTAATCGGAAACAATGTCTTCTTTTCCATCGGTGAAGTTTTGAATCATTTCATTAATACCGTTTACGCCAATTGTGGAGAAGTGATTTCTGAAATGTGGCAAATAACGTTTAGTATATGGAAACAATCCTCTGTCATACATTTCCTGAATAAAAACACGTTTTTTCTCTAATGTAGCTTTCGAAATTTCTAACAAACGATCTAAATCGGAATATAATTTGGCTTTATTGCCTTTGTTCAAATAACCTAATCTTGCCATGTTGATTGTCACGACACCAATACTTCCCGTCATTTCAGCACTCCCGAATAAACCGTTACCTCTTTTTAATAATTCACGTAAATCGAGTTGTAAACGACAGCACATGCTTCTTACGGCATTCGGTTTATAGGCATTTGGATTTTCAACTTTATTTCCGTTTTCATCATAGGTATATTGACTTCCGATAAAATTCTGGAAATAAGACGAACCGATTTTAGCTGTATTTTCGAAAAGAATATCTGTGTTTTCTCCGTACCAATCAAATTCTTCGGTAATATTAACCGTTGGAATAGGGAAGGTGAAGGGTTGTCCATGCGCATCGCCTTCAGTCATAACGGTATAATACGCTTTATTGATGAGATTCATTTCTTTTTGAAAATGTTCGTAACGCATTTCAATTACATCTGAAACGCCTCTTTCTTGTGCTCTTTGTATAAAGTCATCATTGTTAATTCCCTTGAATAGATGTTGTTCGTTTCGTGTTGGAATTTGCTCTTTTAAATCGTCTGGAACTACCCAATCCAAAGTAATATTCGTAAACGGCGATTGTCCCCATCGTGCTGGAACATTCAAATTGTAAACGAAACTTCGAATCGCTTTTAAAACATCTTCATACGCTAAATTATCTTTGAAAACATAAGGAGCCAAATAGGTATCAAAAGAACTAAAAGCCTGAGCACCTGCCCATTCGCTTTGTAAAATTCCTAAAAAATTGGCCATTTGCCCTAATGCTTCTCTGAAATGATTAGGTGGTCTGCTTTCCACTCTTCCACGAACACCGTTAAAACCTTCATTTAATAAAACACGTAAACTCCAACCCGCACAATAACCGGTTAAGCAATCTAAGTCGTGAATGTGAATATCGCCATTTCGATGTGCGTAGCCTTCTTCTTTAGAATAGACTTTGTCTAACCAATAATTTGCAATTATCTTTCCTGCGACATTATTCACTAAACCTGCGTTGGAATACGAAGTATTAGCGTTGGCATTGATGCGCCAATCGGTTTGGTTAGTGTATTCTTCTATGGTTTGGGTACTGTCAACATAAGTGGTGTCATCATTCAAGCCTAATACGTGTTCGCGTTGAAGTTTTCGAGTATGACGGAACAACATAAAAGAACGCATTACTTCATAATGTCCATATTCGTAAAGTGTTTTTTCAATTTTATCTTGAATGTCTTCTACTGCCCAAGTGTCTTGATGAGACAACAATTGGAACACCGTTTCAATAACTTTTAGGTTTAAAGTTTCGCTTACACTGGCAAAAGCTTTTGTAATGGCTTCTTCTATTTTGAAAGGTTCAAAGGGTAAATACGTGCCATTTCGTTTGATTACAAATTTGTCCATATTGCAGAATTTTATTGTGGTATGGAGCAAATTTAGATATTAAAAAGACTTTTTAGTCTTGTTTGAATAAATAGTAATCAACAATTTAATTGTAATTATTGTTAATAAGTTATTTTGCAAATAATTATTTTTAATCAACTCATAATTGTAATCGAATATATTTTGCTATTTAAAAAAAAGATGAAGTAAATTGATTTTATAAATGATCAAAATATAGACAGTTTAGTTATTGGTTGTCTGTTGATTTGGCTCAATAATTAATTTTTGAAAATATTTATTTTTATTAATATGGTTTACGGTTTTCCGTAAAATTTATTGAAACCCATTATTTACTTTAGCTCCCAAAGGTACCCCCGTAAAAATACCTGGTTTGAAAATCAGGTATTTTTACGGGTTGTATGGGTGTTTTATTTTAGTTATGTTTGGAGAATTAACAATTGTAAAGACAAATAAAGTGATTAAAGTTAAAATTAAAAACCATATTTTTTCTTGGGATAAAATAAAATTGAGTAAAGATGGAAAAAGTGAATCTCCTATATCTTCACTTGCGCCAAAAATTTTAACTAAAAAAGAAGATTTAGATAAGGTTCAACCTTATTTAGACAAGCTTAATGAAACTATAGATTCAAAAGGGATTAATAACATTGCTTTAACGGGTGAATATGGTTCCGGAAAAAGTACAATTCTAGCTACATTTAAAAAATTAAACCCACAATATGAGTTCTTAAATATTTCTTTAGCATCATTTAATAAGAAAAAAACGGATGATACATTAACAGCAGTAGAATTAAAGTTGCAAAAAGAAGAATTAGAAAGATTATTAGAGGTTAGTATTTTACAACAAATATTTTATCATGTTAAACCAGATGAAATTCCTGAATCTCGTTTTAAAAGAATTATCAATATTCCTGATTGGAAGATATGGTGTATTTCAATCGGTTTTATTCTGTGGGTTTCAAGTTCAGTTTTATTATTAAAATACGATTATTTAGATAAAATTAATCCGAATAGCTGGGATAGCAAGGATAGTTTCGATTTTTTTGCACTATTAATATTTACAATAGCATTTAGTGGATTAGGTTTATTTTCAAAGTTGATTATCAAATTATTCAGTAACTCAAAAATTAATAAAGTAAACATTAAGGGAGAATTAGAGTTAGGAGATAATGCAAATAAATCCGTATTTAATGAACATTTAGAAGAAATATTGTACTTCTTTGAACGAACAAAATATAATGTTATAATAATAGAAGATTTAGATAGATTTGATAGTACTGATATCTTTACAAAACTTAGAGAAATAAATATTCTTTTAAATAATTCAAAACTCATAAACAGAGAAATTAATTTTGTTTATGCGGTTGGAGACGATTTATTTGATGATAAAAAAGAGAGAGTAAAATTCTTTGAATACATTATACCTGTTATTCCTTTTATTAATTCTTCTAATGCAGATGATCAACTAAAAACATTAATTAGAAACTCTGGTTTAGATGAAAGTATTTTTACTAAAGAATTTATTTCTGATGTAACGATTTTTATCGATGATATAGATATGCGATTGTTAACAAATATCTTTCATGAATTTGTAATTTATAGAAAAGCATTAAAACCTGAGTTTATTAAGAAAAATGATGAGTTATTTGCAATGATAACTTATAAAAACATAGATCCTAAAGATTTTAATAAGCTTAATAAGAGAGAGGGCAATTTATACGAATTAGTTAATAATAAAAAAGAATATGTTAAAGAATTTATTGAAAAGATAGATGTTGAAATATTGCTTAAAAATTCTTTAATAACCGAAATTGAAAAACACACAATATCTGATATTGAAGAATTAAGAGGTATTTATGTTAATAAAGTTTTGGCTAAGCTTCCATCTGAAGCAGTGATTAATAAGGATGTATTAATTGAACTTATAAGTGAAGAGGGGTTTAAAGCTATAATTAATGGTAATTTAGATTATGAACAATTTTCTTTTCACCGTTCTTATAATATGTATGTTAAATCTAATAATAACTTTTCTTTTAATTTTAATAAAATCGAAAATGAAGTTAATCCTAATTATTCATATTTAAAAAGATCTGAATTAATAAGATTTAAAAATAATAATAAGATCAATTTATTAAAGAGCGAAATTGAAGAATTGCAATCAAATAAATCTGAAATTGAAAATTGGGAATTAAAAAGAGTATTTTGTGAAATTGATATTGATCAATTCTTAAACGACTTTTCAAATAATGGTTTGTTAAGGAATTTTATTTTAAATGGCTACATCAATGAAAATTATAATGATTACATTTCATTATTTCATGAAGTATCTATAACAAAGGAAGATTATAATTTTGAGAGAAATATTAAAGGAGGATATTCAACAGATTTTAATTATAGATTAAGCGATAAAATTGAAAATTTAGTAGAAAGAATTAATAAAATCTATTTTGAAAGAGAAGTAATATTAAATTTTGATTTATTAGATTACCTTGGAAATAACTATAATAAACATGCCGAACAATATGATTCCACTATTCGATTATTAAGTAATGAAAAAGAAAAATCAATACAGTTTATAGATGAATATATTAAAAATGAAGAGAGACCTCTTTCTGTTTTTATTACTAAATTATCTAATAATTGGATAAGGTTTTGGGAATATTGTTATTCTAACTACAGTTATGAAAAACAATTAATCTATTTAAGATTAATAATTGATTATTGTACAGTTGATTCAATATTAGCTAATCAAAATAAAGAAAAAATAAAAGAAGCATTTGAAACTAACATTGACTTTATCAAAATAATTCTAAAAGGAGATGGTAAGGATTATGATATAACCTTAAAAAATAAGCTTCAAGACTTGATTACTAAGTTAGATGTTAAATTTGATAGCTTAGAGTTTAATAATGATAATTTATATAAATTGAATGAATTCATTTATCAAAATGGACATTATAAAATAAATAGTAAAAACATTATTCTAATTCTTAAATCATTTGGACAAAATATAAATTTTGATGATTTTGAAACATCAAATTATTATGAGATTATGAGTTCAAATTGTCAACCTTTAATTGACTATATTAATTCAGAAATTAATCTATATGTCAATGAGGTATATTTAAAGTTAGAGGATAATGTTAAAGAAAACGAAGAAGCATTAATTGATCTGTTAAATGATGAAAAATTAGATATTGAACTAAAAACAAAAATCATTGAAAAAGTAGAAACAAAAATTTCAGTGATGCAAAAAATAGACGATTCAGATATTTATACTCTATTATTAGTAAATAATAAAATAGTTCCCAGATGGGATAATTTATTATATGAGTATAATAATAGATATATCGAAAATGAGGAAACTGATAATGAAGAAAATTTGGATCAAGAAATTTCTGATTCAATAATTGAATTTATAAATGAAATTGAGAATGCTAAAGAATTATCAATGGAAAGGATTCCAAAAGAAGTTAACAGTGTTAACATCTATGGAAAATTTTGGAGAAAACTCATTCAAGTTAATGAAATTAATGATGAGAATTATAGTTTGATTACAAAATCAAGTCCTTGGTGGTATGATAGTCTCGAATTTGAAAATTTATCTGAAAACAAGATTAAATCGCTAATAGATAATAATTGTATTAATCCCACAGATAAAAGTTTTAATGTATTAAAAGAAAATTTCAAAGGATTAAATATTTATTTACTCGAGTCTAGGAAAAAAGAATATTTTAAAATTTTAGATCAACTAACTTTTGATAGTTATGATGTTGAATCGATTTTAAAATCAAAAATTATTACAAACTCAGAAAAACTAATAATATTAGGGAGATGTTCAGAGGGAATTATAATCCAAAATAATAATATATTAAAACAATTAAGTTTATTAATTTCAAATGATAATTCGTTTGTTGTAAATGATACAATTTTGAATTCAATTCTTAACAATAGTTTAGTTTCCGTTAACGAGCGTATCTTGATTTTTAATAAAAATTATCAAAAATATAGTCTCTCATTTATTGAATCATTTCTATTGAGTCTTGGGGGTAATTACAGTCAAATTACAAACAAAAAAATTAAAGCAAAAATTGAAAAGAATACTTTAAATTATAATTTATTAAGCATCTTACAGAAAAAAGGTTATATATCTTCTTTCTCAGATTTTGTTGTTTATTATAGAATAAATCATAAAAAGAATTAAATTTTCATTACGATACTAAATTATGATTTATCCATACTATAAATACTGATTGCATGAAATCAATTTTTTCATCAACATTTGGCTTGTAGTATTGATTAAAAACTTCAAGATATTGAATTTACAATGACATTGATATAACAAAATCTTATAATTAAACGGTAACAAAAACGGCAACTAAAATAAAAAACCCTGTAAATTCAATACTTTACAGGGTTTTTTGTGGAGCAAAGCGGAGGTGCTTCGAACTTTTTTAAAGATGATTTGAAGTTATTGTTCCAAAATTTAGTTTTATGATAAATCATATCGTAATAAAAAGAGAAACTTAAATCCAGAAAAAAAAATTTCAACTAACTATCAAATATGATTATATTTATGTTCAATAATTTAAAGCCTTGATTAAACTTCTCAAAAATAATATTACAGCACACATATCACTTTCCGAAAATGAAGTGGAAGCATTTTGTAATTTATTCGAGCAAATGTTAATACCTAAAAAGAGTTTTTTATTAAAAGAAGGTGAAGTCTGTAAGTTTGAAGGTTTTGTTACTAAAGGTCTTTTTCGAGTTTTTCATATTGATAAAAATGGTAATGAGCAAATACTCTATTTTGCTATGGAAAATTGGTGGATCACTGATATTGATAGTTTCACAAATGAAAAACCATCACAACTTTTTATTGAAGCTCTGGAAGATAGTGAGGTGTTCGTAATTTCCAAAACAGATAAAGAATTTGCTTACACCAATCTACCAAAAATTGAAAAATTATTCAGAGTAATGACTCAAAAAACACATGTAGCGCTTCAACGAAGAATGATAAATAATCTGAGTAAAACAGCGGAAGATAGATATTTAGAATTTGCACAAAGATATCCACAATTAATACAACGTCTTTCTAATATACAAGTAGCTGCTTATTTAGGAATAACTAATGTTTTTTTAAGTAATATTCGAAAGAAAATTGCTTTAAAAAAATAAAAAATTACATTTTGATTTATTAAACTAGTTTAATGTTTTGAGATAGCATTAGGTTTCATCTTTGTAATATTAATTTAAATATTAAAGAACATGAAACAAAGTATCACAAAACTAGTATTAACAATTTTAATTTTATTCAATATGGAATCACAAGCACAAAGTTTCAAGACTATTGAAGCTAACAATTTAAAAATTCAAGTTTATAACGCTTCAGAAAATAGTTTTGGAGTAGCATCGGTAATCGTATCTGGAAAAACAGATGCGATTTTAATTGATGCACAATTTACTTTGGCTGATGCCGAAAAAGTAGCACAGGAAATTAAAACAAGTGGGAAAAAATTAACCACTATTTATGTATCTCACGGTGATCCTGATTTTTATTTCGGATTGGAAGTTTTTAAAAAATATTTTCCTGAAGTTATCGCTTTTTCCTCTCCTGCAACAGTAGAACATATCAAGGCTACAGCTCAAAAGAAATTAGAAGTCTGGGGAGAAAGATTAGGTAAAAATATTACATCAAACGTAATTTTACCCCAAGTTTTAAAAGGAAACACTATTGAATTGGAAGGTCATAAATTAGAAATTATTGGTTTAGAAGAGTTTCCAACAAAGACTTTTGTTTGGATTCCTTCAATTAGAACAGTAGTTGGTGGAATAAATGTTTTTGGTACAACATTTAACCTTTGGATGGCAGATGCGCAAACGCCAGAAGCTCGAAAAAGTTGGGTTTCTGTTTTAGATACAATTACAGCATTGAATCCTGAAATTGTAATTCCAGCCCACGCAAATACTAATTCTCCATTCGATATTTCGGCTGTAAAGCATACAAAAACGTATATTCAATTTTACGAAGAAGCCTTGAAAATAAGCAAAAAATCAGAAGATTTAATAAAAGCTATTAAAGTAAAATATCCAACATTAACTTTTGAAATTGCATTACAAATTGGAGCAAAAGTAACTACAGGTGAAATGAAATGGTAAAATCAATTATTTACAACTTGATAATGTTTTTTGTGTTGTCAAGTTGTTCAATCAATAATAGTGAAATGACAAATCTTGAAATTATAAAGAGTACTTACGAAGGTAAAACTTCGGAAGAAAATGGTAAAAACTTAGCAAAATATGTTGCTGATGATATTAGTTGGACTGAAGCTAAAGGTTTTCCTTATGCAGGAACTTATATAGGATTAGACAATGTAATCAAAAATGTTTTTAGTAGATTGGGCAGTGAATGGATAGATTATAAATTTACTCCAGAGGATTATGTGGCAAGTGATAACAAAGTTGTTGCATACGGAACTTATTTAGGAACCTACAAGCTTACAGGTAAAGTATTTTCAGCAAGAGTAGCTCACCTCTGGAAATTGAGAGATGGAAAAATTATAAGCTTTGAACAGTTTGTGGATAGTCAAACTGTTAATAATGCGATTAAATAAAATCATTTTTTATACCTTGCATTGTTTTTAATAAAATTAGTAAACTAATGCACGAAAAATTAATAGCCTATATAAACCAACATACATCTTCACCTCTTTCTAAAGAAGAAGAAGATTTAGTTATTGCCACTTTTCAACCTAAAAAGCTTAGAAAAAAGCAATATTTTTTACAAGAAGGTGATGTTTGTAAGTTCGCTGGATTTATTGTTAAGGGTGCAATGCGTCAATATAGTGTTGACGATAAAGGCGCTGAACATATAGTACATCTTTATATCGAAAACTATTGGGCAAATGACCGTGAAAGTTCCACTATGCTTACTCCATCCAAATATAATATTGATGCTTGGGAAGATACAGATTTATTAATTATTACAAGGGCAGAAATGTTAGATTTAATGGAAAAGATACCTGCTTTAGTTCAAATGATTCGTTCAATGGATGAGAGAAATGCAATAGCAAATCAAAGAAGATTAAATGCAACTTTGAGTACAACTGCAGAGAAGCGTTATGATGAATTTGCTAAAAATCATCCACAATTTATTCAACGATTTCCACAACATCTAATAGCGTCATTTTTAGGAATAACTAAAGAAACCCTAAGTAGAATAAGGAAACAATCATTAAAATAATATAAAGTTTTTATCCATTTATAAAAAACCGTTGATAAATATCAACGGTTTTTTTTATCAAATCTCATTGTTATAGAATTACTTTCTAATGCAACTTTGCCTTATCAAATTAGAAAATAAAATAACATTAAAATTGAAACAAAAATGGAAAATTTAAAAAACACACCAGCAACCCAATTATTACAAAATAGTTTAGATACTTTTCTTGCTAAAGATATGATAGCTTGGTCTGAGCTTTGTGCGGAAGATGTAGTTGCAGAATTCCCTTTTGCCCCAGAAGGCGCTCAATCACGATTTGAAGGTCGTGATGCACTATATGCTTATTTAAAAGATTACCCAAGTTACATTGATGTAAAATCTCTTCCTACTTTAAAAATTTACCCTACAAATGATGAAAATGTAGCTATTGCAGAGTGGAGTGCATCAGGTGTTGTAATTGGTAATGGTAATCCTTATGAAATGAGTTATGCAACTTTCGTAACTTTTAGAGATGGACTTATTGTAAACTATCGTGAATACTGGAACCCACAAGCATTTATGAAAGCAATGAGTGGTGGAAGTTTTGCTGCTGAATAACTCAATCTAATTAAAACCGTTGATAAATGTCAACGGTTTTTTTTATCAAATCTCATTGTTGTGAGGCTTACTTGTATCGCAAATTTGCCTATCAAATTAAATTTAATCAAATAAAAAAATCAAATGAATACAAAATTATCAAAAACAGTTGTTTTTCACGAGGCAGGTGCTCCTGAAGTATTAAAAGTAGAACAAATAGAAGTAGCTTTTCCAGCTGCTCAAGAAGTAAGAATACAAGTTGAATCAATTGGAATTAATAGAGCAGATGCTATGTACCGTCAAGGAATGTATATTGAAAATCCTATTTTTCCAGCACAAATAGGTTATGAAGCGGCTGGAATTATAGAGGCAGTTGGTGATGACGTTAAGCACTTAGCAGTTGGTGATGTCGTAAATGTTATTCCAGGTTTTTCATTACACAATTATGCTTCTTATGGTGAATATATTAATATGCCAGCCTATGCCGTTCACAAATATCCTTCTAATCTGACTTTTGATGAAGCTGCTTCTGTTTGGACAAGTTATTTAACAATGTATGGAATGGTAGTACATTCAGGTCAATTAAAGGCAGGTCAATTTGCTTTAATTAATGCTGCTTCAAGCAGTGCGGGTTTGGCAGCTATTCAAATGACAAACTATGTTGGTGGAATTGCTATTGCACTAACTACTTCACCTAAGAAAAAGGAAGCTTTACTGAAAGCTGGGGCAGCTCATGTAATTGTAACATCGGAACAAGATATTGCAACTGAAGTTTTAAAGATTACTGATAATGTAGGCGCACATTTAATTTTAGATCCTGTTGTGGGAGCTAAATTCAGCAATCTATTAAGTTCTGTAGCCGAAAACGGAAAAGTATTTGTTTATGGTGCCTTAAGTCATGAACCAGCAAGTTTTCCAGCATTTGATGTTTTAATGAAAACACCAACCATTAGAGGGTATTCTGCCATTGAGGTAATGGGAAATATGGAAGTTTTGATGCAAGCCATCACTTTTATTGATAAAGGATTATTAGAAGAAAAATTAAAACCAGTTATCGATAAAACTTTTAACATTAATGACATCATTGCTTCTCATAATTATCTAGAATCTAACCAACAATTTGGAAAAATTGTAGTAAAAATATAGTTGTCGTAAAACCTAATAAAACTAAAAACCGTTGACATTTATCAACGGTTTTTTTTATCATATCTCATCGCTTTCAGGTTTGTTTTAGATGCAACTTTACATCATAGAAATTAAAAAAAATAACATTTAAAAATTAAAAAAAAATGAAAACAAACAAAATTATTTATTGGACAACAACTGGAATTATTAGTGCTATGATGCTTTTTAGTGCATTTGGTTATTTTACTAATCCTGATATGAAAGCGGCATTCGTGCATTTAGGATTTCCAGATTATTTCAGAATTGAATTAGGCGTATTGAAAGTCTTAGGTGCTTTAGCTTTATTACTTCCAATGGTTTCAAATAAGATAAAATCATTTGCTTATTTCGGATTTGCTATAACTTTCCTTTCTGCATTTATTGCACATATTTCAGTTGGTGATGCTATGTCTGTTGCTATTCCACCAATTGTATTTTTAGTGATTTTGGTTGTATCCTATTATTTCCAGAACAAATTAAATAATAATGAAGCAAGTAATGAAAAAGCAAACTAGTTTTTCAACAAAAGGATACAGAGCCGATTTAGGACCTTTGACAATTAATCGATTATTGCCTAATCGTTATGCTGATAAAGTTGGACCTTTTGTTTTTCTTGATTATGTAGCTCCTGCAATTAAAAAGACAATTACTAAAAATGGGATGGGAGCACATCCGCATAGGGGAATTGCAACATTAACTTATATTCTCCAAGGTGAAGTAGAACATTTTGATAGTGCTGGTCATACAGGCGAAATACATTCTGGTGGTGCACAATGGATGAAAGCTGGTAATGGAATTATCCACGATGAGAATTTTAATTATGATTCTCTTACTGATAGTAAATACGTTCATGGTTTTCAATTTTGGATTAATCTTCCTGCAAAAATAAAAGCAGAAAGCCCAGCTCATATTGCTATCCAAGCAGAGGAAATACCTATGAAGAAACTGTCAAACAATAGCGGTTGGATTAAAGTGATTGTAGGTAATTATGAAGGATTGAATTCTAAAATTCCAAATTATTCCGAACAGTTTCTATATCATATTCAATTGGAAGCAGGTAAAGAATTTTCGATTAACATGGTTGAAAAAACGGAAGTCGCAGCTTTTTTACCTACTAAAAATGCTCTTCTTAATGATGAAGAATTTCAAGCAGGAGAGTTTATCGAATTTGGAAGAAATGCAGGCGAAATAGAAATTAAAAACACGTCTAATACTGCGATTGAGGTGTTATTATTTGGAGGAGAAGAATACACTGAACCAATAGTAGCTGAAGGACCATTTGTAATGAATACGTTAGGTGAAATTGCGGAGGCATACCGAGATTTTTACGCAGGAAAATATGGAGAAATCAAATTAATTAAAAAAAGTGCTTAAAATGAAATTATTAGTACCAAATCAAATAGGAAACTTAAAATTTAAAAATAGTATAGCAATGGCACCGATGACTCGAGCTCGTGGTGAAGGTAACGGAATTGCTAATAATCTAACGGCTTTGTATTACACACAAAGGTCGAGTGCGGGATTAATAATAACAGAAGGGATAAATATTTCAGAACAAGCATTAGGGAGTCCATTCACTTTAGGAATTTATACCGAAGATCAAATAGCTGGATGGAAAAAAGTCACCGATGCAGTTCATCAAAAGGGCGGTAAAATTTTTGCTCAACTTTGGCATACTGGTCGAGTTGCTCATTCAGTAGATAAAATGGGAAATCTACCAGTTGCTCCATCAGCTATTGCAATTGAAGGACAACAACATTTTTCGTCTCAAGGTCTTTTGGATTATGAAATTCCAAGAGCTTTAGAAACAGCTGAAGTAAAAGTAGTTATTCAAGATTACAAGCAAGCTGCTATCAATGCAATGAAAGCAGGTTTTGATGGAGTTGAATTGCATGCTGCTACAGGATATTTACCAAACCAATTCTTAGCTGAAAGTTCAAATTTTCGTACAGATCAGTATGGTGGTAATATTGAAAATCGCAGTCGCTTTATTTTGGAAATAATGCAAGAAATGGTAACAGCTATTGGTGTTGATAAAGTAGGAATTAAGCTATCTCCAAGCGTGCCCTACAATAGTATTTTACATAGTAATCCACTTGAAGACTATACTTATTTGATAGAAAAATTGAATGTATTACCATTAGCATACATTCATCTTATGAATGCGCTATTTCTACCTGAAAATGGATTACCTCAATACCCAAGAGATGTAATAGGAACATTGGGTAAGCTAACCAAACACTTTTTAATTGCAAATGCGGGTTATACACGTGAAACAGGAGAACAAGAATTAGAAAAAGGAATTGCAAACATGATTTCATTTGGAGTGTCTTTTATCGCAAATCCCGATTTGGTAAAACGTTTTGAACTTAACGCTGAACTCAATGAAGCCGACCGTACTACATTTTATGGAGGAAATGAAAAAGGTTATACCGATTATTCGGTTTTAGCATAGTTAAGAATGATTTACTTGGCATAATCTGTTCAAAATAAATCAAAAAGAATTTAACGATTAAAAAATAAATCTTATGAAAAATTCACAAAACCCTTCCGTTAATTATGATTTTATAATAGTTGGAGGTGGATCAGCAGGAGCTGTATTAGCATCACGTTTGAGTGAGAAAAGCAATCAAAATATTTTATTAATTGAAGGAGGGAAAGCCTATCCAGCCTCAGATTATCCTAGTGCAATTTCAAGTGCCAATAATCCTGGAGGAGATGCAGAGCATAACTGGGGATTTCAATCGGAACCTACTACTTATGGAAACAAAATAGATTTACCACGAGGAAAAGTTTTAGGAGGGAGTTCTGCTATTAATGGAGCAGCTGCTGTAAGAGCACGTTCACAAGATTTCAAAAACTGGAATCTTCCAGGTTGGTCTTATGAAGATGTTCTTCCTTATTTCAAAAAATTGGAAACAAGTGATTCAGGTGACCCAGCAATACATGGTTTTGATGGTCCATTACCGATTCGTCAATTAGGAAAGAATGATTTAACTGCGGTTCAGGCAGCTTTTGTTGACTCAACAATCAATGTAGGCTACAAAGCCATCGAAGATTATGACGGAGCTGATGCTAATGGTGTTAGTCCTTATCGTATGAATGTATTAAATGGTGTGCGAGTAAATACAGGAATGGCCTATCTTAATGATATTGTTCGCAAACGTAAAAACCTTACGATTATATCAGAAGCAATTGTTGATAGGGTTTTGTTTGAAGGTAAAAAAGCAATTGGAATTTTATTGGAAAATGGAGAACAATTTTTTGCTAACGAAATTATACTTTCTGGTGGTACTTATGGGAGTGCAGCAATACTACTTCGTTCAGGTATAGGAACAAAAAGCGATTTAGAACAACTAGACATACCTGTTATTGCTAATCTTCCTGTAGGAAAGAATATGAAAGACCATCCTTTTCATTATGCTGCTTTTGCACTACATAAAGAAATGGTGGACAAAATAACTCCTCCCATTGCTGCAAATCTATGGACATCAACATCTATTTCGAAAGAAGGAGAATTAGACTTACACATTACGGCTACCCATCTTTTCCCACATGAATATAGCCCAACACAAATGGGTTTTGTCTTGGGAGTAGCAGTAACCACGCCAAACTCTAAAGGAAAAGTATGGATTGAAACAAAAGATCCAAACATCAATCCAAAAGTAGATTTAAATTTTTTGGATGACGAATACGATACTAAACGAATAATAGAAGGAGCTAAAATTGCAAGACAAATAGCCGCAATGCCTCCGTTTTCTAATTTTATTCATTCTGAACTAGCTCCTGGTATTTCAGTGCAAACAGATGAAGAATTGGAAATAGCCATTAAGCAAAATATCGCAAGTTACGCTCATCCTACAAGTAGTGCTCCGATGGGAGATATAAATTCTAAAGAAGCTGTTGTTGATTTAGAAGGAAAAGTTCATCACGTGGAATCACTTCGCATAGTTGATGCGTCTATTTTTCCAGATATTATTTCAGCAGCAACAAATATAACGGTAATTGCAGTTGCTGAAAAAATTGCTGATACAATAATAAAATCTCAAGTAAAATAATTATCAAATTATGACAACCTCAACAAAAAAAATAGCCTTGGTAACTGGAGCAGCAACAGGCATTGGTCGTGCTATTGCAATACGTTTAGCGAAAGACGGAATCACGGTAGTCGTTAATTATATTGGCAATTCTTCATCAGCCGATGAAGTAGTTAATGAAATTAAGAAAACTGGAGGAAACGCAGTTAGCTTTGAGGCAAATGTTGGTGTAGTTTCAGAAATCATTGGTCTTTTTGATGCTGTAATTCAAGAATTTGGAGGAATCGACATTGTAGTTGCTAATGCAGGAATAGCAAAAATGGGAATCCCGATTGCTGATGTTACAGAAGACGACTTCGATCGTATTAATGCTGTGAACTATAAAGGAACTTATTTTGTTTTGCAACAAGCAGCCAAAAAAGTAAGAGATGGCGGAAGAATTATACAAATTTCCTCTACAAGTGCACTTTATCCAGCAGCAGGTCTTGGTATTTATTCTCCTAGTAAAGCAGCTGGAAAAGTAGTTACCGAAATCTTGGCACAAGAACTTGGTCATCGTCAAATATCAGTCAATAGTATTTTTCCAGGACCAACCAGAACGCCTATGATGGAAAAAGAAGTTTCTAATGAAGAAATGGAACGAATTGCTCAAGGAATGAATTTAGGAAGATTAGGTGAGCCAGAAGACATTGCTAGTGTAGTGGCATTTCTTGCAAGTGCTGAAGGAGGTTGGGTAAATGGGCAACAAATAATTGTAAACGGTGGTGGTAGAATTTAACTCACAGCGTTAAAATAGTTTATAAGACCATAAGTCAACTAAATGATAAAACTATAAAGTATAAAAAATGACAAATAATAATAAAATAGTCCTGTTAACAGGCGGAAGTCGAGGACTTGGTAAAGAATCGGCTATACAATTAGCAAAAAGTGGTTTTGATGTAATTATCACCTTTCATACAAATAAAAAGGATGCAGAAGATGTAGCAAATACAATAAGATACTTAGGGAAAAAATCAGCCACACTTCAGTTAGATGTTTCAAAATCAGAATCATTTGAAGGTTTCATTTCGAACCTAAAAGAAACTTTAGAAAAAGATTTCAGTGAAACTAAGATTAATGCCTTAGTTAACAATGCTGGTTCGGCTTATTATGCTCCAATTGTTGAAACAACAGAAGCTGCTTTTGACGCTATGTCAAGTATTCATTTAAAGGCACCATTTTTTCTTACGCAAAAGCTCCTTCCATTGATTAAAGAAGGAGGAAGTATTGTTAATACATCTTCAGGTTTAGTACGCTTTAGTTATCCAAATTATGCTGCTTATGCTATAATGAAAGCAGGAATAGATTCTTTAACACGTTATCAAGCATTAGAATTTGGACCTTTAAAAATTAGGGTGAATTCTATAGCGCCTGGAGCTATTGAAACTGATTTTGGTGGAGGTGCTGTAAGAGATAATAAAGTTTTAAATGATATGATTGCTAACAATACTGCTTTAGGCAGAGTTGGTTTACCTGATGATATTGGAAGTGTAGTTGCATTTTTATGTTCTGATGATTCAAAATGGATAAATGCACAGCGAATTGAAGTGTCAGGAGGAATTCATATATAGGGATTTTCTCATTATAAGTAAAAAATATACGTTTATAGATTAAATATTTTGAGATTTAATTTTAAAGAATTACAAAATGATGAAACCAAATAAAAGTTTTAAAAAGTCTCTTTTAGCAGGAATAATTGCTTCTGGTTTTGCATTGGTAATTAATGGAATTATGTTTTTTATATTTTTTAGTAATGGAAAAATTTCAAATGGACTTAAAGTTGATGTTAGTGTACCATTAACGATGTTGAACGTTGTTTTTTCAAGTATTTTGCCCTGTTTAATTGGTGCTTTGCTTTTTTTTACAATAAGAAAAATAACGAAGAGAGACTTTGGTATATTTATTTTTATTTCAATTTTTTATGTGCAATTATCTTTTCTCAAAGCATTTTTTTTAGAATCAGAATTCCAATATTACAATACATTTTATGCCATGATGCATTTAGTGGATATTATTTTGTTATTACATTTTATATACAATAATGAAGGAAATTGTTTAAAGAAGTCTTTAACAATAAAAAAGTAAAATATTGCTTAAATTTGTTTTAAATACAATTCTATGATTAAGAATTACAAATACATTAGTCCTTTCAAGATTTTAATTTCTTTTCACAAATTAATTGAAGGATTGGAACAAATAGCATTATCAGATATTGACTACAGATCCAATTATGCAAAAGGTTTATTAGGTCAAATTCAAGACAAACCAGAGTTTAGAGAAGGAATTGATAACCTTGAAATTATTGAAAATAATCAAGAAATAATTAAGTATCTATTAGCAGACTTATTTCC
Source organism: Flavobacterium sp. UBA7663 (assembly GCF_002483315.1). Lineage (GTDB taxonomy): Bacteria > Bacteroidota > Bacteroidia > Flavobacteriales > Flavobacteriaceae > Flavobacterium. Next base: position 253,104 of record NZ_DLHR01000020.1, read on the forward strand.
AACAGCACTCACTTATAATGAAATAAAGGCGGTAACGCTTCCTTTTTACGATATTACATTTAATTACTCTGAACGTTTTAAGAAAATAATAAATGATGTTGGTGTTTCATTTGATATGAGCATCAGAGAAATGGATGAACACCAGTTCTATATTATGAATTGTACGCTTATCTTAAACGCATATTACAATCAGAATATCGATTTTGGAAAGCCATTATTTTATGATATTCCTGACAAAAACGGTATTGTAAAGCACTACAGAATTTTGTATAATGCCGATTTTTTAGAAATATTTTCAACTGAAGAAACAAAGTTTTTAAATCAAACTGAAATAGAGGAATTAATTGATAATTATGATAATTTAGAGTTATGGAAAAAAGCATTTCCAGAGGATTCTTGGATTTTAAAAGGATTTGCAATTGTTTCTTTAGTTGATGTCACGGTCGAAAGTGCTGTTTCCAATTTAAAGTCGAATTTATTAAAATCCGATGCAGATAAAGCGAAACTCAATGAAAGTTTTGAATCTATTTTTAGATCAGTGTTTAAAATCCCTGATTTAAAAGTAGGTTTTACTTTTTATGATGAAGAGGAAGATTTATTTATGAAGCCTCCGTTTAGTGATGAAAATTTAAAAAGCTTTATCCTTTTAAATGAAAATGAAGCAGATTGTAAAAATGCACTTTGTGGTTGTTCTTATGAAAGCTTGATTGAAAACAATAAACATTTTATCATTCCCAATGTTAAAGAGCATAATGCGAAACAAGAAAACTACCGTTTTTCTAATCATTTGATGAATCAAGGTGTTCAAAGTTTTTTATTAGCTCCTGTGAGTAAGGACAATAAATTATTAGGATTAATTGAATTAGCTTCGCCAACAGTAAGAGCTTTAAACTCTGTAAACGCTAACAAATTAGAATTAATTTTACCATACTTATCCGATACAGTTGAAAAGAATAGCAATGATATGATAAATCAAATGGAAGCAATTATTCAAAAAGAATATACTTCCATTCATAAAAGTGTATATTGGAAATTTAAAAAAGAAGCTAAAAATTATTTTTATTCAAATAGCGCAAGAGAGGATTACAACTTCAAAGAAATTGTATTTAAAGAGGTATTTCCTTTATATGGTCAAATAGATATTAAGGGTTCTTCTGAAAATAGAATTAGTGCTATTGTCAATGATTTAAAAGTACAAATCAATCAATTAATTGAAATCATTGATACCCTAAATTCAGACAAAAAAATTAGCGTAATTGAACAGAAAAAATTTGAATTAGAAAGTTTTTTAAGAGAATTAGAGCAACCATTCAAGAATGAATTAGAACAAATCATTCATCACTATATAGAAACTGAAATCCATACTTTTTTAAAGAACACGACATTAAATAAGAGTTCAAAAAACCTTATAAATGACTATTTTAATAAGATAGATGAAAAAACTGGGATGTTTTATCAAACCAGAAAAGATTTTGAAGATACGATAATGAGTATCAACAAAAAAATGGCTTCTATTTTAGATGCTAAACAAGAACAAGCCCAAGAAATTTTTCCTCATTATTATGAACGTTTTAAGACAGATGGTGTAGAGCATAATTTATATATTGGAGCTTCTATAGAGCCTAACAAAGAGTATAATACTATGTATTTGCATAATCTTCGTTTGTGGCAATTAGAAACACTTTGTGAAATGGAATTAGAGCATCATAAGTTAAAAGTAACTTTGCCCTATAGTCTTGATGTAACATCTTTAATTTTAGCATTCAGTTCGCCCATTTCAATACGTTTCAGAATGGATGAAAAGCGTTTTGATGTAGACGGTTCTTATAATGCTCGATATGAGGTTGTTAAAAAAAGGATTGATAAAGCTTTTGTGAAAAATTCTAACGAGCGTATTACGCAAAAAGAAAAAATCACAATTGTGTACTCTAATGTCTCAGAAGAAAAAGAATACATCAAGTATATCAAATACTTACAACATAAAAACATACTTGAAGACGAAATTGAAAAATTAGAAGTAGAGGATTTGCAAGCAGTTTCAGGTTTAAAAGCGCTACGTGTTAAAGTAAAACATTTAGAAAATGCCATATTACAAGAAGCTGAGGCATTTATCACGAAACTTTTTCAAGAAAGGTTAGATACTAAATTTTCATATCACAATTTAGATCATACAAAGAATGTAGTTTTAGGGATTGAGACACTCTGTAAAGCTGAAAAACTAGATGAAGAAACAAAAACTGTTTTACTTTTAGCTGGTTGGTTCCATGATGCCGGTTACATTGAATGTTCAGATGAACATGAATTACAAAGTGTTGATATTGCTTTAGAATTTTTAAGAGCCAAAAATATAGCAGTTGGCATTCAAGAAAATGTTGCCAAATTAATTATGGCAACTAAATTTGATTATACTCCTTCAAACAAATCAGAAAATATTATTAAAGATGCAGATAATGTTCATTTAGCAAATAAAAATTATCCTAATACATTAGAACAATTAAGAAATGAATGGGAACAATCAATTAATAAAAAGTATTGCAATGAAGATTGGTACCATCTTAATGTTGAGTTTCTGAAAAAGCATCAATACTATACAAAGTTTGCAAAAGACAACTGGCAAAATTTAAAAGAACTAAATTTAAATATTATAGAACAAAAACTACAAAATCAATAGTATGATGGAAGATAATAATCCTCAAGATAAAAAAAATGCAGAATCATTTTTAATAGAAAGTGATAAAGGCAAAAAGAAAAGCAAAGAAACTAAACCCGAAAGAGGTATTGATACTATGTTTAGAACTACACTTAACAATCATAATAATCTTAGTGGTTTAGTAGATAATAAGGCAAATATTTTGTTATCAGTAAATGCCATCATTATTTCTGTTTCGCTTACTACAATTATTCCTAAGTTAGACAATCCTTCAAATGCCCATTTAATTATACCTACTTTAACTCTAATAATATCAAGTGTTATTGCCATTACTTTTGCCATTTTGGCAACAAGACCAAGTATTACACAAGGAAGTTTTACTAGAAAGGAAGTTGATGAAAAAAAAGTGAACTTATTATTTTTTGGTAATTTTTATAAAATGCCATACGAAGATTACAATTGGGCTATGAATGAATTGATGAAAGACAAAGATTATGTATATAATTCTATGATTAAAGATTTGTACCATTTGGGCATAGTTTTAGAAAAAAAATACCGTTTGTTACGAGTGGCATATACCATTTTTATGTTTGGAATTATTATTTCTGTTTTAGCTTTTTTAATTGCTTTTAAATTTAGATAACCGTAATTTTTATGAAGAGAGTTATTCCATATGTAATACTACTTACGATAGTTGTACAATCTTGTGCTACTTATAAACTGCAATATGACAATAATTATAAAGAAGGAGCAAGTAGTCAATCTGGAAAAAAGATACATACTTTCTTTTTGGTTGGAGATGCTGGTAATGGAGTATTCAAGGATAGTCTAAATAATTCAAATGCCTTAAAAAACAATCTTAATAATGCAGACAAAAACAGCACATTACTTTATTTAGGAGATAATATTTATCCTTCTGGAATGCCTAATAATAAAGATATAACTCGAAATGAGGCTGAAAACAAATTACAAGAGCAAATCGACATAGCAACTTCATTCAAAGGAAAAACAATATTCATTCCAGGGAATCACGATTGGTATAGTAACGGAAACGAAGGACTCAAAAGACAACAAGAATATGTTGAAAGCAAATTAGGAAAAAAATCCTTTTTGCCTAAAAATGGTTGTCCAATAGAGAGTATAGATATTACGGAGGATATTACATTAATTATTGTGGATTCACAATGGTACATTACCAATTGGGATAATCACCCAACAATAAATGAAAATTGCGAGATTAAAACAAGGAATCATTTTTTAGATGAGTTTAGAAGCGAGATAAAAAAGGCACGAGGAAAAACCACTATTGTGGCGATTCATCACCCAATGTTCACAAATGGTCCTCATGGAGGGAAATATTCATTTAAAAGCCACATGTCACCATTTCCAATTTTAGGAAGTTTAAAAAATCTTCTTCGTAAAAGTACTGGAATAAGTAATGCAGACATTCAAAATACCCATTACAACGAATTAAAAAAAATCCTGACAGCTGCTGCTCAACAAAATGATAATGTAATTTTTGTATCAGGACACGATCATAGTTTGCAGTATATCATTAAAAATGATATACCACAAATTATCAGTGGTTCTGGTTCAAAAGTAGAGCCAGTAAAAATTACTGATGGTGGTGTTTATGCTCACGCTGTCAAGGGTTATGCTATTTTAGAGGTATTTGAAAATGGAGCCTCACAAGTAAAATTTATAAATGCTACAAATAGTAAAGTTGAATTTCAAACAACAGTAATCAAGCCAAATCAAGTAGTAAGTAAAGATATAGTAGCACAGAAATTTCAAGATTCAATACAAGTATCTATTTATACAGATAAAGAAACTTCAAAAAGTAGGTTCTATAGTTTTCTTTGGGGTAATCGATACAGAAAATATTACAGTACACCTATTACAGCAAAAGTGGTTACTTTAGATACTTTACTTGGTGGTTTAACACCAATAAGAAAAGGTGGAGGAACACAATCAAGAACACTTCGATTAAAAGCCAAAGACGGCAAACAATATGTAATGCGAGCGATGAAAAAGAGTGCAGTTCAATACATCCAAGCCTCTATGTTTAAAAATCAGTATGTACAAAAACAGTTTGAAAATACAGCTTCAGAAGATTTAGTGAAAGATGTTTTTACAGGTGCATATCCTTATGCACCATTTGTAATTGGTACATTATCTGATGCAATAAAAATCAATAAGTTGAATTCAAAACTATTCTATATTCCTAAACACGAAGCATTAGGACAATTTAATGCTGAATTTGGAGATGAATTATATCTTTTTGAAGAACATCCTGCTGATGGTAACCTTTCACTTGAAGATGAAAATTTTACAGGAAACATTTACAGTACATATGATGTTTTTGGAAAAATTCATGAAAATGAAAATCAAGTTGTTGATGAAAAAGAATATATCAGAGCAAGATTATTCGATATGCTCATTGGCGATTGGGATAGACATCAAGACCAATGGAGATGGTTAGAATTCAATGAAGATAACAAAATAATTTTCAAGCCATTGCCAAGAGACAGAGACCAAGCTTTTTCAATAATGTCTGATGGTTTCATTCTTAGTGCTGCTGTTAAGTTAATTCCAATGGCAAAGTTATTGCGAAAATATGATGATGATTTAGCCGATGTAAAAGGATTTAATATTGAACCGTTCCCATTGGACAAAGCATTTGTTAGTCATTTAAATGAACAAGATTGGAAAGAACAGGTAGCATTTATTCAGAGTAATATTACGGATGAAATAATAGATGATGCTTTTTCAAATGTACCCTCTGAATTAAACGACCAAACCATTGTTGATATAAAAATGATTTTGAAAGAACGAAGAAGTAATTTACAAAAAATAGCAGATCGCTACTTTAGTTTGTTAAGTAAATATGCAGTAGTTACTGGAACTAACAAAAAAGATATTTTTTTAATTCGCAGTTTAGACAATAATGATATAGAAGTTTCGATTCAAAGAAAGAAAAAAGACAATAGTAATGAAATTTATTTTACTACGATTTATAAAGCAAATGTTACCAATGAAATTTGGATGTATGGATTAGATGATGATGATTCATTCGAAATGATTGGTAAAAGTAATAAGATTAAAATTAGACTTATTGGAGGTCAAAACAACGACAAATACATAATTCCAAATGGAAAAAACATTGTGGTTTATGACTATAAAACAAAGAAAAACGACATAGCTCTTGCTAAAAAAGCAACACTGAAGCTTAGTGATAGTTATGATATTAATACCTATGATTTCAAAAAGGTTAAAACAAGTCAAAATCAATTTATTCCAATTATTGGGGCAAATCCAGATGATGGCTTAAAAATAGGTTTCAATAACACATTTACAAATTACGGATTTGAACGCAATCCTTTTACAAGTCAACATCAATTAAAAGCAGCATATTATTTTGCAACAAGCGGTTATGAAGTAAGCTACAGATTCGAATTGGCAAACATTATCGGAAAAATCAATTTTGAATTTAATGCAGGAATACAAAGTCCTAATTTTACGCTTAACTTTTTTGGTTATGGTAATGAAATCTCCAATTTTGATGATGATTTAGGATTAGATTATAATCGAGTTAAAGTTCGTAGCTTAAATTTTAATCCACAATTAAAGTGGAGAAGTAGGTCAGGTGTAAGTATGGCTTTGGGATTAAATTATGATAATATTGAAGTACACAACACGCAAAATAGATTTGTTGAAAATAATCCAGAATTACCAAGTTATATTTTTGATGAGGTGCAATTTTTTGGGACTAATTATACTTTTAATTTTGAGAATTATGATAACAAAGCCTATCCTACAATGGGAATGAAAACCAATATACAGATAGGGCATAAGACCAACTTAGACGACAGTAATAGAAGTTATAATTATATTATACCAGATGTGAGTTTCAATCATAAAATAGATGCTCAAGGAAAATGGGTTGTAGCAACTAAATTAAAAAGTCACATCAATTTTGGAAACGAATTTGAATTTTATCAAGCAGCATCAATTGGTGGAACAGATGGTTTAAGAGGTTTTAGAAATCAACGATTTACAGGAAATCAATCTTTTTATCAAAATACGGATTTAAGATATAGTTTTAGCTCTATGAAAACCAAGTTAATTCCTATTAGAGTTGGAATCTATTCTGGATTTGATTACGGAAGAATTTGGTTAAATGAAGAAGATTCAAAAAAATGGCATAACTCTTATGGTGGTGGATTTTTTATTAATGGAGCAGAATTGCTTTCCGCAAACATAGGATTATTCAATTCTTCAGACGGAATGAGAGCAGCATTTTCATTAGGTTTTCAATTTTAAAAATTATGACAACAACGATAAAAGCAATTTTAGGAGTAATAATGGTTTTGTTTTATTCGTGTGAAAATAAAAACGAAGCTACAGTTTTAAAACAAATCGCAGACTTACCTAAAGAGCTTAAAGAAATTTCAGGTATAGCATATTCTAATAATTTACTTTACACCATTGAAGATAGCGGTAATCCAAATGAAGTAGTGGTTATTGATACTTTAGGAAAAATCACAAAAATCATTTCAGTAACAAATATTGAAAATACAGATTGGGAAGATGTAACATTTGATAACAAAGGAAATTTATATATTGGTGACTTTGGGAACAACGATAATGTTAGGAAAGATTTAGCAATTCATAAAATAAATCATTCTGACCTGCAAAATAATGAAGTAAAAACAGCTTACAAAGTTACTTTCGATTATCCTGAACAAACTGATTTTCCACCTAAAAAGAAAGACTTAATGTTTGATGTGGAAGCTTTTTTTGAATACAATAATAATTTTTATTTGTTTACAAAAAATAGGAGCAGAGGTTTTGATGGAACCAGTTACATTTATAAAATTCCAAATTCACCAGGACACCACCAAGCTAAGCTAATAAAAACAATTACAACTTGTGGAGATTACCATAATTGTACGATCACAAGCGCAGCTATTAGTACTAATGGTTCAAAATTTGTATTACTATCACATTCCAAAGTATGGCTTTTTGAAAATTATTCACAAGATGACATAACTTCGGGAAAAATGACAGAATTAGATTTAAAACACTATTCCCAAAAAGAGGCTATTTGTTTTAAAAATAATGAGGAATTATTCATTACAGATGAAAGAGTTAAAAAGATAGGAGGTAATGTTTATGTTGTAGACTTACAGAATTTAAGGGAATAATTTTTCATTATTAAATGAATAAAGTCTTCTTATTTTTAATATTTTAAGATGAATCATTATTGCCTGCTTTGAGCAATAATTGATTTTTAGAATGTTTGTTTTTTTAAACATCATTTACGGTTTTCCGTAAAATTTATTGAAACCCTTTATTTACTTTAGCTCCCGAAGGTACCCCCGTAAAAATACCTGGTTTGAAAATCAGGTATTTTTACGGGTTGTTTAGTATCTTTTTTTTTCTTACGTTTGGGAAGTAAGTTTTTTATGACAATGGTTAATCAGAATCCAGAATAAATTGCTCGGATGAAAAAGATTAGCAGTTGTTTGCTAATGATAGTGTGATACATTATAAGACGTAAATTAACTTAGTGTATAGAGTACCAAAAATATTCAGCAGATTAAAGATTTATAAAAAATAATACGCAACAATAGTTGAGCATATCTACCCCAAAATAGCTAGCTATGTTCAACTAAATAGCAAAAAAACTGAGCATATAAACAAGTTAGCTGTGATTTTACCGAACGACCGCACAAACTCGACAGACAAAGATATTGAACCTCACAGACAAATTTATTATTTAACACCGACTTACCTTTGCTGTATAAATCATTAAAAATAAAACAAAATGAAAAAAACAGTAATTATCACAGGCGGAACAACAGGTATTGGAAAAGCAACAGCTTTACATTTTGCAAAAAATGGTTACAATGTAGTAATAACTAGTAGAAACGCTAACAAAGAAGCATCTGTAATTGCAGACTTTAAACAAAATGGTGCTGACATTACATTTCTACCCTTAGACGTAACAAACGAAGAACAAGTAAAATCAGTTATTGAAACGACTGTTAAAAAGTTTGGTAAATTAGATTCTATCGTAAACAACTCGGGAATTTCATTAGGAAATGCAGTATTAGCAGAAACAGAATCTAACGATTTAAAACAAATGCTTGAAACAAATGTGATGGGAGTTTATTATGGAATGAAATATGCAATCATAGAAATGCTGAAAACAGGTGGTGGAACAATAGTAAATTTAGCTTCCATAGCAGGATTAAATGGTTTGTATGCAACCGCACAATACAACGCATCAAAACACGCAGTTGTAGGTTTAACAAAAGGTGCATCTATTGATTATGCACAACAAGGAATTCGTGTTAATGCAGTTGCACCAGGAGCAATTAAAACAGATATTTTAAAAAACGCTATTGCTTCAGGAACCTATGATGTTTCAAGCATTGAAGCAATTCATCCAATGAATAGATTAGGTGAAGTTGAAGATATTGCAAAAGCAATTTACTTTTTAGCATCTGACGAAAATACATTTATGACAGGAACTATTTTAAACATAGATGGCGGTTATAATGCAAAATAATCATATTAAAAATAAATAGAATATTTTTACAAAGATTTATCAGTTTACTGATAAATCTTTGTTTATTAATTTAAAAATAAAATTATGATAAAAAATACTTTTGATTGGTACAACGGAGAAATTTTTGAAGGTAAATTTATATTAGGTTTTGGTCTATTTCTAATTGCAATTGCATTCCTATTTTATTTATACGGAAATTTACCCTCTGCTAAAGTGTTGCTTTTTCCTTTATTGGTTATCGGAATCTTTTTTACAGCAATTGGTATAGGTAGCATTTATTCTAACCGCAAAAAAGTGGCACAAGTCGAACTAAAATTCAATGAAAATCAAGAACGATTCATCCAAACAGAAATTAAACGTGTCGAAGATTTTCAATACCTCTATCCAATGTCAATTGGAATTAGTTTGGTTTGTTTTGCTGTTGCTCTTGGATTGTTATATTTTGTAAAAAATATTCATTGGCAAGCAATCGCAATTGCGTTGATTTTATTTGGTTCTGCTTTTGCTATAATTGACTACTTTTCAAAAGAAAGAGCGATAATTTATTATGAAAAATTAACACATTTCAAATCCTAAATGTTACAAGATAGAACACAAATAAATATACTTTTCTCTTGCTCAGGCGAACCAAAAAAAGATTTTGAGCCGTTTGTTCAAGACTTTGCTTTGTCATTTATCTTAACAGGAAAAATGATAATAAATAACGGAACAGAAACTACAGAATACAATACAGGCGACATTGGCTTTATATCAAAAAATCAATTGGTAAAAACGCAAAAACTACCACAAGACAATAAACCATTTATGGGAATTAGTATTTTTTTGCCTAAAGAAACACTTTATAATTTTTCTAAAGAACATAATATTTTACCAAAAGGACAATATACAGGCAAACCAAATTTTATATTTCCTCACGACCCATTTTTAAAAGGTTTTTTTGATTCTATTGTTCCTTATTTTGAAAATCCAGATGCGTTAACCGAAAATTTGGCGACAATAAAAACCAACGAAATCATAGAGCTTTTGATTAAAAAAACACAAATGCAAAATCTTCTTTTCAATTTTCAAGACGATTTTAAAATTGATTTAGAAGCCTATATGAATAGAAATTTTACGCACAATATTCCTTTAGAACAATTTGCAAAACTAACAGGAAGAAGTATTTCAACATTCAAAAGAGATTTTCAAGAAATATTTAAAGAAACACCAAGTAAGTGGCTAATTAAAAAACGACTTGACTTGGCACATTTTTTAATTACTAAACAAAACAAAAAACCAGTAGAAGTTTACTATGACGTTGGCTTTGTAAGTTTCGCTCATTTTTCTCGAACATTTAAAGCAGAATTTAAAATAAACCCATCGGAAATAGAAAAAAACCACAGCTAACACACGTTTGGCGCAATTGCGAATTTTCTGGTAAATTCACGTTTACATTTCGCAAGAAATTTTATCTTTAACAGAAAATAATCAGTTTCGAAGTTCGCAACTGACGCCAAGCGTGGGAACGTTAGACGTAATTTTATGAGAGACTATAAACTATGAGTTACATAACAAAAATAAGACTACTAAACTTCAAAAAGTTTGACAAATTTGAAGTTGACTTTGACCCAAAGTTAAACTTGCTAGTTGGCGACAATGAAGCAGGTAAGAGTACTATTTTAACTGCAATTGACTTAGCGACAAGTGGAAGTAGGAACAAAGTTGAAACAATTGGCTTAGAACATTTATTCAATGTTGAAGCAATAACTAATTTTCTTTTAACTGACCGAAAACTAGGAAATTTACCTATTTTATTTGTTGAACTTTTTTTGAATGATGAACCAAACGAATTTTTAGAAGGTAAAAATAATTCAGCAAAAAAAGAATGTAATGGACTAAAATTAGTTTGCAAAGCCAATGAAGAATATAGTAAAATAATATCAGAAATATTAAAAGACCCAAACTGCATATTTCCTTTTGAATTTTATAATATAGAATTTCAAACTTTTTCAGGGCAGACATTTAATTCTTATACAAAATGCTTAAAACATATTCTTATTGACAACACACAAGTTAGTAGTGAATACGCTATGAAAGAATATGTAAAGGAAATATACAATTCAAACATATCAGAACCACAAGAAAAATACACACATCAGCATAAATATAGACTATCTAAAAATGAATTTAAAATTTCAGCTCTAACTGAAATCAACGCAAAAATTCAGAAAATAGGAAATTACACACTTGGGATAAAATCAAATTCAAAGTCTAACTTGGAAACAGACCTAACAATTTATGACGGTTCAATTTCTATAGATAATAAGGGCAAAGGAAAACAATGTATAATAAAATCAGAACTTGCTTTGGCAAAAAACGATAATGATTTAGATATAGTTTTATTGGAAGAACCAGAAAATCATTTAAGTCATTTAAACACACAAAGCTTGATTAATAAAATTAGTCAGGCTGACAACAAACAGATATTTATTGCAACACACAGTGATTTAATAAGTACGAGACTAGATTTGAGAAATTGCATATTGCTCAATAGTAGTTCTAACCAACTGACTAAACTTTCAGATTTAAGTGAAACAACTGCAAAGTTTTTCATTAAAGCACCAGATAATAATATTCTACAATTTATACTTTCAAATAAGGTTGTTTTAGTTGAAGGAGACGCAGAATATATTTTAATGGAAACATTTTTTCGTCAAGCAAATAATATGGAACTTAAGGCATCAAATGTTCATATTATTTCAGTTGACGGAACAAGTTTTGAGCGTTACCTTGAAATTGCAACAAGATTAAATATTAAAACTGCTATAATTTCAGATAACGATGGTGATTATGAAAATAAAATTGTAGAAAAATATTCAAAATATAACCCTGAAATTATTCAAGCATTTTCAAATACAGACAATACCAAAAGTACCTTTGAAATTTGTATGTATGAAGCCAATACAGAAATTTGCGATACATTATTTAAAGAAGGTAGAAGAACTTTATCTGTTCAGCAATATATGTTAAATAATAAAGCAGAAGTTTCATTTGTTTTATTAGACAAAGCAGAATCAAAAATAACTTCACCTGATTATATTATCGAAGCATTACAATGGATAATAAAAGACTAATTCTTGCAGTAGCAGGTTCAGGAAAAACTTATTATATTGTTCAACAGCTTAATGAAAACAATAGATTTCTTTTAATTACATATACTATTAGTGGTACACAAAATTTAATCAATGAAATTATAAAACGATTTGGATACCTTCCGAACAACATCAAAGTTTTAAACTATTTTTCATACCTATATACTTTTTGTTACAAGCCATACTTGTCTGATGAAATTAATGAAAAGGGAATATCTTGGAAATATCCGAAAAGTATTTATGACCATAGTGTTATTACCAAATCAAGATATTTATATCATAATAGACTTTCAAAACTAATAACTGATAATATCATAGAAAATGTAAAAAAACGTACGGAAAAATATTTTGACTTTTTATTAATTGACGAAATACAAGATTTTGCTGGTAACGATTATAATTTTCTACTACATTTATTTTCAGGAAAGTTTAATTTACTTTTAGTTGGGGATTTTTATCAACATACTTTTGACACAAGCAGAGATAAACAAACAAATAAATCACTACATCACGACATAAAAACATATACAGACAGATTCGTTAAATCAGGAATTGAAATTGACACAACAACCTTATTGAACAGTAGAAGATGTAGCAAGACTACTTGCGAATTTATCAATAGTAGAATTGGTATTGACATTAAATCTGAATTTGATTATGAAACAGAATGTAAACTCATAACAGACCATAACGAAATTAAAAATGTTTTTGAAGACGACACAATTGTTAAACTCTTTTATCAAAAACATTACGACTTCAAATGCAATTCAGACAATTGGGGAAATTGTAAAGGTTTAACTTATGAGAATATATGTGTAATTATAAATGATGAAATTTTTAAACAAATGAATGGTAATGAACTAATCAATTTTAAAGCACAGACAACAAAGAATAAATTTTATGTTGCTTGTTCAAGAGCAAAAAACAACCTTTATTTTATTCACGACAAAGAAATTAAGAAACTAAAATAAAAACTAAGCCCATCAGCGGTTTGCTTCAATGGCTACTTCCGGATTTTCCTATGGAAAATAAGTTGTCGAATAAAATGTTTTGTTATGTTTTTAATTTGTAAAAAAAATATAGAAAACGTAGAAATAGGTTTGGAGAGTTTCAGAGCAATAATTGCGAGTTTGAAAGGTTAATGACCTATGAATTATAAAGAAAAACTAGTATATTCATAGGTAAGATACTAGTTTTTTTTGTTTTTCATATAGATCATTTTAATCAAAATTTTACATTGGTTATAGATCTGTAATTATCTATATTGTTCCGAATTAATATGTTTTAAAACGTATTAATTTTAATAGATGGTTTTTAAACTTAATCATGATCTATATTTAACTATTTAACCTCTGGTATATCTATGAAATTCCTTTTTCAGACCTATTTTTTCAACTATTTCTTTGACCTATACTTATCTACTTTTCGATAGATTAATTATCTATTTTCATTCACTTTCGAATCTACTTTTTTAATTATTCCTTTGATCTATTTTTGACCTATAGCATATCTGCAAATTCCAGTGATATTGACC